>NZ_JBCPSS010000001.1:0-1969257 GCF_051129765.1 Providencia sp. Je.9.19
GGTATTTCATTATATGCGAATTACAACCACCAGACCTATTGGGATCGTCCAAGTAATGACTATTACAGCATCATGATCTCGAAATATATGGATATTGGTTCGATTAAAAATGTCAGTGTGAACCTGTCGGCAAATCGCAGTGTGTACAACGGCGTCAATGATGACAGTGCCTATTTATCGCTGTCATTCCCTTGGGGAAATAGCGGCAGCGTAGGCTATTCATTAAATGCGAACCGCAATGATACTACCAACCGCGCCACTTATTATGACCGCATTGATGACCGAACCTCCTATCAGGTGAGTGCAGGTAGCAGCCGCTACGGAGCCTCAACCAGTGCATTTGTTAGCCATCAAGCAGACAGTGCACGAGTCAGTGCGAATGCCAGCTATCAACATGGTCAATACAGTGCATTTGGACTGTCTGCATCGGGTGGTTTTACCATGACACCAGAAGGCGGCGGATTCCATCGTGTTAATCAAATGGGGGGAACCCGTATGGTGGTAGACACGGATGGTGTAGCAGATGTACCAATTAAAGGATTTGGGGCGCCAGTTCGTTCGAACATGTTCGGTAAAGCGATTGTTGGTGATGTGAATAGTTATTACCGCAGTAAGGCGCAGATTGATTTGAACGCGTTGCCAGATGATGTAGATGCGCAGCAGTCAGTGGTACAAGCCACGATGACTGAAGGTGCCGTGGGCTTCCGTCGTTTCGAAGTGGTGTCGGGACAAAAAGCCATGACAGTGTTGAGTTTAACGGATGGTTCGTATCCTCCGTTTGGCGCGCAAGTGAAAAATGCCAAAGATCAAAATACGGGAATTGTCGGTGATGCAGGTAGTGCCTACATCAGCGGTATTAACCCAGGGGATGTAATGACGGTGACATGGGGAGAAAACAAGGCATGTAAAGTGACCTTCCCAGCACAGTTAGGCTCTCTTGAACAAGCGTTATTGCTTCCGTGTATTCCAGTAATAAGTGTGAGCTCGCAGGCACAACAGATTACTCAACGTTAAGCAATATTAACAAATTATTTTGAATATAAAGAGGTTGCTCGGATGCAGTGCCGAGCAACCACAACAGGTTACTAAATAGGTCACTAAATAGGTTACGACAGCATGAAAAAGATAACTCAACGCAGTATTGTTGCAGGGCTAACTAGCCTAATTCTGTACTCTTATGCTGCACAAGCTGCGGTTTCTATGGACCGTACACGTGTCGTTTTTGAAGGTGGACAAAAATCCATCTCGCTTAATATTTCAAATAATAACAAGCAACTGCCTTATTTAGCACAGGGTTGGATGGAAAACGCCGAAGGTGAAAAAATTAATTCACCCTTAGTTGTGCTGCCACCTGTTCAACGTTTAGAGCCGGGCAAATCAAGCCAAGTCAAAATTGAAGCACTACCGGCTGCCAATATGTTACCGAACGACCGTGAAAGTCTGTTCTACTTTAATTTGCGTGAAATTCCACCAAAAAGTGACAAGCCAAATACATTGCAGATTGCATTGCAAACGCGAGTGAAATTATTTTATCGCCCCAAAGCCATTATTCCTGAAAAGAATACGGCTCCAGCACAAGATAAATTAACGCTGGAAAAGCAGGGCGAAACCGTGATGTTAAAAAACCCGACGCCATACTATGTCACCATTATTAATGCAGGCGCGACAGCAAAAGCGGATGCCAAAGAATTCAATCCAATAATGGTTGCGCCGTTTGCGAGTGAAAACTTGGGAGTGAGTGCGAGCAAGTTGGGTAATTCACCAGTAATCACTTATATCAATGATTATGGCGGGCGCCCAGAGCTAAATTTCCGTTGTCAGGCATCGAGCTGTCAGGTTGTTCCTAAAACCAAATAATAAATTATCTTAAGCCTGTCGGCATGAATGGAAAGGAGAGAACCATGACTCAACAAAAACTAACCCAGCAGCTACGCAATAGCTTTTTAGTTTGCTTGCTTGCAGGGATGAGTAGCGCATCGGCATTCACACAAGATGACAATCGTGCTTTGTACCGTCCTAGCGATAACTGGAATGTTGATGGCCAACACGGTGTGTTGAATGTATCGGGTTCATTAACTGAAAGTCCATGCCGATTGGCAATGACCTCTAGTTACCAATCGGTGTTATTAGGCAATACAGAAACAGCAGAGTTAAGCCGCACAGGTGGAGAAGGACGTCCAATTCGGTTTCAAATTGAATTGTTGGATTGTTTAGAAGCATCCACGTCATTAGAAAATATTCGAACAGGGCAAACCGCTTGGAGCTCGACGCAGCCTGCGGTAAAAGTGCGCTTTTTAGCACCAACAGTGCCTTTCATGCCTAATTACGCAAAGGTTAATGGCGCCGCAGGAATTGGTTTGGCATTGAGTAATAGCCAAGGGCAACCACTACCACTCGGGGAAGAGAGTAACCCAGTATTGTTAGCATCAGGACAAGATAAGCTGACCTATTATGTGACTCCGGTAAGAACTTCTGGCCCATTGGAGCCGGGTGCTTATTCTGCACTCATCGCTTTTGAAATGATTTACGAGTAATAAGGGGCAGAAGATGAAGCCGTTAATCAAACCAATTATAGCGAAAAGCCCAACTCGGCGAATGGTTTCAACCCTGATTGCCAGTAGTTTATTACTGGTAAGTGGGCAAAGTTTTGCTGAGGTTTTTGCTATCCAAGTCAAAGTGACGGTAGTGGAAAAAACCTGTGATATTTATGGCCCAGCGCCAGGCGCACCGGTTTCTGTTGTATTCCCTGATTTGATTATTAATCAAATCGATGGGGGGGCATATGGAGAAACCCCAATTAATTACAATATTAATTGTGAAGATTCGGCGGATAACCCAGCGATTAAAATTCAGTTTACAGGAGTAGATGCCATGTCTGTTCCTAATAGTACCTTTAAAGTGGCCGGTAAACTAAAAACGACTGACAATAACTTAGCGATTAAAATCAATGCTAACGGTCAGCAGCTAAAACTTAATAATTGGTTTCCCTTTAGATATGCCAGTAAGCCTACATTAACGGCGGTTGCTGTACCGAGCGATGTCGGCGGGATACGCGGTGGTGAGTTTACCGCATCAGGCACTTTGAGTGTGGAGTATCAATAATGTCGATGACAAATAAATATAGAGGTTTGGCGCTAGGTCTTATCGGTAGCGCAGCATTATTGAGTTACAACCAATCAAAGGCGGTTGAGGTAAATTTTTCAGGCAACTTAATTGAAAACCCACCTTGTGATGTTGCTGGGCCTGATGGAGCTAATCAGCCAATTAAAGTGCAGTTTGGTGAAATTGGTATTACTAAAGTTGATGGTGTTAATTATCAACAAGATTTTACCTTAACTTTGAAGTGTGGCCCTGACTTGGGTAATGCAGTTGCCTTATATCTTCAGTATATGAGCCCATTTGTTGCCTCTTATGATGCAAAAGCACTGAGAACGAATATCAATGGATTAGGGATTCGTCTTTACCACAACGGTGTCGTCATCGGACCTAATACGGGGACAAAGATGACCATGTCGAGTAACGGAACAGCGACCTTGCCTTTATATGCTGTGCCTGTTCGTGACCCAGCCGCTATTTTGCGCGAAGGTGATTTTACGGCTACCGCGACAGTGCAAATGCTGTACCCCTAAGGAGATCATAATGAAAAAGCATTATTTAATGAGCGGCTTTATTTTAGCCTTAGTGGTCGTATTACCTTCTGTTAGCTGGGCTGATAGCAGTAATACAATTCAATATAGCGGTAAATTAATCGCATTGCCTTGCACGGTAAACCCAGGCTCTGAAAGTGGATATGTGTATTTTGGTGAGAATATTAACTCTAAAGACCTCTATACAGGGCAACGTGGTGCCTATAGTGACCAAGAGTTTGAATTCTATTTAGATGATTGCGATACCTCTTTGGGCAATACCATCTCCGCTAAGTTTAGCGGTAATGCTACGGCAGATGGTTTATTGAAATTTAATCCGGATAGTGAAGCTTCGGGTGTCGTGATTGGTTTAGAAACCATGAGCGGGGCGGCATTACCCATTAATAATGCACAAGTTGAGCCGGTATATCCGATTAAAGATGGCGATATGGTGATTAAGCTACGTGCTTATTTAAAAGCGGACCAAGATGCAATGGAAAATAAAACCATTAAACCAGGTTGGTTTAGCGCTACGCTGACATATACCTTAATGTATCAGTGAGTTATGGGTGAAGTATGGCGACATAGCTTATCAGTGGCTATGCATTGAGTCCATTAATAGGAGGTAGTTATTTATTTTCTATGGATGAGACGCTAAGTGAATGTCGAGGAATTTTTTATGAAAGGTGTATGGATGATTTCTTATTATTATCGCTCACGCGCTGGCCCTTAAAACGTGCAATTGCAGTATTACAACATTTTTTGGCGCGAGACGGCTTTATCTGTCATCCCTATAAGACTCAAATGGGTCGAATTGGGAAAGGGTTTGATTGGTTAGGGTAATGGTTTACGTCAACAGAAATAACACGTTCACCACGTTCATTAGCACGTGCGAAAGAACGACAAATTGAAAAAGAAAAACGCTTGCGGCTTTATGGGCAAATGTATAGTTAGACATTTTAATTGCTATACATGCTAGCGGATAATATTTGGTTTAGTAGAACAAAAGAAATACTGGCCAATTACACAAATTAACAAATGGTGGTGACCCGTGCGTATTCCTATACTTTTATCTACTCTACTGACCTGTTTTCCGGGATTCTGTTCGCCTTCAATCAATTTTGATGGGGCTTTAGTGGGCTCGATATACGGCGAAATAACACGAACTTGTAAGCCGTCGATCTCCAGTGGCACCACCTGTGTTTCCCCAGGTGACGCGCTTGCTGATGGCATTCAAGCTCGTTTGGTCGTGTGGCCTGTGGTACAAAACGACCTACATTTCGAACCTGTGGGATTATCGCTAACAGGCTTGGACGAAACCGATGAATACAAAGTCGATTGGCGAATGGAAGCTGCTTGGGAAACCGGCTCATTCTGGACCGGAATAGCTGAGCCGGGTAATAACCCAATTATTGCTGGTCATGGAAATACTTGTTCTGATCCGTCTAATGTTTTAGGTCCCTTGGGGATGCTAAAGCAAAACAAGCGCATTTCGGAAAACATAACAACCGGCTGGGTTTATTGTTGGTATGAGAGGATGCCCAACCGCAATCCTCAATTTGTGGCTTTTCCTTATACTGAAATATATGAAGACTACGGACAGCTCGGGGATTTGCTGTATTCTAATCCCATAAAAATGCAGCCTATAGGAAGTAAGATACATGAAGGACCCGGGCAATCTCTCCCGAGGATATGTTATCGGCTATATGTGCGCGGTGACCTGAGTAGTAAACAATCAAACACCGTGGTCGCCAGATCAGATACGAAAAAATTTGTAGTCTGCGGCGACATAGACGGTATCATCCCAATTCCGGTTAATTGTGAAGTTGGGGGGTTCACTCCCATAGACCTTGGTGTAGTAGGTATAGATGAGCTCATTACTACTGGGGTGCAAGGCTCCTCGACGGGTTTACTACAATGTGACCAAACGACGTCTTTCACTGTATCGGTTTTACAGAGTTCATTCGATAATGCTCAGTCACTTGAATTGACAAGTGGTTTGAGCATTAACTCTTCACTCGATAAAACTGAAATAACAGGGACAGTGCTAGCAGGGGTTCCATCCTCGGTGAGTTTGAATGTGTCGGCTCTAGGGGCCTCGACATCAGGGGTGAAAAATGGAAACGTTGTGTTAAGCATCATATTTTATTAATAAAATTGTTTCCTTTGTTATATCGATAAGTGCGTTATCGATTGATGGCCCACTTATCTCTTTGAGCCTCACCGCAAATACTTTAATTTATATTTTAGTAGATTGGCTGATATTATCTGACTGAGCTGTAATAGTTATATACCGTTCAGAGTAGCGATTTTTTGAATAAATTAATGAGTGAAAATATAAATCTCTCTATTACATATTCAACTTCCTTTTTACTCATAAGTGGAGCAATGAGCACCTGAGTTAGCTGAAATCAGTATGATGGATATGATCACCACAAACCTAACCATCAAAACACAGATTATTTTTATTATTAATACCGCCATCTTCGGAGGTATAACCCAAACAGCCTAAGAGACTGTCGAAAATTTCGTGATGAAAGAATGTGCGAGATTGGCTATTGAGTTTTAGGTTGTTATACAAGCTTTGATTGTTTGCAATATAGGTATCCGACATCCAAACAATCAGTGGCACTCTAAATTGTTCAATAGGGGCAATATTACGCGGCGTACCGTGTAGCCCTTTATTTTCATCGATAGATTCCCCATGATCAGACGTATAAAAAACAATGGCATTTTTATCTTTTAATCTAGCAATAAGATCAGCGATTACCGCGTCCGTATAGAGAATTGAATTATCATATGAATTAATTAACTGCTCTTTTGAACATGTGGCAGCGTTGTCGATACATTCAGGCAGGAATTTCTTAAATTCAGCAGGGTAACGTTTCGAATAAAGATAATGCGAACCTTTGGTATGGAGGATGATCAAATTCATACCACTTATTTTATCTTGAATGACATTATTAACCTCATCCAATAATAATTCATCATGAATTTCCTGACCACGTGAGCTATTTTTTGATGTGATCATTTCACGAATAAGATAGTTATCCACATCAAGTTTATTATAAAACCATATTTCACTTTGCATCGAAAATAAATTGGATGAAAACCCGAGTTGCTTCATGACAGAAAAAACATTATTTTCGGTGACAGTACGTTGTTCGTTATCTTTTACGCCACCTTCACGTACAAACATACATCTTAGTGATAATTTGGTTGAGGTATCACATGAGGTTCCTTTGAATGCCACTACATTTTTTTCACTCGCGAGCTTTGGGGTAGTTTCTCTTTGATAGCCTAATAATTGCATATGATCCCAACGCGCGGTTTCACCGATCACAAATACCACATAAACATCTTTATTTTTTTCGTTTGCGGTATAAGTGAATTTTTCAAAAGGGTCTAATAGATTAGTTTCATTGAAATTGTCATCATATTTGACGATGCCATATTGAACTAATGGGATCATCCAATTTGTCGGCAAATAAGAGTAACCAATACCACCGCCATAGCTTGATATATCAATGTTCTTTTCACGCTCACTTTCTTTTTGATAAGAATCGACGAGCTTGATATAGCTAAAAATAAGTAGCGGAATAAGGATAAAGGTAAATAACGTTAATAATCGGCTTCGTTTTTTGTTCAGTACTGTTTTTTGGGCAAACCAAATGAGTATGATGGGCGGAATAGAGAGTAAAATAGTCCAAATGAAGAAATTATTGTCAACGACTTCCTGAGACAAATCAATATCCGTTGTGAGGGTTGAGATTAAAATGCCATAACCAATCACAACATCATAAAATGTAATGTAATAACTGATAGCAATACTGATTAATATAATTAATGTGGATAAGAGCTTAAAGCTAAATATTCCAAGTAGTGCAATCAGCCTAAACAGAAAAAATGAAAACAAGATATTGACGATAATTTCAGCTATTAAGTATAGGTATCCATTGTTTTCATTGAGTAAAATCTGTGAATGAAATCTTGAAATATAAACAGAATAATTTAAGAAAAAACCAAGATAAATTGCAAGGATTATAGAAACCGCAATATCACTCCTCACTACTTTTAATAACAGACCCTTATGCATTTAAACTCATCACTTATTCACTTTAATCACAAAAGAAAATTAGAGTGCGACTTTAGGGTTAAGTTCAAGCTAATTCACTGAGCAATTAGGTGAGCTATTTCAATTCCCTTAATTATTACGTTGTTATTTTTTGAATATTAAGTGTAATTATTAAATAAATTCTTATCTAACAAATTTTCATATCACAAATGCCTATTTAATAAACAACAGGAACTTTAATGCTAATGGTATTCATTATCATATTGATAATTATTATCAAATAGGTATATTGTTCGCTTGAATTATAAAGTACTCGTTATATCTAGAACATATCTCAAATTAGCTTAATTAAGAATAATAAATTGGAAATTTAACCACGCTTAAATTGTGTGGTTATAACACTAAGAACTTAAATTTAATCTATTGGCAAATATTCAATTACACCAAATAAATGGTAATTGATTAATGAAAGGCATTACTTAAATGAGATTTAATACTAAACGAAATATAGTTGGTTTGGCTATTTTGTACACATCGGCTTCAGTATATGCAAATGAAAATACATCATCATCAGTAAAAGATAAAATTACAGTGACGGCAAGTAAAATAAAATCTGACAGTAAACATATTAATACTGGGGATATTAGTACAATAAGAGGAACAACTAACTCTGATGTATTTGCAAATGAATCATCATTACAAATAAATAACGCTCGAAATGAGGCTGGGGCACTCGATATAGGGATCAGAGGGCTACAAGGTAATGGGCGAGTACCGATTGTTATCGATGGTAGCTTACAATCAACCAATACATGGCGTGGTTACCAAGGAAGCTCAGACCGAACTTATATTGATATGGATTTAGTCGATACTATTGATATAGAAAAAGGGGCTTCCATGAGCAAATTCTCAGGGGGCGCAATTGGTGGTACGGTGAAATTAAAAACACTCTCTGCCAATAGTATTATTCCTCAAGGCGACCAGTTCGGTTTCTTATTTAAAGGTAATATATATAATAATAATGTAAGACCAACAATCAGTTCAGATAACCGCCTTCAAGGCAACTATAGGCCTTCACAAAATCTGCAAAGTACTCATTTTAATAATGGTTCTTATACTGCGGGAGCTGCATTTAGAAATGAAAAATTTGATTTTTTAATTGCCTATAGTGATAGAACTCAGGGTAATTTCTTTGCAGGTAAACACGGTTATTCAAAATATAAAAATACCAATGCCCCTATATTACCAGGGCAAGAGGTCGTTAATACCAGTTATGAAAGTAAATCGACTTTATTAAAAACAAATATCTATTTTAATCCAGACGCTAGTTTGGAACTGAATTATCGTCGACATGAACAAAAAGCCGGAGAGGTTTTAGCTGCTTATTGGTATCAAAGTGATGGAAGAATGCCGCAATGGTCGCTTGGAAGCGCTGAAGTTGATACGGCGTCTATGAACTATTCATATAAGCCAGACTCAATTTTGGTGGATATGAATTTAGGTTTATGGTGGACGAAAGGAACATTCAATCAGCGAAATGGCTTAACTGAGGATGTGACCGCTCATTATGGCGACCAATACCAACACAGATATTCAGATGAAAGAATAGGATTTAATCTAGAGAATACCTCTCAGGTTGCTAACTATCCGATTGATATTACTTATGGTGTGGAATATATGGTTCAAAAGTCTAAACCACTAAGTAAGCGATATCAGCCAATTTGGACACCTAATGGGACTTTACAAGGTGAAGAGCTACCATCCGTCACGCGAGATGCAAAAGGAACAAATACGTCGGCATTTACGAATATCGAATATAGAAATGATTGGTTCACAACACTTGCCGGTTGGCGAATACATTCATTTGAAGTTGATGACCATATTGAAGGGAAAAGTCGCAGCTACGGACCTAAGAATGATTTAATGGGTGAAGTTCGTTTTCATATAACCAATGAGCTTGATGTCTATACAAAGTATTCAGATAGTTATCGAGAGCCAAGTTTATTTGAAAGTACCGTTTCAGGGCAAACATACTCTTATAGCCCGAATGTACCATTAAGACCTGAGCACGCTAAATCATTTGAGTTGGGTATTAATGTAGAGAAAAAAAATATTATTTTGGATGAAGATACTACGTCATTACGTGTTGCGTATTTCGACAATAATATAAAGGGTTATTTATCTCAGGGGGTGAATCCTAAATTAGATGATTGGTCCTCACCTTATGTGGTGACTAAAAATTATGATAGTTTCAAACTTTCTGGTTATGAAGTTGAGCTGAAATATGATTCTAATTACGCTTTTGGTTCATTAGATGCGACATTTTATAATAACTCTGAGTTGTGTTCGGCAGATGAAATGGAACTCGGAAGATTACCATCAGCGTGTAATTCAGTGGGTTTTTCTTGGGGATTATCGCCGTCTAGAATACCACCGAAAAAGATTGTTTCGGGAATTGTTGGTGTCAAAATGTTCGATCAAAAATTACAAACAGGCTTAAGAGTACGTTATAACTCAGGAAAAGATTATCCTCAAAAATGGCTAGCGGGTACGGCAGCAGCACCAGTAGAAAAAGTTTACTCATCAACAACTATGGATGTTTTTGGTAAATACTATCTTCAAAAAAATATTAATTTAAATTTCAATATTGATAATTTGACTAATCGGTATGCTTTTGACCCTGGTACGGTAATTTATATGCCAATTCCAGGCAGAACGTTTAGATTTGGTATAGAAGCTAATTTTTAATTATTTTTGATAAAATCACCTTAAGTATTTAAATGCTTAAGGTGGTTCAGTGACATATATTTTACTTTTATTAACAGTTTATCTTAGATTGATTTTCATTTTTGGATGAAAGTTTAGCTTATGGGTGGTATCTTTAATGCTAAATCAAATTAGCTAGTATAGTTAACTGTCAAATAAGCGATTGAATAAATAAGGGAATATATGAAAAGAATAGGGATGTTATTGGTTTCAACGCTTCTGCTGTCTGGTTGTAATCTTATTCGTTCAGAACGTGCTTTTGATTGTTCTATTGATCAATCGTTTAATGAGATATCTCGGGAGAGAAATGGCTTATTTACTTTCCCTACTGCTGCGACGACAGCAAGAGTTTATTTAATTGATAATACACTACATATCATGAAATTTGATGGTGGTGATTATACTGGCTATACGATGACGAAAAATGAACAGCAAAGGCAGGTTGAAAGTATTAAAGATTTTAAGGTAATGATTAGTAAAGGCGATCTTTATTATGATGATGGGCGTGCCATTGAGGTATTTTCACCTGAGCAAAATACAGTAGGTTTTTATTATGTTGATCCGGCAACGGGAAAAGCAGACTCAATACAGTATTTAACTGAATGTCAAAGACGTGAAACCGAATTAGAACTGCATAGTCATAAAGATCATAATCACGATGACGATGACCACAATCCTTAAGTTTAAATGACAAGAGATTAACTGATATTATCGGTTGATATTGCAAATAGTAATTTGACGCCTAAGAGAAAAGCCACTTTACATACAAGTAAAGTGGCTTAAAAAGGTAATAGAATTAATGACCAGAAGTTTTTGCTTCGCGACAAGCTTCGAATAAGAACCAAACACGGCGCTCGGTTTCATCAATCCAGTTTTCAATTAAGCTAGTAGTTGAATAATCACCATACTGTGAACAGACCTCATGGGCTTCTCTAAATTCAGCAGCAAGCAGTTTATTATCTTCACATAGCTCAGCTAACATATCCAAAGGTTCAACATATTCAGCGTTGTTATCGCTTATTCTTTGCATTTTAGATATCTGGCTTATGGAGTGTAGCGTCACGCCACCAATTTTACGTACACGTTCAGCAATAGGATCTGTCATTGCGTACAATTGTTCTCCCTGCTCATCCAATAGGAGATGATAATCACGGAAATGCGGTCCACTCATGTGCCAATGGAAATTTTTGGTTTTAAGATAAATAGCAAAAATATCAGCCAATATCGCATTCATAGCGGCACTAATATCTTTAGTCGCTTCAGGTGAGAGGTCAGTTGGTGTTTTGAGTGGGCGGATTTGCAATTCTTTAGCTTTGCTCATTATTCACTCCTAAATATGTTTGGATTAGTTTGTGATGCTCGTTTATCTATCTAATATTAAGTATAGCTAATATTAAGTATAGATAAGTTTTACACAATCACCGGACAAAATAGTATAGCTACCTACTTAGCCCTAACTGATATTTATTATGTACCTTTTAAATTAAATTTGAGAAGAAATTGTTTTTTTATTGATGTATATCAATTATTCAATTTAAAAATAAAATTGGAGGAATAGTGAATAATTTATCTGAATCCCACTATTTAGAGGGTTGAGCTATTGATGTTTGAAGGGAGCGCTTCATTGATTGTTTTGCCGTATATAAATGATTGCGTAGCTCGTTCATAGCTTGTAAGTCATTGTGACTGACGATGGCACTTAAAATTGTCATATGTTCTTCAATGGCTAAAGCGTTACGTTCACGTAGATCGCTATCGTCCCATTGATAATGAAAATGGAATATAATGGTAACCATATTTAATGATTGGTCAAAAAATGGATTTTCCGCAGCAGAGAGAAGCAAGGTGTGGAATTTACGGTCTAAATCAGAAAAAGCACGATAATTATCAACAATAGTTTCTCTTAATTCTCTATGTTGAAATAATAATTCTTTAGCTTGTACCCAACGTTTATCATTAGCGGGTAAATTCATAAAACGCGTGAGTGCATAGGTTTCGAGTAGTTCACGTAATTCAAATAATTTTTCTGCGTGATCCTGTTCAAAAGTTTTAAGGCTCCAGAGCCCACGACGCAAGTTTTCAATGAGATTATATTGAGAAAATTGCAGTAAAAATTCCCTGACAACGACAGGGCTAACGTTGGCTCGATGAGCAAGTTGCAATTCAGTAAAGTTATCTCCAGGCTTAAGTTCTTTTTGTTGGATTAACTTGTAAAAAAAGGATTCAAATTCATTGAGTTGTATATCAGGTAGATCAACAATGGTATCAAGTAGGTCTTCATCGTTAGGTTTTCTAATAATGACGTAATCATTGCCAATATTTTCTAATATTTTTTGCCGAGTGAGATAGGTTAATACATGGCGAACTGTCGTGCGACTTACATTATACATTTCTGCAAGTACTGATTGGGAAGGTAGCGGCGAACAAATATACTGATGACGAATTGCATCAATAAATTGATTAATGACTTTATGTCGTAAATTTTGCGTTCTTGCCATGACAATATTTAAAATTCCAGTTTGCGAGCGAGTAATTTTATATTTTCTTATCGCTAAATCATAAAGATCTATAGTAACAAAAGATATCTACACGCTATTTAAGTTACAGTTAAAGTCGCGTGTAGAATAGGTGATTATTTTAATGATTTGATTGATTCTCTCATGCCTTGTTGCAAAATAGCATCAAGGTGTAGGGCAACTTTATCAACCAGTTTGTCATTTTTACTTAAATTTTGTTCCCAATGATTTTCATCAGAAAGAATAATACGAACAAATTCTTTTGAATCAAGTGTATTACCAACACGTGGCCATAACTCAGTAAAACGTGTTAACCATATATCATCATCTTGTAAGGGATAAAACTCATCAAAACGCTGTCCTCGATAAAAGACCAGTAGTGCTGCAAGAGCAAAACTTAAACGTTCTGAAATATAACCTTTATTCATACTCGAAATAAGCTGAGGTAATATACGAGTTCGGAATTTTGTCATACTATTTAATGCAATAGAAAGGAGCTGGTGTTGAATATACGGATTTTGAAAACGACTTGTAACTGCTTCAGCAAAAGCGCGTAATTGGTTTTCAGGTAAATCTAAAACAGGAATAATATCTTCACTTAATAACTTCTCAATAAATTCCCTAACATCATCATCCTGCATGGCCTCGCCAACCGTATTTAACCCACATAGCCAAGCAATAGGTACCATTGTGGTATGAGCACCATTTAGAATGGCTACTTTTCGTTCTTTATAAGGTTTGATGTCATCAACTATTTGAATATTCATTGGGTATTTATCAAGGTGTAATTCTTGTTCTAACCATTCAGGACCTTGGATAACAAATAGATAAAAGTATTCGGCGGTATCTAAAAAAGCATCATGATAACCCAGCTCTTGTTCTAATTGTTGAGCCTCATCTTTTGGATAGCCGGTGACAATGCGGTCAACGAGTGTAGAACAAAAGGTATTTGCAGTGTTTATCCATTGAATAAATTCGGTGGGTAGCTGCCATTCTTGCGCATAACGTAAAATTAATGCTTTTAAGGCATCCCCATTATAATCAATTAACTCACAAGGTATGATAACCCAGCCTTTATCTGCTGCACCGTTAAAATGATTAAATCGCTCTAACAGAAGTCTGGTAAGTTTAGCTGGAAAACTGACTGGTGGTTTATCATTCACTTTATCACTTTCATAATAACTAATACCGGCTTCCGTCGTATTTGAAAAGACAAAACGGATATTTTTATCTTGAGCGAGAGCTAAGTATTCATCATAATTTTTATAAGGATTTATTTCATTATTGACGCAACGGATCAGCCTAGACTGACTTATTTTATCACCATTTTCATTTAAACCACGAATAATGGTAGTGTAAAGACCATCTTGGGTATTTAATGATGGTGGAAAATCCGTATTAATAGGGCGAATAATAGTAATACCTGCATCAAAGTTAGTTTTTTCATTTAAAATATCAATACTCCAACCTATAAAGGCACGTAAAAAATTGCCTTCACCAAATTGAATAATACGAGTTGGATAATTCTTCCCTAAAAAATCTTGACGATTTAATGTTTTCATTCTCATGCTCCAAATATTAAAAATGGATAACGCCTTTAATTAACTCTCTATTATTAATAACTTCTTGTTCGTATATTTCAGCTAGAGAGGTAAATTGATAGTGGTGCGTTAACATCATTTCGGCATTTAATTGGTTATTAGCCATTAAGCGACCTACTTTTTCAAAGTCTTCTGGCGTTGCATTACGGCTTCCCATCATTGTTGTTTCTTTTTTATGAAAATCAGGATCGGAAATTTGTAAATTACCTTTAAATAATCCTACAAACACAATGGTTCCGCCGTGTCGGATTAGGTTAACTGTATTATTCATGGCATGTTGATTACCCGTTGCATCAATAACTTTTAAAGGTAAAGCTCCTGCAAATAATTGTTTTAATTGCGCTTCAAAATTATCAGCAGAAGGGTCAACTGTTGGCAGTGATAAATATTTATCCACATGATTGCGTCTTGCTTCACTAGTGTCTGCTACAACAACCTGAGCACCGTCAGCATGAGCAATGGCGGCAACACCTAAACCAATAGGTCCTGCACCAACAACTAATATTGCTTCATCTGCTTGTACAGCAGCGCGGCGGACTGCATGCGCACTAATAGCAAAAGGTTCTATTAGTGCTGCGGCTTCTGGGGTAATTCCTTCAGCAGGTAATAAATTTGTAACCGGAACATTTAAGTAGTCTGCAAACCCGCCATCTTGGTGGACACCAATAACAGAAATATTTTCACAGCAGTTTGTGCGACCACTTAAACAAGAAGGACATTTTTGGCATGCGACGTAGGGAATAACGGCAACTTGTTGTCCAACATTAAACGCTGATTTGTTGGAGCCTAGCTGAACAATTTCGCCACAAATTTCATGCCCTAATACACGAGGGTAGCTAAAAAAAGGTTGATTCCCTCCCCAAGCGTGAATATCGGTTCCACATATTCCCACTGTTTTAATTTTAATTTTAGCTTCATTTGAATTAGGTTCTGAAATAGAACGTTTTTCCCAAATTAATTTTTTAGGTTCTTGGCAAACTAATGTATTTATTATTGACATAATGCTCTCCTTATTTTGTATTCCTGCTAATTTCAGCTAAAAAGGAGAAAATAATAATAATACCCATTTGATTTGTGATGTAATACGCACAAAACAGTATTAAATATGTTTTTAATTAATAAAAAGCAGGGAAATAATTTAATTTAATAATTAAGTACCGATAAAAAGCAGTAAATTACTATCAAGCGCACGAATTGATGAAATTATAAGTTATAAATATGTCTTCCCACATATTCTCAGGTTGAACAAAAATATGAAAATGACGTTTAGATCTAAAGTAAAGTAAAAAATAAATAACAATCAATTAATTAGGATTTTAGTTAACTAATCTGAATATAATTCTGGGAAGATAGGGAGTTAATGTGGATAAAACAGATAGCATTATCAATCATCAAAATAATTTAAGTGATGATAAGAAAACTAAAGATTTGAATATTACAATTCCAATACCTGAAAAAAGTAAACGTTTGAAGCGGATACAAATGACAGCAATGATCCTTTTATTCTTAGCTGCCATTATAAATTATCTTGATAGAAGTTCGCTCTCTGTCGCGAATTTAACTATTCGTGAAGAGTTAGGTTTAAGTGCAACTGAAATTGGCATATTGTTATCAGTTTTTTCATTAGCTTATGGTATTGCACAATTACCCTGTGGCCCACTACTAGATAGAAAAGGGCCGCGGTTAATGCTTGGTATTGGTATGTTTTTTTGGTCATTATTTCAAGCCCTGTCAGGGCTAGTGCATTCATTTACCCAATTTGTATTAGCTCGGATCGGAATGGGAATTGGGGAAGCTCCGATGAACCCATGTGGAGTAAAAGTAATTAATGACTGGTTCAATATTAAAGAGCGCGGTCGCCCAATGGGATATTTTAATGCAGCGTCAACTATTGCGATGGCAATAAGCCCACCATTACTAGCTGCAATGATGCTAGTTATTGGTTGGCGGGGTATGTTTATCACCATTGGTGTACTGGGAATGTTTCTCGCTATAGGCTGGTATATGTTATATCGCAATAGAGAGGAAGTTGTCTTAAATAGTGATGAACAAGACTATTTAAATGCGGGAAGTGTTAATGTTAAACGCGATCCATTAAGTTTTTCTGAATGGAGAGGCTTATTTCGTAACCGTACAATGTGGGGAATGATGTTGGGCTTTAGCGGTATCAATTATACGGCTTGGCTCTATTTAGCTTGGTTACCAGGCTATTTGCAGACTGCATATAATTTGGATTTAAAAAGCACAGGGATGATGGCTGCAATTCCATTTTTATTTGGCGCAGCAGGAATGTTACTAAATGGATATGCGACAGATTGGTTGGTAAAAAAAGGGATGGCTCCTTTAAAAAGTCGTAAAATAAGCATTGTTGTTGGTATGGTTTGTTCTGCAATATTTACTTTTATTGTGCCACAGGCTACGACATCAATGTCTGCAGTTTTACTGATTGGTATGGCGCTATTTTGTATTCACTTTGCGGGTACTTCTGCATGGGGGCTTATTCATGTTTCAGTAGCTTCAAGGATGACTGCTTCTGTTGGCAGTATTCAGAATTTTGCGAGTTTTATCTGTGCATCTTTTGCTCCGATAGTGACAGGGTTTATTTTAGATAAAACTAATTCATTCAATTTAGCGTTAATTATTTGTAGTTGTGTAACGTTGTTAGGCGCATTTGCTTATATTTTTTTAGTACGTCAACCTATTACAGATACCCGTAGCCATTAGGTATCAAATAAGGCCACATGACTATTTATTGTGGCCTTATTATGTATCAGATAAATGTTCAGTATTACAATGTAATAAATAAATTATGTTAGTTACTTTAATCAAACCCTATTAAAGGTCAGCGATAAATTAAGGTGAAACCTGCCGTTGTTTGTAACTTTCCTTCATGAATTTTAGGATCAATTTGGAAATAACGACCACTAAGCGCAAAATTATATACACCAGTAAGAGCTTGATTTCCAGCGATGACATCCCACTGAGTGCCATCATTAACATAATCTTGTGTGTCAGATCCTAATGGCTTGATATCATTATTAATTAATAATTGAACGCCAATACCTTTTGCTGCATTGGGACCAGTTAGATTATTTAGCAATACACCCTGACGACGCAAAGCTTGATCCGCTTCATTTCCTGAAATTCCTTCAAAAATAGAAGCACGAATATGACGAATTGAGTTTGTCCCTGAACAATTAACTAATATATCAATTTTTTGTTGGCCATTTTCACCATAAGCCGTACTGCCAGGACCTGTAAATTGCTGGCTACTGACTTTGCCTAAATTTAATATTTGTTCACTATTTGAGAATTGGTAGCGACATGATTCTTTAATATAGTTAATTGAAGCATTACTGGCATTTTTTAAAGGAATTGTCCATGTGCCACTAAGAACTAGATTACCCGAACTATCAAATAGTTGGACTGTTCTTGGATACAACGGAGTAACATTAACAGGGATAAATACTTTAGAAGCGTTATCATTGAGTAACTCATTAGTGCGAACTAAAGTTACCTTGATAGCCATTGCAAATTGAGCGGTAGATTGGCAATACATTTCAATATCATTAGCGCCTGTTGCACTGACTTTGCTGTAGCGGGAAACTACTGGATCTATATAAGTTCCTGAAATTGCACCACCAATATCTAATCGATAACCTATACCTGGTATATTTGATTGAAGAATGGCATAGCCATCCTTTTCTCCAAGAACAACACCTATACTATCGGCGGTAATAGCTGCTCGATAATATTGACCTTTATTACAGTTAAATCTAGGCTTTGCATATGACATATGAAAGTGAGTCACATACAATAATTCGATAGGCTTATTTTTAATATCTATAATAATGTCACCAAAATTATAGGTGCCAGATAATACCGTACCCAAAGTAGCTTTAATATTGGAGCCTCGCCATCTCGGTGGGACATGTCCTGAAGTATCATCAATTATGCTGTAGGTAAGCCCTGTTGTACTGACCATAAATGTACTAATTAGTAATATGATTTTGGCTATCAGTGGTATTTTCATTATTGCTCTTTTGTACAAGTCAAATTAAGGGTTGTGATTTTTTCATTATGAAGGTTCTTTGCAATGATATCCTCTAGATCAACCTTGCAAATATCTTGTTCGCCTGCATTAGTATGGATATAAATATGATGTAACTGTGCGTTTAAATTTAAAAATATTTTTCCGCCTTGTCCTACAAAAGTTAGCGATTGGTCTTGATCATCATAAACTGTAGCCCCTAATGGTAATGGGTTATTATTTTTATCGGTAATTCTTAAGACAATAGGCGCGCCAATTTTTGTTTTTAAATCAACGAATACTGCGCTACCCGAGCGTGGAATAACCATTTGTTTAGATTCTTCAATGGTGTATTGTTGGCTTAAGTCTTTAGTATCAATACCAACTAAATTTTTACGATAAGGAACTAAGTTCGGCTGTATGGCATATCCCCAACGATTTGTTGTTGTATCAGCACCTAATACATGGGCATTTTCTACTCCTTCAGCTTTGATAATAGCAAAGGAGTTACCTAGTGTGTTCGAAAATAAAACTCCGCCGGAGTGCCCGACGATTGCGCCATTTGTACTTAGATTAAGCGTTTTTGCATCTTGATATTGACTATAGTCTGTTGATAAATTAGCAAATGAAGATTTATAATTTACGCTGGCTGAACCATAATGACTTTGTTCGTTATCATATTTATCTTGTCCGACGTTTACGAAATAATCAACAGATTCTCCTATTGCACCATTCACACCGATACCAAGATTTTGAGTTTTATTCGCGGATAAATAGCTGCTAGTTAGGTTCATCGTATTCTCATTAGAGTAGAGTGGAATACTGACTGACATAGAAAATAAAGTATCATTATTAAATTGATTATTAATTTTCTGTAAAGAGGTAGTGAGTCCAATATCACGAATATTTGTATTATAAGATACAGTGTATTGTTTATTTTGACTGCTACCATTCCAATAGTCGGCAAGCGATCCGCTGAGGTTCAAATTACCTAACTGATAAGGAAGGCGTTGGCTCATTGATAAGGTATACTGTGTTTTTAATTTATATCTATTGTTTTGTTGTTGATTATTATAGTCGGAATCATTTTGGTTCATCTGCATTGCAGTATAGGCATTAGTATAGTTTTTCGAATCGTACTGAATTGAAGATAAATTAATATAGGTTTTAGTTTCAGCAAAAGATTTACTGTAGCTTAGTTTATAGGCATTACCTTCTAAATTTTTATTACTATTTTTTAGTTTAGCTTTTGAATGGAGCATTTCAGCATTGAAAGCACCCAGATTGGTATTAACAGTAACACCTAATGCATTAGATAAATAATCTTGGCTAGCAATTGTCCCTAGAGAAGTTGAAAGATAGTTATTCACACCGTAACGCATTGATGCATCAAAAATGGGGTCACCAAAGACACTATCTTTATAACGTAATTTACCGGCGCCTATATCAAAATCTATTTTACCTGGTCGTGTAAAAGATAAGCCACTTTGGATAGGGATTAACATTTTTTGAATTTCCCCATTAGATTCTATGATTTCAACAAGTAAGTCACCAGAGTAGTAAATGGGTAATAAATCATTAATTTCAAATGGTCCAGCAGGAACTACGGTACTATAAATTTCTGTATTTGAGTTCGGTAAGTAAACTTTAATTTGTGCTTGCGATTTTGCTATACCCTGAATAGAGGGCGCGAAGCCAGTTTCCCTATTTGATAACATACTATTATCATTACGCAAGCGAACGCCTCGTAATGAGCTCCCATTGGAAAAAATAGAACCTGAATAAAAATCACCAAAGGTAAGTTTACTTTTAATTAGGTCTACATCTCTTTCTAGGTAAGTATTTATAGCGGTGTACTGATCATCATAAATTTGACTGTCATGACGTAATCGCCATTTAAAAAGGTTAATACCTGAGTTTAAACTGAGTGAATTAGTTGTTTTGGAGTAGCCTTCTGCTCGGGTAGTATAGCGGTTGAAAGAATAATTACTAAAGATTACAGCATTACCTTCATTCCAATTAGCAGGATTATTTTCAGGAGCGATATTTTTTATCAAATCTCTTTGTGGAATAGTAATTGAAAGTTGTTGTTTGCTAAAGTTAAAATTAAAAGAAGATTCAGGAATCAATGCCGAAAGAAATACACAGGTGTCATTACCATTACTTTCGATTTTTTTATTATAACTTTCCATTAGTAAATCGATGATGCCAAGGGAATTTATAAGTTTTTCAGTTAAGCAAATTTGTAATATATCATCTGATTTTTCAAGCTTAACGAGTAATCTATCTACAAATTGCTCGTTTACATCAATATCTAAGCTATATAGGCCCGGAGTATCATCATTGTTACTGATGAAGTTGTCGAGAGAGGCGTCACTACTTACGGCATAGTTTTTAATAAATGCAGGGTTAAATTCCATATCATCATCATCAACTGCAGCATGGACGCTGATGATAGACATAGAAAATAATACCAGTAATAATAATGGCTGTGATATATAGCTTCTCATAGACTAAACCAAATAAGGTTAATTAATTATTTTTGTTAAATCTGAGCTTCCACCTGAGTCATTGATATAGCTGAATTTTATTTCTATAGGCTGATTAGGAAGCGAGGATAGTTTATTTATTTTTGTTTTTGTTGTTCCACCAAATGGTGCCATCATATTGAAGTCAGATTGAGTTTCATACTCGGTTTTATTAATAATAACCTTTGCTTTATTAAGGGTAATATAAAAGCCACTACTATTATTGGCTGTGAGGTAAATACCATCTGCTTGCTTGATTATTTTCCATTCTAGATTATCGATAGATGAATCATATTCACTGGCTATTTGTACTGGTCGATAGAATAACTTGAATTTTGATAGAACAGAAATCTGAAGACTATTTGCAATTTCTTTATTTTTAGGCGGAATATCTAAAACATTCAATGTAAAAATAGTTTCTCTATCCGTTGCTAATGGCTCTCCGGTATAAAGGATACGGACAGTTTGTGCATTATTTGGTTTAAGTTTAAATAAAGGCGGTAAAATAACAAAAGGTGCATCATCAATATCAGCTTTAGTCGTTTGCTTATCTGTTCTTTTCTCTGAAAATCCATTAGTAAGCCAAACTTGGCTTAATGCTACTTTATTGCCTGTATTTTCAATATTAACTGATATCTCTTTTTCATCTGAGGAGTATACAAATCGAGTGCCTGTAACCACAATACTTGAATAAGCGGGAATGGTTATTAAAGACAGGAGGATTAGGAGCGTTTTTTTGATCATAGTAAATTTAGATGCTCTTTAGTAAGGAATACAAATAGGAATAAGTTGATTAGAGCAAACTAATCAACTTATTTCCAATTAGTTTTTTAATAGAGAGTTATTTATAAATAATTTCGAAATCAACAGTTGTTTCTACTAAGCCTGGTTCGACTATTCCTGTAGAGTAATATTTAGCAAAGTAATTTAACTGTGCTTTATCATTACTGATTTTAGTATAGCTAGTATTTTGAGTTGTTGTATCGCCACCTAGCATAATTTTAGAGTCATCTTGATTATATAGTGCAATATTAATGTTTTTAGCTGTTGTTGCACCAACACCGTCTGTTTTTAGCGTATTTGTCTCTAAGTCAATATTTGGACCAACAAAGCTTAATCCAACATCTTTAATTGTATCGGATGAATCGCAATGAGTTAATCCAATGGAAAATGGTGTTGTACCTGTAGTGTCGCCCGGGTGTGTTAATGATACAGAACTTATTTTTGGTAACGTAACTGTTTTACTTTGATCTGCCGCTTCAACAACGCAGCTTTGTGTGACAACTTCACCTTTAAAAGTAATTTTACCATCTGCGGCTATAACACCTGTAGAAATTACGGTTAATACTAATGCAGTAATTAAATTAATGTTTTTCATGGAGTGCTCTCTTTAATCTAAATCAATATTTATAAATTTATAAAATCTGTTTCTTTAACTTGGATACACTTTAACATATTCACTTACACTGATTGAATTGATCTAGATCATTACTCTAACTCATAAAATAATATGCTGGTTATGTTGCATTAAATTGGAATTAAATTTTATTTATAGTGTTGTTTTTTTGGTGTATTGATCTATTTCCATTGCTTTTTGTGGGTATAAAGGGTGTTTTATCAATAGTTGTTTATATGATAATGAGACCAAGATCACACCATGAATTAATCTATTGATAAATATATATTAATTTATTATTAATATATTAATTAAGGCTTTTTTTCATATTATTTATAATGTTTTTAGGAACTATAATAAATAATTTTATGTACTCATAAGCTAGTGCTTTAGTTATTAAATGGTCATTTTAGTAAAAATAAAAGTATATTTAATAAAATTAAATTAGATTTTAAATTAATAAGAAAAAGACTAAACAAAAATTAATTTAATCTATTGCCTATTTTTTGTGTTTTACTTTGTGTTGTAACAGTATGAGTTTATTGAAAGAGCTAGAGAAAACCTGATTAACTTAAACTAGATGTGAAAGTTAAACAGGTATTGAATTATTGATATAAATTGAAATTTAGGTACTGCAAGCGTATCTATTACTTTGTAATCGTAATGCCTTCTAGTCCCCAATGATGTGTTATTTCTCTGATGATCAGTAAAAATGCACTAAATGACTTATCTAATGGCAAGGTTGTTGAGTTTGATGGGCCACCATTAATGACATTCACTAATTCATTAAATGCTCTTTCTATTTGTGAGGTCGATATCAATTGCTTTAGGTCAATAGTATCTATAGGTATTTGTTTTAATTCTTCATTGGTGCACGAAAGGCTAATTTTTCCGGTAGGAAATAGTTTTCTAGCAGGAATAATAGTGTTTTCAATATGCTCAATAGCCATTTCAGCTTCATAAGGCGTTATTGGCGAGTGTTGCAAACGATATCCATTTATATTTGTCAGTCCAATAGGCAGTGTTATGTCATCTGATTGATACGTTAGAACGCTGAGATCGTTTTTGATGGTGAGTTGAATATAGGTTGTCATACAGACTCCTGAGTACCAAGTGGGATGATTTTTATTATTTTATTAATTGTTCATAATGATTAATTTTTTGTTTTAAGCTGACTAAATGTTCACTAAGTACGGTTAGCTGTGCCTCTAGATTATCATTATGTTCAATGAGCAGTGTCATTCTCTGTTGTACCGTAGTGTTGCCTTCTTCTCTGAGCTGGGCATATTTTTTTATATTTTTTAATGGCATGCCAGTTTCTTTTAAACGAGCAATAAATTTAATCCACTCAACATCTCTATCTGAATAAAAACGGTGATTATTGTTTTGTCTCGCAGGCTTTAGTATCTGTTCCTTTTCATAATAGCGCAGCGTATAGGTGCTAAATCCCGTTAAATTTGCAAATTCACTAATTGAGTAATTCATCTATTTTCCTAAATGCCTTGACTTAGAGTTAGCTCTATCTTTTACCCTTTAGTCCATGTTGTCAAAGGAGGCGTTATGAAAAATAAGAAATATGTTGTTATTACAGGTGCAAGTTCGGGTATTGGGCGCTCAATGGCAAAAGCATTCGCGGGTAGAGGATTTAATGTTGTGGTTGTTGCTAGGCGAGTGAGTTTATTACAGCAACTAAAAGATGAAATTGTGGAGGTAAATTCAAAAATTGACGTTATTATAAAATCAGCTGATCTATCTGTACCTGAAAATGCCATTTTACTTTATAACTCACTGGCAGAAATTGATATTCAAGTTTGGATAAACAACGCAGGCATTGGTTATTATGGGGAGGTATCAGAACAACCTATTGATGAGCTTAATCACTTGTTAAATTTAAATATAAATTCTTTAACGATCCTCTCCTCATTATTCGTGAGAGATTACCATCATATTGATAATAGCCAATTAATTAATATTAGTTCGGCTGGTGGGTATACTATTGTGCCAACAGCTATTACTTATTGCGCATCCAAATTTTTTGTTAATGTATTTACCGAAGGATTAGCGAAGGAACTACTCGCTTCCGATGCTAAATTGAGTGCTAAGGTATTAGCACCCGCAGCGACAAAAACAGAGTTTGGCCAAGTTGCTAATCGAATTGAACATTATGATTATGATGCATCTTTTGGCACTTATCATACGAGTGATGAATTAGCTGAATTTGCATTAAAGTTATTTGATTCAGATAATATTGTGGGTTTTGTTGACCGAGAAAGTTTTAGTTTTGAGCAATGCGACGGAAAAATCCCTTACGCAAATAATAATAAATTTAATCAAAAGGTACCTTGATTTAAAAATGCCGCTAGAGCAATAAGTTTTAGCGGCATGAATAATGATTATAATCCATGCTTAAGGTTATTAATAAGCATATTTATAGCACTACGGTAACGAGTTAATTCAGGGTTATCTTCGATTGAATTAGGCGTGCTTATCGTTGGTTGTTTAGTGACTGAAAGAGATTCTCCATGGGTATAATCCACTAATATATGTGTCCATTGCAATGCTTCTGTAGAATGGAGTCCTCGTTGTTCTAATAAGAAAACTAGTTTCTCTGTTATTTTTTTAGCTTGTTCAGGAAATGCATTGGGGAGATTAAATATCGCCAGAGTGAGTGCAGGGTAACGTGTAACTTGTGTTCTATAGGCCAATAAAATAGCCTCAATTTGTTCACTATTCGTCCCTTTTAAAGTAGGAATAATATTAGCGTATAGAGAGTTTGCGATAGCTTTTATTAAGCCACTACGGTCTTGAAAATGATGATAAATCGTCATTGGATTGATATTCATTTCCTTCGCAAGCGCACGCATGGTTAAGTTATCAAAGCCATCACGGTCGATAATCAATAATGCATGAGTAATAATATCCTCTGGAGAAATTTGTGGTTCACTTGCTTTAGGTCTACCGCGGCTGCGTTGAGTCATATTGATATCTCAATTCTTGTTTTGTTATGTTTATTTTTAGTGTATTTATCGTTTTATAATATATTTTGATTGCACAAATCCTGATGGGAATGTTTTTGTTTTTTGATGTTGCAGAAATATATCATTAGGAATATCGCCAAATAATCGACGACCATTGCCAAGTAAAAGAGGAATTTGAGTAATGATCAGGTCAGTGATTAGGGCATCATAAATGAAAGATTGAACGACACGCCCTCCGTCGACATAAACACGCCGACATCCTTCGTTTTCGAGTAAAGCCATTGCTTCTTTTGGTGTTTTATTCACAAAACGCACTTTACCGATAAGATCAGTAGGAGTTGATTGGTCTGCCAGTGTTTTAGAAAGCACAAGCACAGGTATATCATAAACCCAAGGCTTAATAGCACTGAGTGTTTCAAACGTTCCTCGTCCCATAATGATGGCATCAATATTTTGCATAAATTGCACATAGCCATGATCTTCATTTTTGGTATCTATTTCATGTAACCAATCAATATTTCCATTCTCACGAGCAATAAAACCATCTACGCTTGTTGCTATAAATACATGTCCTGTGATCATTTTCAGCCTATAATATTAATAATTATACGGCGTATAATAAATGAAAGATGATGAATTTCAAGAGGTAAAATTTTTGTTCTTACTCGATTGGATTTAGGGGTTTTGAATACTAATGTATATTAAGATTAACGCGATGGAATATATTGTTTAGCTTAGATTGACAAAATTAATACAAATTATAGAATGTACGTTATTGGTCTTAAAGACTCGTAAGCGTTTACGTAAATCAACGCATATAACTTTGTTGTACTAACAGTTATGTGCTGTTGTGTACCGTTTAATTTGGAGTCTTTATGTCATTTCAAGACAAAAATTATGTTTTAGGTTTTCCTAAACTTCCAGCTAGAGCAATGATTTTCCTCGTACCTTTTTTCTTATCATTAGTAATGAGCGGCATTGTTTCGCTTATTAGTGTCATCAGAGCACTAGGCTTTACCTCTGAAATCTTATCACCTTGGGTAACTTCTTGGGGGCTATCGTGGATGATTGCTTTTCCTACTGTGTTATTTGTACTGCCAATAGCAAGGCGATTCTCTCTATTGTTAGTTAAATCAACATAAATTTTATGCCATCTATTTAACCATGGATGGCACTAGTTTTTGCATTAGCTTAATTATTTAATTTAATAATTAAGCTTTTACCTGTTGATGAATTAATTGATGACTCAAATAGTATTTAAATTTTTGTCTAGGGTAGTGTAATATGAATAAATAAAATATTTATAATCAATATATTAAAAGAGATTTTATGCCATTTAAAATGATAGTTTTATTCTTTATCACTGCGCTTGCTGAAATTGCGGGGTGTTACTTTCCCTATTTGTGGATGAAAAAGCAAGGTGGCCCATGGTTGTTACTACCAGCCGCTTTAAGTTTAGTGTTGTTTGTATGGTTATTAACCTTACACCCTGAGGCGAGTGGTAGAATTTATGCAACTTATGGGGGAATTTACATTGTCACGGCATTGATATGGTTGCGTGTGGTCGATGGAGTCTCTCTTACTGCTACTGATTGGGTTGGCGCTTTAGTGGTACTATTGGGAGCTGGTATTATTATTAGTGGCTGGAAATAGTTTGTTTAAATATATCGGCGCAGGATTTTTATTTTGCGCTTTAAATTATTAATTAAGTTTTCTGTGAGATGATTAATTAATATATGAGCTTTTATAAATAATTAAACGATATTTTATTTTATTTTATTTTAGTTTTATCTCATGTTTTAAATACCCGAAATTAAACTTATCTAAAATTTCACTATTTTAGTATGCTAATGTTTAACTATTTTTCAAAATGTAACACTTGATCCAAATCAATTTAACAAAAAATACTCTATTAGTAGTAAATTTAATTGTTGGTTAACTACTCAGTTAATATTAATTAAACATTTATTTTCACATTAATTGATTTTAGGCAATAACTCATCATATTAGGCTGCTATTCTCTCATCGTTTTATACAAAAAAGATAAAGAGGTTAGTAATGAACGTTAGTCGCAGAAAGTTTTTTAAAATCTGCGCTGGCGGGATGGCAGGTACAACTGTAGCTGCGTTAGGTTTTATGCCTGGAATGGCAATAGCTAATGTACGTGAAAATAAATTACTTCGGTCGAAAGAGACTCGTAATACTTGTACCTACTGTTCTGTCGGTTGTGGGTTATTAATGTATAGCATGGGCGATGGCGCCATGAATGCTAAATCCGCTATATTTCATGTTGAGGGTGATTCTGACCACCCTGTAAACCGTGGTGCACTTTGTCCGAAAGGGGCAGGACTACTGGATTATATTCACAGCGAAAATCGTTTACGTTACCCTGAATATCGAGCGCCAGGCTCAGATAAATGGGAGCGCATTAGTTGGGATGATGCATTCACGCGTATTGCGCGTTTGATGAAAGATGACCGCGATGCCAATTTTGTTGAGAAAAATGCGGCAGGCACAACAGTAAATCGTTGGTTATCAACTGGAATGCTGTGTGCATCGGCGGCAAGTAACGAAACTGGAATGCTAACCCAAAAATTTGCACGATCGCTCGGTATGCTCGCGGTCGATAACCAAGCGCGTGTCTGACACGGACCAACGGTAGCAAGTCTTGCTCCAACATTTGGTCGCGGTGCGATGACCAACCACTGGGTTGATATCAAAAATGCCAACGTTATTGTTGTCATGGGCGGCAATGCTGCGGAAGCGCATCCTGTCGGGTTCCGCTGGGCAATGGAAGCGAAAAATAATAATGATGCAACACTGATTGTTGTCGATCCGCGTTTTACGCGTACCGCATCAGTGGCAGATCACTATGTGCCTATTCGCTCAGGTACGGATATTACATTTTTATCAGGTGTTTTACTTTACCTGATTGAAAATAACAAAATTAATGCTGAATACGTTCAAAATTATACTAATGCGGCTTTACTTGTTAGGGATGATTTTGAATTTAACGATGGCTTATTTAGCGGTTATGACGCAGAAAAACGCAGTTATGACAAGACAAGCTGGAACTATAAATTTGACGAAAATGGTCATGCATTACGCGATGACTCGTTACAAGACCCACGTTGCGTCTGGAATCAACTTCGTCAACACGTCTCTCGTTATACGCCAGATGTTGTTGAAAATATTTGTGGTACGCCAAAAGCTGACTTCTTAAAAGTTTGTGAAATTTTGGCAACGACGAGTGCTGCGGATAAAGCCGGTACATTCCTTTATGCATTGGGTTGGACTCAACATACTGTTGGTGCTCAAAATATTCGTACAATGGCAATGATCCAATTGCTACTTGGTAATATGGGTATGGCGGGTGGTGGAGTCAACGCTTTACGTGGTCACTCAAATATCCAAGGCCTGACAGACTTAGGTCTGTTATCAACCAGTTTGCCGGGTTATCTCACATTACCATCTGAAAAACATCTGACAGTTGAAAATTATTTGACGGCGAATACACCAAAAGCCACCTTACCTAACCAGGTGAATTATTGGAGTAATTACCCGAAATTTTTCGTCAGTTTAATGAAGTCTTTCTATGGTGATGCAGCGCAACAAGAGAACCAATGGGGCTTTGATTGGCTGCCGAAATGGGACCAAGCTTATGATGTTATGAAATATTTTGACATGATGAGCAAAGATCAAGTGACAGGTTACATTTGCCAAGGCTTTAACCCTGTTGCCTCGTTCCCAGATAAAAACAAAGTTGTTAGCTGCTTAAGTAAACTTAAATACTTAATTATTGTTGACCCTCTTGTGACCGAAACCGCGAATTTCTGGCAAAACCACGGTGAAATGAATGATGTCGATTCCGCGTCGATTCAAACGGAGGTATTCCGTTTACCTTCAACTTGTTTTGCTGAAGAAGATGGTTCAATTGCTAACTCAGGCCGCTGGTTACAATGGCACTGGAAAGCAGCAGACGCCCCAGGTGAAGCACGTAATGACGGGCAAATTCTGACCGGTATTTTATATAAAATCCGTGAGTTGTATGCACAAGAGGGTGGTAATGGTGTTGATCCTCTGATGCAAATGCGTTGGGATTATAAACGTCAATTCCATCCTGAGTCAGAAGAAGTGGCAAAAGAGAACAATGGTGTTGCATTAGTTGATCTCTATGATGCTGACGGTAACTTGCAAGCGAAAAAAGGTGAATTACTAAGCTCTTTTGCACTGCTACGTAGTGATGGTTCAACAGCATCATCTTGTTGGATTTATACGGGTAGCTGGACGCAAAAAGGTAATCAAATGGCGAACCGTGATAACAGTGACCCATCTGGAATCGGTAATACATTAGGTTGGGCTTGGGCATGGCCGCTTAACCGACGTGTTATTTATAACCGTGCATCTTGTGATACCAAAGGTAAGCCATGGAATAAAGATTGTGTGCTTATTGAATGGGATGGCAAAAAATGGGTCGGTAATGACGTGCCTGATTTTAATGGTTCAGCACCTGAAGTGGGCACGGGCCCTTTTATTATGCAGCCTGAAGGTTTAGGTCGTTTATTTGCGATTGATAAAATGGCAGAAGGACCTTTCCCTGAGCATTATGAACCATTTGAAACGCCATTAGGAACTAACCCATTACATCCAAATGTTATTTCTAATCCTGCGGCTCGAATTTTTGACGAAGATAAGAAACGACTTGGCGACCATAAAGAATTCCCTTATGTGGGAACCACTTATCGTTTAACTGAGCATTTCCATACTTGGACTAAGCATGCACGTTTAAACGCAATTGCTCAGCCTGAACAGTTTGTTGAAATTAGTGAAACGTTAGCGAAAGCCAAAGGTATTGCGTTAGGCGATCAAGTCAAAGTCAGCAGTAAGCGTGGTTTTATTAAGGCTGTTGCTGTAGTAACACCGCGACTGCAAACGTTGATGGTTGATGGAAAACCGATTGAAACTGTTGGGATACCAATTCACTGGGGCTTTGAAGGTGTAACGCAAAAAGGCTTTATTTCTAACACGTTAACGCCATCCGTGGGCGATGCTAACTCTCAGACACCTGAGTATAAAGCATTTTTAGTTAACATTGAGAAGGCGTAAGGGAGGGAACTATGTCCATGCAATCTCAAGACATCATTAAACGTTCCGCGACCAATAGTATTACGCCTCCACCCCACGCGCGCGACGATAAGTTTGAAGTCTGTAAGTTAATTGATGTGACCTCCTGTATAGGCTGTAAAGCCTGTCAGGTGGCCTGTTCTGAGTGGAATGATATCCGTGACGAAGTTGGTCATTGTGTTGGGGTATATGATAACCCAACCGATTTAAGTGCAAAATCTTGGACGGTAATGCGTTTTAGCGAAACTAGCGAAAGCGGCAAGTTAGAGTGGTTGATCCGAAAAGATGGCTGTATGCATTGTACTGACCCTGGCTGCTTAAAAGCCTGTCCATCAGCGGGTGCAATTATTCAGTACGCTAATGGTATTGTGGATTTCCAATCAGAGCAGTGTATTGGTTGTGGCTACTGTATCGCGGGTTGTCCTTTCAACATTCCACGATTAAATCCAAAAGATAATCGTGTGTACAAATGTACTTTATGTGTTGATAGAGTCAGCGTAGGTCAGGAACCAGCTTGTGTGAAAACGTGTCCAACCGGTGCTATTCGTTTTGGTACGAAAAAAGAAATGTTGGAATATGGCGCTGAGCGTGTTGCTAAATTGCAAAAACGCGGTTTTGCAGAGGCTGGGATTTACGATCCTGAGGGCGTAGGCGGTACACACGTCGTGTATGTACTTCATCATGCAGATAAACCGCAGTTGTATCATGGACTACCGAAAGACCCGCAAATTGATACACCAATCAATCTGTGGCAGGGCGTCTTGAAACCACTGTCTGTTGTGGGCTTTATAGCCACCTTTGCCGGACTGATTTTCCACTATGTGGGAATTGGGCCGAATAAAGAAGTGGATGATGAAGAGGAGAAAGATGACCATGAGTAAAAAGAGCAAAATGATTGTTCGGACAAAATTTGTTGACCGCGCATGTCACTGGACTGTTGTCATCAGCTTTTTCTTGGTTGCTTTGTCTGGTATCGCACTATTTTTCCCAACGTTAAAATGGTTGACGGAAACTTTTGGTACACCACAAATGGGGCGTATTCTTCACCCATTCTTTGGTGTATTAATCTTTGTCGTACTGATGTTTATGTTTTTCCGTTTTGTTAAACATAATATTCCAGACAGACAAGATCTACCTTGGTTTAAAAATATTATCGAGGTACTTAAAGGTAACGAACACAATGTTGCTGATGTAGGGAAATATAATGCAGGCCAGAAAATGATGTTCTGGAGCATCATGAGTTTGATTTTTGTGCTCTTGATCACCGGAATTATCATCTGGCGTCCTTACTTTGCGGACTTATTCCCTATGTGGATGATCCGTTGGAGCCTGCTTATTCATGCGGTTGCAGCCATTGTGCTTATCCATGCTATTTTGATCCATATGTATATGGCATTTTGGGTGAAAGGCTCGATTGGTGGGATGGTTGAAGGTAAAGTTAGCCGCCGCTGGGCTAGAAAGCATCACCCACGTTGGTATCGTGAAGTGGAAGCTGAAGAAGCGAAAGCAGAAGCTAAAACCGAAGAAAAGCATAAATAAACTCATATCGAGTTAAAAATAATCAAGCCACTGTAAGTACAAACGTACTGATTACAGTGGCTTTTTTATTAAAAATGACAGTTTGATTTATTAAATCGCAATTTTATTATCAAATTAAATTAGCGTGATAATTTTGTCTTCAGTTAAGCGAGATTTAGTCAGTTTAGCATTGAAATCGTCTTCAGCGCGGTAACCTAGTGCAACGACAGCGATAGGTTTGAGGCCTTGTGCACTGAGGTTAAATTCGTTATCAAGGATATCAAAATCAATACCTTCCATCGGTACTGAATCAACGCCCAATGCGGCTGCACCGAGTAAAAAACCACCTAAATTGATAAAAACCTGTTTTTCGAGCCAGTGAGGCAAATCGTGCAGATCGTTTTTATGAATATTAAGAAAATAGTTTCTTGCCCCTGCCATCATCTCTTTATGTTCTGGAAGCGCAAAGCGGCCATCGGTATCTTCTTGTTGCAGAATATCCGATAGGTACTGGTCATTGACGTCAATTTTTGCACAAAAGACGACGACATGTGATGCATCAGTAATTTTGACTGTATTGAAGTGATAATCGCCTTGTGTTGATTTTGCTATACGCGATTTTGCATTTTCACTTTCGGCAATAATAAAGTGCCACGGTTGAATATTGACGCTTGATGGGCTGTAACGTAATAGCGTTGTTAATTTATCAAATATTTCAGCGCTGATTTTTTTAGTTGGATTAAATAATTTAGTTGAATAACGTTTCATTGCAATATCTGTAATAGTCATAAATCTTCCCTTTAAAATAAACTCGTTACTATTTAAATTTATGATAACGTATATACTATTAATTAAACAAGTACGTACATTTTTGATACATAGGTACATAATGGATACTGTTAAAAAACCGCGTTATGAAACGTATATTTATGAAGCTTGTCCCGTTGAGGCAACTTTAGAGCTTATTGGGGGGAAAGGGAAAGGCATGATCCTTTACCATCTGATGACCAATGGTACGCTACGATTTAATGAGCTAAAGCGATTATTGCGATTTATTACGCCGCGGATGTTAACTAAACAATTACGTGAGTTAGAGTCCTGTGGATTAGTTGCGAGAAAGGTATTTGCTGAAGTTCCTCCAAAAGTAGAATACAGCCTAACGGAACGGGGGGAGTCGTTGCAATCAATATTGCTCATGTTGAAAACATGGGGAGAAGAACACGCGCTACCCTTTCTTCCAGAATAAAAATTTACTGAACAAATGGTTATGGAGCTAGCCGTAACCACGTCAATAGTGTCTAGGGAATCATTATCTTTATATTTTATTGGATTATTTAAGCTAGCAAACCTGCCGAAAAACGTATTTATTTATCATTCAATCGTACTGAGTTTCATGTGTAAAATAGGGAATGGGTTGCCTTCCCCATCTATTTCCGAACGAGCATATTGTATAAATCCCATATGTTGATAAAACCCAACCGCTTGTGGATTTTGTTCGTTGACATCGACTTCAGTAATGCCTAGTTGATCTATGTCATATTGAAGGAGTTTTTTTCCGGTTCCTTTGCCCCGATTATTGGGAGCAATGAATAGCATTTCAAGGCGATTTTCGTCGGTTCCAATAAAACCAATAATTTTTTGAGTTTCATCAACAGCGACAAAAACGGCTAAGTTAGGCAAATATTGCTCTTTAATAGCGATTTTTAAATCTTGGATGTTTTGCTCGGTTATGAAGTCATGTGTTGCCCTAACGGATGATTCCCATACCTGAATAATCTCGTCGTAATTACTAGCAATAGCAGGTTTAATTATCATTTCTATATTCCTAATATTTAAGATGCCAATCTTAAACAGACTAAAAATTGTGTCAATAAATTAGTCAGAATAAAGCTGATTAATATCTGTTTTTTAATAATTCATTAATTATTTTATTAAAAATAAACACGCTGATAAATAACCGTTTAATTTAAGTTAAGCGGTAGTTTTGGGAGGTTAGTCTCAGAAAAAAAAGGTAAATCCTTCATTATTGGAATATATTTAAATGGACAGGTTAATTTTTTATTTTCTAACATAATTACAACGTTATGTATTTTTTGCATTTTCATATTTTGATAAAATTGTAGGAGTATTTAGATGAAATATAAACTGCTAACATTGTGTTTATCTGCTGCTTTATTCACCCCTATCGCCCCTGTTTTAGCAAATACCGATAACGCAAGTGATATGGTGCTCGACCAAGTTTTAGTTCTTAGCCGCCATAATTTACGAACGCCAATTGTTAATACGGGTATTCTGACAGAAATTACAGATAAAAAATGGCCAGAATGGGATGCGAAAAGTGGCTATTTAACCACGAAAGGCGGTGCTCTTGAGGTTTATATGGGGCACTATTTTAGGGAATGGATAGATCAAAATAAATTGTTGGCCGATGAACTTTGCCCGACAAGTAGTGAAGATGTTTATATTTATACCAATAGTTTACAAAGAACCATTGCCACGGCGCAATTTTTCGCGACTGGTGCTTTCCCCGGCTGTAAAGTGAATATTCATCACCAGCCTGAAATTGGTACAATGGACCCTGTATTCAATCCTATTATTACCAATGCGACACCTGAATTTAAACAAAAAGCGATATTAGCAATGGAAGAACATTTAAAAGGTCTTAATCTTAAACCGGGTTATGATGAATTAAATAACCTGCTTAATATAAAAGATTCTCAAAAATGTAAGACGGATAAATTTTGTGATTTAGCGACGCAAAAGAATACCTTTATTGCAGAGGCGGATAAAGAGCCAGGTGTTAGTGGCCCATTAAAAATAGCTAATTCGGCTGCGGATGCGATAGATTTACAATATTATGAAGGTTTCCCATTAAAAGATGTCGCTTGGGGATTGGTTAATTCAGATGAAAAGTGGGTTAAACTGAATACCCTGAAAAATGGTTATCAGGAAACATTATTTTCACCTAAATTGATCGCTAAAAATGTGGCTCATCCAATACTGAATTATATCAACAATGGTTTTGTTTCTGTAGATAAAGGAGAAACTGCTAAATTTATTTTTTTAGTCGGACATGACTCTAATATTGCTTCAGTGATGTCAGCGATGGATTTTAAGCCTTATCAATTACCACAACAATATGAACATACGCCGATTGGCGGTAAGTTGGTATTTCAACGTTGGCACGATAAGCAAGCTAAAAAGGATTTTATGAAAGTTGAGTATGTATATCAAACCTCAGACCAACTTAGAGATAACGCTTATTTATCGTTAAAAACACCCCCTAAACATGTCACATTAGAACTCAAAGATTGCCCAATTGATAAAAGCGGTTACTGTTCTTGGGATGATTTCCAAAAAGTCATGAAATCAGCATTACAACAGTAATTAATATTTATTGATTACCTCATATAATAATAGCTAGCCTTAGTCATTAGGGGTGGCTATTTTTTTGACAAGTAGGTTAGTTTTTTACATGCTATCGTCATAAGTTTAATCAATGTGGTTATATAATAAATAATGACTATTCAATTTGAACGTTTATCGCAAATCAGTAGTGAAAAGATTATTGCATTAAATACACATCCTTTAGTTCTAAAACACATGCCTCTTGGCGATACTCTATTTGATGATGAATATTGCTGTGGATGGATTGCAGGTAAAGAGCAGCATTGGCAACAATATGGTTATGGCGTGTGGGCTATTGTTATTGATGGTGATTTTGCTGGGTGGGGAGGTTTGCAAAATGAGGCTGATGATGCTGATTTAGCCTTAGTACTACATCCAACATTTTGGGGCTATGGACCACTAATTATCAAGAAAATGATACAGAATGCATTTGATACTTTAGGGATCCTCTCTGTGACCATTCATTTGCCATTATCACGTAATAAACTTGCGCCAATACTTAGCTATGGTTTTGTAGAAGAGGCATTGGTGGATTTTGATGGTATTCCATTTAAGCGCTATCGATTAACAAATCGATAATTTTAACCAAGAAAAAACCCTGCAAAATGAGCAGGGCGTGAAAATCACGAAAATGTTTATGAGTCTTTAATTTACCCTAAATAAACATATAATAGTCATATTTATTGTATGGGTTTATTGTTTTGTGTAACAATTATTAAGAACTTACATGACCTGTGTTTTTTAAGACCTTAAAGCGTTTTATTTGATTTAATTCATCTTATCGAACGACAAGAACACTAATCTTAGCATAACGAACTACTGAGGCGGCATTCGAACCCAATAAATAGGTCGACATGCTTGGTCTACGGGAGCCGAGTAGAATGATATCGGCATTAATATCTTCTGCTGTTGCTAAAATTTCATCTTTAACTGAGCCAATTGTTGCTTTTACTTGCACTTTATCTTCAGGAATAGAAAACAGCTTAACTTTTTCATTTAATTCTTTGAGAATAATTTCTACTTGCTTTGCATCATCTGGAAAATCGCCGGGTAAAATAGTTCCGCCATAGCGTAAATAATTTGAGATAGGAGCGGTTACTGCAAGGAAATGAACTGTCGAATTATTCAGCTTTTGCAATGAATTTACATGGGGAATGAGCATATTAGTGAGCGAATCTTCGGTAACATCAATCGGAACTAAAATAGTATTGTACATAATTTCTCCTTTTTTCTTTTATATTATAAGTTTAGAACAATATCATGAATTATGATAATAATTGTTAATAAATTAATAATAATAAATTTTAGAATGAAAGGTGTGATCAAGTGTATGTTATTTACTATTTTAGTGTGAAATTTGAAGTATTTATTTTTGAGTAGGCAAAACGCATGGGTAAGCGTATTGCCTATAAAGATGAAAAATAGTTTATATTGTTAGTATCAATTGGATTATTTATTTTGTGTTACGGCTTAGTGCATGCCTCTTTGAGACCCGCTTTACAGGCTAATGCTAAATATTCTGATGCTGATTTTTCGTTAATTTCGGTTCCTTCACCATCTTGAAGCATTTTCCCAACTTGGTATTGTGCAGGTGGAAATTTTTTATCGGCCGACTTTTTAAACCATTCAAATGCCGTAATATAATTTTGTTTGACTCCAATACCTTGGTAGTAAAACTGACCCATATAGTTTAGCGCTTCGGCATTACCTTTATTTGCGGATTTTTCAAACCATCCCATCGCTGTTTCAAGGCTAACTTCAACACCATTACCATTTAAATACATATCGCCAAGGAAAAGTTGTGCGTCTGAGTTTCCCTTGTTAGAGGCCATGGTTAGCCATTTTTTTGCTTTAGGATAATCTTGTTTGATTTCTGTTCCTAAATAATAGCCAATTCCAAGCATCACTTGTGCTTTAACATCACCTTTTTGAGCTTCTTGTTCTATTAGTTTTAATGTTTCTTTAGGAACCGCAGCAAAACTAAGATTAATAGAGAAAATAAACAGTAAAATTAATGAAAAAATTCTGAACATGATATTTTTAATGTCTTCTGTTGGTGATAAGTGTTTTTAATAAGCAATGACCGTTAAAATCTAATTGTTAATTGATTTTTAACGTATTGTTTACTGCTTTTTATTAATCAGCCTTAGTTTAAAATGCGAATAAAAATTAATAAGATTAGATGATGGATATCTTATTGAATTAAACGCCCATTTTAATAATTTAGGGAGGTTAATAGCAAGTTACGGCGATCAATTTATTATCCAATACTTTACGACGATATTTGATAAATATCAATATGTAATAATAGATACACATTATGAGAGTTTTTAAATGAGCTGAGCTACAATGCTGAATTAATTATTGAAGTCAATTTCTAAAATAATTCAAAAATGAGTAGTAAATTAACTTAGTCACAATGAAAAAAAGCTTTAGCGCATTCATATAGGAACAATTAAAGTATAAATTATATGTAAAATACCCATATAGTGATTTATTCTAAAAAATCACATAATTGTTACAAAGTACAGAGTTATTGCGATACTTAATATTAGTTATCATATAATACTGTGATATTTAGCACGTATTAAATTTATGATTGTTGAAATTGTTAATAAGTGAAAACTCCAGTTAATATCAATTAAATGTTTAAAAACAATAAGTTAGTTTTTGTTGGGTTACGGTTTGGTGAACAAGTTTTATTTCCTCTTCTAGATAGAGATATTTTTGTCTTAATTCACTTAATAGAGAAAAATTTTCTATAAATAGCCCATTTTGCAGGCTAATAAAGAGTCGTTTTTTCTCCTACATATCCTTTATGATTTGAACATGATAAAAGCCTGCGAATAACTAAGGTTATTAATATAAATAACTATTAAACCGTATTTTAAAATCAAAAAAAGCTTTTCATCACAAACTTAAATATTGAGTGAAAAATTATGGCAACGATCCCAACGATAGATAACAATGAAAGAAAAAATGGCTCTACAGCGGCATCTCGAGCAGGTATGACTCAAGAACAATGGCGCAAAGCGATTAAATTTGATGGTACTGACGCAGGTTGGGTCATCATGAGTATTGGTATGGCAATTGGGGCAGGGATCGTATTTCTACCTGTGCAAGTCGGATTAATGGGGTTATGGGTGTTTTTGCTTTCATCTGTTGTCGGCTATCCTGCAATGTATTTGTTTCAACGTTTATTTATTAACACACTCGCTGAGTCACCTGAGTGTAAAGATTATCCAAGTGTGATTAGTGGTTATTTAGGTAAAAACTGGGGAATGCTTTTAGGCGCACTTTATTTTGTGATGCTCGTTATTTGGATGTTTGTTTATTCTACGGCGATTACAAATGACAGTGCGTCATATTTACAGACTTTTGGTGTGACCGAAGGATTATTATCAGAAACATCGTGGTATGGTTTGGTTCTAATCTGCATTTTAGTGGCGATTTCATCTCGAGGTGAAAAGTTACTCTTTAAGCTATCAAGTTTTATGGTATTGACTAAATTATTTGTTGTCGCCGCCTTGGGTGTTTCAATGATAGGAATGTGGCATCTATATAATGCTGGTTCTTTACCACCAGTAGGGCGTTTATTAAAAGAAGCGGTTATTACGTTACCGTTTACACTGACTTCAATATTGTTTATTCAAACATTGAGTCCAATGGTTATTTCATTTCGCAGCCAAAATACGAATAGAGAAGTGGCGCGCTATAAAGCGCTGCGTGCGATGAATATTGCATTTGGTATCCTGTTTTGCACGGTATTTTTCTACGCGGTTTCTTTTACTTTAGCTATGGGGCATGAAGAGGCAGTTAAAGCTTACGAACAAAATATTTCTGCTTTAGCCATTGCCGCTAAATTCTTTCCGGGTGGGTGGGTCACCGTTGTGAGTGTCATGCTGAATATTTTCGCTGTAATGACCGCATTCTTTGGTGTTTATCTCGGATTCCGTGAGGCGACCCAAGGTATTGTGATGAATATTTTACAACGAATGATGCCAGTTGAACGCATTAAAGATGAGTGGGTTAAAAATGGTATTATGGTATTTGCAGTGCTACTTGCATGGGGAGCGATTATTCTTAATGCACCGGTACTGAGCTTTACTTCAATCTGTAGCCCAATTTTTGGGATGGTCGGTTGTTTAATTCCAGCGTATTTAGTTTATAAAGTCCCAATGTTGCATAAGTATAAAGGCGCCTCTTTATATCTAATTATTTTTACTGGGATTTTATTATGTATCTCACCATTCTTGGCCTTCGCTTAACCGTTGATGATGTAAGAGAATTTATCGTGATAGCGTAAAACAAAAAAAGTGTGTGCAAGTTAATTTAGCACACACTTTTTGCATTTTTATATATCATTCAAACAATGGTGTTGGTTTACCATTATCATCAACCGCTACAAAGTTAAATTGGCCATGGATCACCTCTTCGCGCCCCTCAGAATACATATCTTCTAGAAAAATGGAGACATTGACTGCAAGGCTGGTTCTACCCACTCGGCTGACTTTGCCGATCAATTCCACGATGGTGCCAGAAGGAATTGGATGGGTAAAATTAATTTTTTCTGTAGAAACGGTCACTAGGCGCTTGCGAGAAAAACGAGTGGCAGTGATAAAAGAAACTTCATCCATCCAAGCTAAAGCTGTGCCTCCAAAGAGGGTACTATGATGATTGGTTGTCGTTGGAAAAATAACTTTCGATACGCAGGTGATAGATTGTTCAATTTTTTGTGCGATTGTATCTTCAACATCTGGAGACATGTTTAAACCTTAAAATTATTTTATGTATTATATAGATTATTCACATTGATGAGTCAGTGTAATACTCATCACAAATAAATTCAGCAATTAATCAAATATGAATCGTTCCACTTAAAAATAAAGTCGCTTTGCCTGTTAGCTTTACGCGTTCATTTTCGATATCACATTTGACTAATCCACCACGAGCAGATATTTGATGGCCAACTAAGCTGTTTTTATTTAACCTTTTAGCCCAAAGTGGGGCAATTGCACAATGGGAAGTTCCTGTGACAGGATCTTCATTAACGCCTTTTGCAGGTGCAAAATAACGCGAAACAAAATCGACTTTGTTATTGTCATTTTTTGCGGTAATTGTTAAGCCTGGTAAAGGAAGTTGTGACAGTTTCAGCATGTCAGGTTGGCAGTTTTTAACGTGTTCTACGGTAGATAAAAAACAAATATAGCGGTCTTTAGCCAACCATAATTGTTCAATTTCGACACCTAAAATTTTAGTTAATTGAGGGTATTGCGCATTATCTGCAAGTTTACACTCAAGAATAGGAAAATCGAGAGTAAAGGTATTTTCAGTTTCCGAGACGGTTAATTCACCTGAAATTGATTGAAAAATAATTGGATTATCAGGATGGTGCATAATCTTAGTGAGTACAAAAGATGCAGCTAAAGTAGCGTGACCACAAAGTTTGACCTCCATAATTGGCGTGAACCAACGTATGTGAACGCCCACTAAAAATGCGGTTTCAGATAAGTTGATTTCAGCCGCAATAGAAATAAGTTGTTCATCAGGTAGCCACTTTTCGAGTAAAACAACGGCTGCTGGATTACCTTGAAATAGGGTATCAGTGAAGGCGTCAACATAGTAAACAGGAAGCGAAAATACGCTCATACAATCTATCCTTTGAGGTTGGGCATCATTGATGTATTGGAAGATTATAGCGTAGATATAAATGATAAATATAGAATTACACTGCTCAATAGCCCAGTACAGGTTATCGAGCAGTGAATATTAACGTGGATTAGCTCGCTTTCGCTTCGTTTTTATCCGCATTTTTAAGCATATTTCTAACTGGTATTATCAATATAGCCAAAACAATCGCACAGATGACTAATGCGATTGAGACATGGGAGAACAGCTCAGGCATTGAATCCAGTTGATCTTTACGGATATTTCCACCCATGATCCCCGCCGCTAGATTACCTAACGCACTGGCACAGAACCATAACCCCATAACTTGTCCACGCATTTTATGTGGCGCTAATAAGGTCATTGTAGCCAAACCAATCGGGCTAAGGCACAACTCACCAAGAGTCAGTAATAAAATACTACCCACTAACCAAAATGGCGATACGCCCGTTTGTGTTGCGAGAACGTGGTTTGCTGCCACCATCATCACCGCAAAGCCACCCGCCGCAAATAAAATACCGACTACAAATTTTGACATACTGCTCGGGTTCATGTTGCGTTTAGCCAATGATGGCCAGAACCAACTGAACAGTGGAGCTAATATAATAATGAACAGCGCATTAATCGCTTGGAACCAGATCGTTGGGATTTCGAAATCACCCATCTGCCTATCAGTATAATCGCGAGCAAAAATATTAAATGAAGTCGGTTTTTGTTCGAATGCTGACCAGAAGAATGCTGCGGCAACTAACAGAATTAAACAGGCCAATAAACGCGAGCGCTCACTGCTATTTAAACCTGCAAAGAAGAACATAAATAAGAAATAGATACCGACACATGTTGAGATAATGTAAGCCGAACTCTTCGCTATCATTGAGGCATTAAATGGGATCGTACCATTGTCGATTAAAATAACTAATGCAGCGAGCAGTACCATCACCAAAGAGACCCATTTACCGACATTTTTACGTTGTACAGTAGGGCGGTTCCACGTTGAATCTAATCCAACTTCTTTGTCATAACGGCGCATTTGTGGGATTGCATAAAAACGGAAGACTAACAGCGCAATTAACATGCCTAGGCCACCAAGACCAAAGCCAATGTGCCAGCCATATTTTTCATGCAAAGGGCCAATAATGAGGGGGGCAATAAATGACCCCATATTAATACCCATATAAAATAGTGAGAAACCACCGTCACGGCGAGTATCTTCTTTTTTATACAAAGTACCAACCATTACGGTGATACAGGTTTTAAACAGTCCTGTACCTAACACAATCAGTAAAAGGCCCACAAAGAAGAAGGTGTTGGTTAAAATTGCAGACATGGCAATAGACAAGTGACCAAGTGCAATGATGAGAGAACCGTACCAAACGGCTCTACGTTGACCTAACCAGTTATCGGCTAACCAGCCGCCCGGTAATGACGTAATGTAGACGCCACCTGCAAAGATACCCACAATCGCTGAGGCTTGTTCAATAGGCAGTTCCATACCGCCTTGAAGTAATGCGGCACTCATAAACAGAATGAGTAGTGGACGAACGCCATAGAAAGAAAATCTTTCCCACATTTCAGTGAGGAAAAGTGAACTTAGTGGGTACGGATGCCCGAAAAATGTTTTTGTTTTAGTCGCAGAATTATTCATCTGAGAACTCCGATAAATTATCTCTTGAGATGTGTGTCTGATAAAAAACACCAAGCTAAGTGCTTAGGTGTCAATATATAGATATGTTAACTTTCAGAGTGTAAACATATTTTTAACATACATTATTATAGAATCATCTATAAGCAGAATAAATTTATTGCAATATATGTAGTTTTAAGGTGAAAGTTCGATGTAACTCTCATTTCTCACTATAAGGTAGGGGACAATACAGGATTTTAGTTGACAATAAAAGTAAGAATTTTGAATCGATTAAGTATAATAAAAACAATGCACTAGAGAGATAAAAGATAGACTTATGCATAAAATGCTGTAATACCTATAAATAGCTAGGGTTTTACGCAAAGAATATCAGTTCATTTATTGTTCAATTAACGATTATTCACTGGGCTCAGCACGAAGGCCATCAGATTGTTTTCTGATAACCGACCATGAGTAAATGAGATTAATGAGTACCAATATTGCACTAAAAAAGAATACAGCTCTAAACCCATAAGTCGCGGCGACCAAAGATCCCATTAACGGTCCGGTAACATTACCGACGTCTCGTAGTGCTTGGTTATAGCTAAATATCCGTCCAGTAACTTGATGGGAAATATTGTACAAAATTAAAGTTTGTACCGCGGGTAACAGTGCAGCATTTAAAGCACCGAGTAAAAAGCGTAAAGCACCAAGTTCCCAATAATTACTGACGAGTCCCATCGGGAAAAGGACAAATATTGATGCGCCTAATACTGCCAACAAGACCTTTTCAGGTCCTATTCTATCGCTAAGCTTACCTAGCATAGGGGCTGCTATCAGTGCTGCAACACCAGGAATGGAAGCTATCATACCACTGATAAACGCCAAGTTTTCGATGGAATCAGAGAGTTCTCGAACATAGAGGGTGACTACCGGATTTACTGATCCCATTGCTGCTTGAATAATCATGGTGGTAAAAAATAAACTAATGACTAAGTTTTTATTACGTAAAGAAGCAAAAACCTGTTTGCCAGTTAAGGCATCTTTACGAGAAACGGGTGTAAAACGTTCGCGAACATAAAATAATGTCACAAAAAAGCAAATGAATAATACGCTGGCGGTGATGAAAAATACCGGGCGCAGACCATATTGGTCAGCGAGTAAGCCACCAATCAATGGACCTATCAATGCGCCACTCACTGCACCTGTGGCAAGTACGCCCATTGCCCAGCCGCTTTTTTTAATCGGTATTTGAGTTGCTATCAACGCATTGGCATTGGGAACAAAGCCCCCTAGAAGACCTAAAATGGCTCTGAGGATGAGTAGTTGCCAGATATTTTGCGCAAAACCGATGAGCACCATGACGATAGCCATACCAAGGGCTGAGCGCAATAACATGAGTTTTCGACCTTTTCGGTCAGATAATCGCCCCCAAAATGGGGCTGCAATTGCAGAGAATAGAAACGTGATACTAAAAACTGCACCAGTCCATAGGCTTAATGAGGCGTGGTTAGTTACGCCGAGTTCTTCAATATATAAGGGGAGAAAAGGCATGATCAGGCTAAATGCCGCGCCAGTTAAAAAACAACCGAACCATACGACATACAAATTACGTTTCCAGTAAGTATTCCTGTTAAGCATAGACTCCTAACTTATTCCTTAAGAACGAAACGGCGGTTATATGACTAACGGCCGCTTCATCGATTTAATGATGCAAATCACCATATAAGGAGGGCTCTCCTTCCGGTCGTGTTTTGAAGCGACGATGTAGCCACATATATTGTTCAGGTGCTCTTAAAATTTCTTTTTCAATGAGCTTATTCATCATGGCTGCGGTTGTGACTTCATCATCTTTAGGAAAACCATCAACAGCAGGCTGGATAAGTAGTTCATAACCTTTACCAGCAGGCATACGACGCAGTGTAAAAGGGATCATTAACGGGTTAGCCATTCGGACTAATATTGATGTACCGGTTGTTGTGGCAGTATCTTTGACGGCAAAAAACGGTACAAAAACACTGTTACGCGGTCCATAATCATGGTCAGGGGCATACCATAGAATTTTACCTTGTCGTAAAATGCGCACCATACTTTTAGGATCTTTGCGGTCAATCATGACATCGTTAGAACGCCTGCGGCCTCTGGTTTGAAGCCAGTCGTAGACGGGATTATCATTCGGGCGGTAAACGCCATTTCCCGGGTTATGCATACCAAACATTCGCCCACCAAGTTCGAGGGTCAAGAAATGGATGCCTACAACGATAATGCCGCGCCCGGTTTTTTGCGCTTCCTTCATATTCTGTAGGCCGTCTATTTTGCACCAGCGGCGTGCACGCCAGTCAGGCCAAAACCAAGCCATGCCCGTTTCAAATACACCCATACCGACAGATTCAAAATTTTTATCGACCATTTGGCGACGTTCTTCTTCGCTCATGTCTGGAAAACACAACTGCAAATTACGGTTAGCAATTAAGGCACGTTTTTTTAGAAAATGTTTGGATAGGCGACCTAAACGTGTCCCTATCCAGTAAATAACTGGGTAAGGCAGTAACACGAGGACATAAAGTACACCTGTACCAAACCAAGTGAGCCAGTAACGAGGGTGTAGAAAACTGAGTTTAAACGTTGGTGCCTGTATCATTAGATTCCGATATAGAGTTGTTTGCTATCAAAGCAATAGCAGGTTATCGATAATGTGGTAATTATAACAAATTATTCATTTAAAATATGAGCAGTTTGTAAGGTGATCATTAATTCAGCTAAATTTCGTACTGCCATTTTGTCCATAACTCGTGAACGATGTACTTCAACGGTACGAACAGAGACACAAGCGACATCTGCAATTTCACGATTGATTAAGCCTTGCAGAACATATTTACAGATATCTTTTTCTCTTGGCGTCAGGGTTTCATAGCGCTGTTTAATTAGGTAACGCTCGGTGGCTTTGGCAGTCTGCAAATGTGCATGTTCAAGTGTTTTAGCCAGTTGTTGGCTATCAATAGGTTTTTGCAGAAAATCAATCGCCCCGAGTTTGACTTGTTCGACAGCCATAGGAATATCCCCATGACCGGAAAGAAAAATAACTGCAAGCGTACTTTGTTGCTCTTTAAGTAGATGATGAATTTGCCGTCCATCAAGTTTAGGCATTCTCATATCAAGTAAGACAATACCTTCTTGATGAAGTGATGCTTGCTGAATAAATTGTTCGCTATCATTCCAAACAGTAACCGAATAACCAAGTGTTTCGAGTAAAAATTGGCAGGCATCGGTGACATCGGTGTCGTCATCCACCAGATGAATAACGGGCATTGATTATTACCTCACAGAGTCATGTTATCGATTATTGTGTGGTTTCACATATTATTGAAAATATTCAGCTTATGATTGTCACACATCACCAAGGTGAATGTTATCAATTGTGTGGCAAAACATGCGCTATTGACGGAAAAATTAAGGATAGCTGAAAATTAACGTCACCCTTAAGCCATTAAGGCAGTCATCAGTGATATTATTTTCAATCCGAATGTCACCGCCTTGACTTTGGATAAGTCTCTGGCAAATAACTAGCCCAAGTCCTAAACCTTCCTTTTTTGTTGTCGCAAAAGGGGTAATGCCTTGTTCTAATTGCTCAGATTGCATCCCACCAGCATCATCTTGCAATACTAATAAAAAGCGGTCTTGAGCAAAATGGAACTCAAAACTTAAGGTGTTAGCACCAGCTTGTAGGCTATTGCTAATTAAATTGGAAAGTAACTGGTCGAGCAATGTCTCGGGTAATTTAAGCATAACATCATCAGTATCAGGCAATAATAATTGTGTACCTGAGCCATATTGTTCAACTTGCAATAGTTGCCAAATATGGTTGATGGTTTGTTTGACTGACTGCTGATTGAGTTGTTGGCTTGAATCATGACTTGGCTTTCCTGCCCAAAGGCGTAAGTTACGAATAATATCCGCACCACGCTGCGCCTGATGATCAATTTTAGTGAGCGCGCCAATAAGCGGGTGGTCATCAGATTCTTTTTTCAGACGTAAAATACAGCCCTGAGCGTAATTTCGAATGGCAGATAATGGCTGATTTAGTTCATGGGCAAAGCCGGATGCCATTTCACCTAAGATATTCAAACGCTGAGCTTTTTGTAAATTAGCTTCCTGCTGACGCAGGCGGTTGTGGGCAACTTCGAGTTGGCGACTGCGACGCCTGACTAGAAAAGCAATCCAGACATGATTGATCCCTAACAAAATAAAAAATAACGCAATAATACTAATAGTGATTTGGTGTTGTATCGTCCAACTGACAATATCTTGCCAAACTTGGCGTTGCTGTGGATGTTGATTAACATCACGCAATAAGGTTTCGACTTGAGTCACTGAAGCAGGAGCTCCCCAACGCATTGTCGTATTATCTGTGGAAAGTAACGTTTTCGTCACCTTATCGACCAGATTATCAGGGACTCCACTTAATGCCGCAAAGGACCAATTAGGATATAACTCTGTGCTGGTGAGGCAAGAGAGTGAACTTGAATGTTGAATTAATGGGCGAAATTGCTGTTTATCAATCAATCCTTCGCTATCCATGTTCTCCAACAAACAAACAGGAACGATGGCGGCTGACAGTGAATTATCGCGTAACGCATACAGTAAAGCATCCGCAGGAAAACCGAGAAATTGCATTCGGAAATCTTTCTCAGCATCATATCCCATATCGCGTAATACCTTGTAACCTAACAAGTAACCACCAAAAGCATCTGGTGAAATTGCACCGACCTTTTTTCCTATCAAGTGGTTCACATCTTTAATATCGCTATCTGCTCGCACTAATATCAGGCTACCAATCACATTGCGAGTAGTGCTATTCGGCTCGACATCTGAACGCAACGAAAGTAACCAACGCAGATGATATCGACTATCTAATTGAATAAATTGTGCGGGATTCGTCAGTAAAAAATCAATTTTTTGATGAGAAATAGCGTCTTTCATTTCATCAAGATTGAGCGGTTGCAACGTGAAGCGTTCACCAGGAATGGATTCATTCAGCGTATCAATTAATGACTGCCAATGTAATTGGGTTGAACTTGGGCCACGCAAGGCGAGCACGCCAATTGTCCATTGAGCAGCCATAGTCGGTATTGACCACATTAGCAGCACTATTATTAGTATGTGATACAACGGCATAGATGATTTTTTTAACATATTTAGGTTATTCGTTGCGTTAGATCAATTTAGCGATAGGTATGTGGTAAACCACAATAGGGGGGGCGTTCGTCTCTCCCTACAATGAAGCCATTCCCATCATACTTCAAGCTGCACAGGTAGTAAGCATCTTGAATAATTTGGGGTTTATGAGAAACAAAGATAGCACACCGACTTTAAAGAGAAATAAGAATTTCGACGGTTATCTAAAATAGGCTACATCAATAGCCAATAAAACTTTTAAAACCAATAACATATTGATAATTAACTTTTATTTTTGCATTAGCAATGTCAATACTGGAGCCGATTATGGATCTGAGTAAACGAAAATTTCTACAACAAATAGGGGCCGTAACCGCTGGTGCATCGTTAATTCCGATTGCAGAAGCTGGTTTTAGCCTTTCCCCAACGCGTCGAGAAGGTAATCCAGATAAACGTTATGGAATGCTCATCGACTTACGTCGTTGCATTGGCTGCCAATCTTGTACCGTGAGCTGTTCAGTTGAAAACCAGACACCTCAAGGACAATTTAGAACGACAGTTAACCAGTATCAAGTTGCAGTGAAAGGCGAAGAAGGGTTGACTAACGTTCTGCTACCGCGCCTTTGTAATCATTGTGATAATCCACCTTGTGTACCGGTTTGCCCAGTACAAGCAACCTTTCAGCGTGAAGATGGCATTGTTGTCGTTGATAACGAACGCTGTGTGGGTTGTGCCTATTGCGTACAAGCCTGCCCTTACGATGCCCGTTTTATCAACCATTCAACACAAACTGCAGATAAATGCACATTTTGCGCCCATCGCTTAGAGGTCGGATTATTGCCTGCTTGCGTTGAATCTTGTGTGGGCGGTGCACGTATTATCGGTGATCTTAAAGACCCTAATAGCACTATCCGTAAAATGCTCACTGAGCATGAAGCTGAAATTAAAGTGCTGAAACCAGAAAGTGGCACCTTACCACAAGTCTTTTATATCGGTCTGGATGACGCATTTGTTCAGCCATTAGAAGATAAAGGTCAACCCGCATTATGGCAGGAGGTGTTCTGATGAATGGCCAAGTGACTTATATTTCAGAAATAATGGCTCAGCCACAAGAATTCTTTTGGCTACCTTGGGCAGTACAATATTTCTTCTTCATTGGTATTGCGTCTTGCGCGGTGCTTTATGCTTGTTATCTCCATTGGCAAAATAAAAGTGAAAATGGCCGTTTAGAAATGATTTCTGCTTTTATCGCTATCACCATGGGGATCACTGCACCATTGGCATTAACCGCAGATTTGCATCAAACCGCCAGGGTTTGGCATTTCTATGCGCATCCTACCTTTTGGTCTTGGATGTGGTGGGGCTCTGTATTGCTGCCATTATTCACCACATTTATGGGATTATATTTTGTCGCGTTAATTGTGAAACTGGTTTGGAAAAAAGAGTTTAAGGCGACCCGTTGGATTGCGTTATTAGCGGCACTTTCTGCGATTGGACTATTGTTATATACCGGACGCGAAGCATCAGTATTGAATGCACGACCAATTTGGTTTAGCTGGTGGATACCCGTTCTCATGTTCCTTAGCGCGCTGCAAGTGCTACCTGCGTTAGTGAGCCTTGGTGCACGTCGTGAGCCTCAATATCAAAATCGCTTAGCGCGTTTCCAAGTGATTACATTACTTCTGTTCGTGGTGTGTTTTGCGTTGTGGCTGTCAGGCGATACCATTTCCGGCATGGCGGTACGTCAGCAATTAACACTTGCAAGCCCAGGCTGGTGGATGTTAATCGGCGTTTGCGCATTATGGGCAGCGGCATTTGTTATGTCGGTTTGTAATGTTAAAGCCACTCGCTCAGTACCTTACATTACTGTACTTGCACTAGTTTCGATGGCATTGGCTTGGGTATTACGTTGGATTTTCCTGATGGAAGTTCAAGCGGTACCAAAATATAACATTATTGCAAACCCATATCATTTCCCGCTTGGCTCTGATGGATTGATGGCAATCATTGGGACATTCGGTTTGTGGATAGCGTTAATCATTATTGTTCGTGAAGGTGTTCGTTGGTTTGCAAGGAGAGTACAACATGGCTAAATTCTCAAGACGTCAATGGCTTAAAGGTGGTTTAGTTGTCGGTGGTATCGCGTTATTTGGTGCGAGCTACCGCGATGTTGCCAAACGTGCAGTGGATGGCTTAGTTAACGGTACTTCAGGTAAAGTCACACTTGATAGGATCAACGGTAACTCTTTACGCCCGGAAGGACAGACAGCTAATGGCTGGCAGGAAAATCCTGAACAAGTCATCGCGATGACTCAATGCTTTGGTTGTTGGACTCAATGTGGTATTCGTGCCCGTGTCGATACCGCTAAAAACGAAGTGCTGCGGATAGCGGGTAATCCTTATCATCCACTTTCCCATGAAAAACATTTTCCTTATGGAATGCCGCTGAAAACTGCATTTACAAAAATGAGCGGAGAGAGTGGACTCGAACATCGTTCGACAGCCTGTGCTCGCGGCGCCACTTTAATGGAGGGTTTAACTAGCCCACTACGTATCCTCGAGCCGATGAAACGCGTAGGTAAACGCGGAGAAGGTAAATGGGAACGTATCAGCTTTGAGCAGTTGATTAAAGAAGTGGTTGAGGGCGGAAATCTATTTGGTGAAGGTCATGTGGATGGACTAAGAGCTATCCGTGACCTTGAAACGCCATTAGATCCAACGCAGCCTAAATTGGGTCCAAAAGCGAATCAATTATTAGTCACCAATGCTGGTGACGATGGGCGCGATGGCTTTATTCGTCGCTTCGCTCAAAATGGTTTTGGTAGTAAAAATTTTGGTGCTCATGGTGCCTATTGTGGTCTTGCATATCGTGCGGGCTCAGGCGCATTAATGGATGATCTGGATAAAAATGCTCACGTTAAACCAGATTGGGATCATGTCCGTTTTGCCTTATTTATTGGCACTTCGCCAGCACAGTCAGGAAACCCGTTTAAGCGTCAAGGCCGCCAACTCGCGACTGCACGTTTGCGTGATTCATTTAATTATGTGGTTGTCGCACCAGCATTGCCTTTAACGACAACGCTGGCAAATGATCATGGGCACTGGGTGCCTGTTCAACCGGGAACCGATGCGGCGTTAGTGATGGGGATGATCCGTTGGATTATCGAGAATGAACGTTACAATGCGCAATATCTGAGTGTACCAAGTGAAAAAACTATGGAAGCGGCAGGTGAGAAAAGTTGGACTAACTCAACTCACTTAGTGATTACCGATGACGCGCATCCATTAGCAGGTAAGTTATTAATTTCATCATATATGACTGGAGAAGGTGAAGATGAGAAAGCCTTTTTAGTCCAAGACGCATCAGGTGAACTAAAACTTGCTGATGATGTGACGAATGCAGACCTGTTTGTGACGCGTTCTGTAACGTTACACGATGGTAGTGAAGTAACAGTAAAATCCAGCTTCCAGTGCCTTAAAGAAGCAGCAAATCGCATGACTCTTGAAGAATATAGCGAACGCTGCCAAGTTCCAGTGAAAACGATTGAATCACTGGGTAAAGCACTTACTTCTTATGATAGAAAAGCGGCCGTTATTTCACATGGTGGAATGATGGGCGGCAACGGCTTCTACACAGCATGGTCAGTTATTATGCTCAATGCATTAATTGGCAATTTAAACCTTAAAGGTGGCGTTTCAGTGGGTGGTGGCAAATTTAACGGGGAAAATGATGGTCCTCGTTACAAAATGGCCAGCTATCAAGGTAAAGTGAAACCTAAAGGTGTCGTATTATCGCGCAGTAATGAAGTCTATGAAAAATCAGATGAATTTAAAGCACGCATTGCCGCAGGTGAACAGCCATATCCGGCGAAAGCACCTTGGTATCCGTTTGCTAAAGGTCAGCTTACTGAGCAATTGGCTTCAGCATTGATGGGATATCCGTATTCTCTCAAAGCGTGGATTACTAATATGACTAATCCTGTATATGGTATTGCAGGTATTCGTCAGGTAATGGAAGAAAAACTGAAAGATCCAAAACATCTACCATTGATTATTGGTATTGATGCTTTCATGAATGAAACGACGGCACTGGCGGACTACATTGTGCCGGATACTCATAACTTTGAAAGTTGGGGATTTAGTGCACCTTGGGCAGGTGTTCAGGTTAAAGCCAGTACTGCACGTTGGCCAATTGTTGAATCACGCACAGCTAAAACTGCTGATGGTCAGCCGGTTTCGATGGAAACTTTCTGTATTGCAGTCGCAAAAGCGCTGAATTTGCCCGGTTTTGGTGATGACGTAATTGAAGACATGGACGGTAATAAATATCCATTAAACAGTGCAGAAGACTATTACCTGCGTGTTGCTGCAAATATGGCATGGTTAGGTGAAAAACCTGCGCCAGAGGCGGCGACAGAAGATATTCAAATTAGTGGTGTAGCTCGAATTCTACCTGAAATGACGCGTACATTAAAACCTGAAGAGGTGCGTCGCGTTGCTTATATTTATACCCGTGGTGGTCGTTTTGCACCATACGAGAAATCGTGGGATGGTGATGCAACAGGCCCACAATGGAAAAAAGGACTACAAATTTGGAATCCAACTGTCGCGATTAACCGTCATGCTATTACTGGCGAACGCTACAGCGGCTGTCCAACCTACTACCCACCACGTATGGCAAACGGTGACGATGTCAATAAAGTGTTCCCACCGCAAGAGTGGCCATTAAAAATGATGTCATTTAAATCGCATGTGATGAGTAGCTCAACGACGATGATTGAGCGCTTACGACATGTGAAACCAACAAACTTAGTGGCTATTCATCCAGATGATGCTGCTAAAATGGGGGTTAAACACGGTGATTGGGTTCGTATCACGACGCCAGGTGGTCATGGAGAAGCTCAAATCAGTGTATTAGATGGAGTGATGCCTGGTGTGCTAGCAATTGAACATGGTTATGGACATACCGAAATGGGCGCTAAGCAGCACTATTTAGATGGTAATCCAATGCCAATGAATAAGGCAAATGGCTCTGGTATCAACTTAAATGATTTAGGTTTCGCGGATCCAACACGTGAAGTCGCCAATACTTGGTTAGATTGGGTATCGGGTGCTTCAGTTAGACAAGGTTTGCCAGCACGTATTGAGCTTATTAGTTAGTAGTAATGAAGTAGTAAAGGGTTGTTACCTATATTGCCCTGCATAGCCATAGACGGTTGCAGCCCTTATTTTAAGCAGTTGACATTGCGCAAATACGATGTGGCTACCGCATCGTAAATTCGGCAAGTGCCGGGGAGGGGGAGCCCTCCCTTTTTTCGCTACTATCAGAAAGTTCGTGGCGAAAGGAAAGGCGAAACCACTTCACTCATCATCAAACTTTGGTACATCAATACACCAATTAGTACAAAAATAATACCTGCGACTAGCCTGAGTGCAATACGCCAATAGGGATGCAAATAGATGCCTTTTGACTGAGAAACTCGTAAGGCGCTGTAGCGCATAAAATGAACAAATATAGCAATGGCACAAATAGTGATCGCGGTCCCTACAGCCATAGCTAAAGCGGCAATAATTCCCCAGATATAAGCATCAATCACATAAGAAAACAGCAAGACTAATAAGGCGCCAGAGCAGGGGCGCAGTCCCATAGATAATATAATGAATATTTTTGCTTTTAGGTTCTGTTGTAAATCTTCCTCTTGCACAACATGTTTATGGCCACAATCACATTGTACTGAATTTACTGATAAAACTTGACTGTTGATTAGTGAGATAGGCTTGTTTGAAGAGGGTATAGGTTGTAAATGATGAAAACGGTATGTTTTTGTTCTACTTTCACGCCACCATTGACGTATCGCAGTCAAACACAGAATAAGACCTAAAATAATGACAAAAGCATAGCTAAGTTGCTCTGCATATCGGCTGGCAAGATTTAAATGTTGTGTTGAAAGTTGAAATATAATTAGCACAAATGAAACCAGCAAAATAGCAACAAAACCTTGTAGTAGTGAAGCGAGCAAACTGATAATGACGCTTTGTTTCAAGTAGGTGGATTGCGTTGCAATATAGGTGGTGATGATTAATTTCCCATGACCTGGCCCCAGTGCATGTAGCAAACCATATAAAAAACTGACGGCAACGAGTGTGCTACCTGCGTATAGAGGGTCGGTTGAAGTGGCTTGTAATAAGGTTGCTAACCCTTGATTGAGTTCTTTTTGCCAAATCACACTTTGTTGCAACCAAACTCCCCAATACTGATAAATTTCCCAAGCACTGCAACCTATTAAAACAATTATTATCAAATAGATATAGATAGACTTAGTTGATTTTTTTGCTTGTGAAGAAGTTAAGGACATTGAATATTAACCCTTTGAGCAAATTGTTTACCAAGCGCAAGATCTTCATCTGGAGATTGGTCGGTATCTAAAGAAAATGCGTAACTACGCATAGCATCGGTAATTTCTGCTTCTTTCAATATGACATTACAATGAGCTGCGATTTCTAAAGGAACGTCGATTTGTTGTTTGTTTTGATAAGTCATACTGACATAGAACGTTGGATCATAAGTTAATATTTCAACCAGTGAATTAGCGATAGGTAAAGGTTGTGCTAATGAGGTACTGAATGTGAATACCAGCTGAAAACCATCTTTTTGTAAATGATAGCTATTTGGGATTGTTTTAAATTTTATTTTTTTATTTTGATAATAAAAATCCGTGAAATAATTTTGTACCAAAATATTAGCCATAATGATGGCTTCTTGTTTTTTCCAGCGCGGATCATCATTTTTTATCCCTTTGAGTTCATAAGCAATATCGGCTGAAGTCATCGGATCCATTTTCCAGATATAAGTTATCCCTGAATAATTATCTTGCTGAGTATCAATCGCTATTCTCATATCAATAAAACTATGCGGATGAGCAATAGTTTTTGTCGACGTTAAACAAAAAAGCATTAAAAGGAAAAAAGTTAATTTAATCATTATCATTAGTTAATTGCACATGGGATAGCATGTTATAACATAACAGTGATGAGCAATAAATATATCAGTGTATAAAAATATCACTATTAAATGACAAACAGTTTTTGTTCATGTTCAGCGATAGGGCATGATTCATAAGTCACGCCTATAATTAATCTATGATGATTTCTGCTAACAATAACCTTTCAAAAAAAAGGTTTTTTATTAACATAATTACAGCGATAATATTAGGAATGATCAAATGTGGACAATTTATGGGCGCATTGATATTAAATCGTTAAATATTATCAAGTTATAAAGGAAATGAGAACACCATGCCAGTGTTACATAATCAAGTCTCAAACAAAATTCTTAAAGAACGCATGTTGGCTGAAAGTGAGCCACGTACAACTATCTCTTTTTATAAGTATTTTAATATTCAAGATCCTGCTGCATTTCGTAATAATTGGTATCAGCAATTTAAAGGTTTGAATGTTTTTGGTCGTGTATATATTGCGAAAGAGGGGATTAATGCGCAAATCAGTGTACCTGAATCCAATGTGAATGCATTGCGTGAAGTGATTTATGGTACAGACCCTGTCTTAAACAATTTACGGTTAAATATTGCAATTGATGATGATGGAAAATCATTTTGGGTATTACGCATGAAGGTGCGTGACCGTGTTGTTGCTGATGGTATTGATGATGAGACGTTTGATCCATCCAATACAGGGCAGTATTTGAAAGCGCATCAAGTCAACGACATGATTGATGATCCGAACACGGTCTTCGTTGATATGCGCAATCATTACGAATATGAAGTTGGCCATTTTGAAAATGCACTTGAAGTGCCATCAGATACTTTCAGAGAACAGCTTCCAATGGCTGTTGAAATGTTACAGCAGCAAAAAGACAAGAATGTGGTGATGTATTGTACTGGCGGCATTCGTTGTGAGAAAGCCAGTGCTTATATGCTACATAATGGTTTTAAAAATGTTTACCACGTTGAAGGTGGTATTATTGAGTACGCACGTAAAGCGAAAGAACAAGGTTTACCCTTGAAATTCAAAGGTAAAAACTTTGTTTTTGATAACCGTATGGGCGAACGCATAACAGAAGATATGTTAGCACAGTGCCATCAATGCGGTGAACCATGTGACTCTCATACGAACTGTAGCAATGATGGTTGCCATTTATTGTTTATTCAATGCCCAAGCTGTGCTGAAAAATATGAAGGGTGTTGTAGTGTTTCTTGCACTGAAGAAATGAAGTTGCCTGAAGAACAACAACGTGCTCGTCGTGCAGGACGTGAGGTTAGTAACCAAATCTTTAATAAATCACGCCACCGTTTATCCGATGGCTTATTAAATAATAATAAATGATTTAGTTTATCTATATTTTAGCCCTTATTATAAGGGCTTTTTTAATACAAATATTTAAAAACATTGTATATAAAAAAAAGTTCAATTCTATTTTTAACAAAAACTTTAGAAGTGATATGTCTTTTTTGTGAATAAACCGTACTATTACTAATGCCTAATTTTCGAGAGATAATATGATTGGGCGTTTCATTCATCCAGTTGTTAATAATATTTTGTTCTTTCGCTGTGAATATAGATGAGTCAATATTATTTGCAAGCTTGGTTATTTGCTCTATTTGTTCTGGATCTTTGACGACTTTATCGAGCGTTTGAATAATAATATTTTTAGACATAATGAAAAAATTATCTTTTAATAACAATGGCCTATCGGTTGATGGGTAGGTGGCATTTATATAGATATAGAAACGAATATTTGCTGAATTATTTAATAATCTTTTTAACGTTGGACAATAATTAGAATAATGACAGTAATAGGTTAAATTAACTAGCACAATACTTGGAGGTATATCATTTATAAATGTAATCGCTTCATCAATGCACCCTGTACTAATAAACTCTAATTTTTCATTAGAAGATAAATATTCAGTAATACCAAGTCGGGTGTAATAACACTCATCAATAACTAATATTCGCATAGGGAACATCCTTGTTCAGAAAGAGTGTTACAATAAATTGAAAATGATATGGAAGTCAACTAAGTAATAATAAAAATAATCAATAGTGTCTTTATTTTAAATTAATTCTTAGCTAATTATTTTTAAATATTAATAATAATAGTAAATATCTCATGTTACTATTTTTATGGTGAATATTTTGGTTGTATTGATTGGAATTAGGTATTTGATTTTAGCCAAATACCTATTTAGGCAACTAGTGTTTTTTGATATTAAGCTGTATATATTCGCCAGATTCAATTTTATCAATACCTGCTTGAAGAATATTAATAAGTTGTTTAGCGATATCTGTTGTTAACCACATTGTTTTATCAACAATGGCACTCTCAATATTTTCATTTTTTTCTGGGAGATAATGCAGACGTAACATCATTGCATCGTATGCATCAACAGTACTGATGTCCCAGCCAACAACGGGGTGGGTTTGGATCACATCATCTTTTCTATTCATGAAAACCTCCTAATCAAACGGCGTGATAAATAATTAATATCTATAACTGACTAAGAGCAAAGTGCTTACAACGAGCAATATTGAGTATAAGAGGATTTGGCTAATAAGATAGCAAATAAAGATCATTTTTCACATTAATGACAGTAAATGCAAAAATAAAGTGATGTCGTTCAAAGAAATTAAGGGAAGCTTATTCAACTCCCCCTATTAAATTATGCGTTAGTAATAGAGATAGACCAACGAGAGTCTTCACCTGCTAAGAATGGAATTAATTTATCGTTATCACAGTGAATTGACTCGCAAGTTATACTTTCGGTTCTTGTGAGCGTGATATGGCCTTCATTAACCGGGAGGCCGTAGAATTTAGGTCCATTCAATGAACAGAAAGCTTCAAAATGGGCTAATGCACCGAGTTCTTCAAATACTGTTGCATAAGCTTGCAGTGCAGTCGGGGAGTTAAATACACCCGCACAGCCACAAGAAGACTCTTTACGTGATTGAATATGTGGCGCGGTATCCGTTCCGAGGAAGAAACGGTCACAACCGGAAGCGACTGCTTCACGTAGTGCTACTTGGTGAATATTACGTTTTAAAATAGGCAAGCAGTACAAGTGTGGCCTAACACCACCAACAAGCAAGTGGTTGCGATTAAACATCAAATGTTGTGGTGTGAGCGTCGCAGCAGTGAACTCATTAGCTTCTAAGACATACTGGGCGGCTTCCTTGGTTGTAATATGTTCAAAAACAACTTTTAATTGCGGAAATTGGGCCCTTAGTGGCAACATGACTTGCTCAATAAATAGCGCTTCTCGGTCAAAAATATCAATGTGACTTGCGGTGACTTCTCCATGGATAAGCAATGGCATGCCAGCTTGTTCCATAGCAGCGAGCACAGGATATATTTTTTTGATATCAGAGACGCCGTGACTAGAGTTAGTCGTTGCATTCGCAGGATAGAGTTTACAAGCTGCAAAGACGCCTTCATGAAAGCCTTTAATTATTTCGTTAGCATCAGCGCTGTCTGTGAGGTAGCAGGTCATTAATGGTGTAAATTGGTGTCCCGTAGGGACTGCCTGTATGATGCGCTCACGGTATGCTTTGGCGGCTTCAATCGTGGTGATGGGTGGGACAAGGTTAGGCATGACAATGGCTCGACCAAAAAACTGACTCGTAAACGGCACAACAGTCTTTAACATTTCATCGTCGCGAAAATGAACATGCCAATCGTCTGGGCGGCGGATCGTTAGGGTAGTTACAGTTGTCATTAAACCGGCTCCGTAAAGGTAGGATATGAGTTTGAGCTGGATTATAAATTTTAACTTATAAACCGAGTGCTCAGGCCGGGAAAGAATGATAAAGCGAAAGCAAAAAAATAGCTATGTTAATTAATCATTTTTGAAGGGTATGTGAGATTTATTGTTTTGGTTGAGGTGAACTTTAAATAAGGTAGTCAACAGGATTTATAACGTAAGAATAATAGAAAGGATATATTAAGTTGGCTCCTCCAGCTGGACTCGAACCAGCGACATACGGATTAACAGTCCGCCGTTCTACCGACTGAACTATGGAGGAACTCCTTAATACGCAGAGGATATTAGCGTCCTCCACCTTTAATGTCAAAGGGGAAAACAACAAAATTGCACTGACTGCCTGTTATCTGCTCGAATTGTCGGAAGTTTCATCGAAAAGCATTATGGGAATGTAAAAATGATAATAAAATGGAAACAACAATCTGATGTTTAACGGTAAATTATAAATAGAGGTAGGTAAAATAAAATCAGAGGGGGAGGTTGACGAGGGTATTTTAGCGTGAGAGGCGCTTTAGCTAGATTAAATTTGTTGGTTTGTTACGTGGGTTTTGCTACGTGCAATTTTTTAAACAATATTATTTCGAAAAACTGCAAATAACAAAAAGCCTGCACAAGGCAGGCTTCTTAAATTTGGCTCCTCCAGCTGGACTCGAACCAGCGACATACGGATTAACAGTCCGCCGTTCTACCGACTGAACTATGGAGGAATTGCATTGTTCCTGAGAACGAGGCGCATATTACCCATCCTGCTTTCACTTGTAAAGCACAAAAATAAAAAAAATGACTAAGTGGGTGTTAAGTAAGCAATTAGGATGTTATCTATTCGAAGATGGATATGAATATAGATGAGAACATTCCTTAATCGCCGAAGTTATTAAGTAAAAAGGAATAACGAGTGATGGCATGCAGTGGCGCTAAGTAGAGAAATTAAGCCAAAGAGATGAAAAAGTAGAAGTTATAAAGCAGGTTTATAAGATTGAGAAGAAAATTAAGTCGTAATAATGAAATAATAACAAAGTTGAAAATATAATAGCTAGAGATCCGCGTCTAGCAAGGGGAGGCGGTATTTTTAAATCGTAATGCAAACGATAGACAACAAAAAGCCCGCACAAGGCAGGCTTCTTAAATTTGGCTCCTCCAGCTGGACTTGAACCAGCGACATACGGATTAACAGTCCGCCGTTCTACCGACTGAACTATGGAGGAATTACTTTGTTCCTGAGAACGAGGCGGATATTAACGACATCGCCTCAGGCTGTCAACGATAAAAACATAAAAAAAATTCAGATGCTTATTCGTTGCTCATTATGACTGATTTTTACGCTAGTTGATTGATATAACTTAATTTTGAGTAGCAAGTTTTGCTTGTTCGGGTACTGAAACCTCAGGAAAAGCAATGTGATAAATATCGTAAAACGAAATTGTCCCTTTTAATGCTAATAAACGAGAAATTTCTTGCTTGATTGAACTATTAACTTCTTTTGAATCAAGTATTTTACTAATGGCATTATCAGATACGGGTTCAGTAACAAACCACTCACCATTATAGCAGACGCGTAAATCAAGAATACCGATATCGTCAAAATGGTAAACAGGCTTAACATCAAATAATAATACGCTCGTTAATATTAAGAATAATAGGGTGATACCCAGTGTCCAATAGGGGCCAAAGTAAGGTGCGTACCAAAGGATAATAGCTAATGGAATGTAAGCAGCAACCATACCAATACATAAATAGGGATGACCGATCAAAAATTGACTATTGAAATAAGGTTTTCCATCACGTTTTTCATTCTCGTTGATGGTTTGTAAATCTTCTATAAGTATTTGTTTGATAATATTCATATGTGATAGCTCTCTAGTAGAACATCTATGCTATGAGGGTATCATGTGTAGGTGAAATTGTTATATATCAGTTAAAAAAAATATTTAATGTGATTGTCATTGTATCAGATTTTTCTTACTGACATTTTTAGATTTTTTTCACAGTGAAATTTAAAAAATTCTTTAAATTATCAATAAAATGCAAATTCATTGTTAATGAAAAAAGTGAAAAGTGACCTAGTCGAAAAAATAGCAAAAAATTATACTTTGTGGGTATAAAATAGTTGCTATTATCTTTTACTCATGAGTTAATAAACGTCGGCCTGTTTAGCAGTCCTATTTGATGTACGATGACTAAGTTAGTGAGTTATAAAGAAGAATGTTGTCAGTAGCATTATTGTTATTGATGATTTTTTATCCTGACACAATATCTTGGTACTTCCCTATTAAATAGCTGACTCTGGCCATATTATGCCAAAAGGCAAGTTTTTTTGATGTTATATAGGAAAAGTGCAAATGTCCGACAAAATGAAAGGTCAAGTTAAGTGGTTCAACGAGTCTAAAGGCTTCGGTTTCATCACTCCAGCTGATGGTAGCAAAGACGTATTCGTACACTTCTCAGCCATTCAAGGCGCTGGTTTCAAAACTCTGGCAGAAGGCCAGCAAGTTGAATTCACCATCGAAAATGGTGCTAAAGGTCCAGCAGCTGCTAACGTAAACGCTATCTAAGCTAAATTACGTAACTAATTTTCTAAAGCCCGTCATTTTTAATGACGGGCTTTTTCGTATGCGCTACATTGACAGTCTTAGGTTAACTTTAAATTGGAGGATTTTTATATTATGAAAATTAATGATCGCGTTTATGTTAAAACTGATGGGCAAGCGCGTCGCGAAGGGACAATACTATTGATTGAACCTTTTAATGAAGGGGTTATGTATTTAATTTCATTACCTGAATATCCAGGTGGTATTTGGTTCTTTAATGAAAAAGAAAGTACTGAAGGTATTTTTGTTACACCAATAGATGAATAAGAATAAATAAAGGGATTAATAATATTCTATTTATTAACATTTTATTCTTTACTTACAAAAATTACGCCTCTATACTCAGCTCAGCTTTTATTACGGAGATTATTAATTGGACAGTCAGAGTTGTACTAAAAACTTAATGTATGGCAAGTAATTAATCGTCTTTTCTTTTAACTGCTTGCCACTATGGCGGGCGGTGTCTGATATTCCTATCACGCATACCCCTAATATTTATATGAGTATTATTTCATTTTTATGAGTAATTCACTACGGCTGTATTGGGTGAGTATTATGTTGATCTATTTTTATTCTTTATTCCCTCCAGGCAATAGCTAATAGTATTCGAATAACGCTGTTATTCAATAATTAGGCTATATGCTTTTAATTAAGTATATATATCGCTATCCAATTCATTTTTGGAGGAGCAATTATGCTTTTTACTCCTGATATTTTAAATCTAATTGCCGCTATGTGTATGGGGGCATTAATTGGGGCTGAACGTCAATGGCGCCAACGTATGGCTGGTCTGCGAACCAATGCGTTAGTTGCCACAGGCGCGGCCGTTTTTATTCTGAGTTCAGTGACAACATCACCTGATAGCCCAGGTCGTATTGCGGCACAAGTAGTGTCGGGTATTGGCTTTCTAGGGGCCGGAGTGATCATGCGTGAAGGGATGAATATTCGCGGTTTGAACACAGCTGCAACGCTTTGGTGTTCCGCTGGAATTGGTGTTTTATGTGGCCTTGGTCAATATTCCTTAGCATGGATGGCAACATTGTTAATCCTTTGCGCCAATATTTTGTTAAGAGAAGCGGCATCACGTATTAATCGACAACCTCAGCAGCAAGCGCTTGATGTAGAGCAGCGTTACAAAATGCGAGTAATGTGTCATCAAAATGATGAGATTTTAGTTAGAACGTTGATTTTACAAGCAATTAATGGATTGCATATCCGCCTGCAATCTCTCAGTAGTGCTGATACTTTAAAACCGGAACAATTAGAAGTTTGCGCTGAATTCCTTGCGACACCAGCGGAGCAAAAAGAAATAGAAGCATTGGTATGCCGTATTAGTCTTGAACAAAGTGTTAGTGCTATCAATTGGAAAGTGGCATCAGAGCTACCTGCTTGAATGCCGAAAGTTAATTAACTATAGGAGCCGAAATGGACGACCACCCTCCGTCATGGAGATATAAAACGACGCTATCTAGCTGAAAATATAATTCTTTTTCAGTTAGATAGCATTTGAAAAAGCACATAGTGCTGTATTCGAGATAATGTTATGACTGAATTAAGACATCAACGCAAAAGCGTGAAAATACCTGCACGTCAAAAATATATTGTTGGCGAACAAGCGAGTAAAAGCATCGAGCAAGTGCTCAATGAGTATCAAACTAACATGCTTGGGTTATCTGAAAACGAAGCTTTAGATCGCTTGGTGACTGACGGTGAAAATGAAGTTGCTCATGAAAAAGCCCCCCCAGCTTGGAAACAACTAATTTCCTCATTTAAAAATCCCTTTATTTTTGTATTAATCATATTAGCTGTGGTGAGTTTTTTTACTGATTTTCTCATTCCAGAGCGTCATGGAGAAGAAACTGATTTAACTGGCGTTATTATTATCGTCACCATGGTTCTTCTGAGTGGTTTATTACGTTTTTGGCAGGAGTATAGAACGAATAAAGCCGCGGAAGCATTGAAATCCTTAGTTCGAACTACCGCAACTGTTTTTCGAAGAGATAGTAAAACTGGCCGCTCCACGCGTAAAGAAGTGCCTATCAAATGCCTTGTTTCTGGTGATATTGTTTTATTATCTGCCGGAGATATGGTGCCTGCCGATCTCAAGTTAGTTGAATCAAGAGATTTATTTATTAGCCAAGCAATTTTAACGGGAGAATCCATCCCAGTTGAAAAATATGACACGCTTGGGGATATAACCGCCAAAAGTAGTGATGCTATCTCTCCGTCAGAGAATGAATTATTAGAGATCTCTAATATTTGTTTGATGGGAACGAATGTCACAAGTGGGACTGCGAGAGGAATAGTGGTTGCTACAGGTGGAAAAACGTATTTAGGATCGTTGGCTAAATCAATTGTTGGTAGTCGGGCTCAGACCGCGTTTGATCGTGGCGTCAATAGTGTGAGTTGGTTGTTAATAAGATTCATGCTAGTCATGGTTCCAATTGTTTTATTAATCAATGGATTTACGAAAGGAGACTGGTTTGAAGCGACGCTATTCTCATTGGCGGTTGCTGTTGGTTTAACGCCTGAAATGCTACCTATGATCGTGAGTTCGAATCTTGCAAAGGGTGCAATCGCAATGTCTAAGCACAAAGTGATTGTTAAAAGATTAAATGCAATTCAAAACTTTGGGGCAATGGATGTGCTATGCACGGATAAAACCGGCACATTAACGCAAGATCGTATTATTTTAGAACACTATCTGGATAGCTATGGGCAAACCGACAATAAGGTTTTGCAGTTAGCATGGCTAAATAGTTTCCATCAAAGTGGTGCTAAGAACATGATGGATCAAGCTATTGTTCGTCGTGGCAGAGGCAACGAAAAGATTGAGCAATTAAAAGGCTATCAAAAAATTGATGAGCTTCCTTTTGATTTTATTCGTCGCAAGCTATCGGTTTCAGTTATGACTCCAGAAGGAGATGCCTTATTAATTTGTAAGGGTGCAGCAGAAGAGATGCTTGCTGCATGCCAATATTATCAACAAAATGGTGAGTTATGCTCTTTAGATGAATCTGCAAGAGAGAAAATAACAGAACTTGTTAGTCATTATAATAAACAAGGTTTTCGTGTTTTATTACTTGCAACTCGGGTGCTGAATAATTCAGAAGCGCATTTACCTTTATCTGCCAAGGTAGAACAACAACTTGAATTACAAGGTATTTTAACGTTTCTTGATCCTGCAAAGGAAAGTGCTATAAAAGCTATTGCCGCATTACGTGAAAATGGGGTGACAGTAAAAGTACTTACTGGTGATAACGCGATTATTACTGAAAAAATTTGCCATGATGTTGGGTTAAATGTCAGTGAAATTATGAGTGGACTCGAAGTAGAGGTGCTCAGTGACGAGGAGCTGAGTCAAAGGGTTGAGCAAGTTTCTGTTTTTTGTAAGCTAACACCATTACAAAAATCGAGAATACTGAAACGATTACAAGCTAATGGGCACACAGTTGGATTTTTAGGTGATGGTATCAATGATGCACCCGCTTTGCGCGATGCTGATGTGGGAATATCTGTCGATACAGCAACCGATATTGCGAAAGAATCAGCGGATATTATTTTGCTTGAAAAGGATTTAATGGTTTTAGAGCAGGGGGTAATCAAAGGAAGAGAGACGTTCGGTAATATTATTAAGTATTTGAATATGACGGCGAGCTCAAACTTCGGGAATGTATTTTCAGTCTTAATTGCTAGTGCATTTATTCCTTTCTTACCGATGTTAGCGATTCATTTATTGGTTCAAAACTTATTGTACGATATGTCCCAATTAGCATTACCTTGGGATAAAATGGATAAAGAATTTTTAAAACGTCCTCGTAAATGGGATTCAAAAAATATCGGCCGCTTTATGATTTGGATTGGCCCAACATCTTCTATTTTTGATATCACAACATTTGCGCTTATGTGGTATGTATTTGAAGCCAACAATATATCACATGAGGCTCTTTTCCAATCAGGATGGTTTGTTGAAGGACTGTTATCGCAAACACTGGTCGTTCATATGTTACGAACACAAAAAATTCCATTTATTCAAAGTACAGCTGCCTTGCCTGTATTATTAACAACCGGAATTGTGATGGCATTAGGACTTTATATTCCATTTTCTTCATTTGGTGAAATGATTGGATTGCAGCCTTTACCTATTGAGTATTTCCCATGGCTTGTTTTAACATTAGTAAGCTATTGTGTTGTGGCTCAGTTAATGAAACAGTTTTATATAAAACGATTTGGAACGTGGTTATAAAATAAAAATGAGGCAGTAGGGACATGCGTGTCTCTACTGCTTATTATTGATAATCTATTTAGATATTATAAGCGAGTTAGACTTAATGTTTCATATTTATTTGTCTTTGATTATAAAATAAATGATAATAAATCAGTGAGTTATAATGTATGACTTTTTATTTTAGATACTAATTTTTTATTAGATAATAAGATGGGTATTTATAGAATGGATTGTATAACAATGCATAAAGAGGAATAGGTTTAAACAGAAAGAGCCAAAATATGACTCTTTCGTGTACTAAACTGAATTCGGCTTATTACAGACCTAAAGCAGTTTTCATTTGTTTCATTGCATCAATACCTTGCTGACAGGCTTGGTCTTGTTGATCTTTAGGCAGTGCTGCAACTTGTTTTTTGCCTTCTTCCAATTGACCTTTCATCGCATCTAACTGCGCTTTTGCTTGCGGATTTTCTGAAGCTTTTGCAATTAAACTATCAACTTCTGCGAAGTAAGCATTACAAGTTTCAGTTGCACCAGCAACTTCACTTTTCTTTTCTTCTTCAGAACAAGCAGTGATTGTCAGTGCCAATAACCCCATACTACAAGCTAAAATTAACTTTTTCATAATCAACCTTTTAAATTATTTAGTTATAAATATTGCAAAACAAAGTATATAAGAGAAGTTTTTAATATCAATTGTAACAAATCCTAAAAGTAAGATGTGATTTTTACGTATTATCGTTCGCGTCAAATGGCTTTTAAATCAATCAATTAAGCACTAATTTTATTAGTGACAGTGTCTTAAATGGCATAATATAAAAATATCACTCTATAAAAATATTAAATAGTAGCTTTTATCTTATTTTTCGTTATCAGTATGTTGATTTTTTGTTTTTCAATCTGATTTTAGTTATGGCGTTGTTATGTAGTAGATGCGTATTCTAACTATTTTGCCATATGACAAACAAACTGTTCACTAAGTAAAAATAACTAAATATTATGAGCGCATTTCAGATATAAACTGAAATTTTAGAGTGTTATAACAATTTCACTCATATTTATAACTTTTTTGTATATGCAGTAAATACAGAATAAAAAATGAAAAGTGTAAATTATTTTTTACGTAATTCGGCATATGTCTGCCTATTCAATATTGTCAGAATTATAAGCTGTACATTTAAGATGCTATTATAGAAGAGAAAAGTGAGCTGAATCACAAATTTACGATTTAAACCTTTGTATGAGTATAAGATTGATTTTTAAATCAAATTTCCTTTGTACGAAACTCGAATTATCAGGTAAAGTCTTCCCCCTTAGGCCGATCGAGAATCGGAATCTTAGGTTAAAATTATGTGTACATAATTAACAATAAATATTTTTTCTTAGTTGACGCTAAATCAAATTCGTATCAAAATTTACTCGTTGTAGAAATTCGCCAAAGAGTGATAGACGAGTTAGAATGTGTCAGACAAAGGGAAATAAAATTTCTTACATTACATTCTCAGGATGAATATTCGCCTAAAGGGAAAGTAAGAAAAATAGATGCGGCTTAGGTCGTATCACTATGCAACATAGTAGACATTTTATTAATGCTATGGGCATGACATGTATGTAACAAGATTTATATTGTTACAATTTTATATTTAGACTTACACACAGGGCTTTACCATTATGTCTGCTTCTATTGTAAAGAAACGGCCACTGAGCCGTTACATCAAAGATTTTAAACACAGCCAAACTCATTGTGCACATTGTCACAAGACGCTTGATCGTATTTCTTTAGTATTCAACGATGACATCTTAAATAAAGAAGCTATCGCTGATATGACTGAATTAGTCGATGAGAGCGCGTGGGTAGAGCTGCAGGGTAAATTTACTGCACTTTGTCGTTTTTGTAGTGAAATTTACTGCAATAGCAATACTGATTATTTTGATATTATGTCATTTAAACAGTATTTGTTCTTACAGACTGAGATGAGCCATAGTACCGTTCGTGAATATGTTGTCCGTCTACGCCGTTTAGACGAACTGCTGTCTTCATCTAATTTCTCGATGAAAGAATTTGCTGCAAGCAAGGTTCAAGAGCAATTAAGTGAAAAAATGACTGATTCTGCATTCAGTAATTATAATATTGCCTTACGTAAGTATGAGCAGTATTTATATTGGGAATCAGAAAAGAACTAATAGACATTAAAACATAATAAAAATTAGGTGGTTAATCTAATTTTTCTTGTTAATAATGAAATTGGTGTCCTCTGGACACCTTTTGCCGTTTTAGGAACACTCAAATTTTCTCAACCTTAATTAATTTTTTTGTTTGATTTAATCATGCTATTTTTTCTATTAAAAAATAAAAATTTTTTTAATATTGGTGAATGATTAATTAATATTAAGAGATTAATACGTTGGAATGAATAGGGGAGAGAGTGAGTAATATAAAGTATGACCTGAACCTAATTAAATAGGTTCAGGTCTTTGCATTTTAACCTATTGTCATGAGGCTAGCATTTCCACCTGCTGCTGCCGTATTTACGCTTAATGATCGTTCATGAACAAGTCGTTCTATACGTAAATTCGTTTCTCCACGCTCAAAACCTTGAACAGAAATTATTGGTCCTTTACGTGTTGTAACCGCTTGGCAAATGTCTTTTAGTTGGTCGCTATCTCCGTGATAAATAACCCCTTCAATTTGCCCTTGAAATTCTTGCCAGTTTTTTGTCAATGCAATAGTATTGCGCACTTTTTCTGGTAGTGACTTAAATAGTTTCTGATGAAGTTCATCTTCAGGCCACAGTGATTGGCAACCACTTGCTAATACTGCTGCCAATTGGACTAAACAATCTTTTTCATTATCACTAATACACAGTATCGTTCCGCGAGGGCGTAGGGTATAGGTATTTCGTTCACCTGTAGGTCCCGGTAATAAACGAGAAGTTCCCGCTTGTGTGAGACGAGAAAATTGTTCGATAACCGTAGGTTCAATTAGTTGATCGTGTTTTTGTGCCCATAAAGAGAGTTCATCAAAAGGCATTAGTAACTGGGAGCGTGCACTTGCATCCATTGGCAATTCACTATCTTGTCTTTCTAGCGTGTGACAAACTGCATTTTCTGGACGTTCACTCAGTAAGCGATATAGATACAGTGGACCACCTGCTTTTGGTCCGGTACCCGATAAACCTTCACCACCAAATGGTTGCACACCAACGACAGCACCGACCATATTACGGTTAACATATAAGTTGCCGACTTTAGCTATGGCAATAACTTGATTGATTGTTTCGTCAATACGGGTATGAACACCTAAAGTTAGTCCATAACCTGTAGCATTGATTTGATTAACAATTGACTCGAGATCTTCACGCTTGTAGCGAACGACATGTAGAACAGGGCCAAAAACTTCTTTTTTCAATTCACTGACATCATCAAGCTCAATCAATGTTGGCTTAACAAAGGTTCCTTCCATTTGCTCTTGCTGATCATCTTTGTTTTCAAAAGCAGCTTGGAATACCATTTTGCCTTTGCTGCGCATTTGCTGAATATGCTGTTCAATATTTTCTTTGGCTTCCTTATCAATAACTGGGCCAATATCGGTCGAAAGATGCTCTGGATTACCCATTCTGCACTCTTCCATCGCCCCTTTTAACATACGGATTGTACGTTCGGCGACGTCATCTTGAATACAAAGAATACGTAAGGCTGAGCAACGTTGACCTGCGCTATCAAATGCTGATGCAACAACATCAGTGACAACCTGTTCGGTGAGTGCTGATGAATCTACTATCATCGCATTCAGCCCGCCCGTTTCCGCGATGAGAGGGGTCGGGCGACCTTGTGCATCAAGTCTACCTGCAATATTGCGCTGTAATAGTCCGGCAACTTCTGTTGAACCCGTAAACATTACGCCGCGAACACGTTCGTCACCCACCAGTTTTGCACCAATAGTTTCGCCTTTTCCGGGTAGGAATTGCAGCACATCTGTTGGAATACCTGCTTGGTGTAAAATTGAAACCGCAATTGCGCCAACCAGTGGTGTTTGCTCCGCAGGCTTTGCAAGTACAGGGTTACCAGCTGCGAGCGCCGCTGCAATTTGTCCCGTAAAAATGGCTAGCGGGAAGTTCCAAGGGCTAATGCAAACCACTGGGCCAAGAGGACGATGGGTATTGTTATCAAAGTCGTCGCGAACTTGAGTTGCATAATAATTTAAGAAATCAACTGCTTCTCTGATTTCTGAAATTGCATTCTCATAGGTTTTTCCTGCTTCGCGAACTAGCACATCTAGAAGTGGCTGCAACTGTTGTTCCATAAGATCGGCTGCACGCAATAAAATAGCTGCCCGTTCAGATGGTGGGGTTGCAAACCAAATTGCGCCCGCATCGTTCGCAATATTTAATGCATGATTGGCTTCTTGCTCAGTGGCTTCTCGTACATGACCAACAATATCACGATGGCAAGCGGGGTTGATGATAGCTATCGCTTCAGGTGTAGGTTGCTCTGATTGGAAGTCTGCACCTAATAATGGCGCGGCTATTTTTTCCTGCATTGCGGCAGTCAATAGTGCACTGGATAAAGATGCTAAGCGGTGTTCATTCGACAGGTCAAGACCCATTGAATTGACTCGGCGTTTTCCATATAAATCTCGAGGCAATGCTATTTTCGGATGTGGTAAACCTATTTGGCCTTCTGTTTTTGCCAGTTCAATAACATCTTTAACCGGATCCGCTACAAGCTCATCTAAAGGAATTGTGCCATCTGCAATACGGTTAACAAAGGATGTATTGGCACCATTTTCCAATAGTCGACGAACTAAATAGGCTAATAGTGTTTCATGGGTACCAACGGGTGCATAAATACGGCATGGGCGATTTAACTTGCCATCAGCAACTTTACCCACGACTTGTTCGTACAATGGTTCACCCATGCCATGCAAACATTGGAATTCATATTGACCTGGGTAATAGTTTTGACCTGCTAATTGATAAATAGCCGAAAGCGTATGTGCGTTATGAGTTGCAAATTGAGGATAAATTAAGTTAGGGGCAGAGAGTAGTTTACGAGCGCAGGCAATATAGGAAACGTCAGTATACACTTTACGAGTATAAACTGGATAGCCTTCGAGCCCATCAACTTGAGCCTGCTTAATTTCGCTATCCCAGTACGCACCTTTAACTAAACGGATCATTAAGCGGCGGTTGCTACGCTGTGCAAGATTAATAATAGAATCAATGACAAATGGACAGCGTTTTTGATACGCCTGAATGACAAAACCAATACCATTCCAGCCTGCCAACTGCGGCTCAAAGCACAGTTTTTCGAGTAAATCTAAAGAAATCTCTAAACGGTCAGCTTCTTCCGCATCAATATTAATGCCAATATCATATTGATGGGCTTGTAGTACCAAAGACAATAAGCGTGGATAGAGTTCATCCATGACACGATCATATTGCGCACGGCTATAGCGAGGGTGTAATGCTGAAAGTTTGATTGAAATACCCGGTCCTTCATAAATACCGCGGCCGTTAGATGCTTTGCCGATTGCATGGATAGCTTGTTGATAAGACACCATATAATCTTGAGCATCTTTTTCGGTTAAAGCTGCTTCACCGAGCATGTCATAAGAATAGCGGAAGCCTTTGTCTTCTAATTTACGCGCATTGGCTAAGGCTTGAGCGATAGTCTCACCGGTAACAAATTGCTCACCCATCAAACGCATCGCCATATCAACGCCTTTGCGTACCAAGGGTTCACCACTTTTACTTAGAATACGGTTTAATGATGAAGACAATTTGGCTTCATTATGTGTTGATACTAGCTTGCCGGTAAACAGTAATCCCCATGTTGCTGCATTAACAAACATCGAGCTACTTTGACCTAAATGGGATTGCCAATTTCCATTACTGATTTTGTCACGAATAAGTGCATCACGAGTGGCTTTATCTGGAATACGGAGCAGGGCTTCAGCGAGGCACATTAGCGCCACGCCTTCTTGAGAGGAAAGCGAGAACTCTTGTAATAGCCCTTGTACTAATCCAGCTCGACCTGTGCTGCTTTTTTGATTACGTAATTTTTCAGCGATGGAATAAGCCAGCTTATGCGCTGCTTCTGCTTGCTCTGGGGGGAGTTGCGCTTGCTGCAATAGCATGGATACGGCTTGGGTTTCTGGAATACGGTATGCGGAAGTGATGGCTGAGCGTTTTACAGATTGAGGTAAAATATGTTCTGCGAAATCTAAGAATGGCTGATAATGAGTCTCTATAGATAAATCTTCATTAATCAATTGGTTATCTTTAGCGTCCATATTGGCTGACAACTCAGGCATAAATTGTTCATTATCGAGTTGTTCTAAATAAGTATAGATAGCTTGTTTGATCAACCAATGTGAGGTGCGATCAAGACGTTGAGCGGCCGCTTTAATGCGTTCTCGAGTTGCTTCATCAAGTCTTACACCCATAGTTGTTGTGCTACTCATCTTAATTCCTCTAATTCATCAGTATTTAAAATAGAAAAGTTACACAACATTATCTCAGTGTTGCAACTTTGTGCAACATTGTTAATCATGATTGTAGCTAAAATGTGAAACAACGCTTGTTTTTATCAGCCTAAAATAATAATTATATATGTATATCAGTTAATTATAACCTTTGTAAGGTTGAGGGATTAGTTAATCAATTAATTGATAATTTAACTTATAACTTTAACATTTGTGATATGGCTTCTATTTATAGAATAAAATTCGGTTAATTTCTTGTTAATTACATGTGACTTTGTTTAGCATGTGCTGGTTAAACTAATAAAATAAGTGCAACGCAAACAATCACAACATAAATGATGAGCATGAAAAAATTGCAACTGTGCAATTATGTGCCACATCATATAGTGACAAGTTATCAATGATTTTTATAAAGATAACTCACTAATAAGTAATTCTATGGAGACAACGGATGAATGTAAGTACTCCGATGATCATCACGTTCATCGTATATATTTTTGGCATGTTGCTGATAGGCTACCTTGCTTATCGTTCAACAAAAAACTTTGATGATTACATTCTTGGAGGACGCAGTTTAGGAAGTGTTGTTACCGCCCTTTCTGCTGGAGCTTCTGATATGAGTGGCTGGTTACTGATGGGGTTACCCGGCGCTATTTTTATTGCGGGTATTTCTGAAAGTTGGATAGCCATTGGTTTGAGTTTAGGCGCCTATTTGAATTGGTTATTTGTCGCGGGTCGTTTGCGTGTACAAACAGAAAAAAATAACAATGCATTGACATTGCCGGACTACTTTACAAGCCGTTTTGAAGATAATAGTAAAATTCTGCGTATTATTTCAGCGGTCGTTATTTTAGTTTTCTTTACGATTTACTGCGCTTCAGGGGTTGTTGCAGGGGGCTTATTATTTGAAAGCACCTTTAACATCAGTTATGAAAAAGCCATGTGGCTTGGAGCATTAGCAACTATTGCCTATACATTCTTAGGCGGTTTCCTTGCAGTCAGTTGGACGGATACTGTTCAAGCGTCACTGATGATTTTCGCGCTGATATTGACGCCGATTGTGGTCATTTTATCTATGGGCGGTATTGATACTTCTATTGAAGTTATTAAGGCAAAAAATCCTGAATATCTGGATATGTTTAAAGGCATGAACTTTATCGCCATTCTTTCATTACTAGGATGGGGTTTAGGCTATTTTGGGCAGCCACACATTTTAGCGCGTTTTATGGCCGCAGATTCACATCGTACCATTCGTTCAGCTAGGCGTATTAGTATGACATGGATGGTGTTATGTCTTGGCGGCACAATTGCGGTTGGTTTCTTCGGTATTGGTTATTTTGAAATGAATCCGGGCCAAGCAGGCGCGGTAATAAAAAATAATGAACGTATTTTTATGGAGTTAGCTGGAATTCTGTTTAATCCATGGATCGCGGGTATTTTACTGTCTGCAATTTTAGCCGCAGTAATGAGTACGTTGAGTTGCCAATTACTCGTTTGTGCAAGTGCGTTAACAGAAGATTTATATAAGCCCTTTGTTCGTAAAAATGCTAGCCAAAAAGAGTTAGTTTGGGTCGGACGCTGCATGGTATTGCTCGTTGCTGCTATTGCGATTTATATCGCTCGCGACCCTAACAATAAAGTTTTGTCTTTAGTGAGTAATGCGTGGGCTGGATTTGGTGCTGCCTTTGGTCCAGTGGTTTTACTGTCGGTCACTTGGAAACGGATGACCAGAACTGGTGCCTTGGCTGGAATGCTTGTTGGTGCCATTACAGTATTAGTATGGATGAAGTATAAGTGGTTTGATTTATACGAAATTATTCCAGGCTTCTTATTTGCCGCGATTGCAATAGTTGTGGTCAGTATGATAACTAAAGCGCCAAGTGCTATTGCACAGGCTCGTTTTGATGAAGCGGAAGCTGAATATAAAGTTAAATAGATGATAAGTTAACATATTCAGAAAATATCACTTAAAAGGCCAGCGAGTTATTTTCAACTCGCTGGCCTTTTTGTCATTCATTCAATCAACTTAACTTACTTTACGTCTTTTAACAATTTGGTAGCCAACAAATAGGATAATAAACCAAACTGGCGTAGCAATCAGCGCTTGCCGAGTATCGTGCTGGAATGCGAGTAGTACAATCATAAAAGCAAAAAAGGCTAAGCTAACCCAAGACATTATGATGCCTGCTGGCATTTTGTAACGCGAAGCTTTATGTAGTTCAGGGCGTCTTTTCCGGAAATTGAGATAGCTGTATAAGATCATGCTCCAAACAAACATAAATAATATCGCAGATACCGTCGTCACCAATGTAAAGGCATGCATGATATCGGGGATAAAATAGATTAGAACGATACCAAAACTCAAACAGATACAGGTAAAAATTAGTCCAGTTGCTGGAACGGCTTTTTTCGATAACTGGCTAAACTGTTTTGGCGCATCACCTTCTTTGGAAAGACCAAATAGCATACGACTAGTTGAAAAAACACCGCTATTAGCTGATGAAGCTGCTGAGGTTAGTACAACAAAATTCACGATACTTGCCGCGGCAGGTAAACTGATTAGGACAAACATTTCTACAAATGGGCTTTTGTCGGCTAAAATTGTGCGCCATGGCGTAACTGCCATAATGACAATTAAAGACAATACATAAAATGCAATGATACGAATAGGTATGGCATTAATAGCTTTAGGAAGTGATTTTTCTGGGTCACGCGTTTCTGCTGCCGCAGTACCAACTAGCTCAATTCCGACAAAGGCAAATATAGCAATTTGGAAACCGGCAAAAAAGCCACTGATCCCCATAGGGAACATACCACCATCATTCCAGATGTTGCTTAATGAAGCAGTATGGCCGGCCGGTGATTGGAAGTTTATTGCAATAAGAGTCCCACCGACTGCAATTAAAGCAATAATGGCAATTATTTTGATCATAGCAAACCAAAATTCCATTTCACCAAAGAGTCGGACAGAAACTAAGTTTAAGGTTAGTAGGGTGATGACACAGATGAATGAAGTTATCCATTCAGGGTAGTCGGGTGCCCAAAAGCTGACATAGGCTGTGATTGCAATAATGTCAGCAATACCGGTGATAACCCAGCAAAACCAGTACGTCCAGCCAACAAAGAAACCTGCCCATGGACCGATTAAGTCTGCCGAGAAATCACTGAATGATTTATAGTTGAGATTAGAGAGGAGTAATTCTCCCATTGCCCGCATAACAAAAAATAGTATGAAGCCGATTATCATATAAACGAATATGATAGAGGGCCCAGCGAGTGAGATAGTTTTACCTGAGCCCATAAATAGGCCAGTACCAATTGCACCGCCAATAGCAATTAGTTGAATATGGCGGTTACTAAGACTGCGTTGTAATTGGTTACGATCAGCTGAGGGCTGAGTCGAGTTTGACGTCGCATTTTCTTCCATACAGTAAAATATCCGGTAGTGATTTATGATGTTTAGCCACAATATTTTTTTATTTATGTGGTTATGTTTGCGTTAAATATTGTGACATAAATCTCAATTATAGTAAGGAAAAGTTAGCTTACTAAAATCGAAGCGGTTATAAATTAATCTGTAGCAAATATATATTTAACATTCGCAACTTAAAATTAACTTACGCAATAAAAATAGCAGAATAACATTGACTGTACCAAATGATAGGCGTTAAATATTTGCCATCGGGTTGTTAGCTCAGTCGGTAGAGCAGTTGACTCTTAATCAATTGGTCGGGGGTTCGAACCCCCCACAACCCACCAAATTTATCAATATATTAGCCACCACTAGCATGTCATTGATTGATAATGGAACTCCTGCTTGAACAAGCTAGCTTACCCCTGTGTGTCTTAAATCATGAAACCTTAAGTCTTCAATTCCAGCTCTTTTTAATACCGAGTTCCAAGAACGATTATTGTCAACTCTCATTTTTCTGATTTCCTGAGCCATTGTTCCGTCATTTCTATTTGCAGCCTCTTTGTGTACAAACACCCATTTATGATGGTTGCCAATCTGGTTACGCAGTGCCTGACATGATGTATCATTTAATGCCACTCCAATGGCCTTACCTGATTTGCTATCTTCTGGATTAATCCAAGCAACTTTTCTTTGCATGTCTATATGTTTAATTACTGCAATGACATTGTAATTGGCTAGGCTACATTGGTAACTGGTACCAATGTAGCAAATCTCATGCGGTAAGGGAGTGATTTTCAAGCAGTCCTAATGTGTTAATTTGTTGATATTTAACTTAGGTTCAATGAACCAGTGAATGGTTGAGTTAAAAGCTAATAAAAGTGCGATGCTAATAGTTGATAATGTTAATAATATTATTACTAATAAACTATATTCCACATGAAAATAAGTTAAGGTTTGTAATAAAACAAAGCAAATAATAGGATGGATTAAATAAACACCTAAAGCATTGTTTGATACTTTTGCATATTTATCAGTTGATAAAGCGAAATAAATAATGCTAGAACCTAAAACTATACTTATAAAGAATTTTAAAATATAAATAACAAAAAAAGATGATATAAAATCAGTTTTAGTTATGTCTATAATTAGCCTATTGATACTTTCCTCATGATAGAGTGCGGTTATAGCTAAAGCTGTAGTGATTACAATTATAAAATAAGGTTTTTTTCTAAGCGAAGATACTTTTTCATTATTAATTAAATAAGCAATTATAAAGAATGGGAAATATATAATAATAGAGAAAAAGCTTGATAAGTTAATTAAGTAATTACTTGCTAAATAAGAAAAAACTAATGATACTATCAAAATACAAAATAATATTAATCTATTGGATTTTAATTTTGGTGGTAACAATAAAAAAAAAGCTTGCCAAACAGGCGTGGCTAAAAAAAACCATACTCCATTCTGGGGTTCAAAGATATAAAGTTTTAAACTTAATTCACCTGAAAAATACAGTGGAATTGCATCAACTGTTTGAAATGTTATATAAATTATAAGAGACGAAAGTAAACTAAGCTTCAAAGATTTCCACGTTGCATTCTTCGTTACGAATGCAACTATGAATACAAACATAGGAATTAATGTTAAGTCGAAAATACCAATAAGAAATGAAATCTTATTTTTATCAGCTAAATTTAAGTAGAAATTAAAAACAATAAGAGAGCTCAATATGAGCTTCAAAGTAGGCCAATATGGTTGGGTGATATTATCTGACTCAGGCTTGATTTGATGTGTCATATGCACGCCCTATATAGAAATTAGTTCATTGTACTGCATTGATATACTTATTTGAAATGAATTCCTTGGCAATAGTCAAGAAGCAATTTTAACTTATCTTGAATAAGTATTAGTCCTATGAATCTAAATCTAGGCTACTGTATCTAGTAGCTTTCTATTAACTCTAATCACGGAACGCTCCGCAGGGAGTTATTACTACGGCGGAGGAGTGCTTTCTCTCGCTCAACGCTGCTAAAGAAACTCAACTCTGACGATATTCACGGGGCATGTAATGAGCTACGTCGCTGGACTTATGCAGGTGGGAAACAATGGAAAGGACTGGTAACTAAAATGAAGTAATAGTTTTCACACAAATCAAGTGTAAATAAATATAGAAAAGAAAATAAAAATTTGAGCTTCGTTAAATGAATAAGTAAACACTAGAAGATTAAAAATAAATATATCCTCTAGTGTTTTAGGTAAGAAGATAGGCTTTACTGCGCCGCTCTTTGTATTGCCTCTCCTCCCGCCTCTATGTCTTCACCAACACCTTTAGTGGTGTTACAGGCAGTTAATGTGAAAGCAACTGCTAATGAGCAGATGAGGAAACTAATTTTTTTCAACATATTATCTTCCTTTTAGTGTGAAGTTATAAGTTACAAAAGGTCACTTTTAATTATAGCAGAACAATCTGATTACTATTTTTTACCTATAGATAGTCATAGTGCCAGTATTAAACCATTATATCGTTGTGGAATAGATGTCATTATAGGTACCTGACAAACGAAATAAGCTGCTATATTTTAACTGTTAATTTTATTTTGGTGGTTAATCAACATTGGCAATAAAGGGTACACTCTATGATATTAAAAGAGCTATTTATCCGTATGCTTCATGTTTTCCAATATTTATTAGTTGGCATTCTTTTGTTGTTATCATCCATGGCATTGCCTAATTGGTTAGGAAAGGCCACAGTTTTTTTGTAAGATAGTATCTCACTGGTGAATATTGAGCGGGGTTACAATGCAGATAAAGTCAGTCTTTATGTTTTTAAGTATGCTTTTACTTAATGGATGTAGCGTTAAAGTGCCAAAAGATATATCACCAGTTAAGAATTTTGATTTATCTCGTTATCTTGGCGAGTGGTATGAAGTGGCCAGAATAGATAATCGGTTTGAAAAAGGGCTAACCCAAGTTTCTGCAAATTATTCTCTTCGTGATGACGGCGGAGTCAAAGTCATTAATAGAGGATGGAGTGCAGATAGTAAAAAATGGAAGGAGAGTATAGGAAAAGCCTATTTTGTTGAATCCTCCGATATGGGAGCTTTGAAAGTTTCATTCTTTGGTCCTTTCTATGGTGGCTATAATATCATTAAGCTTGATGATAACTATCAATATTCATTGGTTGTTGGGCCTGATAAAGATTATCTCTGGGTATTATCTCGTACACCAACCATGCCGCTTGAGTTACTAAATGAATATCTTAGCTTTGCTAGTGAAAATGGTTTTGATATACAAAAGGTATTGATATTTCAATAGCGCCAAGCTTGAGCTTATGAATTATGGACTCAAATGATTTGAACATTTACAGATTTAATAAATAAAAGATGATGACCCTGAAGTGACTTCATAAAGTTGAACACTTTTAGTGAAGCGGCTTGTAAGGCCTGATTTCGATATTCAACCAGAGTCAGGCCTTTTAATTTGGCTTTGATCCGTTTGGTATTGTAACACTCTATATATTTATCAATTTAATCAATCAGTTAATCGGCACCTCGAAAACGATAGCTATGATACATTTCTGATTTTAATAGGCCGAAAAAGTTTACAGCTGCTGCATTATCTAAGCAAAAAGTTATCACTAGTACAATGTTAAACTTAGGTCTTGTCATTTATGCATCAGAAATTTTAGGTTTCAAAGATATAGTCGATGATATAAGTAAAAATCACCTGAAAGCGTAAGTGAAACAATCTGTGTGATTGTGGTAATGGGCAAAAATATAAAAACTGTCATGGAAAGATAAAGTGAACCTGCACCGGCAGGTTTTTTATTGCCTTAAGATATTATTTCCACCATTTAGGATAGTCATTAAATGCTTTTACAATATTGTAGTAAAAATCATTAATCTCTCTGCGTGCTTTGAAAGTTGAAAAGATATTATCTGAATATCTATATTCTACATGTGACCATTCTATGTAGTTTTCACTAGAATCTATTATTAAGCTAAAGTTACCATCCAGATTTACTAGCTCTGACTTTTTGTTTTCGTTCAGATCGTTTAGGAATTCATCTATATGATAGTAAGCTATCCATGTATTCAAGCTTATTGATTGATTGTAATCGAATCCGCTAGTACTTATGGTTATTTTAAATTCAATTGATCCATAGTTATCTTCAAATCCTATTGTTTCAAATGAAATGCTGATTGGGCTTTCGATTCTTATGTCCATAACTGAGCCTAAATAGAGAACGTTGTTACCTTTACCTAAGATACTTGCATGTGAATTTATAGGCAATAGGCTGTGATGCGATAGTCAATTTGCTTTAATTTTCACTCTCTTTAAAATAACACTCGAAGGGTTTTTATTTCCTTGAGTTTACTTTGGTTATAAAGTTTGAATCTAACCATAAGCTAAAATGTCATTTTCTTCTAACAGTAGACTGGCCATTTAATTCATTTAAAGTTAGTTTCATTATTTTTCTGCCATTTTCGATAGTTCGTAATCCATTTGGTGGGTTAATGGTGTTTTTCAAAAAACGTCAAATTCTAATAATGCCTTTTTCTTTTCTTATGTATTCAATGCAAATATTTAGCAAAGATTCAGTCAGGTAACTTATAAATGCGAGTTCTTCATCCAACCACTGATTTAACTGTTCTTTCGAAACAGTGTAGAACTCGTTATCAAGAATTGTAGAGCTGTCATTTTCTTCATAAATAAAACATCCCATCACGTCATCATATAGAACGGTGCCCATAAGATCCTTGTACAGCTCCATATCTGTGCACATTCTGTCTAGTGGGTCGAATTCCTTCATTTCAAAATATTCATCTAACTCTTCATTAGTATAAACTGCGGCTTCGATGATGTGTTTCCATATGTACTCGGGACAATGTTTTTTAGTGTGAATTAGGCTTAATCGTTCTAAGCCACTTTCTTCAATTGGCTCAGGGTATGGCGTAATGAAAGCGGAATATGCGAAAGTAAATTTACGGCGTAAAGCCTCCATCAACAATGGATTTACCTTTTCGTATTTACAATAGTCTGCATGAAGGGATTCAAACATCATTCTTAAATCAACGTAACAATTTAGTTTATCAAAAATAGTTTTGCATCTAATTACCTCATACACTGCTTGTTTGGCTTCTTTTTCATAATCTTCAATATCATTGTATTCTCTAAAAGTTTTAAGATCTTTTTCGGTTATTGTATGTTTTGCTATGTGTCTTAAGGCGCGTATTCTGCAAATAACAATTAAAATGACTAACAGTAATAACAATCCAAGAAAAAATGACATACCACATCCTTATATGTTAATAATCCAAATCAATCAAAAGATATAGTACCACTCCTAAGTTAAATTAATTATCGCTAAATTGTGTACACTGAAAAATAAAGTAGAGTTACAGACCTCGTTTGTGATTTCGTAATATTATTTCGTATACATTCCATCTGCCAAAACGCAGGCAACAAACATCAAGGTATTTTAATCAATGGATGTAGGTCAAAAATCGCCTATTTGTTGTTTTTTTTGTTTAACTTTGCAAAGATGCAGAGATAAGTCGCACACGATTTCAGACTTGCCATGCCATCAGGAACAGGAGCGGCTTTCCAATCTCCATGACCCGATAGCAACGTATTGCGTGGCAATGTCGACGTCCAACTGGTTCTAGCTTTGAGGATCTCGATATGACTACTTTTCATCAACTTACAGCGACTAGTCTTGGTGGTCAGCTTATCTCTATGGGTGACTATGCTGGTAAGGTGGTTCTAGTCGTTAATACCGCCAGCCATTGTGGTTTTACGCCACAATACGGCGGCCTCGAAGCACTCTACAAGAAATATGCCGTGCAGGGTTTGGTGGTGCTTGGTTTCCCCTGCAACCAGTTTGGTAAACAGGAACCCGGAGGCGCTGACGAAATCGCGCAGACCTGTCACATTAACTACGGTGTGAGTTTTCCGATGTTCGAGAAGGTAGAGGTCAACGGAACCTCTGCGCATCCGGTGTTTCGTTACCTGAAAAACGAGTTGCCCGGCCTGCTAGGTGGACGGATTAAGTGGAATTTCACTAAGTTCCTGATTGGACATGATGGTAAACCACTTAAGCGTTTTGCACCATTTACTACCCCAGAGAAAATGGAAGCTGCAATCCTTGCTGCACTTGAAATTTAGTGTTTTGGTAATTTGAGACATTCAATTGCAGACACAGAGATATCTCAAGAGCCACAAATTCTGTGTGGTCTAAAATCATATATAGTTAACCCATGCCCCATATCAATAATTCAGCAAATAAAAATACAATATCCAAACATTCAGACTATTTACCTTTAGTTCAGTCAAATAATCGACAAGATGTAGGTAATAACCATGATGTTATAAGGGTAAATAAATGTCTGAGAATAATAATCCAATTGATTTACTTATTAATACCCAGCAGCCTTACGCGTTAGAGAGACAAAATGATGCGCTATTTAATGCTGCCATGGAATATGCCGACCATTGGCATCGTGAGCATAATGCGAATTATGCAAGATTATGGGATGCTCAGCCAAAACCGATGCTTCCGGTTAATTTATTTAAAACTCTCGACTTGGCCACGCAAACGAATAGTGATGGAATATGGTTAAGTAGCTCAGGCACCGGTAAGCAGGGTAAAACGGCAGTTTTCTTCGATAACCTTAGCTTAAAACGCATTGAAACTGGCATGGTTCAGATTTTCTTACATAACAAGCTAATATCTCCCTCCCCAGCTCGTTTTCTACTTTTATCTCCAGATCCTGCTAAGGGCGATCATGCGGGGTTTGCCACCGCGTTTTTAAAGTTCACCCAATGTGCGCCTATTGAAGAATTAGTATTTACCGTGTCGCCAGATGGTGAATTTGACCATGAGCAGGCTTGGTCAACCTTAAAACGTTGGGCACAGGATGACGCGCCTATCTATATTTTTGGTTTGACGCTCTATTTTGAGTACCTTTGTCTTAGCCGCCCAGAAGCTTTCACATTAAAAGGCTCGGTTAGAGGGTTAAGTGGTGGTGGATGGAAAGGAATGACAAAGCAGTTAGACCGCGAACAGATTGTTCAAGGATTACAACAAACCTTACAAGCCCCCTTAGTGGATATTCGTGATATTTATGGGATGACAGAACACCCATTGCACTATATCAGCTGCCCTGAAGGCCATTTCCATATTCCGATGTTTTCTCGCTTTGCGATTATTGATGAACAGGGTGAACAAGCTCCTGAAAACCAAGTCGGTGTTATTGCTTTAGAAAGCCCATTATTTGCTTCGTTGCCGTCTCAACGCTTGCTAACTCAAGACCTCGGTTCTTGGGGACAACAGTGCGTCTGTGGTCATCCGTTACCGTTTTTACGCTATATTGGGCGAGCGACTTCTCCTGAAGGAACATGTGCGGCGCAAGTTAAATGATGGAGCAAGTAGTCACTAGAATTGCGAATATTCAGAAATGTTTAGTGGATTGTGTGAGTGAGCAGTGGCAATTTTCTAAAGATAGCGCCACACAGGCTTTTTGTCTCTCACGGTTAGCTCATCTTAGCCAATCTGACAGCATTAAAGACAAATTTGAGCAGGAGCTTGGGGGGCGAAATTGGCGTCCTCCTCACCGTCTGCTGATTGTGGTTTCAGAAAACGATCCTTTGGGTACGCTTGAAGCCTTGTTAGCGGCGTATTTGATTGGCTGCAAAATTCGCATTAAATCACGACTTTCCACTCAGTGGTTACAAGTGCTTCGCCAACGTCTTGGGCTGAGTGATGATGAATGTCAAATTAGGGAGTGGGATAGCCAATCCCAAGATGACTCGCAAATCTTGTTAGGCGTCGATACTATTTTGCTAGCAGGGGGAGAAACACTCATTCGACACTATCGCCAAGTGGCACCGGCAAATATCAAACTGGTTGAGCTAGGGCCTAAAATCAGTGGGATGGCAATTATTGGTGATGTGCTTCCTCCAATAGATTTTTTACTACAAGATTTTTGCTTATTTCAGCAGCGGGTGTGTAGCTCTCCACGGTTTATTTTACTTGATAAGCCTGAATGCGCAGATGAGCTTTATCAACAACTTAAAGTTAAGCTCGATACACTCAGTGTGCTGCCTGATACTTTGCGTTTGCAACAGATGGTGCAGTATCAAAACTTCAAGTTTACTCAATTTCTTAATAAAACAGCTTTTCCTGCTTGCTACAGTGGTGCCACGGGTTGGGGACTGACTTATCAAACGGAGTTTAACCCGACCCAATGGTTACCTGTGGGCTTTCAACTGGTTGTTGCCCCCATAGCCGAAAGTTTAGGGAAGATTAAGCAACAATGGGCAGGACAGCTACAGACATTGGGTTACCAAGGGGAATTACGCCACTTATCCTTAAATAGCTATAGTTTTACGCGCTACTGCCCAATTGGCAGTATGTTACTCCGCCCAATGAATGCTGCGCATGATGGCTTTTTCATGCTCTCTGCATTGGTATATTTTATCAATCAAGAGGGTGATGGTTTTGCTTAATCAATCCATTTTTATGACGGGGGGAACTGGTTTTATTGGCTCCCATTTAGTCAATAAACTCAGCGCATTGGGATATCAAATCACGGTATTGCAAAGAACGTCAACCTCACGAGCCGTTATAGGTCGCCCAACATTACCGACAACGATTAAAACAGTCGTTGGCGATATTTTGCATCCAGAAAGTTATCAAGATGCCATGATGGGGCATGATACGGTTATCCATCTAGCGGCAGATTACCGTGTGGGACTTCCAGCTAGCCGCCAAGCACATCAAAGGATGTACCAAACCAACGTTGTTGGTACTGCGCAAGTTATTGAAGCTGCTGAACGGGCAAAAATACCGCAAATTCTGTACATGAGTACCACCGCTGCTTTTGGTGAGACTCATGGGCAACTATTGGATGAAAGCCACCGTCATAATGGGGTATTTCGTAGTTATTATGAAGAAACTAAGCATATTGCCCATGAGCTGGTGGTTAAACGTCAGCAGCTAGGTTCGCCAATTAATATTGCGATTTGCAGTGGGGTATTTGGGCCAGGGGATAATAGTGTACTGGCGCAAACAATAGAGGCGTATTTTCGTCAAAAAATCCCATTCCAAATTGCTACCACTAGTACTTTCCAGCTCTGTCATGTGAACCATATTTGTGATGGGTTAATTAAACTTCTGTCACCGGAGATCCAACGTCAAAGCTATTTATTGACGGGGGCGACGTTCTCAATGCCTGAGATTTTTCAGTTATTAAGCCAGATAACCCACAAGGATGAATTGTCCTCTAAATCGGCATCATCTTTAAAACCATTAGCTTGGATAATGGACAAACTGGCAGGTTTAGGGTTAACCATGCCGCTTTCACAAGAGGCCTTACGCATTATGGATGGCAGCTCTTATACCTATTCAAGCAAGAAAGCGCAGCGGGAGCTGGGCTGGTGTGCAGGAGAGAGCAAAAATGAGTTGATTGATGTGATAATTCAACAAAAAAACGCTTTTGATATCATAAACAAGGATGGCATATGAAACCTCAGCATTTAACTTGCCCATGGGGAACTGTTGTTGTTGCGCTTGAATCAAATCAACTGTTATCCATTAAAGCAGATACAGACTGCGCGGTATTTTTTGGCCAAGGTTATGGCACAGCAAAACTACGACTTTGGCAGTTAGATTTGAGCCGTCGGGTTGCCAGTGGGCGCTTATCGGAGATCATGGGAAATGAGGCTTTACGTACGGATATTTTTCAACGTCGATTAGGTTTACCGGAACTGGCTAAACGGGCGGCTAATCAAGATAAACTAGCTGTCAGTGACTCGTGGCAAGCTCAACAATATTTGCATATTCAAGCTTATATTGCGGGGATAAACCATGCATTGAAACAGATGAAAATCTTACCTATTGAATGCTTATTACTGCGTTATCGCCCCGAAGAATTTACGGTAGAAGATAGCTACTTATTAGGGCAACTTAAATATTTTATTAACTCTGCTTGGCAATATGAACTGTTTCATACTCGTCTTGCGAATAAACTTTCTGCCACACAACATCGTCAGCTACTGACCACATTTAGCCTAGAGGGTGAACAAATCGCTCCACTACCTTTGGATGAACAAGGTAACTACCATCAGGAAGTGCTTCAAGCATTAAAAGATGGGCTAAAGGGATTGCAATATTTAGGGTTATCTTCTCCTGATACTGGGTCGAATGTGTTTGCCGTGAATGGAACGTTAACTGCGTCCGGCAAGCCACTACTCGCCTCTGACCCACATATGGGGCAAGTTAATCCTAATTTTAATTTGTTATGCCGTTTAGAAAGTCAAGAGGGGCTAAATGTGCTTGGCTCTCACTTCCCCGGTGCGCCGGGGGTCATTGTGGGGCGAAACACACAAGCCGCTTGGGGAATGGTTGGCATTATGGCCGATAACCAAGATCTCTTCTGGGGCAAAATGGATGTGGATAAGCGGCAAGTGGAAACCGCAGCGGGCACGTTACCACTAACGCAGCGGGTACATGAGATTAAATTAAAATCAGGTAAATCACATACATTGACAACGTATGATTTTGCTCAAGGGCAGTTAGTCTCTGAAAAGAATGGCTATGGCATGTTTTTACGTTGGCCAGCGCTGGATGACCCATCTGGGGATATTACTTTTTATTCCCTTGCAAAATGCCATGATTGGAACTCATTTCGTGACTCGCTACGTTACGTAAGAAACTCCCCCATGATGGTGGGATATGCTGATGTTCATGGCGATATCGGTCTACAAACAATGGGTTATATCCCCCAACGTCATCAACAACTCGGGAGTCTACTGCTGAAACTTAGCGAACCTCAGCATCAGTGGTTAGGTTATGTTCCTTTTGATGAATTACCTTTTGAGCATAACCCAGAATGTGGTTATGTGATTTATGCGAATCAATATCAGCAGTCGTTATTCGATAATAAAGTGCCATTATCCAATCGTTGGCACTCTCCTAGCCGTGCACTGCGAATTGAGACGCTTCTCAAGCAAAGTGATCAGCACACGCTAAGCTCATTAAAAGTTATTCAAGATGATAAAACGGACTATTTTGCCCAGAAAGCATTGTCGTATTTATTGGCTTACGTGCCTGAGGATATCTATTTATCAACGTGGGATGGGAATACGGAAAATATTACCGCTTCTCGATTGTTTGAAGTGTGGTTCCAATATATTACCGATTACCTACTCAAAAAAAACCTCCGACGTGGAGCCAGAACGTTATATACCGATTTTTGGCCGAGTTACCGCTGGAATGTGTTAGCTATTCTTCAGCATCATAGTGAGGATTGGCAATATAACAGTAACGATATTGAAATGTTATTACGTGAAACCTACGCACGGGCATTGATGGCGAGTCAAAAAATGGTACTGCCACAAGTTGAATTTCAGCACAGTATCAAAAAGCCATTGTGGCTCAATAAGCTATTAACGGGGCATTATGCTTATCATGGTGGCAATCGTGAAACTATTCACGCGACTCGGCAAAATGCTGATTTTCTAACGCAATCCCACGCGGGGGAAAATAAATCCATCAAAACCAAACCTTACACATTTGGGCCGGGTTTTAAACTTCTGTCGGATTTAGATAATCAAAAAGCATGTTGGTATCTTATTAATACGCCCGCCAAAGGTTCGCCTTTTTCTTGGCAATTAAAATCGGTACTTAATGCATGGAGAAATGGCATAAGAATAGAGACTCAACTCTCTAATAATTAAAAGGAAGTGATAAAATGGCGATTATGAAGCAATGGCAAAAAACGGGGTATCCCGCGCGTTTATGGCACCCGATAGCCAATGGTGCAATACAGTGTGAATTGTGTCCCCGTGCTTGCAAAATTAAGCTAGGCCGCGTGGGGACTTGCAAAATGCGACGTAATGAAGAGGGGAAACTAGTCACTCTCAATTACGGCAAATCAGTGCCAATGACCCAAGAATCCATTGAAACTGAAGCGGTATATCACTACGCCCCCGGGGAGCGCATTCTTTCCCTTGGTAATATCGGTTGTATGCTACGTTGTGATTTCTGCCAGAACTGGAGTACCAGTCAGGCTCGTTATGTCCAAGACAATAATGTGGCTTATTACAGTCCTGAAGAGGTGGTTAACTACGCGTTAAAGCATAATATTCGCGTATTATCATGGACTTATAATGACCCGATTGTTTGGCATGAGTTTGTGATGGATACCGCTAAGCTTGCCCGTGAAAAAGGGTTAAAAAATCTTTATAAAAGTGCATTCTATATTAGCGAAAAAGGCATTGATGAGTTATTAACTGTGATGGATATTTTCAGTATCTCGTTGAAATCAATGCAAGATAGCTTTTACCGTAAGCATACGGGAGGGCGATTACGCCCTGTGCTAGATGGGATCAAACAGGTTTATGATGCACGCAAAGGCACTAATTACCCACATTTAGAAGTCTCTAACCTGTGCGTGACAGAGCGCAATGATAGCCTTGACGAAACGCGTAAAGTGTCCGATTGGATGCTCAAACATTTGGACGCGGATATTCCACTGCACTATGTTCGTTTCCATCCCGATTATCAATATACCCATGTTGAGCGCACCTCTATTCCATTCTTAGAACAAGCACGTTTACAGGCTATCAGTGATGGTATGCGTTATGTGTATGTGGGGAATGTGTTTGATACTACGAGCGCGAACTCTTATTGTCCTGAGTGCCAGACCTTACTAGTGAAACGCAGTGGGTTAATTGCCGAGCCTCATCTTGATAATGGGCACTGCCCGAGTTGTCATTTTAAAACGTCGATCATTATGCCATGGGAAAAATCCAATGCGGATAAGCAATCAGTGACAATTCCTGACGGATTGATCTGTATTCATCATACGTTTCGTGGCCCAGTGCAAGCCTGCCATATTGAACAAGTGAATGAATCTGAAATTTTCTACCAGTTTGTCGCCAAAGATGGCTCTCCTGTAGGAACGATTAACAGCAATAGTTGTACGCGTTTTATGCTATCGAAAAGTGATGCTAAGTCCACAGGTATCCGCTTATATCATAGAGAAAATGAGCCTTGCCAGCTTTTTGAAGTGTATGATCGAGCCCATTTTCCGGTGACTGAAGTTGAAAAAACACATCAGGGTAGTGAAAATGTACCAGTGACTTTTATTCCACTAAAAGGACGCTAGTATGCCGTTAAATCGCGGTTACTCTTACCTACGAGCCCGAATGATAATGGCGCAGTTGAGCCAACATAAACTCATCGCGAAAGTGCCCAACATTCCCATTATTTATCTACCGGGAATATTGGGCAGTAAGCTATTTGATAGAACTCAACAACGATTTATTTGGGGGGATTATCGCGGAGTGTTTACACATAGTGATTATGAATATCGTGAAACCACTGAGAATGACATCCCTAACGTATTAGCGACAGAGCAATTACACCAATTTACCATCATCCCTAAATTACTTACCACCTTGGTCACTCAAGAACTGAAAGATGTCTTGGAAGTGGGGTTAGGCTATAGGGAAGGGCAAGATTTATTCTTTCTCGCCCATGATTGGCGAGCCGATCATCGTCAACTCGTGGTGCAATTAGACCAAGAAATCGCGAGGCTAACGGCCTTATTTGGTGAGCAACAGCCATTTATTATTATTGCGCAATCAGCATCAAATTTAGCTGTACGCTATTGGTTACGTCATACCAGTGACGAGAACCGGCAAAGAATTGCCAAATGGTATGCGTTTGGTCCACCGTGGGAGGGGACATACCATGCTTGGTCTATGATGGAAACGGGGTATTATGCAGGAAGTCGGCATTTCAATGGTTTCTCTCCTGATGATATTGCAGGGTATCCTAGTGCCTACCAACTCCTTCCTTGTGATGCAAAAGCGCTAGATAGCCATGGTGGAGAGATTGAGAATTTTGATTTATATAATGCCGATTGCTGGCAACAATGGCGAATAGGCCCTTATAAAATGGGCAATGTGACGGCGCAAAATCAGCGTGTACGAGATAACCTCCCACGCTATTTAGCGAATGCGAAAACATTTCGTGAAGCTATTGCTGGCGAATGCCTGAAAGAACAAGTGGTACCGCAAACATGGTACCTCAGTGATAATAATTTAGCGGTTACTCAGGCGATTTTTGCGAGGGATCGCTGGTATTTACAGGCTAAACCCATCGCCAAACATTTTCCGCATATAGCGCCGAAGGTACTGGCAAAAGGGGACGATCACCTCCCTCTTGCTGGTTTATTAAAGCAGCGGTGTGGCCCCCTAGTGCGGGATAAATATCTCCAACCTTGGGGGGGAAGTTTTGTATTTATCAGCCAAGCATCAACCCATCGAGCACTGATTAACCACACACCAAATTTACGTAGTTTGGCTTTTGATATTGCCACAATTCGCAAGCAACGTAATCGTTAAAGGTTGATTCAGATATAAGTTATAATCGCCTAAGTGGTAATTTATTTATCCCAAATTGACGAATAAAACACCCGTCAGCAGGTGTTTTATCTTGTCAGGCGGTGTGACTTATTCTTCGAAGTACCAATATCCTTGATTGATAAATTCTGTTAATTCTGCGACAAAAACTGGGTTCTCTAGCGCTTCACCGAGTTCATTCATTCCGACTTCCGTAAGCCGGCACAATATATCTGCACCTTTCATTTCTGTGGTAATCCAGCCTTCTGTATTAACGAAGAAATGTTCTCCGGCACGCATGACACGCAGGCCGCTCAGTCGTATCAGTTTTTCACCGGCATTCAGGGCGCTCAGAACTTCTTCCGGCTGATACGGTGGTTCCGCAGGTGCAATATCCAGCTCATGGCGTGGGGTGGTTGCAAAACGGCCTAACCACTGTTCAAAATCACCGGGCTTGTTGATCATTTCAATCATCATGGCACGTAGGCTTTCAACCTCATGAGTTTCCATGGTTCCCGCATTTTCGCGCACTGTCAGGTCAGGATCTCCATAATTTACCCCACCCAGATCCTGTTCCAGTACGTAGTCTGCAAAACTGCTCAGCAGATCACGTCCAGTCGGTCCGCGAAAGCCGACAGAATAGTTCATGGTATCTTCGAAAGTGAAACCATCGTGAGGGAATCCTGGTGGAATATACAGAATATCTCCCGGTGCCATTTCCACGTCAATAATTGGCTCAAAGGGATCGACATGCAATAATGCAGGATGTGAGCAGAACTGACGCATTGGGAGGGCATCGCCCACACGCCAGCGGCGGCGTCCCATTCCTTGGATGATGAAAACATCATAGTTATCAATATGCGGCCCGACACCACCTCCAGGCACCGAATAGGAGATCATTAAGTCATCAAGACGCCACTCAGGCAATACTCGGAACGGTTTCACCAGTTCAGCGGCAGACATATGCCAATGGTTGACGGCCTGTACCAGTAATGACCATCCTTTTTCGCCTAATTCACTGTAGTCCTCAAACGGACCGTGACTCGCTTCCCATTTGTTATCTATGAAGCTGACAAGTCGACTGTCAACTTCCGGCTCCATGGCCAAGCCAGCCAGTTCATCTGGTGTGATAGGGTCGGCAAAATTAGGAAATGCATTTTTCAATACAACGGGTTTTTTCTGCCAGTATTTTTCTAAAAATTCAGGCCAGTTAAGATTGAGTTTGTTAACCATGTGAGTACATCTATATTAGTAAATAAGTTGGTAATTATAGAAGTAATGCACCGTCATATTTTTGTTTGGCGTCAAATACCGGTCAATAACTTTTGTGGGAATATCCGCAGAACAGGCATTAACGTCAAACTTCACATTAATGCCTATTCACTTTTTGTTACTCTTATCCTCGGTTGACGTATCGTGACTGATATCTAAAAATGCACTCAATTTTTATGGAGAGTTAGAAATTGGTGGTTATCGCTTAAAGCTCTATTTTTATCTAATAATGACTATCACCATAAAATATTTGTGGTTGTCATCAAATTTCAAATTTGATAAGTTTCGTTTTTGTTAATCGTAAGATATGTCAATAATCATAATGAAATTAATCTACTCACTAGTTTGTCTGTTTATAATCACGGGGTGTTCATCGTCGACGACATTTGAGCCAAATAACTCAAAATGGCCAAATAATTCCAAATGGCCAAAACAGCATAAAGATTCTCGCTCATCTGAACAAAAAAGAGTTGATAGAGAAGCTGTACATGAACAGCAACGAGCTGTTATGAGAGGTGAGAGGCCGGATTATAGCGTTTTTGAGCGGTATTAATTATAGATATTAATTGCCTGTGAGGCGCTTTTTTCGAGTGAATCACATATAGTTTTGTATACCATGAGTTAGTTCTTTGTAATTGTTAAACTCCTTGACACTTTTTAACGATCATAGTGGCATTGAGAGTTATAACACCTATCTACTTCTCATTTATCTATTGAATCTATTTAGTTTTACGTCAAAGTATAAAATTAATTATATTTAAAATTCAATTGGTTACGGGGTTTATATTATTAATCCTGTTAATGACTCATGGGTATACTTTGTTTTATTTATTAACATCAAGTCTTGTTAAGCACTACATTCGTAGAATAAGCCAACCAACACCAAACCATCTAAACTAAGCTCCTGCATTGATATTACTAGCTATTTTGGTGAGTTATTGGGCAAATTGTAATATTTTAGGATTAAAATTCTGCTTTGAGTTTTTTTCAAATTGAGCATTTTTGTCATAAGTAGCGCTTTAAAAAATACTTAAGTTAATCGTTTGTTTTAATTTGTAGTCTGGTTTTTTTAAAGATAATAGATTAATGGCGATTAATTATATTTAAAACACCAAAACTAGTAACAATAATAATATTAAAAATAAACAAAAATTAAACAGACTATTAAAATAGCCTGTTTAATCAGCAGAATTTGATTAATTAATAAAGTGGGTGCGCGCTTAATATAAATATTAGATTTTTATTAATCTATTTTAGATTACTACTTATTAGGTATTTTTTGATAAAAACTAATAATTATGGCTAAAAAGTATGTTTTATTATTCTAAACTAGCTCTTTTCGTAACGGTTACTGATGCATCATAGCCTAATAGATAAAGTGCCTGTTCTAACGCTTCTATTTTTGAAGCGTAATGGATATCAAGTAGCCTTTCAATTTGCTGAGCATTGATATTAAGCTTGCGCGCTAGGTCACTTTTACGTGTATTTGTTTCTATAATAGCGTTACTTAGTGCGATTTTTAAACAACTTAGGATTGGTAAATAAACGATAAAGGCATCTTCAGTGCTGACTGAAGGGCTTGGGACTGGTAGTCGTGATGTAATCAACTCCGCAATTGCTGCTGTTAATGTTTCCTCTGCTTCAAGTTCAATGTTTTCTTTGCTAAATGTGACGCCTTGTATTTCAGGAAAATCACAATAGCTAATTTCATAGGTTCCTTCTTCTTCTATGTACTCTACAGTTGCTAAATAACTAAACATATTAGTCCCTATTATTGGTGCGTTAAAGCGAAAATGACAGAGCTGTAACATGGCTACATGGTATGAATTCTGCCATACGGGGCTATGAGTATAATATATTTAGTCTAAAGCATCTGGTTAATCTTTAGTCTATATAACTTAAATCCATGATAGCAAATCACATGGCTATTTTCTGAGCTATAACACTTAAAACAGATACATTATGAAATAGTTTTATTTGGAAATTATTAGGAAAGAGTGAGATTAAATGTGAAATAACTCTCAGTTTTAACAAAAAAAATTCCTCATTAAAAATATTAAATACGCCTTTTATATGATTTTTATATTTTTTGAGTTTTTATAAAAAAATAAAAATATCTGAGCATTAAGTTTAATCGATTTACGCAATTTTACTTAGGGTTAAGAACGTTATTGAGTATTTTGTTAAAATAAAAGTATATAGTGAACAGTTGATATTATCACTGTTGTTATTATTTTGATTAAATTGAAACAGTCAATATGATAGGTACTAAGCAAAATTACGGACTTGCACTAGATATGTATTTTTTATTTTAGTCATCTTTCGATGAATTAAAAATCATATGGAAAACATATAGAAAAAGGAACGTAGGTCTCATTTGTTTTTTACTTTTTAAGTTGGATGTTAATGATTGCAGTCTTCGTAGGTTGATCTTTTTATTAAAAAAATATTTTTTGGGTCATTTGATGAAAAAATAAAAAAATTAATTTGTTTATAGTCAAGTTGTAATGAAATATTAACAAAATAAAAGTGGGAATAGTGAGTTAAATAATTAAATTCAATTAACAACTATAAGCCAAATTAAAACTCAGTAAATTTAAAAAATCACAATTTTAATTAATTAAATTAATCCAATTAAATTTACAGCTCATTACAACTGTTAAGGCTTACTTATCAAATTTGTAAGGTTTCACTATGAATCAAAGTAATTGATTTTTTTTAATAGAATAACTGGTTATGAATTCTTTTTAAGAATAGTTAAAGGTTTAAGCAAATAAATTGAAAATTAATGGCTAAAATTTATTCCAATCCTGCCGATAGTAGTGAATTCAGAATAAAGGCAGTTCAGTTTCTTAATAATAACTATTGATCTAGATCAATATGCCGTACTTGAAGTTGTGATTGGTCTTTTTACCTCCTTAATCCCCTTAAAAGAGTAAATGGATTGATTAAAATCCTACCATTTAGTTTAAGTCGATCCAAAATGTCGCGAATATTTCGGATAAGGTGGGGCAATATATAGGTTTAATAAAGATTTTCTAATGTATGGATGGGTAATTAGTCTAATCAGATAAAAAGAAACATAAGTATCTTGAATAGTTAATTTAGTGGTGCATAATAATTAACGACTAATAATGATATCGGTATATTCCCACTTTTAGTGGAAATGCTAACTTTTTAGTCGCTATTTATTGTTTGTAGGTATTCAGGAAATGTATTTAATTTAAGATTTGAAATATTGTACTTTTATACTCCAAATTGGGTATTAACTAACGGAAAACATGGGAACGTAATGGAATACGATTACCTAATTTAATAACGTTTAATATTTAAAAAAATCAGTTCATACAATACTTTTAATTTCATATTTGTTCTTTTTGCACACAGATGTTGATAAATATTCGGAAAGGAAAAAAAATGAGTACGACGACAGATTTTCTGAAGCATATATACGATATTAACCTCTCATATTTGCTGTTAGCTCAAAAACTTATCTCTCAAGAAAAAGCCTCTGCCATGTTTCGTCTCGGTATCTCTGATGCAATGGCAACTACTTTAGCAGATCTTTCTCTTTCTCAATTAGTCAAATTAGCGGAAACAAACCAGCTAATCTGTCAGTTTAGATTTGAGAACAGCGATACGATAGAGACACTAACACGTGATTCTAGGGTTGATGATTTGCAACAAATTCATACGGGTATCTTACTTTCGACTCGATTACTGCAAAAGCATAATGAGGGCGAGACTAATATAGCGAGAAAAAGATGAGCACCATAGCTGAAAAAAGTATTGTTAAAGAGGCTAATGATATTCGCTTAGCGATGGAATTGATCTCGTTAGGTGCTCGCCTCCAAATGCTAGAAAGTGAAACTCAAATCAGTCGTGGACGATTAGTTCGCTTGTACAAAGAATTAAAAGGATGCCCACCACCAAAGGGAATGTTACCTTTTTCAACAGATTGGTTTATGACATGGGAACAGAATATACATTCATCTATGTTTTATAATGCATACCAATTTTTATTGAAAAGTGGTTATTGCCAAGGTGTTGATGCAATATTGAAAGCATATCGTCTTTATTTAGAACAGTGTGCGCCAGCGCCAGGAGAAGAACCATTATTAGCATTAACCCGCGCTTGGACGTTAGTTAGATTTGTTGAAAGCGGTATGTTGCAGCGTTCCGATTGTCGCTGTTGTAGTGGGTCATTTATCACCTATGCGCATATCCCTGAAAATAGTTTTACTTGCAGTTTGTGCCAGCCACCATCACGTGCAATAAAAAAACGTAAACTTTCCGAAGATCTCGCCGATATTACGCTATATCGACAGGATGGCATTACCAAAGCGGTGATGTAATTGGATTGATTTGGTTTACAGGCAAAATTATTTGCCTGTCGTTCCTAATATTCCCTTTGACTGCCATCTGTTAACCAACGGAGTGAAAGGGAATATTGTGTTAATACTCATCGGGTATATCATTGTTACAGTTGCCGTAATTGGCGGTTATTTAATGGTTGGCGGCCATTTAGGCGCGCTATATCAACCGGCTGAATTTGTTATTATTTTAGGTGCGGGTTTAGGTGCCTTTGTAGTCGGTAACAGTGGTAAATCGATTATTGCATTATGTAAAGTATTGCCGCGCCTTTTCCGTCGTTCCTCCTATAACAAAGCAATGTCGATGGATCTAATGGCATTGTTATTTCAATTACTCAATAAATCCCGTCAGCAAGGTCTACTTGCGCTTGAAAAAGATATTGAGAATCCGAGAGAAAGCGAAATCTTTTCGCAATATCCTCGAATTTTAAAAGATGAATCTACATTGATGTTCATTGTTGATTATTTGCGTCTGATGGTGACAAGTAATTTGCAAAGTCATGAAATAGAAGCATTGATGGATGAAGAATTAGAAACCTTTCGCCAAGAAAATGAAGTCCCTGCATCCGGCTTAAACATGGTCGGCGACTCTATGCCTGCTTTTGGTATTGTTGCGGCTGTTTTGGGGGTAGTAAATGCTTTGGGTTCAGCCGATAGGCCCGCCGGTGAACTTGGTGCATTAATTGCTCATGCAATGGTCGGTACATTCTTAGGTATTTTAGTGGCTTATGGTTTTATTTTACCGTTAGCTTCATTGATCCGCTTGCGCAGTGGCGAACAGTTAAAAATGATGGAGTGCATTAAAGTCACTTTCCTGTCCGCATTGCAAGGTTATGCGCCACAAATCGCCGTAGAGTTCGGACGTAAAGTATTGTTTAGTGCCGATAGACCTTCATTTTTGGAGCTTGAAGATAAAGTTCGTGAAGTGAAAATAGGCAATCGCGCTCAAGAATCGAGCGAGGAGTAATCGGTCGATGGCAGCCAATAACCCTCAAATAATTCGAGTCAAAAAACGTGCTTCACATCATCAAGGTGGGCATGGCGGCTCATGGAAAATTGCTTATGCTGATTTTATGACAGCAATGATGGCATTTTTTTTGGTGATGTGGCTTATTTCGATTTCAAGTCCTCAAGAATTAACACAAATTGCTGAATATTTTAGAACGCCACTGAGTACCGCAATTAATCCGGGTAAAAAAAGTGGTGATGCGACAAACCCAATTCCCGGGGGCGGCAAAGATCCTATTTATCGTGATGGTGATGTTTTACCTGAGCCGAACTCTCTCACTGATGGTGATGCTAATTATCGTTTTGAAAAACTTAAAAAATCACTTGAGCAAGCGATTTTAAATGACCCTCGCCTTAATGAATTGAAGCCTCATTTACTTATTGACATGATTAACGACGGTTTACGTATTCAAATTGTTGATAGTGAAAATCGACCTATGTTTAAAGTGGGTTCTGCCACTGTCGAGCCTTATATGCGAGATATCTTACGTGCAATTGCACCGTTGCTTGATGATGTACCAAATCGGATCAGTATTTCAGGGCATACCGATGATTTGCCTTACGCTAACGGTGCAAATTATAGCAACTGGGAGCTTTCCTCTGATAGGGCAAATGCATCACGTCGCGAATTAATACGTGGTGGAATGAATGAAAACAAAGTATTGCGAGTTGTTGGGATGGCTGCGTCTATTCATTTAGATAAAGAACATGGTCTTGCACCAATAAATCGCAGGATAAGTATTATTGTTTTAAATGATGAAGAAACGAAACAAATTTTACGTGAATACGATGGGGCAACACCCATAAATGATGTGTTAAATAAAGTGATAAAACGCGAGCCAGTACCGGCAACCAATGAAGTAGTCACTGTAAAAGTTCAGCAATAAATGCACTGATTTACAAAGACTATTTGAATATTAATCTATTTTAGTTGTACTGCCGGATGTTCCGGCAGTCAGCGTTAAGTGAAACCTAAGCGAAACTGGATAAAAACCATGGATATTACCGAGTTTTATCAAACATTTTTCGATGAAGCCGATGAGTTGCTCAGGGATATGGAACAACATTTACTTGAGCTCGATCCTTTTGACCCGGATAGCGAGCAGCTAAATGCCATTTTCCGTAGTGCTCATTCTATAAAAGGAGGAGCTGCAACTTTTGGTTTCACTCAGTTGCAAAATACCACTCATACATTGGAAAATTTATTGGATAAGGCGCGTCTCGACCAGCTGACATTAACACCTGACATCATTGATATATTTTTAGATGCTAAAGATGTGATGGCATCGCAATTAGATGCGTATAAAAACAGTTCATTACCTGATGATGAAATGTTTAAACGTATTTGTGATGTGTTAAGCAGCGTTGAGCAGCGTGCCGAAGAAATAACCGAATCGTCATTGGCGTCAACTGAAACTCAATTGTCTGACAGTGAACATTCCGCAGTATCTGTGAACGCACCTCAAACCTGTGGTATGAAAAGTGAACATACGTATTATTTTATGATCACGCTTCAACAATTAAAAACCACTGAAGTTGATTTGCTTGCCGATGAATTGGAATTATTTGGCACTGTGTATCACACCGAAAAAACTGAAAATAGCTTACAAGTTTGGCTCGGAAGTAATACCGAAATTGATGATGTTTGCGGTGTACTGTGCTTTGTTGTGGATGAATCTCAAATTAGCCATGAAGTAATTAGTTTCGACGATTGTCAGCCATATATTCAAGCTGTCGAAGAAGAGGCTAATGAACAAGCAGACCAAGTAGAGGTTCAAGCTGAGGCCGAAGCCGTTAAAGCTGAGGTTATCGAAAAAGAAGCTGCGCCAGTAACACGCAAAGCATCAGTGACTAAACCAAAAGGTGACTCGAGCAGTATTCGTGTTGCCGTCGAAAAAGTTGACCAACTGATTAATCTTGTTGGCGAGCTCGTTATCATTCAATCCATGTTGACACAACATAGCCAGCAGGTAGATCAAAATGAATATGCTGATTTGCTAGGCTCGATTGTCCAGTTAGAGCGCAATTCAAGAGCTCTACAAGAGTCTGTTATGTCAATTCGAATGATGCCAATGGACTATGTATTTAGTCGTTTTCCTCGCATGGTTCGTGATATTGCCTCGAAATTGGGTAAAAAAATCGAACTTAAAGTGGAAGGTAGTGCAACTGAATTAGATAAAAGTTTGATAGAGCGTATTGTCGATCCACTGAATCACCTTGTTCGTAATAGTCTTGACCATGGGATTGAAAAACCAGAGGTTCGTCTTGCTAATGGCAAGCGGGAATCGGGTACTTTGACTCTTGCAGCATCACATCAAAGCGGAAATATTTGTATTGAAGTGCGTGATGATGGTGCGGGGCTTAATCGAACACGCATTCTTGCTAAAGCTCGCTCCCAAGGTATGAATGTTCACGATGCAATGAGCAATGAAGAAGTGGCAATGCTCATTATGGCACCAGGATTCTCAACGGCTGAAGTCATCACGGATGTTTCTGGCCGTGGGGTTGGCATGGATGTGGTGAAACGAAATATTCAAGACATGGGTGGTCGTGTCCAGATTGGTTTTACGGAAGGCAAGGGCACTATTATTCGTATTCTTCTGCCACTCACATTAGCTATTTTGGATGGCATGTCCGTCAAAGTTGCAGAAGATGTGTTTATCGTTCCGCTAAGTTCAATTATCAGCACATTACAGCCGCGTCAGGATGATATTTATCGCTTAGCTGGCGAAGAAAAAATGTTATTAGTACGTGGTGAATATTTGCCATTAGTTGAATTACATCAAGTGTTTAGCATTGAAGATGCTGAGCGTAATTTAGATAACAGTATTGTGCTGATTATCCAAAATGCAGGTCATCGTTTTGCTTTATTGGTCGATAAGCTAGTAGGACAGCAACAAGTCGTTGTGAAAAATGTTGAAAGTAATTACCGCAAAATTCCGGGTATTTCAGCTGCAACAATTATGGGAGACGGCTCAGTTGCGTTGATTTTAGATGTCGCTGAATTACAAAAAATGAATAACAGCATTTTGATTAAAAAGAAACAGCAGGTTTCACAACCTGTGGTGCACTAAATAGAGGTCATGCATATGTCTATGTTCGATGATGATTTAAATAAGCTTGATGAAGAAAAAAATGGTGAAGGTTACCTCATTTTTACTCTTGGGGAAGAAGAGTACGGAATTGAAATCTTAAAAGTGCAGGAAATCCGAGGCTATGAACAAGTGACTCGGATTGCTAATACACCAGATTTTATTAAAGGTGTAACAAATCTGCGCGGTGTGATCATTCCTATTATTGATTTACGTGTGAAATTCTCCCATGAAAATGTGGTTTATAACGATAATACTGTCGTGATTGTCGTGAATTTAAAAGACAGAGTGGTTGGCATCGTTGTTGATGGTGTTTCAGATGTGTTGGTTCTCAACGAAGATCAAATTGCTGCACCACCTGACTTTGCAGTCACGTTATCGACCCAATATTTGACCGGTCTTGGTACGGTTAATGACCGCATGTTGATATTGGTTGATATTGAAAAATTGCTGACCAGCGATGAAATGGCATTAATTGACAGTATGGCTGAGTAACAACTCAGCTTTATTCATTGCTCAAATATTAATATCTCATTAACTAAAGTTTTTAGTTGAATGACCGATATCCAAAATACAACAAAATAATGTTAGTAAAACGTCATGTATAGTCGAATTAAGATCGTATCAGGACTTCTGTCCGTCATTTTTATTTTTATTTTATTGCAACTGGTATCTAGTGGTTTGATGTTTAACAAGCTCGGCGATAACAGTGACAGTATTAATTATTTAAATTCGCTCCAACGCCAAAGACAAGTATTAACTGAAAGCTGGGTTAACTTATTACAAGCTCGTGCCAACTTAAATCGGTCAGTAAATGCCTATTTATTAGAAGGTCGAAAAATTCAAGATGATTCAACAACAGAAGATTTAATTAAAGCAGCTAAACGTAATTTTAAATCTGCAGATGATGCGTATGTTCGTTACAACAAACTGATGCAAAGCTCGACCTATGATAAAGCTAAGTTCGAGAAATTATTTGCAACCTATGAAGATTATCGTAATGCATTAGTTACCTTAGGTGAATATGCAGAAAAAGGTGATTTAGAAAAGTTTTATGCGCATCGAACCTCAGGTCTTCAAGTTAAATTTGAAGAACAGTTCAATGCCTATTTCGCTGATATTTCTGCCGATTTTCAGGCTGAAGTTGTCAATGCAGACAATAATTACCGCCAATCACTTTATATGTTAGTGATTTTATCGATTACGTTGGCATTTGTGGGCTTATTAAGTTACCGCTATGTACGTAAAGGTATTATTGAGCCACTAACTTTATTGATTGAACGTATTAAAGTTTTTGCAGCCGGAGATTTAACACCAAAGGTTGATACCAACGCCAATAATGAAATAGGCGAACTTGCTCGAGGTGTGCAACACATGCAGCAAGAGCTTATTAATACGGTGCGTGGTGTACTTGATGGTAGCGAAACTATTTATCAAGGAACGACTGAAATTGCCGCCGGAAATAATGATCTTTCATCTAGAACAGAGCAGCAGGTTGCTTGTCTAGAAGAGACTTCGGCGAGTATGAGTGAGTTAACAGCGACGGTAAAACAAAATACCGAATATGCTCATCAAGCGAGTGAGTTTGCGAATCAAGCGTCGGTGATTGCGAAAGAAGGCGGGAAAGTTGTCTCTAATGTCGTTAGCACCATGCTTAATATTGCCGATAGCTCACAAAAAATATCTGATATTACCGCTGTTATCGATAGCATTGCTTTTCAAACCAATATCTTAGCACTAAATGCAGCCGTTGAAGCAGCACGTGCTGGGGAACATGGTCGTGGCTTTGCTGTCGTTGCCGATGAAGTCCGTAACTTAGCTCAGCGCAGTGCCGATGCAGCAAAAGAAATTAAAACGCTCATCGAAGATTCTGTTTCAAGAACGGGCACTGGCGCTCGTCAAGCTGAAGATGCGGGTGAAACGATGACCAAGATTGTTGAGTCGGTCACGCGGGTCACAGACATTATGTCTCATATTGCCACTGCATCTGATGAGCAAAGTAAAGGTATTTCACAAGTCAGCATAGCAGTCGCTGAAATGGACAAAGTGACTCAGCAAAATGCGTCACTGGTTGAGCAATCGGCGGTAGCGGCAAATGTGTTGGAAGAACAGGTTGCAAAACTGTCACAGCTCATTTCTATTTTCCGTCTACCGGCGTTAAAACACACGGAAGTGCGTAATACAAAGCCGGCGGCAAGGACGATTTCAAATATCGTTAAAACCCCGGATCTAGCTAAATTATCATCTAAGGATCATAAAAATGATGATAATTGGGAAACGTTCTAAAGGTTAAGCACAGTTTAGCGCTGTGAAGTTATTACCTTATTAGGTAGCAACTTTGCAGCGTTTCTGTATATCGCAAAATTGATGCTTAAATCTACAGAAACCTGGTTGGCGTAAGTGGGGGTTATATGTTTGGTAATATACGAATTTCAGTAAGTTTATATCTATTGCTTTTTTTATTTTGCGGGATGCAAATTGTATCGAGCGGGGTTTCTGTCGCAATAGTCACGAGTGAATTAAACTCTTTAGAGCGTATCGATTTAGGCGCTAAAAAAAGTGCATTATTAGAAGAAATAAATAAAGATTTAATGCAGGCTCGAAATAGTCTTACTCAAATTGCATTGCTTTTAAAAGTAGGTGATAACGCGCCACTTATCGAAGAAACGAAAACGACGTTTGACCGGTTTATGGCAGAAGCTGCGAAAGATTATGAATCTTTCAAAATTCAACCTATTTTGTCCGAAAAAGAAAATCTTGCAGCTCTTGAGGACAAATACCAAGCATTTATTACCGTACTTAATGCATTAAATACTCACCTTGATAACAATGATGTCGCTTCTTATATTTCACTGCCTGCGCAAGCTCATCAAGATCAGTTATTAGGAATGATTAATGATTATTTAGCATTAATCAAAATTGAAGATCAAGAATCCTTAGAAGCGGCAAGGCTCTATAATACTTTCGCTTGGAGTTCATTCCTTTCAGTTATCGTCATTATTATTTTGGTGACAACATTTGCGCATTATTGGATGAAACGAAAAGTTATCAAGCCATTAAGTAGCATGAGTGAACATTTTACTAAAGTTGCTGAAGGTAAATTAAATCAAAAGATTGAAGTGACCACGCGTGATGAAATTGGATATGTATTTGAACAATTGAAATTAATGCAAAATTCACTCGCGACGTCGATTACGGCATTACGTTCTAACACCGATCAAATGTATACCGGTATTCGTGAGATAGCGTTAGGCAATAACAACTTATCATCGCGTACTGAACAGCAAGCGGCCTCATTAGAAGAAACTGCTGCGAGTATGGAAGAACTCACCGCGACAGTGAAACAAAATGCAGACAATGCACGTCAAGCTAGTGAATTGGCAGTCAGTGCATCAAAAACGGCAACAAAAGGTGGTGAAATCACGATTGATGTTATTGCAACGATGACGTCGATTTCTCATAGCTCACAAAAAATCAGCGCAATCATTAGCGTGATTGATGGTATTGCATTTCAAACTAACATTTTAGCCCTTAATGCAGCAGTTGAAGCGGCTCGAGCTGGTGAGCAAGGTCGGGGATTCTCTGTTGTTGCTGGTGAAGTTCGCGCACTGGCACAACGTAGCGCTGAAGCAGCAAAAGAAATTAAAGCACTTATCGATGAATCTGTTGGCCGGGTTAGCCAAGGTTCCCTCTTAGTTAATGAAGCAGGGCAAACCATGAATGAATTGGTTGCTGCGGTTAATCAAGTAACTGAATTAATGGGGAGTATTGCATCTGCATCGAATGAGCAAAGCAGAGGTATTGAGCAAGTCGCTACCGCAGTGAGTCAGATGGATTTAGTAACGCAACAAAATGCGGCTTTAGTTGAGCAGTCAACAAGCGCAACGGCAGCGCTTGAAGATCAAGCTAATAACTTAGTGGATACCGTTGCATTCTTTGAACTACCAGACAACCAAACAAGCCGCATTAAACGGTGAATTTAATCAACAATAGCGTTATTAACCTCAGAGTCTGGCCACCAATTGAAGGCTACCTCTGGGGTTTTATTGAATAGGGCGACAAGTACGATGCTTTTTGTACCACAAATAGAACCATTGACCGATGAAGACTTTGGTCGGGTTTGTCGATTTATTCATAAAAAATCAGGCATTGTCCTTACCATGAATAAAAAAAGTATGGTCTATAATCGGTTATTAAAACGGTTACGTGACTGTAATATCGACAATTTTACTGATTATCTACGTATGTTAGAGCGAGAGCCATCGAATCCAGAATGGCAGGCTTTCGTGAATGCATTAACGACCAACCTAACGGCATTTTTTCGTGAACCACATCATTTTGTGACCTTATCAGATTTTATCCGCACACGAAAAGACAGCAATATTAACATTTGGTGTGCGGCATCTTCGACAGGGGAAGAGCCTTACTCAATCGCGATGACATTGAGCGATGTTTTAGGGCCCCATGCAATTAATGCCAAAGTGATAGCTAGTGATATCGATACCGAGGTTTTAGATAAAGCCAAGCAAGGCGTTTATCGTGTTGAAGAACTCAAATCCTTAAGTGCTTTGCAAAGGCAACGTAATTTTATGAAAGGTGTCGGTGAGTTTGAAGGCTATGCCCGAGTTAAACCGGCATTGCGGCAAATGATTGAGTTTCGTTATTTAAATCTGAGTGACAACGACTGGCAATTACAGCATCGCTTCGATGCTATTTTTTGTCGTAATGTCATGATTTATTTTGATAAAGAAATGCAAATAAAAATGCTTGAACGATTTGCCACATTACTTAAACCAGATGGCTTGTTGTTTATCGGTCATTCTGAAAATTTATCTCAATTGTCGCAAAGTTTCGTGATTAAAGGACAAACCGTCTACAGCGTACAAGCTGGAAGGAGGGGGTAGTGAAAAAAATTAAAGTGCTTTGCGTTGATGACTCCGCACTGATGCGCCAATTAATGCGGGAAATTATCAACAGCCATCCTGATATGGAGGTGGTTGATACTGCGCCTGATCCTTATGTCGCGCGTGATTTGATTAAGCAACTTGTTCCTGACGTGATCACGCTTGATGTTGAAATGCCTCGCATGGATGGTATTGATTTCCTTGAGAAATTGATGCGACTTCATCCTATGCCTGTTGTGATGGTATCAACATTAACCTCAAAAGGTTCTGAAGTTACATTAAAAGCTTTAGAGCTAGGTGCGGTCGATTTTGTCACTAAACCACAGATTGGTATTCGTGAAACCATGATGAGTTATCGTGACTTGATTGGAGAAAAAATTCGCGCGGCAGCGATGTCGAAAATCACGCAGCGTACTCGTTTTGCACGAGTCGAAAATAAAGCGTCAGAATCTACAACGTTTGCGAAACCGCTTTCCCCGCATGTATGCCATAGTCGCGTTATTGCAGTTGGTGCATCAACGGGGGGAACTGAAGCGATACGTCAGTTTTTAGAAATGTTGCCTCGTGAATGTCCGCCTGTGGTCATTACGCAACATATGCCAGCCGGATTTACGCGCTCGTTCGCTGAACGACTTAATAAACTGTGTGTGTTAACGGTAAAAGAAGCTGAGCACAATGAATTATTGCAAAAAGGTTATGCCTACATTGCACCTGGTGATTCGCATATGTTGATTGCTGATAAAGGCAAAGGTTTTCAAGTTATTTTGCAGCAAAGTGAACCGGTAAATCGTCATCGGCCTTCTGTTGATGTCCTCTTTGATTCAGTAGCTCAATGTGTCGGGCGTAAATGTGTCGGTGTCTTATTAACCGGAATGGGTATGGACGGTGCAAAAGGACTCTTAAATTTACGTAAGCAAGGTGCAATTACCTATGCTCAAAACGAAAGTAGTTGTGTGGTATTTGGTATGCCACGAGCTGCTATCGAAATGGATGCTGTAGATGAAGTGCAAGATATTCTTAAAATTGCACCAAGTATTTTAGCAAAACTTTCTTCTGTAACGGCATAACTGTTACAGATATTCACTATTGTATTTTGAAGGAGTGGTTATGGCCGCTAAAGATCTTAGTTTTTTGGTTGTTGATGATTTTTCCACAATGCGTCGTATCGTACGTAACTTATTAAAAGAGCTTGGATTTAATAAAATAGAAGAAGCTGAAGATGGCGTTGATGCATTAGATAAAATTCGTACTGGAAATATTGATTTCGTCGTTGCAGATTGGAATATGCCAAATATGGACGGTTTAGAGTTACTCAAAACTATTCGTGGTGATGAAGCGCTCAAGCATATTCCTGTATTAATGGTTACCGCTGAAGCGAAAAAGGAAAATATCATTGCCGCAGCACAAGCTGGTGCAAGTGGGTATGTTGTGAAGCCATTTACAGCTGCCATTTTAGAAGAAAAACTTAATAAAGTATTCGAAAAAATGGGACTGCAATAAGCGCACTTGTTAAAGGAGACTGTGATGACTGAATCAACATTTTTACAAAGCAATCGAAATGGTAACGAAGACTTAAAACAAGTTATTACTCGAATTGGTACTTTAATGAGAACACTTAGAGAGAGCATGCGTGAGCTTGGTCTTGAAAAAAGTGTTCAGCAAGCGGTAGCCAGTATTCCTGATGGGAAAGACAGGTTACGCTATATTGCTCAAATGACCGCTCAGGCAGCAGAAAAAACACTTAATGGCATTGATGTGATTAAGCCATTGCAAGTGAAAATGAACAAAGATGCGATTGAATTGCAGCAACAATGGCAAAATTCAGAGGCAGAAGGTGTTTCTGTTGAACTGCAAGGGTCAACTCAAGCATTTTTAACGCAAGTGATTGAAGACAGTGAAACAACTAAAGCTGAACTGTTAGAAATTATGATGGCGCAAGATTTCCAGGATTTAACCGGCCAAGTTATTAAAAAAATGATGGAAGTCGTTGAAGAAGCAGAGAAACAACTTCTCGCGCTGTTAGTGGAAAACACACCACCAGAAATGCGTGCGAAGCAGCAAACTGATAGTTTACTGAATGGTCCGCAAATTAATAAAGAAGGTGTGAATGTGATGGCATCACAATCGCAGGTGGATGATTTACTTGATGAGTTAGGATTCTAAATCAATTCCTATCATACTTCGAGCTACAGAGCAGCTCTCAGCTACCCAAGTTACATACTTATGGATGTTCTTGGGATAGCTTCAATTACCGCTTACCTGTAACTCGAATTATTTTTGGTTTGATACTCTTTCACAATAAAATCGTTTAATATCACTGAGATAATGGAGTGAACTTCTTGCGTCGGGTGGACGCTATCATTAAATAGATAATTGGGGGCCGTATCCATATAGCCTGTTCCTCCAATATAACCATTCGTAAAAGGCCTGTCTAAAATATAAGGTCGGTTTTTGGTATCGCCTTCAATATTAGAACTACTTAATAAATTTAGTTCTTCAGCTTTTTTTGTTATTTCGGCCATAGCCTTATAAAGGTCAAAGAATTTAATGTTTATATCTTCTTGAGCGGTAATTTTATTTAATCGCAATTTTAGCCTTATATTATGAATGAGTGTAATTATTTTCATCTTATTTTTATAGGTACTGGATTGTATTTTGGCGAAAGGTGTTGATGCTAGGTTAGGTATCCCCATTACTAAAATATTTTTTGCTCCTTGCTGAGTCATTTTTTTAATTAAATTAATTTGGTCATCGATAACTTTATTAATGTCTTCTTTAGCAAAAGTTACATAATCATTAGCTCCGAGGGAAACAATTGCCAAGTCTGTAACCTCAAATTTAATTTTATTTATTTGTTTTTTCATGTTTGAAATAAATTTGAACTTAGGAATCAACTGATTATAATTTCCCGCGACTGCACCACCTTCAGCTTTATTCATTAGAGTCACAGGGGAATAGGTGATTCGATTATTCTGAGTATCAATAGTTTTATGTTTCATGAAATGTGGCGAAGTAAGGAATTCAGGCCAAGTAAAACCATTGGTAAATTTCCCTTCATGGTACTGTGGTGCCGAGGGCAGTATTCCAAAAGTTTTAGCAAACATACGGCCCTTAGAGTCAGATAAACTATCACCAATGACAATAACTCGTTTAAAGCAATCGATAATGTCTTTTTTGTGAGATTGATTTAGGGCACTGATACTTGGTGTTTCTATGCCATTACAATACTCTCTATTTTTTTCTATATAAGCAGCTAATTTAAATTTTGGGTGATCATTCTCTTTATTTAGTTTATTTATCTCTTGCCTAGAATCAACCTCATCAAAGCAGGGAATATTATTTACAATAGCCGTATTTGCAACTAAGGTATTAGGTGTTTTTGGTATGTCGCATAAATTAACTTTAACTATATTCTTAGTGAATAAATTAATAAATGCTTTTTTAAATGAAGGTTTATTCCATGAAAGTATTCTTCTATTATTTGAATACTGCTGTACGTACATAAAAATACCTTTTTTGATTAATCTTAAATCTAAGGGTTTTGTGTGAGTAAAATACCAAGTATTTATTTGATAAAATATCAAATATAGATTATTTCTAAGTGGATAAGAGTTTTATAAAAAAGTTTATAAAAATTAATAATATATGATGTGTTTTATAGTAGGAATACTTGTATTTATTTAAGTGCAAGTAATCCTACTATTGAATTGATATTAATAACTAATCATGTTGATAAACAACGATGATTTCACTGCCAAGCGTTTGTTCAAACTCCATAATAAAAGCATCGCTGAGATCCCAATCATGAAAGCTAAAGCCAAGATGACCAAATGCCCATTGAGGGTCGAATTTCCAGCCGGACAGTGGCGCATCAAAGCCGCAATTAATGCATGCGAGACTTTCAGGTTTACCCTCATACCAATCAGTTACCGTATCACTCCAATCATTGCTACGTTCACTTTGTTCACTGGTACATTGCGGGCAATAAAGACCAAGGCCATTGCCACCAGCGTGAAATACAGTACGTTCAGTCACGATTGTGAGATAGTTTTTCAATGTGTTTTCTGGCAGCTGTGTTGGTACAACATTGTCATCAATCACATACAAAACAGGTTCTTTATATTCGGCGGTCGGGCGATAAATGATTTCGTCATCTTCAATGCCTTGAAAGATAGGATCAATAATACCTTGTTGTTTAAGCCAGCTAAGCATTCGCTCCGCTTCTTTTGGGGCATCTTCTAAATTGATATCCGGAGCAACTAGGTGGCAAATATCCATAACATAATGACCTTATTTTCAAATTGATTTTCAACTATATTAATTAAAATTGGTCAATTAATAAATCAATTGCTTATTTGATTTTTCCTCATTTATTTTTCATTAAATATTCATCGTTGCATCGCGGTTCACAAAACTGTTGTCATATTGTTCAATTGCCAAATAACCCCCTTGAAGTACATCTATTTTCCACCATTGATTTTTTGACAGTCTGTCATGCTATAGCGATAACTCATATTGTGTTTAAATTTTGGAACAAAAGTGTCCGACGAAAGCGATGTAGAAAAAACAGAAGAGCCCACCCCCCATAAAAAAGAAAAAGCTAGGGATGATGGGCAAATCGTTCGTTCGAAAGAATTAAACTCATTAATGATGATGTTAGCGGGTATTAGTTTGCTGTGGCTTAGCGGTGGGCATTTGGCGGATCAACTACGTCAAACCGTACGCCAAGGTTTTATTTTTGATGGGCATTATTTACAAAATACGGGGTTGATGCTCAGTTATTTAGGGCGTGTTGTTAGTGAAGCTCTTTTTGCATTATTTCCGGTGATAGGGGGATTGGCCTTAGTTGGGATCTCAGCGTCGTCATTGGTTGGTGGATTAGTTTTTAATAGTAAGCTAATTAAGTTTGATTTGAAAAAGCTTGATTTGATAAAAGGATTAAAGCGAATTTTCTCGATGAATGCGCTTTCTGAGCTTTTCAAAGCCATTTTGAAGTCATTCTTTGTGGGGCTCGGTACGTTTATATTTTTATGGCAAAGTTGGCCATCGCTATTACATCTTGCGATGGAAGCGCCTGTTACTGCGCTTGCTAATGGGCTAGAAAAGGTCATTTTTGCAGGATATTTAATTGTCTTTTTGCTGATCCCGATGGTGGCGTTCGATGTGTTTTATCAATTCCGTTCTCATCTGAAAAAATTACGTATGAGCCGTCAAGAAATTAAGGATGAGTTTAAACAACAAGAAGGCGATCCACATATCAAGGCGAAAATTCGCCAACAGCAACGGGCAATTGCGCGTAATCGTATGATGGCCGATGTGCCAAATGCGGATGTTATCGTCACTAATCCGACTCACTATGCAGTAGCGCTTAAATATGACGATAAAAGAATGGGAGCCCCAAAAGTGTTGGCCAAAGGCGCTGGTGTTATTGCTCAACGCATCAAACAACTTGGGGAAGAGCATCGAATATTGCAGCTAGAAGCCCCTCCGCTGGCGCGTGCGTTATATCGTCATGCGGAAATAGGACAAAGTATCCCTGTTGCGCTGTATGCAGCGGTAGCAGAAGTTTTAGCATGGGTTTATCAATTACGCCGTTGGCGTAGTGAGGGTGGACTCAGACCGAAAAAACCGAAAAATTTACCAGTGCCACCGACACTGGACTTTGCTGGAGATAACAATCGCGATGGCTAATTTGGCTGCTCTTTTAAAATTGCCGAAAAATCTACAAGGAACGCAGTGGCAAATACTTGCCGGGCCAATTCTTATCTTACTTATCTTGTCGATGATGGTTTTACCGTTGCCGGCTTTTTTATTGGATTTATTATTTACTTTTAATATCGCGTTGTCGATCATGGTGCTATTAGTGGCTATGTTCACTAAGCGCACGCTTGATTTTGCCGCTTTTCCGACTATTTTACTATTTGCTACGTTATTGCGTTTATCACTCAATATCGCCTCGACACGTATTATCTTATTGGATGGTCATACTGGCCCTGATGCAGCAGGTAAAGTGGTTGAAGCATTTGGCCACTTCTTGGTTGGCGGTAATTTTGCGATTGGTATCGTTGTATTTATCATCTTAGTTTTAATCAACTTTATGGTTATTACTAAAGGTGCTGGACGTATTGCCGAAGTGGGCGCGCGTTTTGTCCTTGATGGTATGCCCGGTAAGCAGATGGCTATCGATGCCGATTTAAACGCCGGTATTATTAGTGATGATGAAGCCAAAAAACGCCGTTCTGAAGTGACTCAAGAAGCTGATTTTTATGGCTCGATGGATGGTGCAAGTAAGTTCGTCCGAGGGGATGCCGTCGCTGGGATCATGATCATGGTAATTAACGTGATTGGTGGTCTTATCATCGGGGTTGGGCAACACAATATGTCACTGGGGGATGCAACGAGTGCCTATACATTGCTCACTATTGGTGATGGTTTGGTGGCTCAAATTCCTGCATTGATTATTTCAACTGCCGCAGGGGTAATTGTTACCCGTGTAGCGACCGATGAAGATGTGGGCGAACAGATGGTTAACCAACTGTTCAATAACCCACGGGTTATGTGGTTAAGTGCTGGAGTGTTGGGGCTGATTGGTCTTATTCCAGGCATGCCGAATTTTGTATTTTTATTGTTTACCGCGGCTTTAGCTGGATTAGGTTGGTATCTGATTCGTAAATCAAAAAATCCGGAAGGGAAAGCGGATAGTAGCCAAGCGCAACATTTTAATGAAGCAAATAAAGTGGTTGAAGCGACGTGGGATGATGTGCAGCTGGAAGATTTATTGGCCATGGAAGTGGGATACCGCTTAATTCCGTTGGTTGATAACGAGCAGCAGGGGGAGCTATTAGGGCGTTTACGTGGATTACGTAAAAAATTTGCACAAGAGATCGGCTATTTACCACCGGTGGTGCATATTTGCGATAACTTAGAGCTATCTCCTTGTGAATACCGCATTTTAATTAAAGGTGCTGAAGTTGGGCGTGGCGAAGCACAACCGGGACGAAGTCTAGCTATCGACCCAGGCAATGCGGCGGGTTCATTAGAAGGCGATACTACGAAAGAGCCAGCCTTTGGTCTACCGGCGGTTTGGATTGATGATGATCTGCGTGAGCAAGCACAAATTCAAGGTTATACGGTTGTTTCAGCCAGTACCGCAGTAGCGACGCATTTTAATCAAATTTTATTACAAAATTCCAGTTCGCTTTTTGGTCGTCAAGAAGCGCAAATGCTGTATGACCGTGTGAAAAAAGAGATGCCGAAACTGGCTGATGATTTGATCCCAGATACGATTTCTTTAACGATTTTACATCGAGTTTTGCAAAACTTGTTGATGGAAGATGTGGTTATTCGTGATATGCGCACTATTATCGAAACGTTAGCTGAAATGGCAGGTGAAAACGGCGAGCAAAAAGATACTGATTACCTGACATCGCAAATCAGAATTGCATTAGGGCGTGCTATTACTCAACAGTGGTTTGGTAATGCAGAAGAGATTCAAGTCATTGGTTTAGACGCAAATTTAGAACAAATTTTACTACAAGCGGCGAAAAATGGTGGTGGTTTAGAACCTAATTTAGCACAGTTTATTCAAGCTCAAGCAGAAGAGGCGATAGGCCACCAAGAGGCAATGGGCGCGCCAACAGTATTGTTGGTCAATCACGGGTTACGTCTGATTTTGTCTCGTTTCTTACGTCGTAGCTTGCCGCAGTTGGTCGTGATGTCTAATCTTGAGTTGAGCGATCATCGGAAGATTAGGATGACGTCGATGATTAGCGGCGCTTAGTTTTTTCTTTCTGTCATACTTTGAATCACAGGGGTGTTGGCTTCATTTGTTGCCTACCTGTGATTCGAATTATTTAAGCAATATTTTGATTAAGATTAATGATGAAGAATAAACTGAATGAACTATTTCAATTTTCTCAAGAGATGTAAGCGGTTGGTATTACCGATGACGTAGTGGCTCGGCGCATAGACGCTAGAATAAAAGCAAAGGAATGACAAAATTTGGTGAGCCTAAACTGATGTCAGGTAAAAATATCAGGCGAATTTGTGAGCAAAATAATATCTCACAATCATTTTTTCCTTGATATTGAATATGATGAAAGAAAACGTATCAAAATGGGCGCGAGGCGAAATTAAAGCAAATAGTGCTGTGCTAATACTTTTTAATTTAATTGAATTAAAAACACTGATTATCTAAATCAATAATTATGAATAAGCCCATGTTTTCGGCGTGTTATTCGAAAATTCCCATCTTTAATCATAATGGAAGATAAAGCCTTTAATCGCCTAAATTGATATCTTTTTACCTAAAACTGGGCGTTTAGATTCTAGACCGTCTGCACCATAAGTTGATTGATTATTATGTTTTTTTGCAAAATTCAGGCGCTCTGAATTAAGTTCCATATGCAGTTGTAGCATTTGATGGTTACGGTAATTTAGATCTTTTAATTCACCCGTTAAAGATTTGATCATTTCCCAGATGCCATTTAACGCAAGATTGTCTTCATAAGGTGCGACAATTTGCGCTTGTGCTTCAAGCTGTAAACGATGGTTTTCACCATAGCTAATTGCCGCAACTAAAAAACGTTTTTGCTCTGTCGTCTCTTGAAAAGGCGAAGGCGGAACTTGATGATAACCTAATAATAATTCTTCATTTTTCATCACAATTTGCAGTGACTGCAAATGTGAGAGCTGTTGCTCTAGTAATATTAATAATTCGTCATTCATGATAATTATATTATTTCATTGATAACATGCATTCGTGAGCATCGCGTAAAATACCATCGGCGACTTTGCCAGCGTCCATTTTTAAGGTGCCGTCTTGAATCGCTTGCTTAATTCTTTCAACTTTAGCCAGATCAATATCACTAGCTTGAGGCTGTAATAATTTTTTTTGTAGTTCACTTGGTGCAAATGCACTTTCTTTAACTACTTCATTTATTAAAACTTTTTTATCGCGCACCGGGATAGTCGCGTCTTGTGGATCGCGGTTAGTCACCTGAGTCAATGCAGAAATTGCAGATGTCTGCTCAATAGCCATAATGTGTTTTCCTGTTCCCGATATTTTTCATATTTAGGTTATCGGCAATCCTGTATGAATCTTTAGTGTCTCTAGTGTTACAAAATATTGCATAGCTATCTAGTGTTATGAAATAATTAATAATTCCATTTACTTTAAGGCAACTTTTACACTGCCATTTTCTAAAGCTTCCCCGTTAACAACTTGTCCATTCACTAAGCGTACACGTAGATTTCCACCTGTAACTGCATTATTAATGGCGCGGCCTTCATATTTCACCGAAAAATTATCGCCAGTCGCAAATACAAATACTGTTTGTCCTGATTTAATGGCCCAAGGACGTCTAAGCATTGAATTCGTCAATGTTTGTCCTGCGGATATATTTCGTAGGGCAATGGTTCCACGCACGGCTATTTTATCTGTTGCAGCACCCGCAGGAAGCTTATGCAATAACCCTTTCTTAGTACCAATATCGACAAACTCAACTATTTCGCCTCGTGAGATATTTCGAGTCGCTACATAATACTGCCCCATCACATTAACAGTGAGCTGCATAAATTGTTTTTTCTTACCACACTGCACAGGTAAAGAGACATTTCCCATATTTCGCCCCCCAACAGCAGGACTAATTTGGGGTTTTTCACAGTTAGGCCAACGGTCAATAGGGGTTTTAATTTCAATAGAAATACTATTTTTCTCCCCATGAATTTGACGAAAATATTGGTTAATATCCTGTGGCAGTGCGCTTTGTGCCACGCTAGAAAATAAACTCAACACACCAAAAGTTGGGAACCAAATCAGTGAACGAATACGAAGCATACCTATGCCGTCTCCCAAGAATCAAACTTTTTCACGCTTGCAGTTTACCCACCTCAAAAACAATGAATGACTCAAATAGGTCAATAATTTTGCCTTTATCTCGCCATTAGATTTTTTGTTAGGCGGCTAATATAGGCGCGTCGAATTTTAACATTTAATACTCGTCATTCTTCAAGTTGCCTGTGCGTTGACATGCACTCAGCTCCCCGAATCACATAGTTTATCGTGGTTCTCGGGATAGCTTATTTCATCTAGCTTGAACTATTTTGCGTATAAATCCAGGGCTGGCTTTAAACCCGTTGAGGTAAATATGATTGATAAATTAAATGCCACGTTTGCATTCCAGCAGCAGGCTTTGTCAATAAGAGAAGCGAGACAGACGGTTTTAGCTTCTAACATTGCTAATGCCGATACGCCGGGCTATCAGGCGCGTGATATTGACTTTAATCGTCAATTACAACAAGCGATGGATAAAGGCGCAGTACAAGGAAAAGGCGTTTCTCTCGCGGTGACATCTAAGGGACACATTGAAGGGCATGGTATGAAAGCACCTCAATTAGATCTGAAATATCGCGTGCCTTATCAAACGTCAATGGACGGTAATACGGTCGATATGGATATTGAACGTAGCCAGTTTGCCGATAACACCCTGAAATATCAGGCTGATCTTACATTCATCAATAGCCGCATCAAAAGCATGTTGGCTGTTTTGCAGCAAGGGTAATTTTTCATGGCCTTACTGAGTATTTTCGATATTTCTGCGTCAGCGCTGACCGCACAATCTCAACGCCTTAACGTGAGTGCGAGCAATATGGCAAACGCAGAAAGTGTGGCAGGCCCTGATGGTCAGCCATATCGTGCTAAACAAGTGGTATTTCAAATGTCACCACAAGGGCGTAATGAAGTTGGCGGCGTACGTGTGAGTCAATTGATTGAAGACCCATCACCACCACGTATGGAATATAAACCTGGTCATCCTCTAGCCGATGAAAAAGGCTATGTGAAAATGCCTAACGTAGACACTGTTGGCGAGATGATCAATACCATTTCTGCATCACGTAGCTACCAAGCCAACCTAGAAGTGATGAACACTGCAAAGTCATTGCTACAAAAGACATTAACTCTAGGTCAATAACGGAGGCACGGTATGGGGATTGCAGCCACAATGTACGATTCTTTGGATAACAGCACTGCTGGCCCCGCAGCGGCGGCAAGTAATGTACCCAAAAAAAGTCAAAGTGATGACATGCGAGACACTTTCTTGAAAATGATTGTGACGCAAATGCAAAATCAAGATCCAACCAAACCAATGGAAAATACCGATTTAACGAGTCAGTTGGCGCAAATTGCCACTCTTGAGAGCATGAATAAGCTCAGTGACAACGTTAGTGGTATTTCTCAACAAATTGGTTCTGGACAATCACTACAAGCGACCCAGCTCGTTGGCAAAGGGGTCTTGATTCCTCGCAACGAAATTATTTTAGCGCCGTTGAAAAAAGAAAGTAATGGCGAGAAAAGCACAATCTCCAAACCCTCCAATCCACTACCGGAAGAAGGTATTAGTCCTAATAGCGCATCCATATTTGCACTTAGTGATAAAAGTGCAATTGATGGCGAAGAGGCAACTGAAGAACCACAAACGGATTATATTTCATCACCGTTTGGCTTCTTTTTACCTAAATTAGCAGACACCGTTGAAATTACCATTCGCGATAAAAATAGAATGGTTGTCCGTACCATCACTTATGACACCGAAGTTAAACCTGATATTTACGATATGGCATGGGATGGACGTGATAACAACGGTAATTTAGTTTCAGACACCAAAGGTAAATATTACTTTGATGTGAAAGCATTGAAGTCGGGGGCTGAAATTGATGTCACCAAATTGGGCTATGCCCGCGTCAATGGTGTTACACCGGGATCAGATGCCCCTTTATTAGATGTTGGTATTGGGCAAAGCGTGCCGCTAAGCAGCATCTTTAAAGTGTATCCCGCATCTTAATTTAATTGGTTGTTTTTCAATCTTTTTGCCCTGTAACAATAAGCAACTAAGATCGGCAGCCCCCTAATTTTTATGGAGAAAATATGTCTTTTTCACAAGCAGTCAGTGGCTTAAATGCGGCTTCAGCGGGACTTGATTCGATTGGTAACAATATTGCCAACTCCGCAACTAATGGTTTTAAAGGCGCGACTACCTCATTTGCAGATATGTTTGCAGGTTCAGGTGTGGGTCTTGGTGTTAATGTCGCGGCTGTAACACAAAACTTCAAAGATGGCCCAATTACACGTACTGATAGAGCAACAGATGTCGCGATTTCAGGCAGTGGTTTTTTCCGTGTACAAGATAAAAATGGCGATATTTTTTATAGCCGTGATGGTCAATTTCAACGAGATAAAAGCGGTAACTTGGTGAACAACCAAGGCATGGTTGTGACAGGCTATCCAGCAAGTGTTGATGAAAAAGGTAATGTATCTATACAAAGCGGTGGCGTGCCAGCAGGCTTGAATATTCCAACGGATATGATGGATGCGCAAGCGTCTAAATTAGCGAAATTAACGATTAACTTGAATTCAGACGATAAAGTCAAAGACAAGCCGTTTGATGTTAAAAATCCAGATGATAACGCGAGCTATAACTTTAGCACTACTATGACTGCCTATGACAGCCAAGGTAATACCCATGAGATCTCTGTTTATTTTGTTAAGACTGTTGACAATAAATGGACCGCTTATGCAAAAGATGCAAATGATAAAGAAGCTAAAAAAATCGGTGATTTGGAGTTTGATGGTAACGGTAAATTAAAAGACTCAGCAAATGCGAGATTTGATTTTGCTTATACCGGTCTTAATGGCGCGAATAATGACACTTTACAGATAGATCTGAGTAAAACTCGTCAACAAAAAGTCAGTGAATCTTCTGTCAGTGCGATTGATGTTGACGGTTATCCAGCGGGTGAATACACCACGTTCAAAATCGAAGATAACGGCATGCTTGTCGCTAACTATTCAAACCAACAAAAACGTATTGTGGGACAAATTGCACTATCTGCATTTGCTAATCCTAATGGACTGGTTTCTCAAGGTGGTAACGTTTGGGCATCATCTAATGCATCAGGTAACCCAATGGACGGCGTACCGGGTGTCGGTCAGTTTGGTAAATTAACCAGTGGTGCACTTGAATCATCTAACGTGGATATGAGCCAAGAACTCATCAGCATGATAGTGATGCAACGCAATTATCAATCAAACGCACAGACCATTAAAACGCAAGATCAGATGTTACAAACACTGGTTAACTTACGATAAGTCTAGAGGCTGTCCATGGATCACGTCATTTATACTGCTATGGGTGGAGCGCGTCATGCGCTTGAAAACCAAGCGATTGTCTCTAATAACATTGCCAATGTATCAACGGCAGGTTTTAAGGCGCAGCTTTCTGCGATGCGCGCTGTGCCAATTAATGGGGATAGCGAACCAACGCGGACACTCGTTGTTGCTTCAACTCCAGGTGCTGACATGAGTCAAGGGCCGCTTAACTATACGGGTAGGCAAACAGATGTAGCGCTAAACGATAAGCATTTTCTTGCAGTCGAATTAGCCGATGGTACAGAAGCTTATACCCGTAACGGTAATCTTCAAATTTCATCGGATGGTGAGTTGATGATTGGAGAGCGTCGTTTACAAGGCGATGGCGGTCCTATTAACGTGCCGCCTAATGCTGATCTTACCATTGGTACTGATGGCACCATTACTGCACTGCTTGCAACTGATCCTCCAACCATGTTGGGACAAATTGGGCGTTTAAAAGTTGTCGAAGCGCAGCCTCAAGATTTAATTCGTGGTGAAGATGGTTTATTCCATTTATCGCCTCAGGCACAAGCGGCCAATGGCAACGTCTTGCCACAAAGTGAGCGCGCTATTGTCACATCAGGTGTGATTGAGGGAAGTAACGTCAATGCTGCTGAGGCGATGGTATCGATGATTGCCAATGCAAGGCATTTTGAAATGCAAATGAAAGTTGTCAGTAGTGCCGATGAAAATGCACAACGGGCAAATCAATTGCTTGCCATCAGCTAATATTCAGTAAGGAATTATTATGATCCGTTCTCTATGGATTGCGAAAACTGGGCTTGATGCTCAACAAACTAACCTTGATGTCATTTCGAATAACTTGGCTAACGTCAGTACCAATGGTTTTAAACGTCAACGGGCTGTGTTTGAAGATTTATTGTATCAAAACATTCGCCAGCCGGGTGCTATGAGCTCAGATCAAACCTCGTTACCATCCGGTTTACAGATGGGTACAGGGGTACGTCCGGTTGCGACAATGCGTGTTCATGAGCAAGGGAACCTGAATAAAACAGGTAACACGACGGATATCGCGATCAAAGGCCAAGGCTTTTTGCATGTTCAAATGCCAGATGGGACCGATGCTTATACGCGTGATGGTGCTTTGCAGCCAAACCAAGATGGACAATTAGTCACCTCTAGTGGTTTTCAAATCGTGCCTGCAATTATGATCCCCGATAATGCAAATAGCCTCAGTATTGCTCGTGATGGTACTGTCTCGGTCACTGTTTTTGGGGATAATCAGCCGCAGCAAATTGGACAAATTACTCTGACGACTTTCATCAATGATGCTGGCCTTGAGAGCATGGGTGAAAATCTTTATATGGAAACGGCCAGTTCAGGCGCACCAAATGAAAGTGCACCGGGAACGAATGGTGCCGGTTTGCTTTATCAGAACATGTTAGAAACCTCTAACGTCAATGTGGCTGAGGAGCTGGTTAATATGATTCAAACTCAGCGTGCATATGAAATTAACAGTAAAGCGGTATCGGCGTCTGACCAGATGTTACAACGTCTAGCACAACTGTAATTAATGCCCTGATAGACACTCGCGTGAGCGACAATTCACATCGTATTGTAAGACTAGCGTTGTGAATTGTCAGTGAGAAGGAACTCTTCATGATGACAAAACGTATACAGCAGCAAAAGAGTAGCATGATGATTGAAAGCGACATGGTTCCACAACCGCAGGCAACAGTTTTACATTCGCGTTTTTGTACGCCTAAGCCAATGTGGCTGGTGGCTGTTTTGATGTTCACGATGAGCGGTTGTGCGTATATCAAACCAAGTCCGTTGGTGAATACGACAACGACAGCGGTGCCAACAGCACCTACTGCGCCTTCGCCAAATGGTGCTATTTTTCAAAGTGCTCAGCCTGCTTATTATGGTTATCAGCCTCTGTTTGAAGATAGGCGACCGCGCAATGTCGGTGATATTTTGACTATCAACTTACAAGAAAATGTCAGTGCTAGTAAAAACTCATCAGCTAACGCGAATCGGAGTGGGAAAACAGGCTTTCTGGCGGCTATCCTGCCTGGATTTATGCAAGGTTGGATAGGCGGTAATAACACTGAGTTGGATATCAAAGGAAATAGTGATTTCACCGGTAAAGGTGGCGCGAATGCAAATAATACCTTTAAAGGCACTATTACCGTTACCGTTGACCAGTTATTAGCCAATGGGAATTTACATGTCGTGGGTGAAAAACAGATAGCTATTAATCAAGGTACTGAATCCATCCGCTTCTCTGGTGTCGTCAATCCACGCACAATTGGTGCAGATAATAATGTGAGCTCGACGCAAGTCGCAGACGCTCGTATTGAATATGTCGGCGATGGTTATATCAATGAATCGCAAAATATGGGTTGGTTACAGCGCTTCTTCTTAAATGTATCCCCTTATTAATTAGCGAATAGAACAGCCGAGAGAATTCAATGAAAAACAAAATATTCATTTTGCTATCACTATTTTGCCTTGTTGTGGCACCTGCGCAAAGTGAGCGCATTAAAGACCTTACCTCCATACAAGGTGTGCGAGATAACGCATTAATTGGTTATGGTTTAGTGGTTGGCCTTGATGGAACTGGTGACCAAACCATGCAAACACCATTTACCACTCAAAGCTTGAACAATATGTTATCCCAAATGGGGATCACTGTTCCGGCTGGCACTAATATGCAATTGAAAAATGTGGCGGCGGTGATGATCACGGCAAAACTGCCTCCTTTTTCACGTGCAGGGCAGGAAGTCGATATTGTTGTTTCATCAATGGGTAATGCCAAAAGTTTACGTGGTGGTACGTTATTGATGACGCCGTTAAAAGGCGCTGACGGTCAAGTTTATGCAATGGCACAAGGCAATGTCTTAGTGGGCGGTGCGGGAGCAAGTGGTGGTGGCAGCAGCATTAAAGTGAATCAACTTAATGGCGGACGAATTTCTGGTGGAGCGACGATTGAGCGCGAATTACCGAGCAACTTCGGTCAAAGTGGTGCTATCAACCTGCAATTGAATGAAGATAGTTTTACCTTAGCACAAGATATTACAGACGCGATTAACCGTATGGGTGGGATGGGCACAGCAACGGCGCTGGATTCACGTACTGTTCAATTGCTGGTTCCTGCAAACAATCGAGATCAAGTGCTCTTTTTATCCCGTGTACAAGAGTTGAATGTGCGCACGCCAATCGCAGAAGCCAAAGTGATATTAAATTCCCGAACAGGCTCAGTGGTGATTAATCGCAGTGTGACGTTAGAAAGCTGCGCAGTAGCCCACGGTAGTTTGGCAGTTACAGTGGAAAGACAAACTCAAGTGAGTCAGCCTGATACGCCTTTTGCAGGCGGTCAAACCGTTGTCACGCGTAATACCAGTGTGGGTGTGCGTGATCAAGGTGGGGCACTGCAAAAAGTCAACGCGAGTGTGCAACTCAATCAAGTAATTCAAGCACTCAATACATTAGGGGCGACACCTAATGATTTGATGTCAATTTTGCAGGCGATGGAAAGTGCAGGTTGCCTACGTGCGAAATTGGAGATTATTTAATGAGTGATATGCAGTTATTGCAAGGGGCTGCATTTGATGTTCAGTCCCTAAGCAGCTTGAAAGGTGAATTGAATAAAGATCCTGAACAAGGGCTGCGTCATGTTACGCAGCAACTTGAAGCCACTTTTGTTCAAATGATGCTAAAAAGTATGCGTTCGGCGCTTCCACAAGATGGTATGTTTTCAAGCGACCAAACACGTATGTTAACCAGTATGTATGATCAGCAAATTGCTCAAGATTTATCGCAAAAAGGGCTTGGTTTTGCCGATATGATGTACCAACAGTTAACGCGCAACTCGCAGCAACAAGATTTACCGACTCAAGCTTCTTTTTCCTCGTTAGATGAGAAAACCTTGCAATCATTGCCGCCATTTTCGATGGCACAAATGATGCGCCGTTTTGCCCCTACGGGAGATGCACTTTCTGCACCATTCCAAAAAATAAAATCATTATCACTTAATAGCACTAATTTTATTGGTCGATTGATGGAGCCTGCGAAAGCGGCGAGCCAAAAAAGTGGTATTTCGCATTTCTTGATTTTAGCGCAAGCCGCGCTAGAAAGTGGTTGGGGACAAAGAGAAATCCTCACTATGGACGGTAAAACTAGTCATAACCTGTTTGGTATTAAAGCAGGAAAAAGCTGGCAAGGCCCTGTCACAAATATCATGACGACAGAAGTGATTGACGGTAAAACCCTTAAAATGCGAGATGATTTTCGGGTGTATGGCTCATACGAAGAAGCTATTGCCGATTACATTAGCCTACTGACTGATAATCCACGCTATAAGAATGTACAAACAGCATCGAGTCCTGAAATAGCTGCTCGTCGATTGCATCAAGCAGGGTATGCAACAGATCCTGGGTACTCAGATAAATTAATTACGTTGATTAACCAAATTCGTGGTCATCAACCAGTAAATACGTCTGCATCTAGAGCTGTACAGGCTTACACCATCGACTTAAATGATATTTTTTAATACTGAACATGTTTTCGGTTGTGTGAGTCACTATTTAGCTCAAAACCTGAATTATTTTAAGTATTAAAGGGCGTTAGGACTAAATGTTTACGCCAATTTTCCGATAACTGATTAAGTGAAGAAATTCAGGTGACTATCCTTATGGGATACACGCCAAGAACAGGAAAAGCTTATGCTGAACAATGTAATGAATAATGCGCTAAGTGGTGTCAATGCCGCGCAAGGTGGGCTAAGTGTTATTTCAAATAACCTAGCGAACGCCGGTGTGGGCTATTATCACCGCCAAAGTGCTGTTTTCGGGGAGAATCCCGGCACAATGACACCTAACGGTTATTTTGGTAATGGTACTTATTTCAGTCATGTTCGTCGTGAGTTTGATGAATTTGTTAACGCACAATATAGCCAATCTCGCGCACGTAGCGGTGATTATGAGGCTTACGTTAAAAACTGTAATAAGGTTGATGATTTACTGACTAACGATATTGAAGATATTTCAAGCAATATTGGTAGTTTCTTTACTGCATTGGATTCAGCTTCCAGTGATGCAAGTGATAAAACACTGATTGATGTCTTTTTAGGCAAAGCGAATGCTCTTGTAGGGCAATTCAAAGAAGCCGATAGACGTCTACAAGAAATGGAGCGCGATATTAATCACCAAATTGAAAACAAGGTGAAAGACATTAATATCTACGCAGAAAAAATTGCGGGTTTAAACCAGCAAATAGCACGAGTTCGCTCAGTTAGCGGTTCAGAACCTAATGACTTGCTAGATGTGCGCGATCGCCTCGTGAATGAAGTTAATTCACTGATTGGCGTTAAAGTTATCGAACAAAATGGTAACTATAACGTGACCTTTGCGAATGGTTTGCCATTAGTCACGGGTGAAAAAGCGAATCGTCTAGAAGCCGTTCCATCGTCTAAAGATGACAGCCGTTTTAGTATTGGGTTTGTTGGTGCAAATGGTCAAGCACGTGAAATACCGGATGAATCATTCCGTGGTGGTGAATTAAGCGGCATTTTACGCTCACGCCAAGAAGTGATTGACCCTGCTTATCAAAAATTAAATAAGCTCGCCTTAGTGTTCACCACCAAATTTAATGAAGCGCATAGTAAAGGTTTCAAAGCTAACGGTGAACAAGGGGGGGATTTCTTTGATATTGGTAAAGGTAGCGTAGTTAGCAATACCTATAATCAAAGCAAAGTCGATTTCGATCTTAAATACAGTGATGTATCTAAGGTGACGGGTAATAACTATGAAATGCGTTTTGATGGCACTGAATGGAATGTCACTCGTTTGCCTGAAGGCAGTAAAGTCACTGTAGATAGTGCAACGAATGGTGTTCTCAAATTTGATGGTATAGAACTTAACATCAGTAATGGTCCTGCCATGAAAGGGGATTCATTCGTTGTTAAGCCGGTGAACGGCGTTATTAATGGGATGCAAACCAAAGTCACTGATGCATCCGATTTTGCCGCAGCGGGTAGTAAAGATAGTGGTCCTGGTGATAACGAAAACATCAAAGAACTGGTTAAATTACAGGATCAAAAACTAGTTGATAATAGTTCTACGTTCTCAGATTTCTACGCAACATTAGTTAATGACGTTGGTAGCAGAACAAAGCAAGCTCAAATTGACTCTGAAACACAAAATAAAATGACAGAAAGTTTTTATCAGCAAGAACAAGCGATTTCTGGCGTGAATATGAATGAAGAAAGTATTCAGATGCAAAAAATTCAGCAGTTTTTTAATGCTAATGCTCAGGTATTAAAGACCGTCGATGACTTGTTTAATGCATTGATGCGCGCATTTTAATTTATTCGTTTTTTCAAGTTACCAGTGACTATGCATCACATCGCCATTACTGTGTAACTTGAATTATTGGCAATAAGTTAAGGTTATTTTGGGGATAAGAGAGCGTTAAATAAGGATTTAAATATTATGCGTTTAAGTACCAATATGATTTACCATCAACGATTGCAAGACATGAATAATGCACAATCTCGTTGGATGGATGCGGGTAGCCAATTAGCATCGGGTAAACGAGTGAGTAAGCCTTCGGATGATCCACAAGCCTCATCCCAAGCGGTACGCATTAATCAATCTGAAAACCGTAATCAACAGTATGTAACGAGCCGTGGTTTTGCAAAAACAGGCATGACGTTACAAATGAGTATTTTGTCGCAAATGACTGATGTGACAACACAAATCGATACCACTATTATTCAAGCTTCAAACCAAGGTGGCTTGAGTGATAAAGATAGAAATTCACTAGCAGAACAATTAACGGGTCTTAAAGATCAGTTGGTGGCGCTGGGCAATACCACTGATGGTAATGGCCGTTATATTTTTGCTGGCTTTAAGTCAGATAAGCCACCATTTGAAACCACTGCCGATGGTGAAGTTAAATACAATGGTGGCGACAAGCCTGTTATGCAGAACGTGTCTAGCGATCGGGAAATGACCACTTATTTCACTGGTGCGCAGGTTTTTGAAACAGACGGTAGCAATGTGGTGAATGTGTTTAAATCGCTGAATGAAGGGATTAAAGCGCTTAAAATTCCTCAAGAAGATGCACCACAAGCAGATTTAGACAGAGCACAAGAAGGCATAAATGCCGCTAACAGAGGCATTAAGTTAGCACTAGACCAAGTTTCTAATATTGAAGCAAAACAAGGCTTACAACTACAAGAAATCGAAAAATTAGATTTCTTGGCTGACACGCGCACCATTCAAAATGAGCAGCGTAAAAGTGAGCTGTTAAGTACTAACTGGACAGGTACAACGACCGATTACTATAAAGAAAAAGCGATGTTTGAAGCTTCTCAAGATATCTTTAAGGACTTGAACAGCATGTCGTTATTCGGCGGCCGTTAATTCGCTTTTTTGTTTAAGTAGACCGCGTTTAAATAAATCACATTTTGAAATAATATCTTTATTTTCAGGTGTGATTTTTTTGTTATTGCAAGTTTAAAATGTCACCCCCTTTCTCGCAAAGTAAAAATACGATTCTCTTAGATTGTTATCACATAAATACATAACTCCTTTGACTAAAGTTATAAGTAAATTGGTGCTACATTCGCAGGGTATGTAAAAGGTATTATGTTAAATAATTCATTATATGAAGGATGAACCAATCGATTAATTTGTGAATTCTATATTACGAAAATTTGGCACATGACGATATTAACATTATTGGTATTACGTATCATTCTCATATAAACTTTATCTTAACATGCTCTATAGCCACCATCTGAGATAGCAGGATAAAGTTTGATGAATAAAAAAATATTATTAGTTATTACTCTCAGCTTCAGCCCATTTGGGTTGGCTGATACTGAATATGAACAAGCGGTTACTGCTTATATTGGTTATAACTGTGATTATAATGCTAAAGCATTAATTAAAGAGGGAGCTGAAACACCGTATAAAGAATTAGTAGTAGCCTGTAAAAAAGGGGCTGATGATATCAAAAAATTTATTGCTGACTGGCCTGATTTCGGGACAAATGACGGCATTATGGCATTTCAGGATACGGTTGCGCCTTATGCTGGGGAAGCGACCGCTGAAAGTGCCTATAAACATCAGATTTATCAGTACGGTGTCGGTTCGTGGGGGATTGGTTATATTCAGAGTGCCGCAGCCAAAGCGAATACTATCAAGCAATGGAAACAAGGGAAATTTAAGGTAAAATAATACCCAGCGGATAACAGGATAGAGTTTAATGAGTAAACAATATTATATTCAAAATATGTGCTGGGGCTGGTTTATAGGTGCCTTATTTTTATACTCATGTCTGGATAGTGAATTAAAATATAAAAATTTAATTTTATTCATTAGTATTTCCGGCATGGGGTTATATCCATTTGCTAAATGGGCGGTTGAGTGGCTATTCTTGAAATTCACCACTCGGGAGTTTTGGAATAGAGGATTCTTTATGGATACTCCCGGTAAAATGGGCGGATTGGCGATATATTATGGGACTGTTTTTTTATTTTCCATTCCAATTACAGTATTTTTATTATTAGGCTTATTGATAAAAAAGCTGCTAGATAAATAAGCAGCTTTTTTTATTAAACTAATTAAATGCCAATCAGTTTATTTGCGTCTTCGACCAATTTATCATCAATTAAGGCACCGACTACAGCCATAATTAAGCCGTAACCAAGAAGCCCTATAGGGCCACCCAACAAGAAGCTGAATGCAAATCCGACTACAGCTGTAGCCGCCATTCCTGCCATAATTGTTTCTGCCTTAACAAAAAATGGGCGCCAGTTATCAGTCTGGTAGGCTTTTATTAATTCTATTCTGAGATCATTAACATCAATAGCTATACCAGCATATCCCATACCTTTACTGAACCGCTTAAAGTTATTAGCAATATCTGCAACTTTTACAGATTCTAATGCTGTCGCAATAGCTTTACGGTCTTTAGCATTGATTTTTTTATTGATGTTAGCTTTGTGTTTTTCGTAAGATTTTAGTGCATCATTGGCATTGCGGGTTTTCTTTCCTTTGGCTTGGTTTGCTAATGCTTTAGCTAACTGTTCTGCCTTTTCTCCGTAAACTTTAAAGACCTCTTTGTAGAAATCAGCCACAAATTTCACCGAGTCTTTAACATCATTAAACTCTTTCTCCGCTTTACTGACGTTATTTTCAGCATTTTTTATTTTATTATTTTGTTTCGTTACTACATTTTTTAAAACATCTAAACTTTTATAATAGGCCGTCTCGTTATCAATTGCATCTTGCAACGTCCCATATTTACCTTTACCTGTCTCATCAAAGTAATATTCTGCTTCATCACCTTCACTTCTCCACTTGGCTTTAGCTTCTTCTAGTTCCAATTCTTTTTGTATGCCAACTTCTTTTTCTTTTTGAAGTTGTGATTTTTCTGACAATAAATTTAATTCACTTTTAGTTAAAGGATCATTTTATTTTTTTATTTTATCTAAATTTTTATTAATTTCTTGAGCTAATGCATCACGGCTAGAAACCAATTTCTTTTTAACTTCATCAATCTGAGAAAATAATCGTTTAAATTCTTCTCGACGTTTTTTTTGACTTCCTCTGGGACTTTAGGGGGAACCATCGGCGGTGGACTATCGTCCTCCCAAAGATCACGTAGCACACTATCATTATTATTCATATCACCTAGCTTACTATCCCACATTGATATACGACCTGATTGTTTGGGGATTTGACCTACCCATGCATGAACTGACATAAAGTTAGTATTACCATAAGATTTTTGCCATGAATGTTCTCGCCATTGATACCCCATAGAGGTCATTACTTCTCTTTCATAAGGTGTTGTATCTTCATATCGATTAGCCATAATAATTTACCCTCTTTATCCAAATAACATATTACATGTACTGTTTTTTTATACAGTCATGTGGGTATATATCAATGAAAATTATTCCCAGTGCAATAAATAAAAAGCGACATTACTATATTGGTGCTACACAGTTAAATCGCTTAAGGCTCATTTTATTAAGTCTCTGGATTTACCGCTTAACATTGCCCGTTTTACTCAGTCAGGACGATTTAAGCGCCATATACTATGGCGCTTAAATATTATGTTTCTCAAGTACTCTGGTACTCAAATTTACTCTGAAAATATAAAGTCGTTTTTCTAGCATTTGAGCGCAAATCTTAAATACGTAATTGATAACCGTTGTCAAAAACCATCAAACAAACAAATTAAACATCAGTGATAACTGTTCGAAGGCTTGGCTAATAAGACGTTCTGTGTAGCTGGGGAGAATGGAAATAAGCACGCCTAACATACTGATGCCAATTGTCAGGGTGAGGGGGAAACCGACGACAAATACGGAGAGTTGCGGGGTCATGCGGTTTAATATACCGAGGGCAAGGTTGAGGATTAAAAACAAAATAATAAAGGGCAATGCCAGCATTAATCCATTGATAAATATGGTATTAGCAAATTGTACAAAGACCCAAAAACCATCTCGATTTAAAGGAGCCGTTTGAATCGGTAGTAGGTCAAAAGAACTAACTAAAATATAAATTAGCCATAAATGGCCGTCAAAGGCGAGAAAAAGTAATAGTGTAATAAGATTTAAAATACGGCCTAGAATCGGCATGTTAGGGCCGCCAGTCGGGTCAAAAAAGGTCGCAAAAGATAATCCCATCTGCAAGCCAATTACTTCACCCGCATGGCGTACAGCAGCAAAAGCCATTTGCATCGTTAATCCCATAGCGACACCAATCACCATTTGCTGAACAATCACCCATAAACCCATAGCAGAAAACAGTGGAATATTAACTACGGGAAGTTGCGGCGATACAATCAAAACAATAAAGAACGCTAGCATGACGCGAACTTTAGTTACTGATTGTTTTTCATTAAAAAATGGCGCTGTACCAAACAGCGCCAAAAGGCGTATGAAAGGGTAAAAACCTTGGCTAAGCCACAGTGTGAGTGTTTCACTGGTGATGGTTAACATTGCTAACCAATTATAAACGGCAGATTAGTAAATAAGGCGCGTATATAGTCAGTGAGCAAGTTTAGCATCCAAGGGCCAGCGATAATTAATACCGAAATTACAGATAATATTTTAGGAATAAATGACAACGTCATCTCATTAACCTGAGTCGCGGCTTGTAGCAAACTGATAATCAAACCAGCAGCAAGGGCGGCTAGCAATAAAGGTGCTGCTAGCATTAGCGCAATCTTCATTGCTTCAGTGCCCATCGCCATAACGGATTCAGGTGTCATAATAATTCCTAATTAAAAAAGCTTTGCGATAATGAACCAAGCAACAATTGCCAGCCATCAACCAGTACAAATAGCATTAATTTAAATGGCAACGAAACAGTTGCAGGTGGCACCATCATCATACCTAACGCCATCAGAACACTGGCGACAACGAGGTCGATGATCAGGAAAGGAATAAAAATGGTAAAACCGATCTGAAATGCTGTTTTTAGCTCACTGGTAATAAATGCAGGTACTAAAATTCGCATCGGAACATCTTTAGCTTCTTGAATATCACCAATTTTGGCGATACGTGCGAACAATGCTAAGTCTGACTCACGAGTTTGCCCTAACATAAAGGTTCTAAACGGCGCAGTTCCTTTCTCTAAGGCGATTTCAAGGCTGATTTTATCTTCACTAAAAGGTTGATATGCCTCACGGTAAACCTGATCTGCCACGGGGGACATCACAAAAAAGGTGAGGAACAGAGCTAATCCTAGCAGCACTTGGTTGGGTGGTGCAGAAGGGGTACCTAGCGCATTTCGCAATAATCCCAGCACAATAATGATACGGGTGAAACTGGTCATCATTAATAGTAATGCAGGGATAAAACCAAGTAGTGTTAAAAATAGCAGTGTTTGTACAGGCAATGACCATGTTTGGCCACCATCAGCGAGCGTATGGCTGATAACTGCGGGTAGCGCTGCGAAAGCGCTGTTGGGCAGAATAAACAAGAGCGCAGCAATAACCGCGGTCGGTTTTAAAGATAACATGTGCGCTTCCGGTTACTTATAAATAGGTACAACCGAAGCCGCTTTTTTGGCGGCATCTTGTTTTTTATTTAATAAAGATTGAAACGTGAGTGGCTCTAATTGCGCATCAAATTCATTTTCTGATTGAGCAGGGTATTGATGCAACAAATTGACGGTCTGAGCCGTAACGCCGAGCACTAAATATTCATGATTAACTTCAATCACGACAACGCGCTCTTTATTACCCAGTGAACAACTGCCTTTAACATTAATAATTTGGTTTTTACCCATTTTTTTGGGTGCAAAGCCTAATTTTTTAACCAACCAAGCGCCGACAAGTATCAATAAAATAATACCGCCAAGAGACCCCGAAATTTGTATCAAACTATCATTATGATTGATAGCCGGCGCAGCAGGTTCACTTGGCATGATAGTGCTAGATAAAAATGGCGCGTTGTTCGGCGTCTGTTGCGTTTCAGTCGGTAATGTCATATTCAGTTATTCACCTGTTTATTAGCTTAGCGACTTAAGCGGCGCATACGTTCAGATGGCGTGATAATGTCAGTAATTCGAATACCATAATTATCCGAAACCACGACCACTTCACCTTGAGCGATTAAGTAACCATTGATCAGAATATCCAAAGGCTCACCAGCTAAACCATCCAGAGACACGACCGAGCCTTGAGATAGACTCAGTAATTTTTTGATAGTCATTTTAGTGCGACCCAATTCCACCGAAAGGCGAACGGGAATATCCATAATCAGATTGATATCAGATAACTGATTGAGTGGATTTTGCCCATCAAAGCTATCAAAGGCTTGCGCACCTGAGGCGGCGGATTCCGCTTTTTTTTGCAGTTCTAGTGCTTCAGCCCACAGGTCTTCAGTGTCTTGATTGGTTGATGCATCAGAAGAATTCTTCGCCTCACTCATTGGTACTTTCCTCATCTAGAGTGTTTAAAACAGGGTTAATCAAATGTTCTACGCGCAACGCATATTGGCCATTTTGGGTTCCGTATTGACTGGTCAATACCGGCACGCCATCGACATTCACCATCAGGCGGTCTGGCTTATCTATAGGGATAACATCCCCTTTTTGGAGTTGCAGTAATCGGGAAATTCGTAGCGGAATATCGACAAAATTAGCGACGAGTTCAAGTTCAGAACGTTTCACTTGAGTGACTAAATTGGTGACCCAAGCTTCATTTTCTTGATGTCCTTGCTCCACTGGCGGATTAATTAAACGCTCACGCAGTGGTTCAATCATGGCAATCGGAATACAAATACTGAATTCACCCACGGTGTTACCAATTTCGACTAAAAACGGCGTTGTAACGACAATGTCATTCGGCGACGTGGTGATATTGGTAAACTTAACTTGAATTTCAGAACGAACATATTCAACTTCGATATCGGCAATTGGCTTCCATGCATCGCGATAAGCATTTAAGGCTAATTTAAGCATTCGATTGATAATACGCTGTTCGGTATTAGTAAACTCTTTACCTTCTGAACGGACAGGGAACCGACCATCTCCACCAAATAAATTATCCACAGCGATATAAACTAGCGCGGGTTCAAATGTGAACAAGGCAGTACCACGTAAAGGTGGCATGTGAATTAAGTTTAAGTTTGTGGGTACGGGTAGATTTCGAGCAAATTCATGATATGGCTCGATTTTAATGCCACCGACCGTAATATCTGGACTACGGCGTAACATATTAAATAAGCCCATACGGAATTGACGAGCAAAGCGTTCATTAATGATTTCAAGGGATTGCATCCGCTCCCGAATAACTCGACGTTGAGTATTCGGGTCATATGGTCGGATATTATCTTTTCCTTGATGCTCGGGAGCAGGCGTATTGGTTGATGGCGCATCATCATTCAGTAGCGCATCAATTTGAGCCTGAGATAAAATATTATCGCTCATTAGAATTATCGCAGAATAAAAGTAGTAAATAGCACATCGGAAATATCCTGATCGGTATCTCCGGGGATCAAAGCAGGAGTTAGCGTACCCTTAATTTCTTTCATCAATTTTAGCTTGCCTTCATGAGTGCTCATTATTTTAGATTGTTGTTCTGAAAGCAGAAGCAATATACGGCTACGTACTTCAGGGATATATTCATGAAGTTGTTTACGTGATTTCTCATTCGCAAGACGCAAGGTGATATGGATATAGAGCACGCGATCTGGTGCGTCGCTTAACCCTGGTAGGTTAACGGTAAAAGGTTCCAGCTCCATAAAAATCGGTTGAGGCATATTAGGACGTTTTTCGTCTTCATTTGTGACATGAGCCTCTTGTTGTGTCATCCACCAGCTATAACCACCAAAACCAGCACCGGCTAGGGCGAGAAGGGCGAACAGTATGATCAACCCTTTATTCGAACTCTTAGATTCATTGCGTGAAGACGACATGTTAGCTGAATTCCTGTTTCTTAGATGCCAAACCCAAATGGGTTTTTACTTTATGATCTCTAGCATTATGGCTTGCTTGCGTAGAGTTAAAGGAGTGAAAAACGAAACAAAAAGGCGGTAACTCTGGGCTTCAGTTATAAAATCACCGCCATTTGTTTATTAATTATGCGAAAGTGTTGATGCCACCTTGGCGAGCCGTATTGTTATTAACGGAATTGATAGTATTCGCCTCACTGATCCCGACGGCACCGGCTGTTGAATGCGTCGCCGTAATTTTTCCATCATGATGGGTGGCGTTTTGCTGTTGGGAATCAGATTGTTGATTGAAATTATCTTGCCCAACCGAGCCTTGTGCTAAGTTAATGCCACTTTCTTGCAATGCACTGCGCAAAACAGGCATCATAGACTCCATAATGGCGCGCACATGACTATGAGGTGAAACGAAATGCATCACAGCTTGGTTGTCTTCAATACGCAAATGAACATTCAGGGAACCGAGTTCTTCGGGGTGTAAACGAATCTGAGCCTGTGAAATACCTTGGCGTGAGAAAAATAGCATATGTTGGCTTAGCTGTTGTTGCCAAGCTTCACTTCCCAATTGGCTATTGAGATGCAAAGTGGGTGGAGCCATTGGCGCATTCATCGCCGCTGCTTGTGCCGTTGACTGCGTAGGCATCATACTAATGGCTTGTGTTGTTGCTTGGTGAGTTTGTGAGCTAGCAAAAGCCCCAGTTTCACTTTGGATTGTAAATGCGCCTTTTGCACCACTATTGATACTGTCTGATACGATAGTTTGTAGGCTCGATAACGGTTCTTTATCGACAACTTTTTTATTCAGAGGCGCAAAGTCTTCAGTTAATTTTTTAGTGGTGATATCACGATGATTATCTAGCGAAAAAAGTGGCTGATCGCGGCGTTCATCTTTTTCATTTTTGATAAATACACCCAAAGTTGGCGCTTTTTCTTCGTCCGCTAATTCCAACTGTGAGCCAATTAAATGCTTACCATCAGTTTGTGAGGCATTTTGTATATCATCATTCAACGGTTGCATCTTCTGGGTGAATACACCGAGGGTTGTTTGCTTATCTGTAGTGATAGTTGTCGTAGATGTAGTCTGTATGCGATCGGTTAAAGATAACTTTAAATTATCTTGCCACGCTTGTTCACCCTCTTGCTTACCCGTCAGAAGCTCGGCTTTCAGTGCAGTTTGTGTGCTGTCTATTGCTAACCCGTTATCAGCGCGCAAATTACGACTGAAATTGAGCTGATCAAGGGTATTTTCAGCACTTTCTTTGGTTATTGGCGGTTGCGAAGTTGCCTCAGTTTTTGATTCAGCGAGCTTATCCGAGACAATTTGCTTATTCAGTCCATTTTCATCATTTGGCGTTTTTGTGGAAGCATCCGCTTGTGTATTTTTAGGCGCGGGTTGTTGGCTCTCTAATACGGCTTGAAATGGCAACACAGTAGCTTGATTTTCATCAGTATGTGTTTCATTTTTTTGCGAATTGGCATTTTTAGCGGTATTAGCCGGTAAAGCTGTGGGTAGTAAGTTCGCGTTGACATCCATTTATTGGATTCTCCGTAAAGTCGCTCGTTGGGCAAATTCATCCATCTGTTTTTGCTCTAAACGATTTTGACGTTGGCATTCGGTATGTTCTGCGCGTTGAATTAAGGTATCAAACGCGTTGACTCGTTGTTGTTTTTCTTGCCAATGGCGGTTGGCGTCGTTAACTCGTTGCTCCCACATAGTCAGTTGCTGTTGTTGCTGTTCAATGGTGAGCTCTAGAGTCACTAGAAATTGTTGATAATTTTGCCATTTGTCAGACGCCATCCCAGCGTGCAGAGTTTGATTTAGTTTTTGTCGGTACTCTGACTGATAATTTTCCAACATATTGAGTTGTTGGCTCATTTGCGTATGTGTTTGACGTACCTGTGCCAATACTTTCGCCGCCTCTTCGGAGGCTTTTTCAGCTAAGCTTAATAATGTGGCTAAGGCATTGTTATTTGACATTTATCCCCTCGCTATTCACTTGGAACAACCTGTATAAGTTGCTCACAAGCTGTTTGATAATCACAACGTTCATCAATATCTTGCTGTAAAAATTTAGACATACGTGGGTAATACTGAATGGCTGAATCAAGTAAAGGATCGGTTCCCATTGCGTAAGCACCGACGTTAATTAAATCTCGGTTGCGTTGGTAACTTGATGTCAGCTGTTTAAAGCGTTGAATTTTACGATAATGGTCTTTGGTGATTAATTCAGTCATTGCGCGACTGATGGAAGCCTCAACATCAATCGCAGGATAATGTCCTGATTCAGCCAAAGAACGAGAAAGCACAATGTGGCCATCAAGAATAGCGCGAGCAGAGTCAGCTATAGGGTCTTGCTGATCATCCCCTTCGGTCAATACGGTATAAAATGCCGTGATTGAGCCGCCATTTTTACCATTACCCGCTCGTTCAACTAAGGCCGGAAGTTTGGCGAAAACAGAAGGTGGATATCCCTTGGTGGCAGGCGGTTCACCGACAGCTAATGCAATTTCACGCTGCGCCATACTGTAGCGGGTAAGCGAGTCCATAATTAATAGAACACTCATACCGAGGTCGCGAAAATATTCAGCAATACGAGTGGCATAGGATGCCCCCTGCATGCGCAATAGTGGGGAAACATCCGCAGGCGCCGCGACGACAACGGCGCGCTTTAAGCCTTCGGCACCTAGAATATTTTCAATAAAGTCTTTAACTTCTCGGCCACGTTCGCCAATTAATCCAACCACAATAATATCGGCTTGAGTAAAGCGCGCCATCATACCGAGAAGCACACTTTTACCGACGCCAGAACCAGCAAATAAACCCATGCGCTGGCCACGACCGACGGTGAGTAAGGCATTAATGGCGCGGACACCAACATCGAGTACGCTATTAATTGGCGATCGTTCTAATGGGTTGATAGGTGGAGTAATTAGCGGAGCGCGTGTTTTAACTTCGAGTACGCCTTTACCATCAAGGGGATTACCCTGTGCATCTAGCACGCGGCCGAGCAGCTCATTACCCAGAGGTAATAAACGGCTAGTTTGTCCTTCATCACCAGTAGATTGTGCATAAACACGTGCACCGGGCGCAATACCTTCTAAATCGGCTAATGGCATTAATAACATGCGAGGGCCATTGAAGCCGACAACTTCACAAATGACCTCATCAGTACCGCCATTCATAGAACGCTCGATAAAACAGGTGGCGCCCAAGGGCATTTTGATGCCCTCGGCTTCCATCACCAATCCGGTGATTTTAGTCAGGCGGCCGTATTGGCGCACCATTGGAATACCTTTCATTCGAGATTCAAAACCATCGAGTGCTGCAATCCAGCGCCCTAATCGAGCGGTCATGATAAGCTCTCCGGTGCATATAACCGGCACAGTTCTTGCCAACGAGTGGCAACGGTCATGTCAATTTCGCCATCTTCAGCGACAACACGGCAACCACCAATATGCAATTTTGGATCAGCCACTAGACGCCAATTATTAAGATTCAGCAGTGAGCCAAGGTGCTGTTCAATCAACTCAAAATGATTTGGATTAACATGCAATTCCGGCTGACCACTAAAGACAGGTTTTTGCTGTAATAGGTTACTGATTTCTTCAAGTAATGCAGTACCATCACAAACGGTAGATTGGCCCAAAACTTGCTTAGCCGCAGTTAATGCAATTTGCAGCAACTTGGTGGTCACTACCGTATCAAAGGTATCTAGAGAATAATTAAACTCAGACAGCAATTTTTGCCAAGTTTCGATAACGGGCTGTTGCAGGGCGAGAGCTTGCTCGCGACCTTGTTCTTCTCCTGCTCGTAGGCCTTGCTCAAAACCGGCTTGATAACCCTCTTGCTGGCCTTTTTCATGACCTTGCTGAAAGCCCGTGCGCTGAGCCTCTGCTTTGATGTTATCCAGCAAATTAATTTGCTCTAACACCTCTTTTGGCTCAAGGCAGGGGATCTTAGGCACATCTGGCTCAGGTACATTACTTAATGAAGGAATTCCTGAGGAATTAAGCTCCCATTGATTAAGCTCACGTAGTTGCCAAGGCTGCCATTGTTCGTTTGATTTTGTTGACTTAGACATAGACATCGTCTCCACCACCTATCGCAATTTCGCCTTTTTCGACTAAACGGCGAACCACTTGTAGGATGGCTTTCTGCTCGCTTTCCACTTGTGACATACGCACTGGTGAACGAGATTCCAAATCGTCGCGAACAATTTCGGCTGCACGTGCGGCCATATTGTTGAGGAAATGGTCGCGCAGCGCTTGATTGCTGCCTTTGAGGGCAATAACCAACGAATCGGTAGAAACATCTTGTAGAACACGCTGAATGCTGCGGTTGTCCACTTCGATAAGATTTTCGAATAGGAACATTTCATCAATGATACGCTGAGCCAGCTCACCATCGTAATCACGCATTGCATCGATAACGCTTTCTTCTTGCTGATTTTTCATCAAGTTGATAATTTCTGCCGCGGTTCTTACGCCACCCATTTTGCTGCGTTTGAGATTTTGGCCATCAAGCAAGTTATTAAGAACTTCAGTCAGCTCTGCTAATGCCGCTGGCTGTACGCCACCAAAGGTTGCGATACGTAGCATAATGTCATTGCGTTGACGCTCTTCAAATAACTCTAAAACATCGGCTGCAAGGTTGCGTTTTAAGTGAACCAATATGGTTGCGATGATTTGCGGATGTTCATCACGAATGATATCGGCAACGGTTTGCGGTTCCATATAGTTGAGGCTTTCGATACCTGAAGTGGTTTCTTGTTTTTCGAAAATATCCTCGAGCAAGCTTGATGCGCGTTCTTCGCCAAGTGCTTTGATCAACACTGAACGTAGGTAATCGTTAGTGTTGATATTCAATGCTGCAAACTGAATGGCTGATTCTTCAAATTCGGTTAACACTTCCGCCAGTTCATTGTTGGAGATTTGGCGCATGTTAGACACCGCCATACTCAATTGTTGAACTTCTTTTGGATTCAGATGCTTAAATACTTCCGCAGCCTGATCTTCGCCGAGAGTCATTAGCATTACGGCGCTTTTTTCTGTTCCACTTAAACTCATTGCGATTTTCCTAACCACTGACGGATAACCATAGCCACCACTTGAGGGTCTTTTTCGGCCATTTCACGAATACGTTGACTTTGAATTTCAGCACTCACGCGTTGACGAGTCAGACGACGACGGGTTTTCTCATCCATCTCTTCATCAATTTCTTCTTCTACGACGAATGGTGCAATTTTCTGTGTCGCGACAAAAACATCGGCATCCGCTTGTGCTTGCTGTGTTTTACGGTATTTAACCCATTGAGGTTTAATACCAAAGCGCCACATAAACCAAGCAATAATGGCAATCAGCAAAATTTTTCCATAATCCAAGGCTTGGGCGATCAACTGCGGGTTATCCAGCATCGATGGCTCAGCTTCAATCGGTGACTCATCGGTAAATAATGAGTTTGTAATGTTGATTGAATCGCCTCTGTTAGCAGAGTAGCCCATCGCTTCACGGGTTAATGCATCAATTTGTTTCATCATTTCTGGTGGCAATGGTTTCATTTCTGGACCACTTTCACCTTGCTGAGAATGATAATTAACGATAACGGCGACAGAAAGCCTATCAACCACGCCGATTTGTCGCTGGGTGTGACTAATTTTGCGATCCACTTCGTAATTTGTCGTTTCATCGCTTTGCGAGTTAACTGTCGTATTACGCGTGTTAGCGGTTTGCTGTGTGTCTTTATTATCTTTATTGGTTTCTATTGGAGCATTAGGCGCGCTAGCAGGTTGGTTGGAGAGTGCACCCGGAACACCGCCTGGACCGCCGTTGCTATTTTGCGTACTTTGGCTGTTTTGGCGCGAACGGATAGCAGCATCATCAGGTTTTTGATTTGGCTTATATTCTTCGGAAGTTTGTTCAACTTTAGAGAAATCCATTTGGGCGGTAACTTGTGCATGAATATTTGCACGACCGACTAATGGCGACAGAATATCTTCAATGCGTTGTTTGAGATGTGATTCCATCTCTTTGGTCATTTTTATTTGTGCGTTGTTAGCAGATTGCTGGCTATTATCATTATTCGTTAGCAAACGACCTGTCTGATCAACTATAATCACGTTAGCGGCTGTCAGACCCGTTACGCTGCTTGACACCATATGTACGATAGCGTTGATTTGACCTTCATCAAGCATTCTGCCAGGTAATAAGCCGACGGTAACTGACGCTGTTGGTAATTTTTGTTCACGAACAAAAAGAGTCGGTTTGGGAATAGCTAAATGTACCCGAGCACTTTGTACTGGGCTAAGTGATTCAATTGTCCGAGATAATTCACCTTCTAAAGCACGTTGGTAGTTAATTTGTTCACTAAACTGACTAATACCAAACTGTTCTTTATCAAGTAACTCAAATCCGGTGTTACCACCTTTAGGTAAACCCGTTTGTGCCAATTTTAGGCGCAATTCATGGACTTTATCCGCGGGAACCAAAATGGCACTACCATTATCAGCAATTTGATATGGTACATTCATCTGAGTCAACTGACTTACAATTTCGCCACCGTCTTTAGCACTCAAATTGCTAAGCAGTACGCGATAGTCAGGGCTGCGTAACCAGAGAAGAAGGGCGACAACAATCGATATCGCTGCAGCACCGGCAATAATTAACGGTATTTTAGGATTGGCTTTTATACTCTCAACAATTGAGGCAAAACCTGTTTTGGCCTCTCCCGTATCTTTAGATGCGGCACTCATAAATATTCCCTGCTTTGCAGACTAGACGGATGAAAATACTTTTGGTGAAACAATGTTATTTCCCTCTTCGTAACGTCACTTTTTTACGCTGCTATTATTTAATGCTTTGTTGGGTTCTAATGACGGAATCAGCCCCTAATTTAGGTGTTATTTATCGGCTTCAAGTTAAAAATGGTGTGGTAGGGTAGGCAAGCTAAATAATTTTTTGAAAGAATTTACTCTATAACAAGTTGAGAAAAAGATGACAATCCAAGCAATTGAAGGCGTTTTATCACAGCTAAATGTTGTGGCGACACAAGCGACAAATCAAACTAAGCCTATCATTGAGCCTGTTGGTTTTGCCGATCACTTAGTTGCATCCGTTAATCAAATTAATCAGGTACGTAATCAATCAGCACAGAAAGTCGAAGACTTTACGCTAGGTAAACAAGATATTTCCCTAAATGATGTGATGGTTGATATGCAAAAAGCGAGCTTGAGCCTACAAATGGGGATTCAGGTAAGAAATAAGCTGGTGTCAGCTTATCAAGAAATTATGTCAATGCCTGTTTAATACATTATATAATTGATTATTATGCATTTATAGCTCTACTCATGTTTTTCTGCAATATTCATTTGTGATATTCGTATAGGATCTTAGTGGGGCGGTTTTATTTAATTATCATAATTTTTATTTCATTATTTAGTTAGAGCTTTTTATTTTGATTCTTAATATTAACGTCATTCTTTTTTAAATTAGCATTCTTCTTATCGATTTTTCATCGCCTCCCCCAGTTTTGATGATATATGGCTACAACCTCGCTGAACATGACTAAATTCTTTACTTAATTTTTTACTTAATTCTAATTGAAAATATCACGTCTCATTCAGAGTATGATAAGTTGATATGGGAATGGCACAATAAGTGATAATCAAATTATAGGATGTTGATAAAACTTAAAGTGTTAAGATATAAAAATCATTCATCTAAATACATTTAACGCTATGGTGTGCAATGAATACAATTGAACGTGTTGATTTCAAGAATAAAAAGCCTAATTTCGGTCGCTTGATTGATTATGGCTTTATCTTAGGTGACCAATGTTATGAGTATGAATGCACATTAAAAAGCAGTGGTTTTCATTTAAAAATAACTATTTCGCTTTCTGGTGTAGTTCATACAATGTTAACGGATTTGAATGCAGGAGAAGAATATACTTTACATTTAAACCCAACATCGACAGGCGAATTTGTTGGCCTTGTTCGCCAAGAGTATAATCAAATATTATCGGATATCATCGAGAAATGTTTTGATAACAATGTTTTTAAGTCAGAACTAGCCAATAAAATTATTGAGTACGTTAATGTTGAATATTCCATTGAGTTTGAATATTTATGGGCTAAATTTCCCAATAATGCGATTGTGAGACGGTTGGATAATCAAAAATGGTTTGCTGCATTATTAACCGTTGAAAGAAGTAAAATAGGCGTATCTGGTGAAGGCATTATTGAGATTATAGATTTAAAAATGCGTCCAGAAGATAAAGAAAAAATAATTGATAATGATAAATATCTCCCCGGATATCATATGAATAAAAATCACTGGTTCACTATTTGCCTAGATGGAAGGGTAAGTTTTGAAGAAATAGTTGATAAGTTGAATGCAAGTTATCATTTGGCAAAATAAAAATTATTTAAATATGCATGACTTAGATCTAAAAAATTAAATTTTATCCTAAGTAGAATATCCGTTTTCAATAGGAATGATGCTTATGATAAGTTTATCTCATCTCTCCGGGCTTTTCTTAGGAATTCTTCTCGGCTTTGTAATGCAACGTGGACGCTTTTGTATGGCTGGCGGCTTACGCGATCTCTATCTTTTTCGTGATACTCGAATGCTGATTGCAATTTTAATTGTTATCTCTATTCAGAGTATCGGCTTATTTATTTTCGCCCATTTTGAGTTGGCCAAAATTCCGACAGATGCATTTGCGTGGTTGGCTACGATTGTTGGCGGACTTCTTTTTGGTATTGGAATGGGATGTGCAGGGTCTTGCTCAACAGGTGCTTATTATCGAGCAGCAGAGGGGTTAATTGGCAGTATTTTAGCAGTAGTGGGTTTTGTTATTGCAAGTTGGTTGATTAGGCAGTCGATATTAAAAAATCTATTTCAACCGATCACCTCCCCAAAATTAGATAACAGCACTATCACTCAGACATTTAATATCCCTCCTTATATCGCTATTTTTATATTAGTCGCAATTACAGGGTTATTGGTATTTAGGTATCTCAAGAAAACGTCATCGATAAAAATACCGAGAATGAAAGCTAAAAGAATAGGAATTGCACATTTGCTCTTTGAAGCTAGATGGCATCCCTTTATTTCAGCAATAATAATTGGCGTTATTGCATTATTAGCATGGCCTTCAAGTCTTTCTGATGGGCGAATTGGCGGTTTGGGAATTAGTGGTCCGAGCGCTCAACTTTTCTCGTTAGTGACTGAAGGAAATTTGAAATTTTTTAATTGGGCTGGCTTTTTACTGATTGGTATTTTTGTTGGTTCATTTATTGCGGCAAAGGGAAGTCGAGAATTTAAATTTCGTCATCCAGGTTTTCCTGTCATTTTCAAAAGTCTAATTGGCGGCTTGTTTATGGGGGTAGGGAGTGGGTTAGCTGGTGGCTGTATGTTAGGAAATACTTTAGTGAATACAGCTTGGTTTTCATGGCAAGGTTGGGCATTTATTCCCTGTATCATTCTGGGAAGTTGGATTGTTAGTTACTTTACGATCATTCGTCCACAATATACGAAAAAGTGAGAAACAATATGAATACAGTTAAATTAGATACATGCGGCCATCTATGTCCATTTCCATTAATTGAAGCTAAAAAAGCAATAGAATTGATGGCAACGGGAGATCTACTTGTCATTGAATACGATTGTGCGCAAGCAACAGAAAATATACCTCGATGGGCAGCTGAAGAGGGACATGAAGTTGTTGAGTTTGAACAATTCGCAGATGCTCAGTGGCGCATGCAAATAAAGAAAGGGTAACATTAGCATACGGTGGCGGTATATCCGCCGCTATTACTTAACGCTATGGTAAATTTTTACGCTATTATCTTTATTTGTTATTACTAAAATGCTTTTAGTTTTTCCTTCCTTATTTAATATTTGTTATTTATATTTTACTTTATGCAAGATTTAAATCTGATTCTTACTTTGGTGCTTTATAAAATCATACAGATAAATCCTAATTACTCCGTTCTTGTGTAGTTTCTTATTTTAGTTAATGAATATTCACTCAGTCATATCAACTATTTTAATCATTAAACGAATACCATGATAGTGGTATTATCGTTTCTTTAATAATACTTTTGCTATTTATTCCGTATTATTAGGTATTCATACTTGGTTTATATGGTTGTTATTAGTTAGTTAAATCATTGTGTTATATATTGTTAGTATGTGAATTTAATGTATTATCAGTTTGGTCTTGAATTTCCCTTGGTTTCATTTTGATTATGTTCGAACCGCCATTATGGCGGTTTTTTTTATTTGATTTATTACCCAAATTTATCTCTTTAGATTTCCTACGTATTCGCACAAATTTGAGATAATTGATTATTTCAATTTTCGAGATAACCAAAGTCCACTTTGTTTCATGGAATAGCCAAACAAAACACCGACGATTAAAGATTGTATTGTTATCGCCCATTCGCCTTGAGCGGCAAATATCGCACATGCTCCAATAAATGTTCCAGGGATATAAGCAAACCATGATTTATGGGCTTGGATACACATTATAAAAGCGATAACGCCTGTGATGAGATATCCGATAACATTCGGAGAATCTTTTAGCCATAAACTGGCATGAATAATAATTAAACCCCAAGCAACACCACTAGCGACAGTGATAGCGGTTACAGCAAGTCCTTTGATGCCGTCTTTAGGATAGGCAAAATAGGCTGTACAGCCTAAAAATCCGGCCCACCCGATGAGCCCTAATGCGTCAGCAACCCATGCCCAGACGCCTGAAAGCAGTGCTGTGGTCAAAGAAAGAGAGAAAAGTATCTTCACAATTTACACTTAAAGTTATAGTTACAAGTGAGTAGAACGAATCCGTTAGTGCTGTAACGTGGTTCATCCATCAAATTTAGGCATTATTGAGCCGACTTTATGCGGTTATATTGCCCTTGCAGGGGAGTTCATCGGGGAAAAGTGCCAATATAATTGCCAAACATACAAATATTATGATTTTTATTATGTTATTACAGCCACGCTATCTAACAAAGCCAAGCATTGTATAGGGACAGGAGAAGCGTTGCAATTTGTATAAGACAAATTTATCAGCTTTAAATTAAGATGATTTAAGCTTACTGTAGATCTCCACTTTCCATTATTTGAACTTAGCTATTTTAGTGAGTCTATCGATGGAAGTATTGATGAATAACAATTGAATAATGCATAGTGGGAGTAACTGAATGAAATGGATTATTGCTGGTTTTGCTGCATTGGTTTTGGCTGGGTGTGATAATGCATCTAACGCACCGTTTGGTCTTAATTGGGGACAAACGATCGATAGTGTCAATTTTATCAAAGGCGGTGATTGTAAAGTCAATGGAGGTAAAACCATTTGCACGTTCGATAATCAAAAGCCATTCAATGATTGGAGCTATCAAAATCAGCTTATATTTGAGAGTAATAACCTTACCCAAGTGGTTACAACTCTTGTCGGTGTTGAGGATTATTCATTGCCTAAACCTAATTTTGATAATTTTACGGGTAAATTGAATAGTGAGCTTAGTTACTTAACGTCGAAGGGTTTTAATAAAGAAACGAGTAAATTAATTAGTGATAAGTGTCAGCTTGAACCGACATGTAATAAAGTTGGCGAATCATCAAAAACAACCATAGGTATGTCTAACCTTTGGATTACCATTAATCCAACGCCGATCGCGATAGTGACATATACCCAAGAGTAAATTAGTAAGACAGTTTCTGTAGTAGATTTAATTAACAGATATGACTAGTGAATAGCACCGAGAAGATGTCGGGACTATTCACTATTGAGCTATTCACTATGCACTATTAGTGAGTGGTAATTAAAAAATAACTTTAGCTGTTGTGGGTGTTAACAGCTGAATTACCAGCCAAAAGCGATACCCGCCCCCATAACAGCACTATCTGAGTTATTCCATGATATGGAACTACGTAAGTTTACGTTTTCTTTGAGTTGATACTGTGCACCAGCAGCGATCGCGGTACCATTTTTGTAGTTTCCTGCACCAACACCAGCACTAAAACGTGTATTGATTGCATATGGAATGTTGCTCATGGCGGCAACCGAGGCAATACCTGAATTAGCCTCTTTAGATCTTTTATCAATCTTGTTGTCTAGTTGATTAACTGCATTATCATATTTGCTTTCGAATGCAGTAAACTTTTTATCATTAGTTTTTTGCGTTTTTATGGCATTGGCCTTCATCGCTGTAATTATATTTTTATTTTTACTAATATCTTTATCTATATTTTTAAAACTTGTTTCTATTTTATTATTTAACTCGTAATTATTTTTATTTGTATTTTTGACTTCATCAACTAAATTATTGACTCTGTTTGCTGTTTCTATTACCGATTTATTTGTTTTTATTGAGTTTGTATATAATTGATGAATAGTGTTTTTTAGTCTATTTGGATTTTTTAAATTGGTATTATTAGGAAGCGCAGCTAATTTAGCGGGCGGCGTTAGTGGGGGAACTGGGGTGAAGGCAGTAATAAGCCCCTCAGTAAATTCTTCCAGATGTAGCATGTTTAATGCACTACTGCCTAACGCATTTTCGGTACTGATGATAGCCATAGTTGGGATAGCTTCATTTGAATCGTCTTGTTGTAATAATTTATCTTTTATCGTTGAATTCAAAGTTGTTGTTGATAAAGGTGAGATAAGGGGGACATGAGTAACAAGATCTTCGAGTTCTTTAGACGTTGATGTAATCGCTAGTGATACCTTATTTTGGTTTTCAGTTTTTACGTTTAAGTCATCCAAAGTAGGGGCCGGTTTTGAATATGTAGAATTATTGGTTTTATTTTTTAAGTTATCTAAGGAGGGAGTGGGCATATTATATGTATGAGATGTATATTCATATCCATCATCTAATTCTGCTTCATTATTAACAACTGTATTTGCTATAGTGGTATAAGATAAACTCGATAGCAAAGTAATAGTAATGCTATTTAATAATAATTTCTTTTTCATTCTGTAATTTCCATATAATTGAAAAAATAATAATTAAAATTAATAAATTAAGTTTAGTTAATTTTGCTTTTTAACGTGAAACTTAATAATAAAGAATTTTATTTTAATGGTAAAATCAGTTTTTTAATGATTTTGGTTCGGTATATCCGTGGTTGATTAAAATTAACACGGTAACATTTACAATGAAAATTAAAGTGATTAGCCTATTTTTGGTGTTTATTTATAAATTAATATATTAAAAGTGAAATTAATTTTAATTAAATTGAGTGAATTAAAAGTTACACTATAAGTTTATTATGTATTTGACTTATTTTGAATTACATAAAAATATCAATGAGTTAAGTTTTTATGGTGGTAGCAGTGTAAAACTATAATCGTGAAGGCCATGAGCTAAAAGATAAATCAAGAAAACAAGCTGTTGAATAAAGCATCTATCAAAATAATTCATCACTATTTTTTCTAATTCAGGTGTTTTTTTCTATATAACATGTTATTTTTCTGTAAAACTTGTTATGTAATCTATTTTTGTTAAGTGATTAAAACGCTGATCATGCGCTAACGTATTGAGTTATAATAAAAGATATCATCAATCAAACAGATATGACATTTTTTGCATGTAATCACAAAAATAAAAAGACGATAATATTTTATAGATATTTGAATTAAAGTAATTGAATTAATAGGATTTAAGCGATGGCAGTAAGAACGATTATTGAAATTCCTGATGAAAGATTGCGCATCAAGTGTAAGCCTGTCACAGATTTCGCGGCAGTACAAACATTAATCGATGATTTATTAGATACCATGTACAGCACTGATAGCGGTATTGGATTGGCGGCGACACAAATTGCTGAAACGTTGTCGATAATGGTGATTGATATTTCTGATGACCGTAATCAACCTATGGTGTTTATTAACCCTGAAATTATTGAAAGTGAAGGGGAAACAAGCTATCAGGAAGGGTGCTTATCTATCCCTGAGATCTACGCGGATGTTGATCGTTTTTTACGTGTCAAAGTGAAAGCTTTCGATAGAAATGGTGAACAATTTATTGTTGATAGCGATGAGTTTTTATCTATTGTGATGCAACATGAAATTGACCACTTACACGGCAAAGTGTTTATCGACCACTTATCAACATTAAAACGTAATATGCTGTTGAAAAAATTAAAGAAACAGCAACGTTTAAAGCAATAAGCTATCTGCTTATTTGTTCATTCCAAACGACTACGATATTTTAAAACCTCCCGATGAATACGATAAGTAGCGCGTGGGATTCGGGTTGAAGTATGTGGCGGTTAGATTTTAATTATCAAGTTATATAGCGAATCTATTGATTGCTAATATTTTTAAACGGAGGGTTTAAGTGCCAGCTAGAAATGCCTGACACCTGAATGCTCATTCCATGGGTTTAATAATATAAGGGGTCTCTGAATCATTAAACTGTCCGTAGCTATTATTGAGTACCCGCTTTTGTTCTAATTGCTTCATTTCTTTACTGAGAAAATTTAAATGTTTTTGTAAGTACTCTTTAGTGATACGTTCATTCTCAATAATTTGCTGCAAAAACTGAATAAATTCATCAGTAATCGGTTCTTGCTGTTCGTATTCATGGGTTAATACGGTGAGATTTTCAACCGCAAGCACATATTCTGTTTCGCGAGAAACTAGCGTCTCCCACTGTGCAGATTTGGCCAAGGCCACTAAATTTTCACTTAATACTAAGACATTACGATATATTTCTTGTAAATCGATAGGATTTTTATTGTCCACCTGATTATCTTTCATCCACATTTGCACCGATTTGCTGCCATGCAGACGCGATATCGGAGAGTAATTGGTAAACTTCTTGGACTAAAGCCACGTCGTTTTCGAGGTTGGCGCGTAATAGTTGCATGACCATATAGTCATATAAACTTGCTAAATTTTCAGCAAGCTCACCGCCAGCCTCATAATTTAGCGATTGTTTTAAGCCTGTGTCAATGATGTCGATAACTTTTGAGATTTCTTTACCTTTTTCTGCCACTTTGCCTTGCGCCATAAAGATTTCACCTCGTTTAAGGGCACTTAATGCCCCTTTAAATAAGATTTGAATCAGTTGGTAAGGTGTCGCATTGGTAATTTCACTTTCTAAGTTGACTTGTTGATAAGCTTGATTGGCCTTACGTTGATACATAATGATTAACCTAAAAGTCTGCTTAATGAGTTTGTGGTGCTACTAAGTGAACTCATCATTTTATCGAGATTTTGGAATTGACGACGATAGATGTCCATAGTGTTTTCAATTTGCTTATTGGTTTGTTCAATACGCTTATCGAGGCTTTTCTTTTTCTTTTGTATGCCGTCAGTGGCGTTATGTAAGGTGCCTTCTTTACTGTCTAAAGTATCTTTTAAGAAATTAAAATTTTCAGTACCAAAGCCAGTTTTTTCACCGTCACCAGCAAAAAATACTTTAACACTGGAAGGGTTCTCTTTTAGCGCTTTATCTAAAATTTTATTGTCTATCTCTAAGGTACCGTCAAGCTTTTGTTTAATACCCATTTTATTGAGTAAATTGAGCTCTCCACTATTTTGGGCTGTTCGTACATGTGTGCGTAATTGGCTCTGAATGCCTCGTAAAGTTGAATCACCAATCAGTGGGCCGTTAGTTTTATTGGGGGCGGTGCCACTTTCTGTTGGTGTATATTTGGTTAATTCAGAGGCGAGTGTTTGGAATTCATTATAAGCATCGACCCAAACTTTGATTTTTGCTTTGGCTGGTTCAATGTCTTCCGACACAATTAAATGATCGGGTTTGCCATTTTCACTTTCTTTTTTTAGGGTGAGCGTTAAACCAGGGAATAAGTCTTTAGCTTCATTGGTTTGTGATTCTAATTCAAAGCCATCAATTTCAAGCAGGGCATTTTGCGGGGCAACTTTTTGCTCCATACCAGAGCTAGCTGCATTTTTTAAAGTCACATTACCTTTATCGTCAATGTCAGATTCGACATTCAATATGGCAGCTAAGGTATCATCCCCATCAACATTAATACTAATGCGGTTTTCGGTACCTTCTTTTTTAGAGGTGACAACCAAATGGTAATTGTTGGTTTTATCTTTAACTACTGAAGCTGTGATATTTTTATCGGTTTTATTAATCGCATCGGCAATTTCAATTAATGAGGTACTTTCTTTATCAAGTTTGATAACGATTTTATCACTATCTTTTTTTTGCGAAGGCTGAGTAATGGTAATTGTACGTTCAGCGGCATCGCTACCGAGTAGCGCTTTGTTATCTGTTTGCCCTTTGGTGGCAATGGTCTGCGCTTTAGCGAGCTGAGTAACTAAAATGTCATGCACACCGGCAACTGCTTTACCATCCGTTTTGACGTCAAAAGCTTTGTATTCACCCGTCACTTTAGTGGTGCTGATATCGCCGTACTTTTTTAAATCTTCCGCTGCTTTTTTAAGCTTTTCTAATGAAGATTGCATTTTGCCAAAGGCACTGATTTGTGCATCATAACTGGCTTTTTGGGTGTTTAGCGGATCAAGACGACGGCGTTCCATCGCTTCAAGTTGGTCCATTTGGACGTTTAAATCTAAGTTAGCCCCGATACCGAGTGTAGATATACCTGCCATGTCTTACTCCTGAATATAAATCCTAAAAATAAATACTGTTTAGCTCTTTATCGGCGGATGGGCTGAAAATATTAGACTATTTCTATAAATAATGATGACGGGAGTAAGGGGGCTAAATAGAGGTAATTATCTTTATTAAGAATAAATGATGATGAAATGAATGAAAATTCGGGTATTAAATAAAAAAGTTATCCGTCAAGAAGCTGATAGCAGCGCCATTTCTTACCTTGTTAACAAAAATATTCATTAAAAGGCCTAAAGGGGTTTTGGTTGCAGCCGATAATCTACTTGCTGACGAAATTTACAGAGTTAAGCATCTAGGCTTAACGTATTAATATGAATAACAAGGATATAAATCATGGCTCAAGTTATCAACACTAACATTCTGTCTCTGACTACTCAGAACAACTTAAACCGTTCACAAGGCGTACTGGGTACTGCAATTGAGCGTTTATCTTCAGGTTCACGTATCAACAGCGCAAAAGATGATGCTGCGGGCCAAGCAATTGCTAACCGTTTCACTGCAAACGTTAAAGGTTTAACTCAAGCTGCACGTAACGCGAACGACGGTATTTCTATCGCACAAACCGCTGAAGGCGCAGTTAACGAAATTAACGATAACTTACAACGTGTTCGTGAACTGACTGCTCAAGCACAAAACGGGACTAACTCTAAGAGCGATTTAGAGTCAATCAATAAAGAAGTTAAAGCTCGCATGGAAGAAATTGACCGTATCTCTGAACAAACTCAATTTAACGGTGTAAAAGTATTAACTCAAGACACTAAAATGAGTATTCAAGTCGGTACTAACGATAATGAAACTATCTCTATCGGCCTGAAAAAAATCGACAGTGCTACTTTAGGCTTAACTGGTTTTGATGCAGCAAGCAAAGGTATGGGTGAAGAAATATCTTTAGCTGATTTCGATGCGATGAAAGGACCAGGGGGCGTTGCAGTCGGAGCTGGTGCGACTGATACTGCTTTAAAAGCAATGAAATTTGATGCAGATGGTAAAACTGATGTTACATTTACTGAAGCTAAAGTATACCAAAAATTAGATGCAGATGGTAAAGCTGATGGTAAAAATGTGTATGTTGTAGGTAAAACTGCTGATGGCAAAGAGTATACAGTAAAAACAACTTATGGTGTTACTGATGGTACTACTCCAGCTACAGACCCAGCAGAAATTGCCTTTGCAAAAGGTAATGTTATAACTGAAAAAGAGCAATCTGCATTGAAGCCATTAGATACTTTAGACAAAGCATTGGCTCAAGTTGATAGCTTCCGTTCAGATTTGGGTGCGATTCAAAACCGTATGCAATCTACCATCAACAACCTGAACAATTCTGTTAACAACCTGAGCGCAGCACGCAGCCGTATTCAAGATGCTGACTTCGCAACAGAAGTTTCTAACATGAGCCGTGGTCAGATCCTGCAACAAGCAGGTACTGCAGTGTTGGCACAAGCTAACCAAGTTCCACAAGGTGTTCTGAGTCTGCTTCGTTAATTTAGACTTGTATTCCTGATTAAAGGCCAGCATTGCTGGCCTTTTTCTTTGGTCGTCATACTTCAAGTCGTAGATGCGTTGGCTGCATAAGGCCACCCGAATCACGTACTTATGTACGCTCATCGGGATAACCTTATTTGCCGCCTTCCTACAACTCGAATTATTTAGACCATCATTAGCCATTTTTAAAACTCCCATTTTTCAAATGTAAAGCCTAAGATTTAGCTCTAACCAATTAATTTTTAAGAAAAATAGTGCTGAATTTTATCTCTTGTGTCACCAACAAATCACACCATAAATCCACTTAGAACAACCATTAAAATGGTAATCATTCAAATTTTACCTATTTAGGATAGGGTAAATAGAGCCTGATTTAGCGCCTTACTCTGCGGATTGAAATTAAAATCAACACAGATAATAACTACCTTTCGTAAAACTTGAAGGGTGATTCAGGTTGTGAGTGATTTGTATACTGCCGAAGGTGTCATTAATAAAAATAGCCTATGGGAGCGTTATTACCCTCTAATACGCCATGAAGCCCTAAAACTGCAAGTCAGATTACCCGCCAGTGTCGATATCGACGACTTAATTCAAGCGGGGGGCATCGGTTTATTGCATGCATTGGAACGTTTCGATGCTACCCAAGGGGCTTCGTTCGCCACCTATGCGGTACAGCGTATTCGGGGTTCTATGCTCGATGAACTGCGTAGCCGTGACTGGGCGCCACGTAGTGTGCGTCGTCAAGCCCGTGAAATGACGAAAGCGATCGGCACATTGGAGCAATCCCTTGGGCGCAGTGCCACCGAGCCTGAAATTGCCAAAGCGCTCGACATTGACCTCGTTGAATATCGCCAAGCCTTGCTAGACACCAATAACAGCCAGCTATCCTCTTATGATGAATGGCATGAAATTCATGGGGAAAGTTGTGAACCCTCAATGGATGATGACGATGGTGGAAACCCGTTAAGCCTACTGATGGAATCCAGTTTGCGTGAGCAAATTGTAGCTGCAATTGACCAACTACCTGAACGGGAGAAAATGGTCTTGATGCTGTACTATCAGGAGGAGCTGAATTTAAAAGAGATAGGGGCGGTGTTGGATGTCGGGGAGTCGAGGGTGAGTCAGTTGCATAGTCAAGCTATTAAGCGTCTCCGCGGTCGTCTCAAATAGATGCTCGTCATACTTCGCATTGTAGGGGTGTTGACTGCTCTCGGCTACTTGGGTCACATACTTATGTATGCTCCCCAAGATATCCTCACTGGCCGCCTACCCACAATACGAATTATTTTGAGCATCAGATGGGTGGCGAGGGAAAACTGACTTAATTCTAAAATTAAAAATTAAAAATTAAAAATTAAAAATTAAAAATTAAAAATTAAAATACTAAGTTATTTCTAAAGTATATCTTCGTTTGTCTTCCATTCGTATGGTGAACTATTTAGTTACTGCTGTGCTGTTGTTAAATCTATTTCGATATTATAATCATTTGATATATAACTATTTTTGTTTATTTATCAGCTAATCACTGTGATTCATTCAGCTTATCTAAAAAATTTTTGGCATTTGTGTGCCATGCGCGGGGTGATTGGCTGAAGCCCAATTTTAAGTATCCGGTGTGGTTGCTTTCAGTGGACAGAAACAGGATATCGCACTCGGGTGGGAGTTCTTCAGCGACCATACGCATAAGCTGTCGGTCGATGCCATGCTGGCGATAGTTCGTATCTATCGCTAATTCGGCGATATAACAACAAGAACTAAAATCGGTGATCGCTCGCACAAAACCAACCACCTGTATTTCATCCCATGCACTAATCAACAAATCTGCATTATTCAGCATATTCTCTAATTGAACGATATTATCGGTTTGAACCGTCGCATTGAGCGGTGATTGCCTAATTAGCGTAATAAAATCTTCAACCGCAATCGAGTGATTAACGTGATAAGTAAGGCCATTTGCTATTGCGTCCATAGAGTGGTCCTTTGCAAAGAAAGATGCTCTTATAGGTTTAGCGTGAAATTATAAAAATTGCCTATTTTTTTTGTATTTTTGTGGGGCTGAATTGCTTTCTACATTGATAATGGTAGTGATAAACATATATAGATATTACCGATATCCTCTAAAATAGTGGCATTTATGCGTTAAGTCATATAAGTCAAATTTGAGTCGGTTATTATATTTACCTGACCTATAATTGATATCGTAGAGCACCATAAGAAATCTATCCACCATGAAATAAACAGGATATGACTATGGAATTAAAGGATTATTACACCATTATGGGTGTAAAACGTACCGATGACCTAAAAACAATCAAGACGGCTTATCGTCGCCTAGCACGAAAATATCACCCAGATGTCAGTAAAGAACCCGATGCGGAGGCGCGCTTTAAAGAAATTGCCGAAGCGTGGCAAGTTTTGAGTGACAAAGAGCGAAGAGCAGAATACGACCAACTGTGGGAACACAGAAATGACCCACAATTTCAGCAATATGGCCAAGGGCAGCCTAATCAATCTTATCGTCAGCAAGGGGCCAGCCCTGAAGATTTTGACGACATTTACTCCTCAATATTTGGCCAACGTGGGCGCAGCTCTTGGCATCAACAACGTAGTACGCGCGGTCACGATTTAGAAATAGAATTGGCCGTTTTTTTAGAAGAAACCCAAGAAGCACATACGCGAACTCTGAGTTATAACCTGCCTGTATATAATGCTTATGGCTTTGTTGAAAGTGAAATACCTAAAACTCTGAATGTGAAAATTCCGGCAGGTGTTGTAGAAGGGCAACGAATTCGTTTAAAAGGGCAAGGAACGGCAGGGGAGAATGGTGGCGAAAATGGCGACTTATGGCTAACAATTCGTATTGCACCGCATCCGCTATTTGATGTTAAAGATCATGATATTGAAATTGTTGTCCCACTCGCTCCATGGGAGGCGGCTTTAGGCGCTAAAGTCACCATACCGACCTTGAAAGAAAAAATTGCCTTGACGATACCAGCTAATAGCCAAGCGGGACAAAGGTTGCGCGTAAGAGGCAAAGGGTTGGCGAGTAAAGAAAAAACCGGCGATCTGTACGCTATCATTAAGATAGTCATGCCAACCAATACGAATGCTGAAGCGACTGTACTTTGGGAGAAACTCGCAGCCTCCCAGCAAGGTTTTGACCCACGCCAAGATTGGGGGAAAAAATAATGGGACAAGTTACTACACTCACAACTGTTGAATTTTGCGTTCATACGGGTATCCGTGAAGATGAATTGAATGAAATTGTCGGTTTAGGGATAGTTCAACCCATTATCAGCCATACAGAATGGTTATTTGATGATAGTGCGGTTGTTATTGTTCAACGTGCAGTACGCCTTTATCATGAACTGGAAATTGATTGGCCGGGTATTGCAATTACCATCAATTTACTTGAAGAGAATGAACTGCTTAAGCAAGAAAACAATAAATTACATCAACAATTAAAACGGTTTATTAATAGTTGATTTGCGTTAATTTCCTCGATGCAAACAGCAAGCCTCGTACCATTTAAAATTTTGGTAACGAGGCTTGCCAATTTAACTAAAAATTAAATACTTGCGGCTTCAGCCACTAACTTACCAAGTTCTTGCCAATTTTCGCTATCAATCAGCGAATTAGGTACCATCCACGAGCCACCACAAACGAGAACAGACGGTAGTGCGGTATATTGCGCAATATTGTTTAAACCAATACCGCCAGTTGGCATAAATTTGACTGGGTAAACGGCACCTAAGGCTTTTAACATCGCAACACCACCAGAAGCTTCCGCAGGGAAGAACTTCAATGTAGTTAGATTAAATTCGAGAGCTTGTTCAACCAAACTTGGGCTATTCACACCAGGAATGATAATCACATTTTTTTGTTGGCAATAAGCGACGATTTTTGGATTAAAACCTGGGCTAACAATAAAATCAACACCAGCTTCAATGGCTTGATCCACTTGAGCTGTAGTTAATACGGTACCAGCGGCAATGAGCAAATCAGGATAAGCCGCTCGCATGTTTTTAATTGCTTGTACTGCCGCAGGGGTGCGAAAAGTCACTTCAGCGCAAGGTAGGCCATTTTCCATCAATACTTTTGCGAGTGGTGCGCCATGTTCAGCGTTATTAATTGTAATAACAGGGACAACTTTGAGACTTTTTATTTTTTCAAGTAGCTGATTCATTATTTAACCTTTTCAATTAATTAATAGCCGGCATTGCTTCAGATGGAATTATCGCTCCCCGGTGTTGGATGACGGTTCCAGCTAATAAATGGCCTGTTTTTGCCGCTTCGATAGGTGTACCACCTAATATACGACATGCAAGATATCCTGCGCTGAAAGAATCCCCTGCGGCGGTGGTATCCACCACATGGTCGACTTTATTGGCAGGTACTTCGATTTTTTGATGATCAATAATAATAAAACAGGCTTCTGCACCACGTTTAATGACGATCTCTTTTACACCACATTGCTGAGCGCGGACGATAGATTCAGTTTCTTGGGTATCACCATAGAGTAGTTGTTCGTCATCAAAGGTTAAAAATGCAATATCAGTTAGGTTTAAAATTTGTTGATATGCTTGTTTTGTAACATCTTTTGAAGGCCAAAGTGTAGGGCGGTAATTATTATCGAATATTATTTTAGCGCCATGCTGCTTAGCTTGTTGAAGAATTTCAAACAGTAATTGGCGTGCGGCGTCGGGTAAAATGGCTAAACTGATGCCACTAAGGTAAATAAATTGTTGTTCATTAAGAAGTTGCTGTGTGTGTGCTTTGCTGTCTTCATTTAACCAAAATTTAGCGGCTGCATTATCACGCCAATAAAAAAAACGGCGCTCGCCATCGGGTGAAGTTTCAATAAGGTACATGCCGGGAAGAAGTTTGTCTGAAATTGCGACATTTTCAGTGTTGATACCTTCTTGCTGCCAGCTTGAAAGCATTTGCTGGCTGAATGGATCTTGTCCTAATCCAGTAAGGTAACGGGTTGTGACACCTTGTGATTGCGTTAAGCGTGACAAATATAACGCAGTGTTTAGCGTGTCGCCACCGAAGGTTTGCTTATAAAGCTCCCCTGATTTTTGCAACTCAACCATACATTCACCAATAACGGCAACTTGTAGACCTGTACCCATATTTACCACCTACTCTATGACGATAACTTTGCGTGTTGCTTACTATTAAAACGCATTTTCAAAATAAGTTCAACAAAATGAAACGCTGTTTTAAAAATATCAAATCACTGTTCTTGTTTTTTAGTTAATGGGCAATTATGCTACTGGCTCTGTCGTGAAGTTTGACTGAATAGGTATAATGTAAATAATTAGATGCGATTTCTTATCAATAGTGGATGAATAATAGATATGGATAAAACAATTCAAACGGATGCGGTGTCTGCGGTCGTTAAGGTATTTAGTATTCTCAGTGCGCTAGGCGAACAAAAAGAAATCGGCGTGTCTGAATTATCGCAACGTTTGTTAATGTCTAAAGCGACAACTTTTCGTTTTTTACAAACCATGAAACAGCTCGGTTATGTGACGCAAGAAGGGGAAGCTGATAAATATTCGTTAACGTTAAAATTATTCGAACTTGGTGCTAAGTCTCTCGAATATGTTGATTTAATTGAAATCGCAGACAAAGAAATGCGTGCGATAAGCTTAGAAACCCATGAGGCGGTACATCTCGGCGCATTAGATGAAAATGCAATTATTTATATTCATAAAATAGACTCAAACTATAATTTACGTATGTATTCACGGGTTGGTAGGCGTAACCCTTTGTATTGCACTGCAATTGGTAAAATACTGTTAGCGTGGAAAAGTGAAGATGCTATTCGTCATGCATTAAAAGATGAGTCATTTGTTAAAAAAACACAGACGACGCTGCTGAGTATTGACCAATTGCTGGCGGAGTTGGCATCGGTACGTGAATTGCATTATGCACAAGATAGAGAAGAGCAAGAATTAGGTTTGCGCTGTATTGCAGTGCCAGTATATGACCGTTTAGGTCACGTGATTGCAGGGTTATCGATATCATTTCCAACGATCCGTTTTGATGAATTGCAAATTGACCATTATGTGACGTTATTAAAAACCGCTGGTCGAAACGTGTCTGAGAAAATGGGTTTTCATCATTATCCGTCATAGGTAGAGCGGCCTGTAATAGATGAGCACAAAACTATTTTTGTACTCATTGGTGTATTAATAATTAATTGAGTGCCTGTGTAAAACACGCAGAATACTCGAAATCTTCTGTTTGCTCTGGATTACCTGAGCTTGTTGCTTCAGGATAGGGACTAGCACCCGGCATGTCTCGGGTAAGACTCCACATTGAGAGTAAATTGACGCCAGTGGTTTTAGCAAAATCACTCAGAATATTGACATCATCAAAAGTAAACATCGTTAGATCATCATTCAAGCCAATCATTGGCGTAATTTGGACCAAATTAAATAGCTCACTGTCTGATAGTGTCGGGTAAAAGGTCTCTAATTGATTCTTGATACTGATTGCCGCTTGAATGGCCGCTTTACCTAAATCTGGGTAATTAGGGTTATAATAATCCATTGCCATTCCATTGATTTTCATGACTAAACCTGCATCAATCGATTTTTTAACTAGTGCAAGTCCGGTACTTGTTAGGCCTGTCGGCATAGTGGGTAAAGTGAGGCTTAGCGTTATTTCGGGATTTCTTTCTATGATAACCGCTAATGCATTGAACGCTTTATCTTCATCATAAAGTCCATTTTCAAAGTCATAATCTAAATGAGACGCTTGTAATATATCGATTGCTTGTTGATATGTTGCGATTAATTGCTCAGGTGTTTGTACTAGTGAAACATCTTTATTTGCTGCGCCACCAAAAGAGACCGCTACTTTAACCTTACCTGCAACTAATTCATCACTCATCGGTGTCGCCCATGAAATTGGCATGCTCGGTTGAGCTGACCAAGCAGCATTGTTGTTAGGATCTGCGGTTAAAAAACCAAGATACAGAATATCCATTCCATACTTTATTGCTGCTTGGCTGTACTCAGGGTTAGGTCTTCCATTTGGATAATTTTGCCAGTCATCCCAAATTGCATTTACGCTGACATCAATATAGGGTCCAAATTGTGTTTTGTGCATTAGGTATTCCTTCGCTGTGGTGATCAATTAAAATAAATAATGTCGTAAAGGCATATTTAGCGTGATCACTTTGAAGGAAAAAAGACAGAGGGTACAAGGTTAAAAAATAGCAGTGTGCAATTTTTAAGTTTACACTTTTTGCTTATGGAAAAAGAATAATCTCATCAATCAATTGATTGTATAGTTATTTATTAATAACAAGTTGAATGATAAGCTTTTTATATATTTATTTTTAATTTTTAATAGCATTGAATTATCAGATGCCTATAATGCCAACTTATATCCAAAGTTTGGAGGTATCTATATGTTTAGAAAGATTATTTTTCTTATCTTTTTTGGTTTTTCTTTTTGCGGTTTTGCCGCCGATTATTCATACCATGAAAAGCCACCCGTTGACCGTCAGTATGCAGAAATCGGTCAAAATCGTGAAGAAGTACAGGCAAAAAAACAATTTGTTTTTGATCCAAACAAGAAAATCGCGCAAGAGGATCGAAGCTATCAGGATTTATTGGCACAAAGAGATTCAGATGAAAAATCGATATTGAATAAGTTTACGTTGTGCGATATTAATCCCAAGAGTGCCGGCTGCCCTAATTCACCAGCGTGGATAGATGAGCCACAACAACTGAAACATATGATGGAACAAGCGAAAATACCGCACTGATCTGATATTGCGCAGGATGCGTAGGTAAAAAGAAACTAAGCGGATATAAACAAGAGAAGTATTAGCTTCTCTTGTTTGTGACCGTTGAGTTATTTTGTTAAAAATTCTTTATATGCGCTGATTGTTTCTGCGGCGTACATAACAGAAGGACCACCGCCCATAAAGATAGCGACACCAAGAGCTTCAGATAATTCTTGCTCTGTCACGCCTAAATCAACTAATGTTTTCGTGTGAAAACCAATACAGCCATCGCAGCGGTTTGCAACAGCGATACCAATGGCAATCAATTCTTTGGTTTTTTTATCCAAGGCGCCATCTTGAGTGCCCGCAGTAACAAGGCCAGAAAATTGCTTCATGACATCTGGAATATGCTTGCCCAATTCATTTAAATTACCGGAAATATTGCTGGTTATATCTTTAAATTTAGTCATTTTTATATCCTATAAGCCGTTTATCAATAAAAAAAAACCTCACTAACAATATACTTTTTAATATAATGTTTTTATGTAATTTATCAAGGTAATATATTAAAAGATTAGATTATAGAGTTAATGGCTTTTTATTTTTATGCTATTGAAATATTCCATTACCTGAAATAAGCGCTTTCGTTAATATCAGAGTTTAGTTCTGAAGGTGTGAAAAATAAGCAAAAAAAACCCTCCAAAATAAGAGGAGGGGAAAAAAATAAAAATATAAAGCGAGGCTATCTGTATAACATTAAATTATTATAAACCATAGCCGACCAGTTAGTTTAAATTGTAAACTCATAATAGAGGTAATTTAAGTATCAAAAAATAATATTAAAATCATATGGATACGTCATTTTATGGAGTTTATTAGCCATTGTAAATAATTATCTTCTACTTGGTTTTGGTCTAAGCGGATCAATTCGGGTACTGTATATGGGTGAATTTCTTTAATCATCTCAAATAACTTAATTTGATTAGTTTGCATTGTTTTAATGAGTAATAATATCTCCTTATTTTGAGTGATTTTTTCCTCCCAAAGATATAACGAAATTATCTCCGGTAATAATGATACACATGCTGCAAGGCGGTTGTTTAGCAAAGATTGTGTTATTTTCATCGCGCTCTCATAGCTATTTGTTGTACATAAAATAATACAGGGTTGTTGGTTAGTCATAATATGAGTGTCATTTAGTGTCATTTTTATTTCCTTAATAGAAGTAGTCTTATTTAGAATAAAGACACTGTAATGTTAGATTAAATACAACTGGAATGTTTAAATATTAAAAATAGATATCAATATAAAATCTAATTAATATTTAGTGTTGTTATTATATCAATTGAAAATAAAACTCATAGTCGTTGTATTTATTGTGATGACTATTTTGAATTGGTTATTATTTGTTCGGTTTGAGCTTGCTATTTGACCTTTTGTATCGGCTTTATTGGATTTAAATATTTACTATGTATATCTAATTTATTAAGTCATTTTTATATTTACTTTCATTTACTCGATTCAGCCTACAGATTTAGGGATGTAGATATAATTTAGTTTGTTTTTTTTGTATATTAAGATTGACGCCAACAGAATGATTTATCTTAATTTAAACTCTTAATAACTCTTTTACTCAACTTGCGGGTGAGGAGTTGTTTTAATAACTAAATATATTTGTATTGTGTTTAGTAATAAGTCATGTGTTTGCGTACTAAATAAAAAACATTTACTCAAAGTATGAATTACACTCTGTTACAAAAATAGTTACTTTTTATCCTAAACAAAGTAACTCACTGATAACGATCAAGGTTTATATAGGATGGTTTGTTAACATGGTGATAAAGATAAGAATATATAACTGTTTTTTCTCTGTTACTCCATCTTATAACTTGTATGGATACCCTAATGAATAAATTGACGCCGTTAAAACCTATACCTACCTTAATAGCCTTAGCTATCACTTTAATTATTTGGTTTATTATTCCTGTTCCTGAAGGGGTTAATCCGAATGCTTGGCATTTGTTGGCTTTATTTGTTGGAACTATTGCAGCCATAATTGGGAAAGCATTGCCGATTGGTGGTGTATCAATTGTGGCTATTTCTCTGGTCGCAATTACAGGTGTAACTAATCCTGAATCAACTAAAGGGGCAATAGCTGATGCATTAAGCGGCTTTTCTAATGATTTAATTTGGTTAATTGGTATTTCAATCATGGTTTCGATGAGTTTGAATAAGACTGGATTAGGCGCAAGGATTGGATATTATGTTATTTCATTATTTGGTAAAAAAACCTTAGGAATTGCGTATTCGTTAGCAATTGCAGAAACAATATTAGCTCCAGTTACACCAAGTAATACTGCTCGTGGTGGGGGAATTATTCACCCTATTATGCGCTCGATTTCAGATAGTTTTGGCTCAAAGGCTGATGATGGCACTGCGGGGAAAATTGGGCGTTATCTTTCTTTAGTTAATTATAATATTAATCCTATTACCTCTGCGATGTTTATTACTGCGACTGCGCCAAATCCATTAATAGTCAGTCTGATTATTAGTGAAACAAGTCAGGGGAATGAATTGACTTGGGCTATGTGGGCAATCGCAGCTTTTGTTCCTGCGATTGTGTCATTAATTTTAATGCCTCTTATTATTTATGCAATGTATAAGCCTGAAATTACCTCAACGCCAAACGCACCCGATTTTGCAAAGGAACGTTTACAGCAATTAGGTCCTATCTCCTTACCTGAAATAATTACTTTAGCAGTATTTGGACTATTGCTATTAATGTGGGCAGGGGTACCGGCTATGTTATTTGGCCCAGCGTTCAGTGTTAATGCGACCACTGCTGCATTTGTTGGTTTAAGTATTTTATTGGCAACTGGCGTCATCAATTGGGATGATGTTCTTAAAAATAAAGGTGCTTGGGACACTGTCGTATGGTTTTCCGCATTGGTTATGATGGCGAGTTTCTTAGGTAAATTAGGCCTAATTAAATGGATGTCATTATCGGTTGGTAATTCAATTGATAGTATGGGAATTAGTTGGGTATGGGGCACGCTAATATTGGTGCTTATCTATGTTTATTCTCATTATTTCTTTGCGAGTACCACTGCGCATATTACCGCTATGTTTGCTGCATTTTTTGCGGCTGGTTTAGCGCTTGGCGCACCGCCAATGTTATTAGCTTTAATTTTGGCATTTTCTTCATCTCTTATGATGTCCTTGACCCATTATGGTACAGGTACGGCACCCATTATTTTCGGTTCGGGTTATGCCACTTTAGGCGAATGGTGGAAAGCTGGTTTTGTGATGAGTGTGGTGAACTTAATTATTTGGATTAGTTTAGGAAGTCTTTGGTGGAAATTTCTTGGTTATTGGTAACTGCTTGCAGATAAAAACTGATTAATAACAAGTCAAAACAATAGCTATCAATCGTAAAGAGAATTTTCATTAACATCAGCCGGTTTTTCAACTAGCCGGCTGATTATTGATGTTAAAAGCAAAAACTATGGCTTAGTTTTGAATATCAGAACAAAAACAGTTCTTGCCAAATAGTTTCTGGTTTTTACCTTTTTTGCTTGCTAGTAATGGAGTATTAAAATGATGAGTATTTAATGAGTACTATGATGGCGCACACAATACTCGAAATGACCATAATATTACGCCACTCAATTACTTTTTGCGATCTCATTGCATGCCGCCATAATATATTGATTTCATCAACATGAGCATACTTTCGAGTACGGATGGTTGACTTAATTTGTCTGACCAGAGAGATATCAGACTGTGTTTGATTGGTATTGGTCATTATAGCTACCTACCTTTGAAATAACGATTAATTCAAATACTAAGCTTTCTAATTGATAGACTTAGCTGTTATGTCATGATTATCTCAGGATAGAAAAAAAGAAAAATTGACCAGCTTATAAGTGGATATCCTCATTTATCACTTGAAAAAGTATTTCTTAACGAAAAAGAGGGATGAATTCGCTGAATGAAAGTAAAAGTATCGCTGTTAAGAGGAAATTACCTTCATTTAAAGGTCTTATTTATCGAATTTTAGTTATAAATTTTTTTATGTTGCTCATGGGGAATAAAGACCAAAATATGATTGGTTTACCAACGAAAGCCAGTATGATGAAAGCTATTAAGCAGTAAAAATATTTAGAGGAAAAAATGTACTCACAAAGAAAAGCAGAATTATTCTTAGTGCTGACAACTATGATTGCCGCTTGGGGGTGGGTTTTTTCTCGTGAAGCTGTACAAGGAATGCCAATATTTGCTTTTTTAGGAACGCGATTTTTACTTGCTGCAATTATTTTATTACCGTTTTGTCGGGGTAAAGCAAATAAAGTTAGCCGCAAACAACTGCCTAAAATTGTGATGACGGGCGGTTGGATGGCACTAAATCTCGTATTATGGATCCATGCAGTTGCTATTACAGATTCATTAGGGGAAGGGGCTTTTATTATGAGCCTTGCTATGCTTTTTGTTCCTTTAGTGGCTTGGGTTATTCTTAAAAGCAAGCCAAGCCGATATTTTTGGGAAGCTTTACCTGTTGCGATTTTAGGGTTGGCGTGTCTAACTCTTTTTAAGGCTCAATTAGAATTTAAAGCTAGTCAATTATGGTTTCTTGGTGCAGCTATTGTTCAGGCGATTTATTTTTGCTACACCAGTTTATATACTCGCAGTGTCCCTATTCTACCTTTGACTGCGATGCAACTTGCCTGTACTGGAGTTGTTGGCTTAGTGTTATCGGCATTTTTAGAACAATGGCCTACAAATTTAACTACTCCTACAATTATGTGGTTTATTGCTAGTGTCGTTATAGCAACAAGCTTACGTTTTGTTTTGCAACTTATTGGCCAAAAAAATACGACTGCGGCTAATGCTGCAATTATTATGATTTTAGAGCCCGTGATGACTGTATTTGTAGCTGCTATTTGGTATCACGAAAGAATGCCATTTATTCAGATTGTTGGCTGTATTCTTATATTATTGGCACTTTTTTATTATCGCTGGCGTTCTTTTAATTCATCGTCTAAATAAGATGAGTTTGAAAAATAAGTGACAGGTAGCAGATTTTTTATATTAAAGACGCTATTATTAATAACATGGCATTGTGGTAGGGATATTAATCTTAATATGATGTTTTTATTTTAGATATTAAGATTAATGGTATTTCAAACATAATAAATACCCTAAATAATTTGAGTTGTAGTGAGTAAAGCGTGGTTTTTCACTTCACTGCTTAGTGACAACTTGAAGCATAAAGGGAGAATAGGCGTAAAATGAAAAAAATTGCACTAGTATTGGGTATGGCAGGTTTAATGACAGTTTTATCCGCATGTTCAGATGAAAAGTCAGAAATTGCAGAGTATAAAACCAATTTTGTAAACACTTGCGTTGTTGCATCAGGTAACCCACAGGGTGAAACTGCTAACGCTGTGACCGCAATCTGTGGTTGTGCCTATGATAAAACCATTGAAAAATATGGCTTAAAAGAATTTAAACGTATGGATAGTGAGTTGGCTAAATCAGGTACTGCGGTTCCGGAATTTCAGCAGTCTATGATTGAATTTGTTCAACAATGTTCACAAAATTCACGTTAATAGAATTAAATACTTGAATATTTAATTTTTAAATTAGTTCAATTTAAACCGCAGCTTGCACTATTGAAAGGCTGCGGTTTTTATTTGTAGTTATTTAAATAAATTTTTAAATTGATGAGGAGCGCTACGTAAATATTGTGGTGCGACTTCAATTTGTTGATTGAGTACGGTTGCTGCACGCCATGGCCAGCGAGGCTCAAATAATATTCCTCGACCAATTGCGATAAAGTCGGCTTGGTGTGTGGCAATAATGGCTTCAGCTTGAAGAGGTTCGGTAATTAAACCGACCGCAATTACGGGCATCATGGTTTGCTCATGAATAGCTTGCGCTAGAGGTACTTGGTAATTAGGGCTTAATGGTATTTTTTGTTTGTCACAAAGACCACCAGAGGATACATGAACATAATCACAACCTAATTCTTCAAGTGATGTACTTAGCTCAATTGATTCAGGAACATCCCAGCCACCGTCAATCCAGTCTGTTGCTGAAATACGCACACCCACGGCAATATTAGGATCAATGGCTTCTCTTATTTCCTGATATACATCAAGTAATAAACGGCTACGGTTTACAAAGCTACCGCCATATTCATCTTGTCGCTTATTGGATATTGGTGATAAGAATTCATGCAATAAATATCCATGGGCTGCATGGATTTCGATTACATCAAATCCTGCTTGTTCTGCACGTTTAGCTGCGTCCACAAATTGTTGTTTTACTTCTAAGATTTCATCGACACTTAGTTCACGAGGAGGATGATTCTGTGCGAAAGAAAGCGCTGTAGGGGAAACTGTTTGCCAGCCATTTTTATCTGTAGCACTTAAGCTTTTGCCGCCAAACCAAGGTAAGTCGGTCGATGCTTTTCTACCTGCGTGGGCAATTTGGATACCAAGGCGTGTATCTGAAAACTGTTTGATACCCGTTAGCATCTTTTGCATCTCAGTCATTTGTTGATCGTTCCATATTCCTAAATCTTTATAGGTAATACGGCCAGCAGGTGTGATCGCACTGGCTTCCACGATGACTAGCGCAGCTCCTGATAACGCTAAGTTCATGTAGTGTGCATGATGCCAAGCAGTTGGCATTCCCTCGTCCGCAGAATATTGGCACATAGGGGGAATAATAATTCTATTTTTTAATAATACCTGACCAACAGACGCCGAGGAAAAAAGGTGACTCATTGTGTATTCCTTATCTGTAGATTTTAATAATTTCTTAAGTATACAAATTTTGATGAGTTTTTTTTGTGAGAAGGTGTGATATTTGATAGTTATTGTCTTTTTTCACTGAGTAGCAGATAAAAAATGCAAGTAGTTAAGTCTAAATTTGAGAAAAATAGCAAAAAGTATAATTTTCTGTGTGTTGTTATCGTATATCATGCATTTTAGCTAAAATAAAATAGAAAAAATAAAATAATGTAGATAGTAATATTAAACAGGCACTGATAATCCAAGTGTTAATAATTAAAATAATAATAACCAAATCTAAATGGTGCTAATAATCACTAATGGTTTTAATGGTGCTAATAGCGTTTTAAACTGTTTTTTTATTTTAAAGGGTGATTTAAGTAATTGTAAATGACATGTTGCCATCGCAAAAAAATAAATTTCATCTTGCATGATTGTTGATAGGTTTATATAAGAAGAAATTGATATTTAACGAAAATAGAGTTTTACGATTTTAGTGTCCTGATGTCTAAAAGTAAGACATGTTGGATGTAAGTACTATTTTTAAAATCAATTCACCTGAAAAATATAATTCTAATAAGGAAGATAAATGTGTTGACGATTATTGGTATTTTAATCATTGTATCGATTGTGACTTTATTAATGATGGGGAAAGCAAGCCCTATTATTGCAATGTCTTGTATTCCATTTATCGGTGCCTTAGCCGCCGGTTATTCAATTCCAGAAATTTCCGTTTTCTTTGAGAGCGGTATTAATAAAGTTTCAAAAGTGGCAGCCATGTTTCTATTTGCCATTTTATTCTTTAGTTTAATGAAAGACCTTCATATTTTTGATCCACTGATCCGTATAATGGTTAAAATGACTCGAGGAAATGTCATTGTTGTTTGCATCATGACAACTTTGATTGCTGGGGTTGTACATTTAGATGGTTCGGGTGCGGCAACTTTTCTTATTATTATCCCAGCATTACTTCCGTTATATCGCCAGTTGGGTATGAGCCCTTATTTGATGTTGTTATTGATGTGCGCCAGTATGGGGATCATGAATATGGTGCCGTGGGGAGGCCCGCTAGGTCGAGCTTCTGCGGTAACAGGGATTGACGCATCCGTGCTGTGGCAGGGATTAATTCCGGTTCAAATTATTGGTATGGCTGGCGCAGTGGGGTTTGCTGCGATAATGGGAATACGAGAGAAAAGGCGGATTGCTGCCGCGGCGCAAAAAGGAACAACACCGTATCAAATGGATTCATTATTACCGCTCAGTGATGAAACAGCTGATTTGACCGATGTTATTCACAAACCTAAAAAACCACTGATTAATGGTGGTCTGATCATTGCTTCAGTTATCTGTTTAGCATTTGGATTATTATCAGCGCCTTATGTATTTATGATAGCGTTATCGATCGCGCTGTTAGTTAACTACCCGAATCCTAAAGACCAAATGAAAGTGCTATCGCAACATGCTCCGCAAGCCTTAGGAATGGTGGCAATCATTTTAGCCGCAGGGGCATTTTTGGGTATTCTATCTGACGGTGGGATGCTTAAATCTATCGCAACGGATTTAACGGCAATCTTACCTACTGAATGGATTTCAAAAATTCATATTTTCGTCGGTATACTCGGCGTCCCGATGGATATTTTCACCAGTACAGATGCCTATTATTTCGCACTGTTACCAATTATTCAGCAAATCGCGGCAACAGCAGGGGTGGACCCATCAGCGGTCGTATACGCCATGGCAATAGGCAATAACGCAGGGACATTTGTAAGCCCATTTTCTCCTGCTGCGTGGTTAGCAATGGGACTAGCAGGAATTGATATGGGAAGGCATTTGCGTTATTCGTTTGGATGGATTTGGGTGTTTAGCTTTTTTACACTGGCTGTCGGTGCTTTCCTCGGCCTCTACTAACTTACTCGTTTTTGCTCGTTGTCTTTCAAACCGCAGCGTTGTTGGCTGCGGTCTTTCACCCTAGTCACATAGTTACCTATGCTCCCAGGGATGAAATCACTTGCCGCCTAGCTGCAATTTGAAATCCTTAGAGCAAATATTGCAATGTGAGAAAGCTGAAAACTGAAAACTAAGAAATAAGAAATCATAAGCTGAAAAAGTAATTTATGGGGTTAGTTGCTAAGATGAATAATGTTTATCGGATAATTGATATTTTGATTGTTGGTTAAGTGTGGGATTATTCAGGGATTAGAGAGATGCAGATAATCTGTAACTTACCATCACTGATAAGGATGTTTCATGCGCCGGCCGTTATCGACATATCACCCAATACTTTATTGGCTACGGGTTCGGCAAAAACGATTTGTTCGCAGGCTACATTGGACATTTTCAACTAGGCAATATGCCCGAAAACGAGATGCACAGCGCTTGGAATATCGCTATAACAAGCACACGTCTAAACTTATTCGTAAATTGGGTAACTCAGATTTAAAACTTCAACATAATAAAGTGATTAACCTACGAATTGCTTCTGATGCTATGAATGGCATTGTTATTAGGCCGAAGGAATATTTCTCTTTTTGCCGCTTAGTGGGTAAGCCAAGTGTAAAACGAGGTTTTGTTGAAGGAATGGAATTGTCATTTGGTGAAGCGCGATCAGGTATTGGCGGCGGAATTTGTCAGCTTAGTAATTTAATTCACTGGATGATATTACATTCACCATTACAAGTGGTTGAGCGGGCAAATCATAGTTTTGATCCTTTCCCCGATGAAGGGCGGGTACTGCCATTTGGCTCAGGAGCCGCTATCTTCTATAACTATATTGATTTGGTTTTTTACAATCCAACTGAAACGACATTTCAACTGATTTTTAATATAGCAGAGCATCAACTTGAAGGTGAATTGTTGTGCTCAGCACCTCGCGGTGTTAAATATCATATTCATCAGCAAAATCATAAATTCACACGAAAAAATGGTGTGGTTTATCGTCATAATGAAATTTGGCAAAAAGTGACGACAAAAGGGCAGGAACCCACTACGTTGCAAGATAAGTGCTTATATCGCAATAAGGTAGTTGTAAAATATCCTCTTGATGACAACCAAATTAGTACTGAATAGATTGAAACGAATGTCAAATTAGGAATAAATTGATAGCCTTTCTCTTGACTATTGGTCTAAAATCTTCTCGATTTATTATTTCTTACTGTTTTTATTAAAAAACAAGCTTAAAGAGGCCGTAGCTCGGAACCAATATGTAATACCAACACTTGATTTCTCAATAATTCAACAAGCAAATCTTGCATAAGGTTTGTTGTTATTCCTATTTATGTAGAGAAAGCATAATGAATATGCAATCAAGAAAGTATGGTAGAACGTATCACTATCCGTTCTCACCCGGTACCACTAGTGACGATCGTATTAATCACGATTGGTGGTCACACATCCAAAATATTGAACAACTTGTTCATACTGAAAAACTTGATGGTGAAAATAATTGTCTGAATCGTCATGGCGTTTTTGCACGCTCTCATGGAGCACCTACGCAATCAGCGTGGAGTCAACAAATTCGCCAACGGTGGCAATTAATTAAAAACGATTTAGCGGATATTGAGCTATTTGGCGAAAACCTGTACGCGATACATTCCATTGAATATCAACATATTGAAGATTATTTCTATGTGTTTGCCGTTAGGCAGGGTAACTATTGGTTAAGCTGGGAAGAAGTGAAATTTTACGCAGCATTATTTGATTTTCCTACGGTACCACAGCTTACGCTTTCAATTGATAAACAGTTAGGTAAGCAAGAATACACAGGCTTATTAATGGATGCGGCATCATTAGATAGTCAATTCATTGCTAAAGATACTCATACAGGGAAAGCTTGTAGCATGGAAGGTATCGTTACTCGTGATAGCCAAGGCTTTCACGTGGATAATTTTATACAACATATCTTTAAATATGTACGCAAAAACCATGTGAAAACAGATATTCACTGGAAACGCAATTGGCAGCGTGCGCCACTTGCGTTTGAACGCCAAGGAGGTCACTAATGACTTGGCAATTAATGGATAAACCTAGCTGGTTACACCTTGAGGCACAATTTGATTTTGTTCGTGATATGCAAGCTGTACCTCAAGATAGCCAACATCATGCGGAAGGTAATGTGGCTATTCATACCCAAATGGTATTAGCGGCCCTAGTGAATTTACCTGAATATCAACAGCTTCCATTATTACAGCAAAATATTGTTTGGGCAGCGGCATTATTACACGATGTAGAAAAACGCAGTACGACACGAGAAGATGAAAATGGACGCATTATCTCTCCGGGACACGCTAAAAAAGGGGAGTTATCCGCGAGAAACATTCTTTTTCGACAAGCAGAAACACCATTTGCTATTCGTGAGAAAATTGCGGCACTTGTACGTTTTCATGGTTTACCATTATGGTTAATGGAAAAACCGGATCCAGAGCGGACATTATTTGCCGCCTCGTTACGCGTTGAAATGTCACTTTTATGTCTGTTAGCGAAAGCGGATGCGATTGGTCGAATATGTGAAGATCAGGGCGAGTTACTTTCCCGTATTGAGCTATTTGAACTTTTTTGTCGTGAAAACGGCTGCTGGGATCAACCAAAACAATTTGCTTCGTTAGCAGGACGTTTTAGTTATTTTCATTATCAACGTGGCACAACGGATTACGCACCTTTTGAAGAGCAAGGCAGTGAAGTGATTATGTTATGTGGCTTGCCAGGGATGGGTAAAGATCATTTTATTCAGAAGTTTTATCCGCAAACTTCAATGGTATGCCTTGATGATATTCGGCGGACGCACAAAATAAGTCCCACAGATAAAAACGCACAAGGATGGGTGGCTCAGCAAGGGAAGGATCAGGCAAAAATATTGTTGCGCGATAAACAAGATTTTATCTGGAATGCAACCTCATTAAGCGCTTCTTTAAGAGAACGAATGGTGAGTTTGTTTGCTCGTTATCAAGCAAAAATCCATTTGGTGTATCTTGAAGTACCTTACAAACAGTGGATGCAGCAAAATCGTCAGCGACAATATGCGGTACCTGATAATGCTATTGCACGAATGGCAGGTAAGCTCGAAGTACCAACGCCAGATGAAGCTCATCAGGTTTCGTATTATATTAATGGAGAATTCGTTACTTTATTTAAATAACAATAATGAATTGCTGAATTATTTGGCGAGTAGAGTGAATCGAGTATAGAAAAGTGAGAATAGCCTGTCTTGAATCTATTGAATAAGAGAAAATAGACAGGCTATTTATTGGTAATAAATTAAGGCACAAACACATCACCAACAAGCAATTTTCGAGCTGTTCGGATAATAGACGCTTGTACCCCTTCAGGGAAATTTCCCTTTTGAGTCAGAGATACCTCAAATTTACCGCTTAAATGTTCTATTGATATATTTTTTGTATCAACAGCCTTGATATCAATATATTGCTGAATAATGCTGTCCGGTAATAGTACTCCCATAGCAATGGCAATCGCGCCTGTAACCGCCAATGCGCCATGGCATTTATGAGGCATGAAATAACGCACATTAATGGTGCCACCATTGATGGCGGGAGAAACTAAAATCGGTTTTGGGATCACTTTTTTACTGACATCACCGAGACCCATCGCAATGCCAGCTTGCAATCGAATACTTTCAACTTGCTGCATAAATGCTTTGTCTGCTTCAAGCTCAGCGGCAGTTTCATATCCGGTTTTATTTAACTGAGGGGCATCAATTAAAACGACAGGAACGGCCATATCAATACAACTCACATCGATACCATCAATAGAATCAATGACGTTACCAGTGGGTAATAATTTACCTGTTTTTGAGCCACAAGCATTTAGAAATGTTAGCGCTATTGGCGCAGAGCGACCAGGTACACTGGCAATCTCAGTCTCACCATCATATCGAACTTTACCATCAGGGGTTTGAACAGTGGAATAAACAAAAGTATCAGTATTTATATTGCGAATTCGAACCGTTGTTAAATCACCTGAAGTAGAAACTAAGCCTTGTTCAATAGCGAAAGGCCCAACAGCGCACAGCATATTACCGCAATTAGGCGCTGTATCGACAATACGCTCAGTAACCGCCACCTGTGCAAATAGATAATCAACATCAGCATCAGGATGAGTTGACTGACTAATAATCGCCACTTTACTTGTTTGCGGGCTACCACCGCCAATACCGTCAATTTGTAACGGATGGCCAGAACCCATAATGGCTAAAATAAGCTCATCACGTTCTTTAATATTATTAGGTAAAGAGTCAGCGAGTAGGAAGACACCTTTTGAGGTGCCGCCGCGCATTAAGGTGCAAGGAATTTTTTTCATAGTGTCCTTATTACTCTTCATATTTCAAGCTGTGGCGTTGTTGGCTGCGCTTGCTAACCCTAAGTCACATACTTATGTATGCTCCTAGGGATTAGCGTCACTTGCCGCCTAGCCACAACTCGAACTATTTTGAGTAGGTTACTTATTCTATTTCAAGCTGTGGCGTTGTTGGCTGCGCTTGCTAACCCTAGTCACATACTTATGTATGCTCCTAGGGATTAGCGTCACTTGCCGCCTAGCCACAACTCGAACTATTTTGAGTAGGCTACTTATTCTATTTCAAGCTGTGGCGTTGTTGGCTGCGCTTGCTAACCCTAGTCACTTGCCGCCTAGCCACAACTCGAACTATTTTGAGTAGGTTACTTATTCTATTTCAAGCTGTGGCGTTAATTTTGAAAGTAATAATCGCTTAGCAAGAAATAATACTGTATTTAAATGGGGTACAATTTTTACATTGCACCCCATTAGGAATATTTAGTGGGTAATTAAATGCGAAGGCATTAAATCAAGCCTGTATTGATTAGAATTTCCCACCAACCCAAGCCGATAGTCATATGCACTAACAAACTTAAGAAAGCGATGATCCCACCAATAATCCACCAAGAACGAATATCGTTATAACCTGCACCGAATACGATTGGAGCTGCAGCGCCTCCGTAATGGGTTAAGCTACCGCCATAGGCATTGGAGAATAATAAGCCTAGTGCTAACAGCATCGGAGGTGCACCTGCAACCATACCTACGGTAGCAAATACAGGTACCATTGCGGCGACATATGCACCGCCAGAGGCGAATAGGTAGCGTATCGCGACACTGATAAACATGATGACAAAGAACGCCAACATGGTTTGATCGCCAAAGGAAAGGTGTTGTCCCATGACATCAGCTAGCCATTTGAAAAAGCCTGCTTTAGTCAAAACACCGGACATTCCGATGATACCGCCATACCAAATCAGCGTATTCCAGCCACCTTTATTTTTTAATACGTCATCCCAAGTGACAACACCAAGAATTAGCGTTAATGCCATGACACCGATAGCCACGCTTGAGGCGCTAACACCGACTTTATCTGCAAATATCCAGCCTGCTAGTGCAATAATAAAGATAAGAGCGAGCAGCTTTTCACGGATAGTCATTGGGCCTAAGTCACTAAGACCTTTTGCGGCGATTTCTTTGTTATTGACCTTTTTTAACTCAGGTGGATAGAGTTTATAAATAATCAATGGCGTTAAAATAAGCATGATTAAGCCAGGTACTGATGCCGCTAAAGCCCAGCCGCCCCAACTTAAGTGAATACCCATAATGTCCGTCATCATAGCCAATGCTAAAGCATTCGGTGCCATTGCTGTTAAAAACATATAGCTGGTGGTTTTCGTCACCATATAAACGTTAACTAACAAGTAATGACCTGCTTTGCGGGGGCTTTTTTCAGGATCTGAGCCAAGCGCTACCGCCACACTATTAATGATAGGAAAAACAATCCCACCCGCACGAGCTGTATTTGACGGTGTTGCTGGGGCTATGATTAAGTCAAGTAAAGCTGTGACATATCCTAGTCCTAGAGTTGTTCCGCCTAATTTACCAATGAGGATATAGGAGAGTCTTTTACCAAGGCCTGTAATAACAAACGCAGCACTCAGTGTAAATGCAGCAAATACCAACCATGTGGTACCGGATGCATAACCACTTAATACTTCACCCGCTTTAACTTCTTTGGTACCGGTTACGCCAATAATAATGGCACTAGCAGCGATGGTTGCTAACAAAATAACTGGTTCTGAATAAGGTTTTAATACCAGCCCAACAATTGCGGCAAGGTAAAGACCAAATAACAGCCAAGCAATATGAGGCAATCCTGCTGGTGTTGGTATTAAGGCGATAATTATTGGAATTGCTATTAGGAGCAATAGTTTCCATATCTTATCTTTTTGCATAGGCCAATTTCCTTGATTTATATACCGGTCAACTTTTAAATATTAGGAAGTAGCTTTAGTTGCTATTTTCTACTCATTTAAATTGTTTAGGGTATAAACTTTTAATATTATGAATTTGTTAAACTGTATATCCGGGATATAGCTGTATCTTGAATAGAGATAATATTTTTAATGTTTATCATCTTTATTCGAGTTTTTCGGATATGTCATAAATTCTTTAAAACAATAATCGGCAATAAATTTAAATATAATTTTGATGTCTATTTTTATAACGGGTTCTATCGATTTATTTATTATCCCTGTGTTAATTAATGTTTAAATTATTGGTTGTATTTGATCTATTTTGATAAATATCAGAACACGGTAGTCGGGCAAAAAACCAAGTCAAAATTAATAAATCGGCACTGCCGCCGGGACTGAGATTTTTATTAATACATTGTTGGTCAAACTGTTTTATTTTTACTAAATCTGCGGGTTGATTAATCCCTGTTTGTAGTAGCTTAGCTGCTTGCTGTTTTATCCACGCTAAACCTTGCATACCGCCACGATTGGCTATATTGGTATCGTCATTAATTTTCATTAGTAAAATTAGCGTGTTTAATAAGGCAATATGTTGTGTTTTTCCTGATGCAAGTTGCTGTAAATAATAAGGAAGTGAATGGTTAATCACTAATTGATAGCCGCCCTCAGCTTCACCCCTTGCTCCCGTTAACCCAAAATGCTGATATAAACGTTGTCCAGCAGTAGGTTTATCGGTGGGTTGTTTTAATTCAGTACAAATACCGTGGCACATAGCCGCAACTAATTGACAAATCGCGTTGGGAGAAACCCTTTGTTGTAAAGCGAATAACCTACCAATTGCCGTCAGCACTAATCCGAGTGAAAAAATCGTACCCTTATGGGTATTGACACCTTGAGTTGCACGGAACATCGATTTTTCACAATCTATACCGATAGTTCTAATTTTAGGTAGGACTTGCTCGATAGCTAAATCTTTGTAATTAGCACCTGCTTGTAAAAATTGTGGAAAATGTTTTGCAATCGCCTTGGCGCTTAAATGAAAATCAGTGAGCGCCATATCTTTGTGCGCCCCGGTGTTGTGCTTGTCCACCAGTCCCGGTTTTGGGGTTAAATTCACTTCAGCTAACATGGCTTGCCAGCCGAGCAGGCTATAATGGTGAATGATATCTTCATTGAGCGTATTAGACTGTTTAATAAGTTGTAGGCGCATTGGCTAACTCCTCGATTCGATTCAGGATTTCGCTTAGCGGATGTGTGCGTAAACGAGCACACACTTTGGCTTCATTATCACAAATTAAACAGCTTCTTGAGGTCTGATTTAATTGACTACGTGAATACTGTTGTCCTTGTGCATCAAAAACATCAAAATCCCACAGTCTGCCGATTGGTGATAACTCTTCCGCTTCAATTAAGGCTTTTTTGACGAGATTTGCGTCTGCATCAACGGCAACAAAACATTCAGGACCTGTTTTTAAAGCAAAAGATTGTTGTGATAAAAGTACCCACTGCCTGCATAAAGCAACTTGTTTAAGCGCATTTAACCCTTGATTAAAGATGTGTCTAACCAGATGACTGTCTTTGACAGCCCCCGGGAAAACAACGGTAAATGAAATCAAGGTTACCTGGTGGAGACCAATCCATTGCTGTTGGCGAGCTTGACGGGTATCACGACTCGCCAGCAAATCAGGTAAAGAAATTTCAAATTGCTCTTTAGTATCAGGCAGTGGGCAAAACATGAACTACTCCTTAATTTGATGTACAACATCAATAACAGAGCCATCGCGATAACGGACAACAGCGACAACTTTATCTGTAAATTCAATTGGATTAGGTTCACCAGTGAGTAATTGAGCCCGTTCACGCAGCCAACTCATTGAAACAGTTTTAATACCTTGGCTTTCAAGTTGTTGCTTCAATTCAGGGCGAGCAGGGTTGACAGTGATACCATGGTCAGTGACTAAAATATCGATGCTCGAACCTGGTGTGACACAAGTGATAACTTCATCGACTAAGGTTGGAATACGTCCACGTACTAAAGGTGCAACAATAATGGAAAGTTTCGCGGCAACTGCCGTATCACTGTGGCCACCAGATGCACCACGGATCACACCGTCAGAACCTGTTAATACATTGACGTTAAAGCGAGTATCAATTTCCAACGCACTTAATATCACCACATCTAGCATATCAACCGAGGCCCCTTTGGAGTCAAAGCAGGCATACTGATTGGCGCTAATTTCAATGTGATTAGGATTACGTGCTAGCGATTCAGCGGCTGCACGGTCAAAACTCTGCACATCTAACAACTTACGAATAAGTCCTTTTTCATGCAAATCGACAATTGTTGACGTGATACCACCGAGAGCAAAACCAGCTTGAATATTATGGCGTCTCATTTTGTCTTCGAGGAAGCGCGTTACCGCGAGTGAAGCGCCACCTGTCCCGGTTTGCAGTGAAAAACCATCTTTGAAATAACCTGATTTTTCAATTACATCTGCCGCAGTACGTGCGATCAACAATTCTCTTGGGTTTGATGTCATACGCGTTGCATCGGCACCAATTTTGTCGGCGTCACCTACACGTTTGACTTTCACTATGTAGTCAACTTCATCTTGTTTAATGCTTGATGGGTTATGGGGATAAGCTAATAACTCTTCTGTTAACATCACCACTTTTTTGGCTGTTTCAGCATCAATTTTAGCGTAACCAAGAGAACCGCAGCTTGCATTGCCAGTGTAACCGTTGGCATTACCGTACTCATCACAAGATGGTACACCGATAAACGCCACATCGATATTTAACTCGCCGTTATGAACTAAGTTGGCACGTCCACCGTGTGAATGGATTTGCACCGGCTCATCAAGTTCTCCGCGAGAAATGGCTTCAGCTAACGGGCCACGAATGCCTGATGTATAGATTTTACGAATAACACCATGGCGAATATGTTCAACAAGCGGTGAGTGGCAACCACTTAATGAGCTAGAGGCTAAAGTTAGGTTGCGAAATCCCATTTCGGCAATCACTTGCATGACCATATTTACCGTGAGATCGCCACCCCTAAACGCATGGTGAAATGAAATTGTCATACCATCTTTAAGGCCTGAGCGACGTATAGCCACTTGCAGGTCATCACAAAGTTTGCGATTTCTTGGTTTTTGAACCTGCTGTTGCACTTTGCCAATATCTTTAAATGCACGCAATAGCTCATCAGTTTTAGGTTCTAAGTAGGCTGATACGCGCGCCTGACGCTGTGTAGTATTTGTCATTTTCTTTGCCTCACTCTTCCCGAATACCTGATAATGCCGCGCGTGATAATACAAGTCGGGCTCTGTCAATAACTGGGCCATCAACCATTTTCCCGTTTAGGGAAACGACGCCTTTGCCTTCGAGGGCAGCGGCATCAGCAGCATCAACAACACGTTGTGCATGGTCGACTTCTTTTTGAGTTGGTGCATAAAGATTATGAAGTAACTCGATTTGTCGTGGATTAATTAATGATTTGCCATCAAAGCCGAGCTGTTTAATGAGCGCGGCTTCTTTGAGGAAACCTTCTTCATTATTGGCATCAGAATAGACAGTATCAAAGGCTTGGATACCGGCTGAACGAGCGGCTTGTAAAATGGCGCACCGAGCATAGAGGAGTTCGATGCCGTCTGGAGACCGCTCGGTGCGCAAATTGCGGACATAGTCCTCGGCACCTAATGCGATGCCAATAAGTCGTGCTGATGAATGGGCGATATTTACAGCTTGAGTGATCCCCATTGGTGATTCTATGGCTGCAAGAAGTCCAGTACTTCCTTCTTCACGGCCACAGCTTTTTTCAATACGTAATATTTCACTTTCAATATCAATGACATCTTGTGCAGTATCAGTTTTTGGTAAGCGAACGATATCAGCACCGCCGCGTACGACAGCTTCGAGATCGGCAACCCCAAAAGCAGAATCAAGAGCGTTAACGCGCACAATCGTTTCTATGTCTTGATATAAAGGGTGTTGAAGTGCATGGTAAACCAAGCAGCGTGCGGTATCTTTTTCACGCAAGGTTACCGAGTCTTCTAGGTCAAACATCAACGCATCAGCTTTATAAATAAAGGAATTACTGAGCATTGCTGCATTTGAACCAGGCACAAATAACATACTTCTGCGTGTGCGTGTTTTTCTTTCTGGAGTCATTATTTGTTCTCCCAAGGCAGATATTCAACGTCACAAGCACGAGCAAGTAAGGCTTCAAGGCGTGCTTTGAGAACACACTCTAATGCGCCTTTATCATCAACTATAATCTGTGCACCTTGGATATTGTGTTGATTAACAAGCTCAAGCACGATGCCATGAATTGCATCACCAAACTGTTTTTCGACGCTACTACTTATTTGAATAGAAACCTCTGGTGTATCTTCTAAAGGTTCTATTCGTACCATGACATCACTTGATTCAAGTGTGCCGGCAACTGCTGCGTGTCGTATTTTCATCATTCACCTATCACTAATTCGGAACTTTCGATGCGGTTTATCGTAGAAGGTACTTGGGAAGCCAACATGTCTTGTAAATATTGATAAGTGGCTTCGGGCACAATCGACTTAATCGCCGCAAGATCTTTTTTAGCGAGCAGTCTTCGAACTTGCGAGGCGGAGACCGCCGTGCCATCAATGACCATTCGCTGCAATTCAACGAGTTCAATAGGAGGGAAATTCATCTCTTTCGTTTCAAGCCAAAAGCGCATGTCTTGGTTATATTGATTAGTGACTTGGCAAAAAGGCTCAGAACCTACGAATCTATGGGTAATTCCCAACGCTGGAGCAATATATTGACGAAAAATCTTAATATCGATCTCGGTGTAACAGTTGTTGGCGACGGTTTTATCTTTAATAAAGTAGCAAGGGAATGTGGCACGAGAAATAATATATTCAGATCCTTTATGGATAGTTAAATTCTCTATACCTTTAGTGCCTGCTTCGATAAGATTGAGTCTCACGTTATAAGGAAAGCGTGAGGTATCTTCTTTAACGACAAATAAATGTAGCCAATCACAGGCTTTTGCTGCTTGTTCTATTAAATAGCGGTGGCCGAGTGTAAAAGGATTCGCATTCATGACAATAGAGCCAATTCTTTTTCCTGGTTTGCGTTGTTCTTTTAAGCTTTGTAAATAACGTTTTAAGTAACAACAACTATTTTCCATTAAAACCATGATATTAGGAACGGTGGCTATCGTATGAAATCCACATTGTTGAAATAGGCTTTCATTTTGAAATTTAGTATAAATAAATAAATGTGTAGTATTATTCTCATAAGCGAGATTAACTAATTCAGTCGCTAATTTTAATGCAAGACCTTCACCACGAGCGTCATCGCTAATTGCAACGCATTTAATTACGTTTTTAGCTAGTCCTCCGCAAGCAATTAATTTATCGCTGCGAGTTATGGTAATGAAAACGTCGATACTTGCATCAAGTTCTAAATCGTTTTCCTTTAAAAACTGAGTTATTTCAGCAAGTTTTCTGTTCTCATGACGTTTCACCTGATTAAACGTTATGTTTTCGAACATATTAGTATCCTGCATCTCTTTTAGAGATGTTTTTAAAATGTTGCTAATGTTAAAGTTAATTAAATAAATATTTTTTGAATTTTCTTATAATTAAATTCTAAGTTTTTATTTAATTATCCTTTTCAATATTAATATTAAAGCTACTGTATTTAATATACTTGACCTATTTCATGTTTCTAAAATGAGTTTGTATTTGTTTAATGGTTTTAAAGTTTTTAATTATCTTATATGGGGTTTATTTCGTGGTTTTAATGCGTTTAATTATTAATATGTGTATTATGATTTGGGTGTCAGTTTATTTTCTTGGTTAATCTATCATTTTTGTTTTAACAAAAATTTTACTTTTCAGTCAGTAACGAGATTAAAAATGAAAAAAGAGTATCAGCTTCCTACATTAAAAAAAGTAAACTCGATTTCATTTTCGGTCCGAGTTTTTTTCCTTCTATTAGTTGTCTCGTTATTTTTGACGTTAGGGCTCGGAAAATATTTTACGGATACGGCTGAAAACCGGCTAATGGCAAACATTCGTTCTTTGGCTATGAATCAAGCAAAATTGATTGCATCGATGGATGGCGTGATTGAATCCGTGAAGAAAAGAGATATCCTCCAATTAAAAATCATTGCAGATAAGCTTAATCAAGACTCAGATTATGACTATGTAGTAATTGGCGATGAAAACTCAATGCGTTTATATCACCCCAATAGTTCTAAAGTGGGTTATAAGATGCAATGGAATAAGCCGGGTGCTCTGGAAAATGGTGAAAGTTATTTTATTGGCGGTGAGGGTTCGATTGGTAATGCGATGCGCGCTAAAACTCCTATCTACGATGAAAATGAGAAAGTTATTGGCGTTGTATCGATTGGTTATCTAACCAATAAAATTGATACATCACGTAGTGAATTATTTGTTCAGACCGTTGCGACTTTTTTTGGTGTTTTAGTGATACTGCTATTTTTATCGTGGGCATTTACACGTTTAATTCAGCGTCAGATGCTGGGTATGGAACCCGATCAAATAGCACAGTTAGTCTTAGTTCAAAAAGGTATCTTTGAAGCGGTCTTTGAAGGAATTATTGCGGTTAATTATGATGGCAAGATTATTAATATCAATCATAATGCGAGAAAAATGCTTTCATTGAGTGAGCCGGTAGGGCAACTTATAGGTAAATCTATTTCTGAGCATATTTCACCAGCTGAATTTTTTACGAAAGATATCTCAACTACTAAGCATGATATTTTATGTGAGTTTAATGGATTAAATGTGATTGCTAATCGAATTGCTATTCGTGATGGCGATCAATTAATTGGTGCGGTGATCAGCTTTCGCAGTCAAAACGATATTGAATCATTGAATTCCCAACTGACACAAGTTCGTCAATATGTGGAAAATTTGCGAACGCTACGCCATGAACACCTTAATTGGATGTCGACGCTAAGTGGTCTTTTACAAATGAAAGAGTATGACCAAGCTTTGGCGCTGATTAAGGGTGAGTCTGAATCTCAACAGCAATTAATCGATTCGTTGAGAGAGCAATTTTCAGATAAACAAGTGGCCGGCTTATTATTTGGCAAATACCACAGGGCGAAAGAACTTGGTTTACAACTTATTTTTACGCCCGGAAGCCAATTACGTTCATTACCTGATTCATTAAACAGTACCGAATTTTGTGCAATTTTAGGTAACTTACTGGATAACGCATTTGAAGCCAGTTTAAAAATTAATAGTGGTAATAAACAAGTTGAATTATATCTCTCAGATGAAGGACCGAATATTGTGATTGAAGTTGCCGACCAAGGATGTGGCTTTCCTCAAGAAATCCAAAGTAAGTGGTTTGAAAGGGGTATTACGACGAAAAGTGAATCTGAAGATGGCCATGGTATCGGACTTTATTTGGTTTCATCCTACGTGAACAGATGCAACGGTGAGGTTATTATTGAAGAAAATCAACCTCATGGTACAGTGTTCTCTATATTTATTCCGAAAGTGAAGATACAAAATGATTAAGATAAAAATCCTCATTGTGGAAGATGAATTACTTCTTGCAGAAATGCATGCAGAGTATATCAAAGCTTATCCCGCGTGCGACAAGGTTTGGGTAGCAGGAAACCTAGCTGAAGCCAGACGAATGATTGAATATATGAAACCTGATTTAATTTTATTAGACAATTATTTACCTGACGGTAAAGGGATTGATCTCGTTCATGAGTTGATTCAGGAAAGAAATACTGCTGATATTGTCTTTACAACAGCGGCAAGCGATATGGAAACCGTTTCAGAGGCGATCCGTTTAGGCGTCTTTGATTATTTGGTGAAACCTATTGCTTATGAAAGGCTCGGACAAACTTTAGATAGATTTATACAGCGCCGATCTGTATTACAAACCAAGAGCAAAACAAGCCAAAGTCAAATTGACGATATGTTCAATACCTATGCCCGAGGTGAAGCTAAAGAAGAGCTGCCAACGGGCATTGATGCGCTGACGCTAGATAAAGTACTCGCGCTTTTTACACAAGCAGGGGCACAATACACAGCAGAAACCATCGCAGAAACCATCAAGTTAAGTCGCACAACGGCTAGACGCTACTTAGAGTATTGTTTGGCTCAAAATAAGATTGAAGCCGAGATAGAGTATGGAAAGGTGGGGCGGCCTCAACGCGTTTACCGAAAATCCTCTTCATAGTTTAAATTGTAGGGGTGTTGGCTTCATACGCTAACCCTAGTCACATACTTATGTATGCTCCTAGGGATTAGCTTTATTTGCCGCCTACCTACAATCTAAACTATTTAGAGGATTAATTATTAAATTAATTACGGATAGAGTGCAGATATTCTGATTGTAGCTTGGCCTATTTCTGTTTTTTAAATGAGTGTTTTTGCATTCATTCATAGACCTAGGCTTAGCGTATCTATGCCTTAACTTATTTAGAGGGGTATAGGATTAGTTAATTACCTTTAATTTGTAGGGGTGTTGGCTCATACGCTAACCCTAGTCACATACTTATGTATACTCCAGGGCTTAGCTTTATTCGCCGCCTACCTACAATCTAAACTATTTAGAGGATTAATTATCTTTAAAAGATATACAGATCTTCTGATAGTGCCTGAGCTATTTCTTTTGATTTTCTAAAATCAGTACCTTTTTTTGCGCGCGTTCATTCCCTTGGGCTGCTGCTAGCTTGTACCAGCGCAAAGCTTTATTATCATCTTGTGTTACGCCCATTCCATATTGATAACATGCACCGCTTGCATATTGTGCATCGGCGCTGCCTTGTTGGGCTGCTTTAATAAACCAATGACATGCTTTTGCTTGATCAGCTGAAACACCATCGCCACGTGCATAAATTAAAGCTAAATTAAATTGAGCGGAGGCTTCACCTTTTTCGGCGGCAAGAGTTAGCCACTTAATGGCTGACTTTGTATCTTTCTTAACACCTTGCCCGTAGAGATATAGCATCCCTAAACTATTTTGGGCGGGTGAAAAATTTAAATTTGCGGAGCGAGTAAAATATTGGAAAGCAAGAGGGTAGTCTACCTTATTATACATTCCGGTTGCTGCTTGATAACCTAGCAAATATAAAGCTTGAGGATGATCTTTTTGTGCAAGGGATAGATATATTTTTTCAGCTTTCTTAGGGTCCTCTGTGACTGCGGTTCCTTTTTCATACCAATACGCCAAAGTAATTAATGCCGCAGGGAAATCTTGTTGTGCTGCTTTTTGTAACCAATTTTCTGCTTGCTGTGGATCCTTCGCTAAAATCTTATCAATACCATTTAAAGTATATTCTGCCATATTCATTTGGCCTATTGGGTCACCTGCTTCTGCGGCTGTTTGCATCCAATACAGCATCAATTTATTGTCTTTAGCTATGCCTGTACCTTGTTGATACATAAGAGCAAGATTGATTTGTGCTTTAGTGAAACCTTGAGCCGCAGCTAATCCATACCATTTTAGTGCATCCTCAAATTGACGATTTGATTGATAAAACATCGCTAAATTAAATTGGGCTTCTGCTTTTCCTGTTTTAGTCAGTGTGAGTAAACTTTGTTCATCCGTTAGGGGGAGGGAAGTTTTCGCATAGGCTAAATGAATGAATACACTGCCTATGAGTAGCAGTGAGATAATTATTTTTTTCACTTTTATTCCTTTCAGCCGTATTTTTGTAAATGCATTATAATGATAGGTTATCCTGTTGTTTTCATTCATGCAATCATCAAACAGGAATCAATATTTTTCCGTATAATTTAGCAAAATTGTTATCTTTATTATTTTTTTCTAAGAAAAAGTGTAAAAAAAATAAAAAAAGATGAACCTTCTGGGGAATATGAATGTCTTATTAGTAACTATATTATTGTTTGCTTGCGTAAACATTCATATATTTACCCTCATCATTCATTTCTTTACACGAAGTAATGTAATAATGCAGCTACGTAGTGATAGTTTGAAAGATCCTTTAGTAGTATGCATTATGCCCAGTTCATTTTCTGGGCTTTTTTTTATCAAAAATTTGATATTCCCCCATTTTATTATCCAATCTAACGTAAATGACTAACTATTCATGCTAAATGAATAGTGGAGATAATCACAATCAGTGATGGTTATCTTATCTAATAATAATTTCAAGGTACTATTTTCTACATATTCCCTCTTTGTGTTATTTAGGGACATCCTTGGGGCTGAAATTAAATTCATTAAATAAAAACGTACTGTTATTATTTCAATATAGAATAATATTCTTAACAATCGTTGAACATCTGATTAATTAGTGGTCGATAATAATGTTGTTATTTTGTGAAATATTGAAGTTAATAACGATTAAAATCTATTCATCCAGTAATTAACACTAGCTAATTCTTTATTTTTGGTGCATAAATAACGTATATTGAATAATGGATTGATAGGTCATTAGCGGTTTATATTCCTGTTAATGTTGAATAATTAATCAATTATACTTTAACTCATTGAATTTAATGTTCGTGATTCATAAACAATATTCACATACTGTTTTATTTGTTTTGAGGTCAGGGAATGATACTCCTCCTACCGAAAGTGAATCTTTCAGACTTTTAATTCTTGAGATCATAACAATGCGAGAGCGCAAATAGCGTTCCGTGGTTTTTTTGCATATGTACAGGTTGTACTAGAGGTAACTTGTGTCCACAACTAACAATAACAAAGAGGAAATAAGTCTTAACGCGTTTAAGCAACCTCGCTCATTCTATCTCATCTTTTCTATCGAACTCTGGGAGCGTTTTGGTTATTACGGTCTTCAGGGAATACTTCCAATTTATCTTAGCCAAGTGCTGGGAATGTCTGAAACAGAATCGATTACACTGTTCGCTGCATTTTCTGCTCTAGTTTATGGTTTTGTTGCGATTGGTGGTTGGTTAGGAGACAAAGTTCTTGGCACCAAGCGTGCGATTGTTCTTGGAACCATTGTCTTAATTGCGGGGTATGCATTTGTTGCCTACTCAGACCATGATGTGTCAATGGTGTATTTAGGCTTAGCAACAATAGCTGTGGGTAACGGTTTATTTAAAGCTAATCCCTCTTCATTATTGTCTACTTGTTATGATAAAGATGATCCCCGTCTGGACGGTGCATTTACTATGTACTATATGTCTGTCAATATCGGTTCATTCTTCTCAATGATAGCAACCCCTTGGTTGGCAAAACATTACGGTTGGGATGTCGCATTCTCTCTTAGTGTTGTCGGCCTCATCATTACACTTATTAACTTCTTTATGTGTAAAAAGTGGGTTTCTCAGCATGGCTCTAAACCTGATTTTGAACCAGTCGTTATTTCGAAATTGTTGGCTACAATCGTTGGTGTGGTTGCACTAATCGCACTTTCAAATTGGTTGCTTTATAACCTCGGTGTTGCTCGTACTGCATTGGCGATCATTTCATTAGGTATTTTAGTTATTTTTATCAAAGAAACATTGGCGTTAACGGGCTTGGCTCGTCGTCGAATGATAGTTGCATTGATTTTAATGCTTGAAGCGATAGTGTTCTTTGTTTTATATAGCCAGATGCCGACTTCTCTAAACTTCTTTGCTTTACATAATGTTGAGCATGATGTGTTAGGATTTGCCATTGAGCCTGCTCAGTATCAAGCGTTAAATCCATTGTGGATTATGATTGGTAGCCCAATATTAGCTGCTATTTATAATAAGATGGGCGATAACTTACCGATGCCGCATAAGTTTGCTATTGGTATGGTACTTTGTTCTGCAGCATTCTTGGTTCTCCCTTTAGGTGCTAAGTTTGCTAATGAAGCGGGTATTGTTTCCGTAGAATGGCTGGTTATTTGTTATGGTTTCCAAAGCATCGGTGAATTGATGATCTCTGGTTTAGGCCTCGCAATGGTAGCACAATTGGTACCACAGCGTTTGATGGGCTTTATTATGGGCGCATGGTTCTTAACTAACTCGGCTGCGGCCTTTATTGCCGGTTATGTTGCATCCCTAGCGGCTGCACCACAAGGTGAGATAACTAGTAAAATAGAATCATTAGCGGTTTACAGTGATGTATTCTTAAAAATTGGTATTGCAACGGGTGTGATCGCCATTATTATGGTCTTTACCGCACCGATGTTAAACCGTATGACACTTGAGCGTTAATTTTTCGCTCGAATGACATAATAATAAAAGGGCTGATTTAGCCCTTTTATTATATTTAGCCTATTTCGATATTCAAATTAATTAAATTCATTTAGTTAACCGAATTCAGCGTTTATTTACGACACTTCTATATTCATTTCTATGTACCTCCGTTGTCTGTCACAACGACTTGGTACTTTTCGAATCAGGCAGATAAAAAGACTATTTAAAGTGGCGGTTATTGATAATTTTTAATGAGCGGTTATGGCCACTAACTAAAATAGTATTCGATGTACGGCTATAGTCATCGTGAGAAATTCCCCCCATAAGCACGGTTGATGTAATCGCGGTGGCAGAAAATATAACGTCAGAAGTACTTACCATCATATCGAGGGATAAAATTTCGCCAATTTCAATCCCCATTTGCTTACAACGTAAGGTTTCTTGTAACGCAAGTTGCTTGTTTTGCTCGCTGTCGCCTTTAGCCTGATCGCGAGAAATTAATCTTGCTTGCATATCGCCACCTAGAGCACGTGCAATAGCCGCACTGATAATGCCCTCAGGTGCGCCACCAGTACCATACATCATATCAATTGGATGCTCTGGTAAGATAGTTAGCAATGATGCCAGCACATCGCCGTCAGGAATAGTGATAACGTTTGCACCAAAATTTCGAATGGTTTTGATGATATGTTGATGGCGTGGTTTATCTAACACTGCAATAGATAAGCTTGAAATAGGTTTATTTAAAGCAGTAGAAAGAAATTCAAGATTTTTTTCTAACGGATTTGCCAGATGTACAGCACCTTTAGCTGCTGCACCGACTACTATTTTTTCCATATACATGTCGGGAGCTTGTAATAGTGTACCTGCAGGCGCAGCGGCCAGTACAGCAATCGCGTTTTGCTCATTACAGGCAACCATACGGGTTCCATCAATGGGGTCTACGGCTATATCTAAATGCTGATTTCCGGATTGTTTTCCGACTTGTTCGCCAATATAGAGCATAGGCGCGTCATCAATCTCTCCTTCACCAATAACAATTTTTCCATGAAAATCAATTTCATTAAGGCGATTACGCATTGCCTCTACAGCTGCTTTATCAGCTGCATTTTTGTCTTGTTTTCCTATCCAATCAAAAGCTGCAATGGCAGCAACTTCGGTAACTGATGCGATAGCAGAAGCTAATTCATCGCTAATTTTCATTTTTAATTTATTTCCCAGATGTATAAAAAGTAAGAATTTGACACCATGATACTTTTTTTGTGATCTGTCTTGCAAATATTAGGTGGATTAATCAGCGTAAATAAGGGGAATAAAATAGAGCTGGAGGGGAAATAAAAAGAATAGGGCAGATTATCGTTAATCTGCCCTTAAAAAATTAAAGCATTTCGACGATCGTAATACCGCCAATAATAGAAATTAATGCGGCTAAGGTACTGAGTAATACAGTTCCTGCCGAGGTTTCTGTATAGGCTTTATTACTAATCGCCAATGCAGGAACTGCTGTTGCTGTGGGTAATACACCGATAATAAATGCCGCTTTTAATAAGTCATCTTGGAGTCCAAGGGCAAGACCTGTGCCAAGTATTAATGCGGCTTGCACAAAGTTTTTAATGAAGACGTTAAAAATAATTTCCGCATTAATTTTTAATTTAATACCTGATAGAAGTAACCCAAGGAAAAACAGTGCCACACCACCTGCGGTTTTACCTAATTCATTAACTGAATTTTGTAATATTTCAGGTAATTTAATGCCACAAATTGCGAGAATTGCGCCAAGAACAGGTAAAAAGACTAAGGGTTGAGCAATCGCTTTTCCGATAGATTTTATAATGCTATTTCCCTGTTGCGTACCACTTATCATTAACAAGGTGAATGGAATAATGATAACGGTGTAAATAAGGTTACCTAACACCATGGCAATCAAACCAGATGATCCTACCGTTGCTAATAGCACGGGTGGCCCACAGTAAGCCATGTCGGGAAATGAAACGGATAACGCTTGCATGGCTGCATCTTTTTTATCGTGATGGAAAAAAACTTTCCCTACAATAAAACCAATCACATAAGAAACAATTAAACCTACAGCTAAAGCCAACAAGTAATCGATATTAAGTAATACATCCGGTGGCGCTTGAGCTGCCGCTAAAAATAAAGCAAAAGGTAATGCAATTTTGACAACAAAATCTGCGAATGCTTGAGAGTACTCTCTTTTAATAAAACCATACTTACCTGAAAGCCATCCTACAGCTAAACCCAGAACAATAGGGCCAAGTGCAGCTAGTATTATGTGTAGTAGCATAAGTCCTCTTTACGGCATAGTCTTTTTACGAGCTAGATTATATATTTGTATTTTTACGGCTGTTTTTTTCGCTTAAATACACTTTTGGTTCCATTAGAACTGAATATATAAATATCATAATCATGATAAAAAACACTAACTATCTCTCTATTTTTAAACAAAATTAATTATTATCTAAATACGAGCATCGAAAAAATAATATTAATAATATCCTATAAAAGAATATATAAATTTTAGCGGTGTTAAATAGCTATTAAGCTTTTTCTGAGTTTTTTAATTTTTAAGGTAAGCGATGATACAAAGATATAAACTCATCTTTATTTGATACTCTTGTGGGGAGTTGAATTGGTGGGGCAATAATTATTTTGTAACAGTTTATTACATTGAGTTGGCAAGGGCATCAATGCTATCTACACTAGCGTTTACCACTGAGAGTGAGTGTTAGCCGTATTCTTAGTTACGAATTTCATTATGAGGAAGCCTATTTGTGGATATTTGGATACTAGTAGGATTCATATTAGTTATTTTACTTGGTATAGCCCCCATTTTGGCTATCATGGCAATTAATCGAACAAGTCGGTTAAATCATCAGATTTCTGAGTTAAATCAACGTGTTTTTTCTCTTGAGACAGTAGTTTCACAATATAATCAAAAGCATGATATAGACATTGATACTCAAGAAAGCACCCAAACTGAAGGTAGTCCATCACAAATCAAAGTCAACAATAGCTGTGAGGAGCTACCTGTTTTAGTGTCGGAATTTACCGACAAAACGTTATATTCGCAATCTAGTCAATCTGAAACGGTTAACTATACAGCAGTCATCCCGCAAGAAACGCCTAGAGTCGTTAACTCAACCGCTGAAATACCTGTTGAAGGGATAAACCCAAATCGATTTGATAGTGTGAAAACTACCACTTCAACAATGAGAAATAATGATAATAATCCATCAATTTTTGGTCATTTCTTTAACTGGTTGGTTAAAGGAAATCCCCTCGCTAAGGTCGGAATATTATTATTGTTTTTAGGCGTTGCCTATCTACTTAATTACACCGTGCAAAATGATATTATTTCGCCACAAATTCGGTTACTACTAAGCACCGTGGGCTGCTTAGCGTTACTCGGTACGGGGTGGTGGCTGCGTAATAAAAAAGAGTTATTTGGTTTAATATTACAAGGCGGCGCAATTGGCTGCTTGTATATTACCGTATTTGCAGCATTTAAGTTATATACGATGTTACCTTATGCAATGACATTTGTTTTCATGTTGCTCATTTGTGCGGCGAGTATCATGTTAGCATTACTACAACGTACAATTAGCTTAGCTATTTTAGCATCAATTGGTGGTTATTTAGCACCTATATTATTATCAACGGGTGGTGGAAATCATATCATTCTGTTTTCTTATTATCTGATGCTATCAGGCGCTATTTTGATTATTAGTTTGTGGCAAGCATGGCGACCACTTAACTTAGTTGGCATGTTTATGACCTATGGCGTTGCCATTCTATGGGGATTAACTAATTATCAGGCGGAATACTACCTGTCTTGCCAACTGTTTATTATTGCTAATCTGATCATCTTTAATGCATTAACTCAATTATTTGCAATACGTTTTGACCATAGTCAGCAGTTAGTGGTGGATAATACGTTATTATTCGTTCCGCCATTTATCAGTATTGCATTACAGTATTTTATTTCAGAAGGTATTGGGTTATTACCTGCTTTTGTTGCTTTATTATTGGGGTGCCTCTATCTCATTGCTGGCTTGCATATTCATAAGCGTTATAAAAATGCGGGTAAAAATATGGCATTGGGTAATATCATTATTGGTAGTGGCTTTATCACCCTCGCAATACCGCTTGCCTTAACTTTTGAGTGGACGTCGATTATTTGGTCGATGGAAGGTCTACTTATTCTTTGGTTCGGTTTGCAGCAAAATCAAAAGAAAATGACGCTTATTGGCTCATTACTTATTGTTGTCAGTGCGATTACACTGCTGAGTGATTATCCTTATCTTTATTGGACGCGTAGTAGTATTTATATGGTACCCGTATTATTGGTAGCTTGCTTTTGTGCTGGAGGGTTATTTCACTCGAGGCGTAAACAAGAAAGCCATTTTGATGTTTTAAGTTATGGTTTCTTAATTTTAGGATTAATTGTTTGGGCCTGTTGGGTGCCAATGATTACCGATATTCTGTCTTGGAGTGGTGAGTCAGAAGGTTTCATTATTATGGCACTTGTCGTTATTTCGGTTTGGATATGGCGTTCATATGCAATTAAGATAGATTGGGTTCCTTTACTGTTATGTCAGTCTTTTCTTTGGCTTGTTGGATATTATTATCTGGCACTCAATTTTATCTATGATGAAAATCCAATGGGGCTTGGTGAAGGTTCGTTAATATGGCCAGTTATTTTGGGAAGCTCCATATTATTTGTTATTCATGCATATAAAGTCCGTAATATCTGGATGCAACGCGTTTTACATGGTGCAAATTTTTGGTTGATACTTACATTTATTGCGACACAGGTAAATTGGTTTGTGGAGATTTTACCTTGGGGTATGCATGAACTAGGGTATTTCTTCTATGTTATGGCAATCACCTTGACCACTTTAGTGCTTTATTGGTTACAGCAAAATAGATTATCTCCAATGAGACGTCATGGGCTTATTTATTGGTATAGCTTCTTACCTGTAATGGTCGTGCTTATTATCTTATCTTATTGTGCGAACTTGGAAGATGGCAAATTAATGTTCTGGAATTATATTCCATTAATTAATCCATTAGATGAAGCTGGCCTTTTTAGTATTGCTGCAATTTTGTTGATGCATCGAGGTTTTGCTCAAAAACTTAAAAAAGTTACCGAGTATGATATTTGGATTATGCGAGGACTTGTGGTGGCGACAGCTGCTCTTTCTGTATTATGGTTTAATGGCATTCTTATTCGTGCAACCGCAGACTTTGCAGATTTAAATTGGAATTTTTATGTGCTATATCATTCTCGCTTAGTTCAAACCGTGCTTTCAATTAGCTGGGCACTTGCTGCATTAGTATGCATGGTCATTGCTGCGGTGAAGAGAAATCGAATTTGGTGGTTTAGTGGCGCCGGTATTTTTGCGTGTGTTATTGTTAAATTGTTCCTTATTGATATATATGGGCAAGATGGCATATCACGAGCGATTTCATTTATTGTTGTTGCGCTATTGATATTAATTGTTGGTTATTTCTCACCACTACCACCTAAAGTTGATCATGACATTGCACAAGAGAAGGAGACGCAATCGTGAGCCTAATAAAAAAAAGAGGATTTAAAGGGCTACTTTCAGTCTTTTCCTTGGCATTATTATTTTCAAGCCATCTTTATGGTGAAGAGATTAAAGAGGCGACACCTTATAGTTATTATCAAGGCATAGAATTAGATATCCAAGATAGTAATAGTCCTTTTTTCTGGTTGGAGTTACCTCCAGAAGCTTATATTAACTCTGCGTATCCAAAAACATTGCAGGATGTACGCGTTTTTAACGGTACAGGTGATGAAGTACCTTCAGCTCTTTTCTATGATGCAGAAAAATCGATTTCGACTTCTAATATTTCTTTTGTGCCTCAACGCTTAATTGCACAAGTTGATAATGTAAAGTCACAGAATGAATATTTAGATGATCAACAATATTTATTAGTTGAAGCAATCCCTGGAAAAGTGACTCGAATTGAATTACCGAATATGCAAAGGAAGCAACAGACAAATTACCAGGCTTATTTATTGACGCGAGATCAGACTAAAAATAAGGAAATGTTAGCTCAAAGCTTGAATTTAGATTGGGCAAAAAGTGAAAAGGAATGGCAAGCTAAGGTTTTCATTTATGCAAGTAATGATAAAAAAGATTGGGTTAATATTTCTGCCAATCAGCCTATCATGAATTTGAAATTAGATTCAGGTACTATTGCAAGTAATACCATTGAGCTTTTGCGTGGAAATTCTGCGGTATTGAATGCGCCTTATTTGATGGCGATTGTTGTTAGCGCACCAGAAGTCCTCGTTCCTGATTTACAAAAAGTAAATGCGACCGCCAATATTTTAAATTCAACGCGTCGTCAGCAGGTATTTCATTTTGAAATGACCAATGATGGCGTATCGAGAGAACACATTATTTATCAACTCGCGTCTTCACAGCCTCTTTCTGAACTACAGGTCAAGTTACAGCAATCAAATAGGGTTATTCCTTTAAAAATCGAGTATTCATCTGAAAATATTGATGACTGGAAATTATTAAGAAATATAGTTGCCTACAACCAAGTGACTGATGGGGAAAGTGTTAGTAATCCGACTATTGCACTCAATGGTGAAATGATCAGAAAATTAAGGATCACTGCATTAAAGGGAAGTTGGGAAGAGAGTCCTCCTCGTATTGACGGACAAAGGGATGGCATTAATATTATTTTTAATATGCAAGGTGCCGCGCCTTATTTGTTAGTGTGGGGTAATAAGCAGGCTAATCTTGATAAAATGACGTATAGCGATCTCATTGGTAAACCATATGGTGTTGATGAGGTGATGTCGCATTATCCTGAACTTTATGCAACAGATAAAGTTATTGAACTTGGTGGCGTAGAACGACTGAGCTCAATTGAGTTAGTTGATGATGATGTGAATTGGATGACAATCGCATTGTGGGTATTGTTATTTATTGGAATAATTGTTTTGCTGTATTTTTGTTGGTATTTATTTAAAGAGATCAACTCGTCAGATAAAGATACTTCAAATGATTTATAGCTTATATTTTTAGGTGATTAAGGGAGCTAAGTGCTCCCTTTTTTTATATTGATGGTGACAAAGATGATTAATAACTTTGGTTAACTAAACACAACTCGACGTAATTTTATTCATTTACTTATCTACGTAAACAATTACCCAATCTTGGTGTTATTTGACGTAGATATGGGATAAAACTGAGACATAGAAATAGGAGATGTTTATGAAGCGAATGTTATTGGCTAATTTATTCATGGTGGTTGCGTTATTGACGAGTACATCCGTATTTGCACAGGTTACTGATAGTGCAATTTCCTACGACCTGGCACCCTATAGTACAACACAGTTAAAATATATATCAGAACAGGCAAGTGTCCATGAACATGAGGTTGGTGATCTTGAGTCTGAACGTGAGGTCATTGAGGTAAGTCGCCTTCGTTTAAGTGAAAATATTAATGATAAGCGATTTACAGGACGTCAATTTAGGATCTATGATTAAAATAGGAATAAGGTTATCAAGTGAAAACGTGAGTATATAGATGATTTTTTATTAAGGAAAATATTATGCATCAAGGTCAATGTCTTTGCGGTTCAGTGAAAATTTTAACAAACAAGCCTGTTGATAAAGTGAGTGCTTGTCACTGTGGTATGTGTCAAAAATGGAATGGTGGCCCTGGAATTAGTATTGATTGCGGTAGTGATATTAAAATTGAAGGAGATAAGTCTATCACTCGTTTTATGTCTTCTTCATGGGCGGAGAGGGCATTTTGCAATAACTGTGGTACACATTTATTTTATCATTTGCATTCACCTTCCACTTATTATGTCTCAGCGGCCTTGTTTGATGAAAGCAAAGACGCCAAACTGAGTCTGCAAGTCTATATCGATAGCAAGCCAAAATATTATAATTTTGCTGAAAAAACACCAACGTTAACAGAACAAGACATCATGAATATGATGAGTTAATAATTATTTATAAAGCTGGTTTTCTTGCCAGCTTTTACTCTTTACAGTTTATCTAAAGCAAATTTAGCTCCTCTGTTGTAATGCTTGCGTCTTAAAATTGAATTACAATCAGGAAAACTTTATTGTAATGGCATTGATTGAACTTTAATTTAAGTAAGTAAAAGTACGCGCTTGGGTTAATATAAAAAGATAGCCAATGCGTGATTCTAGAGGAATGATGAATGAATAATATGAAGGGAATGCGTCACGCTAGCAATATAGCATGGGTTTTACAGTGGATATTGAATATTGGATTAATTGCGTTAGCAGCGGTACTTGTTTTCTTTTTAGTTAAAGAAACAGTCACTATGGCAGCACTGATGTTTGGTGATGTTAAGGGAGTGACGGCGTATGAACTTTTAGAAGGTATTGTTATTTACTTTCTTTACTTTGAGTTTATTGCATTGATAATTAAATATTTTATGTCTGGATATCACTTCCCGCTAAGATATTTTATTTATATCGGAATTACTGCAATAATTCGTTTGATTATTGTCGATCATAGTGACCCTATGACGACCTTATTACATGCAGGTGCTATTTTAGTGCTTGTTGTAGCTCTCTATATTGCGAATACTGAGAAACTTAGACGCGAATAACACTCATAAAGTTAACTTATATTTTGAATTGACAAGGAGAATAAAAAATTTTTTTTATTCTCTTTTTGTATTAAATACAACCGATTTAAGTGATATAACTAAAGCGATGTTTATAGTATCAAAAAATTTAGTAAATTAGCTTAATGAAAATAACTAATCCATTAAATTAATTTAATGTTAAGGTGAGTGGCTGATTTATCTTGTTAAAACAAATTACAAAAGTGTTTTACTTTTTCAAACGGGTTAACTACTGTAATAAAGTTTCTATTCTAATAACATAAGTAGCTTGTAAATATGACAACTAATACACTTCCAAAGAAAAAAGGTTTTTTAAATCGCGTTGAACGGATCGGTAATGTTATGCCTGATGTCACAATGCTATTTGTTTATGCCTTAATAATATGTTGGTTTTTATCTTATCTCCTTTCATTTGTAGATTTTAGTTATTATCATCCTATTTCAAAAGAAAAAATTGCTGTTGTAAATATGTTTCAGTACCAAGAAATAATACTATTTATTACAACAGCAGTGAAAAATTTTATTAATTTCCCACCGCTTGGAATTACAATTGTTGCAACTTTAGGGATTGGTATTGCCGAAAGTAGTGGTTTTATTAATACTGCTTTGAAAAAAATGCTTTCTTTTATTTCACCTAAAATGCTAACTCCTACTGTTGTATTTGTTGGTATCGTTTCTCATATTGCATCTGATTCTGCATATGTTATTTTAATGCCAGTTGCCGCCATGATGTTTTATGCAAGTGGAAGGCATCCTTTAGCGGGTATTGCTGCTGCATTTGCAGGACTTGCAGGCGGATTTACTGCAAGTTATACACCATCAATTATTGATCCTATAATGCAGAGTTTCACGCAAGACGCAGCGCAAATGTTAGCGCCTGGTTATACCGTAAATGTCTTATGTAATTATTTTTTTAGTTTAGGCGGTACATTTGGTGTTATTTTTACTTGCTGGTTTATTACAGAAAAAATTGTTGAACCGTGGTTAAATAAAAATTGTCCTATCACAATAGCTGACGTAGATACGGACTCAGAGCAAAAATTGGGTGAAATTAAGCCAATAGAGCACCGGGCTTTTCGAGTTGCAGGTTTAGTTCTTATTGCACTAGGGGTAGGTTTATTTGCACTATTATGGCCTGAAAATTCGCCATTACGAGGCCCCGATGGTAGTTTAACTAGCCCGAAAGCACCAATTATGCAAATTGTGGTACCTCTTTTATTTATTTTCTTTGCTCTTCCTGGTGTTGTTTATGGCTATATGACTAAATCTTTTACCTCAACCAAAGATGTGGTTAAGGCGATGGAAAATATTACAAAGTCATTAATTCCTTTTATAGTTTTTGCATTCTTTGCTGCACAATTTTTGTATTCATTTCAACATTCAAACTTAGGTACATTACTTGCATTATCTGGTGCTGAATTATTGCGTACATTAGATATGCCATCCGGTATGACCGTATTTGGCGTTATTTTATTAACAGCTGTTTTGAATATTATGATCACTTCTGCCACTTCTAAGTGGGCGATTATGGCTCCGGTCTTGGTTCCAATGTTAATGGCGGTTGGTATTTCACCAGAGTTAACGCAAGCAGCGTTCCGTGTGAGTGATTCGGCAATGAACGTCAGTACGCCAATGTTCCCGTTTTATCCATTAATCTTAATGTATTGCCAAAAATATTATAAGAATGCAGGGATTGGTACACTTTGTTCAATGATGATCCCATTCACAATAGGATTATTGATTACTTTAACTGCGACACTATATCTATTTTGGGCCTTTGATATTCCTATTGGTTTTGATAGTGGTTATACGTGGCAGCCAGCATAATAAACAAAAAAATTGAGTAGAAGGAATATGTAATGAATGAGTTAGGTAAACAGCTTGAACAACGTTTCTACCGCTATTTAACAATAGAAAGTCAAAGTGATGCTTCAGCAACAGTTGTGCCAAGTACTGAAGGGCAGCGTGAGTTAGCTAAATTATTGGCAGAAGAGTTAGAAAGTTATGGTTTAAAAGATATTTATATTGATGATCATGCGATTTTATATGCGGTACGCCCGGGTAGTAATCCGTTAGCACCAAAAATTGGGTTTGTCACCCATTTGGATACGGTAGATGTTGGGTTATCTCCTGTAATTAAGCCTCAAACATTAAAGTATGAAGGCGAAGATTTATGTTTGAATACACAAGAAAATATATGGTTTAGATCTGTAGAACATCCTGAAGCATCGCCTTACATTGGTGAAGAGATTATTTTTAGCGATGGAACTAGTGTACTAGGTGCGGATAATAAAGCCGCAGTGACAGTAGTCATGGAGTTAATGAATAAACTACAACATGCAGATTTTGATTGTGGTGATATATATGTGGCTTTTGTTCCTGATGAAGAAATTGGACTTCGTGGGTCAAAAATAATGGATTTATCTCGTTTCAAGGTCGATTTTGCCTATACTATTGATTGCTGTGCATTAGGAGAGGTGGTATTCGAAACATTTAACGCTGCTTCTATTGAAGTTTCGATTAAAGGTATTACAGCTCATCCCATGTCTGCTAAGAATGTATTGTTAAATCCTATTCGCGTGGCTCATGATTTTATTGGATGTTTTGACCGTTTTGATACCCCAGAGCATACGGAGCATCGGGAAGGATATTTTTATTTTACCGATTTGATTGCAAATCTGGATAATGCAAAAATTAAAATGGCGATACGAGATTTTGATCGAAATAGTTTCGAAGCACGTAAACGCTTTATAAATGAAAGTGTTGAATTAATTAGATCTCGTCATCCTCGAGCAACAATTGAATTTAAAATTGATGATGTGTATAGCAATATCAGTGACTCAATTGGCGATGATAGAACGGCAATCAACTTAATATTTGAAGCTCTAGACGTTCAAGGTGTTGAAGCAAACGTTATTCCTATGCGTGGGGGCACTGATGGTTCAGCATTGTCTGCTCGTGGAGTTTTGACGCCTAACTATTTTACAGGGGCACTTAACTTTCATTCTCGTTTTGAGTTTTTACCTATTAGCTCATTTGAGAAAAGCTATTTAGTTTCAGAAACTATTTGTCGATTAGTAGGGCAAAAATAATTATTTATTTAAATATAAAAATAGCCGTTATTATGACGGCTATTTATTATAAGAAATAGGTCAATAATTATATAATTAGAATGATTATTAAGTTTAGAGTTATTATAAATTGTGATTGATTTTTTTTTTTGTGAAATGAAAGTTAAAAAATTACATATAATTTTATTGAGCTTTCATTTATTATCCTGTCTATTAGTTTATATAAAGGATAGGAAGGGTAATTGATTAATATTATAATTATTGACGATAATAATATTACTATTCGTGGGTTTGAAACTATATTTAGTCGAATATCACGTTGTAAAATTGTCGCATCATTTCCGTTGCTAGAACACGCTATTGCTTGGAATCGACAACAAAGAGCGAATATTATTTTAATTAGTAGTGATAATTGCCAATTTGAGTCGCTAAGAACAATCCAAATACTTCGACGAACTCAACCTGAAGTTGGTATTATTATATATAATATCCGTAGTAATTATTCATTTGTGCTTAAAGCACTTGATATTGGTATTTTTGGTATTTTAAGTATTAATATTAATGAAGACGATTTAATTGAGGCTATTCAAGTGGTTAACGCACGTCGTCGAATTATTTCACCCGATATAGCTCAAGATATTGCCCTACAGAGGCTGCTTCATAGTCATGAACATGACTTATATGAGTTGTTATCTGCTAGAGAACTTGAAATTATGTTGATGATAACACAGGGAATTCCAATTAAAAAGGTTGCGCAGTCGCTTACGTTGAGCCCAAAAACAGTAAATACCTATCGATATAGAATGTTTGGTAAACTTAATATCTGTAGTGATGTAGAATTAACACACATAGCAATCAGTTATGGTTTAATTACGGCAAAACAGGGTTTATCAGGGTGGCAGAACAGTTCGAACCAAAAGCTTTCTTAAAAACAGTGACTAACCAGCCTGGCGTCTATCGAATGTATGACGCTGGCGGAACTGTTATTTATGTCGGAAAAGCAAAAGATCTTAAAAAACGATTATCGAGTTATTTTCGAGAAAATGTTGGTAGTCGTAAGACAGAACAACTCGTCAAGCATATCGCTTCAATAGATGTCACGGTGACTCACACCGAAACTGAAGCCTTATTGCTTGAACACAATTACATCAAATTGTATCAACCACGCTATAACGTATTGTTGCGAGACGATAAATCTTATCCTTATATCTTTTTAAGCAAAGAAACTCATCCTCGTTTGTCGATACATCGCGGCGCTAAACATGCAAAGGGTGAATATTTTGGGCCATTCCCAAATTCTTATGCTGTGAGAGAAACACTGGCTTTGATGCAAAAATTGTTTCCTATCCGTCAGTGTGAAGATAGCGTTTATAAGAATCGTTCTAGACCTTGTTTACAATACCAAATAGGGCGCTGTTTGGGGCCTTGTGTTAAAGGTTTAGTGACTGATGAAGAATATGACCAGCAAGTCAACTATGTTCGTCTATTTTTGACTGGGAAAGATAAGCAAGTTCTGACCGGTTTAATTGAACGCATGGAAAAGGCGAGCCAAGATCTCCGTTTCGAAGATGCGGCACGATTTCGTGATCAGATACAAGCAGTACGAGCGGTAACTGAAGAGCAATATGTTTCAGGCGGAAGCGACGATCTGGATGTTATCGGCGTGGCATTCGAATCAGGACTAGCTTGTGTCCATGTCTTATTTATTCGTCAAGGGAAAGTATTAGGAAGTCGTAGCTATTATCCTAAGATACCGTCGGGGACTTTATTAGATGAAGTTGTTCAAACTTTTTTAGGGCAGTTCTATCTGCAAGGTAGTGAGAATAGAACGTTACCTGGCGAGATACTGATTGATTTTGCTTTAGCTGAAAAAGAGTTACTTGCAAGCTCACTTTCTGAACTTGCTGGGCGAAAAATTAATATTCAAAGTCAACCTCGCGGTGTAAGAGCACGTTACTTAAAATTAGCACGTACTAATGCATTGATTGCGTTATCAACAAAAATTGCGCAACAGTCAACGATAATTCAACGAATAAAGTCATTGGCAGAAGTTGTTAAACTCGATTCGATTTCTCGCATGGAATGTTTTGATATATCCCATACCATGGGGGAGCAAACTGTTGCTTCTTGCGTTGTGTTTGATAAAACCGGTCCGGTTAAATCTGAATATAGGCGCTATAATATTACAGGGATCACCCCAGGCGATGACTATGCTGCCATGCATCAAGTGCTAACTCGTCGTTATGGTAAGCATATCGATGAAAATAAAATTCCTGACATTATTTTCATTGATGGGGGAAAAGGGCAACTTGGTCAAGCTAGAGACGTTTTTGACTCTTTAGAAGTGGACTGGAATAAAGACCATCCTTTATTAATTGGTGTGGCAAAAGGGAGTGATCGCCGTGCAGGGCTTGAAACGCTATTTTTAAAACCAGAAGGTGAAGGTTTCTCATTACCACCAGATTCGCCAGCGTTGCATGTTATTCAGCATATTCGAGATGAGTCTCACAATCATGCTATTACAGGACATAGGCAACGCCGAGCAAAAGTTAAAAATACCAGTGCATTAGAATCAATAGAAGGAATTGGGCCTAAGCGCCGCCAAATGCTCTTGAAATATATGGGGGGATTACAGCCTTTACGCAATGCGAGCATAGAAGAGATCGCAAAAGTGCCCTCGATCTCATACGCACTGGCAGAAAAGATTTATAATGCATTGAAACAGTAAGTGTCTTAGGGCAACATACTTATAATATCCAACTTGGTCAAAAAGTTAGTGAGCGCGATGAAATTAAATATACCTACGTGGTTGACCTTATTTCGAGTCATCCTGATACCGTTTTTTGTATTGGCTTTCTACCTGCAAGTGAGCTGGGGGCCTTTTGCCTGTGCATTAATTTTTGTTATTGCGGCGGTGACTGATTGGTTTGATGGGTTTTTAGCCCGTCTTTGGAAGCAAACCACAAAGTTTGGGGCGTTTTTAGATCCAGTCGCAGATAAAGTGATGGTGGCGACTGCTTTGGTTCTTGTCACTGAGAGTTATGATGTTTGGTATATCACATTGCCTGCTGCAACGATGATTGCTCGTGAGATTATCATTTCCTCTCTAAGAGAGTGGATGGCAGAGATAGGTAAGCGTAGTAGTGTGGCGGTCTCTTGGATCGGGAAATTTAAAACAACAGCGCAAATGATGTCACTTGTTGGTTTGTTATGGCGTCCAAATCCATTGATTGAGAATCTTTCTATCGCATTAATGTATGTTGCTGCAATCTTAACTTTCTGGTCAATGTTCCAATATTTGATGGCTGCATGGAGTGATTTGAGCGAAGCTTGATCGAAATGATTGAAAAAACAGCGAACGATTCAATTATTTCAATAATTGTGTTGACTCGAAATGTGAAATCAGTAGAATGCATCGCATCGGACGGCAACTAGGTTTACGAAAAAAAATAAGTAAATCAGCCAGTTTGAAAAGCTAAATTAGAAGTGAAAACTTCAGGCGGGAATAGCTCAGTTGGTAGAGCACGACCTTGCCAAGGTCGGGGTCGCGAGTTCGAGTCTCGTTTCCCGCTCCAATCTCTCTAAGAGATTAGTGGAAAAGGCGCGTTAGCAAAGCGGTTATGCACCGGATTGCAAATCCGTGTAGCTCGGTTCGACTCCGGGACGCGCCTCCAAAAATTTAGCCCAGGTGGTGAAATCGGTAGACACAAGGGATTTAAAATCCCTCGGCCTTTAGGCTGTGCGGGTTCAAGTCCCGCCCTGGGCACCAAATAAAACTTGATTGAGTAATCAACAAGTTAGAGTAAAGAAAAAGCCACCTTCGGGTGGCTTTTTTGCATCTGAAATTTGTCATCAAAAACGTCAAGTGGCGACAAAATGGCGGCAGGGTGGCGGCGTAGGTTTTTAGTTACCTGTATCTAAGAAGCAATACTCGTTTACTGTAAAGGTTTTAATCTAAGGTGTTTAAATGATCTATAACGCCAACGCCTCTTGCTGGAATTTATTTGGATGTGGATTAACCGGCTTGACTTCCCCCGGCTTACTAATAAATCGCGCTACTGATTCGTGGCTAACGAACGTTGCACCACAATTGATGTTTTGGCATTGGTTATAACGTTCTTTGGTTTCGGTTGAAACTTGTAGGGAACTACGGGTGTGTGCGGCGTAACCGCAAAGAGGGCAATTCATCATGATAATGTACCTTTTGTCATGATGTTAATATTAAGGCAAGTATAGCATGGGTTTTTGTACAGTGTTATTTTTCTTCACTGGCAATGTCCAGATCAGAGATTTTTACCTCTAATTCTAATGCAGTCATAAATCCGCTGTCATTTAACGAATGCACAACGCGCGTTAATATCCATTCAGCGATATCAATCTCCGGTTTAAAGCCGCTTACGATAACGGGCATTTCAGGGTAAAGCTCGGCGCGGCCTCGGGCAAGTTGAATCGAAAATGAGGCCACACCGCGTTGAATTTTTTCCCAATTGGCTTTTGCCGCTCGAGAGGCGTTTTCTTTTGTGGCGTAAGTGTGGGACAGGGTGAGGACGTTCCCTTGTTCGCCGGCGAGGTATTCACCTTGTTTTTCTTTTGGCTCAATTTTTTTCGTTGGTTTAGCCGGCTTTTTGCTTTTGCGCTTACGCTTTACCATGACTTCTTTTTTCTTTTTGGGCTCACGGGTATTTAACCAGTTTGCAATGACGCCGGTGTAGGCGCCACGGTCAGCCAATGAAAAACGGTGTCCATCGCCCACGGAACGTGTGATATTCATGGTCTGAATGGGTTGACCACTGGCGGTTAAACCTTGCCCTTGGCGCATAAACAATAAATTACCGTCTTTAACCGCAACAATCGCCCCCTCTTGTTTAGCAACTCGGGTTAAAAATGAGCCGTCTGATTCATTGGTTTGGTCAATGTGAGCCAGTTTAATTTTATCTAATTTGTTATCAATCACCGGCTTTAACTTATTGCGCTCTGCCAAGGTACGAATAATATCGCCCAAGGTTTTTTGGTGATAGGACTGTTCGCGCTTAACGTTCAATGTATCGCGAAAATCCGCACTACGCCCACGAATGGTGAGCTTATCTGGCACACCGCTATGCTCAATTTCATCAACGGTAAAGGTGCCTTTATAAATCAATGGCGCATTTTTCCAACCTAAATGGAGTGATAAAGTTTCGCCCCGTTTGGGTAAGGCTAATTGTCCGTCGCTGTCGTCGAGCTCAATATCCAATTGGTCAGCCTCAAAGCCTCGGTTATCGGTCATAGTGAGTGACATTAATCGGCCTTGAATTTGAGCATTAATATTTTCACCGCCGGCAGCGAGGGCAAAAGACGGGGTGCTTTCATCGCCAGTAAACCAACTCATAAGGGTATGGCTCCGCGTATATCATTAAGTTGCTGATTGAGATCGCCGAACATTTCAGATAAGGACTCGTCGGTACGTTTGAGTTTTAAGGTAAAATCTATTTTTCGAGCGGCACCATCATTGAAAAAATCGCTTTTGGATTGTGTGATTTCTTCAATCACAAACATACCGTATATCGTGCCAGTACCATCGATCAGCGACCACGCTTTACCCATATCAGCCATTAATTCGAGTGTAAGCAATGATAATCTGCCTCCGGTTAGCGAGGGGTATAATGTTCCGCTTAATGTGAAATCATCATTGTCAGGACCGATGTACTGGAAAGCCGGACGTTTGCCAATGCGATTATTAAAACCATAGCGATATTTTTTATTAATTTGCATCATTTGGTATGGGGTAGTACGCAAATGAAAGACGAATAAACCGAGTGCAGCCATTGCCATTATGAGTAGTCCTCACTGTCTTGGTAGCGGCTTAATTGCCGTGCTTGTTCGCGGCGTTGGTGCTGTTCGAGCTGCTTAGCCACTTCACGTGCAATATCAGTCGGTGACTGATTTGGTGTAGGATGAATGTTGATCACGATTGGCGCAGCACTTGTTGTATGGTTATTTTGATTAATTGTCGCCGGCGCGGATTGATAGCTACTTGCTGGCAGTGCAAGAGGGTGAAGCGGTTTATCGGCGGCGGCTGACATGGAACCAAACGTGAGCGCCGCAGCGGCAAGGGCGGCGGTACTTTTTCGGCTAGTGATACGCGCAGGACCATTGACGATTTCAGGACCATATTCGCCCGCAATACCAAACTGGCCGCGTGGAATAAAGCCGCCACTGTCAAACATACCGGCACTTTTCATGCTGCTTTGAATAACGTTAACTTGGGATAGTGCCCGTGTGGTTTTTACATCATCGGATAGCATCCAGTCGGGCAAGATATTGGTGGCCATCTGCTTGATTTCAGCGAATTGCGCCTTGAGTGTGTCCCATTTTTCTAGGATGCCATTTTTTAGGCTATCAATAATTTCGCCACCAATTTGTTTAAAGCGCTCAGGTAAGCCTTTGACATCAGCAACAATCTGATCCCACTTATCAGAAATGGTTTTTCTGACCAACGCCCACATACGCGTCGTGACTGAAACAATACTATCCCAGTGTTGATAGACTAGCCCGACAAGTCCCCAGTTTAGAACATAGGCTTTAATCCCCTCCCAAAATTGCGAAAATATATCTGTAACGCTATCCCAGAGCTTTTTCGCATAGGGAACAATGTCATCCCAATATTTGTAAATGAGATAAGCGGCAGCGGCAATGGCAGTAATAATTAAGATAATCGGGTTGGCTAATAGGGCTTTGCCCATCCACATAAATGCGGCACCGACTAGTTTTATGGGCTTAATCAGTAAGGATAAAAAACCACTGCCTTTAATGCCCAGCACCGAGAGGCTGAGTTTTGCCATTGCGAGAGGGCCGATCATCGCGGCAATCATTAGAGAGATACCACCACCCACGGCGAGTACGGCACTGAGCCCCAAGGTGATCATGGTGATTTGCTTGACGAGCTCCGGGTTTTTCTTTGCCCACTCACCAAATTTGGAAATGAGGTCAGTCACCCGTTTTGCAATATCACGCAAAGGGCTATCCGCACCGCCAAAGATTTGAATACCCACATCTTCATAGGCAGAGGTTAAGTTTTTTAAGTCACCATCAAGGTTATCGGTCATGGTTTTGGCGACTTTACCGGCTTCCCCTTTGGCGGCTTTAATTTCGGCCACCATAGCTTGCAATTGCCCTGAGCCGGCTTGGTCAACTAAGACAGATAGCGCGGAAAATGCCTCTTCACCGGCGATATGTTTAAAGAAGCCTGCGCGCTCGGCTGTCCCCATCTTTTTGGTTTTCTTATCCAGTTCGGTAAGAATGTCCGTAAACTCGCGTAAGTTACCTTTTGCATCACGCGTTTTAATTTTTAGCTTATCAAGGGCTTTTTCAGCCATCTTCGGTGGCTCGGCCAATCGACCTAAAATAGAACGCAATCCGGTGCCAGCCATACTGCCTTGAATACCAGCATCCCCCAATTTACCGGCTGCGGCGGCGGCTGTTTCTAAATCAACCCCTAAACCCGAGGCCACCGGTGCCACATATTTCATGGTATCGCCAAGCATGTTTAAGTTGACGTTTGAACGGGTAAAGGTGGCAACAAGGGTATCGCTGACGCGGTTCATTTCATCAGAGTTTAACTTGAAGCCGGTCAAAATATTCGAACCAATATCGGCCGTGGTCGCTAAATCAATGCCGCCGGCTAATGACATGGATAATGTGCCGGGCATGGCGTTTTTAATTTGTTCAGGTTTAAAACCGGCCATCGCATAAAAGGCTTGCCCTTGGGCGACTTCATTTGAGGTAAACGCCGTCGTTGCCCCAAGTTCACGCGCTTGGCCTCGTAACATTTTGTATTGCTCCGAGTCTTTATCAAGCCGTGTTAATGCCTGTACTTTTGACATGCCCACTTCAAAATCATAACCCGGTGCTAAGACTTTTTTAGCGGCATAACCAATGCCAATGCCGGAAGCGGTTATTGCCGCCCCGGAACCGGCCATTTTATTGCGCACATCCATAGTTTTTTGGTAACTATTTCGTGCATTAGACATACGCCGTTCTTGTTCGGCACTGCGGCGTAGCTGTTGTTCTTGGCGCTGTAATTGTTGCGTTGTGCGCGAAATATCACTGTTTAGCCGGCGTTGTGATTGCCCGAGTTGATTTGTCGATATGCCATTGGCTTGCAGTTCGCTACGTTGGCGTTGTACCGATTGCTGTAGTTCGCCAAATTTATTTTTAAGTTGCGCGGCTTCGCGTTGCGCTTTGTTGAATTCAGCGGTTTGTTTTCGTGTGGGGTTTTCGATTGAACTCATGGCTCGCGCGAGACTTGTCGCCCGAGCGGTGGCAGCTTGATAAGCTTGTTGGGTTTCAGTGAGTTGTTGTTTAGCTTTACGAAAGCCGTCAATTTGACCGGCTTGACGATTCAGGGCTTTTAAGGTGTCACGAGACTGACGGATTGCACCCGCCAGTTTTTTATTGGACTCTTGCGCACTGCGAAACGGTTTAGTTAATTTATCAACGGCGCTAAGCACCACTTGTAAACGTAGATTTTTACTCATCACTTGCACCACTTCGTTTATAAGCGTGAACACGCCATTCTAATAATTCAATCAGCCCCATTTCTGCGGTTGCTGACGGTGGCCAATGAAAGATGGTGGCAATATCGGCCACCATATCATCGACGGTTAATCGTTCTGGTAGTCGGCACGCATCGAGTTCGGTAACAAAAAATTGACCACCTCAATCGATAAGTTAACCAAATCGCCGGGGGACATTGTCATGATTTCGGGTTTAGTCAGCGCCGGTGCCGTGATGCGTGGCAGTACTTCGGCCATATAGATCACGTCCATTTCCATCAGCGCTTGTAAGCGCACTCCACGTAATGCACCCGCATTGGGTTTACGTACCACAATTTCGGTGATTTCAGTTTCACCGCGTTTGATGGGTTCATCTAATACGACAGTCGCTTGGGTTTTATTCATTTGTTCAGTCATTTACTTTTACCTTATAATCCCAGGGCGGCGCGTTGTTCGGCTAAACGGTCAACACCGCCGGCCTTTTCAACCATGTTAAGAATATCAATTTCTATTTTTTCACTACCATCCATAATTAACTTGTAATAGGTTGGTATAAACGGCAGTTTTACTTGTGTATTCTCACCGGCTTTTGAGTTTCCCGGGTCAATTTCTTTAAATCGTCCCCGTACAACGACTTCAACAGCGGTGGTTTCACCGGTATCATCACGCTGATAAGCGCCATTGAATCGCAACATTACGCCGTCGATTTGTGAAATACCCCACTGCTCATAAATTTGCGCTTCAATACCCCCAAGCGTGATATCCATATCCAGTGCACCATCATCCAGCCCCATATCAATTTGAGCCGAGCCGTTCATGCCGCCCCCACGATACCCCTCAAACTTACGAGTAATTTTAGGCAGCGTGACCTCCTCAATGATGCCTAAATAACTTTGAGCATCGTTGAATAAATTCATGTTTTTTAATTTGCGCGGTAAAGCCATTGGTTATCCCTTAATTTTGCTGCTGAAATCTAATAAATAGCGGTCGGTAATACGCTGGCGTAATAACAAGTTTTCAAGTGGTGGAACCGGTGTATAGTCATAATCAAGATATAACTTGCCGCTTTTGAGTTCTTCTTTGGTATTAACTTTTGCATCAAACCAACATGCTCCACCGAGCAAATAACCTTGCGTTGTCATGCTGCGCAACTTGGCATTAATGCTTTCAATAATGTCGCGAGTTAGCGATGGCGTTAATGTTCCATCGATTGCCCATTCTTGACCTTCCGCTATGGTGTCAGCTAAAACTTGCGCGGTACGGGTATAAGATTCGAATGCAAATAATGGATCATCAGAGCAGGTGCGTGAGCCCCAAAACTTGAAGCCGTTGTGACGAATGAGGGTAGTAATGTCATTTTCATTGAGCAAGCCGGCATCCGTGGCAGGGTCTTGTAAATCCCACGATACATCGGCAGAAATACCGGTCACACCATTGACGCCTACGTTAGATAGGGTTTTATGCCAGCCTGTTTCATTGTCGATTTTGGCACGTAAGCCAAGGGCACAGGCGGTTGCGTAGATATTGGCCTCTGCATTGGCGACTGTATCCCAGCTTTGAAATTCCGGCCAAATCAACATCAGTTCACGCTGACTGAAATTTTCACGGTATTTGATGGCCTCAGAAACAGTTTTACACCTATTAGCACTGACATAGGCCATAGCGCGCATTTTTTGTGCGATACCGGCGATGGCAGCGGAAACCGCTTGGGTATCGTGACCCGGTACGGCCAGAATGCGCGGTTTTACACCGACTCGGCTTTGTGCGGCGGTCAGTGCTTGTAAGCCTGTTTTTCGCCCCTCGGCGGTAGAGCCGCCAATAATATTCGATGTGGTTTCGGCTTCGCTTTCACCTTGTTCAACACGCACAACGACCGTGACCGGTTTGGCTTGGTTGCCAATGGCTTCTAATGATCGCGCGAGTGTGCCGGTATCACCAGCTTTGCCAGCCGCATCAATAACATCGATAATTAATACGGGCGTATTGAGTGGAAAATATTTTGCGTCCGCATCGTCGGCAGTACAGACCATGCCAGCGATCGCGGTGCTAATGGTGCGAATAGGGCGCGTGCCCTCGTTGAGTTCAATAACACGCACACCGTGATGATAATCTTGAGCCATAACAATAGCGTCCTCTATTTAGTCATGACTCAATTTTGTGGTGTGGTTAAGACAAATGCACGAGGTGAGGGTTGTGTGGGGGATGGGACAAAGCTCCCCCCGAAACAATGGTATATGATGTTTTTAGTCTTCATTCTTAATGTAAATCAATATATTATGATTAAGTATACTATGATATTGTAAAATCAAAGTTGAAAATTTTAGGTTTGGGAGCGTATAGAGTGTGTGAACACGGTTCAATTGATCATCTAAAAATATGCTTAATGCATGAAGTGATTCAAACAGATGACTACAGCAGATTTTCTTGGGGTCGGGCCTTCCGAAGAGCGTGGTTTTATCCCAAACGGCGCTTTAATTTTTGGTGGCGCATTGCGAACTATCTTTTTTTATCAAAAAAAGCTCCAAAACTGGCTAACTATATAAACAGAAAGTTACGCTCTAAATACGGCTGTGATATTGATGTCGGTGCTAAAATTAAACATGGCCTTTCTATCAGCCATTATGTTGGTCTTGTAATTGCTTATGAATCAATTATTGGTACAAATTTTCACGCTAGGCAAAATACGACTATAGGTATTTTGTCGTCATCTCAGAAAGGCTCAATTTGTATAGGTGATAACGTTACCGTTGGGGCGCACTCTTGTATTATTGGCGATGATATTAAAATTGGTAATAATGTCATGATAGGAGCAATGTGTTTTATTAATAAAAATATTCCAGATAATTGTATTGTTTATACGCCAAAAAAAGATAATACAGTAAAACACTCAGAGAAGAACAATCGCTCTATTTGGTAACCCCCCAACACATAAGTGTTGGGGAGGCATTTAACTTGGTTTTGCTGGCCATTCAATTTCTGGCGCTGTTGAAGTATCAACGCGATTTAGATATACCCTATATTCTTTCCAGTCATTGAGTGATGCCATTTCCTTATCTGTTACTATCCCTAAATCGATGGCGTATTGTAGTGGTACAATAGCCTCGATCGCTTCATTTTCCCGATATTTTTTTTGTTTTTCAGCATACTCAATCAATTCTTCCTTAGTTATCTCAGGCTCGTTAACCCAGCATAGCTCCCCACCTTGATTTCCTCTTATTTTCCCCTTTGGTGGCGTAGATGAAAATTCTACATAGGTGGCATTCTTAATTTCTATCACATCATCAGGGAATGATCCGGCACTGATATAATCGGTTTTTAATTCTTCTGGATAAAACGCATTGTTTTTTGCGCTGTAATAATACATATCAATATCCTATGGCCATCCAGCGTATAGTTGCTGGGTCTGTCCTACTTTTGAGAGTAGCTGATGTTTTAGAGGTTGCAGTTAGATTTATTGCACTCATCGCGCTCGGTAAAGTATTGATTGGAGATACCGTTAAACAAATATTAGGAAACGCGATGGAAAATTCAATATTCAATGTTTCGTTATTTAAATTTCCTTTTCCCCATTGAATGATCACTCCTGTATCACCACATTTCCACCAACCACTTTCAGCTTTATTAGCCGTACTTTTACCTCCAGATGCTGTAATTTTTCCATCAACTTCTGCTTTTGTATAAGCCCCCACATCCCCTGCATTCAGCGAGATATCTGCACTTAATGGCTTATTGTTTACCTTACGCCCACTAGGTACACGGCCATTGGCATTATTATTCGCATTGGTTGCGGCGGTATTAGCGGCATTGGCCGTTGATTGCGCATCCGTACCGGCTTTTTTAGCATCCGTAACTTTTGTATCGGTTTCGGCTTTGGTATACGCGCCCACATCACCAGCCGTAAGACTGATATCTGCCGTTAATGGTTTGTTATTGACCTTACGGCCACTTGGAACACGGCCATTGGCATTATTGTTTGCATTGGTTGCGGCTGTATTGGCGGCGTTTGCCGTAGCTTGTGCATCAGTACCAGCTTTTTTAGCATCCGCGACTTTAGTGTCGGTTTCTGCCTTGGTGTATGCACCCAAATTACCTGCTGTTAATCTAATTAGCTTACCGGTTGGTTTACTCATTTTGTTACCTCAATTGAAATAAAGTCAGTCGCTCGCAATGCTTCGGCCAGAAATAAGGTAGTGCCTTCAATCGTGTAAGCGTGACCTTGTGGTTGCGATAGGCCATTAATAGAGACTGACAGCACCTTGACATTACCAATAGCAAAAGAAGTTTCGCCACCTTTAACCACTGGTGTAATAGCGGAAATATCAAGGGTGGCATTGTCACCATCAAAAACAACAAAACTCACTGGCGATAAAGCAAGGCCAGCATTATTTTTAAATATCAGAGAGACAGTGCGACCTTTTGCCATTACTTCACCTTATGGATTTTCTTTAACTTGAACTTCAACGCTGACAATACTTGCGCCCTGAGCACCGGGAGCACCGGGCGTGCCGGGCGTACCTTTTTGCTCGGTAATAAATTGCTGCTCTGTTTTCGCTGCATTTCCCGGTAATTTTTTCCAAGCTTCGAATGTGGATTCGCCATCACTCACATCAAAAGATGCGGGCAATGTTTTTCCATCCGTGGTTTTAAAATTTAAAGTGACAGTACGTTTAATTGGCATAATGTTTCCTATTTATCTTTTTCTTGTGTGGTGACTTCAATTTCGTCAATGGGTTGGAATTTATCTTCATCTAAATAAATGCCACTGTCTGAGCCAGTTGTTAGCGCATTTCGGGCATCTTTACTGATGGGCAAGCCACCCGATAGCGGCGTGCTGATTAAGGGGGCATCAATGATGATTTGTATCTGTTCGCCTTGTTTAAGCATTTCGGCTAAAAGAATTTTATTATTTTCAATTGAGTAGGAATATTGGTCATGTTGAATGAGTCCATTGATTGAAAATAGGCAATTTTTAAATTGATAAGGTGGGGTGAGCTCCATTTCACCGCCTTTGGCTGTCAATTGCCATGTTCGGGTAACGAATGTGATTTTTTTGAGTTCATCGGTGAGTAGTTTTTGGGTGACGACTAAAGTGCTACTGTCACCTAACTGATGAGTTAGTTGCACAAAACCTTTAGCTGTTAATGTTGCATCAGGGTGTTTGCGACTTTTTTCATGTTCTTCAAGGCGTTGATTTACAAACTCGCGTGTTGCTAGCACCACCGAGGGATCAATTTTGACCGTGACCGCGTCGGTGTGACTGACAATTAGCACTACACGAATAGTTTGTGTGCGGCCTGAGCCCTCGGCAAGTAAAGGCTTATACGTTTCGGGGCAGTTCGCAATTGCCACCAAAAAACCGGATTTATCGAATAGACCAATTTCACGTATCCACCAACCGCCCTCATTTTCAGGGATCACTTGTTCGGCAATCACTTGATTGGTATTCACAGGGTCAATGAATAAGGTGTTAATGGCTGCCCGACGTTTTTCATTAATCAGTTTAGTTTGTCGAGTGTCTGGTGTGGGTAATGCACCGCCACCATCCCCAACGGCCATATGGGTAAGTGCTATTTGAGTGCCAAGGGCTGTCGCTTCGGCAAGCACTTTTTCACCATAAGTGGTGAGTAAAGCAAAGTATTTCATTGGAGAGTGATCCTCATTTCGTCAATAACATGGATGGCGGCACCGGTTGATAGGGTTGTACCAACGCTGATCACATCGGGTGTGTATGGATAAACGGTTAATTCATCACCGCTATAGGTGGCTGCGGCGCAATAAATATGGCCTTTGGCTTCAAGTTGAATAGTGAGCCCCACAAGGTGCCGGCTCGCCGGCTTAGCATCAAAAATTAACGCCTCTAACTCTTGATACATTTCCTCGGTAATACCGGTTTCAAGTACCCCGATATCAAGGCGAAACGTGCCCGGTGTTTCATTGGTTTTCCACCACTCAATCACGCGAATTAAATAACCCAACGGCTCAACGACACGGCGCAATGCACCAATGGTGCCCTTGTGTTTATGAATAAACATCGCGGATTTAATCGCATCTCGCTTGGCTTTTTCCGTCCAGTTTTTATCCCATCGGTCAACACTAAACGCCCATGCTAAATACGGCAGTAAATGCACGGGACACAAATTAGGGTTCCAGAGTTCACGAATCGGAATAGGCACGCGCTCAATTTGCGCGAGGGATTCAGCCGCCGCGAGCTCTAACGGCGACGAGCCAACGGGTAATAAACGGTTATTCATCAGAGCCGCCTAGCGCCACATTAATTTGTGTGCAATAGCTGGCTTGCGTTTTATCTAGTTTGATATCGGCAACCGGCTTTTTCAGTTCGACACGCTGAACACCTTGAACATGCAGCGCGGCATAAATAGCACTAAGAACAATGTCACGGCCTAATCGGTGTTGTTGGGTGGTATAGCGTTTTAATTGCGCCTCGGCGGCAGCGGTGATTGGTTCGTATTCAGGCGAGGGGTAACAGTAGATCACGGCGTCGATTTCATAGTTAACAATGGTGGCTGACTGTACAGTGACACGGTCAGCCACGGGGCGAACATCTTCATCGTTTAACGCTAAATTGACTTTTTCAATTAAATCAACGGTTGCGGTGCCGTCGGTTTCACGAGATAAAACTGTCACCGTGACATAAGCCGGTGCAGGGCTAATCACTGAGGCATCGGAAACCCGACCATCCGCGCTACGAGCATGATATTCATAGCTGCCAATCGGGCCGGCTACGCTTAACGCTTCAAAGGCGCCGGGGATACGTAACCGTAAATTTGAGTCGGATTCATACACCGGCGCAATAGGTGGAATAGCATTTTCATCGCCGGGCGATAACATTAGGCGCTGAACATTATTATTCGCGGCGAGCTGGTCAAGGTCGGCACCGGTAGCAAAAGCCACCATACTGGCGCGAGCGGCCTCATTGATACGCTGACGTAAAATTAACTCGCGATAGCAATTTTCTTGCAATAGTTTAGTGAGCGGTTCGGATTCTAATTCCAAGGTACGGGCTATCGCTTCGCGTTGCTCGGCTGGTGTGGCAGCGATTAATGCGGCTTTACGCTCGGCAAATAACACTTCAAAGTCGAGTGTTTCAACAACGTCCGGCGGCGGTAATAAACTTAAATCGATACTGGCGGCCATAAATTACCTCACATCCACTGAAAAATTAACGGGTTGGTTGGTGTCTTGGTTAGTCGCTTCAATATCAACCACCATTTTTGCGGCCTCGGTACTGCTCAAACTAATTCGGGTTAACAAAATACGCGGTTCCCATTTCATTAAGGCGGTATAGCAGGCCGACATGAGTTGTAATTTAAGCGCGGGGTTTTGTGGTTGGTCGATAAGCTCAGATAGCAATGAGCCATAGGTGCGACGTGCGATGCGTGAGCCAACGGGTGTGATTAAAATATCTCTGATCGACTGGCGTATATGCTCCATATCGGAAATGATTTTTCCATCGATTCGGTTCATGCCGCAATATTTCATTGAGGACCATCCGAGGAATCACCACCTGAACGAATGCCGCCATGTGTGTGTGAATGCAGGGTAATGCCATTTGATTTTATGGCGCCGCCGTTATGGGTGAAATCACCGGTCATTTCACCGCCTTGGGTTACATTCAAAGTGGCACAAGTCAGATTGTTTGAGCAATTAACAGTGGGCGTATTGAGGTCGATTTGTTTGGCGGCATTGACGACAAGCACTTGTGTTGTGGCGCTGATTTGTTCACTGGCGTCAATGATTGCGGTTTTAATTCCAGTCGCTTTAAGTTGACCGCTTGCCGGTTCATACTCAATAACCGCACCATCAGAATAAGTACGATGATCGGCCGTCAATGAATCGGTTGGCTCTGAGTATTCATCAGAGAAAATCCCTGTCAATACAAATGCGGTGGTTAACTCACCGCCGATGGCTAAGATAAGTACTTGCTCACCAACACTCGGCGCATTCATGGTGAGCGTGCTGCCGGCGCGTAACGTGAGCCAATTTAGCCAGTCCGTTTCCAAGTCACCGGTTTGCACACGACAGCCTTTCTTGGTGTCAACGGCCGTGACGACACCAATACGGATCAGGTTTCTAATTAGGCGTAAAATATCTGTATTATTCATGAGGTATAGACTGCCACGAATGCAGAACACTGCGCATATTCATGAGCTTGTGTCAGGATTGGCACAAGTTGAACAACGTGAAATCGGTTATCTTTACAAGTTGTAGTTTTTAAACTACAATCAATGATATGAAAGAAATTAAACAAACTGATGCATTCCGTTTATGGGAATTTAAGCTAAAAGACAAAAGGGCACGCACCATTATCGCGACACGTTTGTTTCGTTTAGCAAATGGGTTAGCAGGCGATGCAATGCCAGTTGGAGAGGGGATCAGCGAATTAAGAATTCATCATGGACCCGGTTATCGTGTGTACTTTCAACAACGTGGTAATACGATAATTTTACTCCTCTGTGGTGGCAAAAAAGGTTCGCAATCACGGGATATTACATTAGCCAAAACACTTGCTAAAAAGTGGATTTTGGAGGAAAACGACGATGAGTAATTTAACAACCTATGATCCGGCGCTTGCGCTAGTTGATGATGAAGAAATTGCCTTTTTTATGGCTGATGCAATCGAAACGGGTGATTCAGCTTATATTGCTAAAGCATTAGGCATTGTGGCAAGAGCTAAAGGGATGAGCCAAATTGCGGCAGAAACAGGGCTTTCTCGTGAACAGCTCTATCGCTCATTTAGTGAAGATGGTAACCCAACTTTAAAATCAACTTTAGCGGTAATGAAAGCACTTGGCGTTGAATTAACCGTAAAAACCCACGTTAACTAATCCTATCACCGAGCCAGAAAATCAATAATCTGGCTTTCAATATGCCGTATTTCTTGCGGTGTTAAACCTAATAGCTGGCGAGTGGGATAAGTGACATCGGCACGGCCAATGCGCTGAGTTAGCCCAAACTGGTGTACACCGGCGATATTGCCGGCTGAGGGCATAAAATAAATGGCCGCTTCTTTATCGCCGTTATACATCCGCAAGAAACGCGCCGTTGCCAGCTTCTTAAACATACGGGTTTGCTTGGTTTTGCGCTCAGTGCTGATTTTCTCTTTTTTGATGCTGATATATCGCTGAATATTGGATTTGCGAAACGAACGCTGGGCTTTTTTATTTGCATCTTGGCCGGTAATGGTTTTGCTGTTACCTCGCCAGTTGCGCAAGGTGCGTTTTTGACCGCGCCACATAAATTGGATTTCACGCTGTACCGTGACAAAGTTGGCTTTGCGCTTGGTGTAGGGGCTGCCATCGGGATTTTTTTGTTGCTGTATACGCCGGATTTGTGAGCGGCGTAAATCGCGGGTAATTTCTTTGGCGAGTTGCCGGCGCTGATTCGGTGATGCGCGGTTAAGTAGGGCACTTAATTCGCTATCGAGCTGGCGCAGGGTATCATCATTCATTGAGGGGTTGGCCATTCATCAAATGGATTTGCCGGCTCTGAAATGGACTCAATCACCCATTTGCCGTTATCGTCTTTTGCAAGAACACGTTCAGTTAAATTTAAGTCGATGCTGATATGCGCTGTGCTGTTATCCAATATGACTGCTTCAAATTTAAAATCTTGCTGGCGCTTACTGGGGTTCGCGGCGATATCAGATTGGTGTTGCCTTAACCAATCATTCACCACGGCAATTAAAATATCCTGATCACCGCTATAGCGCTCAATAATAATATTAACAGTATATTCATACTCATAGCTTGGCGTCTGTGCAAGCGTGGAAATTACACGGCCATTTTCAACGAATAAATACAGACTTTCGGGGTTGTCGTGCAAAAATTTAATTTTGCTACTGAGGTATTTGCGTAGGTTAGTGAGCTTTTTCACGGTTCCGCTCCTCGTCAAATTGCTCAATCGCACCAAGTTGAGTATTGGCGGTTTCTAAATCTGTTAATAATGGGTCTACCCATAACGCCAAATCACAATAGGTTAAAACCCGTCCGGTAGGGTTGGCGGTACTGGTTGCGTTAAGGTTTTCGGGATGGGTACGCATTGCGCTTGCACGGATACGGTAGGCGTTGTTGAGCACCCGATCAGAAAGAGACTGAGGCACAGGCAGATCACAGGTAGGCTCATTTTTAAGCAGGGTTTTATATTCAATTTTTCTTTCCTCGGTGGCGGCACGTTGAATAATCCCACGGCGATAAGCATCACCGGAAATTTGATTTGCACGGTGAAAACTCAATGATTGTTCGGTAATTTCGGCTGATTTTTTATCAATATCTAAACTTAATTGCGTGTTTTCTGCCGTTAATTTCCCGACGTGCTCATTGAGCTGATCAATTTTGTTAATCCCTTGCCGGCCGGTAAAAATAATACCGACGACAACAAACAACCCGAAACCTATCGCCCATTTATTCATATTAAATCAAAGCCTTGTTGCATTTCAGCGATACCCCACGGTTGTTGACCGGCATTTTCAACACGGGTAATGGCATCCGCAAGGGCAAATAAGACCTCTTTTTGCATCACCGATAGGCAATCACCCGGGCTGACATTGAGCGCTTTGGCGACACGCTGAATATAGCCCTCGGTGTTGTTTTCAACCGGTGGCGCGTAGCGATTGATAATTTCACGAATAGAACACAGGCGATGCTTACGCTCATAGGTTCGCATCAAAATAAATAAGGCGCGATAGCCCCATTCTGGCGCAATAAACCGGCAAAAGGATTTATCGGTTTGCTCCTGGTGTAATCCTTGCCATTTATCACCGTGGCGAATGTTCCCCGGATTATTATTGCGTATACCGCGTGGTAGGTTAGACATGCTTTGCACCTGTAAAACGAGACCAAAAATAAGCGAGGGCAATGCTACCCATCGCGCCACAAACACCGGTTGCAAATAAGGTGATATACAGGCTTTGATTAAATTCAATACTTAACAAGCCACCGAGTAGCCCTGTAAATCCCGAGACCACCATTTGCATAAAGGCACCAAACCAGCTCCACGGTGTATTATTTGTTTTTACATCAATGATATATCTCACAGCACCTCCCCACATTGAAATGAAGAGCAGTAGCAACCACTGAACGATGCCGAAACTGTTCGGGTCTTTATCAAACATGTGTGGCTAATCCCATAATTGTATAAGTGGTTGTGTTGGCTCCATTGTCACTTCTGGCATGTCGATTAACAGCCCAGTAGGAATGACAGCGCCTTTTTCTGCTAATCCGGGATTAGCGAGTAACACGGTTTCTGTCATGCCTGTTGTTCTGCCATAAAATCGCCAGCAAATACCATCAACGGTGTCGCCTTGAATGGTTCTAATTTTCATATCAACTCCACAATATTGTGGGTTGTGCCTTTGATGCGTTGAATCGCCCACACCGCATCGCGATGTAAATCTTCAATGGTCGGGTCAAGGGCATCGGCTTTTTTACTGCCACTTGGCGTGGTATCAATATCGCGATAACGTTCGGTTAAGTTGGCTTTTGCGCTGCAAAATACCGCACGGCGATACAGATAAACCAATTCTGATTCGTGGGTATCACCCTCATGAATGTGGTCAGCAGGGATACTGGCAAGGGTATAAAAACCTAAATGGTTCTCTTGTTGTTGCCATTGAAATAGCTCACGATTCGTTTCAATCATGGCGTTTTTGAGGGCATTAATCAGGCGCTGAGGTGTCACGGTGCCATCAACTCGCATCGATTCCCGAAAGGCCGATGTTTTGATAGACGGCCAAAAAGCGCTACTGGTGAGCGTTTCATCTTTTTCGTCGACTTGCTCTGGTGATACGTATTGCATAAAGCCGCCTTAAATAGGTAGGCGGTGGGCGAGAGTTCGAAAACGGGTTTCTTGTCTCGCGCCGCCTTGCGCGTTGGCACGTTCGTTAATCATCCACACGATTTTGTGCAGATAAAATTTTCTCTAATTGATTGATATCTGCTTTCACCCCAGAACGGTCATTGAGTTCTAGGGCACGCAATAATTCACACAGTGCAGGTTGGGGTAAACTATTATCTCGCAAGCTGTAACCGAGCCATTTATGCAGCTCACCGCGCACTTTGTCGGGCATATCTTCATGCTCAATCAGTGACATGGTGCGCTGCAAAATATCTAATGGAATGGGTTTTTTAGCGGTATAGGCTTCTTTGGCACGGTCTGCTATTTCTTCCGCAACCGCGCAACCCGTTGTGCGCGATTGGTTGGATGGCATTGTTAAATTGTGTTTGAGTGCATAAGCAGCAATATCCAACCCTTGAGCATACATGCCCGCGTCAAAGCTCCACAGCATGAGGTACATCAATACATCATCTTGCACGCCTGATTGGTTATTGAGCACCTCAGTGATCCACATTTCATACAAGGGCAGGGCTTTACGCTTATAAACCGCCTTGCGTTCAAAGGATTGGATTTTTCCTAAGTCGCGCATGTGTTGGCGTAGCATCAATTTCACTTGTGTTGCTTCCGAGGGGTCGGCAAGTCTGCCACCGTATTCGGTGGCTTGTTTTGCTTCAACCTGCATGCGTTTTTTTTCCCATAGGTTCACGGCTTACCCCTTATGAGCCTTTGCTTTCTTTACTTGTTTTTTCGGGTTCTGCATTTTTCAGCGCTTCCAGTTCCGCTTTTAGTGCTTCGTTTTCTTCCAATGTTGCGAGCATTTTTGCTTTTTGCTCTGCATCATCACCTGCTGGTGAATCTGACTCGGATTTACCCTTGATAATTTCAATGTTTTCAATCAGTGCCACGCAATCGTAATCTTCAATGATGTAATCTTCATTGACGGATTCATAGTTTTCGACACGGTCACGTTTTGCGTTATCTTTAACTTGACGGCGGCGTGATTCGATTTGCCAATAGATAGATAAATTATCTAAGCGAGTAATGAGCATTCCATTTTTCGGGAAATAAGGCACCCGCACAGCCGGCAAGCCACCTAGGCGTTTTTGGCTGATAATCACATCTGCGGCTAAAACCTCAGTATTGGCTTGATCACGGTTCACAATTGGGAAATATTTATCTGCTAATAATGAGCGACCACAGATAACCACTAAATCTGTATCATCGGCATACACCTCAGAAATAGCGTGGTCTATGGCTTGCATGACAAGCGCATCAAGATTTTCATAATCTTCACCTTTACCGACTTTGATTGGTTCCGGCGTGATTTTGTTGGTGTCTTTGTCCGTTGACGAGCCTAAAACATGGTCAGGCGCTTCAAGGCGAATTTTATGTAACCAACCGACATTGACGTCTTGTAGGAGCTTATTGACTTCGCGATTTGAGGTTGCCACGCGGCTTGTGCCATTGAAACCAATCATAATGCGGTCAAGGGCTTGGCGTTGGATAATGGCATCACGGATACGGCGCTGAAAATCTTCAAACATGGCCCACATATCCAGTTTTTCATAACGTATAGCGGTATCGAAATTTGTTTGTCGGCAGTGATAACCTTGTTTGGCTAATTGTGTTGGGTCAGTTGGTTCACGGTCTTGTTTAGTGGTGTCCGTGGTGCCTGCCACTGTTGAGCCAATACCGATGCCGATTTTTTCACCCACTTGGTCTTTGACGGGCACAATGTTAATTTTGGTCAAAAATACGGCGCTTAACTGAATTTTACTTTCTAATTTTTGGGCAGCGGATGGTGTGATTTCCACTTTCGAGGCTGCAAATTCTTGTGGCTCAACACCGTAAATATGGCCTAACTGGGTCATGTAACCGTTAAATTTAACTTTTGTTTCTTTTCTCATTGTCTTTTCCGTTTAGCAATCAGTCAGGTTTTCAGTGTGTTCGCTTTTGCCACCAAAAGAATGTGGGCGTTGCGGCTGTGTGTCTTGTTGGCTCAAGTCTGTTTTAAGCTGATCCAACTCGCTACGTAAGGCATCATTTTGTTGTTTGATGGCGGTAAATTCAGCCGCTTGTTGTGACAGTTTTTCAACTTCACTGGCGGTTTTTACTTGCTCTGTCGCACACAGTTCGATTGACTGGCGAACATCGGATAAATTGCTATCGTTGTTTTTGCGCTCTTTGGTAAATAGTGCTTTGATATTGTCTAAAAGACTGGGTTTATCGGATTTATCGGCTTCCTCGGTAAATTCAATCACCGTCTCTTCCGCTGCCGTAAAGACGTTATCTTTATCTTGTTTTCGGTCTGATAAATTAGCCCCTTGACCCTTTGCGCCGGCGCTAAATTCCAACATGCTCGTACCCAAACTGGCCGGGTTATCAGTAACCGCTAAACCGACTAAATACGCACCGCCTAGGTCTGAAAACTCAGGATTAATTTCAACTGAGGTGTAGACCTTTTGGCGTTTTTTGTTCATTTCAATTAATTCAGGGGTCGGCGATAAGGTGCCGTATAACGCGAGTTTGCCGGTTAATGGCCCCTCTTTGATTTCTTCGGTGTAGACCGAATCCACATCACCAAAACGTGGCATCCACGAATAATTCCAGTGCTCCATATTGATGCGCGCACCGTAAACCGTGGGGTTGTAGTTCTTGGCGATATCGGTCAGCCATTGGCGCTGTACTTTGCGGCCATCGGTTGTGGCTCCCTCAACACACAGGCGCACCGGCTTGGTTTTTTTGGTCATTGCTCAGGCTCCGGCAATTAAATGTGATTTAAACGTAAAAAAGATAAGCCTATGTTTTCAGGGATGGGGGATAAGAAACAATGCTTTGCCATTGTGTGAGCTATGGGACAACGGTCACGCAGAGCGAGAGGGGGCGGCAGTCAGTAATCTGACGGCATGAATACATTACACGATTTTGACCCACGAAAAAGAGCTATGCACCTGTACTTTAACGGGTACCGGATCGCGCGTATTGCTGAGCTTCTTAAAGAAAAAGCCGCCACTATTCACAGTTGGAAACGCCGTGATAAATGGGATGAAATTACCCCCATTGAACGGGTTGAAATGTCTTTGGAAATGCGGCTTTGTACGCTAATTGGTAAAGAAAATAAAGAGGGTAAAGACTTTAAAGAAATCGACTTACTGTATCGCCAAGTCGAACGACACGCCAAAATTCATAAATATCAAAACGGTGGCAATGAGGTTGATTTAAATCCGAAACTCGCTAATCGCAATGCCGGTGAACGCCGTGCCCCGGAAAAGAATTTGTTTAGCGAAGAAGCGATCGAAAAGCTTGAAGAAATTTTCCGTGAAAATATGTTTGCCTATCAAAAGGTGTGGTACGGCGCAGGGCATCAGCACCGTATTCGCAACATCTTAAAATCACGTCAAATCGGGGCGACTTACTTTTTTGCTCGTGAAGCCTTTATGGATGCGCTCACCACCGGACGAAATCAAATCTTTTTATCAGCCAGTAAAGCACAAGCCCACGTATTTAAAGGCTATATCATTGATATGGCGCGTGAAGTGGATGTGGATTTAAAAGGCGACCCGATAGTGTTGCCTAATGGGGCTACGCTGTATTTTCTCGGTACTAATGCCCGTACCGCGCAGAGCTACCACGGCAATCTCTATCTGGATGAATATTTTTGGATACCGAAATTCCAAGAGTTACGCAAAGTGGCTTCGGGTATGGCCATGCACAAAAAATGGCGTCAAACCTACTTTTCCACTCCCTCGGCATTAACCCACAGTGCGTACCCGTTTTGGTCGGGAAAACTGTTTAATCGCGGACGCCGAAAAGCAGACCATGTTGATATTGATACGACTCACCAAGCCTTAGTTAACGGCATGATGTGCGGTGATGGGCAGTGGCGGCAGATTGTTACCATTGAAGATGCGATGCGCGGCGGCTGTAATTTATTTGATATTGACCAGTTGCATTTGGAATATAGCCCGGATGAATTCGAAAACTTGCTGTTGTGTGAGTTTGTCGATGATATCGCCTCAATCTTCAATTTGCAGCTAATGCAAAAATGTTTAGTCGATAGCTGGGAAATATGGGACGACGTTCAGCCCTTAATGATACGCCCGTATGCTTATCACCCTGTTTGGATAGGATACGATCCGGCCAAAGGGACGCAAAACGGCGATAGTGCCGGATGCGTGGTCATTGCGCCGCCAATGTTCCCCGGTGGCAAGTTCCGTATTCTTGAACATCATCAATGGCGTGGCATGGATTTTCGTGCACAGTCAGATGCCATCAAAGAGCTGACAGAACGCTATAACGTGCAGTATATCGGTATTGACTCCACCGGCCTGGGTCATGGTGTTTTACAAAATGTGCGTGAGTTTTTCCCCGCAGCCAAAGAATTTATGTACAACCCGGCTTTGAAGAATGCCCTTGTTCTCAAAGCTTATGACGTTATCAGCCATGACCGGTTGGAATATGATGCCGGTAGCAATGATATCACCCAATCTTTTATGGCGATTCGTCGTGCAACCACAGCCAGTGGCAATCGTCCTACCTATGAAGCTGATCGCAGTGAAGAAGCTAGTCATGCCGATTTAGCATGGGCAACTATGCACGCCCTCTATAACGAACCGATCACCGGTGAAAATAGTAACCATCACAATATCGTGGAGATATTTTAATGAGCCGTAGAAATAAAAAGCGCCAGTCACAAAATATGGCCGAAACAAACAGTCGCGCCTCGGCGGAAGCATTCACCTTTGGCGACCCAATACCGGTGTTAGATAAGCGTGAAATTTTTGATTATTTGGAATGTGTGCAGGTCGATAATTACTATGAGCCACCGATCAGTTTTAGTGGCTTGGCGCGAACGTTCCGTGCAGCACCCCATCACAGCAGCGCGATATATGTGAAACGTAATATTTTAACCAGTACCTTTATTCCCCATAAATATTTGAGTCGCCAAGTGTTTGATAGTTGGGCGCTAGACTTTTTATTGTTCGGTAATGGTTATTTAGAGCTACGCGATAATATGTTAGGGCAAGCATTGAAACTTAAGCATTCGCCGGCTAAGTTTACCCGCCGTGGCGTGGATCTCGATACCTATTGGTTTGTGCAATATGGCTATGACATTAAGCCGTTTGAATTTCAAACTGGCAAAGTGTTTCACCTCATCGAACCGGATATTAATCAAGAGCTATACGGGTTGCCAGAATACCTCGCCGCCATCCCATCGGTATTATTGAATGAAGCTTCAACCTTGTTTCGCCGTAAGTATTATTTGAATGGTTCCCACGCCGGTTATATTTTATATGTCAGTGATGCCGCACAGAAAACGGATGATATTGATAAAATTCGTGAGGCACTAAAAAGCAGCAAAGGACCGGGTAACTTTCGCAATCTCTTTTTGTATGCACCCGGCGGAAAGAAAGACGGTATCCAAACCATCCCATTATCCGAAGCGGCGGCAAAAGATGAATTCTTGAATATTAAGAATGTTAGCCGTGATGATATGTTAGCGGCACATCGTGTGCCCCCACAAATCATGGGGATCATTCCTGAGAACGTCGGCGGCTTTGGTGATGTTGAGAAAGCGGCCAAAGTGTTTGTACGCAATGAACTTATCCCACTGCAAAGCAAGCTGAAACAGCTTAACGATTGGTTAGGGGAGGAAGTGATCAGGTTTGAGCGGTACTCATTGGACTTGGACGACGAGCAGAAATAACTTATCAATATGATTAATGATACCGCCCATCGTGGCGGTATTTTTTCGCCTATAGGTAGATGATATCGATGACTCCAATAATGATAAGACCCCACGATATTATATCAAACCTACTTCACCAAGACGAATCGGCAGAAATTAAGGTCCATCAAACAGCCCTTTAAACACGCTACAAACCATTACGAGGCACGATGAATTAATTGCTATCTAGTTATAGTAAATTGAATTAAACGCCGCTATGAGGCTGAGATTTTGCAGACGGATAATTAACAATAAACATCTCGCCGCGCAATCGTAGCCTCGCCACGCCTACCCACTAAATAGGGCGATTTTCATGCAGGTGCAGGAGATCGTCAGAACCGTGCCAATGCTGGGGCTTGGTGTGGGTTACGATCCTTTTTTGTTCTTGCGGATTTGGGCGGGAAATTGCGGAAATCATATAATATGCTTTAGTTCTCATTAAGGATAATAGTATTGTGCACAAAGCTCATTATAATGAAATAATATAGTTATATTAGTTATTAAATTATGCATTGTTAGTTAATTTTGAGAAAAAATGAAAATTATAGATGATATATGTTCTTCAATAACAGGAAATGCGAAGACAAGGATAAAAGATCCATTTATTGGTACATTTATATGCTCTTGGATTTTATGTAATTGGTACTATTTATCTCTGCTTTTCTGGGGAGATGGAACCGTTCCTGAACGAGTTAGTGCATTTTATCTCTACCTGTCAGTGACACCTATATGGGGATGGAATTATATTTTTTTTATTCCATTTTTTATTTCGTTATTTTACTTATTTGCTTTTCCGTGGATATCTCTGCTTGTTAAGTATTGCCAGCATTGGGCTGATGAAAAATTACATTCTCAAGCTATCGATGTTGAGCGAATCGAAATATCCCAAAAGAAAGAATTAAATAAAGATAAACTGTTGGCTAACCCGAATAAGCAGTTTTTAGAACAGTTAGTTCAGCATGATATTGATAAACGTAATGAAATAATAACTCATCTTAAGCAGAGAACTACTCGCTTAGATGCGAAGGCTTTGGAAGCTAAGGAAAAAAGCAAAGAGCAAGAGGAAAGAGCGAAAGAAGCTGAAAATAAGTCAAAAATGTTAGCTCTAGAGCTAGAAAAAAAGAATAATCAAGCTGAACTAGAAAGAGGACAGTTTGAAGTTAATAGCGCTAAGATTAGAGCTGCTAAAGCTTCTCATCAATTTCCATCCGCGTATTACTTGATATCAAAAATAGACGAAAGTTTAAGGCAAGATGAGATAAATATTTCTATAAAAACATTAGGAAATATTGTTGCTACGCTTTTTGGTTATGAAAATATGGAGTCACTTTTAGAAGATGATAGCTTTAATAATGAGATTATAGATAAAGTTGAATATGTTTACTATGATGAAGAGTTAGCTAGAAGGCTTGAAAAAATAGTGTTGGATGAAGAGAGTGATAATGAAGATTTCTCCGCCGATATGATTTTTGATCACTTACAAATGTTATTTGAAGAAGAGCCATTTAAGCTTATCACTGGTGATAGCCTTGCTGAAAATTGTATGGAAAAATTCGAAAATAATCCATATTATGTGCTTGATCATGAGGGAACATCTTCTGCGATGGCAGAATCTAATACTTACTTTGAAGATATTGACGATATTCACATAGTTGATTTCGATTTTGATTCTGACAATGGCTTTAGCGTGGAGTTATCAGCTACTGCTAGCGGTACACACTATAAAGAACAAGATATAGGTGGAAGAAATATGACTATTTCAATAACAATGAAGTGTGAGTTATTAGTGGGTAAGTATGGGCTTGGCTCGATAGAGGAAGATAGTGTTAGTGGATCTTTAGTTGATGATTGGGATGAGTATGAAGACGAAGATTACAGCGCTGAGGCTCAACAACTCAATAATTAAAAATAATGTATGTTAGCTTGGCCTACTAATCAATAATTATAATTTCGGATAGTCAAATAAAGCCTCTTAAGAGGCTTTATTCTATATCTATATCTATGCTTTTTTTAAATAAAAGTATTTTGCATTTTCTATAAATTTATCTACCTTAACTCCAACATTACCTCCGCTGCTGGCCGTAGCTTCCTCAAGCGGATGTTTATTCACTTCAATACTTTCTATTGATAGTAAATGCCAGTGATTATCTTTATCTCTCACTACTATCTTGTCATTCTTACTTATTGTTATATCCGGGGTATCACTAAGGTCAAATGAATAAACCTTTGGCTTATGATATATATTCACACAATTTATTGGATTTAGTGATTTACGAAAGTTAATGAGTCCTCGTTGATCGAAAGCAGCTCTTACATCTTCTCTTGTAAGTATGCCGACTTCAATCATATGGTAAACTTGAAATAACTCATATGTATAGGTCATTCCTCGCCGAGCTATCATTGCATCTTCAATTTGCGTGTCATTGAAAGGAGGCTTAGCTCGTTCTTGTGGATCTTTATATCGTTGGTGATTTACAATATAAATCCCTTTGAAATTATGGTCATCTCTTGCATTTTCTCGTCGTAAAACAATCTTGGAAATTTGTGAACACTGGGCATCAGTTGAGGTACCGCCAATTCCTTTCACTTCAAAAAGGTATGTTTGTCTCCCATTTTCAACGTTTAAATCCTCTTCAAATATTTCATTTTCTCCCTCATCCACATTATCATCAGGAGCTGTTACATTTTCAAACTCTATATATTCAAGAAACCATTTTACTGCATAAACGAGTTCATCATCTGTCGCTGTCAGTAATGCTTTAGTTTTTATATTTTCTTCTTTATTAGCTAAAGCTAGCAACTCATGTTGTAAAGCTTGTAGATTAGCATTGAAATCGTCCTTTAGTTTTTTAATTTGACTTGATTTCAACTTTTCTTCATGAGTAATGTATGAATTATTATTTATCCATTGAAATGTTCCATTATTTGGGAATATTTTGGAAAAACTAGGTATATCCGGAAGTACAAAATTAAATAATTCATCCAAAAAATCGGGCTTATTTTTTATATCAGGGAAGAAAAATAAAAATTTATTTTTAACTATTGATATTAATGAAACTATATCTTCAGTTTCATTTTTGGCTAAAACTATTTCATTAGTTCCAGTATATTTAAAAGCTACATGGTAATAACTATCTTCTAAGTATTTAAATAAGTGTGTTTTTATATTTTCAGCAATTACTTCTTCAGGTTTTTTGAAGCGCTTACCATGTTTATCAATTACACCAAGAGACGGATTAAAACTATAAGTTTTATATTCATGCTTTACTTGTCCCCTTGCTCCAGGGATGTTAATTTCATATATCATGTTTGTATGGCTTTTACAGAAAATAATAACAACTTGCTCTTTTTCTGTAGAAAAAAGGTGACGATTAATAACAGATATATCTATAGGGAAAAGGTCAACGTGAGGTGGTGTATAATCCAAGCTGATATTCATTGGACACGGTTGATTACCTGCATGACTAAAATTATTAATATTTGTATCAATAACTAAAATTTCAGCTTCATGAAGATCAGCGGGTATATTATTTTTATAAGGGATAGAAATTGGATAATATGATGGATTGCAGTTTACATAACCATTTAATTTATATTGCTTCACATTAAAACCTGATGCATGAAGCTTTTCTTTAGTTTCTAAATTGGTGTTAAGGAGGTAAATTGAGGGAATCTTTCTATCGTCCATTATTTCAGCTTCCAAATCTATGTAGGGTCATAGCCAATATTCTACATTTTTATATTGCTTCTGTAAGCTTTCTTGCGTATAGGATAAGTGTATCTTGGTGATTATATTTGTTTGAATTTATTAACTCGCCCCAACACACCAGCACACCTTTGCCTATGCTTCTCACTAATAGCCTCTTTTTGCGCTGTTAACTCCTGTTTCTGTTGCTCTTTTCCGTCCTCGTTGAAACTCAATCTCAACCGTTCACCGTCAAATTTCATATAATAGAGGCCATCACTAACCCCCATACCTTTAGTAAACATCGTTTCAACCTGTGGAATATCGAAACTAATACCGACTTCATTTGCAAAAGTAACTATTTCCGACTGAATTTCTTTATCACTCTCGCTTAATTCAATTTTTGATATCTGCCTTTGCTGTTTACCCTGTGTAATTTCGCTGCCTATCGCGTTGTCAGGATCTGTTTCTATAAATGCAAAACCGTATTCCTTTATGTTGCATACTTCCCTTGAGCCAAGCTCAGGCGCGTAAAATTGCACATCTGATAGATTGGATGTGATCCGCGATCTACAGTTATTGACAGGACTCCGAGGCGCGCCGATGGCGCTTTTTAAAAGACCATCGCCCGCAGCATAGGAGTTTTTCTTCACAATCTTGTACTGCCTTTCACGGGTTTTAAGCGTGGGTTTATTTGCGATGAGTTGGTTATAAACACCCACAACCTTTTGAACCTCTTCACCGTAAACATTCACATCACTAACCTCTCGGGCAACACGTATCGTTTCCTCTTTACGGCGAATACATGGCCCACCTTGTGACATAACATAATTAAAAAAGTCACCCTCATCCGCAGCGGCACGAACACGCTCGGCAATCTCACCTAAATGATCAGCAATCGAAATGCCGCGCGGTAAACGACGACATTCACGATAAGCGCCTTTTGAGGGGAGTTTATAAAATTGAAATTGAGGGATGCGCCACGTTGAAGCCCAAGCAGTCACCGCTGCTGCCATTCTTTTTAAGTCTTTACCGGTTTCATGGTCTATCTCGCCATCGAGCGCGTAACCATCTATATTTTTAGCCACATATTTAGCGATATAACCCACAGCGCCACCGCGATTCATATGCTTGCATTCGAATCGGTTTTTCTGTGCGCCGGCTTCGTTACCATCTTCTTTTAATGCGCGTTTACGCATAATATCAACGGCTTTGGCTCGACTGGCCTTATCGACAAATAACAGCATATGCCAGTGGGGCGTACCATCGTGATGCGGCTCTACGACACGAATACCATAAACATCGATATTATTATCATTGAATGCAGAACGAATACGCGACCAGATTTTCACTAAATATTGTTGCCCATCTTTTGGCGTATAGGCTTCATCTTTCCACTTGTGATTGAGTACGGCGTCAATCTCTTTACCTTTTCTTCGCTGCTTAGTGGGATGATATTTTGACGGACAGGTCAGCGTAATAAACATGCCAATATCGTCTCGCTCTTTAGCGACACGCTCAATGCCGGCCATTTGCGACATTAATTCCATACGACGAATTTCAGGATTTGATACACTCGCCATCACTTTATCGAACAGATCAAAACGTTCACCCGTTTCAATATCTTCAATATCCATGCCTTGCAAATACTGCATATTGGATAAACGTTGCGCTTGCACCGCGCGAATAGCTTGCTTGCTGGCATACGGATGGCGATTGATACACACATCCATATTCGCAATCATTAATGCCTCAATCCATTGTGTGCGATGGGCTTTTAGCTTGCGATACCAATAATCGGCGTTAGCTAAACGCTGCACCGAAGCGATAACTTGGCGCACCGTAAGATTTTGTTTACCTCGGCCTTTGTTTCGGTTTTTCAATACACGGCAATAGGCTTGGTAATGAAGAGGGAAAACATTGAGCCCTTGAGCGAGTTCCGCTAAACGTCCATAAATCTGTGTTTGCGCTGAATCTTCATAAATGATTTCGCGATCGCCGTTATGCTGCTCGGTCAACTTATCGCAATAGATTTCATACAAATTAAAGAAGCCGGCGGCGATGGTTTCCGCTAGTTGCTTAACAGGTTTATCATATAAATCAAATAAGCGGTTGAATTGGCTGACGTCGATTGAAAAACGAGTGGACAAGGTTAAAAGGGCTTTTGTATCCATTTCATAACGTGAATTAACCGCAGCTAACCGAGGCCACATTTTTGTATAAAAATCGAAATAAAGGTACTCATGCGCCTTAATTGAACCCTCATTTTTAATGAGATTTTCATAGCGTTTTTGAACTCGGTATCGCAGTACTCGCGGCAATGTTTCCACATCACGTAAAATCGCTTGCCCCTGAACGACTTGCTCACGGGTAAGCGGTTTCTCTATCTCAACATCGGATTTATAGTAATTATTTTCTTTTGGCTTATTCCACGAATACGGAAACACCATATTCGCAGTATAAGTCAGTGGTAGGGTGGTAAAATCGAATCCTTTAGACATTAAGAGCACCGCCGAGGGTTTCTGGTCTAAGTAAATTAATTGCAGTTTCACAACGACGAGAAATGATATCGACAGCTTCGCGATAAACATCAAGGGTTTTGATGCCTTTACCTTTCACACTTTCGACATGATAAGACGTTAATTCAATCGCCAACAGCCAAGGATCAGAACCGCAACAAACCAACTCATAGCAACGGTCAAATTTATTGATTTGCAATAAGCGCCATTGAACCACTTTTGAATCTTCATCAACGTGGCGTTGAATAGCAAAACGCGTACCTGAAATATACACGCCATTGATTGGGTCAAGCATCATGACTTAACCCCCGTTAAAACAGCAATAATTTCAGTCGCCGGCTTACGGTTGCCATTTGCTGCAATAGTGCGCGGTGCTTGGATTTCGTGGATAGAAAAACCGAGGTCAGCGTAAAGTTCTTTCGCTGCTGGGGAGTTGGAGACAGTGATCGGATTGCCTTGGATATCGTTAATATCTTTTAATGCAATCGCCAATGCCTCATGGTCAGCATCGGTAAAGCCGGTAGTGTGATATTGAGTAAAACTATCACGGCCAGCCATATAAGGCGGATCGCAATAAACTCCGTCATTAAAATCAACGAGTGAAAGGGTGTCTTGCCATTCGAGATTTAAAATTTTAGCTTTGGTTAGATAAGCTTTATCACAGAAACTGTCAATTTCATTTCTAGGGAAATAGGGCGCTTTATATTTGCCAAAAGGAACATTAAATTTTCCCTGCTTGTTATAACGGCATAAGCCATTGTAGCAATGGCGATTTAAGTACAAGAATAAACTAGCTTGCCGAACCTGTGACATACCTGACTTCGGGCTATTAAATTCATTTCTAAGTCGATAATAGTCAGAATGATTATTATTTTGATTGAAAAATACTGACGCTTCGAATATGACCCCATCAGGGACAAAAGCGAGTGCACCAAATAGATTAATTAAATCCTGATTAACGTCAGCAATTAAATATTCTTCATAATCAGTATTCATCATCACAGCACAAGACCCAGCGAACGGCTCAACTAAACGTTTTGCTTTCGGTAAATGTGGACGTAATTGCTCCATGATTCGAACTTTAGAGCCTGCCCATTTTAGGATAGTTTTATTGGCCATTTCACACACTCCGATAGTGCTTATCTTTCAGTTCATAAACGGTTTGGCAGTCGATACAACGAATGCAACCCGGCGATGCGATACGGCGGCTTTCGGGAATAGGATTACCGCATTCATCACACTCAAAAGCAGAAACACCGATAGGGCGCTTAATCACAGCATTGATTTGGTGCTCTCGCATCAGGGCTTCATATTCGCTTGCGCGGTCAAGATTTTTAGACATGATCCAACTCCGCAGCCTGATTTGATAAATGCACGGACTCATCAACTAAAAGCTGATGGATTTGCTCATAAGACATTTTTTCTTTCAGTGCTTTACAGGCGATGGCATCAAGACGGGATGAGAACTTATCGAGTAATATTTTACGTTCATCGGCCCTAATCGCTGTGATACTCACGGCAATAGCAGAGTAATCACGTTCACCGGATGCAGCATCAACACCGATTAAAATTGGTTTTATTTCTTTATTTCTCATTATCAAACCCTCAAATTTAGAATGTAGAAATCCCTGAAGTACTAACGTCATTAATTTTTATGCTTTGATTTAAATAGGCATGGCGATATTTTTTGGTAGTAACGCCGCTAATGCTTTAATTTGATTAATCGCAGTAATAATGGATTGCTTTTCATCTTTATTGAATTCATCAAAACCTAAGTGATGTTGTTCACTTTTAATTCCAGCTAAATAAAAAAGCATATTTAGCACCCGTTTATCATTTAATCTTAAATACTCAATAAAACCGATTAACTCACTATTATCTGGATTACTTTTATCAAAATGAAATACTGATGTTCTTAACTTTGCGGCTTGATTTAACCCATTTACACGACTATCAAGGGTTGCACCTTGATTTTGATAAAACTTGATGTTTGCTTGCTGAACTATTGCATCAGCGGGTCTTTCATCTTGCTTTACGTTTTCGAGTAATTTAATTAGCTGTTCAGTTTTAACTAATTCAGCCGCTGAACTTCTCATGGTATTTATCGAATAGCGATTGTGAGTAGATATAAGAAAAATAAAGCACCAGCACAAAGAAATATTTTATCCACGATTGATAACTTGCGCTTTGTCTTATCGTTCTTGAAATTATTTACAGATGAACCCGTTAATTTATGCTTGTACTGTTGTAAATGTAATTGAGACATTTTTATCACCATATAAAGAATCAATATATTGTGTGGCTTCTTTCATCGAATCAAATAACCCATATGAATTATCATCACGCTGAACGCTATAGCGAATGACTGGATTCATGGCTTTAGCCGGTAATTTGATAATTTGAAAATAACGATAACTAAAACTATGAGTTGATAATTGCTTAATCATAAAATAACCCTTATCAACTATTTCCAATTGCATCTTTCAACATGGCAATCATATTGACTTGAATTTTTTCTTTTGCCGCCTGTTTAGGTCGAATAATAATCTGACCTCTATTAACCATCGCACGACAAGTATTCAAAGGTATTCCACTCAAGCGTGAATATTCATCAATAGAAACGTAAGGTGAGCCTACTGAAAAATTAATAGTAATCTTTTGCATATTAATTCCCTTTGAACGACTTTAAGCCTTCCAAAAATATCATTCTTGCCATTGCTGACTTAGAACGACTTTCTTTTTCCGCTAATAATTCCAGTGCATTATTTTCTGTCTCGAATAAGCGCATCGGAATTAGTTTTTTATTACCTTCCGTTCGAGGTAAACGCGATCGCGTTATATTTTTTTCTTGTGCCATAATGTTATATTGTGATCCACTAAGTTCCTGTTTAGAACACTTTAAGGAAGAAATATTCCTATGTCAATAGAAAAATCGGAACTATTGTTCCTGATAGGCCAGCGTTTAAGGAAAGAAAGGGAAGATTCTGGCATTAGCCAAGAAGTTATAGCCACTAATTTAGGTGTATCTACAAGGACGTGGGGAAAATATGAACGAGGGGAAACAGTTCCTGATGCCGCTATATTAGCGTTGCTATCAAATATATATAGTTTCGATACTAACTATATATTAACTGGCATAAAAACTGCACCTGTAAATATATCTATGGAAGAGCAGAAGCTTATTGAAAATTACCGCTCTATGGATGAGGCGGCACGTTTAAACGTACAGGCGGTTGGTGCTGCGTTCGCGAAATCGGAACCTGTAAAAAAAGTAGGCAATAAATAAGTAAATACCACTAATTTAACTTTGATAAGGAATGTTTGTGAAAAAAATACTATTAGGTGGATTTATATTTTGCATTTCAGCGATTGCAGCGGCAGTGCCATTAAAGGCTGTTAGTGAAGAAGACTACGGCAACAAGTGGGCATTCAACAGTGGTGAAGTCCAACTGCAATGTATAAATGGCGGCGCATTTGTTATGGATTACGATACAAATGCGGTTTATGCAATAACAGGTTTAGCGAATCAACTAGCGAAATCGGGTAAATATCCGGCTGAAGATATTAACGGTTCATCTTTTTGGAAAGAAAATCCAGAGTTGCCGGGCGCTAAAATTAGCCTTGGTCCATTTATTAATGACGCATTAGCGCTTTGTGATAAGTGAATTAAAGAATAATGGCAGTTAGAAAATTACCTTCGGGTAAATGGATCTGTGAATGCTACCCAAATGGGCGTAATGGTGCCCGTGTTCGTAAACAATTTGCGACTCGTGGTGAAGCACTATCATTTGAGCGAAAATTACAGCCGAATGAATCAGCTAAGGGATCAACAAAGCAAGCATTGAAATTGAGTGAATTGGTCGAGCGTTGGTATGAAATGCACGGCCAAACACTAAGTTCTGGCGATTCTCGAAAATCGAAACTAGATGCAATTTGCTGGCGTTTAGGCGATCCCTATATAAATGAATTTGATAAAAATATGTTTGCTGTTTATCGCGAAAATCGACTTAACGGTAAATGGAATGCAAAAGGTAAGGCAGCGCCGAAACAAGCAACTGTAAATCGTGAGCAATCATATTTACATGCTGTATTCGCAGAATTAAAGCGTCTTGGTGAATGGGAAGGTGATAACCCTCTTGATGGTGTTCGACAATTTAAAGAGGGTGACCAAGAGCTCGCATTTTTATATCAAGAAGATATTAAACGCTTATTGCACTCTTGCGATGAATCAAGAAATAAAGATCTCGGTAATGTGGTCCGCATTTGTCTTGCAACCGGTGCAAGATGGAGTGAAGCTGAATCATTAAGCCAGTCACAAGTCATGCCTTATAAAGTGACATTCACTCAGACTAAAGGCAATAAAAACCGCACAGTACCAATTTCACAAAAACTATTTGAATTACTTCCTAAACGGCGCGGAAAGCTATTTTCAAGTTGTTATGATGCATTTGAAGGCGCATTAAAAAAAGCCGGTATAGATTTACCCAAAGGCCAAAGAACCCACGTTCTACGGCACACTTTCGCCAGCCATTTTATGATGAACGGCGGCAATATTTTAGTACTACAGCAAATATTAGGTCACAGTACCATCATAATGACAATGCGATACGCACACTTCGCACCAGATCATTTAGACGCCGCTGTGAGTTTGAATCCATTTGATAGGGTTGATTGTAACAACAGATGAAAAAATTTACAAAAGTGTGGATTAGTATATTAGGTTTATTAGGCGTAGGGCTTACGTATTTAGCTAGTACTACAGGTTTAATAAATCAAGGGTTCGAACTCTATAATAATTTATCCACACCATCAGAGGAAGAATCTGAATATAAAAATGAAATGAAATTAGCGCAAGCAAATTACATAGGTAAATCACTTGGCTATATTAAATCTAAATTAGGTGAACCGATATACATTAATACTAACAAAAATGAAACAGAGATGGTTTTTTCATTTGAATATTTTTATATTCAAAATATTTTAGATGAAAATGAGCATGTTAAACAATATACAGTTACAAGTAAGAGTGAAGATTTTCATCCTGTTGTTCCGTATATAAATATAGCATTAGGATATCCATATAAAGATTATGGAGATCTACAGTATTATGTTTCTGGAATGTCATCTAAGCTTTTTTATTATATAGAAGGTGAATATTTGGCATTCCCTGGTAATTATAATTATTTGTTTCTATCATACAATCAATCTGGTGTGGATTATATGGATAATGGATTAATTGGTGGATTTTATGCTGATTATAACGAGCCACCACCAAAAGATGAAATTATTGATTTTAGAATAAATAGCGCCCCGAATTCCTTTACTATTAGCACGGAAAACTTTGAATTAGAATCAAAATTTGGGTTAGGCATTAACTATTTTGAATCATTGAATATTAGAGAGTAAAATATGAGAAAAAATAATCCAGTAGATAATGATGCTGACATAGAAAGAACTATCTCATGGTTATATAGTTGTGCTGAAAGTGAAAGTGAATTGAAAGCTAGGGTTGATTTTGCAGCAGAGTATTATTTCAAAAAATCCCATTCTGATGGTTGTATTTGGCCTACTGCTAATCAATTGATATATAATGATGATCTTATCGCTTTTTATATTATGCAGGGAGAGGCGTTACTTGGTGATAGAAGGTATTTTGATCTTGAATTGGGTACAGAAGTGATAGCTTATTTTAAAAGAATAGGACTAGTAGTAAATGAAATTAAAAAAAGGAATAATATTAAAGAACGTATACAAAGATTATTAAATCCTAAAATAACTCCTAAGAATTATTTATTTGAGTTGGCTGTGATGGCAAAATATATTGATGAGGGATATGATATTGACTTTATCAAAGAATCAAATGTTAGAACGGCTGATTTAAATGTTAGCTATCATGAAATGAATATTAATGTTGAGTGTAAATTATTTTCTCAGTCTGAATATGAAAAAAAAGAATATAATTCTACTGAGACTTTATTTAACAATGTTAGAGATTTAATTATTTCTTCTAAATTAAACTTGCATATTCACTTTGATTCTACATCTGAGCTAATGAATGTTCCTAAAGATTATATATATGAGCATGTTTATAATTTTATTAATTCTAGGATTTCTATCTGGAATGATGAGTTTGGCAATGGTGAAATAAAAATAATAAAATTAGATAATGTTATTAAAGAATTAGATGATAGCAGCTTACTCTATGGGCCTAAGTTAAATAGATTACTGACAGGGATTAAAAATGATTATCATACGCTTATAATAGGTAAACCTGATGAAAGAAGTAACAGATTTATTGAAGAAATTTATTATGCAAGCTCATTTACATGGACTAGTAAAGCTTCTGTAGCAATAGATAAAAAAGCTAGACATATTAGATCAAAATTAAAAAACATTGATGAGCAGTTAGCTCTTTCATCACTAGCTATTGCCCATATAGGGCTAACATGCCCCTTAGATTTTGATGCTGCAGATTTAAAGCAAAAAAATAATATTATTAATATAAAAAATTTTAATTTTGACTCTAAGATTATATCTATTTATTTACATTATATTATGCCTAGAGTTAGCGAGTCTAAAGCATGGTTAATTGATGAAACTGTAGATGATTTTCATAGATTAGATCCATCATTTAGTCTATTAATGGAGCCGCTTTTGTTTCCCTGTAATGATAAATCAATAGATCCTTCTATCCCAGCTTGGAAACAAGATTACGTATAATATATAAATTGGCGACATAGAAATATATATGAGTATTTTAGTTTATATTAATTGTAAAATTAGCAATTAAAAACAATAAGTTATTGATTTTAATGTGTGTTGATAAATATTTAAAATCCCTCGGCCTTTAGGCTGTGCGGGTTCAAGTCCCGCCCTGGGCACCAAATAAAACTTGACTGAGTAATCAACAAGTTAGAGTAACGAAGAAGCCACCTTTTAGGTGGCTTTTTTTGTGATTAAAATCACCTTTCACTATTATTTCACTATATCCTGTCACTATATTTTTATCATTTCGTTTATTTTTTCTGTCCACCTACGGTCGGAACGATGGCAATTTTTCTATCATACCTAGCTGTCTGCGATGGTGTTTTATGGCCAGAGATATTTTGCTTTTCACTAAGCGTACCATCTAAATCTGATATTCCTTTTGCCTTCAAATCGTGAAACGTAAAATTAAAATCTAAATATGGAAATTTCTTTACGGCTTCTTCTTTGGCTTTTTGCCAGCGACTATTAAATCCGTCACGCGTATATTTTGAGCCTTTAGATTGATGAATAACATAGATACTAATAATCCCTGAACTAAGGGGTAATGTTTTGCTTAATTCAATTGCGGCTTTTAACCTATCAGTCCAAGCTTTAATTTGTTTTTTACCCGTTTTACCTTGTTCGATAAATATTCCATCGTTAGATAATTGAGCGTAAGTCAGTGTTAAAACATCCGCTTGTCTAGCACTACACAAATAAGCAATCTCCATAGCGACTTTTACCATATCGGGAGCAATAGAGTAGAGCGCATTATATTCATCATCAGTGATATATCTATCACGCGCTATTTCTTTAAACTGTCTGACTCCTTTACATGGATTTCCTTTTACCATTCCACGTTCGTATGCCCAGCTAAACAATCGAGATAAGAATGCTTTCTCTCTATTTGCTTGGGTTTGGCTTTTTATACCTCGCTTATCCATATATTTGCGAATATGCTCGGGTTTAATATTGTCCGGTAACATTTTGCCGAATACGGGTAATAGTTTATTAGAGTATTTTCTATAGTCCTTTTGTGATGCGATAGAGAGATTGGTGAAGTCTGCTGAAAAAAAGAATTTATCGATTAAAGCATTCAGTGTATTTTCATCTTTTTGTTCATGAATTAATTTTTCATAGGCAACCCAAACCTCAGCTTGTGTTGCAGTGAATTCACAAAGTTTAATTGTTCTATTATCTGGTGACATAAATTCATACGCGGAACGCCCACGTTTTATTCGTGGAGGCATCCAGTTATCCGCAGGATTTTTACGTTTACGTCCCATTACATCGCTCCGAAATCAGGCTCTTCTGATGCGGGCGCTTGGAAACGTTTATTTAATGGACTATTGAAATGTCCCCAAGTTGTTCTTGGATAAGGATTTGATTGATTGTCGGCAATAGTTATCGACGCTCGATAGTAAAACGTCGAAATATTGCATTGTTCGTGACCGATTGAAGTATACACTTGAGGGGAAGCCTATTGGTCATAAGGTTCCGCACAAACAAGTCCCAGGTAAAATACACTGGGGGTGTCGTTCAACCGAAACGTTTATCCTTAAATCGTGGAAAGAGTTAGGTATTGATATTGATATTGATGAAATGGATGCCGGTACAAGGGCATCCATGGACGGTCAGGTGCCAGTGGGTACAACATTTATTGAGTGGATATACAAAAGCGGAAATTGATAACAAACTTTCAGCAGTGAGTGGGTTGGGGTATGGGCAAACATGGTAAAATGTAACAGCTTCACGTGTAATTGGTACTAATTACATGAATGCAACGAACAAACCTATTTTTGTTTCTGTAACAACTAATGGTGTTCGTGATACTTATGTGGGATGAGATGCATATGTGAACGATGTATTAGTTGCAAGCTCTGTAGGATACGGAGGGAACTCTAAACCTCAGACAACAATTATTGTACCTCCTGGTGCCAAATATAAGTTTAATTATTCGGGTGGCGTAGAGAGTAGCGGTGTTAGTATTTGGACGGAATTAATGTAAATTTTCTATTTTATAAAAATAATGTTTGGTGTTTTGTTTGAATGAAACAAAAACACCAAACATTCCATTCTATATTTTTACTTTATTTTTTATTTTCAGTATAGTGTAAATGGAGTAATGAAAAAGTGATTGTACATATTTTTTCTTATATTTTAAATGCTTAGATGCATACTTGTGATGCGCGATATTTTGGGGTGCCATTAAATTTATATTTTTCCATGGTGATTTTTCTTTTGCATTTAAGAAGCAATTAGCCTCGTGATAATACTTAGACCAATTATGCCAAGGTTTAGTTAACCCAATAAAGTGAACGAAAACAGCATTAGAAGTACTGCTGTTTTCCCTATTCTTATATTTATCATTTAAATTTATTCTATGATTAAAGCTATTATCTAATTTTATCCAATCGCCATTAACAGCGATATTTATCGCATCTTGATCGTAATATTTGATACAGGGCTGTAATTTTTCATCGGAAAATACAGATATTGATTTTTCAGTTAATTGTCTACGTTTCCACTCTTCCGTATTAATCAGCATAACTCCAGAATTGAAATACCCTTTTTTAATCCCTTCAATATTAAATAAATTAGCCATTTCTATAGAATGAGATTCACTGATATCCATAACAGCAGCTACTGGTGCAGAAGTTAAACCATCTAGGTTTTTAAGGCTTTTGATATTTCCAGTGCAAACTACATCAGAATCCAAATACAAAATTCTGTCACATTTCTGATAAAAATAATCAGCTATGATAAGCCTAAAATAAATAGCATGAGACCATACTTGGTTTGTTGGTAGCTTTTTTAGTGTATCCATATTTAGTGTATATAAAGTCACACATGTATTGTAAAGCTTACTGATTTCGTTAAATAGCTTACTATCTTCGTGACTTAAAAAATCGGTAAAAATATGGAAATGGAAACTCATATCCTTGTTATTCAATAGAACCGAAGCAATAGAGACACCAGTACCAAATAAAAAGTTTTTATCAGCGCCATATGCAATATTAAACTTCTCATCCTGTATATTTTTATTATTATCCTCGTAGAGGAATGATGTTTGTTCCTTTATGACGTTTTCAAAAAAATTCATTCATAGACCCAATTTTGTGTGATTAAAGGTAAATTTATACAATAGAGTGATTATAGCGCCGAAATTCGGTTTGTTTATATATATAAATGCTAATAGTGATTGCGAAATCGACACTGGTCGCTTTTTTTAGCAATATGCTTAGTTTTTCTGTCCATAGAGAAAAATTATTGGTGTTCAAGCTATCAGAACAGATGAGTTGCCATGCATTAATTCTATCAGACGGTAACTTTATCGAAAAGAAGTAAAGTAGTATTACTGTGGTTTCTTATCTCATCAAATATTTTTTGACTAGATCGGGGGAGTTGTCATAATTTTTTGCATCATTGATTACTTGTGATACAGGAAGGAGAGAGATAATTAATGAGTCATTTTCGTGTCGCACATAACTATGCACAAAAACAAGGGATGAAGGTAAGTAGTATTCAATGATATAATTAACGTTACGTGTACGTGGAAAAATAGTAAAATTTATGTTTTACTTTTTTTTAAAATTTTGAAAAAAATATCAACGAGTTAGGTGTGCAAATACATTTAGTTGTGCATTAAAAATCTTAATTTATAACTACTTTCACATCATACAATATATAATGTGAAAGTAGAGAAATTGTTACATGTTCAATCTAATACTTAGAGCTTCACTTTGTGGTGATTGATAAATAATAGAATCTATTTCTGAAGGCAAAGCTTGTACAGTAAATCCAATCAAGTTCATACCATACAACGAGTTTATATTTAATTCTTTAATTTCATGAATTTTGTTATTCTTGGTTTTTATTGTGATTTTGACTTCATCATTAATATTATCAAGTTGTATCGCTATAGATGTGCCTTTGAAAAATGTATCACGACCAATAAAAATATTACTTAGGCCTGTTTTTTTACTATCAGGCAGTGCTATTTTTTCGCCGTTAACAATAACTGCATAGTTGTATTTGATAGGGTATACATCAACTGGACGTGATAGCTTGTAATATTTACCGGTAGCTCCAGCATCATGGTATAAATCAATGGAATCACCCGCCCTCAATGTTTTAGGGTAATAAAATGCGGGGATTACATTTTTTTGCTCATTTGTAATTAATTCTTTGTGTATTTCATAGTTTCTTATTTTTTCTTGAGCCTTAACAGAATTATATGAAAAAATAATTTGGATATATGAAAATATGAAGCTAATTAGAGCTAGCGTACTAACTACGAATAAAATTGATAGAGACTTTATATTTTTCGACGTGAAGGTATAGCTGATCGAAAAAGAACAAGAGATAATATAAAACAGATGAGGACCACTGAGAGCTCTTGTTGGAAAAGAAGGAGATGCTATCATTGATATTGTACTTAATAGCCCTAGTACAATAAATAATAAAGAAAGATAAAAGTTTTTACATTTTTTTGCATTAATAAATGTGGTTAATAAAACCAATGAGACAAGTAAAGGTATCCATGTTTTACTCAAGGCATAAGGTAGTTTTTCAGATAAGAATAACCAGGTTTTTTCAAGTAAACTTAACTCATAAAATTCAGTAGCTAATGCTGCTCGATGAAAATTACCAGGGCTAAAGATTAACACTGAAAAACCAATTAAAACGAGTAATGTAGATAGAAATAATACCTTGTTCTTTTCTCGAATAAAAAAATAACATGACGTTATTAAGGATATTAACAGCACAATCCAAGTCGTATTTTCATTACTACAACCAGCGAAAAACGAAACAAATAAAAGCAGGGTAATACCTTTTGTTTTATTTATATATTGCATCAATGCATAAAAGAAGAGAACCACAAAGAAATTAGTAACAAGGTAGTTTCCTGCACCAACAACCCAAAAAACAATTTGGCCGACATTAGGGCTTGTAATCCAATAAATAAAAAATAAAGATAGAAATTGAAGATAAAATCGCTCGTTAAATGCTGTAAAACAATCGCCAATTTTAGTAATTAAAAATAAAGTAACAGTTAAAATAGCTGCAATAACAGTTGATTTTAATAGCTGGGAATCAGTGCTAAGAATTAATGTACTGAAATAATCGGAAACGAAACGTCCACTCCAAGAAAAGTAATGATCCAAATGGACAGGGAGGGAATTGCCTTTGATGTAATAGACGAAATCATCAGATTGCATTGGTGTTAAATATTCAACTATAAAGATCAAAATGAACGGTATAAATAAGGTCAAATATTGTATGTTAAAATTTTTAATATACTTATTCATGTGGTTTCTCTACATGTGTTTTGTTTTTTAATATATATCTAGGCCTTTGCTTACTTTCGGTATAGATACGACCTATGTACTCACCTAACACACCTATGCCTATAAGTTGTATTCCACCTAAAAATAAAATCGAAACAAGTAAAGAAGGGTAGCCAGGAACAGGATTGCCCCAAATTAATTTATCTATCATCATCCAACCGCCATAGATAAAAGATACAAGTGCGACACATAAACCAATGTAAGTCCAAACACGCAATGGGAAAGTAGAAAAACTTGTAATACCTTCTAAGGCTAAGTTCCATAATTTCCAGCCATTAAATTTACTTTCACCAGCGGATCTTTCAGCTCGGTTATATTCAACTATATCAATTTTTCCGCCTACCCATGAAAGAATCCCTTTCATGAACAAATTACGTTCAGGTAATAGTTTTATATATTCAACGCTTTGACGTGATATTAAACGAAAGTCACCGACATTTTCTTCAATCTCAGGGGAGCTAATTTTATTATGAAGTTTGTAAAACCACTCTGCTGTTTTACGTTTTAACCATGTATCACTAGACCTATTGGACCTTTTAGCTAGAACAATATCTGCACCTTGTTTCCATTTTTTAATTAATAACGGAATAACATCAATAGGATCTTGAAGGTCAACATCGATTGGAATCACAGCATCACCGTTAGCATGTTCGAGCCCTGCAAATAAAGCTGGCTCTTTTCCAAAATTTCGGTTGAAGTTCAAAGGGATAACTAAAGGGTCAGCAATAGCTAACGCATTGATGATATTTTCAGTGTTGTCTTTGCTTCCATCATTTATAAAGATTATTTCGATATCATATTGATTAAGAATTGGATGCTCTCTTACTGACCTATAAAATATAGGAATAGCTTCTTCTTCGTTATAAACCGGTACTACTAATGATATCTTCATTGTTGAGTATCCTTAAAAACAAAGACTTTTGAATAGATAAAGCCTAGCACCAAACTAATGCCAGAGAAGATAATTAATGTAGCTAATGGAGGCAGTAGTAACTGATCTGCTATATAGCCAGTTAAGTAGCTTAGGGCCCCCATAAAAATGGTAAATGATAAATACCGTGCTGCTGTAGCTTTGGCCTTAAAGGTGAATTTTGCATTAGCATAAAAGGAAAAACTTACAGCGGCGATAAAGCCTATTAGGTTAGCTATCGCTTGAGAAGTTGAAAGAAATACTGTGAGTAATCCAAAAATAGACCAATGTATTAGTGTGTTCAGAATTCCAACTGAAAAATACTTTGTAAATAACTTAATCATTTCAATTATTCATAGTAAAAATTATGGGGCTAGTGTACCAAAAGAAGTTTATAAATACAGTAAATATACTGAGTTAGCTAACCATCTTTGTTTGTTTAAAGCCATCAGATGATAATTTTAACAATTGCTCAAGACATCGGCTGAAGTCTCATATCAGGTATTAAATTCAGTTAAATTTACAGCACGAAATTTATCTTTATAAGATGTAGTTAGCAGGAGCCTTGTTAGTATTCTTTAGAACTTATTTTAAATCATGTAATAAAGAATAATATTAAATTATGCTTCTATTCGATTTTAAAGATCCTGACTATATGTAAATGTTTGAATGTTGGCTCTGTAGATGTGCTGATGGAAATGGATATTCAATGGGTCGATAGGAGTGTTAAAAAGAAGGCGTAATGAAGTTAAAACGCAGAACGAGGCATTAAATAGCTTATAACACTATGATATATATAAAATAAGTTGGATTCAAGCAGGTTCGAATTGTAATTTTACTTATCGATTTTAAATTACATTTTATTAATTATATCTGCGGCACTACTCTTATTTAAATTGAATTAATGAGTAGAACCACAGATTAAATCTATTTTAAGATGATTTTGCAGTTTTTAAATTGTGTTGCTTGTGTTTACTAAAGAAACCAAGAATAAAACAAAAAGCAAAAACGGCTAAGTAAAGCCCATTGGCTGTAACTAATGCGGCATGTACACCATAATGTTCAACAATGGGGCCTGTGACAACGAAAGTTAGCATAGTACCAACAGTACCGCAGGTTAGAATAAGATTGACCAATTTTGGTGAAGATATTTTGGTTTGCTGGGAACCTAAAGTGATAATGGTTGGGTAAATTGCACTTGAAACAAAGCCTAAGCCAAATATGAAATATTTTAACAAATGGGTTTGGTCAGTATTCACAAAACTGTACATAGCGACAGTTGCTAAGCAAGCAAGAAAGACGACAATTTTTTGTAAGTCAAAGAACTTAATAACAAAGCTAAAGACCCACATTCCGACCATATATGATGTCCAGAAATAGCTAACAAGCACACCCGCTTCACCGATATCCATTCCTAAAGATTTAGTGGTATATTCTGGAACCCATTGAATAAAAGCAAGTTGACCAAGAATATAACAAAGTGCCGCAGCTGATAATAACACAATGTTTATGCCCCATTTTTCGGGTGCTATATGAGTTTGAGTTTCAGTTGTAGAGACTTTTTTACCAATGGTAGGAAAATCTGAAAGTAGCGTCAGGGTTATAATGCCTAAATAGATTAAAGCAATACAACCATAAACCCAATACCAGCCCATATGTCGAGTTAATATTGCTGCTGTAATGACGGGAAAAATGGTTCCTGCCATACTAAAAAATGAGTCTGTGAATAATAAGCGGGCACCACGTTGTCTGCCTTCATACAGCTGAGTGATTAAAAATGTACCAATTGACATAGTTATTCCACTGACTGTACCTAATACAAACATACAGGCAGAAAAAATAACTAATGATTTACCTAAAAATAAACCTGCCACAGCTAATATAATTAAAATAAAGCCAAATGTTAATTGTTTTTTAATTGAAAATATTTCCATCAACCAAACATTTAAAAATATGGCAATCAATATACCAGTATTAAGAAATGTAAAAGTATTACTCATGCTTGTTATTGGAACGTTAAAGTATTGAGCTATATCGCCCATTACCATACCGGTTACGATAATTAAAGCACCAGTAAATGAATAAGATAGGCAGCTAATAGCAAATAGCCGCTGAATGTTTTTGTTGCTCATATTTCCCTCAGAAAAACTTGAATTGATTACTACTACTGCAAATGAGCATAGTAACAGTAATTGATATACTAAATCTATAATATAAATTGCTTGTTATTAAAATAAATTTATTTTTATTCTAGGATTTATTGATAATGGGTTTTAATTTGAGTTTTGTCTCTAAGTGTTATTAATGTTATTAGTCGCAGTACATGCTGAAATTATAATGAAAATTTATCTTATGTTTTTAGTTTATTGAATATGCAATCGATTACTATTAATAATTAATAAAGCAATCGTTTACGGTAAGCATTTAATAGTTATAGATTGATACTAATTATTATATTTATTACCAATAAATTGGAATTATATGATGTGGTTGTTGTATGACTCATTATTGTTTAGATTATGGAATATGTTGTTATAATTAGATTAAAATTCAATCAATTTATGTGAGAAATTCAGATCTTATCATTAGATGTTAAACAAGTGAGACTCGCTATCATTAAGATTGTGGTTGTTATGTAGCCAATTAAAATATTATTTTTATCTGAGTTACTACTAACCTCTTGGCCTTAGTTGTATTTAAGAAACTTAATAGAAGTAAGATATATGGAAAGTTATTTTTTAAAGTAGATTATTGTTTTGTTATTGCGTATGTTTTTATGTAAAAATATGTAATTCAGACCGTTCTATCAGAATTTTATGTCAGTATTCTATCTTTATTAGAAGGATACAGATATGTCTACGATGAAAACAGAGGTTGTGGTCATTCGTTTGACCAAAAAAGAACGTGCTTTACTTGATTCAGTGAAAACTAAACCGCTGCTTGCTGATTGGATGAAAGAGATGGTTTTAGCCGAAATAAAATCGCAGGAAAATAAAGACACTTAACGGGTAGCTTTAGTATAAATTTGAAGTATGAATGTGAACACTTAACATTCAAGTATAAAAGTACGAATCTGAACAGTTCAAATAGCATTTCATCAATAAAAACGGTGGCATTTAAATGCCCCATTTTTATTCACATCAAAAAATCAGAATGACTATTATTATGATAAATTATTGTAGTAATTTTGGTTATATTTTTATTTTACAATATGTTGAATTTATCTTCTGATAGCCTTTTGATTGGTAGTTATCTAATGAAGCAAATGATGGGTAGAATACTTGCTATACTCTTTTCGCGTAGATATCGAAAGATTAATGATGGGGTCTGAGGGAATTGACATCTCAAGTCATAATAACCATTGACATTGTACCCTAACACTCGGATTATTTTCTCATGCTATTATTTGGTCATCACGATTAGTTATTGAGTTATTGCCATTATAATTAAGGAGCTAAAATGAAAGATCTGCACGATATTACTGAGTGGGCAAAAGTGAGAGAAACGTCGATTGAAATTGCTCAGGCTATATTTGAATTAGCAAATAATGATGAAGTGCTCGCTGAACAAATTTGGGAAGAAGGATCTGATGAGATTCTTCCTTTAGCCTTTTCTAAAACTAAAGCAGACAGATTGTTTTGGGGTGAAGAAACAATTGAAAGAAAAAATGTTTAAATAACATATAATGCCCTGTATTAAATAATATAGGGCAATCTATTATTCATTTTTATTGTTATAAATCAAAAGAATAAATATATTTAATAAAGTATGCGGTGTCTTTTAAAGTGTTTAATAGCACAGATAGACAAGAGAAATACTTGCATTAGACCGATTGGTCTATTACAGTGAGAATATGAACAGAAATACAGAGCATGATACACAAGAACACCTTTTAATCACTGGCGAACGTCTTTGTTTGCATCGTGGTTTTACCGGAATGGGGCTCAATGAGCTGCTTAAAACCGCAGAAGTGCCAAAAGGTTCGTTCTATCATTACTTTCGTTCGAAAGAGGCATTTGGTGTCGCAATGCTAGAGCGTTATTATGCTCGATACCATCAGCAGCTAGCTGCTTATTTCGAACATGGTGAGGGTAATTATCGTGATCGCATTTTAGCCTATTATGGTGGACTGTTAGAGCAATCTAATTTCAATGGGCATATTAATGGTTGTTTAACGGTCAAGCTTTCTGCCGAAGTGTGCGATCTTTCTGAAGATATGAATATTGCAATGGATAAGGGTGTTAAACAGATTATTGCTCTGTTGGTACAGACGCTAGATAAAGGTCGTGAAGAAAAAACACTAACGTTTGTTGGTGATACGATAACCAATGCGCAAGTACTCTATTCTTTATGGCTAGGGGCTAACTTACAAGCTAAAATTACCCGTAGTCTGGCACCATTAGAAAGCGCTATGTTACATGTAAAAACAATAATTTATACGCCAAACTGTTAGCTGGCGTTTTTATTTCGATAGTTACTAATCGACCGGTCTATTAAGGAACCGATATGTCAGAAGAAAAAATTTTTACGCCTTTAAAAGTAGGGGCAATCACAGCACCAAATCGTATATTTATGGCGCCTTTAACTCGTATGCGTAGTATTGAACCGGGCGATATTCCTACGCCACTAATGGGTGAATATTATCGTCAACGAGCAAGTTCAGGTCTGATTATTTCTGAAGCCACTCAAATTTCAGCTCAAGCTAAAGGATATGCTGGCGCACCGGGCATACACAGCCCAGAACAAATCGCTGCATGGAAGAAAATAACTGAGGGTGTTCATGCTGAAAATGGCCGCATCGCGGTTCAGCTTTGGCACACAGGTCGAATTTCTCACGCGAGTTTGCAACCTAATGGACAAGCACCTGTTGCGCCTTCTGCGATTAGCGCGGGCACTCGGACGTCACTGAGAGATGAAAATGGTCATGCAACACGTGTTGACACTTCAATGCCGAGAGCTTTGGAATTAGATGAAATTCCTGGGATTGTTGATGATTTCCGTCAAGCCGTCGCTAATTCACGTGAAGCAGGGTTTGATATGGTTGAGCTTCATTCCGCACATGGTTATTTATTGCATCAATTCTTATCGCCATCAGCTAATCATCGTACTGACAGTTATGGTGGTAGTGTTGAAAACCGCGCACGTTTAGTATTAGAAGTGATTGATGCAGTGAGCGCAGAATGGGCGCCAGAAAGAATCGGTATTCGTGTCTCTCCGATTGGTTCATTCCAAAATATGGATAATGGACCAAATGAAGAAGCTGATGCATTGTATCTAATTGAACAATTAGCGAAACGAGGCATTGGTTATCTGCATATGTCTGAACCCGACTGGGCGGGTGGTCAGCCCTATAGTGATGATTTTCGTCAGAAAGTCCGCGCGCGTTTTCCGGGTGTGATTATCGGTGCAGGCGCTTATTCAGTAGAAAAAGCGGAAGATTTAATTAGTAGAGGTTTGATTGATGCAGTGGCTTTTGGTCGGGATTATATTGCTAATCCTGATTTAGTGGCGCGTTTACGCCAAAAGGCTGCACTTAATCCTCAACGCCCAGAGACCTTCTATGGTGGTGGCGCAGAAGGTTATACGGATTACCCTTCATTATAATTATTTGAATATTTGGCGGTGGAATATCACCGCCTGATATTTATCAATACAGATACTCCTCTTACTGGGGTAAACAGTTAATAAAATAATTAGCCCCATCGCGAATGGCATTATCCGCTGTTTTCATCATTCTCGAATAATGTAAAAAGGCGTGTAATGTGCCGGAGTACATTTTATATTCATGGGAAATATTGTGTGCCTCGAATGTGCGGTATAGTGCAATACTATCATCCAGTAGAGGGTCATATTCAGCACTGGCAATAAAGCAAGGTGGGATATTTTGAGTTAGGTCATTATTAAAGAGGCAATAATAAGGTGCTTCCCGACTACCTGACTCTGTTAAATAAGCATTGTCATAATCGATTAGGTCTTGTTGACTGAGCCCATCCCAATCTCCGCCATATAGCTGGCGACTTACCGAATCTTGTAATCCATAAAGCCCATACCAAAGTAATAAAGCGCTAATCTTGCCACAATGTATCTGATTATCCCGTAACCAAAGTGTTGTCGCGAGTGATAGCATTGCACCGGCAGAGTCCCCAGCAAAGCCAATTTGGTTCATATTGACATCATGCTGCTTTGCATTTTGATAAAAATACTGACAAACCTCGGATATTTCTTGAATGGCTTGTGGATAGGGGGCTTCAGGAGATAAAGAGTAATCAATACCAATCACTGTGCAATCAGTGTATAACGCCAATAAACGCATAATACGGTCATGGGTATCTAAGTTTCCGACAATAAACCCACCACCATGTAGATAAAATAATGTTGCTGGACTTTTTTTCGTAGGTTGCAAGATTCGCGTTAGAATCTCACCATGGGTCGTTGGAATGAAAACATCTTCTATTCTATGCATATTTGGAGCATGCTCATTCCAATATTTTCTATCTTCATTATACGCTTTTCGAATGGCTTGATAGCTCCCATCTGATGGCTCTGCTGGTGTTAAACTTGCGTAAAAATTCATGACTTCACCCATTTCAGGGGAAATAAGATCAAGTACTTTTATTTTATTTTCGGTTTTCATTTCATACTCCCTATTCAATAAACATCATTGTAAAAAGAGGTCATAATTTAGCTGTGACCCTGCTAGCCAATATTAAACAAAGTAAGATAATGTCTTATTAGATTAAAGATGATCCACAATTTAGATAACGTAGTTAAAAATAAGATAGATAAATAGAGAGTTATAGCCAGTTGATTAATACATAGTCTATGCCCTTGCTGTTTTATACATAAATTGCGATGTGCTTTTAACTAAGATAAATCTACTAGAAGGCGTATTCATAGATAGTGGAATATAGGCATTAAATTATATTGAGGTGTATTCGGAGAGTTTTATGAATAAGGCAGTATTGCTGGTACTGGCGGTGATGTTGATTCCATTATCTTCACAGGCGGGTTCAAAAAATCATGGTTGTGAAAAGAAAGTAGATAAGCTTGAAAGCCAGCTCTACAGCGCTATCCATCATGGAAATAGACATAAAGTTGCTAAATTAAAGAAAAAAATACACGAAACACGGTTTGATTGTTATGACCGATATAATCGCTATGACAGTCGCTCAGGGGCAACTAAAATACGTGGTTATTATCCTCAACAAAAATCAAGTGAGTTGGAAAGAGAGTTAGAGTCTTTAAGGCGAGTGATTGATGCACTAAACGACTTAAAATAGGGCAAAAATAGAACAGGTACGGTAAATAACTGGTCTGTTTTGTAGGTTTATTTCCGCTCTGTCTTAAGTATACGGAGATTATCAGGTATATTAGATGTAATTGTTAACTACCAAGAAAGAATAACTATGATTATTAAACCTAAAATTCGTGGCTTTATCTGCACTACAGCTCATCCGGCCGGTTGCGAAGCCAACGTTCGTGAACAAATCGCTTATGTTAAATCTCGTGGCGAATTAAAAAATGGTCCTAAAAAGGTCTTGGTTATTGGGGCATCTACTGGTTACGGTTTAGCCTCTCGTATCAATGCTGCTTTTGGCAGCGGTGCGGCAACTATCGGTGTGTTTTTTGAAAAACCTGGCAGTGAAAATAAAACAGGATCTGCGGGTTGGTATAACTCTGCTGGTTTTGATAAAGCGGCTAAAGAAGAAGGTTTGTACGCAAAAAGTATTAACGGCGATGCATTCTCTGATGAATGCCGTAAAACCGTTATTGATCTGATTAAACAAGACCTAGGTCAAATTGATTTAGTTATTTATTCTCTTGCCTCTCCAGTACGTAAAATGCCAGAAACGGGTGAATTGGTACGCTCTGCGTTGAAACCGATTGGCGAACCCTACAAATCGGTTGCCCTCGATACGAATAAAGACGTATTAGTGGAAGCGGTTGTGGAACCTGCTAACGAACAAGAAATCGCTGATACAATTAAAGTTATGGGTGGTCAAGACTGGGAACTGTGGATGAATGCTTTAGATGAAGCAGGCGTTCTGGCAGATAACGCACAGTCTGTTGCCTATTCTTATATTGGAACCGATTTGACTTGGCCAATTTATTGGCACGGAACCTTAGGTAAAGCAAAAGAAGATTTGGATCGCGCAGCTCATGCTATCAATGAGAAAATGAAAGCAAAAGGTGGCTCAGCTTATGTTGCCGTGCTGAAATCTGTAGTCACTCAAGCATCTTCTGCTATTCCAGTTATGCCTTTGTATATCTCTATTGTGTTTAAAATCATGAAAGAGCAAGGCATTCACGAGGGTTGTATTGAGCAAATCCAGCGCTTGTTCTCGACTAAGCTATATAGTGGCGCTATGCCGGATACTGACGAGCAACATCGTCTACGTTTAGATGATTGGGAATTGCGTGATGATGTCCAAGAGACATGTCGCGAAATTTGGAAACAAATTAATGATAACAACATTAACGAATTAACTGATTATCAAGGATATAAGGCTGAGTTCCTGCGCCTGTTTGGTTTTGGTCTACAGGGTGTTGATTATGATGCCGATTTAAGCGGTGAAGCTAAGTTTGAAGTGATTGAATTAGTTTAAACGCCAAAATACGATGAGTTAGTTTGATGAGAAACCCGCCTAAAGTGCGGGTTTTTTTGTGTTTAAATAAAATCAATAAGTCAGCTTCAATAGGGCATTTTTCTTTATCTATCTTATTTAGCTAATGAAATAAATATTTCTTAATCATTAGATAAAGGAACTTTAATCGATATTTATAATTAATCATTTCATTACATTTTTCCTCATAGGCCAGTGAGATATAGCAAAATATAAAGATGGAGTGTGATCTCTATTACGCTAATCATTGGTCTACAGTTAAATTTCGTTAACCACACAACAAAAATAAAACTTTCATATAAAAAATTATGGAATATATATTTCATTAATGTATATCTATGTTATCGACATGTTACTTATGTTGATGGAATGAAAACACAACATGCATTCATAATCAGTGGGAAAAGTGAAATGAAAAAGATAATGAGATTGACCGCGCTGGTTGCTGTATTGGGTTTTTCTAACCCAATGATGGCAAAAGAAGAGCAAATTGTATTTAGTTTACCAACGCTATCTACGCCATTTGAAGTTCACATGCAAAAATCAGCGGTAAAAACAGCAAAAGAGCAGAATGTTAATATTCAAGTGTTAGATGGTCAGGGAAGTTCTCCTAAACAAGTTGCCGATATTGAAAACGCCATTACACGGGGTGCTCAAGGTTTTATTGTTTCGCCAAATGATGTTAATGCCATCGCTGATGCCGTGATAGAAATTCAAAATGCAGGCCTGCCTGTTGTAACCCTTGATCGCACGATTAATGCAGAAAAAGCGGTTCCACATTTTGGTGCCAATAACTATAAAGGTGGCTATGCCATTGCGGAATATGTGAAACAGCAATTTCCAGATGGTGCTGATTTGATTTTAATTACAGGGCAACCGGGTTCTTCTTCGAATATTGAACGCACGAAAGGTATTCGCGATAGTTTGCAAGAAGGCGGTAGTAAATATCGTTTAGTTGCCGATCAAAATGGTAACTGGATGCGTGCAGAAGGAATGCGGATCGTTGAAAGTTTGCTGCCATCATTGCCGAAAAAGCCAGATGTTATTTTATCTGCAAATGATGATATGGCGCTGGGTGCTATCGAGGCATTAAAAGCACAAGGTTTGAAACCCGGTGAAATTATGGTGACGGGTTTTGATGCAAGTCCTGAAGCATTAAGTCGCATTCAAGATGGTTGGTTGTCCGTTACGGCAGATCAGCGTGCCGGTTATGCAGTGAAAACAGCAATGGGACAATTGGTTGATAATATTCGAGATAAAAAAGCCATTACAGGTGCAGACTACCCTCCGGCAGTAATTAGCAAAGCCAATATTGACCAAGCTGAACGTATTGGCGAATTAAAATAAAACAGTGCCTTTTATTCGGGGCTCTTTGAGCCCTGTTTTCCTGAAAAGGAGTTTTTATGTCTGAGCCGCTACTTAAAATTACCAATCTGACCAAAAGTTTTTCCGGTATATGGGCACTGAGTGATGCACAAATGACCGTGATGCAAGGAGAAGTTCATGCCTTATTAGGGGAAAATGGCGCGGGTAAATCCACATTTCTAAAAGCGTTAGCGGGCGCTCAACCGCAAACAAGTGGTGACATTTGGTTTAATGGTGAAATGCTTGGTGGGAATGATTCGCCTGTATTTCGTCAACAAAAAGGCATTATCACTATTTATCAAGAGTTTAATTTACTGCCGAATATGACTGTTGCGGAAAATATGTTTCTCGGTCGCGAAGCGCTTAATATGAAGTGGATGGTCAATGAACGCGTAGTAAATCAAGAAGCTAAAGCCGTATTGGATTATCTACAATTATCTATCTCACCGACCACGCAAGTCGCAAGGTTGAGTGTTGCTCAGCAGCAAATGATTGAAATTGCTCGTGCATTAACGCTCAATGCCAAATTAATTGTGATGGATGAGCCTTCTGCGGCACTGAGTGATATTGAAGTAGAAAGTTTGCATAGAGTTGTTCGCGAATTAAAAAATCGGGGTGTGAGTGTGATTTATGTGACACATCGATTACATGAAGTTTTTCAAATTTGTGACAAATTTACGGTATTTCAAGATGGGCGCTATACCGGCTCAGGGGAAGTCGCAAAAACCACAGTTCAAGACATTATTCGCATGATGGTGGGACGCAATGTGATTTTTGAAAGAAGACCTTATAGCGAAACTTATCATCGTGATAAACCTGTTCGTTTTTCGGTGAATGGACTGTGTAAAGAGAAACCACCTCTCGATCCGCACGGCATTGCGCTTCACGATATTCATTTTGAAGTCCATGAAGGTGAGATTTTAGGAATTGCAGGCTTAATGGGGGCGGGCAGAACTGAAATCGCTCGGTGCATATTTGGTGCAGATAAATATGCTAAAGGTGAGTTTACCCTTGATGGACAGTCTTATCAGCCGATTAATCCGATGGATGCCCTTGAGAAAGGGATTGCTTTAGTGCCAGAGGATAGAAAAAAAGAAGGCGCAGCGCTTGGGTTGTCAATTCGTTACAACCTGTCGTTATCAGGGCTCGCGAACCTAATGAAAATGGGGTGGATGGTTGATATTCGTAAAGAAAATGATTTGATTGAGAGCTATCGGCAAGCACTGCAAATTAAAATGGTTAATAGTGAACAAGAAGTACGCAAACTTTCAGGTGGTAATCAACAAAAAGTGATATTGGCACGTTGTATGGCGATGAACCCTAAAATATTAATTGTTGATGAGCCAACTCGAGGAATTGATGTGGGGACTAAGTCTGAAGTACATCAAGTTATTTTTGAGATGGCAAAAAAAGGCGTTGCAGTGATTGTCATTTCATCTGATTTACCTGAAGTAATGGCGATTTCTGATCGTATCATCACCATTAGCGAAGGTCGTTTAACGGGTGAAATTCAAGGAGATGATGCAACGGAAGAGAAATTAATGACCATGATGGCAATTTGCCATCACAGTTTGCAAGCAAGCGCTGCCGTATAAGAGAGGCTTTTATGTCACAACAACAATCAGCTGCGGCAGTTGGCCGTAAAAAAATTGATTTTATCGCCTTTTTTGAGCGTTTTGGCGTATTGATTTTCATGGTGTTATTGATTTTATTTTTTCAAACGCAAAACAGTAATTTTATTAGTGAGCGAAATGTCACCAATATTCTGACCGAAGTGTCTATTTACGGCATTATGGCGGTGGGCATGACATTAGTTATTTTAACCGCTGGAATTGATTTATCCGTAGGCTCAATACTTGCCGTCTGTGCAATGACCGCCGCTTTTGTGATTAAAGGCGATAATCTTGTCGGTATTGACCCAGCAGCATGGGGCGGCATGAGTTGGCTAGTGGGACTTGTGATTTGCTTAGCGGTCGGTACCTTTATCGGTTTTCTACATGGTCTCGGTGTGACGCGTTTAAATATTCCTCCTTTTATTGTCACACTTGGCGGTATGACAATTTGGCGTGGTGTGACTTTAGTGATCAATGATGGCGCACCTATTTCAGGTTTCGACGCAGGATATCGCTGGTGGGGTAGAGGTGAGCTACTTGGTGTTTCTATTCCTATCTGGATTTTTGCTATTGTTGCTGTGATTGGCTTCTTTGCATTGCATAAAAGTCGTTGGGGACGTTTTGTTTATGCCGTCGGCAGTAACCGCGAAGCTGCTCGACTTGCTGGTGTGAATGTTAATCGAGTTTTAGTCAGTGTGTATGTGGTTATTGGTTGCTTGGCAGGTCTTGCCGGCTTTATTTTAAGTGCTCGCTTAGGCAGCGCAGAAGCAGTAGCAGGTTTTACCTTTGAGCTTCGAGTCATTGCATCGGTTGTTATTGGTGGAACATCATTGATGGGCGGTTATGGACGAATTGGTGGTACTGTTATTGGTTCGATTATTATGGGGCTACTCATTAATGGATTAGTGTTAATGAATGTCTCAGCCTACTATCAACAAATTATTACAGGCTTAATTATTATTCTAGCTGTTGCTTTTGATACTTATGCTAAGAATCGTCGTGGCGCAAATTAGTTTATTATTTCAAAGATAAAATAAAACGCCTTTCTATTGTTGGTTATAGCGAGGCGTTTTTTATTGGATATTATTTTTAAATTATACTTTTTTTCTAAAATGGTTTAATCACAAAAAATTTCAGGAATAACAATGAATTAAACTATTATTTATTTTGTTCCCTGAATTTGAGCTAAAGAGCCATAGAGGTTATACAGGGCATCATATTCATCTTGTTGATAAAACTTGATTTTATTCCAACAAAATTGTTTAGCAACTTCAACGGCAAAACGAGTTGCATCAATAAGTTCATTTTCATAACTTGCTCCAGTTTCAGAGCCGGGAACAATGGTATTCGCCGTGATTGCGAGTCCCACGACCGGAGCATCTGTTGCAACATGAGGCTGCATGATGGAGTTAAAGTGATAGACACCGTTATCGTAGGGTGAAATATCTTGTGTGGTAATTGGGAAGGTTTTGGCCATGTTTCCTGTTGCATACTCTAATAAACGCACTAAATCAGGGGCAACGCGCAAAATATAGCCTTGCTTTGCGGTGGGGGAAATGGCAATTCCTCTGTGCTTTATTATACTGTTACCTTTAGAGGTATCGATGGATAAAATAGCATCCATTTGGGCATCGACTTCATATTGATTCATGGTGGTTGATGATACAGGCATGCCCATAAAATCTACCGGCTCGTGAGGGGTAATTGAAACATGGGTGGCAATATGCGTGGTGATAATAACATCACCCTTTAGTCGACTTCCGGTTGAGGCCATTTCTAATAACTTCATCGCACTTGCGAAAGCCACTATGGAGCCATCAGCGTCTGACACTAAACCGATACGGTTTGGTTGAGCTTGTTGTGCACCTAAACGACCAATAATACCTAATGTGGGATAGTGACCGCCTTGTGATTTTCCATTAGTGCCAGGAATAATAACTTTAATAAAGTCACAAAGTTGGCTGGTATCTTCAGGCTCTTCATAATGAACAGAATTGAGGATAATTTCAGCATTCGGTGGGCTGACTGATTTTAATATATTAACAATTTTTTGCCCATTAATATGCGGATTATCGAGTAGTTCATAGAATTGACTGACATATTTTAATGACATTATTCAACTCCTTTTATCATATTTAATGGAAATTGTTGATTGGTTTTTATTTCATCTATCTGATTTGGTGCTTTAAACCATAAGGCATTTTTATCACCTAAAATAGTTGCCTGATCATTTTCAATTAACAATGCAGTGCCTTCATATAAAGCGAGCAATTCTTCATTCGGATTTAATGTCAAAAATTCATTTAAGCGCTCCTCACGACTTTCTCCATTATGACCAACAGGTTTTCCTGAAATAAAATGTGGATTAATTTGGAATGGAGTAAGATTTAGTGCACGAAATGATGGCGGTTGTACAATTGGCATGTCATTAGTTGTTCGTATGCTTGGCGTTGCAATGTTACTGCCTGCACTCCAACCTATATAGGGTAAATTATCGTGTTTGACGCGCTGTGATATTAAATCAATTAATTGTGCATCATAAAGGCGTTTTAATAGTGCAAAGGTATTACCACCACCGACAGCAATAGCTTGGGCTTGATTAACCGCGGCAATAGGATCGCTGAAATGATGAATAGATTTAAGCGTATAGCCAAGAGATTCAAAAACTGGCTGAACAATTTTTTCGAACTCATCAAAACTAAATGAAACAGCAGCATAAGGAATAAATAATATTTCTTGGTGTTTATGCTGTAATAAACGATGAATTTGTTCATGAGCATGGGATAAATAACCTTGTTGGCCCATACGTGAGCTACTCATTAATAATGCATTTGTCATTTTTTATACTCCATAATGATTTCATGAATACAATTAACTAATTGGTCAATTTCTGACTCTTGATTAAAATAATGTAGCGAAAGTCGTGCCATTTTTTCAATTTGATAAAATTGTAAAATAGCAGTTGCCATAAAATGACCTGATTCAATAATGATATTTTTAGCTTCTAGTGTTTGCATTAAGATGTCAGAAGATATTCCTTTAATATTAAATGGGATAATACCAAGACGTTGATGGCTATTTGTTGGGCCATATATTGCGATATTAGGTATTGACGATAATTTGCTCATCGCATATTCAGTTAATTGGCGGTTACGTATTTCAATCTGCGTCATCCCAATATTGAGTGCATAATCTAATGCTGCATCGAGGCTGATAATGGCTGGGATGTTAGGGCAACCTGCTTCGAATCGTTTGGCGGTGATGGGTAATGTGATATCTCCAGAGTTTGCATCAACATTACAATTCCACCAGCCAGCTAACATCGGTGTAAGAGTGGGTATTAATGCGTTGCGTACATAAAGAATACCAATTCCCTCAATTGTTCTTAATCCTTTACGACCACAAGACGATAAAAAATCACACTGCCACTCTTGTACGTTAATGCTATACATGCCAAGGGCTTGAGATGCGCTAACGTGGGTGAGAACACCATGTTGTTTTGCTATCTCACAAATTGACTGAACGGGTTGTACGACACCTGTAATATTTGATAGGGCAACAAAGCTCACTAATTTTGTTTTTGAAGTTATGGCTTGTTCAATAGTTTTAGGTGAGATGACACCTTGGTTATCTGCTTTAACTGTTACTATTTTTATGCCTTTTTCTTTGGCTAAAAGCTGCCAGATCGCTATGTTACTGAGCATTTCGGTATCAGGCAGAATTACTTCATCACCGGAGTGCCAAGAAATTCCTCGGGCAACTAAACAAATGGATTCAGTACCATTTTTTGTAAATGCGATTTCAGTTTCATCGGCACCGATAAACTGAGCCAGTTTACGACGACAGTTTTCTACACGTTGATAGGTTTCTTTGCGAAAACTAGGTAAATAAATTCCTCGTTCGGCAGTTTTATTCAAATATGTTTTAACCGCATCAATAACCGGTTTTGGTGGTGGTGCCGCAGCACCTGTATCAAAATAAGCATAATGCTGGGAAACTAATGTATCTTGGTAGACTTGTTGCCATATATTCATGATTATTGTTTTCCTAGTGCAAAACTAGCGAGCTAACAGTGAAAGCAATTTTGCTTTGATTGTCGGTAGAAAGGCTTTTGCTGTAGAGTAAAGGGCATCACCGGCAATGAGTCCGCCCGCAAAAGTAGAAATTTTGTCTGAACTGACATTAAAGAAACGGGCCACAATGATGCGTATAGCTAAAGCAACTAATACGGTCCAGCCTGCAATCGGGTAGTTAATCATTAGGCCTGTAGAGAACAGCACTCCAATTTGATGTTTGGCGCCGCCAATAAGTTGAATGATTGCCCCAGGAACAGCCCATAGAAGTAGCATCATGGCAACTTCTGATGAGCTGCCTGCTTGGATTGTTGCCGCGTATAAACGTGAGGCAGGTACAATTTTATCTTGTTCAAAATAGAAATCGTAAGTTAATGCAACGACCACTAAGGCACAGAAAAAACCGACGATAGCAGCAAAATATTGTTGTTTTCGCCCATAAATTTCAGCACTTGGATTTTTACCATAGCCTCGGATCATAAATCCGGTTTTAAGGTCAAAGCCCATATCTGCAAACGCAGGTCCAGTTGCGACACAAAATCCAACTAAAACAGCAAGTGCTTCAGGTGGAAAACCTAATAAGACGCCAATCATGAGGGAAATTAAAGCAGCCGCTGTGGCAGGGAACCAACCGGAATGCATCGCAGCCATACCAACTATCATTTCTTGAACTAATGCCGTTAAAGTCGCAAAAATCAAGAAACCAATTAATTGCGGTAATGTCATCGTGACAAATATCTGGCTAATAAAAGTTAGCGTGAGCGCAGTGAGAAAATAAAAGAAAGCGCCTTTAAGGAGTGTTTTTTTAATTCGGCTACTGCTTTGAGCTAATTCATCACTTTCTTCAATTTGTTGGTTATCATCTTTCTTTTTACGAAAAACAATAAAACCAATTTGTATTAATGCCACGATGCCCGCACCAATCATGACACCGTGAGGTACATAGTGTTCATATAGGTTATAGGGAATTAAGCCAGACTCAGAAAAACCACGAATAAGTAGACCTATTGCAAACATGAATAAAGCGAAAATACTGCCAATTAAGGCAATACCTGCGGATGCCATTGGAATTCCGAATCCGGCACCAACGGCGCCAAAGGTGAAGCCGGCAAGCAATGCACCTAGTCGTTTTCCACCTTTATTACCTGCCCATAAGGTTTCGGCTGTTGCAACGCCTGCGGGCCATGATGCGCTAGCAGGGTACGCTTTGGTATTAAACAAGCCATACAAAATAGTGCCGTCAATAATGATTGCCATAAATGCGCCAGCCATCATTGGCCAAATTAAATCAGGCATTCCAAGCACCCAAGGCACTCCAATCGCAATCATTAACCCATTGGCGGCTGCAAAAGTAGCGGCTGAAATACTGGTTTGAATTAAATTTTGTGCGTCTATAAATCGAAATGATGAAAATATAGATATGGGAATACGAGATAATAAAATGGCTAATACGGCACCAATAATTGAGGTATTAGCTGATATCCCGAGTGTGACGATAATTTGGATACCGATAATGGCACCCACAAAAGATAATATAATTATTGCGATAAATAATGGTGGTGAAAATATAGATACACGTACCTCTGTATCATTTTTATGTTGAGATACATTCATAGAGATTACCTATTTTTTTATATTTTTAATATATATCCATCGTATATTTTCGATGGTTTATTTAGCCATAAACAACAATTAAAATATGGCGGATAGCTGGGATGCTGTAGATTTTAATAATGGATAATATTCAGTTAAATCTTTACTTTGGCTTGATGCTGCAATACATAACGAACCTAATACCCCTTTCTCAAATGAGAAAATAGGAACAGATAAACCTTGAGTTCCTGCAAGGTATGCTTCTTTTGAATAGGCATAACCTTCATTTGCATAATGTTGTAATTTAGTTTTTAAAATTAAGTCATCCTGTAAATTATGTCTTATCAAATAGTCTTGAATATATAATGTATTCATAGAACCAAGAATGACTTGAGTAAAAGGTGCTTCATGAAGTGATAATGCTTCACCTTCAGTTGATGTAAAACGAATAAAATGGTCACTTTCTAAAATAAAATTACAAATAGCGATATCATCATATCGCCGATATATAAATACAGTTTCATGCGTTTTTTCTGATAAGGGGCGTAGATAGTCAGTAGCTAATTGTGAAAATTGGCGCGTATTATTAGCTAGGTGACCTAATTCAATACAACGTAAACCTAGTAGATATTCTTTATTTTTATTTTTTTGTAAAAAGCCTTGTTCTTCTAAAATATTAAAGCCGCGCTGAACAACAGAAGGGCTCTTATCTATGTGTCGAGCTAATTCGCGCACACCCCAAACAGGTTTTTTTAATGAAAAATAATTAAGTAGTAATAAAACAAATCCTGCTGATTGTAGCCGATTATTCATGATGCCCCCTGAATGCAAAGGTAATAAGTAAAATGGGATTATTGTTATATTCATTGTTCCCTTATAAGGAACAGTGTTCCATTTCGTAATATGACTATATTTAGATGAATTGATTGATAAAGTAAATGAGTTATTGCATTTTTGTTAAACTGGTCACTGAATTGATTTTAAAATTTTAGGGATAGATATTAATTAAAGATTAAGATATTGATTTTTATTGTTTTATTTGTTTTTTCGTCTGTTCCTACTAGCGAAACAGTTGCTCAGTAACTGCGTTTTACTTATTTGGCGATTATTTATTATGTTTAAATATTGATTTTAGTGATGGTGATAATGGGGTAGTTTAGTTAAATAATGAATGGATAAGCCAAGGATGCGTAATGTTAGTTGTTGAGATGCTAAGTACCGGTGATGAAGTGCTACATGGGCAGATTATAGATACAAATGCTGCATGGCTTGCAGATTGCTTTTTCCAGCAAGGTCTTCCTTTAAGTTGCCGAACAACCGTTGGTGATGAACTAGCCCATTTAGTTGAAATATTTCTTGAGCGTAGCCTCCACGCAGATATTTTAATTGTAAATGGTGGACTTGGGCCGACGAGTGATGATTTAAGTGCATTAGCTGCCGCAAAAGCGGCAGGTGTGCCACTAGTCGAGCATTCTGAGTGGATTGACGTTATGGAGCGCTACTTCGTTGCTCGCGGGCGGGTAATGCCTGAAACGAATAGAAAGCAGGCGTTATTACCTGAAAATGCAGAGCTCATCGATAATCCTGTGGGTACTGCTTGCGGGTTTTCTGTCGAGATCAATGGCTGTTTGCTATTTTTTACACCGGGCGTACCTTCTGAATTCAAAGTAATGATTAACCAACAGATCCTACCTCGTTTACAACAACGTTTTACATTACCTGAGCCTCCAATTTGCTTACGATTAACCAGTTTTGGTCGCAGCGAAAGCAGTTTAGCAAAGCAGTTTGATAGCCTAACTCATCCTCAAAATTGTGTTTTGGGGTATCGCTCTTCAATGCCGATTATAGAGTTAAAACTTACAGGTCCTGCGTCAATGCGTGATGAGATGGAAGCCCATTGGCAAGTGATTAAACAAGGGGTTGGCGATAATCTTGTTTTTGAAGGAACCGAAGGTTTACCGAGTGCGATTAGCCGAAAATTGCGTGAAAAACAGCTACAAGTGGCAGTGAGTGAACAATTTAGTGCAGGCTTATTGAGTTGGATATTACGTTCAGTTGATGGACTATTTACGCCAAGCGAAGTGGTTGAGCGAGACGCTCAACCAACGCTGCAACAGCTTGCCAAACAGGCAAAGCAGATATCAGCTCAGCAAAATGTCGCTATTGGATTAGCAATAGGGTGTTTTGACGATGGACAATTGGCTTTAGCGCTGCATACGCCAAATAAAAGTTACGCCCAGCGAGTGCAGTATTTACCAACTAATCATAGCCTAAAAGAGAAACAAGACGTCAGTGTAATGTTGATGTTAGATATGCTGTCACGTTGGCTAAATCAACGGGATGTGATAGGACAATATGAGTGGTTGGTACAATCAGAAACTTGGGTAAGTGAGTAATTTTTGTTGCTCCCCTTGGTTGATAAGGGGAGCAATCATTGTCAGTTTTAGCCTTTTACGCCACCTGTGGTTAACCCATTAACCAGCCAGCGTTGTGCTAGTAAAAATACAATAGTAATTGGAATTGCGGATAACACTGTTGCGGCAGTAAAACCAGTCTGAATGCCTGCCAAGGTGTGGCACCGTCTAATGCTGCGGCTTCTTCTAGTGAGCCATCAATCGTTTCGAAATAACCTTTAATCGTCCATACATGGAGTGCAATCCCGCCTAAATAAGCGAAAATGATACCGCCGTGGGTATTCAACCCGATCATCGGTATATATTGGCCTAACCTATTAAATAAGGCATAAAGGGCATTTACCTCAGAACAAGTGAATGCACTACTTGAAGATATTAATCAGCAGCGAAAAACATTCAGGGTAAAAGTATTCAATAGTATAAGTGTGTCTATTAATCATTAAGGCTCTCTATTTTGGAGAGCTTTATTTTTATATTTAAAAAGCCACATATTTAAGCTTAAATTAATCGTATTTATATTGACTTGTGGTAGCGTTATTGTTTTATTTTGAGGTATTTGCAATGGATAAGGTTATTGCTGGTGGGTGTTTATGTGGTCATATTCAGTTTCGTGCATTTGAGCCATCGAATGTGCATTCTTGTTCATGTGATATTTGCCAAAAACATACAGGCGCACAAATGGCGGTATGGATTGAATTTCCGGCAAGCCGTGTTGAATGGATAGGTAAAGGTGGGAAGCCTGCTGTTTATCGCTCATCCGAATATTCAAGCCGTGCTTTTTGTCCACAGTGCGGTAGCTCTATAGGTGCTATTGATGACGCACCTACAGTCGCATTATTAACTGGTGTGATGGATAATTTATCTAGTCACGATTTAGAACTCGAATACCATTCATTTACAGATTTAGCACCCAAATGGTGGTGTAAATTATTGTGCTATGACAATGTGGAGTTATAGCAATGAAGGTCATCAATTTATTATGGGTTAGTCCCGTTGAGCTTTATTGGCTGGGGGATACTGTATTAATAATGTAATTCAAACTAGATATCCCTTTTTCACAGGCTGCATTTTTGAATGTGGATGGTGTTTTTTCAATCGTACTTTTAAGCGTTGAAAGTTGGTTTGAATATATTTCTGAGCCCGTAATCTCAGGGTTATCATTTAAGTAAGCAATTACAGAATCCACTTTTTGATAAAAATATTCACATTGATCGCCTTCAATAGTTATTGCCTGTAAATTTTTCAATGATTCAGGTACTAAATCTTGAGTATTTTGTTTTACTAATTCAGCATAATCACCTGATTTTACTTGTTCTAAGATCTCAATCGCTTTGTCTTTCATATTGTAAAACATGATAGCGGCAACAATCAGAAGTGCTGCTAATACCACGCTTACTGCGATGCTGATACCAAGTAAATATTTTTTCATTAGATTCCTAGAGGGAAAAGTGTGGATGTTAGGTTAATTATCAAATAAGGATAATGTGCATGGATTTAGGTATAAATACAATCTAATATTTTGGAGGATAGGGAATTATTAGTGAAAAAATAAAATAATAACAAAAAATCCACTGAGGTAGATTTCTTGTTATTTGATTTAAAGGGAGAATTAGCGAACGGTTAATACCGATATTTTTGAGTTTTGGATGATCATGGATGCAGTTGAGCCTAGGAAGTAGGTTGACATACCTGGGCGTCTTGAACCAATCACAATTAAATCCGCAGAAATTTCTTCAGAGACACGCAATATTTCATCTCTTGGCGTTCCCATGACAACTTGAGCACTATATTTGCTTGCTGGAATTTTAAATTCATTAATTATTTCAGCTAATTTTTTAGTGACATTTTCTTGCTCGCTATCCGCTTTTTCTGCGAAACCAAATCCCATTGTGGTATAGAACGGGATTGTTGGGATCACGGCTAGAAAATGAATATGAGCATGTTCATATTCAGCAAGATATTGAATATGAGATAGAACTAAATGTGCCAAGCTTTTCTCTGTAATATCAATAGGGACTAAAATTTTGTTATACATGTTTTTCTCCAGCTCTCATTTATTGAGTCCATGCTGTATTGAATTATAAGTTTTTAGCGATATAGGGTATATAAAATAAGAGATACCCATAATATTAATAAATATCTCTAAATCACGGGAGGCGATATCGTCCCGACATTTAGGATAACGGATTCAAATAAAAAATACTTTGACGGTGTATTCATCTTAGGAAAGATATAAGGGCTAAATTGACGAATTAGATGACTGATTTGTGCTATCAGTTACTTGATGACTTTTATCAATAACCTCGTTGGTATATGATCTATATATGAAACAACTATATTTTGTATGTTCAAGGGTGCGATTTTGGGAATAGTTAAAATTTCAGATGAACTGCATGATTATTTGCGATATGCGAGTCAGGTCATGTCGCGCTCAATCAATTCACAAGCGGAGTTTTGGATCAAAATAGGTATGCAGGCTGAATTGAATCCAAATAAAACATTTACCATGTTAATTAATGAAATGCTTGAAAAAGAAGTTATTGAACAAAAAGGAAAAACGCATGAATAATATTACCATCAAAACAGCTGATGAGATTGAGCTGATGCGTGAGTCAGGCCGATTATTAGCACGTGTTTTCAACATGTTAGATTCTATTATGGTGCCGGGTATCTCGACCATGGAAATTAACGATAAAGTTGAAAGTTATATCGTCAATGAGTTGCAAGCGCGTCCGGCAAGTAAAGGGCAATATGACTATCCTTATGTATTAAATACGTCCGTTAATGAAGTGGTTTGTCATGGTGTGCCCAAAGATGATGAGTACTTGAAAGCCAAAGATATTATTAATGTCGATATTACACTCGAAAAAAACGGTTTTATTGCAGACTCAAGCAAAATGTATGCGATGCCTGAAGCATCCCCATTAGCAAAAAAACTGGTTAAAGATACTTATGCCGCTATGTGGGAAGGGATTAAGCAGGTCAAGCCGGGTGCTACATTAGGGGATATTGGCTCTGCGATACAGCATCATGCAGAATCCAATGGCTACAGTATTGTCCGTGAATATTGCGGTCATGGTATTGGTCGTGAAATGCATGAAGACCCGCAAGTATTACATTATGGAATTCGTGGTAAAGGGGTGGTACTTAAAGAGGGCATGACCTTTACGATTGAGCCAATGATTAACCAAGGTGCCATGAAAATCAAAACTAAAAAAGATGGCTGGACCGTTGTTACTCGTGATAAAAAGCTGTCGGCACAATCGGAACATACCATTTTAGTGACTAAAGATGGTTATGAAGTGTTGACTTTACGTGATGAAGAAAAGTAATTCAGCTTAAAGTGAAATAATATTCATGCCTTCTATATGCAAGCTGAAGGCATGAATATGAGTATTAAGTACGGAACCGATTGATCACCATTAAGGCTAGAAAATAGCTACCCCCAAGAATGGCAACTAAAGTCCCTGCTGCAATTTGGGACGGATAAATAATGAGTTGTCCTAACCAATCTGCCCAAACCATTAAGGTTGCACCAAGTAGGCTACCCAAAATCAGTTGTGATTTCACTTTCTGAGCCCCCAACAGTGCGGCCATATGAGGCGCGACTAACCCAATAAAAGCCAAAGGCCCTACAGTTGCTGTTACTAAAGCACATAGTAGAGCAACTAATCCTAGCAGTAACATTGTCGCTTTCCCCGCATGTAATCCACGAGCTTGGGAAAATGCACGACCAATACTCAACAATGTTAACCAGCGACTTAGCGATAATGTGACAATAACAAGTAATACAACAATGATTGAGAATAGAATGGCTTGTTGATCATTGACTCGATAGGTTGAACCAGAAAGCCACAATAGAATACGATAATTGCTGAGCGTTCCTTGAGCGAGGAAAAATTGGACAAAGGCCTCAAGGCAGGCGGTTAGCGAAATCCCGATCAATATCAGACTCGCAGGTGCAAATTGATGTCGTCGGCCTAATAAAAGTAACAAGGCTAACACCAGTAAACTGCCTAATAAAGCCACTCCCCATAATGAAGTTTGTATGGTTGTCCCTAGAATCATGCTTACCATAATCAAACTTACAGTAGCTCCCGAAGAGACGCCAAGAATATCTGGACTTGCAAGAGGGTTGTAGATTAAGCGCTGTAATAATGTACCCGCGACAGAAAGAGCGATACCCGCTATTAGTGCTGTTAGCAATCGTGGCCACCGAAGTGCCCATTGAAATGCTTCTGGTAATTGCCAAACTAAGGCATGTTCTGAGTTTTGTAAAAAAACAGAGAGCGTCATTCCTACTGCAAGTAAAAATATGATACAGCCGCCTGCACGGTACAACCATTGTGGGCGAATAATGGGTTTTAATAGTAGGGTGAGGCTATCTTGGGCTTTAAAGGTTCTGCGACTAAAAGCAATCAGTGCTGGTGCTCCGATTGCAGCGGCCATGACGCCTGTTGGGATTACGGAATGTAACCATTGGCTTATGGCAATGGCTAAAGTGTCAGCGAATAACAGAAGTAATGCACCTAATAAGGCACTTGCTAACAATTCACTCAGCGCTGTTCTTGCACCAAAAGCTCTGACAATGTTTGGTGCTAATAAACCAATAAAGCCAATCACACCAATAGTGCTTATTACGGCAGCAACTAGCCATGTAGCAACAACCATAAATAAAATAAAAATGGGTAAAACTGATAATCCTCTTGCCTGTGCGCCGTCATGTCCAAGGCGTAAGACAGTTAAAATTCGAGGGGCTGCAATAATAATAAATAACGCAGGTAATAATTGTGGCAGCAATCGAATGACTGCCGACCAACCATCTTGTGTTAAATCACCGGCACCCCACATAAAAATATTTTGAGCAAATTGGCTGTTTAGCGTAATAAGCGCCGTTGCGATAGCGCCGAGAAGAATATTAACAACCATGCCGGAAACAATGAGAGGTAGGCCTGTCATGTTACGTAGTCCGGTGATCGTCACAACAAGTACAAACGCTAATAATCCACCACCCATTGCGACTAGTGGTGCAAAATCCGCACTTAAATCAGTGAAACTGATCGATAGGATAACCAGCCCAAGCCAAGCACCAGAAGATGTTCCTAAAGTCAGTGGAGAGGTGAGATTATTTTGTGTTAGTTGCTGCATTAAGCTGCCAACTAAACCCAATGTCGCACCCACTAATAACGCCATCACTAAGCGAGGTAGTTGCCCATAAAGATAAAAAATTTCTGAAAAATTTTGTGCTGATTGTGGCGAAAAAATAAGACTAATTTGCTGGCTAATAGAGAGCCCAGGTTCTAATTGAAGATTGCCAATGGCTAATACCAAGAGCAATAAAATAAAACCGAATAAGGAGGTTATTTTCATGGTGCTGGTGCAATCTCCAGTAAGCTATCGGTGATCGCTTGCGCCATACGTTGTAGCGAATAGACACCGCCATAATTCCACACAGGAATGACCCCATTTACCTGATTTTTTTGTACAAACGGCATCGCTTGCCATAAACGAGCATCGGCAAGTTTTTTTTCATCAGGAAAAGGACGTAGAAATAAAACATAGCCATCATCAATACGACTAAGTTCATTAATACGGCGCTGAGTGATCCCCCAAGGTCGTGCTGGTAATTTTACGGCAGGTTTCAGTCCTAAGCGTTGTAAAACATAATTGATACTCGCATTTTCCGTTGGCAGAAATACCGAGGTCAGCGTTGAAAATCGGATGACGGTGACTTCAGTATTGTTAGGATAGACTTGTGCTAGTTTTGCGCGTAATAACTCAAACTGTTTATCTAACTGGGCTAATTGTTTTTCTGCTTGTTGTTGTTTATTAAACAATGTCGCCAAAGTTTTAAAATGACGGATAGCAACAATTGCTGCATCATCTTGAGCCGAAAAATTGGTTAAATAGACCACCGGTGCAATTCGTTGTAATAACGGAATTAAATCTTGTTGTGCGCTAGTCGCAAGGATCACGTCAGGTTTTAACGAGGCGATTTTTTCAAGATTAGGCTCTGCACGAGTACCTACTTCATCAATAGACTCAGGCGCTGCTGGCATAACAACCCATTGATTGTAGCTATTAATTTCGGTTGCACCGACCGGAATGATATCAAGAGATAAAACTTGCTCTAATAAATCCCAATCAAGTACCACAATACGTTCAGGTGAAGTGATAAAGGTTTGAGTACTTCTATCGTCATTAATTGTGATTTCAGCAAAACTTAGAGAACTGAACAGTAGTGAAAACAGCACAATTAAATGCGTAAATGGCAACGGAATTAATCGCATATCACCGCCACTTTACAGCCTTTAGGGCCTTCAGGATGTTCGATTAACCGAACACGCGTTTCATATAAATCAGATAGGCGTTGTTCATCATTTAATAAGTTTGCAGGACCTTCAAATGCTATTTGACCATTCTTCAATGCAACAATATGCGAGGCATACTGTAAGGCTAAATTTAAGTCATGCAAAATGACGATAATACCGACATCTTGGGTTCTATTGAGCTCACGTAGTAAATTCATTAATTGATATTGGTGATGAATATCTAGTGCTGATGTAGGTTCATCCAATATTAAAACAGGAGATTGCTGGGCCAGTAACATGGCAACCCAAGCGCGTTGCCGCTCACCGCCGGATAAATTATCGGCGAGAGTATCCGCAAAAAAAGAGACACCGGCTTTATCCATAGCTTGGCTGACAATAGTTTTATCATCTTGATGCCAGCGACCGAAGGCGCCACGCCAAGGAAATCGGCCTAAGCGTACAAGTTCGCGTACTGATAAACCTGCGGATGCAGGTAATTTTTGTGGCAAAAAAGCCAGTTGCCTTGCGAGCATTTTTTTATTGTAATGTGCAAGGTTTTTGCCATCAAGATGAACGGTGCCTTGGTCTGGTACTGCTTGACCTGCAAGTAAATTAACGAGTGTCGATTTGCCTGAGCCATTGTGCCCCAATACAACGGTTAATTCAGTCGTCGGTAGCGTTAGTGATGGAATCGATAAAATCGGGCGTCCATCTCGTACAATGTGAATATCACGAAGTTCAAACATAAAAATTTTCTCAAATAAAAAAACTACGCCCTATTAAATGATAGGGCGTGAGCGAAGCAGATTACCAGTTGTATTTTGTTTGGATAAGAACGGAACGAGACTGACCGTAATAGCAGTAATAATCACAGGCAGAAACGTATTCTTTATTGAGTAGGTTATTGATATTCACCTGTAACTGCCATTGTTTATTGAGTTTATAGGTTGCTGCGGCATCCCAAAGTGTGGCACTCGGTACTGTAATATTACTGGCTAAATTAGCTGGATTATCTTTTGACTGACCTAAATATCGAACGCCTGATCCTAATGTGATTTCTTGGGTATCTGTCAGTGGGATAGTGTAATTTGCCCAAGCAGAGGCCATATGTTTAGGGATTAGTCCTGCTTGCTTTTTGCCGCGGTCACCCGTGTTATCTGTTTTTGCGTTGGTATAGGTATAGGCGGCTTGAACGTTGAAATTGTCCGTTAGCTGCACCATAGCCTCAGTTTCAATACCTGTTGAGGTTACTTTTCCTGTTTGTGTGGATACAAATGTTTTTGGATTAGTCACCAACGCATTTTTTTGTTCAATATCGAACCAGGCAACATTGATATATCCATCAAAATAGTTTGGAGTATATTTTACACCCACTTCAACTTGCTCACCTTTTAGTGGGTCATAGAGTTTACCTGTTTCTGGGTCAATGGTGCTTAGCACTTCAAATGATTGTGAGTAACTTGCATAAGGAGAAAGTCCATTATCAGCTAAATACATCACTCCGGTATTCAAGCTAAACTCACCATCATTACGTGATTTATTAATTTGCTGAGTTTTATTTTTATTTTCAGTTTTAACCCAATCATAGCGAAGGCCAGCAACACCTATCCATTGGCTGTCAAATTTCACTTGGTACTGTGAGTAGAGGCTCGATTGTGTTTTATCAATGGTGCGATTGATGTTATTCGCAGGGTCAATTGGGGTGTATTTACCATAGATAGGGTTCCAAGGATTAATTTTGTCAAAATTATAGTTGTCTTGTTCATCCCCTTTGGTTTGGTGATATTGGAGCTCAACACCAGTCAACAGGGTATGTTCGAAACGTTCAGAATCCCATTCACCAACAATATTATTATCAAAAGTTATACTTTGATTTTTACCGTCACGAAATACTACACCTCGGCTTAGTTCACTGACGGAGGTATCCGCATTAGGGAATGCATAAACACTGCGCAAGGTTAATTTATTGTAGCCGTAATTTAAGCGTTGAGAAAAGCGCCATGAATCATTAATACTGTGTTCAAGTAGATAGCCTGCGGATAATTGACTACGTTTATATTTATCGTAATCGGGTTCACCTAAATTAGTTGATGGTTTAATTTTACCAAAAGGTGATTTGATAGTTGTGCCTGCGGCAGGGAAGAATGGATTCGTGGGAGTACCATCATCATGTAAATAGGTACCCATTAATGTCAGCATCGTATCGTCAGAGATATCAATGGCTAAGCTCGGGGCGATATAAACACGTTCATTATCTGTGCCTTTTAGTTCACCATCACTTTTTTTCATTGTTCCAACAAGACGGTAGCGTACATTGCCTTCATCATTGGCATTACCAGCGACATCCAAACCGAATCCTCGTTGGTCATTATTTCCCGTCTCAAGGAAAACTTCGCCTTTGGGGGTAAATAACGGTTTTTTAGTCACGACGTTTACTGCGCCACCGGGTGTTGATTCACCGAATAAAACGGCAGAAGCCCCTTTAACCACTTCAATACGTTCGAAGCCATAAGGCTCTAATAGCCAAGTGTAATAACCATCGCGAAATAGGCGGCTGTTATCTAAATAAGTTGCGGCATCAAACCCGCGTACTTTAAACCAGTCGGTATCGTTATCGGCGCCGTAAGGTTGTGAAACTACGCCAGAAGTATAACGTAACGCCTCATCAAGCTTTTGTGGTGCGCGTGTTTCTAGCTCTTCTTGGGTGATCACTGAAACGGATTTAGGGGTTTCTTGTAGTGATGTATTCACTTTAAGAGCTTGAGCACTGACGACTAAGGTGTCAGATTTCTCACTATTCGGCGTTTCTGCAAAAGCACTGGAAATTGAAAATGATGCGGCAATGGCACTTAATAAAACGGGTGTTAGCGGGTGTTGTTTGAAAGGCGTCATGTTATTCACAGTGTATAAATCCGAATAGAGAATGATAATAGTAATGACTATTATTACTAATAATTGTATTAAGTGACATAATTATTATGTAAATGATGAGAAATAGAGAGTTTTGCAGGATATAAAATCATGAATTTGAAAAGTAACAGATGGTATGACGAGTAAAAAAATTAAAATTAATCAGTTGATTAACGTCTATATCAAAAAAGAGGCCATGAATTTGACCTCCTTTTTATTTTTAGTGATTGCCGTTAATTTAACGTAAAGCGGCTACTGTCTTAATGCAATTGCGACACGATTGAATGCACTCATTAAGCCTATCGCAAGGGTTAAATCAGAAATTTGTACGTCACTAAAGTGAAGTTTTACATGATTAAATAGTGAGTCAGGAGCCACTGTTTGTGCAATATTTGCGACAGATTCCGTCCAAGCTAATGCAGCTCGTTCTTTTTCAGTAAAATGATGGCTGACTTGCCAACCCGCTAAGGTATCAATTTTCTTATTGCTAACACCCGCAGCGCGCAATGAGGTGGCATGCATATCAAGGCAAAAAGCACAGCCGTTAATTTGAGAAATTCTAAGATAAACTAACTCGATGAGTTCTTTACCTAATCCACTTTTTTCTAGTGCATTTTTGCAATCAATTAAACCTTTGTAGGCTTCTGGTGACAGTATGTTGTAGGCTAGACGTAACGTACTCATAACTAATTCCTCATATAATTAAAGCATCAAGATAATATGCAGCTTATTGTCTTCATTGGTGTGGGTGTCTATATACTACACATTCTTGTTTTGTCTGTTTTAGCACATTTAAATAACTGTAGCGCATATTAAAGCATCTTGGCCTATAATAAAGGGGCAAGAATAAAAAATATCACTAGGACAAGATGTGTTAAAAATGTTTCTACAAATTGATACAGCAGCTAATACACCACTTTATTTGCAAGTTTATCAACGTTTTCATGAAGGAATAAATAATGGGCAGCTACAGGCTTTCCAGCGTATTCCTTCAATACGAGCTCTTGCGAGTGAATTAAATGTGGCTCGAGGAACGATAGAACTCGCATATCAGTTGCTGATTAGTGAAGGATTGCTGGTGGCTAAAGGTGCTAAGGGAACCTTTATTGCTCAGTCGGTGAAAAATATACAAGACCATCAGACTAATAAATATCATGTTGTAGATGCTGTCGTATCAGAAAAAAAAGATCAAAAGCAGGAGAATAAGCAACAGTATAATATAACCGAGTATCCACAAAATATTGCTCCATTTAAATTAGGAATTCCTGCATTAGATGTATTTCCTGTCAAATTATGGTCAAGGCTATCAGCAAGTATTTTACGAGAAGCGAGTACAACACAGCTAAGTTACCCAGACCCTCAAGGCTTATTCAGTTTACGTGAAGATCTAGCTCGCTATTTAGTTATGTCTCGGGGGATCAATTGTACACCGGACCAAATATTTATTAGTGCGGGTTATTGCGCCAGCTTAACGCTAATTATGCAAAGTTTATTTAAAATCGGGGACATAGGTTGGTTTGAAGAACCGGGCTATCATATTGCGCGTTCATATTTACAGCATATTGGCATGAAATTGACACCAATCGAGGTTGATAGTCACGGTATAGTTGTTAAACAGGGCGAAAAAGTAGCGCCAAAAGCAAGATTTGCTTTAGTTACACCGACCCATCAAAGCCCGACAAATGTTTCGTTAACGTTAGCTCGAAGAATAGAATTACTTGATTGGGCTGATAGTAACCAAAGCTGGATTATCGAAGATGATTATGATGGTGAATTTCGTTATCAAGGTCGTCCATTACCGGCATTGAAAAGTTTAGATAAACATGAGCGAGTTATTTACTGCGGTACGATGAGTAAAGCGCTATTTCCTGCATTACGATTATCTTATATTGTTGTTCCTAACTCACAGATAGCTCAGTTTTATTCGGTTGCTAAAATTATAAGTAATCAAAGTTCTATTTGGCAGCAAGAAATTACACATCGATTTATTCATGATGGGCATTTTGCTCGGCATTTACGTAAAATGCGAAATTTATATCGTCAAAGAAGACAATATTTGATTGATGCAATAGTACATAATCTATCAGAGATTTTTGAAATTCAAATGCAATCGGGTGGTATGCATATTGTCGTGAAAATTATTAATGGCCAATCATCAAAACAATTTGCAGCAGTCGCGAATCAAAATGGTTTTGGTCTAGAATCACTTGATGAGTGGAGTATGAATAGCAGTAATAAGCAAATACTCATGCTAGGATTTACAAATATTAAGAATGAGGCTATCGCTGACCAATACTGTAAGCAATTAAGGGAAATAAGTTCAAAAATGTTAATTTAAAATGAGTAATTTAGCTTAAGATTGATTTTTAAATTAAGAAAATAAAGCATAACGTCAATTAAGATAATTAAATAAAACTGATAAAAATATTGAATATTAAAATGTGATGCTAAATTAATTTTATTAATTTCGTTATGATTCAATTGGTTGTAATTACTTGGATGGCTATGCGTTTTTTGCATACTATTTCGTCCATTTGCATTTCTCTTTAAGTTAAAAAAATGTAACTATCCATTTTAGGCTCAAGAGTCGCCTCAATAAAAGGGTCTTGTTAATATCAAAGACTTTAGATAAATACAATAGGGGTCCGAATGAATAGACAAAAATTGATGAAGCAAATTATTATTGCAATAGGGCTTGGCGTTATATTAGGTTGGGGATGTCATAATTACGCCGCATCGGTAGAAGAGGCAAAAAATATTGCTTCTTATATGAATATTATTACAGATGTATTTTTGCGTTTAATTAAAATGATTATTGCTCCACTTGTATTTGCGACTATTGTCTCAGGTCTTGTTTCTATGGGGGGCTCATCTTCCGTAGGTAGCATAACAATTAAAGCAATGGTTTGGTTTATTAGCGCAGCGATTATTTCATTAGCGATTGGTATGATTTTTGTTAATGTATTCCAATTAGGCGTAGGGCTTAATTTAGCTGTACCAGCAGTCGCGGTTGATAGTGGATTAAATACTTCAGGATTTACATTAAAAGCCTTTATTACGCATATTTTTCCGAAAAGTTTTGCAGAAGCAATGGCGAATAATGAGATTTTACAGATATTAGTTTTCTCAATATTTTTTGGTTCAGGATTAGCGTTTATTTGTAAAGATAAAAAAAGCCCAATTGTGACACTAATTGAAGATTTGTCTCGTATTATGTTTCGCGTGACTGACTACGTCATGAGTTTTGCACCTATCGCGGTATTTGCAGCAATTGCCTCTGCGGTAACAGTAGAAGGTTTAGGGTTACTATATGACTATGGTAAGTTAATTGGCCTATTCTATGTGGCGCTTGCTTTATTATGGGTGGTTTTATTTAGTGCGGGTTATTTCTTCTTAGGAAAATCAGTCTTTAATTTAGGTAAATTAATTCGAGAACCTGTTGCTCTTGCATTCGCTACTGCCAGCAGCGAGTCTGCTTATCCGAAAACGATGGAAGCATTGAACCAATATGGGGTGCCTAAGAAAGTTACTAGTTTTGTTTTACCCTTAGGTTATTCATTTAACCTTGATGGCTCGATGATGTATCAATCTTTTGCTGTCTTATTTATCGCAAATGCTTACGGCATAGATTTAAGTATTACTGAGCAAATCTTGATTTTATTAACCTTAATGGTTACCAGTAAAGGAATGGCAGGGGTCGCAAGGGCATCAATTGTGGTTGTCGCTGCAACTTTACCAATGTTTAATTTGCCAGAAGCGGGAATTTTATTGTTACTTGGTATCGATCAGTTCCTTGATATGGGACGAACTGCAACAAATGTAGTCGGCAACAGTATTTCAACCGCTGTGATCTCTCGATTAGAAGAGAGAAAAGGGAACTTACATGAAGAACCTGACGTTACTTTAAATGAAAAAGTAACCACAACATCATAACTCCAATATTAGATAGCGCTTTAAAAACCGCTTCCTTCTTAGCGTAATGAATTAGGTGAATAATTACGCAAGAAGGAAGAGGGTAATAAAAATCGTATTATTTATAATTTTTGGTTGCGCATAAATTGCCAAAAGCGCTCAGAAGAAACATTTAGCCTCGCCTCGGTACGATAAATATAAACTCCCATTGTGATAGAAAGTTGATCGTCTAAAATAGATAATTCTTTTTTTTCAATTTCATTCTTAATTGAATAATCAGGTAACCAACCAACACCACTCCCATTGAGTACCATACGTTTCAATACATCACTCATAGAAGAAACAAATGATAATTCAAAAGACAAATTATCTAGTTTACTCATTAATTGATTAACTTGTCGGCCCATATAGCTTTCATCGGTATATTTCATTAAGGGTAATAATGGGTCACCTAATTTAAAAATAGGTTGCTTATGGACATCACACAAAGAGACTAAATGTAAGCGACTTTCGAGTATTTTCGCATGCAAGAATGGAGATGACATGAGCTCTTCATTATAAAATGAAAGAATAAAATCACTTTGTCCATCTTTTAATTTGTGAACAGCTTCGTCAACATTGATAGATTCAACAAAAAATATTTTGTCAGTATCATGAGAAAACTGAGAAATAAAATCAGGTAGTAAAAAAACAGAAAGTGAATGTGCGGCTGATATATTAATACGTTGTTTGCTATTATCTACGCCCTTAATTTTATTTATTTGGAAATAGATATCATCAAGTAAGTTTCTGGCATAAACAATAAAGTTTTTTCCTTGGGGTGTAAGTTGAAGCGGATTTGTATTTCGATCAAATATTTCAAAACCTACGGCAGACTCAATAGATTGAATGCGTCGGCTAAAAGAGGATTGAGAAATATTTCGTTTTTCTGCTGCTAAAGTGAAACTTCGATATTCTTCTAATACGACAATATCATGTAGCCATTTTATTTCTAAATTACTGATCATTGTTCCACCAAATTATTTTAGTTATTAATTTATTATGCAAATTTAGCATACCTTAGCGAAACTCTGCAATTACTGAAAGGCAGCATTGTGTCAAAATATATTTAATTTCAAGGAGGGTATATGAAAAAAATAATAGGTATGCTAGGTGGAATGGGACCTGGTGCAACGGCTGATGCTTTTTCAAAATTGATAGCTAATACACATGCTAAAAAAGACCAAGATCATATTCCTATTATTATCGTTTCTATTCCTGATATTCCAGATAGAACAGAAAATATTATTCATCAAGGATTATCACCTTTACCTGCAATGATAGATTCACTTAAATTGCTCGAAAATGCAGGTGTATCTTGTATTATTATGCCTTGTAATACGGCACATTATTGGTATGAAGATCTAAAGAAAATTGTTAATATTCATTTTATTAGTATTATTGATGCTGCCTGTAATAAAATTATTAACTCAGGTATTAAAAAAGTTGCTTTGTTAGCAACAAGCGCGACTATTTATACAAAATTATATCAAGAAAAACTAAGAAATTATGGAATTGAATGCTTTGTACCAGATGAAGTTAATCAATATAAGGTAATGCAAAGTATTATTTCATATAAGTCAGGAGATCTGGAGTTGGCTAAAGAATTAATCTTTCCTTATGTTAACCAACTTAAATCATTAGGTATGAATAAATTTATAATGGGATGTACCGAGCTCCCCATCATATTGAATGAGTTATCAATTAAATCACCCGATGACTTTATTGATGCTACTGAAGAACTTATTAAGGAAACAGTGAGCTGGTATAATCTAACTAATATAGTAAATGAAACGGAAGATAATAAACTATCTTCTGCATTATGAAATCTATACAATTATCTTGAAATATTTGATTATTAAATAGACAGTTATTACTTTATCAAAAAAAATTATCGCATCGTTGCAATGGCTAAAAATATTTATTTTAGGATTGTTACACTTGTAGTTATTTTTATAGTAAGGACAATAAGCGCTTTATTATAATGACAATAACTAGATAGGGATAAGAAGATGCAGTTTAAATCGATGATAAAATTAGTTATAGCTGCTGCTATATTATTAGTTTTAGGATTGGTAAGTATAAATTCGTATACGATTGTACAAGATGGCTCAGTTAAAGTAGGAACTTTTTTAGGAAAAGTTGATCCTGTGGCTTATGATGCAGGACTACATTTTCCAATTAATCCATTTACTAACTTTGATACCTACTCAACAAAAGATATCCGAGTTTCTTTAAAAGAATTACGTGTGCCTTCGCAGGATAAATTAAAATCGATAGTTGATATTACTGTTATGTTGCAATTTGATGGTGCAAAAGCGCCTATGTTACGAATTAATGGAGGAACGGAAAGCGAAGCTCTTGATAAATATGTTCGCCAGAAATTAATATCGACTATTTTAGAATTTGGTAAAGATGTTGCTAATGCACAGGATTTGTATACCGCTGATACTCAAAGAAAACTTCAAGAATCTATTCGTGATGCTATTCAAAATTATGCATCCCCTTATGGCTATACTATTAAAGAAATTATGATCCAAGATATTACCTTACCTGAGGTAGTTCAAGAGCAGGTCGTTAATACAAAAATGCGCCAAGAGCAAATCAATCAAGCGAAAGCAGAAGCAGAAAAAGAGCGTGAACTTGCACAGAAAAAGGTAGTAATAGCTGAGGCGGAAAGAGAATCATCAGAACAACAAGCTATTGCTAGAGAACGTAATGCGCAAGCAAGTTCATTTGCTATGCGCCAAGAAGCAGATGCAAAATTATATGCAGCACAAAAAGAAGCGGAATCAAACGCCATATTGCAACGTACAATTACACAAGAAATGATTAATTGGAAGAGATTGGAAATAGAACAGATAAAAGCGCAAAAATATAAAGGTGAAGTCCCTAATATTGTTGTGGGTGCAGATTATGATGGTAAGATGATTATGGATATGCGTAGTAATTAATCATAACATTTTGTTTATTATTATAATTTTACTTTAGTTAATAGCAGATTGTTATCAATTTAAACTATAGTGAATAAAATAGCTCACCTAGTAATAGAGTGGGCTATTTTTTATTTATAGTAATCATAATGATTTAATAAATTTGTTAGTGTTTAGCCTTTTATTTATAGATACTATGCAAAGAGTATTTTTGGCGGTTTTTTGGTATGAAGATAAATGCGCTAGTTCTCTAATTGGTTGTCTACACTGAGAATTAAAATTTACCTCTGTACGATAAATATAGATAAAGTCTTTGAGGTTGCTAATGATAGCAGTAAGTTCCTGCCTACTTGGTTATTGCGTTAGATATGATGGTAAACATCAATTATATTCCCCATTGAAAAAACTTTATGATCTTGGTTTAGTTATCGGTATTTGCCCTGAAGTACTGGGCGGTTTACCTACTCCGAGACCATCAGCAGAAATTATAGGTGGAAATGGTGACGATGTTTTAGCTGGTAACGCTAAAGTCATAGAGAGTTTAGGAAATGATGTGACTGAGCAGTTTATTCAAGGTGCTCATATTGCCCTAAATATGCTAAAAGAAAATAAAATAGATTTAGTAGTTCTCAAAGCGAATAGTCCTTCATGTGGAAGTCAGTATATCTATAGTGGTCATTTTGATGGGACTTTAAAGGTAGGTATGGGCGTTTGTACTGCACTTTTTAAACAGCACGGTATCGAGGTTATCGATGAAAATAACCCAACTTTAAGTGATATTATTCACCATTATCTTATTCGTAATACTACTATTGTTGATAATGGATGATAATATTTAGATTGGTCGTTTTTATACCAATATTGCTTTTAGCTAAAGCATAATAGTACTTATCTGATATTTTGCGCATTTATACTATATTAATGGGATATGGATATGTAGCCGACCTGTATTTCATCATTAAAAGATATAATCTTGGATATAATATCTGAAATGAGCCTGTAACTACTTAATAACTAGATAATTATATTAGTATTATGGTATATCATCGGAAAATCTATTCTGCGGGTATATTCTATGTTTAATATTTCTGAATTAATTAATGATTCACCGATTGATTCAATTTTGTTGTTTGTTGTTACTTTTATTTTATTAGTGCTGGCCGCTTATATTGGTAAGTATATTTTTAAACGCAAAGCGGCAAATGAAGAAGCATCAGATGACGAAGCTAAAATTATTCTAGGTGCTATTTTATCGTTGCTAGGCTTGCTCATCGGTTTTGTGCTATCGATATCTATTAATGGTTACAATAATCGACAACAAACTGAGGAAAATGAAGCAATAGCAATAGGTACTGCATATCAACGAGCTCAACTATTAAATAATAGTACTGATAAAGCTGAAGCTTCACAATTACTACAACAGTATCTAGAAGCTCGTATTGAGTTTTTTAAGTCAGGGGTCAGTGATGAAAATAATCAATGGCGAATGATATCTCTCGATAAACAAAGCCAACTGTGGAATATTGCAGTAAAAGAAGCAAATCAATCTCCGAATCCTATTGTTGCCTCTGTATTATCGTCATTTAGTGATTTATATCTCTCCCAGCAAAAAACTATGGCTAGTTGGCGTCATCAAATACCTAATGCAACGTGGTTTTTACTTATTTTCTTTGCGATTTGTTCAAATATTTTAATCGGCTATAACATTCGAGGAACGAAAGGAAAGAATTGGTTGATAATAATCTTACCGTCATTAACGACATTGGCATTATTTATGATTGCTGAGATTGATATTCCAGGGGAAGGCGTAATCCATGTAACGCCTGATGATTTAGCATTGTTACAAGAGTTTCTGTTTAGAGATGGAGCTTGGATTTCAAAATAGTTTTATTTATATTTTAGCTCTCCGTAAGCTTGTGCTAACGGAGAGCTTGATGATTAACGAACAATAATACCTAATAAAATTCCGATGGCACCAAAGTCCGCGTCACTGAAGGTAGTATTCGCAATACCAATGTCCCCAAGAACAGGTAGCAAGAACACAGGTAAAAATGTGATCAATAAACCTTGAGCAAAGGCACCCAAGATTGCACCACGACGTCCACCCGTTGCGTTACCAAAGACCCCAGCCGCAGCACCAACGAAGAAGTGTGGGACAACACCTGGGATAATCACGGTCATGTTTAAGGCATAGAGAATAAACATACCAATGACACCTGCTGCAAAGCTACTCAAAAAGCCAACTAAAACCGCGTTCGGAGCATAAGGGAAAACAACTGGGCAATCCAATGCAGGTTTTGCATTTGGTACTAATTTATCTGAGATACCTTTAAATGCAGGTACGATCTCTGCAATTACCATACGCACACCTTGCAATATGATGTAAACACCCGCAGCAAAAGTAATGGATTGCATTAATGAGAACATGAACCAGTTTTTGCCACCACTGACTTCACGAACATAATCACCGCCTGCAAATAAACAGGTAATGATAAAAATAATGAACATAGTGAAAGAGATAGCAACAGGAGTATCACGTAGGAATAACAAGCTTTTTGGTACATTCATATCTTCAGTTGAATGCGCTTTATTCCCAAATTTACTACCAATGAAACCGGCTAATACATATGAAATAGTCGAAAAGTGACCGATAGCAACATCATCAGAACCAGTTACTTTTTTCATATAAGGGTGTGCGATGGCAGGGAAGAAGACCATACAAACGCCTACAATGATTGAACCGAGTGCAACTAATGCTGTTCCTTCCATTCCTGCCATTGATAATATAACGGCGATCATCATGGACATAAATAATGTATGGTGACCAGTAAGGAAGATAAATTTCCATGGTGTTAAACGAGCAATCAAAATATTGATTAACATCGCAAAAAACATAATCATTGCCATTTCACGACCGAAACTTTTTTGAGCGATAGAAACAATCGCTTCATTGTTCGGTACAACACCATTAATACCAAATGCGTGTTGGAAAATAGCAGAGAAATCACCTAGAGAGCTGACAACTAGGCCTGCACCAGCACCTAAGATCACAAAACCCATAATGGTTTTGATAGTACCTTTAATGCATTCAGTAACGGGTTTTTTTTGAGCAATCAAACCAATTAATGCGATCAGACCGACCAAAATTGCTGGTTCAGATAAAACATCTTGCATCAGAAAACGAAAAAATGACATATTGCCTCCGCTTACATTGCGCCGAGTTTAATTAACGCAGCACTGAGGCGATCTTTCATCGCCACTTTGTCTATCATATTTTCGAGTGCAACGATTTCGCCATCAACTTGTTGAGCAACAAGTTGTTCTGCGATGTCTTTTGTGCCAACAAAAATATCACTCACGGTACCTTTTGCTGAGCCAAGGTCAACGTGGTCAACTTCTGCATTAACTTGTAGATCTTTTAATATTGTCTTAATGCTCATTTCCATCATTAGACTCGTACCAAGACCATTTCCACAAACAACAGTAATTTTCATAATATTTACCTTAATACCCAATTATTCATATTTAGCGATGATTTTAAGAATGTCATCTACGTTTTCTGATTGCATGATGCTATCAATATCTTCTTGATTATCAAATAGCTCGGCAAGCTTAGCGATAGCGCCGATATGGCTATTACTATCTGTAGCAGCAAGAACAATGAGCAATTTGATTGGGTCATTTCCATCAGAGCCAAACTCAACACCTTGTTTAATCACGGTAAGTCCAAGAGATAATTGGTTTACACCATCTTCAGGACGCGCGTGTGGCATCGCAATACCAGGGCCTAATACATAATAAGGGCCTATTTTTTCATGCGATTGAATTATGGCGTCAATGTATCGTGGTTCGATGAACTTATTATTAATTAAGGGGGTACAGGCTATTTTTATCGCGTCACGCCAGTCAGTGGCGCTATTTACGACTTGGATGACGTTTGGTGTTAGTAATGTCGTCAACATAAAACTTACTCCTGGTATCGTTACAGTTCTTTTTAGCTTTTCTATTAATGAAACGAATAGTAGTGATCTATGGTAGCGCTATCTAGCAGTATTTGTCGTTTTCGTGATAGCGCTATCATTTTAGGTAAATATAGACAATAAAGTGAAAAGAAGCATGATTGCCGGTTAATTAACAAATCCAACCTGTGGTAAGTTAGGCGGGATAGGCAATACTTTTAGAGAAACTAAAAAATATTCTATGCAAAAAATACGAAAAAGAAAAAATACAGGAAGAGTGACATTACAAGACGTTGCAAAATATGCAGGCGTGGGATCAATGACGGTATCTCGTTCTTTGCGTACGCCTGAATTGGTTTCAGATAAGCTTAGAGAGAAGATCAATGAAGCTATTGAGGAGCTAGGGTATATCCCAAACTCTGCGGCGGGTATTTTAGCATCAGGGCAGAGCAGAACTGTTGCCGTGTTGGTTCCTTCTCTTCGCGATAACGCCAGTTCAGTATTCCTGCAATCATTACAAGAAGTGTTAAACAAAAATAATTACCAGGTTGTTATTGGTAGCCATGATTATCAGCAAAAAAAAGAATCAGAAGTGTTGTTCACGTTATTACAAAGTAACCCAGCAGCACTGATAATTTTTGGCGCAATTAATTCTGAAAGTGTATTTAACACTCTTCTAAATCTTGATATTCCTGTACTCGGTGTAGCAGGGGAATCAATACATCCTTTTGCTTTAAATATTAAAAGTAATATTGGTGATGCGGTTAATTTTCTTACTCACTATATGTTACAAAAAGGACATAAAAAAATTGGGTATATTGGTGCTCAAATGGACAATAAAATGCAAAGTCAGCAGTTAAGTGGTTGGAATAAAGCTATGCTTAACCATAATCTCAGTGCCGAGCAAAGTATTACAACGCCTTATATTGCGACTATGGATTTTGGTCGCCAAGCTATTAGTGAAATGCTAACGCGACAGCCGGAGCTTGAGGCCGTTATTTGTAGCCATGAAATGATTGCACTTGGTGTGATTTTTGAGTGTCAAAGAAGATTAATCAAAGTACCAAAAATGCTTGCGATAGCATGTGTAGAAGGTTCTTCAAATTGCGATCATATTCATCCGTCTTTGACTTCAGTGCGAATTGATTACAGTAAAATGGCGCGGGAAACAGCGAAAAGATTACAGAAATGGTTGGTAGATGTCGATTGTGATGTTGAAGCTCTACATGAAGAAATTGTTTTCCCTTATAAATTCGAAGCAAGGCAAAGCGCCTAACGTGGTATTTTTACTGGTTTAGTTTCGGAGAATCTGTGATGCCCATTTTAGCTTCACATTTAATCTTGAAATATCTAAATATGATTCATCATAAAGTGATTTGACTCACTTTATGATAATAAAATAGGTTGTTTTTTTTTGTCTAAAAATAAGTTTGCTAGCTGAGTCACTGCATCATTTCTATTTCATGATAGCGTATCAAGATGGTTGATTTTTGCCATTACGTTATGGCGCGTTAACGTCATTTTGCTAGGAAATATAATCATGTGAAATGGTTACAGGGGAAATTATGAAAATAAAACTATTAAAAGCATTCGTTTCAGCCGCAATTTTAGTTTCTTGTGGTGCGACAGCAGCAACTACGGGCTCTGAAGTTCTTGTGGTTCAAAATGGTGGAACACCAAATAAGGTGTATACCGCGAATAAGCCAACGATCAAAGTAGCGACTTATAATATAGGTAAAAATGAGCTTTCAGGAGATGTGGCTGATTTAACCAACTTGAATAAAGCTATCGCTAAAATAGATGCAGACGTCATTGTATTAACAGAAATAGATAATAAGACGGCACGGAGTAAAAAAGTACACCAATTAGAAGAAATCGCAAAAGCAAATAAAATGCATTTTGCTTTTGGTAAAGCTTTAGATTTTGATGGTGGTGAGTATGGCGTAGGTATTTTATCAAAATATAAAATTGAAAAATCTCAAGTTATTAATTTGCCATCAGGGGAGGCTGAACAACGTGTGGTTTTGTTGTCTCAAATCACCAAGCCGGGCTTTGATACACCGATTATTATCATGGGGACTCATTTGGATTGGCAGAAAGATCCAACGGTACGTATTGGTCAAGTGCGTCATATTTTAGATGCAAGTATTGGTGATACCTCGACCGATTTTGATAATATTGCGGCTTCAATTAAAATTTTGGCAGGAGATTTTAATTCAACGGCTAATGAATTACCGACCCAAGAAATTAATTACTTATGGAATCCAGTACTGAAAAAAGGTGTTGATTATCGTACTTGGCCAGCGGTAAACCCAGCTATTGATATTGACCATATTTTCACCTTTAAGGGGCAAGTGTGGGATGTTAAAAATATGCAGATCCCAACGGACAGTAAAGATTTTCAATGGTCAGGTGTAAGCGACCATCTGCCTGTTATTGTTGAGCTAGAATTACAAGAGCAATAAAAAATTGAATCGATATTTACAATAAAAAAGAGTATGTGGCTTTAAAGGGAAAGTTAGAGCTGGAAATTGTTTTGACTCGGTGTATTTAAATTTCATGTTTAAAGGCCTCTTATTATGAGGCCTTTTTTTATTTATTAGTATTTTGCAAAAGACTTTGACGCTTTAGAAAACGAGCTTCAGCTGCATTCAAATAATTTTCAATTTCGTTATAGATTTTAAGGCGTTGCTGGCTTAATTCAGGATTACTTTCTAGTGTGTGTGCTGTTTGTTGGATGAAATTTTCTAAGAAACTTTTAACACTGGAGTATTTGCTGGCAATATTGGCATGGTAATATTGGTATACATAAGATTCCTGTGAGTGACTTAAGTTAATGTTTTGTTTTATGTTATTGGTTGCAAGTAATAATAATTGAATATTTGTCATGGTTTACCCTTTTTATTGAGAACAAATGCTACACGATTTTAATTTTTTTTTTTATCATTATTAGTCGGATAATTTTATATTTGCGTTTTACCTAATATTAGATAGGAATATTCTGTAATTTTTTTGAATTATGGTTTCTGTAACTATCTATAATTCTTAATTTAAGTTGTGTAGAAACGATAAGTGAGAAAAATAGCATTAAAGAATCTTATATTTTTTAGTTTGTATGTTTTTTGTTAAAAATACGAAGTTGTGGGTGTTTAAAGGTGTTTTTATATTTCCCTTCTGAATATAATTAATTAATATCAATGAGATACGTGAATTTCTTGATTGAAAAATAAAGAGATGGATTTTCTAGGATGATGGCTCTTATATTTTTATTATGTGATTTTATATTTTAATAAAGTAGAGTTACTTTTGTATCATGATGAATAATAAGAATTATTGTGATTTTTGTGTTTTTTTCTAAAATTACTAATATTTAATTTTTTTGTATAAAATACATTTTACTCTCTGGCTGAGTTTATTTACCATTGTTGGTTGTTTATTAACAATTGGAAATGTTTATTCTTAATTTATTATGTTTTATAATGCCAAAACTATAGGAAAATTAAGGTGTGTTTAATAGTTAAGGTAAGTTTTTATATTTAATATTGTAAGAGTTGAAATATTTCTAAGATAAAAAATACAACTGGTAATAGTTAATCTTTTGTTTGCTATTTATATTATACTAGTGATGCTGTTATACTTACTCCCCTTATAGGTAAAATTGTATAAATACTCAATATTAGCGTTTTATTAATTATGTCTATTTGTTTTAATTAGTGTTAGCTCTTTGCACGATAGTTTTAGTGTATGGGCCATCGCTTATAAAACATATTTAAGTAAGTGATGATTTTTTAAAGTTAAATATCGAAATTTGACATAGGGATTAACTATTATCTTATTACGATAATCGTATTGGATTTTTGCAATTGGTGTAAAACCTAGTTTTATGAGAGCTTAATATATGAATATAATAAAATTGCTCACGATCCTTTTGCTAACAGGATGTGCCTTTTTGTTGGGAGTTACAGTTAACTATGCACCTAAACCTGATTTGGTTAGCTTAGCAAAAATTACTGTTGAGGATTATTTATCCTATCCAGAAACTGCTTCATTTAAAAATGTTAAATATAATTTTGTTCGCCAAACATCAGATAAAGGTGATCTGGGATATGTTTGCGGTGAAGTATTTCGGGTCAATAATGAGAAACTAGAAGGGTATAAAAAATTTATCGTTAAGGTGCATAATAATCTTGATGGGCGAGTATCGCTATCAATACCATTAGTTGAAGGTGATTATGATTTATTACCGATGGAAATGATTGAGTCGATGTGGCATAAATATTGTGAATGATTTTTGTCATTAGTTTGTGTCTTTTGGGAAGATACGTGCTTAGTTAGAATTGAAAATAACCATTGTGAGAATAGAGAAAACCTGAGTAGGCTTTCTCTATTTTTAATGTGCTTAACCTTTTAGTTCTCTTGCACATTGCTGCAGATTCAAAAATGAAGTGAAACGAATATTATGTTGTTCTTGGTAATCGCCGTTGGGTTGGTAAGTCAGATCAATAGTTGAAAATTGATCCATTGCCTGTGCTACAGTATTGCAAAGGCCACCTGCAACGGCGCCAAGTATGGCAGAGCCAAGCAAAACAGGTTCACTTGCTTGGGTTGAAATGACCGGCACACTGCATGTATCGGCTAATAATTGACGTACCAACGGGTGCTGTCCTGCGCCTCCACTAACTACGATATTTTCAATTGAAGCTCCCGATTGTGCTTGAGCCTCAATAATTTGTCTTAATCCATATCCAATCCCACAAATGCCCGCAATGTAGAATGATAATAAGTTATCAATGCTGTTATCCATTGAAAGACCTGCGATAACAGCGCGTGCATGTGGATCGGCAAAAGGAGCTCGATTGCCTAAAAACTCAGGAACTATATGGATACCCTTAGCGGATTCCACTGCTTGAGAGGGCGAGGTAGCTTGTTGCAGTACCATATCGGCCAACATCACAGGGAGTGATTTGTGTTGTTCTTTAGCCAGTGCTTTTGCCTGTATTGCGGCAGGGTGCAGGGAAAGTAGTTGGTCGATAGCAGCTCCTGCTGCACTTTGGCCTCCTTCATTCAACCACATACCTGGCACCATGGCTGAATAATAAGGTCCCCAAACGCCAGGTATAAATACTGGTTCTTGAGTTGTCGTCATGGTGCAAGATGAAGTGCCAAAAACATAAGCCATGTTTGCTGTGGCATCTCCATTTACTCCGACAGTGCCTATTCCACCTGCATGAGCATCAATCATCCCTGCGGCAACAGGGGTTCCTACTAAAAGTCCCATTTGCTGCGCGGCTTGCAGGGTTAAACCCTGGCCACAAGGTGTGCCGGGTTCAACAATATGTTGACCAATACGTGCAAATTTTTCATCGGCGAGTTCTGATAAACCAATTTGTTGGAAGTAATCTGCATCCCAACGTTTTTCATGAGCAAGGTAAGTCCATTTGCAGGTTACTGTGCAGGTTGAACGAGCTAATGAATCAGTGGATTTCCAAGTTAGAAAATCGGCTAAGTCAAAAAATTGCCATGTATTATCATAGGATTGTCGACGATTTTCTTTTAGCCATAAAATTTTAGGTGTTTCCATTTCAGGGGAGATTTTACCTCCCACATAGTTTAAAACAGGATGTTTTAACTTATTAATACGTTCAGCTTGTTCGGTTGCTCGATGATCCATCCAAACAATAATATTACGATTTGGGTCTTCACTTGGGCTAATAGAAATAGGCTGTTTATCATGGCCAAGTACGACAAGTGAACAAGTCGCATCAAAACCGATACCTGAAACTTGTTGTGCAGAAGTATGAGACGAGGCCATGGCTTGCCTGACACAATGGCATACAGCTTCCCATATTTCATCACTTGATTGTTCTGCAAAATGAGCACTGTCTCGGTAAAGAGTAATATCTTGTTTAGCTGATGCAAGCATTTTGCCTGTCATATCAAAAATGCCCGCACGTGCGCTACCTGTGCCGACATCAATGCCAATAACCACTTTATCACTCTTTATTTGTTGTTCTTTTGGGCTATTCATTTTTCCTCCTGAGTATTTATCTCAGCGTTTAAAAAGTAAAACTAGAGGTCGACACTATTTGGTAAAATAACAAGGTCACGTACAGTGACATTTCTCGAGCGAGTTAGCATGAACAATACGGCTTCCGCGACTTCAATTGGTTGCATTAAGCTACCGTTCGCTAAAGCTTCTTCCATTTTTTCTTTTGGCCAATCATCGAGCAAAGCAGTCACAACAGGGCCTGGCAATACAGCACCAACGCGAACACCATGTTCTGAAACTTGGCGACGAGTTGAATGGACAAATGCTTGAACGGCAAATTTTGAAGCGGTGTAGATTGGTTCCCAAATGACAGGCACTACGCCAGCTATTGAACTGGTGAATAAAACATCACCTGATTTTTGAGCAATAAAATGTGGTAGCACAGTGCGAACACAGCGAAATGCCGCATTGATATTTAAATTTAAAACTTTATCCCAAACGTCAGCATCACCTTCTGCAACAGGACCACCAATATATGCGCCTGCATTGGCATGAAATATATCTAAACCGCCTGCTTTTTTAATAATAGCATCTAACATGCCATCGACTTGCTCGGGTTTCATTAAATCAATGACTAATGGAATTGCATTTTCACCGAGCTCTGCGACTAGTTGATTAAGTCTTTCTTCTGCGCGGTCAATTAAAACAACTTTTGCACCTGCTTTAAGAAGGGTTCTAGCACATTCAAGACCTATGCCGGAAGCTGCGCCTGTAATTGCTGCAACTTTATTTTCAAGTGATATGGCCATTATGATTACTCCAATCGGTTATTTAGAAAAAGAGATAAAAATAAAATTTGATGAATTCAAGGAAATGAAAATGATTCATAAGCTGGCTTGATTGTTATGAAGACGTGTTGACATTTATTTATAGCGCTAGAAATAGCTAATACGAGGATATCAACTCAACATTTCATCAATTTCAACCTTGCTCAATCGATGTAGCAGTATTGCGAGTTTTCATCTTTGGTGTCAAGCTAGCAAAAAATGGAGATAGATATTTGTGACAAAGATCAGACAAAATAAGAAAACAACCATCTATGACCTTGCGGAACTGGCAGGCGTTTCAGCCAGTGCAGTAAGCGCTGTGCTTAATGGTAATTGGCAAAAAAGGCGTATTAGCGCGCAGTTGGCTGAAAAAATAATTCGTATCGCACAGGAACAAAATTATGCAGTCAATAAACAAGCGAGTTTATTGCGCAGTAATAAATCAAAAATTATCGGCATGCTAGTGCCTAAATACGATAACCGTTACTTTGGTTCAATTGTTGAACATTTTGAAGAAATGGCGCGTGAACGGGGATTATTTCCAATTATTACCTGTACTCGACGTGATCCTGTGTTAGAGCTAGAAGCGGCTCGAACAATGATTTCTCATCAAGTTGATTGGCTTATATCAACAGGGGCAACTAATCCAGATAAAATTACTGAGGTATGCCATGCATCTGGAGTAGCTACTTTGAACTTAGATTTACCGGGAACGCTAGCTTCATCAATTATTTCTGATAATTTTAGTGGTGCTAAAGCGTTAACCCAACGTATTTTGCTAAATAGAATGAATAAAAAGGCATCGTTAGAATCCCTTATTTTTATTGGGGGGAGGGAACGCGATCATAACACCCGTGAACGTATTCGTGGATTTATTGATGCACATAGAGAGTTAGGCATTATCGTTCCTGAACAACATATTTTGACTTGCGGTTACGCGGCAGAAAAAGCAGAGAAAGCATTATATAACTTTGTTAATATTCAAAAAATTGAGCAATGCGGTTTATTTGTCAACTCTACTATTTCCTTAGAAGGAGTCATGAGCGGATTGCTCAAAATGTCATTAATAGGCACACGCCAACCGGTAATGGGGTGTTTTGATTGGGACCCATTTGTCGCTTTATTGGGCAATGATATTGAAATGGTGAAACAAGATGTTCCTACTATGTTGGATCACATTTTCAGGCTGATTGACGAAGAAAATAATAAATTACAGCTTATTGAGGTCTCACCTATTGCGGTCTGCAAAACTCAATGAATATTAGTATATTTATATGCCGCTTGAGGGTTTCCTTTTATTTAATGCAGAGTTATAGGAAAATCCAAGCGGTAAATATGAGGTATTATTTATTCAATGTTTCGATAAGCAGTTGATGGCGTTGATTATAAAATTTAATGTACGTCATATAGCCGGCTAAGATTGTTGAAAGGCTAGCAGTGGCTAATAGCATAAAAGTGACCATGATTTGGTATTTTACGGCTTCTAATGGGTCAACGCCCGCAAATATCAAACCAGACATCATCCCTGGAAGGCTAACAAGACCGACGGTTTTAGCTGAATCGACTGTTGGGATCAACGAAGCTCTAATACTTTCTCGAATAATGGTGGCAGAAGCAATTTTTGGTGTGGCTCCTAAACTGAGCATTTCTTGAATTTGTTGTTGTTGGCTACTAAAACGTTGCCCAAGATTATTAAAGCACAAGCCGACAGCAATCATTGCATTACCTGCAATCATGCCTGTAATCGGAATGACTTGCATTGGGGTGAAGGCAATAGCATCGCTCACAATTAAAACAAGTAAGGTTAAAAAGGTTCCAGAGGTAATCGCAATCAATGCCGTTACAAATATCTTATCAATATATTTACTTCTTTTTTTCGCATTCCACGCAGCATTGAAGCAAATAAACATAACCAGTGCGATGGTCAAAATTTTATTATCGACATTAAATATGTATTTTAAAATATAGCCTGCAATAAGTAGCTGAATAATGGCTCGGCAGGTACTCCAGATAATATCTTTTTCCAGTGACAGTTTTTCTTTATGGCTAATAAAAATAGCCACTAAGACTAACATGATAGAAAAACCAAGCGATTCATTTGAGATAGTCGGTTGATGCACGGTTATTTCCTATTATTCAATATGATGGACGGGAAGAACAAGAATATCATCAGCGTGAGATATCTCATTTTGGTCATGAGTTACCCACAGTATTGCAATGTTATTTTGCACAGCAAGTTGATGAACTAACTCATTTACTTTAGTTTTATTGTCTTCATCTAAAGCACTGGTAATTTCATCCAATAAGAGGATCTTTGGCAAGAATTGTAGATTTCGAATTAATGATATTCGTTGTTTTTCTCCACCTGAAAGTTCATTTATGCCTTTATGAATAATATCTTCAGATAGCGAAAAGTAGTGCAGGTCATCTAAAATCTTACTTTTATTGAGTGGTAAATGGCGAATTTGGTAAGGAAAAAATAAATTGTCATAGACCGTGGTGCCAAATAATGCCGGAGTTTGAGTGCAATAAGATACCTGCTGACGATAGTTTTCAGGTGATATGGTATCGATATCTTGCCCTTCGAAAATAATTTTTCCACTACTCGGTGGAATCAATGAAGCGATTATTTTCAATAATGTGCTTTTACCGCAGCCTGAAGGACCAGTAACTAATTTGAATTCACCTGCCGCTAAGTCAATCTGCACATTATCGAGAATGGTTTTTTTATCAATTTGATAGCCAATATTTGTCAGTTGTAAAAGCACGTTTTTTTATCCATGTTAGGTATTGACTCGTTTTATCCTATTATCTAATTTTGTGCGTTGTTTTATGTCAACTTAGATATAACTAATTATACACAAAAGAATTCAAGATGCATGTAGGTGATAGCGACAGCTTATCTTATCGTCGAGATATGGAGTATTATTATCAATATTATATTTAGAAATAGGATGAGGAGACATGATTTATATTCAAATGATTATTCCTATAAATGGTGAGGATTTATTTAATCTTTTTTTAAAATAACAAATATTCACATTAAATTTAATTATGAACAAATGTTCTTTTGCAATTGCTTATGTGATTTAATATGAGATATGAGTCATCTATTTTAAACGTAGTGTAAATATAGTGTAGATATGAACTAATCATTTGGTTATATTTAAATGACATCTAATTCGTACTTTAAGTGTTATTAATATCATTTTTTATTATTTTTTCTACAGGGTAAATATTTCATCATGAAACTAAGGATTTAAAAATGAAACCATTTAATGGATATAATACAAGTTTTTCGCTTGAAGGAAAAATTGCACTGATTACTGGAGGCGCTGCTGGTATTGGCTTAGCTATTGCTAAATTGTTTATTGAGAAAGGCGCTAAAGTTGCTTTAATTGATAAATCAGAAATGGTTTGTGATATAGCGAATAATTTAAAAAATGCAATCGGTATCCAATGTGATATTACTCATTCGCCTTCAGTGTCGCAGATGTTTGAGAAGGTGGTTCAACATTACGGTTGTCTTGATATTGCCGTTAATAGTGCAGGCATCGTTGCTTTAGCTCCTGCGGAATTGCTCAGTGAAAATGATTGGGATTTAACCATGAATGTTAATTTAAAAGGTACATTCCTTGTCTGCCAATGCGCAGGTAACTTCATGATAAAACAAGGGAAAGGTAAAATTATCAATATGGCATCTCAGGCGGGTATTATTGCATTGGAGCAACATGCAGCTTATTGTGCCAGTAAGGCTGCAATTATTGGTTTGACTCAAGTTCTAGCGCTTGAGTGGAGCCCCAAAGGAATACAAACGAATGCGATTTCACCCACGATAGTATTAACCGAGCTTGGTAAAAAAGCGTGGGAAGGCGACAAAGGTGATGAAATGAAAGATAAAATTCCGGCAAGACGTTTCGCTGACCCCTCTGAAATTGCGGCGTGTGCACTCTTTTTAGCGAGTGAGGCTTCTGATATGATCACGGGACATAATTTAGTTATTGATGGGGGGTATAGTATTCAATAATTATCCTCATTATAATTTGTGCCATTACGATGCTAGTTTTATTTATTTTAGCTCATCCTATGCTAGGATGAGTTTTATTTATATGGTCTACATTAAAACTGTGTAGAAAATTTTCATTATATTTATGCTGTGTTTTTTAATATGAAAAAAGCCGAATAATTATTCCGTTATTCGGCTATAATATGGTTATTACTAAGTAGAATAATGAATTTAATTACTTAGGCTGTAATAAAGAAAGTGACATATTAATTAAATTTTCGACAGTGAAACCAAAATGATTAAATAATACTTCGGCAGGTGCCGATTCACCAAAACCATTCATTCCCATAATTAAACCATCGAGACCAACATATTTGTACCAATAATCGCCTAATGATGCCTCAATCGCAATCCTATGGCGAATATAATTGGGTAAAACTTGTTGTTTATATTCATCAGGCTGTTTATCAAAAAGCTCAGTTGATGGCATTGATATAACATTAACTTGATAACCTTGATTTGTTAGGTGTTGCCAAGCTTCTATCGCTAATGTGACCTCTGAGCCAGTTGCTATTAATAATAATTGAGGTTCATGACTATTACTTCTTAAAATGTATCCACCGCGTTTAATGTTCGCTAGTTGAGTTGATGATCGTTGATATTGTTTGAGTTCTTGGCGCGACAGTATCAAGGCCGTGGGGTCTTTTTGGTTCAGTATCGCCTGTTGCCAAGCTACTGCCGTTTCAACTTGGCAACAAGGTCGCCATACCGATAGATTTGGGGTGGAGCGTAATGATGTCAGTTGTTCTACTGGTTGATGAGTAGGACCATCTTCCCCTAGCCCAATTGAATCATGGGTGTACACCATTATTTGGGGGACATGCATTAATGCTGCCATACGAACTGCGTTTTGGGCATATTCATAAAACATCAAAAATGTCGCGGTGTAAGGACGAAAACCGCCATGTAATGCGATACCGTTGGCAATTGCAGTCATGCCAAATTCTCGAACACCATAATGAATATAATTTCCAGTCGGATCATAATTAATGGGTTTAGAACCCTGCCAGTGAGTAAGGTTACTGGGCGCTAAATCTGCCGAACCACCAATCAATTGGGGTAGTAATGGGCCTAAAATATTTAACGTATTTTGTGAGGCTTTACGTGTTGCAATCGTTGCAGGATTTTCATTTAAGTTATTAATGTATTGGGTGAGCTCAATCATAAACGAGTCAGGTAATTGATTAGATAAACGCTGTTCTAATTGCTCGGAAAGCTCAGGGTACTGTTTAGCGTATTCTCGTCGAGCTTGATCCCAAAGTAATTGTTCTTCAGCTCCTTTTTCTAGCGCATTCCACGATTGGTAAATATCGTTAGGAATGACAAAAGGCGGATGCATCCAATCTAATTTTTTACGTGTTAGTGCAACTTCATCATGGCCTAATGGTGAACCATGTGAACTGGATATTCCGACTTTATTTGGAGAACCAAAACCAATTTGTGTACGACAAATAATGAGGATTGGTTTTGATGACTGCAAGCGAGCTTGTTCAATAGCTTGTTTGATTGCGGAACGTGAATGTCCATCAATACGCTTAATCACATGCCACCCGTAGGCTTCAAAACGCTTTGCGGTATTATCGGTAAACCAACCTTCAGTATTTCCATCTATTGATATTTGATTGTCATCATAAAATACAATGAGTTTGTTTAGTTTTAATGTTCCTGCTAGAGAACAAACTTCATGAGATATGCCTTCCATTAAACAGCCATCACCGAGAAATACGTAGGTATAGTGGTCAATAATAGGAAAGCCGGGACGATTGAAGGTTGCTGCAAGTGTTTTTTCTGCAATGGCCATTCCAACTGCATTGGCAATGCCTTGTCCAAGGGGGCCTGTTGTTGTCTCTATTCCTGGTGTATAGCCTAATTCGGGGTGACCGGGTGTTTTTGAATGTAATTGTCTGAATTGTTTTAAATCATCAATAGATAAATCGTAGCCACTTAGGTGCAGTAGGCTATACAACAGCATTGATGCATGGCCATTTGATAGAATAAAGCGGTCGCGGTTTGGCCAACTGGGCTCGATAGGGTTATGTTTTAAATAATCGCGCCAAAGCACCTCAGCAATATCGGCCATTCCCATAGGTGCGCCTGGATGCCCTGAATTGGCTTGTTGAATCGCATCAATGGAAAGAAAACGAATTGCATTTGCGAGTTTATTTTGTGTTTGTGTGGTCATCTCTAGCTCCTGAAAATATTCAGTATGTCGAATTAACGCTCTCTATTTTCATATTCACAGATCCGAGCTACTTTCGGCGCTGAACGTCCACCTTCATAGTGAGATGTGAGCCAAGCATCAACAATAGCTTTTGCGAGTTCGGTACCAATAACTCGGGCACCGAAGGTAATAATTTGTGCATTGTTACTTTTTTGAGCACGTTGTGCAGAATAGGTATCATGGCAAAGAGCCGCTCGTATCCCGGTAACTTTATTGGCAACTATCGACATACCAATGCCTGTACCACAAATCAAAATCCCACGTTGATGCTTTCCTTGTTGAATTGCAGTCGCAACTGCATGTGCAACATCAGGGTACATTTCATCTGTAACGCCTGTATTTAAACAATAATCGGTAACCTCAAAATTAAGTGCCTCTAAATGAGATTTGATTAAATCTTTCATTTCAAATGCAGCATCATCGGCACCAATAGCAATAGATAGCATGAGTAAGTTCCTTTTGAACGTTTGTTCGTTGATTAATCATATGTGCTGTCATTAAAAATAAGATGTAATGAACAAATAATCAATAGGTGTACAAATGTTTTTAGATTTAAAGTGTTCAAATTTGTGATATATGACCTTAAATTGACCTTTCTTATCGATAAATTTAATTATTAGTCATTTTATGATGCTTTAATGAGAATATTTGCACTAAATCACACTTTGAGAATCTAGTGATGGGCAATCATTATTAAAAGAGGGTATGGTTTATTTGTATCGATGTTGAACTTATGTTCATTCCAAAAAACCTCTGAGGATAGCATTATGTGTGAACAATGTGATTCAAAAGTAATTATGAGCGAAGGCATCCCGACCAAAATGAAAGCTGTTGTCGCTTATGCACCAAAAGATTACCGGTTAGAAACGGTTGATGTACCCACGATCAGCGAAGAAGAGATACTGATACGAGTCGAAGCTTGTGGAATTTGTGCAGGCGATGTGAAGGCTTTTGAAGGTGCTCCTAGTTTTTGGGGAAATGCGGAGCAGCCTGCTTACATTAAAGCACCAATGATCCCAGGCCATGAATTTATTGGGCATATTGTTGGTTTAGGCTCAAAGGTTGAAGGCTTTACATTAGGTGACCGTGTTATTTCTGAGCAAATAGTCCCTTGCTGGGCGTGTCGTTTTTGCAAGCGGGGTGAGTATTGGATGTGCGAAAAGCATGATTTATATGGCTTTCAAAAAAATGTGAATGGGGGGATGGCGGAGTATATGAGATTCACAAAAGAAGCTATTAATTATCATGTTCCTGCTGATATGCCAATTAAAGACGCCATATTGATCGAACCTTATGCATGTTCATTACATGCAGTTCAACGGGCCAACGTTAAATTAGGTGATGTGGTTGTGCTTTCCGGTGCGGGTACATTGGGGCTAGGTATGATCGGTGCAATTAAAAAATCAGGTGCAGGCAAAATAGTGGTACTGGATTTGTTTGATAAACGACTCGAATTGGCGAAAGAATTTGGAGCCGATATTGTGCTGAATCCAAAGCGTGATGATGTCGATAAAATCGTAAAAGAAATGACGGAAGGTTATGGCTGCGATATTTATATTGAAGCAACAGGTGCGCCAAAGTCGGTAGAACAAGGGCTTAAAATGATTCGCAAGCTAGGAACCTTTGTTGAGTTTTCCGTATTTAAAGATCCCGTAACGGTAGATTGGAGCATTATAAGTGACCGTAAAGAGCTTGACCTATTAGGCTCGCATCTTGGCCCATATTGCTATCCACTCGTTATTGAAGGAATTGGCAATGGTGATTTTCCAACAAAAGGTGTAGTTACCGATATTTTGCCATTAGAACAGTTTGCAGAAGGCTTTTCGATGATGGCCAAAGGTGACCCGCATATCAAAGTGGTTCTTGATCCAAACCTGTAATGCAGTAGTGGGCTCAACGTAAGCATGGATTCAAAATAAAACTATAAAATTGGACCTGAATAATTTTACCCGACCAAAGGCATCCTACTCAGGTCCAAACCCAGCGAACAAGCACTGAGGTTAACGGTATGATAATCAATAAACTGTCTAAAGTAACGGGTTTTTCACCCAAACTACTACTTGGCTATTTTGGCGTACTTATTTTCATGATGGGGGAAGGGCTAGAACAAGGCTGGCTATCTCCCTTTATTATTAGCCGTGGTATGACGGTTGAAGAGTCATCCTTATTATTCAGTGTCTATGGCTTTTGTGCCGCGGTTGCAGCTTGGCTATCGGGAGTTCTTGCCGAAGTTTATACCGCGCGTAAGGTGATGATCTTTGGTTTTGTCATGTTTGTTATAGGTTCGATAATATTCCTATCTGTTGGTTTGCCAAGTAACAGCTTGTCTATCATGATCCCTACCTACGCTTTGCGCGGATTTGGTTATCCAATGTTTGCTTACGGCTTCCTAGTCTGGGTTGCTTATGAGGCACCAATTAAAAAACTCGGTTCTGCGGTGGGAATATTTTGGTTTGTGTACAGTGGTGGATTGGGTGTACTTGGTGTGATGTATTCCAGTTATGCATTGCCGATGATGGGGGAAATGGCAACATTATGGAGCGGGCTTATTTTTGTCACCATTGGGGCCTTTATTGCGATTGCGCTCAATCGTCACGCTGCTGGCTACCCAAATGAAAAACCAAAAGAAAAAGTCTCCATTCGTTATTTATTTAAGGGCATAACTATTGCGTTTGAGAACCCAAAAATTGGTTTGGGGGGGATCGTTAGAACCATTAATACATCAGCAGCTTATGGTTTTGTTATTTTTATGCCAATGTTCCTCGCGGACTTTGGCTATACACGTACGGAATGGTTACATATTTATGCTACTTTGTGGACGGTCAATATTGCTTTTAATCTTATTTTTGGTGTAGTCAGTGACCGTATTGGTTGGCGCAATATTGTGATTTGGTTCGGATGTGTGGGCTGTATGGTTTGTACACTTATGTTTTATTACGTACCGTATTATTTTGGTCATAATTATTCGCTGATGATGATTGCAGCGGGATTATTCGGCGCTTGCCTAGCAGGTTATGTTCCGTTATCAGCCATCATGCCAAGCCTTGCCCCTGAAAATAAAGGTGCGGCTATGTCCATTCTAAATTTAGGTGCAGGTCTTAGTACTTTTGTTGGTCCTGCACTTGTGGGCTTATTTATAAGTAGCCTCGGCGCATTTGGGGTGATTTGGATCTTCTCTGGACTTTACTTGCTTAGTGCAATATTGATGAGATTTATTACTGTACCAAAAGAACTTCTTGAGCAGTCTGAACAGATGCAGCTAACACCAGAAAATTAATAAAAAGAGGGAATTATGAACAGAATCATTAATGAACCTGACCATGTTGTTGAAGATGCTATTCAAGGTTATTTGAAGGCACATCCTACTTATTTTGCTGAAACGGAAAATGCTCGGGTATTAAAGTATCCGAAAGCACCTATTCAAGGAAAAGTTGGTATTGTGACCGGCGGTGGTTCAGGGCATGAACCTGCATTTTTAGGGTATGTGGGTGAAAATATGTTAGATGCTGTGGCGATTGGTGAAATTTTTTCATCACCTACAGCGGGTTCTTTTTTAGATGCGTTTAAAGCTGCGGACAGTGGTGCTGGTGTTGCTTGCCTATATGGTAACTATGCTGGCGATAACATGAACGTCAAAATAGCGATAAAAAAAGCCGAAAAAGCAGGCATGAAAATTAGAACAGTTGTTGCTACAGATGACGTGGCTTCAGCTCCTGCTAATGAAAAAGAAAAACGCCGTGGTGTTGCGGGTGAAATATTAATGTGGAAAGTTGGCGCTGCAGCCGCAAGTAAGGGGTATGACCTCGATGGTGTTATTAGCGCTGCGCAAAAAGCAATTAATAACTGTCATTCAATTGGTGTGGGATTAACGTCATGCACTATCCCTGCGGTTGGGCATCCTAATTTTCACATTGAAGATGGCATGATGGAATTAGGCATTGGGCATCACGGAGAACCTGGAATTGAAATCATGCCAATACAATCTGCTGCCCAAATGGCGGCTACAATGCTAAAACCTATATTAGCTGACATGCAGGTTCAATTGGATGATGAAGTTGTCGTACTGGTATCGGGTTTAGGCGCGACTCCCGTAATGGAGCTCTACATTTATTACGCAGAAGTTGAAAAGCAGCTAAGTGAGCAGGGTGTCCGTATCGCACGTAATTATGTCGGTAATTATTTTACTTCACTTGAAATGATGGGCGTGACACTGACATTAATGAAATTAGATAAAGAGCTTAAAGATTTGATGGATGTTCCTGCGTATTCATTAGGTTTAACACAAGTTAAGTAAAGGAGCTGGCTATGCAGATTATTTCAACGGATTATGGGAATAAAATTACGCTCGATTTAGTTAACATCATTTTGGCTAACCGTGAGTATCTTAGCGAAATAGATGGAGCAATCGGTGATGGTGATCATGGTATAAATATGGCGAAAGGATTTAATTTATGCGCTAAAGCGATCGAAGGGCGCACAATATCATTAAGTGAAGGTTTTGAAGAGATATCTGACGCGCTAATGGAGGGAATCGGCGGTTCTATGGGGCCACTTTATGGTAGTTTCTTTATGGGAATGTCTGACAGTATTGCCGATAAAGCCTGCTTAACACAGCAAGATTTTTTCTCTATGCTAAACAATGGATTAATCGAATTACAAGATATCAGTAGTGCAAATGTAGGGGACAAGTGTTTGATGGATACGCTCATTCCTGCGATTAATGCGTTTGAAGCGTCAATGTTAGCAGGTAATGATTTTAAACAATCTCTTAATTCTATGCAAACTGCCGCTATTGCAGGACGTGATTCTACGCTTGATTTGGTCGCTAAAATTGGTCGAGCTAGTCGATTAGGTGAACGTTCTCGTGGTGTTTTAGGTGCGGGGGCGACTTCATGTTGTTTATTGTTATGCCAACTTGCTGATAGTGTTGAAAAACAAAATGTGTTAATTAATGTTTAACACTTAATTCTATTTGATTACTTATGTTGCTGCATACCATGCTATGAATGCGGGTATGCATCAACTTGATTTTATAACTCACTTATTAATTGGCGCTAGAAACGCTATACTGAAATCTTATTTAATCTTGTTGCGATAAATACCAATTAGAGGAATTCATTACTTTATGGAGAGATCAAAAGCATCTTCCGATATCGAGCTGCTCACTGAAATTGCGATAGCTTATTATCGTGATGAAATTACTCAAGAAGAGATCGCCAACAAATTTGGTATATCACGCATCAAAGTGGGACGCTTACTCAAACGTGCCAAAGAAGAAGGCATTGTTGAAATTAACGTGCGTTACCACCCTATATTTAGTACCCAACTGGAACAACAGCTTCTTTCTCGCTTCCCTATATCCCGAGCATTGATTGCTTTAGATCATCCTGATGAAGAGGAACAACGTTATCAGGTCGGTGCATTAGTGGCCAATTATCTTTCGACAACATTGCGAGATAACATGATTGTGACTGTAGGACAAGGGCGGAATGTTGCTGTTGTTGCAGATAGTGGGGGCGCGGTACCCGAGAAAGATTGTCGTTTTATTTGTGGGATTGGCGGGACTCATCGCCCTGGTGATTCGATTAATGCTGATCACATCAGCCGTCGATTAGCTAAAAAATTTGGTGGTACTAGTGAGACACTGTATGCACCTGCTTATGTTGAGAATAATGAGCTTAAGCAATCATTTATGAAAAACGGTACAATTAAAGAAACGCTTGACCGAGCGCGTAAAGCGGATATTGCGTTGATTGGTATTGGTGACATGAATGAAGATAGTTACATGGTCAAATTAGGCTGGTTTACACCGCGTGAAATTGTCGATGCAAGTTTAAATCAAGGTGTCATAGGTGATATTGCTGGATATGATTTTTTCAATTCACAAGGGCAACATGTTGATACGGTAATGAATGATCGTGTTATTGGTTTAAGCATTGATGAATTAAGACAAATACCTTGTGTGATAGCGATTGCTTCTGAACCCTCAAAATCGATGGCAATAATGGGGGCACTACGTACTGGTGCGATTGATATTATCGCAACTAGTGCGAGTAATGTACGTACGATTTTAAAAATGTCGCAATAAGAAGATTTCTATTATATTTTAAAAGCTGAGTAAGATAAGTATATTTGTGGTGTTTTAGAGAACACGTTGAAATAAGTTTACATGAACTCATGATTTGCCATATTATTTTGTGGTAATAATATTTAGGGAGATGGCATTCCTCCTGTGATAAACCGCCCATTGTGGCTGATGATGCCTACGTTAACCTTTTCAATCGATAGGGTACGTAGGTATTATGTGCCCTAAATTTAGGGCATAAATGTATCTCAAGGTTTTTCCTTTCATTTATTCCCCCGTTATGTTTTAAGGGAATTATCTATGTATGCAGCGCTTTTCGCTATTGCCGTCGGTTCAGTTTTAGGGGGATGGCTAAGATGGTTTGTCAGTTTGAAACTCAATCACTTTTATCCCAATATTCCTCTTGGAACCGTATTTGTTAATCTAATTGGTGGGTTTATTATTGGATTTGCTATCTCTTATTTTGCAAGTGCCAATATCAGTTCAACCTATAAATTATTTATCGTGACAGGCTTTTGTGGTGCGTTTACGACTTTCTCAACTTTTTCGTTGGAAGTTTTGGTGCTCATTCAAGAAGGAAAATTAGCCTTTGCTTTTAGCACGATAGCCATTCATGTTATCGGTGCTCTACTCTTTACTTTACTTGGAATGCTGTGTCATAACTGGCTAGCTCAAGGCTAAATAACCTAATTGAATTAGCTCAAGCGATTGAATCTATTACCGCTTGAATTAATTCAAACTATGGAGTTAGGCATCTGTAAGTAACTTACGGGCGGTGGCTTCATCGGTGACGAGCCCTGATATCCAACGGCCATTAAGCACAGCTTTAACGGCTTTATATTTATGCATGCCACCGGAAAAGGCTATGACAGGCTTTTTTGTCTGTGCTTCTAGCGGTACGCTGGTGTGTGTATCATCAAGTTCGGTAGACAGTCGCTCTCCATTGGCTTGAATAAAATGCCCAAGCATTTCTGCTGCAACGCCTTTTTCAAGTAGCATTGCAACTTGCTTATCAGTAATAAAACCTTCTGAATTCAAAGGGCAGCCAATACCAACCTCACCAATGCCTAAAAAGGTAATATCAGCATTGATAGCTTTTTCAGTCACGTCTTTATAAACACGATGTTGGCACCACATTGCTTTATCTTCAGGACTATCTGCATATAATGGCACCGGTAAGATGTAGTGCCGACAATGTAATTTTTCAGCAAAACTGAGGGGAACATCATAACGCGTTGCAGAGCTATCTCGTGCAATGGCACCAATTAATGAAACACATTGATGTTGAGGAGTGTTTAAATTGGGCAATGCATCAATAATATGGCGCAAAGTTCGGCCAGATCCAATACCAATCACCTGTGGCTCTTCTTTATCAATAAGTTGTTCCATCAACTCTGCACCCGCGACAGCTATCATATCTAATACTGACTCTGCATCAAGCTCTCCCGAAGGAACCACATAACAGTGTGTTAGCTGATATTTTTCCTGTATTTCAGTGGCTAACTTTAAACATTCAGTTATTGGGTGCGTTATCTGAACATGTACCATTCCCTGTTCTTTTGCTAGCGATATTAGGCGCTGAGCGACCTGCCTTGATAATCCTAATTCATGGGCTATCTCTTGCTGTGTTTTGCCAGCAACAAAATATAGCCAAGCTGCGCGTGCGGCTTGCTCCATTTTTTTCATTTCTCGCAGCATTCGTATTTCCCCACTTTTTATTATTGTGTTTATGAGCCATGGACGGATGATTAATTAGTCAATGAACTATGAGTCAGTGAACAAGAGATATGAGCCATTATTTATCTTCAGCCTAATTATGGCGATTATTGTAGTTTTGGGCAAATGTTTATTAAAAGGGCAAAAGTTAATACTGTGAGCGCTATCGCAGTAATATTAATGCTATTGAAACTAAACTATAACAAATGGGCATATGCCCTATAAATAAACAAATATCCAATTCAGGTTGAGGAGTCACAATGTTAAAACAAAAATCGGTGTGGATGCATATCGGCGCAGGTTCATTTCATCGTGCGCATCAAGCTTGGTATTTACACCGTTTAATTCAGCAAGGGGATGATAGTTGGTCGATTGCGCTGGGGAATATTCGTAACGATGCCAACACACTATTAGACAACTTAGCAAAACAAAATGGTGAATACACACTTGAAACGGTTTCACCTGAAGGTGAACGCAAATATGAAAAAATCACGTCGGTGCGTAAAATTTTGCATTGGGACGAAAAATTAACAGAATTAGTTAAGCAAGGTTGTGAAAAAGAAACTCGCGTTATTGCTTTTACTGTGACTGAAGGCGGTTATTATTTAACACCTCAACATGAATTAGATAGTGAACAATCTGATATTAAAGCAGATTTGAAAGGTGAGTTGCGTACTATTTACGGCACACTAGCACATATTTTACGAGCACGTTTAGCGGCTCATGGGGAAGCGGTTACTTTACTTAATTGTGATAATTTACGCCATAATGGTGAACGCTTTAGACATGGTTTTCTCTCTTTTCTACAATTAAAGGGCGAAATCAAATTATATGAATGGGTAAAAAATCAAACTCGTTCACCGAATACTATGGTTGACAGAATTACACCTCGTCCAACGCCAGATGTTGCTGAGCGTGTGAAGCAACATACGGGATGGGATGATAAAGCCCCTGTTATGGGAGAGTCTTTTATTCAATGGGTAATAGAAGACGATTTTATCAATGGGCGTCCTGCACTGGAAAAAGTTGATGTAGAAATGGTGGATTCTGTATTGCCATGGGAAGAAGCCAAAATTCGTATTTTAAATGCGAGCCACAGCTGTATCGCTTGGGCGGGAACGTTGATTGGCTTGAACTTTATCGATGACAGCACCCGTGAGCTACCTATCAAACAAATGGCTTGGAATTATGTTACCCAAGATGTTATTCCGTCATTGTCTCCGAGTCCGTTAGATTTAGAACAGTATCGCGATGTGGTATTAGCGCGCTTTAGTAACCCTTATATTAAAGATACAAATCAACGTGTTGCCGCGGATGGTTTATCTAAGATCCCAGGATTCATTACGCCGACATTGCAAGAACGTTATGCACAACAACAAACGCCAAGTGCGACAGCGGTACTACCCGCACTATTTTTTGTATTCCTTAAACGTTGGGCGCAAGGAAAGTTGCCTTATGAATACCAAGATGGTGTTTTGGATGTGGCCTATTACCAAACGCTGATGAACGCTGATAATGCGCTCGATAAATTTGTTGCAGATGAAACGTTATTTGGCTCATTAGCCAATTCGGCTGAATTTCATACATTAATGATAAATACCGTGGCAAATATTGAAAACTGGCTTAAATCGCCAGAACAGACATTGTAAAGGAGATTTGTCATGTATCTCGGAATTGACCTTGGCACTTCAGAACTTAAAGCGGTATTGATTGATGGAGACGGTGAAATTGTTGCGTCTAGTCATATGGCTTTAACTGTACAACGACCTTATCCGCAGTGGGCAGAACAATCTCCTGATAGCTGGTGGGAAGCGACCAATGCGGTTGCCGCAACATTACGACAAAAGGCGCCTAAAGAATGGGCGGCGATAAAAGCTATCGGTTTATCTGGGCAGATGCATGGTGCTGTTTTACTTGATCAAAAAAATAATGTGCTACGTGATTGCATCCTCTGGAACGATACCCGTAGTGCGAATGAATGTAATTGGCTAATGGAAAACTACCCGCAATTTTTGACCATAGGGGCAAACTTGGTCATGCCAGGCTTTACTGCCCCTAAATTATTGTGGGTTGAACGTCATGAACCTGAGATTTTTAGCCAAATTGGAAAGGTATTGCTACCGAAAGATTATTTGCGTTGGAAGATGACTCGTGAGTTTGTTAGCGAGATGTCTGATGCTGCGGGAACTTTATGGTTAGATGTCGCAAAGCGCGATTGGTCTGATGAATTATTGGCTGCAACAAATTTGACTCGTGAACAAATGCCATCATTAGTGGAGGGTTCTGAGAAAAGTAGCGTATTAAGCGCTGATCTTGCCTCGCATTGGGGGCTAAGTGCAGATGTCATCGTCGCTGGTGGTGGGGGGGACAATGCGGCTTCTGCGGTTGGTGTTGGCGCGATTAATGAAGGCGATGCTTTAATTTCATTGGGTACCTCTGGTGTGATTTTTGTGGTTAACAATCAATTACAAGCCGCGCCACATAAGGGGGTACATGCTTTTGCTCATGCACTACCTAACCGTTGGCATCAAATGAGTGTGATGTTGAGTGCAGCAAATTGTTTACGTTGGCTGTGCCAGCTATTGTCGACAACAGAAAATCAATTGATGGACGAAGTTGGTCAATTGAGTGAAGAACAGAAAAAACAATCCCCCGTATTTTTGCCTTATCTTTCAGGGGAAAGGACGCCTCATAATGACCCTTTTGCGACAGGATCATTTTTTGCACTGAAAAATGAAACGACTCGTGGACAGCTGGGTTTTGCTGTTATTGAAGGCGTTACTTTTGCACTTGCAGATGGCATGCAGGTGCTTAAAGAAACAGGAACACAAGTCAGCTGTTGTAGCTTAACAGGAGGAGGGGCTCGGAGTCCTATTTGGGCACAGCTTATTGCGGATGTAATTGATATTCCAATAGTTACCCATCCTGCGAGCTCTTCTGGTGCACTCGGTGCTGCGCGCCTAGCTTGGTTAGCGGATGGTGGAATTGAAGAGCTGGTGTGCCGTAAACCCGATGTTCTGAGCACTTTTTTGCCTTGTAAAGATAACCAAGTCTGGCTTAAGCAACGTTTAGATGTGTTTAGATTATTGTATCAACAGCAAAAACAAGCAAGAGCATTAATGCCGTGATAGGACCAGTAACGGCGGTTATTTACCCTACAAGCCGTCGTTACTTTATGTGTTTTCGATTTAAAAAACATTTAATTAATAAAACTACAATTTAAAAAAGAGGAAACTGCAATGGAGCAAAAGCAGTATTGGCTTGGATTACCTAAGCATTTGTTCTGGGGTTTCATCGCTATCGCTATTTTTATGAGCGGTGATGGTTTTGAAATGGCCTTTCTATCTAAACATATTACTGATCTTGGCTTTACACCGACACAATCTGCGATGGTTTTCACTGTATATGGATTAATGGCTGCGGTAGCGGCTTGGGCGTCGGGCGTTGTTGCTGAAATTATCACTCCATTGAAAGCCATGATGATAGGTTTCGTGTTGTGGATCGTAATGCATGTTTTATTCATGGCATTTGGACTCGGAATGAAAAGCTATTCAATGATGCTGTTATTTTATGGTATCCGTGGTTTGGCTTATCCACTATTTATCTATTCATTTATGATGATGTTGGTTCAAGTTATTCCTCGCGCGCATTTAGCAGCAGCGACAGGGTGGTTTTGGGCGATGTATTCAGTGGGTATCGGTGTTATTGGTAGCTATTTACCGAGTTTTTCCATCCCATATATGGGGGAGACGGGAACACTTTGGATGGCGATAGGTTGGGTTGCCATTGGGGGGGCAATTGCTTATTTTAGTCTCCGTAATGTGCCTGTTGATCGCTCGAAAGTAAATTTACCGATGAAAGATAAAATGTCCGAGCTGTCACGTGCTGCGACAATTTTATTTACCAATAAAAATATCCTTATGGCAAGTATCATTCGTATAATTAATACAATTTCGCTATTTGGATTTGCGATTATTATGCCATTATTATTTGTTGATAGATTAGGGTTTACTATTTCTGAGTGGCTACAAATTTGGGCAGTGTTCTTTTTTGTGACTATTTTCACCAATATTTTTTGGGGTATTGTTGGAGAACATATCGGCTGGATCCGTCAAGTAAGATGGTTTGGTTGTTTAGGTATGGCAGTATCGAGTTTAATGTTTTATTACCTACCCGTATATTTTGGTCATAATTTCGCGATTGCATTAATTCCAGCCATTATGTTAGGAATATTTGTTGCCGCATTTGTCCCTATGACGGCAGTATTCCCAAGTATAGAGCCTCATCATAAAGGTGCTGCGGTATCTATTTACAACTTATCTGCTGGTCTTAGTAATTTTGCTGCGCCGGCTATTGCGAGTTTATTTCTTCCTTTTTTTGATATTGTCGGTGTTGTTTGGGCTTACACTGGTTTGTATATATTTGCGGGCGTTTTAACTTTCTTTATTAAAGTGCCACAACCTGGATTTGAAAATAACCGTAAAATTAAAAATGTGATTGTTTCATCAGAGCAGTCAGCTGCAAATCAGTAATGTATTAGGGATTAAACTCAAATAATGCCGTAAACCTGATTTTGCGAATTCAAACAACCTCATCGATATTTAATATATTTGTGAGGTTTTTTTATTTATTACATTTAAAGATATTTACGCCTTTTATGTTTATGTTGAAAGGGAAATAACTCAAAAATATAAAAAAGTAGAATATATGGTTCAAAGAAAAAATTCATTGTTATTGTTGTGTCTTTTTTAGATTGTTGTCATGTGTAATTAAAAATATAAGCCTAGGTAATAGAATATAATTTCATGGTTTAAAAATTAACCTGAAGATTATATCGTTAAAAAAAATATATAAATAAGAATTTAACACTAATTCTCTATTGGATTATTAGAGGATGTGGGAAGTATATAGCTAAGCTTTATTATATCTGACTATAAGATTTATTATCTCTGATTATTCCTATCTCTGTCATCCTGGTTTTGTGACCTATACATCTGGATTTTCAATGATATTATGAAATTTGTTGCGTTTTTGTATAAGTACAGATAATTACTCTTAATATTGGTTGTATAACATTCATAAGCAAAATTTTAATCTGTCTCAATGTAAGATAAAAAGTTTGTAAAACTAAAAATAAACAATTAAAAAAAGATACATTCGGGGAAAAAGTCATGTCACAGATGTTAGCGCTGTTTCTTATAGTGGGGATATTGTATATCGGCGATGCGATAGCGGTGAGGACCAAAGCATGGATCCCGTCGGTTTTCGTTTGTGCTGTTTTATTTTTGGTTGGCTATTGGACTATATTTCCAAAAGATATTGTCAGCATTGCCGGTATTCCACAAGTTGTTGCTGTATCACTGATGTATTTATTGATAACCAATATGGGAACCTTATTATCGCTTAAGGAATTACTGCGACAATGGAAAACAATTTTAATTTCCTTATCCGGTATTTTAGGCATCATCGTCTTTATTTATATCATCGGGATGGCACTGTTTGATTTAAATACCGTATTGGTTGCAATACCACCGCTGGTGGGCGGCATTGTCTCTTCATTAATTATGTCAAAGGGTGCGGCGGAAGCGGGTCTTGTTGATCTTTCTGTTTTTGCCATCTTAATTTATGTAATGCAAGGCTTTGCGGGATATCCACTAACAGCAGTTATGTTAAAAAGAGAAGGGCGTCGTGTTTTAGAGCAGTATCGTAGTGGGAAATGGCATGAATCATTAGCTGCGGAAGGGGCTAATGATGTTGAAGTTAAAACGTTGGTTTCAGAAGATGAAATGCCGCGTATGTTTAAAAAAATACCTTCTCATTATAATACTAGCTACTTTAAATTTTTACGATTAGCGGCTGTGGGGTATATCGCTTACATTGTTTCTTCATGGGCCGCGCCATACGTTAGCATTAGCCCATTTGTATTATGTTTATTATTTGGTGTTATTGCATCGTCGGCTGGATTTTTAGAAAGACAACCATTGCAAAAAGCCAATGGCTTTGGTTTTGCCATCATGGGATTAATGTTATTTATTTTTGATACATTAAATCATGCAACTCCCGATATGCTATTACGCCTTGTTTATCCGATGGTCGTGTTAATTGTCGCCGCTGTTATCGGTATGTATATTGCTTCATGGATAGTAGGTCGAATTTTAGGTGTTTCCAAAGAGATGGCTTTTGCGGTTTCATTAACAGCGTTGTATGGCTTTCCAGCAGATTATATTATCACTAATGAAGCGATTAATGCCTTAACCAAAGATGAGAAAGAGCGTCAAATACTTACAAGTCACATGTTAGGGCCTATGTTAGTCGGTGGCTTCATTTCAGTTACGATGGTTTCAGTGGTCTTAGCTGGAATTATGGTTGCTTACATTGTTCCGGTTGCAGGGTAATTATTATGGAAACAAGTATTTCTAGAATACAACGTCATTTAGAGCAATTGGCGGAATATACATTAACACCTGGGCAAGGTACTACGCGCATGAGCTATAGCGAGCAAGATAGTCAAGCTCGTGCTTACTTAAAACAGGAAATGACTGCATTAGGTTTGCTTGTCCGTGAAGATGCGATTGGTAATATTTATGGTCGATTAGAAGGACAACAGCCTGAGCTTCCGGCGGTGATTATTGGTTCTCACTTTGATTCGGTGCCTAATGGTGGGGCTTTTGATGGCCCTGCAGGTATTATCACTGGATTGGATGTGGTCGCGCGTCTGCGTGAGCAAAACCTCCAGCCACGTTATCCACTTGAGGTGATCGCACTGGTTGAAGAGGAAGGAACGAGCTTTGGTCGTGGTTTGATGGCATCTAGTGTGATAACCGGACTGATTGGTAGTAAAGAACTTCATCAGTTAAAAGATAGACAAGGTGTTAGTGCCGCGCAGCGTATGGCGACAGTAGGCTTCAATGCAGATAAAGCCCATGAAGCGGTGCTGAAACCAGAGTCGGTGAAAGCATTTCTAGAATTACATATTGAGCAAGGTCCTGTATTAGAGCAAGCCAATGAAGATGTTGGAATTGTCGATACCATTGTTGGTATTAGTCAATTAGAAATAAAACTTCAGGGCAAAGCAGGCCATGCAGGTACTACGCCAATGAATATGCGTGCTGATGCATTAGTTTGTGCTAGCCATATTATTAGTCATATACCCGTGCTTGCTAAAGCTGCGGGCGATAATACGGTAGCGACGGTGGGGCGCTTAAATGTGATGCCTAATGGTGCAAATGTTATTCCAAGTGAAGTTATTTTTAGTGTCGATATTCGTTCAAAAAATGATGTTGCGTTACGAAAGGTCATTGAGCAAGTTATTGAATTAACAGAGCAAGAAAGTGAAAAATTCAATATTACTAGCGCTATTGCTCAGCCTTTGTATGTGAAGCCGACAGTATTGAATAGTGATATTTGTGAATTAATGAAACAGCACGCCAGTGCACAAAATTTACGTTTTCGTACCATGGTGAGCGGTGCAGGTCATGACACGATGATTTTTGCAGGCATTACTCAGACAGGACTCATTTTTGTTCCTAGCCGTAACGGTTTAAGTCATCACCCTGATGAATGGACTGATTATGCACAAATCGCACGCGGTGTGGATCTGATGTTTGCTACAGTAAAATCGCTGACTGAATGTTAATCATTATAAATTATTAGAACAATAAATTGCATATAACTAAATTGTAAAAAGTAAATTTCAATTAAAGTGTTTGCAAAAAAGGCAAAAGGTAAAAAATGGTCAATACAACAATTGCAGCTGCAATCAAAAAACATACACAAGATATGATTGCATTTCGTCGTGAGCTCCATGCAAACCCTGAGTTATCGTGGGAAGAGGTACGAACGACCCAGCGCATCGCCCAAGAGCTGGCAAAAATTGGCATTGAATATCGACTTACCGAGCCAACGGGAATTATTGCTGAAATCAAAGGCGGTAAACCAGGCAAAACCGTTGCATTGCGAGCGGATATCGATGCATTACCTGTTTTAGAGTTGAATGATTCATTAGAGTATAAATCGACAATCAAAGGTAAAATGCATGCTTGTGGACATGATGCGCATACTTCAATGCTACTGACTGCCGCAAAAGCACTTTATGAAGTGCGTGACCAGCTAAAAGGCAATATTAGGTTGATTTTTCAACCGGCTGAAGAAACCGCGAAAGGCGCAAGCGCAATGATCAAACAAGGTGCAATTGAAAACGTGGATAACGTATTTGGTATGCATATTTGGTCTACTACGGCGTCAGGCAAGGTTTCTTGTAATGTAGGCGGAACTTTTGCTTCTGCGGATTTACTTATTGTAAAATTTAAAGGTCGCGGTGGACATGGTTCGATGCCTGAAGCTACCGTTGATGCAGCTATTGTTGCCTCTTCCTTTGTGATGAACTTACAAGCGATAGTTTCCCGTGAAACTTCCTCACTTGATTCTGCGGTTGTCACCATCGGAAAAATGGAGGTGGGTACCCGCTTTAATGTTATTGCAGAAAATGCGGTGTTAGACGGGACTGTTCGCTGTTTTGATCTAGAAACTCGTACCCGCATTGAAGCGGCTATTCGTCGTTATGCAGAGCATACAGCTGCAATGTATGGCGCAACGGCAGAAGTAGATTACATTTATGGAACATTACCAGTTATCAACGAAGAACGTAGTGCACTGCTAGCACAATCTGTGATTAAACAGGCTTTCGGCGAAGAAACGTTAATGTTTGAAAAACCGACACCGGGCGGTGAAGATTTTAGTTTCTATATCGAAAATATACCGGGCTGTTTTGCTTTATTAGGTTCAGGTAATGCAGAAAAAGATACCCAATGGGCGCATCATCATGGTTGTTTTAATGTTGATGAAGACGCGATGGCAACAGGTGCAGAGCTTTATGCACAGTACGCCTGGTCATATTTACAGCAAGAGAACTTTTAAATGATCTCTATTATGGCTTTCGGATTGATATTATTACCTATACCAGGATTAGCGTTAACCCTATTGCCAGCGCTTTTTGTTTAAACGATGCTAATGGATTATTAGGGTGGAAACCCTAATAATCTTTATTGGTTATGATGAACAAAAATGGCGTCTCTTAAACGTTGCTGCTGCTCAAACCTCTGTTCGTCTGTTAATCCCGCATCATGAGATAACTGTGTGAGCAATTCATTCATGTTATGAACAATATTTTCGTCTAATTTTAAATCAACTTTTTTAACTATTTCTTCGTAATGTGTCATTGCGCATCGTCCTGTAAATTTAAAGGTCAAATTATAAGATATGAAAATATTAAATGCATTATCGATAATTATATCTAATTAAGTGCTAATTTTGTTTATCGATAACCATTACAGCCATCGTATCAGGTTCAAGTGCCCGCATAATATGAGGTTCATCTCCAGGATAATGAATATAATCGCCGGGGTGTAACTCTGTTGGGTTATCAAGCGGGCCGACTAAGGCTCTACCTGACATCAAAATAATATGTTCACTCACACCGTGCATATGGGGTTCTGAAATGCGGTCACGACCTGGTTGAGCAACCACGGTATAAATATCACGTCGTGAATCAGAGGGTGCCGACGAAAGTAAAAAAACTAAATAATTAGCATGTTCAGCACTGATTTGGACACCATCACCATGACGGATCACCGTTACTGTTTCTCGTTTATCTTCAATGAGACGAGCAAATGGAATATCTAAAGCAATACAAAGTGCCCATAACGTCTCAATACTGGGATTACCTTGGCCTGATTCTAATTGGGATAAAGTCGATTTAGCGATCCCTGCCTGACGAGATAATTCAGATAAAGATAACCCGCTTTTTAATCTCTCACGGGCGAGTGCTTTTGATATCAGTTCGATAGGGGGCGAAAGTAAGCTCAATTTTAATATCCTATTTTGATTGACTTAGCGATAATCATCGACATAATGAACGAACGTATTATATATCGAACGGTTGAATTATGCTAACTTCTACACTTAATAATAACACAGTGAAAAATATTACACTGGTGTGTATTGCAGACCTTATTGTTGGAATTTCGTATGGGGCACTGGCTCATTCGCAAGGATTTGATTTATGGGTGCCCCTGACTCTGTCTATTTTAGTTTTAGCTGGGGCATCAGAATTTTTATTTATTGGTGTTATTTTTACGGGAGGAAGCCCTATTTCGGCGGCATTAGCGGGGCTATTAGTAAACTCGCGACATATTCCATTTAGCTTTGCTGTCAGCGAACTGGCAGGAAAGGGGCCAAAAGCACTACTGGGATATCATATTATGAATGATGAAAGTGTCGTATTTGGTTTAGCACAAGAAAATAAAACAGAAAAACGTGCTGCATTTTGGTTATGTGGGATAGGGATCTTAATTTGTTGGCCTGCAGGTGTTTTGATTGGTGAGGCGCTGGGTAGCTTCATTAATGATACTCATGTGTTGGGAATGGATGCAATGTTTCCCGCGATCATTTTAGCATTATCATTACCGGCGCTAAAAGATAAACGTTTGAGGATCACTGCAATTATTGGGGCTGTGATTGCTGTTGCTGTAACTCCAGTATTACCGGCGGGAATACCCGTTTTGCTCGCGTTATTGAGCCTAGTTATTTATATAAGGAAATAATTATGATGGATAATCCATGGCTTATTTTAGCGGGTATTTTAATATTGGCTATTGGTACGTATTTGATGCGCGCATCTGGCGCTATTCTAAAAGATAAAATAGTTTTATCCGACAACAGTCAGGCTCTATTTTCAGCGGCGGCGATTGTGATCTTATTCTCTGTTGCAGTGACTTCAACAATCTTTGATGGAAGTCACCTGTCTGATTTACCTAAAGTCGTTGGTGTTTTGGTGGCTGGTATTTTAACGTGGTTTAAAAAACCATTTATTTTGATTGTGTTATCTGCGGCGGCGGTAACCGCGTTGCTACGTTGGATTCTTTAGTAGTAACATCGAGATATAGCGTAATCATAACCATTTGGTTTTAAAATAGATATTGTCAAAGCTGTCCCTACCTTATCGGTAGGGAACAGACATTTAAGCAGTTAAATCATTTATTGTTTCGGTGGAACCATTTTTCTGGACAGAGGCTATGCCTTTTAGTGCTGATTGTTTTGATGCATACATTTCACTTGTCGCAATGATTTCATGATTTGCAGCTTTTAAAACAAAGTAATAAGGCTGAGCCACATCTTTGGTCGATTTTTTTAGTTCAAAATAACCCATGGTTAGCTCCAAAATAATTTTAACTATATTAAGGTTGATTGAGGTTGGAAATTTAATCTATATAAAAACTTCAGTTTGTATAAGGTATTCAATATATAAGGTAATTCAAGTTATATGAGAAAATGGAATATTATCAATAACTTTTATAGATACTATTAATGGAAATTACGTTTACAACAAATTATCTTTAGTTACTTCGATTTAAAGATTAGTCGTAATAATGTATTTTTACCAGTGCTTAAAAAGTAATTAGGATTAAGTACAAAAAAAAGCCTCTGTAAACAGAGGCAATCGTAGGATATATATAAAATTTTTATTATCTGATTAACATATATTTTATTGGCAATAGATACTATGCGGTTATACATATCGTTGTGAAAGGTATTACCGAACACTTAAATTATATTCAACCATTTGTTCACCAATACAATCAGATTATTGTGTTACGGGTTTGTTCACTGGCAGTGGTGCAGGCATCGTATATTTATTCGAATTTTCAGGAACTTCAATTACTGCAACCTTAACGATATAGCGTTTACCATCTTCAATTTTTGGCACATTATTGGCTATTTTTTTTATTGTTTCATTAGGTGTAGTTGTTTGTTCAGTTACGCTATACACCATGTTATGGTGATTTCCCATATGTTGGCGCGGAGTATGGTTATTATTCGCACTGTTAGCGACTGCTACAAACCCTACTGACATTAAGACTAAAGCAAGTAAACCTGAATTAATTTTTTTCATCATCTATCCCTCTATGTTTTCGATAACTAGATACTCGATGAATTCATTTCTTCTCGCAATCGCTTTTACCTCTGTTGACTGAAGCTTCATAATTACTGCACTTTTTATTCATGTTTGGCTCATATTGCTATTTATTCGCTATTTCTGTACCGATTAAAAGTCAAAATATTAAGTTTTAGTCCAGTTGTGCTGAGCACATTCCAATAGCTGGTGAACAGGGAGGTTATCGTCTAGGATGGCTATAGAGTTAATAAAAAACTAACTAAGTGAGTTGTCATGTCAGATAAAAAAATTCCACTTTCCTTACTCGATTTAGCGCCGATTACTCAAGGTTCGACTGCAAAAGAGGCATTTTCTCATTCTCTAGATTTAGCGAAAATGGCACAAAAGCAAGGCTATTATCGTTATTGGTTAGCAGAACATCATAATATGACGGGAATTGCGAGTGCGGCTACGTCCGTTTTGATTGGTTACCTTGCGGCGAATACAAGCACACTTCGTTTAGGTTCTGGTGGCATTATGCTACCAAATCATTCACCTTTGGTCATTGCTGAGCAATTTGGTACATTAAATACACTGTATCCTGAACGTATTGACCTTGGAATAGGGCGTGCTCCGGGCAGTAATCAGCAAACGATGCAAGCATTGCGTCGCCATATGAATAATGATATCGATAACTTTCCCCAAGATGTTGCTCAAATAGTGAATTGGTTTGATGCGACCGATCCTGATCCTGCCGTGCGTCCAGTTCCTGGATTTGGTGAAAAGGTACCCGTATGGTTATTAGGTTCCAGTTTATATAGTGCAAGGCTTGCGGCTGAAATGGGATTACCTTTTGCTTTTGCATCACATTTTGCCCCCGATTTGTTATTACAAGCGTTGGAATTATATCGTGCTAACTTTAAACCTTCAGATAGGCTAGCTAAGCCTTATGCAATGGTATGCATTAATATTATTGCCGCAGATAGCAATCGTGATGCAGAGTTTCTATTTACGTCTATGCAACAAGCTTTTGTTATGTTGCGTCGTGGACAAACTTCTCAACTCCCACCGCCAGTCGAAAATATGGAAACTATTTGGTCTCCAGCAGAACAATTTGGGGTTCAGCAGGCACTCGCTATGTCTTTGGTCGGCGATAAAGCTAAAATTCATCATGGATTTGAATCGATATTACGTCAAACGCAAGCTGATGAAATTATGGTTAATGGACAAATATTTGATCATCAAGCACGGTTATATTCATTTGAATTGGCAATGCAAGTGATGAATGAAATCTCATGATGAGTTGATTGCAATACTAATTGAGTTAGCTTGGAAGATAACCCAGAAACGCTCTGGGTCATTGACGATTAACAAGCAATTTGCGGTCGATTTGGCTCGAGTGGTGCTAATCCATAAGCCGCGCGAGCTTTATCGCAAGCTTCATTATGTATCCCATTAAGCCAAGATTGCTCAAATTCATGACAAGGCGTTGGTCTTTGGTGATATATTGCACAAGAAACATTTTCCCCAATATTCCCTTTAAGCGCAGTACAGCGTGTATTTTGTTTTTGATTAGTTCCTTGCATACAACTCATAAATGGTGTGATTTGCTCTGTTAGATGTTGTGGTACAGTGCCGCCACCTATTTGCGCTTCAGCCCAATAAAAGGAAACACGAAAATAGGCGCAACAAGCACCGCAGCTAATACAAGGGTTATTTGAGGAATTAGTTTCTAGTATATGAATATTGGTCATATAATTACAGGAGTCCATATTTATAAAATCATTAGAAATATTAATATTAACTGCAATTAAATTGTTTAGTGTTGATGGCTAGTCTATTGTATTTTATTGCTGAGTTATGCAGTATTACTTTTTAAGTAAAAAATAATCCTATATGCTTATTTATCTTTGAAGCTAAAAAAGTTACCCAAAACCTTAGCGAAATTCACCCTCAAAATAGTACAGAAAGTAGACTATTAAAATTACATCAATTTGCCATTCTTTTCTATGGTCATCGTCATAATTATCTGTCAATTGTTGTGAACTGTGATCCAGTAGTTTTTGAGTATTTATACCTTGATATCGATACAATTTTTTTGATAATGATCTTTATTGCATGTGTAGTTATGCATAATAATCAACCAAAACTTTAAAGCTTCATTTAACATAGATTTATATGACAGAGAAACAAGACTGACATTTGACGTTGTACTATATGCAGGGGGCTTTCATTCAGTTGCTGGCCTCTGTTCTTATTTTCTACTGGAAATCTCTATTGACGATATGAAATTTCTAAAAATTATGGGTGTTGAAGTATGCATATTCAGATTTTAATTGGTAGTGTTCGTCAGGGGCGTATTGGGCCACAAATAGCATGCTGGGTTAAAGATGTGGTAAGCCAAAAATACTCTACAGAAATTATTGATTTAAAAGATTGGTATTTACCAATGGATGATGAACCTGGATTGCCTGCTGAAGGTATTTATATGCATAAGCATACAATTGCGTGGAGCAAAAAAATTCAAGAAGCAGATGCCTATATATTCGTTTTTCCACAGTATAATTGGGGTTACCCAGCGGCATTGAAAAATGCTATAGATCATTTGTATAAAGAATGGAATAAAAAACCGGCGATGATGGTCAGCTACGCAAATAGAGGAGGGGGTAAAGCTGCACATCAATTACAGCAAGTTCTGGAAGGAATTCACATGAATGTGACTGATACGAATTTAGAAATAAAACTCTCAGAAATTAAATTTTCTCAGTCTGAAGATGTCACTAACTACCCTGAATCCCTTTATCATTATGAAGACAATCTTATAATGGCAATGAATCAGATGCATGATATTCATTCTTATTGAGAATAAAAGTCAAAACGTTGCATTATCAAAATTACTAATTAAAAATTTAGATAATAATTAATGGGTTACCACATAATTTATAGATTGAAACCTCGCTTAACGCGGGATTTTCTGTTTTCTGAGGAATTGATAATGCAAATATTAACAGAGTTAGTATTTAGACCAGTTAAAGAAACGTTAATAGAAAATATAGACGATATATGTATTGATACAGTTAATATATTTAGTTACACACTATAGACGAAATTAATAACTTATGAATATCAATTTACTCACCACCTGAGTAGTATTCTTCGTAGCCAACAACGCATGTTTATTTAAAACAGCTAAAATAGTATGGAAGAGCGACTGGTGACTATAAGTTTACTAAAGCATGAATGCAATTTTGCTAAGAATAAATTATTGCAAATGTGTTCAAGGTGAAATTTAGCATTTGCATTAACATGGCAATGATAAAAAGTATGCAAACCTACTAAATATCAGTGAGATATATAAAAACTGCTAAGGAACACTTAAATGAAATCCCTTATGAACAAAACAATAAAAAATAGAGTTAAGAAAGGGGTGTTTAGTTCGTTATTACTGACTTTCAGTGCGCTTTCTTATGCCGGTGTTACATGTACTCCTCTAGGAGCGTGGTTCCCTTTGCCATTACTATCTATTGATATGAATACAATACCAGGAAATATCCCTGCTGGAACAACATTAGGTAGTGGTTTTTCAGCTATATCATGGAATTGTAATTTTTCAGGATCTCAAGCGGATAGAACTATCTGGTTTTACAATCAAACGCCCGCATCAACTAAAGCTTATCTTCTCTCTAGTGGCGTTAGAGTTTATCAATCAGCTTATAGCACTAATGAAGTAGAAATTACAGCATCGAATACACCTAGATTAATGGTTGGGTATTGGAATACAGGTAATTATTCAATAGCTTTGTGGCATACGTTTACTATAAAGCGCGGAGCGGGACCATTAAAATCATTTGATACAGGTAATTTTACTCTCGGTTATCACACAGATGGTGTGGGAAATCGTATTGGTGATAATTACACTATCCGTCTGGTAGGAACATTAGTTAACTATTGCCCGACACCTATTGTTACGATGAGTGATGAGGTGGTCGATTTTAAAGAGCTGACGACAGACCAATTTGAAAATAATAAAACAGTAAAAGAAAATTTTAATTTAACATTAACGCCTGTTTCAACATGTGAAGCCGCACTGGAAGTTAGTGTTAAATTTCAAAGTAATAAAGGCGTAGTCAATAATAAATATTTAGTTTTTGATAATGGCTTACAGATGGCGATTACAGACAGAAGTTTAGGGCAAGAAATTCGCTTTGATCAAGAATATTATAAAGGTGTTATTTCTCAGCAAAAACCGGGTAATTACCTTTATTCAGCGGAATTATCTAAAGAAAATAATTCAACGATTAAACAAGGCCCCTTTAGTAATACAGTCAATGTTTTATTCTCATATAGGTAATAGAAACATAGTTTTCAAATATTGTTGATGAAAATAGAAAGATGATAAAATAATCAAAAGTATATGTGAGGTATTTTAAATAAGCTTTAGTTTCATTTTTAAGCTTTACTTGTATCAATTTAATCAAAGGCTGCGCATTGTGTGGCCTTTTTTGTATATAGTCACTAAGAATCAATAATTTAAAGCAAAAAAAACCTGCCTAAGAAGGCAGGTCTATTAGCTGAACTAATAATTAAACATGTTTTAATTCAGTATCATTTTCTTGATTGAAAACTGATTTATCAGTTTCGCCCATTAATTGGCTTGTTACAGTACCTGCTGTCATAGAACCACTGACGTTAAGTGCTGTACGGCCCATATCGATCAGTGGCTCAACGGAAATCAATAGAGCAACAAGTGTGACGGGCAGTCCCATTGCAGGTAGCACGATTAGCGCTGCAAATGTTGCACCACCACCCACACCTGCGACACCTGCTGAGCTGATAGTCACCAGACCCACTAACGTTGCTATCCACAGAGGGTCAAATGGATTGATTCCCATTGTCGGTGCAACCATAACTGCAAGCATTGCAGGGTAGATACCCGCACAACCATTTTGACCAATAGTTGCACCAAAAGAGGCAGAGAAGCTCGCAATCGACTCAGGAATACCAAAACGACGTGTTTGTGTCTCGATATTTAGCGGGATACTTGCGGCACTTGAACGACTAGTAAATGCGAAAGTTAGTACAGGCCCTGCTTTTTTGAAAAAGGTAATAGGGTTCAAACCTGTTGACGCGACTAATATGCCGTGAATAACAAACATAATGGCAATAGCGACATAAGATGCAATGACGAATGTCCCTAGGTTAATGATGTCTGCAAGATTAGAGCTCGCAACGACTTTTATCATTAACGCCATAACACCATAAGGGGTTAAACGCATAACTAAACGCACTAATTTCATTGCCCACGCTTGTAGCACATCAATAGCCGCTAATGCTTTCTCACCGCGTTCTTTATCATCTTTAAATAGTTGCAGTGCAGCTACACCGAGGAATGCAGCAAAGATAACAACACTGATGATAGAAGTTGGACTTGCGCCAGTTAAATCAGCAAACGGGTTTTTAGGGATAAATGATAAAATCAGTTGTGGAACCGTTAAATCTGAAACCTTACCAATATAGTTAGTTTGGATAGCACTTAGACGTGCTGTTTCTGATTGGCCTTGAACTAAGCCTTCAGCTGTCAGCCCAAACATATTGGCAATTAATATACCAACCAATGCAGCGATTGCCGTAGTGAATAACAACGTGCCGATTGTTAGAAAGCTAATTTTACCTAGTGATGAGGCCTTATGTAGCCTTGCTACCGCACTCAAAATAGAGGCAAAAACTAATGGCATAATGACCATTTGTAATAGTTGAACGTAACCATTACCTACGATATTGAACCAAAGAATGGAGTCTTTTACTGTTTGGTGGCCGCTGCCGTACACTAAATGTAGTACGACACCATAAGCAACACCGAAAACGAGACCAACCAATACTTTTTTAGACAGGCTCCAGCCTTTTGAACCAAGTTTTGCTAGCAGTATTAGTAATGCCACAAAAACGAGTAAATTTATAATTAGAGGAATATTCATTCCGGACTCCAAATCGCTGATTTTAAATTACGTTGCTTGTTATTTAATCCTTCATGGTTATAAGGATTATATTTCTTCTAACAATTGGTTATATGTTATCAGGTGATAAAACACATTTCTTATAATGAAAAGTAATAAGATAGTTTTATTCATGCTTACAGTATATTACAAAAGCGGCGTTTATGTAGACAAGTGTATATCCATTTGATTATGAATATATTTTATTGCGCTCTCAATTTGAAAGTAAAAATCCAACTGGTAGCCTGCCGGTAACAAACATGCACAAACAGTCAAAAACACAGAAATAAAACGCTCACCTCGTTTGCTATTTTTACTGCGTAATAATGGTAGGCAAAAACGTTGAGGTAAAGGCCATAGAAGAGGAACCCCTGATGGAGTGAGCATATCGGCGACAAGATGACTCAGATAACCTAATAAAAAAGCTTGAATTAAATCACTGGGAATACCCCAATCAACAGGTAACCATTGATAGCAGGAAATCATTAATATAAGCCATGCTATTAAGCTATGAGTAAAGCCACGATGGCCACAGAGTTTTGATATCGGAAGGGAGACTATACGTAACAGACGCCCAGGGATAGATGAAGGGTGGTCAATATCGGGCAGTAATGCACCTAATAACGTTCCTGGGATCATGTGCAGCCAATCACCTTGAGCAAGCTCAGGCGTTAATTGTAATTTATGAGCCATTATTAACGAGGCGACGGAAAAAAGCAGATGCCCTTCAGCAGTCATGGTGGATAAAATACCATCTGTTTATCTATACAGTTAAATGGCAGTATAAAACGTTTAAAAAGAATATGATAGAGGGAGTAAGTTAAAAAAACTCTTATTTATTAGCAGATAACAAAAGAATTTTATTCTCTGATGCAAATTCCCCTATCGAAAGTGGATAGGGGAGCGCACTTATTAATTTATGAGGCAATGATTAGCGTAAATATTCAGCAGTTAAGTCATTGAGTGATGCCAGTTTCACATCAGCTAATCCGAAACGAGGATCGTTGAAATGTTGACGATCCGGTATCACAATAGAGCGCATTCTTGCCGCTTTTGCCGCTATCATACCGTTGAATGAATCTTCTAAAGAGACGCAATGGATTGGTTTTGTCGACAGTTGTGCCGCTGCTTTAAGATAAACTTCAGGATGCGGTTTACTCATGGGTAAATCAGCCGCAGAAACTACCGCTGAAAAATAATGGCGAATATTAAGCAGCTCTAGAACTCTTTCTAACATATACATCGGCGAGGCAGAGGCTAGGGCAATTTTTAAATCTAAAGAGCGACATAATTCCATTGCATGTTCGACACCAGGAAGAACAGGACGAGTTTCTTCAACTAGACCAATAACGCGGTCAATAATTCGTTGTTTCGCTTCTTCTTGGCTACAACCTTGCCAAGGTGAAGCTTGATACCAAAGTTCAACAACGTGATCAATACGTAATCCAAGTGTGTCTGGAAGTGAATCAGCGATAGAAAGATCAAGCCCCAACTGTGAGAAAACCTCATGTTCTGCTTGTGCCCAAAAAGGCTCTGAGTCTATTAGCAAGCCATCCATATCAAAAATAACGGATTGGATAGGTAATTTATGGTACATGTCAAAACTCCATTCATGTATGAGTGTATTCTTGCCAGATTTCAAGTGATTGAATCTAAATAAAACATCACAATAGACAGTGTTCTCATTGTGATTGGCAACTTGAAAGTGTTAGCGCCTACTTTGAGTGATGCATTGTAGCAAGTCAGCACCCGATTAGACATATACAGCTAGCGCTAATATTGAACCCATTAGTGCATAGGGCACTTGAATAATCTGAAAGTGATAACAAAACTATCATTTCTAAATGGAAATTTGTAGAGGATGGGCAATTTCAGCTATTATTAATAGGAAAATTGGGTGACAAAAATAAATATTGTTAAGGAATAGTTGCAATGAATTTCCGCAATGCTAGTTATATCGCTATTGGTAAACGTATTTTGGGGTGGGTTGTATTTCTTGTGGCGTTAGTTTCTACGTTAGCTTCTTTAATTAAACTAGCAGCGATAAAAGGATTAGAAGGTGAAGGGATTAATGCGGTCGCGAATGATTTTATAAAATTGATGGCCGAAATGACTCGTCAAAGTACCGCATTCCTTAATATTTTTTGGAATAACTCACCAATACCTCATGCCGCAGATGGTTTATCTGCTAACAATATTAGTTTTACGGTAATTTTTGTTTTTATATTTGTTGGGCTTGCTTTAAGTGCTTCAGGATTGCGGATGTACAGACAAATTAAGTTTATTCGTGAAAGTCTTGAAGATCACGTAATTTTGGAAAAAGCCAAAGGTATAGAGATTTCAAAAGAAGAATTAGAAGCTAAAGTGACTATCCCTCGACACACTATTTTTACACAATTCTTTATTTTATATTTTTGGCCAGTTGTGCTAGGAATTGGTATTTTCTTTATGTTGAATTTTTTAAATTGGTAGGTTCTATTAACCGTAGAAATTATAGTTATTGAGTCTAATAAGTTATCCGAATCACTTAAAAAGTTAAGTGATTCGGCATTACGCTAGCGCAGTATTTTATTGTGTTTCAATCAATTTATCGATGATCGCTCTTGCTTGCAGGTAACTTTGTTCATTACCAAAAATATTGGCTTGATTGAGTAAATAATAAAGTTGATAAATCGGTTGTCGTTCCAAAAAACCATTAGGTAGCGGCCATACGCTTTGATAGCCATCAATAATTTGAATTGGTAGCTCATGATATAAAGGCAACATAGCAATATCACATTCTCTGTCTCCCCAATAACAGGCAGGATCATAGAGAACACCGTCAATATGATTTGTTACTGCGCAATTAGCTGGCCATAAATCGCCATGTAATAAAGACGGCTGAGGTTGATGTCCCGAAAGACGGTTTTTAACAATATCAACAATCAATTGAATATCACCAAATACCATCCCTTTTTCAGAGGCAAGCTGTAATTGTAATCCAATGCGTTTTTCTGCAAAAAATGAATTCCATCGTTTTTCCCAGCCATTTGGTTGGGTGATGGTACTTAGCATAGTGTCAAAATCAAAACCATAACTCGGTTGTTCTTCCCATTGATGCAAGCGAGCAAGTTGTTGACCAAAGTGCCAAGCGTTTGTGGCGTCAAAGGGTTTTAATGGGAAATATTCAAGAAGGAGGAAGCTATGATGTTTATTGTTACCAACACCATACACTTTAGGGATAGTGACGGTCTGGCTTTTTGCTAATATTTCTAACTGTTCAGCCTCTTGTTTAAACAGCGGCAAAAACTCGCGTCGATTTTGCTTAATGAATACGGTGTGTTCACCGTAGTCAATGCGTAATGTATGGTGAATGTCACCCCCTGATAGCATGACTTTATTACGCAGCTCCGCTTCACCTAAGTGTTCACTTAATAAACGACACATTGCTTGCCACATGATCCACCTCGCTTTGCTTTGGTCTTCATTAATACAATACTATAGCGACAGTTTAGGAATTAATAGTGATAATTGTATAAAAAGAAGAGCCTATCACGAAATAACTGGCAGGATATTTTGTCTTTATATAAATCTAAGACACAGTAAATGAAGTACATCACAATTTATCTAAATTGAGAATGTTCAGATAATCTGGATACAAAACAATATCAGCGAGCTTTTGATTCACAATCTAAGGTAAACTGACAAACAAAATCAAGATTGAGATAAGGGATGATATGGGCGCTGATTTTGAAAAACCACGCTGGTTAAGAGATTTAATTCGATTTATTCCATTGAAAAGCCAGTTTGTTTTATTTGGTAATGTTCGAGATTTACAAGCCAGTGAAATAGCACCAAATATTGTGACGCCTTTACCGTTTAATCAATCGCTATTTAATAGCTTATTTGAAATTGGTTATACGCATATCATTACCTATACGCCATTGTTGGGTTTTCAATGGGTACCAAACCTAGCGCATAATGCGCAAGAGGGCGCTTTGCTGATGCAAAATCTGGGCCTTAATACCACAGATGATAAAGCGGCAGGTGGCATTGATATGCTCAATCACATATTAGATAAATTTGTAAACTATAAAGAGCAACCTATTGCACTTTGTATTGATTTTGCCTCATGTTTAATTTCTCATCGAGATAACTTAACACCAGCAGAACACGGCTTGTTTACGCGCGCATTAGTGGCTTCACACCAAGTGAAAGCTCGTCCTGCTGGAGAGAATAACTTACCGTTTTATAATTCATTATTTTGGATTGTTGAAAAAGAAACGGATTTACCTGATTGGTTTTTGGTGAATAACCCACGCATCCGTGCAATTCCAGTAGCAAAACCGGATAGTCAAATACGGCGTATACTTGCGCCTACATTGTTAGGATCATTATCTGGTTTTACTCAAATCAGCGAGCCAGAAAAAGAAAGTCTTTTAAATGACTTTATCGATGAGACAGAAGGATTGTTATTACTTGATTTAACAGCAATTATCCAATTGGCACGAATTGAAAACGTAGATGTTATTCGAATCGGTGATGCCGTCCGTCGTTATAAAGTCGGGATCACCGAAGACCCTTGGAAGAAAATTGATAAACAAAAAATCCATCATGCGCCAGACGTTATTCAACGTCGAGTTAAAGGCCAGCAACATGCGGTCACCCATTTATTAGATATTATTAAACGCGCAATGACTGGCGTGGGAAGCAATAAAGGCGGGCGTCCCCGAGGCGTGGTATTTTTAGCAGGACCTACAGGGGTTGGTAAAACAGAGCTCGCAAAAACGGTTACGCAATTACTTTTTGGTGATGAAAATGCGTATATCCGCTTCGATATGTCTGAATTCAGTGCCGAACATGCTGACCAACGGCTAATTGGTGCTCCTCCAGGTTATGTTGGCTATGATTCTGGCGGTGAATTGACTAATGCAATTCGAGAAAAGCCATTTAGTGTTGTTCTATTTGATGAAATTGAAAAAGCACATCCTCATTTAATGGATAAGTTTCTTCAAATTATTGACGATGGTGTTTTAACATCGGGACGAGGCGACCGTGTTTATTTCTCTGAATCTTTAATTATTTTTACTTCAAATTTAGGTATCTATCGACTTGATAGTAATGGGGAACGAGTTGCCAACGTACAGCCTCATGAACCTTTTGAAACCGTGACTCGAAATGTTAAAAGCGAGATAGAACGTCATTTTAAATTAGTGTTGAATCGCCCTGAATTACTTAATCGTATTGGTGAGAATATTATTGTTTTTGATTTTATTCGTCCTGATGTTGCTGAACAAATTTTCGAGCAAATGGTGAGTAGTATTCTTTTAGGTATAGAGAAGCAAGGATTGGTTATATCGATATCAAATAACGCTAAGCAAATACTCAATAACTGCTGTTTAACTGACCTGTCCAATGGTGGGCGCGGTATTCGCAACCAACTCGAAACTCATTTAATTAATCCATTGTCCCGTGCAATTTTTGATAACGATTTACAAGTCGGTACTGCTTATCAAATCACTGATATTGTTCTTGGCGGAACTACTCAAATTTCGTTATCTCCTGTGGTGAATTAATGTAATGGAAATTAGTTTGTCTCGTATGCATTTTCCAGTCACAACATTAGGGCCAGGTAACCGTATTGGTATTTGGATGCAAGGTTGCTCTCTACGCTGCAAAGGGTGTTTATCGCCGGATACTTGGTCTGTAAAAAATAATGGCATCACGGTTGAGGTACTGGTTGAACAAATGAAAGATTGGTTGCCTTTTGCCGATGGTATCACTATTTCTGGAGGAGAACCCTTTGAGCAACCCGAGGCATTGCATTCTTTGTTAGTTGCAATACGCAAAATTTCTCAAGGAGATATTTTAGTTTATAGCGGTTATGAGTGGCATAAAATTGAGTCGCAAGTTTCTGCTATGAAAGGATTAATAGATGCGCTGATCAGCGAGCCTTTTCAAGTTAAAGCGACACAAACTAAAATACTCAGAGGTAGTGATAACCAACAATTACATATGTTAACAGCGCTAGGTCGAAAACGTTTTGAGCAGTACGAAAGAACGATGACTACAAAAGATAAAATTTTGGATTTATCGGTTGATGAAACGGGACGGATTTTTCTAACCGGTATACCTCAGCGTGATGATATGCAGCGTTTACGATTATTACTTGAGCAGCAAGAACAATCATTAAAACAACTAAAAAAATAACGATATTGGAACAACGGATGACCATGATACGCTTTTGCCCCCATTGCCATACAGAACGCCCTTTAACTGAAATTTTTTGCGCAGGGATGATTAATCTTGAACAAAATAACAGTAAAACCTGTGGCTGGGATTTAACGCTTGAGCCTATTCATGAGTCCGGTTGGCGACCATTAACTGGTGAAAGTGTTGGTCTTATTGACATACCAGTTGTTGAAACGGAATCAATAAATACAGATAATCCGTCGTTATCATCGCTTGTTTGTACCAATGGTCATCCTATGAACGACGGTGATTTCATCTGCTTTACTTGTGGCGCTGACGCTGCACCATCCCATGTACACGAAAACACAGACGTGCTTGCTCCTGAATCGCCAAAACAAATTATTGGTGATTGGCAATTAGAGCAGCGTATTAATGGGATTGATAGTACAAGAGAACGCTATCTGGTTAACCATATAACGACAGGGCAATGTGGCATTCTCACGCTTTATCAAAAAGGTGAAGAACCCGATCCTGCTGTTTATCAAGTACTAAAATTAATTCCTACCGACCATGTTCCTGAATTTTATCAAATTGGTCGCTGGCAACAACGGGCTTGGCATGTCACTGAACGCCTTAGTGGTGGTTCATTGAGCCAATTTATCGAACAAGGTGACTTTTGGCAGCCCACTGAGATCCCAAAATTAATTGAAGAAATGGGTCAAGCGATTGCTGCTTTTACTGAACACGGATTGCGGCATCGCGACTTGCGTCCATCAAATTTATTGATCCGCAGTCGTGATCCTCTTGATATTGTTGTGATTGAATATAGTTCTGCATGCTTATCTGAATTTGATCTTGATATTGTATCTCCTTTAGATATTTCCCGTTATAGCGCGCCTGAAACATTGGCTGGGGGAGTGAGTGCAGCGTCAGATTGGTGGAGTTTGGGGATTATTTTACTTGAGCAATTGACTCAAGGTGAGTGCTTTGCTCATATTCAAGATAATGCCTTTTTGATTCAAGTTATGACCAATGGTATTGATTTACCTGATGATATTGATAGCAATATACAATTGTTACTTCGTGGGTTATTGTGTCGCGATCGCTTTTTGCGTTGGTAGTGGCCACAAGTTTCTGCTTGGTTGCAAGGTCATCCTGTCCAGGCTCCTGAATCTTCAATCGAGAATTTTCAACCACAAAATCATCAAATCCAATTTGCTAGTTTTCAGTTCAGTCAACTCGATGCATTTGCGATGGTGGCGGGTGAGAAAAAGCATTGGGATGAGGCTGTTCAATTATTGATGCGTGGTGAAATTAGCTCATGGGTCGCTAAATTTACTAATGCAAATCAGGTGATTAAGCAATTACAGAACTTGGTTGATATGCAAGTTCATCAAGATATGGACGACAGTATTAGACTTACTTTGGCGTTGAAGATACTCAATCCTAATATGCCATTTGTCTATCGTGGCGAGATTATTACACCATCATGGTTACTTGATAATCCTTCATTAGCTTATCAACTTATTTGTGAACCATTAAGTCAATATATACAAGCGATTGATGCTCAGCATTGGTTGGTTCAGCTGTATTATCGCCAAAATCAAGTTCGTCAGCGGGCACAACAACAAAATATATTATTGAGTGAACAAAGCTTACGGCTTTATTTACTGATTACATCTATAAGCCAATTAGCAGCCCGTTGGGATATTATTCACCAGCAATTTCCTGATTCACATAATGAAAGTTTACAAGCGCTATTTGATCGTCAAAATAAACAAGATGTCGATTATATTTTGTTATTAAGTGCAGATATTGGTCAATTAATATCCCTCGAAACTATCATTAATGAAGCATCAGTATTAGCGAAACAACATGATGTTGATAATTTTAATGATGATAGTGCGAGACAGCAGCTTTTATTACCTCGCAATGAGTTATATTCATTATTGAGTGAATGTTTGAGTGATTTTAAAAGAATTGGAATTGCAGAATTAGATAGCTGGTCTGAACGATATCTATTAACTCGTCGCTTACCATTGAATAAAATATTAGTGATGTTGGCTGTGCCTATAAATCAATGGCAAGTTCCGGAGTCACAAAAATATATCTTAGAAGTATTATATTTTTTCTCGCAAAAACTCATTTCTGTCACCCAACGCGGTAGTTTAGTTCGTATGCGTTTAACGCAAAATACAGGCAGAGTTGATCTAACCGAATGTGATAATTCTTTGCATAGTTCATCAGCACATAGTGCTAGTGTGTTACTCGAACATATTATTAACCGAAAAAAAAGCGGCGTATCTATTGATAGTGACTTATTATTACAACGCAGTGGTGTCAATAATCGCTTACGTATTCTACAGTCTAATACGCAGTTATATCAAAGAGATACTGGTATTAATGGCATGTATCTTGGCTTTCCATTCTTATTGATTAACACTCAGCCGAATCTTGTGAAACCACGTATTGCCCCGTTATTTTTGTGGCCAGTATCATTGTTGTCATCAATTGCTCAAAATCGTCCAATTCAATTAAGTTTCGATAATGAAAGAGCAGCAATTCGTTTAAATCCGGCGTTAGCTAATTTTGTGGGGATCCCTGCTGTCAATGAATGGCAAAAAGTATTAGATAAATTACTATCGAAATCAGGGTTAAGTATTGAAGATATTATGGATACGTTGTCATCTTTATTGCCTGTAAAACAATCAATTTTGACCCCGTTACCGATAATTGACGACGCAATCGCCGATAATAGTGCTGAAATTGTGTGTTCGGCGGTGTTGTTCCATACTTCATTTATTGGTCAAGCAATGAGCAGTGACTTACAGCAAATCGCCTCATTGCCGATTAACCAAACCGCTCTAGCCACAATGTTGAACTTGCCTTTACATTCTAGCGATAACGAAAAATCCAGCTCGACTGATGTCCATTTTGACGCATCTACAATCAATCAATTCACACTTTCATTACTCGATCCTTCACAGGAACAAATTGTAAATACCGCTCGTACCAATACTGGGCTATTGATTGAAGGGCCGCCAGGAACAGGAAAGAGCCAAACTATTGTGAGTTTAATTGCAGATGCAATTGGTTTACAAAAAACAGCATTAGTGATTTGCCAAAAACCTGCTGCATTAGAGGTAGTTTATAAGCGGTTGGTTGCGAGTGGTTTATCAGACAGAGTGCTGATGGTTAATCAGAACCAAAAAAGCAGAGAGATTATTTTAGCGGTTAGAGAACAAATTGAGCAGATATGGGCAAAGGAAAGTAATGAAAAAAATTGGCTAGAACAGCGTTTGTACCTTGTTTCTCGTGTTCAACGTTTTGAAGAAAAACTAGACCATTATTATCAATCAATGTATCAGGTCGATAATACATATAAGTTGTCATATAAAGAGGCGCTCACAGGGCTAATTCAATTAGAGCAAAAATCACATTATTATTTTGATAACGAAAAAATTACCGAACATTTATGTTTATTAAATAAACACAGTCTTGAGGTATTAACCGAAGATTTAAGACAACATGGCCTACAATGGTGGCAACTTGACTATGAAAATAGTGCGTTAAGAAAGTTAGCACAATTTTCAGTCAATGATCTGCAATATGAATTAGTTAATCAATATATTGTGCCATTTATCCAAATAGAAAAGGAACGTGAACAGGCTTATGCTTCTGCTTATAACAAAATAACGATTACACAGTTAACTAATCATGAGCAAGCGATTAAGCAATGTGAAGAACATTTGTTATCACAATCAGTGGAACAGTGGCAATGTTTATCGAAATGGTTAGTACTGTTTCTAAATCGGAGAGATGATGAGCGGGTGGAAAATAGTCTAATTGCTCAACTCGAACAATTAAATCAACGATTATTAGCCATTGATGACTTAGGTTGCGATCCTTTATTATTTCAATTATTGGCACCAATAAATAATCAAGTTTTAGCACAATTATCATGGGCTATTACCGATAAACTCGAAGGTTCATTCTTCCGTTTCATCAATCCATTTTATTATCAGCGTCTAGGTCGATTAAATAACTTTATCGCCTCCAGTGGAATGTTTGGCGATAAAGAAAAACTCATTGTTTTACTTAAAAATATCAAAGTTGAACAACAGTGGCGCTTGTTATATCAAGAGCTTTTACCTTTTTATCAACAATTGTCCATTGAAACTAATACCCAAAATGGTGAATGGCGGCAAGCATTGCATGTTTTGATTGGACAATTAAAACAGGTTGAATCCTCAGCGGTGATATTAGCTCAATATCCCGAGCAGGAGCATATTATCAATGGGATAACCAATCAGCCACAGGCTGAATTTACTCAGCTTATATTTACTCAGCAATGCTTAGAAATTAAATCTGCTATTTTAAAAGCGACAATGCAGGCAAAAAGTTTACGGTTATTACATGTATTACAAAATGCATTCACAGAAGAGAGCTTTGAACAATTTAGTCAAGCGATCGATTTAGGACAGTCGCTGGCAAATGAGCTTGAGAAATTAAATGATGAGCTACCTAAACTAGCTAAATTTCAACTATTTAGAGAGCAAATTGCGCATTTTACTGATAGCCATTGGTATTTCTTGTCTTTAATGCATTCTAAGCTTGGTGATACGGCATCTTATGTTGAAAGCGATTGGGTTGACGAATTAATTCAATCCATTAAATATGAATTTTTTATCTACGTAAAAAGACAATTTGAAGTGCAAAGACCGGCTTTAGCAATGGATAATTTACAGTTTATGTCAGATGTGGCTCAACTAACAGACGCTCAAAAGCAATTACATGATTTTAATAAACAAGCGCTTCCCCTAAATATTGAAATTGAGAAATTAGCGTCGAGACGGGATTGGGAAGAGATTACGCGTTTGGCTGGACCTCGTGCTAGGCGTTTACGTGAATTTATTAGCGAAGGGAGCCAAATGGGATTAATGCAATTACGCCCAATTTGGTTGATGACACCTGATGTTGCAAGCCAAGTCTTACCGCTTAAAGCGGCAATGTTTGATAGCGTAATTTATGATGAAGCTTCACAAATGCCAATTGAGTTTGCACTTTCGACTCTGTTTAGAGGAAAAAAAGCTATTGTAAGTGGCGATGAAAAACAGATGCCACCTTCTAAGTTTTTTACGGGTAAACAGATAGAAGAAGAGGACAATGATGAAGAATTTGATGAGCAGCAAGATCAAGCTGATGCTCAATGGGACTATCGTCAAATCACAGATTGCCCAGACTTATTGCATTTAGCCCGAACTGTATTACCAGTACATACTTTGGATATTCATTATCGTTCTGCTTATCGAGAGCTAATTAATTTTTCAAATTTTGCTTTCTATGAAAATCGTCTCAATATTCCAGCGCAGCTTTCAACAACCGCCATTAATAAAATAAAACCACTACATTTAATCTCCGTGGGTGGTACTTATATTAATCAAAGTAATGAAGCGGAAGCTATTGCAGTTGTTGAGCATCTAGAAAAAATTTGGCAAATGCCGTTCGAAAAACGTCCTTCAATTGGTGTGGTAACGTTTAATCAAAAGCAAGCACTATTAATTAATCAACATATTCGAGCTAAAGCGCAACAAGATGAGTATTTCTTACAAGCTTATACGCAAGAAAACCAGCGGCAGAAAAATGATGAGGACATGTCATTTTTTGTGAAAAATGTAGAGAATGTACAAGGTGATGAACGGGACGTTATTTTATTCTCGACCACTTTTGGACGAAATGCCCAAGGGACATTTAGACGAAATTTCGGTGTATTAGGGCAAACAGGAGGGGAACGTCGTTTAAATGTTGCGATTACGCGAGCCCGTCAACAAGTCATTATTATGTCATCAATGCCAATTGATGAAATTTCTGACTTATTGAATACCTTTAGAAAGCCTGATATCCCTCGCGATTATCTTCAAGGCTATTTAGCCTATGCGACAAATGCATGTAACCCATTAATGCAAAAAGAGAATGAACGTTTGCTTAATCGTATGTGCCATACTCAGACTGCGATTGAATCTAGTTATCATCAGCAAGATGCATTTATTGAATCTGTTAAAGCATTTATTCAGTTAAATGGCTGGAAAATTGCTCAATCAAAGCAGACAGATTTATTTTATTTTGATTGCTTAATTGAGGATGAAAATAGCGGCAATTTTCTAATTGGTATTGAGTGCGATATGCCCTTTCATCCTTTATTGAAAAATGCGCGAGCAAGAGAATTATGGCGTAAAATGGTGCTAAAACAAGTGGTTCCAGTGTGTCATCGTGTCTCCATCAAGGAATGGTATTATGACCGCACTATGGCACAACAACGTTTATTTGAGGCTGTGAATCAAGCTTTATTACTTTCATCCACCACAAAGACGTCAATGACGAGCATTTGTAACCAAAACAGTTAGGTAGCTTAGAGATGAGTTCATCCGTTCACCGCATTACCGTTAGAGAAATGAATGAAATCAAATGTCGTCGCCAGCTTGCGGTGATGAATCGTTTGTTCAAACAATGGCAAAAATTGAGTCAACAGGGAAACTATAACGAAAAGCGAATTTCACAACTCAATACGATATATACAAAAATTGAGAGGGATGCCCTAGAAATTGCAAAACAGACGTCTCGTCATTTAGTACAACTCAATAAAGATGTAAAAGAATTTACTGTAGTCTTGATGGAGGAAATGCGTGATGTCAGGGAAAAAAGGCTTGATCAACAAGCGTTAAACGCAAGGACTGAGATATATCGACAACGTAATTATATTGAGCTCATTGCACTTCTTCGCCAGCAGTTACCAACAGAAACGGATTTGATTTCAGCGCTAGAACAAGCGAGTAGTTTAAGTGTCGAGCAGATGAATCTGTTAGTTTTCCGCGCACTTTCTGTATTAGAAATTAATTCGACACAACCAACTGATGTTGAAAAGCAGTTATTGAGCGAATTAAAAGCGCAATCGGAAGAGGTTAAGCAATTCTGGCATAGTGGTGCACCCCAAAGTCCATTTTCTTTACAGTGCGAACAAATTGCACTGATGATTGAAAAACTAAAACAAATTGGTACAACTCAGGAAGTTCAAAGTAGTGAGCAACAGCTTAATTTGATTCAGGCAATGGAACAAAGCTCAAAACGTCATTTGCGTGCAGATTCACTCCTATTAACAATGGCTTCTCAACTGAGAGAGAGTCAGCAAAAAATAGAATTAGTTGATAGAATTGAACAATTAATTGATGAATTAGCTATTTTTGAAAATGCAGACCGTACAGTGATTGAGGATGCATTAAAACTGATGAATAGTGGTACCTTGATTCAATATACACAAATGATTGAAAAAATTGAGATAATTATTGAGCAAGCGGAACAGGAAATCATTGCTCAAGCGCAGAGAAAAACGGTATTAGATGGTCTGAGTCAATTAGGTTATCAAGTTAACGATAATGCAGTTAAGTCATGGCTAGATGATGGAAAAGTGGTTGTGACACATCCTTCAACTCCAGGTTATGGATTGGAATTAGGGGGAACTCAAACGCGTTTTCAAACACGTACAGTGGCTTTTTCAGCTGATAGAGATATTAACCGAGACAAAGATGTAGATGCAATATGGTGTAGCCAGCATCAACAGTTGCAAGAAATTATTAGTACATCAGACGGGGAATTAGTTGTTGAACGTGCGCTAGCTGCCGGCAGTGGCGAAATGAAAGTGTATGAAAATCAGAATGAACAAAATCAAAGTCACAATAAGGTGCTATATAACCGCCCTCGTACGATGAGTAAATAAATTCACTACTAGTACGATAATGACAAATAGAAAGGCCGAATAGGGTAAATATCCTGACTCGGCCTTTTTTATTTAGTTCTATTTTTTATAACATCTTAAGCAGCGTGCAATTTATTATTAGTCGAAATTTTTGATTTTTTCCGGGCTAAAACTAACTTGCTATATATTAATGCAACAATAAAGTAGACCGCTTGAGTCACGACGATAGTCGGCCCTGTGGTTGCATTAATATGGAAACTTAAAATAGTCCCAATTACACTCGATGTGACAGAGGCAATTACCGCAATAATCAGCATCCAGCCAAAGCTACGACATAGAACGAAAGCAATGATGCCGGGGGATATTAGCATTGCAATGACTAATATGATCCCAACTGCTTGCAACGAAGCCACAATGGTTAAGGCTAGTAGTGAAAGTAATCCATAATGAATTAATTTGACAGGAAGGCCGATGACACGAGCCTGATTAGGGTCAAAACAGTACAGCATGAAATCTTTTCGTTTTAATAAAATGATAGCTACTGTGATGCCAGCAAATAATAAAATTTGCTTAAATTCATCATCGGTAATACCTAAAATATCACCAAACAAAATATGAGTAAGATGCTGTGCGGTATCGATTTTTGCGAACATAACCAGACCAATAGCAAACATACCCGAAAAGACAATACCCATCACGGTATCTTCTTTTATTCGGCTATTTTCTTTTAGGTATCCGGTTGCGACTGCGCAAAAAAGTCCTGACACAAATGCACCAATGGCGAGAGGTATCCCAATTAAAGAGGCAAGAATAATTCCGGGAAGCACTGCATGAGAAATCGCATCTCCCATTAGAGACCAACCTTTTAAAACTAAAAAACAAGACAATATGGCGCAGACAGTACCTGTCACAATGGCGGTAATCAAGGCTTTTTGCATAAATGGAAATGCAAAGGGTGCCATCAACAAGTCAATAAAATCACTCATTTGAGGCTCCTTGTTGTTTTTCTTGGTGCAAGATTGCGACTTCTTTTCGAGCCTTACGGCGAGAAGCAAATAAACCATGTTTAGGGGCAAAGAAGAATGCAAGTAAGAAAATAACAGTTTGCAATGTGACAATTAAGCCACCCGTCGCGCCATTTAAGAAGTAACTTGCATAAGCACCAACAGCACTGGTTACTGTGCCAATAGTGACCGAAATAATCAGTAAACGTTTAAACTGATCAGTTAGCAAATAAGCGGTTGCACCTGGGGTTACTACCATCGCAATGACTAATATTGCTCCGACAGTTTGTAATGCAGCAACGGTACAGGCACTTAATAAGGTAAAGAAAATTATTTTTAAGCGTAACGGATTTAATCCAATCGAGCGGGCATGGCTTTCATCGAAAAAGACAGCTAATAAATCTTTCCATAAGCACATTAATACCACGAACGACACAGCGATAATGATCTCGACTTGCAGAACATCGGCGTCTGCAATTCCGAGAATATTACCAAAAATAATACTTTGTACATTTACTGAAGTTGGGTTTAGCGAAACAATTAACAGTCCGGCGGCAAAGAAAGTCGAAAAAATAAAACCAATGACCGCATCTTCACGTAAACGAGTTAAATGTTTAACTAATGTCATAGCAAGTGCAGCCAGAATACCGGTAAAAAATGCCCCTGCGGCATAAGGTAAGCCCAATGCATAGGCGCCTGCAACACCCGGAACAACCGAGTGGGAGAGCGCATCTCCCATTAATGACCAGCCTTTGAGCATCAGATAAGCCGAAAGAAAAGCACACACTGCGCCAACAATGGCACTGACCCAGATAGCTTTCGCCATAAAGTTGTACTCAAAAGGCTGTAGTAACAACTCAATCATTCTGATTCCTTAGGCTGGTTTTTCCTAACCGGTGCATCATGGTCGTGACCATAGAAAACAGCTGCTCGTTCATCATCGGTAATAACGGTAATTGAGCGTGGATCATCATCGTCATGTAGTTCTTGACCTGACAGGTTAATGTGTCTCAGAACACCACCAAAGGCTTGTTGTAAATTTCTTTGTGTAAATGTGGTCTCTGTTGGACCGCTTGCCAATACGGTACGATTAATCAAAATAACTTGGTCACAAAATTCTGGCACACTGCCTAAATTGTGAGTAGAGACTAAGATTAAATGCCCTTCATCACGCAAACTACGCAGTAAGTCAATGATTGCATTTTCCGTTTTGACATCAACACCAGTAAAAGGCTCATCTAGTAGCAAAACTTTACCTTGCTGAGCAAGGGCTCGAGCTAAAAATACCCGTTTTTTTTGGCCACCGGAAAGCTCACCAATTTGTCTGTCTTCAAGCCCAGAAAGGTCAACTCGCTCTAATGCTACTTTGACGGCTTCTTTATCTTCTTTTTTAGGGATACGGAAAAAACCCATTTTTCCATAGCGTCCCATCATCACCACATCAGAAACCAATACTGGGAAGTTCCAATCAACTTCTTCTGTTTGCGGAACATAGGCAATTATGTTTTCTTTCAAAGCGGCTTTTATTGGTTGATCGTTTAGGGTGACACTACCGGATGATGGGGTCACTAAGCCCATCACCGTTTTAAATAGCGTTGATTTACCACTACCATTTACGCCAACAAGTGCGCAAATTGATCCACCAGAGATATTAAAACTTGCATCATAAATGGCGGTGTGACCATTGTTATAAGTCACTGTCGCATTATCAACGACTAGATTTGGATTTTGGTATTGATTTGAGTTACTCATATTACTGTGAAAATCCTTTAGCAATCGTGTCTACAGTGGTCGTTAATAGGTCTATATAAGTGGGTACAGGGCCATTTTCGGTAGAAAGGGAATCTACATAAAGGACACCGCCATATTTAGCGCCCGTTTCTTTACTGACTTGACGTGCGGGTTTATCCGAAATTGTACTTTCACTAAAAACAACTGGAATTTTATGCTTGCGTACGGTATCTATGACTTTTTTTACTTGTAGAGGAGAACCTTGTTCTTCTGCATTTATTGGCCATAGATAGACTTCTTTAAATCCGTAATCCTTAGTTAAATAGCTAAAGGCACCTTCGCTTGAAACTAGCCAACGTTCATCTTCTGGTATACGATTTAGACGTTCACGCAATGGCGCATCAAGTTCTGCGATTTGCTGTGCGTATTTTTTGGCGTTTGCATTATAAATCTCAGCATTTTCTGGGTCATATTTAACGAATGCTTGGCGAATGTTTTCGATATAAATTTTTGCATTTGCAGGTGACATCCACGCATGTGGATTTGGATTATCTTTATATTCACCTTCGCGGATAGGCATTGGTTCAATGCCATCAGTTAGCACAACGGCTGGCACATTTTGAAAATTTTCAAAGAAACGCTGGAACCACACTTCTAAATTCATGCCATTCCATAAAATAAGATCAGCGTCATAAGCTTTCATAATGTCTTTAGGAGTAGGCTGATATCCGTGAATCTCAGCACCAGGTTTAGTAATTGATTCAACAATGGCAGCATCACCAGCTACATTTTGAGCCATATCTTGCAGGATCGTAAAGGTAGTGACTACTTTGAACTTTTTAGCAAAAGCAGGTTGGCTGACAAATAAAATGGCAGCTAAAGTAAATAGGATGGCTCGTAGAGGTGCAGATAATCGCGATAATTTGTTCTTCATAAAAATTGACCCTGATATTATTGGCTTAGTATTATTTTAACTGTATTGTTACTGTGGTTATGTAACCAATATATTTTATAACTCAACTGATAATGATTATCAATATCATTTGTGAAAAATGAGTATAAATAATGGAAAAGAGCATTTTATCTATTTAAATTTGTTATTTCATCTATGGTTATGATTACTATTATCTATGACTAAAACACGTCCTTTAGTAAAAGTTAAGTAAAAATTATTTTATTTTTCTTGTGATTAGTTATTCTTTCATCTTCTTGATTCGCAGAGGTTACTACAGTGAAAAAAATGATAAGCAGTGCCTTTGTGCTTCTGCTACTTGCTGGTTGCTCAAGTACCTCCGAGCGCCCCGTGAAAAAACAGCGTATGTTGGACAACACTAATCAACAACCAATCACAACACAAAATACGGCATTTCCTCGTACTCCATTCGATGAATTCATTCGAGAATCAGCTTCCCGCTATAGCGTTGATGAGACTTTAATCAGAGCCATTATTGAAGTCGAATCTAATTTTAGGCCAGAAGTTGTGAGTAAATCTAACGCGATAGGACTAATGCAAATAAAAGCTTCTACGGCAGGGCGCGATGCATATCGTTATCATGGTAAATCTGGCGAACCTACCTCTGGGGATTTAAAAGATCCACGAAAGAATATTGATATTGGCACTACTTATATTCGTATTTTAAAAGAGCAACATTTAGCAGGCATTAATCATCCGCAAACAATGTACTATGCAACGGTTGTTGCATACGTAAATGGCGCTGGAGCGTTATTAAGAACTTTTGATAATGATAAAGGCAGAGCTATTGCTATGATTAATAATTTATCCCCTGAAGAGTTTTATCAACACGTACAGGCTAAACACCCCGCATCACAGGCTCCACGTTATTTATGGAAAGTTAAAAATGCCTATAATGCATTAGCCGTGAACTATTGATATTCCATTATGAGGTGTGGGAGCTGCGCGACGATTTCAACGATACCGTTGATAACAAATTGCACTCCCATACAAATCAACAAGAAACCCATCACCCGGCCAATTGCATCAATTCCACTGTTTCCAAGCCAACGCATAATTGAAGTTGCTCCTCTTAAACCTATCCAAACAATTAAGCTAGTAATCACGAAAGTAATAACAGGTGCTACCTTGAGTATCCAAGGTGCAAAGCCAACATCACCTTGTAAGGATGCTGTGGAGCTTATAATCATTGCAATCGTTCCGGGACCGGCAGTGCTTGGCATCGCCAGAGGAACAAATGCAATGCTGGGTGATTCTTGACGTTTTTTCGAGACATTAGGATCATCTAAAGAAGGGGAGTTATTTTCATCAGAATTATCATTACTTGGGAACAGCATGCCAAAACCAATGAATGCAACAATAAGTCCTCCAGCAATTCTCAAACCTGGTATTGATATACCAAAAGTATTCATAACCAGTTGGCCTGCATAAAAAGCAACAGTCATAATAATAAAGACGAAAATCGATGCGAGAAATGCTTGATGATTTCGTTGTTCTTTGGTCATGTTAGCTGACAAACTGAGCATAACGGCAATGGCAGTCAGAGGGTTAGCGAGTGGTAGCAGTAAAACGAGCCCTATACCAACAGCTTGAAAAAGCTCTAGGAAATTTGTCATAGTAAATAATTCCAGATATCAATAAGTGCGATGTAAAAACTATATGTATGGGACTATAACAAAAATTGTTATGAATCTGTAGATTAGCAAATGGTGGTTACAGATTAAGGTTGTTGGAGCAAGTTGGGGATTAAGTGTTTACGTGGAGAAAAATCATTCAACTGATGAATAAAGTTGTTCACATTAACTGTGGATAACCGTCGGGTTCAGTTGTGAATAACCTGAATATTATCTTATATAACAAGGCAGTGAGGGTATGGGTTAAAAGTGTCCAAAATGAAAGGCAAAAAAAAACCTTTTTATGGGGGTCATAAAAAGGTCAAAGGCATCTATTAGCAGGGTGTCTATAATGTCGATATGGACTCATTATACTGACTGTAATGTCGTTTACTGATATTTTATGTAAATTCGTTAAAAGAAATAGGGTGTAGCTAAACGTAAAGGTGCATATATGCCAATTAAATTACTTTCAACCATACAACATGAAGAAGAGTCACTTGAATCGTTATTAATAGATTGTGTTAAAAGTGGTGCATCCGTTGGTTTTATTGCGCCATTACAGCAATATGACGCAAAGCAATATTGGCAACAGGTGGAAACAGATTTACTGGCTGGAAGCAGGAAGTTATTGGTATTTTATGTAGAAAAACAAATTGCAGGGGCATTACAACTATCATTTTGCCAAAAAGCGAATGGATTACATAGAGCTGATGTTGAAAAATTAATGGTTCATTCTGATTTTCGTCAGCAAGGTATTGGTAGGCAATTACTGGAGTTTGCAGAAAAGTTTGCTTTAGAGAACCGTCGGTCATTGTTAGTCTTAGATACACGAACTAACGATGTAGCTTCATATTTATATTGCCAACAAGGGTATATTGAGGTTGGTAAAATCCCTAAATTTGTGACAAATGAAAAGAATGAATTTGAAAGCACGACGATATTTTATAAGTCACTTTGTGATTAGATTGAATAAGTAACTAATTATTAGGTCATTTTTTGATTGATTTCTATTTATTTGCCGTCAATTCTATAGATAGCTGTATAAAGCTAGAGTTTTCTTTACATAGATTTTTGGATTTTAAAAATCACTTTACGCAATGCGGTATATCCTATTTTTAGTTTCAATTTCAATTGAAGTCGAATAGTAAACGAATTATAGGATGGCCAATGAAAAATATAGTAGCGACACTAGCGGGTACATTTATGTTGATTATTTTAGCTATCGCTATGTTGCTTATTCTCTTTCCTCAACAGTGGAAACAAAATATATACCCGAATATTTCTCAGATATTACCTGAATCTGTTAGTTATTTTGTGCCTTCAATGATGACAAAGAATAATGCTTGCTCCAGCTTAGAGGGAAACCTGCGCAGCTTTGCAGAGTATTTGAAAATGAACCAAGATATTGTTGATGTAAAAGGAATGAATAGTTTGGATGATCAATTAGCTCGCATACAAACACGTGTAGATACTATGCCAGGAGAGGTTCGCAATATTGTTTGCCAACAAGAATATGCACGATTAGAAGGATTAAAAAGTGTTTTCACATTAGGCCATCCAAATCAAAATACGTTTTAGTTAAACTTATTTAATTGTAAATAATTGGTCACCATTATCTTTACGTTTTCATGATATGCTTATAACGTCATTTTATTTACAGGGTAATGTGATGAGCATTTTCAAATTTCCATTGTTAAATTGGCTAATTTTAAATGGCTTCGCTGTTTATTATCTTTTTTTGCGAGATGCATTTTATTGGGGCTTCTCGGGTTGGATGGGAATACTTGGAATATTAATCGCACTAGAAAGTTTAGGATGGATATCAGCCAGTCTGTATTATTTTATGCGTTATAAAACCTCGCCAAATCCAGCCACTAAAGCCGCCTATTTAATTACTCGGGGGCCATTTCGTTTATCTCGAAACCCATTATACCTAGCATTTACCTCTATGAGTTTAGCATTTTCATTTTTTACGCACTCCCCTTATTTTTTAGTGTCAGGTCTCGTGTTTTGGTTAATTACAGATCTTTATACCATCCCTCAAGAAGAAAAATATTTATCTGAATTGTTTAAAGATGAATGGCAACAGTATAGCCAACACACTCGTCGTTGGTTATAGATGTCAAGATTCTCTTGATTGTGTCGTAGGTCGCAATCTTTTACAAATCAAAGTGGTATATAATATATAACAGTGAAATTAACTTAAGGTGGTGACGAATGAAAACATTTGGCGTCGTTCTTTTTCTTCTTGGTATTGTCGCTGCTATTGCATCTTTCAGCATGGATGCGAGTATTGTCGTGTCGTATGGTGAAAAAATTATAGATGCGGGTTTAGCATTTGACAGGCAAAACTATATTATTGGTAGCTCACTTATTGCGCTGTGTGGGGCACTAATTTGGTTTTTTGGTAAAAAATAAGTTATTTACTACTCTAAGTAGTTGAACCAGTACTAAACTCAATAATGTCAGTGCATATGAAGTATTCACTTGAATTTTTAATAACTAAAAACGAATCGATTTAATGAAAAGAATACGATAAATAGATCACATCTGTGTTTAGTGAATTATTTAAAAGCAAATTATTTTAAGAATAGATGGTTTTTAGAGTAGATTGTTTTAAAAGCTAAATTTAGGTGGGGGAGATAATCACCTTCTTTCTATCGCGAATAAATGAGTCTGTGTTATTATTGCTGTGGAGTTACTTTTGATGTGCGTAATCGTTTTATGATGTATGTACATATCTCGCATAGTGAAGTGAGAAATCGAATGTAACGTATTGATATACAAACTTTGGAATAATCAAGCAAGTGATCTTACGTGCGGGTCACCACTGCGGATAAGGATTTTTTAATGCCTGTTATTACTCTTCCTGATGGAAGTCAACGTCAATTTGACCATGCTGTATCAGTCATGGATGTCGCTCGCGATATCGGTGCAGGTTTGGCGAAAGCGTGTATTGCTGGTCGTGTTAATGGTGAGCTAGTTGATGCTTGCGAAATTATTGAACATGATGCGAATTTGTCCATTATAACGAGTAAAGATGACGATGGACTTGAAATTATTCGTCACTCTTGCGCTCACTTGTTAGGTCATGCAATTAAACAATTGTGGCCAAACACTAAAATGGCAATTGGTCCAACTATCGATAATGGTTTTTATTATGATATTGACCTTGATTATACGTTGACCCAGGAAGATTTGGAGAAGCTTGAAAAGCGCATGCTTGAGCTTGCCAAAACGGATTATGACGTGATTAAAAAACGTGTCTCATGGAGCGAGGCTCGTGAAACATTTGTGGCGCGTGGTGAAGACTATAAAGTTGAAATCTTGGATCAAAATATAAGCCAAGACGACCGCCCAGGTTTATATCATCACGAAGAATATGTAGATATGTGTCGTGGTCCGCACGTACCTAATATGCGTTTTTGCCACCATTTTAAATTACAAAAATTGGCGGGTGCATATTGGCGTGGTAACAGCGACAACAAAATGCTACAACGTGTTTACGGTACTGCATGGGCAGATAAAAAGCAGTTAGCTGCTTATCTGTTACGTCTTGAAGAAGCGGCTAAACGTGACCACCGTAAAATTGGTAAGCAATTAGATTTATATCATATGCAAGAAGAAGCGCCAGGTATGGCATTCTGGCATAATGATGGCTGGACAATCTTCCGTGAACTTGAAACTTTTGTACGCACTAAATTAAAAGAGTATCATTATCAGGAAGTTAAAGGTCCATTTATGATGGATCGTGTTCTGTGGGAAAAAACAGGCCATTGGGAAAACTATAAAGATGCGATGTTCACTACTTCATCTGAAAATCGCGAATATTGTGTAAAACCAATGAACTGCCCTGGCCATGTACAGATTTTCAACCAAGGTTTAAAATCATATCGTGATTTACCTTTACGTATGGCTGAGTTTGGTAGTTGCCACCGTAACGAGCCATCAGGTGCATTGCATGGTTTGATGCGAGTGCGTGGCTTTACTCAAGATGATGCGCATATCTTCTGTACAGAAGAGCAAATTTTGAGTGAAGTAAACAGTTGTATCCAAATGATTTATGATGTTTATGCAACTTTTGGCTTTGAAAAAATAGTTGTTAAACTGTCAACTCGTCCTGAAAAACGTATCGGTACTGATGATATGTGGGATAGAGCTGAAGCGGACTTAGCAAATGCATTGAAAAGTAAAGGTATTGAGTTTGAATACCAACCTGGAGAAGGTGCTTTTTATGGTCCAAAAATTGAATTTACACTGTATGACTGCCTTGACCGTGCATGGCAATGCGGTACTGTACAGTTAGATTTCTTCTTGCCAGGTCGCTTAACTGCTTCATATGTTGGTGAAAATAACGAGCGTATTACGCCAGTCATGATCCACCGTGCAGTGCTCGGTTCACTTGAGCGCTTTATCGGTATCTTAACTGAGGAATATGCAGGATTCTTCCCAACGTGGTTAGCACCACAGCAAGTTGTTGTGATGAATATAACGGATAACCAAGCTGATTATGTTCAAGAATTAGTCAGTAAGTTACAAAGTGTTGGCATTCGTGCGAAAGCAGATTTACGAAACGAAAAAATTGGTTTCAAAATCCGTGAACACACTCTGCGTCGTGTTCCTTACATGTTGGTTTGTGGTGATAAAGAAGTTGAATCAGGAAAAGTCTCTGTCCGTACCCGTCGTGGTGTAGATGTAGGCAGCCTTGATGTTAACGAATTCACAACTAAACTGTTGGAAGAAATTCGCAGTCGTCAACTCAATCAGATGGAGGAATAAGGTTATTAAAGGCGGAAAAAAACTCCCAACGGCACGTCCAAATCGTATTAACGATGAGATTCGTGCTACTGAAATTCGTGTGACTGGTTTAGAGGGTGAACCACTCGGAATTATGAGTGTGCGTGAAGGCCTGACTAAAGCAGAAGAAGCTGGTGTCGACTTAGTTGAGATAAGTCCAAATGCTGAGCCACCAGTTTGTCGTATCATGGATTACGGTAAATTTCTTTATGAGAAGAGCAAGTCTCAAAAAGAACAAAAAAAGAAACAAAAAGTTGTTCAAGTGAAGGAAATTAAATTCCGACCGGGAACAGATGAAGGCGACTACCAAGTTAAATTACGTAGCCTGATCCGCTTTTTGGAAGAGGGTGACAAAGCTAAAGTTACACTACGTTTCCGTGGTCGTGAAATGGCACACCAACAGATTGGCCTAGAAGTGCTTAATCGCATTAAAGCTGATTTGGAAGAACTGGCAGTTGTTGAATCATATCCTTCAAGAATTGAAGGCCGCCAGATGGTTATGGTATTGTCACCAAAGAAAAAAATATAAAAACAATTAGTTAGTAGATATATAGACAGTAAGTAGCGTTCAATAAAATGAGCGCTACTTTTCTATTTTGAAATTACAAAAAATATAGCATTAAAAAATAATACGGAAACGAATAGTAAGAATGATTTGCCCGATGGCCTGTAAATACTTATACGTGAATCAGTAAATGTGAACTTAGAAATGTTTGTCTTTAATGGCGATCGTTAGTCGACTTACTATGATTTCAAGTGATTGGCTGCGAATAATTTCAATATCTGCTTGAGTAATCCGTTAAGAAGCATTAAAATCCGCGGTCGAATCCCTTTATTAAGTTTGGAAACAAAAAAACTGATAAAGCAAAATGAATATTGCGTTTTGATTAGTAGCCGTTTTACTGTTGTAATTTGTGTCACTATCAGTTCGTTGTTTTTAGAGAATGTAGCAAATCTCTTTATCCAGTTGGAGGAATAAAGTATTAAAGGCGGAAAAAGAATCCCAACAATACGACCGAATCGTATTAACGATGAAATTCGTGTTACTGAAGTCCGTTTAACCGGTTTAGACGGCGAACAGCTAGGCATTATGAGCATTCGCGAAGCGATTGAAAAAGCTGAAGAATCAGGTGTAGACCTTGTAGAAATCAGTCCTAATGCCGAACCGCCAGTTTGTCGTATTATGGATTACGGCAAATTCCTTTATGAGAAGAGCAAGTCTCAGAAAGAACAGAAAAAGAAACAAAAAGTTGTTCAGGTGAAGGAAATTAAATTCCGCCCTGGTACAGATGAAGGTGATTATCAGGTCAAACTACGCAACCTGATACGCTTCATAGAAGATGGTGATAAAGCTAAAGTAACACTGCGTTTTCGTGGTCGTGAAATGGCTCACCAACAGATCGGTATGGAAATGCTTAATCGCATCAAAGCTGATCTGGAAGAGTTAGTAGTCGTTGAATCATTTCCTTCAAGAATTGAAGGGCGTCAAATGATCATGGTACTAGCACCTAAGAAGAAATAATTAGGCCATCAAGTAGTAACTTGTGTAGAAATGCAGAAGATATTCGCCTAGTTAATTCGTAGTTAATCACAATGCGAAGTTGGAATTAGAAATGCCAAAGATAAAAACTGTACGTGGCGCAGCAAAGCGCTTTAAAAAAACTGCAGGCGGTGGCTTTAAGCGCAAGCATGCAAACCTTCGTCATATTTTGACCAAGAAGTCTACTAAGCGTAAACGCCATTTGCGTGCTAAAGGAATGGTATCTAAGGGCGATTTGGGTCTGGTAAGTGCTTGCCTGCCATACGCATAAGTAAACATTGGTTAATTAAGATAAAAGACGATAGGAGATATATATGGCTCGCGTAAAACGTGGTGTTGTTGCCCGTGCACGTCACAAGAAAATTCTGAAGCAAGCGAAAGGTTATTACGGAGCACGTTCACGTGTTTACCGTGTCGCGTTTCAGGCAGTAATCAAAGCTGGTCAATACGCTTACCGTGACCGCCGTCAACGTAAACGTCAGTTCCGTCAACTGTGGATTGCGCGTATTAACGCTGCAGCTCGTCAGAACGGCCTGTCTTACAGCCGCTTCATCAATGGCTTGAAAAAAGCTTCAATTGAAATCGACCGTAAGATCCTAGCAGATATCGCAGTTTTCGATAAAGTCGCATTTGCTGCGCTTGTTGAAAAAGCGAAAGGCGCTTTGGCGTAATTGTTTGCTTGAAAAAGAGGAAGGAAACTTCCTCTTTTCATTTATATTTTTTGTGATTATACTTTAATAAAATGATTTACTAGAGAAATTTTCATATGTATAACGTTGCTTTTCGCTTCTTTTTTTACTTTAGCACCTGAGTATCGGGGGCTTGTCTGCGTAAGAAAAGAAACGAAAAGTTACGCTAAAGCCTCCTAATGGAGGCTTTTTTGTTTTTGATTTCAAAGAAAATGCAGTAAAATCAGTTAAGTACTTATCTGTTATTATAATGGTGAGTTGAACTTAATATAATGAATAACTAGCAAAACGACCGAGTGGTCATAAAGGGGAAACAATGCCACATCTCGCTGAATTGGTTGCACAGGCAAAAGCAGCCATTGAACAAGCCCAAGATGTTGCTACGTTAGAGTCAGTGCGTGTTGAATTTTTAGGCAAAAGCGGCCACTTCACACTACAGATGAAAACGTTGCGTGATCTGCCTGCTGATGAACGTCCAGCAGCAGGGGCTGTTATAAATGAAGCTAAAGTTCAGGTTCAAGATGCACTGAACGCCCGTAAAGATTTAATGCAAGCTGAAATATTGAATGCGCGCTTATCTTCAGAAACTGTGGATGTTTCTTTACCGGGACGCCGTATGGAAAATGGTGGATTACATCCAGTCACTCGTACAATTCAGCGAATTGAAGAGTTTTTTGGTGAGTTAGGTTTCTCTGTTGAGACCGGTCCTGAAATAGAAGATGACTACCATAACTTTGATGCGTTGAATATTCCAGCTCATCACCCTGCGCGTGCCGATCATGATACTTTTTGGTTTGATGCTAAACGTTTATTGCGTACCCAAACATCAGGTGTGCAAATTCGTACAATGGTTGGGCAGCAACCACCTATTCGTATCATTGCGCCGGGTCGCGTATACCGTAATGATTATGATCAAACACATACTCCAATGTTCCATCAAACAGAAGGTCTGATTGTTGATAAAGATATTAGCTTTACCAACCTCAAAGGAACATTGCACGATTTTCTAAATAATTTCTTTGAAGAAGAAGTTCAAGTACGCTTTCGCCCATCTTATTTTCCATTCACCGAGCCATCTGCTGAAGTCGATGTAATGGGTAAAAATGGTAAATGGCTTGAGGTATTAGGTTGCGGAATGGTACATCCAAATGTATTACGGAATGTAGGAATCGACCCAGAAGTTTACTCTGGATTTGCATTTGGTATGGGTATGGAACGTTTAACTATGTTGCGTTACGGCGTTTCAGACTTGCGCGCATTCTTCGAAAATGATCTTCGTTTTCTCAAACAGTTTAAATAAGGCGGGTTTATCTCATGAAATTCAGTGAACTATGGTTACGCGAATGGGTAAACCCGGCGATAAATAGTGAAGCTTTATCAGACCAAATCACAATGGCAGGTTTGGAAGTTGATGGCGTTGAATCAGTAGCAGGGCAATTTAATGGCGTAGTTGTAGGGGAAGTAGTTGAATGTGGACAACACCCTAATGCGGATAAATTACGAGTCACTAAAGTCAATGTAGGTGGCGATCGCTTGCTAGACATCGTTTGTGGTGCCCCAAATTGTCGTTTAGGTTTAAAAGTTGCAGTAGCAACTGTGGGTGCAGTATTACCTGGTGATTTTAAAATTAAAGCGGCTAAGTTGCGTGGTGAGCCGTCAGAAGGCATGTTATGTTCATATTCTGAGCTAGGTATTTCTGATGATCACAGCGGTATTATTGAATTACCAGCTGACGCGAAGATAGGTACGGATATTCGTGAATATCTAAAACTTGATGATAATGCGATTGAAATCAGCATTACACCAAATCGTGCAGATTGCCTGAGTATTATCGGGGTTGCACGCGATGTTGCTGTTATCAATAAACTTGAACTCAATGAGCCGGTTATTAATACCGCTCAAGTTACGACGAAAGAGACATTTCCTATTCGTGTTGAGGCACCAAAAGCGTGTCCACGCTTCTTAGGTCGTGTTATTCAAAACATTGATGTGTCAGTTCCGACTCCATTATGGATGAAAGAGAAGCTGCGTCGTGGCGGCGTTCGTTCTATTGATGCCGTTGTTGATATTACAAACTTTGTCCTACTTGAGTTAGGTCAACCGCAGCATGCGTACGATTTGGACCGTTTAACAGGTGCTATCGTAGTACGTATGGCAAAAGATAAAGAAAAGCTTGTATTATTAGATGGTTCAGAAGTGACCCTAAAATCAGATACTTTAGTTATTGCTGATGAAAAGCAAGCATTAGGTATTGCCGGTATTTTTGGTGGTGACCACTCTGGTGTTAATAGCGAAACAAAAAATATTCTTCTTGAATGTGCTTATTTCGACCCACTATCGATTACAGGACGCGCACGTAATTATGGCTTGCACACTGATGCATCACACCGTTTTGAGCGTGGTGTTGACTCACAATTACAATTTAAAGCGCTTGAACGTGCAACGGCATTAATTGTTGATATCTGTGGTGGTGAAGTTGGTGAAATAATCGATGCAACGAGTATTGAGCATTTGCCTAAAGCTGCTAATATCAAATTGACGCGTCATAAACTCGATCGGTTAATTGGTCATTTTATTGCTGATGATTTAGTGACGGATATTCTGACGCGTCTCGGCTGTAAAGTGACTGTATCTGCTAATTGTTGGGATGTAGTCGCACCAAGCTGGCGTTTCGATATGCAAATCGAAGAAGATTTGGTTGAAGAAGTAGCGCGAGTGTACGGATATAATAGTATTCCAGACGTGCCTTTACGCGCTGATCTGATCATGACTAAGCATAAAGAAGCTAACTTGCCACTGAAACGCATGAAAGCGATGTTAGTCGATAAGGGCTATCAAGAAGCTATTACCTATAGTTTTGTTGACCCTAAAATACAAGCGTTGCTTCACCCTGAGCAAGATGCATTAATTTTGCCTAATCCAATTTCAGCTGATATGTCTGCAATGCGTTTGTCATTATTGACCGGCTTATTAGGTACTGTGGTCTATAATCAGAATCGTCAACAAAATAGAATTCGATTATTTGAGACAGGTCTACGCTTTATTCCTGATAATCAAGCAGAATATGGAATACGGCAGGAACCTATGTTGGCTGGCGTGATTACAGGCAATAGATTTGATGAACATTGGTCATTAGATAAACAAGTTGTTGACTTCTTTGATTTAAAAGGTGATCTTGAAGCTGTTTTTGAATTGACTGGAAAACTAAATCAAATTACATTTAAATCTGAGGCACACCCATCGTTACATCCTGGGCAAAGTGCTGGGATTTATCTGGAAAATGAACACATTGGCTTTATTGGTGTCGTTCACCCAGAATTAGAACGTAAACTCGATTTAAATGGTCGTACAGTCGTGTTTGAGGTTCGTAGTGATGCGATAACACAACGTGTAGTCCCTGAAGCTAAGGTGATTTCACGCTATCCATCGAATCGTCGTGACATTGCTGTTGTTGTACCAGAAAATGTAGCAGCTGCAGAAGTTTTGGCAGAGTGTAAAAAAGTTGGCATAAATCATATAGTTGGCATAAACTTATTTGATGTGTATTGTGGTGAAGGAATAGCAGACGGTTATAAGAGCCTTGCTATTAGTCTAGTCTTCCAAGATACCCAGCGTACGATGGAAGAAGAAGAGATTACCGCGACCGTTGAACTGTGCGTTGCTGCGTTAAAACAGCGATTCCAAGCCTCCTTGAGGGACTAAACCTATGGCGCTTACTAAAGCTGAAATGTCGGAAAATTTGTTTGAAAAACTTGGTGTTAGCAAACGTGATGCTAAAGACCTTGTTGAAACTTTCTTTGAAGAGGTTCGCCTTTCTTTAGAAAATGGTGAGCAGGTAAAATTATCTGGATTCGGTAACTTTGATTTACGTGATAAAAGTCAACGTCCCGGACGTAACCCAAAAACTGGGGAAGATATTCCAATTACTGCACGCCGTGTTGTTACATTCCGCCCTGGCCAAAAATTAAAAAGCCGTGTAGAAAAAGCAACACCAAAAGACTAATCATATCTATTGATATCAATAGATATAGAAAAAGACCGCTTAGGCGGTCTTTTGTTTTTGTATCATCATATGTTTTATAAAAGGATTTATAGGACACCATCCACATCACATCCACGATGCAACCCATCTTAAGCATTAGCCCCTAAAATCAGGGCTAAATATTATAGCGCCAACGCCACTTGTTGAAATTAATTCAGATGCGGATTAACTGGCTTGACTTCCCCCGGCTTACTAATAAATCGAGCTACTGATTCATGACTTACAAACGTTGCACCACAATTGATGTTTTGGCATTGGTTATAACGTTCTTTGGTTTTGGTTGAAATTCGCAGTGAAGAGCGGAAGTGTGCGGTGTAATTGCTTAACATGACGTTATTATTAGGGTAGTTGTACGGGAAAGTCAGACGCTTGCTAATTCGATTATTAAAACCATAACGATTTTTTATTTGCACTGAGTTGCGTATTTTACATATACGTTTTGACGTATGTGTTTTTTTGGTATAGTTTATAAAAAAGATTTAAGAGGTATACATGGAACCATTACAACTGTTTAAAATTTTAGGTGATCAAACGAGATTAGATATTGTCTTGATTTTAAAAGCATCAGGTGAACTATGTGTTTGTGACATTTATACAGCGTTAAATTTATCGCAGCCTAAAACATCCCGTCATTTAGCTATGCTCAGAGAGTTTGGTCTATTACTTGATTCAAAACATGGTAAGTGGGTTCATTATAGATTGTCTCCTACATTATTGCCGTGGGTAAAAAGTATCATAGATGTAACATACGCTACGGAGAAAAATAGAGTATCAGACTTGCTCAGGGTTGTTATAGAGACAAAAGAGTCGGTTAATAGCTGTTCTAAATAAAATTTTTTAAATTAACATATTTGAAAAAACATATATGTATTGAGTCAATTGGCATCTCAGGATTAATCTAGCTAGCAGATTAAGTATAATTTTAGAAAAATAAAAGGAACATATATGCTCCTTTTAAACGAGGTTGTTATGTTTATTGCTGCATTAATTTTTATTCTGACGATCACTTTTGTCATTTGGCAGCCAAAAGGACTTGGTATTGGGTGGAGCACAACAGTAGGGGCGATACTTGCTCTTATTTTTGGTGTAATTAGTTTTCAAGATATTCCTACAGTTTGGAATATTGTTTGGAATGCAACGGCGACATTTGTTGCGGTCATTATTATTAGTTTAATTCTAGATGAAAGTGGCTTTTTTGAATGGGCAGCATTACATGTAGCTAGATGGGGAGGCGGTAAAGGAAGGTTGTTATTTAGTTATATCGTGCTACTAGGTGCAACAGTTGCGGCTTTATTTGCTAATGATGGTGCTGCATTGATATTAACACCCATTGTTATTGCTATGTTGCTTGCACTTGGCTTTAACAAAGGCACAACGTTGGCATTTGTTATGGCAGCAGGATTTATTGCGGATACGGCAAGCTTACCGCTTATTGTTTCTAACTTAGTTAATATTGTTTCTGCTGATTTTTTTAATATCGGTTTTACTGAGTATGCATCAATTATGGTTCCTGTCGATATCGCTGCGATTATCGCCACATTAACTATGTTGCATTGGTTTTTTCGTAAAGATATACCTAAGCAATATGATGTTACAAAACTTAGTGACCCAACTTTAGCAATTAAGGATATGACGACCTTTAAAGCGGGTTGGTTTGTATTGGTGCTATTACTGGTCGGTTTTTTTCTCTTAGAACCTTTAGGGATTCCTGTTAGTGCTATCGCTGCAATTGGTGCTTTGACCCTTTGGATAATTGCAGCTAGAGGCCACACAATTAATACAAAAAAAGTTCTACGTGGTGCCCCTTGGCAGATAGTCATTTTTTCTTTGGGCATGTATTTGGTTGTTTATGGGTTAAGAAATGCAGGGCTAACCGATTATCTTTCTGAAATACTCAATTACCTTGCAGATAAAGGGCTATGGGTAGCAACAATAGGGACTGGGTTTATTACTGCTTTTTTATCTTCAATTATGAATAATATGCCAACAGTATTAATCGGGGCTCTATCAATTGAAGGTAGCAATGCTACAGGGTTAATCCAACAGGCTATGGTTTATGCCAATGTTATTGGTGCAGATTTAGGCCCTAAGATTACACCAATTGGTAGTTTGGCTACGCTATTGTGGCTACATGTTTTGTCACAAAAAAAGATGACCATCACGTGGGGATATTATTTTAAAACGGGCATCATTATGACTGTTCCTGTACTGGCAGTAACATTAATCGCTTTGGTGCTTAGGCTTTCAATCTTAAATTAATGGTAATCAAATGAATGAAATCACTATTTATCACAATCCAGACTGTGGCACATCACGTAATGCGCTTGCAATTATTCGTAACAGTGGCGTAGAACCTAAAATCATTTATTATCTAGAAACCCCACCAACTAAAGATGTATTAGTTCAACTTATTGCAGATATGAAAATCACAACAAGAGAGTTACTACGAAAAAATGTTGAACCATATGAACAATTAGGTTTAGAAAAAGATGTTTATATTGATGAACAACTGATTAATTTCATGTTACAACATCCAATACTGATCAATAGACCGATTGTGGTAACGCCGTTAGGTGTAAAACTATGCAGGCCATCAGAACTAATATTAGAAATTTTGCCAAATGAACAATTAAATGAATTTAGTAAAGAAGATGGACAGAGAGTTGTAGATAAAAACAGAAATAAGACAAACTAATACATAAAGGAAGCTCATCTTTTTATATTGTTATATCTTTAACTTATTGATATATAGATTATCAGCCCTTAATGCTCTAGTGTGGGATACCTATTGGATTGGCTAGGGGAGGAGCTGATACGGTTTGAGCGGTATTCATTGGACTTGGACGACGAGCAGAAATAACTTATCAATATGATTAATGATACCGCCCATCGTGGCGGTATTTTTTCGCCTATAGGTAGATGATATCGATGACCCCAATAATAATAAGACCCCGCGATATTATATCAAACCTATTTCATCAAGACGAATCGGCAGAAAATTAGCCCTCACCAAACACCTATTTAAACACGCTACAAGCCATTACGAAGCGCGATGAATTAATTGCTATCTAGTTATATAAAATTGAATTAAACGCCGCTATGAGGCTGAGATTTTGCAGACGGATAATTAACAATAAACATCTCGCCGCGCAATCGTAGCCTCGCCACGCCTGCCCACTAAATAGGTCGGTTTTCATGCAGATGCAAGGGATCGTCAGAACCGCACCAGTGGTGGGCTTGGTGTGGGTAACGATCCTTTTTTGATCTTGCGGATTTGGGCGAGAAATTGCGGAATTTGACACACGTATAATTTGGCTTATATTTAGTCATTAAAATTTGTATTGATATAACAAAAAGGAATTTTATTAATGGGCATCTTACCTTTACAGCCTAATTTTGATGATGGATTTACGCCCGAAAATGATATTTTTGGAAGAAAGAAGTTATACGAACAAATTAAAAATATAGTATCCATGGCCTCTGATGACAGTATTGTTTTAGGACTAGATGATGACTGGGGAAATGGTAAAACATCATTTGTTAGAATGGTAGAAGGTGAAATAGCAAAACATGAAGCCGATAATATCAATGTTATCTACTTCGATGCATTTAAAAGTGATTATCAGTCAGACCCTCTGTTAGCAATGATTTCATCGATTTATTCAATGATAGAAACAAATACTAACAATAAAAAATTTAAACAAAAATTTCTAGATGTAAGTAAAGCGATGGCACTGAGTATGTTCAAGCATACACCTAAAGCCCTTATTGGATTTTTATCAGCTAAATTAATATCTAATGATATGTATGATGGAATTAAAGATTCAGTAACAGACGCATTATCTGAACCATTAGAAAATTATATACAAGAAAAAATTGAGGGCGCTAGCAAGGAGATTTCAGAAGTAGAAAATTTCAAAGCAGCTCTTGAGAAAATTTATCAAATTACAGGAAAGAAAACACTATTCATTATTGATGAGTTAGATAGAGCAAAACCAGATTTTTCATTAGGAATAATTGAAAAAGTTAAACACCTTTTTGATGCAAAGGGGTTTTGTTTTTTATTGGTTATGAATAGAAGTCAATTTGAAGAAACAATAAAAGTGACATACGGAAATATCAATACTTCTGTTTATCTTAATAAGTTCGTTCATATGTGGTTTAAATTACCAATACTGAAACCGAGTAAAATAACGATAAGTAACAAAAAATCTGAAGTTTCATCGGAAGCATTTGATATATTTAAACGTTATATTATGTGTTATGTTGATAATAGAGCTATAGCAAATAGCTTGGCATATTTATTAACTAATAATGATTTCTCTTTACGTGAAGCAGAACGATGTATTTCTTTGTTAAGGTTATGTTATGCTAAATATATTGTTAAATCTGAGGATAACTTAATTTTTGAATCTTATTCAATATCATTATTGGTATTTTTGAGAGTGAAAGATTATGAATTGCTAGTTAATTTTTTACATAAAAATAAAATAAAAGGGGATTTTGTTAAATTAATTAAATTAAACGGGGTATCAGATGATATTAAAAGCAATATACTTGATCTTATTTCATATCACTATAAAAATAATATAGAGGTATATAATTTTTTTAATCCAGAAATTAGTCTCCCAGAACATAGAGTGGAATTTAGTATTGTTGAATCTGAAATTATAAAACTTACCCAACACCCAGACAGCGCTCTGAAATATAAATATGATGGATGGAAAATAGAGATTTTTGAAAATTTATTTGAGCAAATGGAAAATATTGAAATAGAATAAATTAAAGCCGCTGCATTGCGGCTTAATATTTACTAATCCTCATCAGAGAAATATGTAAAATCAATCCGCATTACCGATAAAATTAACAATGCCAACGGCAACGCAATAAACCAGAAAATAATAATTAAAATAGTTGCCCACATCGGCAATCTATCTGCCGGCTGTCTTTCATAATGCCAAACAATGGCATTGCTAAAAAACAACACACCAAGCGCCCAAACAATAAAAAAAATAATCACTCCATCACTCATTTACTTTCCTCCCGTAATTTATTAACCCTTACCAACACATCAGCACACCTTTGCCTATGCTTCTCACTAATAGCCTCTTTTTGCGCTTCTAATTCCTGTTTTTGCTGAGCTTTTCCATCCTCGTTTAAACTCAATCTCAACCGTTCACCGTCAAATTTCATGTAATAGAGGCCATCACTAACCCCCATACCTTTAATAAACATGGTTTCAACCTGTGGAATATCGAACCTAATACCAACCTCATTAGCAAAAGTAACTATTTCCGACCGAATTTCGTTATCACTCTCGCTTAATTCAATATTTGATATCTGCCTTTGTTGCCTACCTTGTGAAATTTCGCTGCCTATCGCGTTCTCTGCATCCGTTTCAACAAACGCAAAACCGTATTCCTTTATGTTGCATACTTCCCTTGAGCCAAGCTCAGGCTCGTAAAATTGCACATCTGGTAGATTGGATGTGATCCGCGATCTACAGTTATTGACAGGACTCCGAGGCGCGCCGATGGCGCTTTTTAAAAGACCATCGCCCGCAGCATCGGAGTTTTTCTTCACAATCTTGAACTGCCTTTCACGGGTTTTAAGCGTGGGCTTATTTGCGATGAGTTGGTTATAAACCCCCACAACCTTTTGAACCTCTTCACCGTAAACATTCACATCGCTGATCTCACGGGCAACACGTATCGTTTCCTCTTTACGGCGAATACATGGCCCACCTTGCGACATTACATAATTAAAAAAGTCACCTTCATCGGCAGCGGCGCGAACACACTCGGCAATATCACCGAGCTTGTCTGAAATAGAGACACCACGCGGTAAACGACGACATTCGCGATAAGCGCCTTTAGAGGGGAGTTTATAGAATTGAAATTGAGGGATGCGCCAAGTAGAAGCCCATGCGGTGACCGCTGCCGCCATGCTTTTTAAATCTTTACCGGTTTCATGGTCTATCTCGCCATCGAGCGCGTAGCCATCAATATTTTTAGCCACATATTTAGCGATATAGCCCACAGCGCCACCACGATTCATATGCTTGCATTCGAAACGATTTTTCTGTGCACCGGCTTCGTCGCCATCTTCTTTTAATGCGCGTTTACGCATAATATCAACGGCTTTGGCTCGACTGGCTTTATCAACAAATAACAGCATATGCCAGTGGGGCGTACCATCGTGATGCGGCTCTACGACACGAATACCATAAACATCGATATTATTATCATTGAATGCAGAACGAATACGCGACCAGATTTTCACTAAATATTGTTGCCCATCTTTTGGCGTATAGGCTTCATCTTTCCACTTGTGATTGAGTACGGCGTCAATCTCTTTACCTTTTCTTCGCTGCTTAGTGGGATGATATTTTGACGGACAGGTCAGCGTAATAAACATGCCAATATCGTCACTCTCTTTTGCGACACGCTCAATGCCGGCCATTTGCGACATTAATTCCATACGACGAATTTCAGGATTAGACACACTCGCCATCACTTTATCGAACAGGTCAAAACGTTCACCGGTTTCAACATCTTCAATATCCATGCCTTGTAAATACTGCATATTGGATAAACGCTGCGCCTATACCGCGCGAATAGCTTGCGATACCAATAATCGGCGTTAGCTAAATTGGGGGGGTAATGGTGAGAATTAGCATATTATAATGTCTGTAACTCTTTGATATATTTTGTCAGCCCCAACGCTCAGGGCTGACGATGCTCTTTTAGGTGGTCTTTTGTTTTGGTATAAGTTAATTAACTTATTTTTGTACTTGGCTTAAGTCTAATTCTCTTTGAATCAATAGCTCTAAATATTTGTTAGCGGACTTAATTGCGGCGATATCTGCTTTGCTTATCTCTAATTTTTGGGGTGTAGATTGATTCACAGAAAGATTATGAGGCGACATAATACTATGAAACGAAATTGCGATACCGTTTGGTGTCATGCGATTAGTTTCAATATTTTTTACTAACTCAAGGAGGAGTGGCATGGCGATTTGAATAGCTAGTGGCAGTTCTTTAAGTGGAGGTATTTTAGCTAATTTATTTATTTTTGCTCGCTTTAAAATTTCTTGGCTATTAACTGGTTGATTATTGGTTACGTATTGAATGGTTGCTTCTTCTTGCTCAGTAGCTTCATTAATTTTCTCAATTAATTGAGCTAATTTGCTTGTTTCACTCTGGGACTTATTTATAGCCTGCGTTAGCACTATTTTGGACGCACTAATTAAATCATTCAGTGCGATCTTATTTTTATTTATAAGTACATTACTAATACCTACACCGGAAGAGATGGAATCTAAAATTAAGTCAATTTTTTTCTTTACGCCGGGTACGCGTGAAATGCCCTCTTGATTAGTGAATTCTGGTGTAGCTATAGCTTGAGCCATGATTTCATTAAATTTTGAAAAGGCTATTTTTTCTGCTTCTGATAAATCTTGGTAGTTACTTATTGTTTGTAAGTTTGAATTTGAAATTTTAGCTGCTATTTTTTGCTGTTCACTTTGCTGCTTAAGACTATCCGTTCGGTATGAAGACTCTGGAGTCTGCGCTTCTAATTCATTATTATCAAAAATTCTGTACTTTGCGGTAGGCTCAGTGTGGTTTCGCTCTTTGGAAAGTTGATTATAATGAAAACGTTTTTCAACTGTTTCAAAAGGCTTTTGCTGTGTAATCTTTTGTTCTGCCAATTTTAGTTCCTGCTTTGTTTTATATATAGAAACTGGAACTGAAGGCTCTTGTTCGTTAGTATTAAGTTTTCTATTACTCAGTAATTCACATTTATCTTGTTTTGAAATACTAAAAAAATGCTGGCAAGAACGAATAATATTTGTGATTGATAATAAAAATCCTTTATTTTCTTGTAATTTAATTGGAACGTTTCTCGTTACATTAGAAGTTGCTATTGGTAAGCTAGATGATGCTGAAGTAATCTGCGGTAGAGTCATATTATTACCCTTTAAATGTCATTTTCACATTGAAAATCGAGTATAAAATTATTGAATTAGCACTACTTTCATAAATAAACACTAGTTTATTAACTTAAAAGATAATCAGATAAACTACAAAATGGCTCATCTAATAAATAAACTAAAAAAACAACAAAAAAATGCTGACATACGAGTGGTTATATTACTGGCTATTTTTTTATTGATGATAGTTATCCTTTCCCTAAGCGCTGGGGAAATATGGCTATGGCCAAACCAATGGACAAGTGAGCCTGCTCAAATGTTTATTGGTCAAATTCGTTTACCTCGAATGTTGGCAGTTATCGCTATTGGTGCAGCACTTGCCGTAACAGGTGCAATTATGCAGGCGCTATTTGAAAATCCTCTCGCTGAACCTGGCCTATTAGGAATAAGTAACGGTGCTGGGGTCGCGGTGGTATTAACCGTCTTATTATCATCAGGTATTACCCATTATTGGTTAATAAGCACAAGTGCGATTATCGGTGCTTTAGTGCTCACTTCTGTACTACTTTATTTTGCTCGCAGTAAACACCTGAATAACTCTAGTTTGCTCTTAGTCGGTGTCGCTTTAGGGGTTATCAGTGGTGCTTGTATGACATGGATGGTTTATATGAGCAGCAACTTAGATTTGCGGCAATTACTTTATTGGATGATGGGTAGTTTTAGTGGTGTCGATTGGCGACAGTTTGGATTAGTGATGGTGAGTCTTCCATTTTTGTTGTGGGCTATTTGCCAAGGTAAAACATTGAATTATCTTTCACTCGGCAGATTGCAAGCTTATCAGCTTGGCTTTTCGCCTCAAAAATGGCGATTGGCCTTAATTATTGTTAGTGGTGTGTTGATTGGATTTAGTGTTGCAATTGCGGGAGCGATTAGCTTTATTGGTTTGGTTATCCCCCATATATTACGCTTGAGCGGGCTAACTGATAATCGCATATTATTACCAGGTTGTGCCCTTGCAGGCGCATTAGGATTATTAATCGCTGATTTGTTATCTCGCTTATTGATGGCTAATGCTGAAATTCCTATTGGTGTTATAACAGCAACATTAGGCGCACCTATCTTTATCTTTTTACTTATCCGTAACCATCAATGGCGTTAAAAAATGAAGATGAAAAGAATCATTGAGATAAACAATTTGTCGGTTGCTAATCGTATCGTAAATCTTACTGAGATGATATTTGCTGGCGAACAAATTCATTTATTAGGTGCCAATGGCGCGGGGAAAAGTACATTATTGGCTGCATTAAGTGGTTTCCTTGATTTTGACGGACAGGTACTAATCAATAATCAGGATATTAATGTCTATAGTGTCCAAGAGTTGGGGCGACAACGCGCATATTTGCCACAAATGATAAATTCATTGCCAATATTAAAAGTATTTCAATACCTCGATTTATTTTTACCCTCAACAAGCCGTTCTTCTGATAGCTTGTCTGTCAATATTGTTGATTCTCTTTGTTTGGATTTTCAGCTAACACCATTGCTACATAAATCAATAAATCAACTTTCGGGGGGGGAATGGCAACGAGTTCGGATCGTCGCCGTATTTTTACAAGTCTGGGATAGTAATCAATTATGTGGAAAATTTATACTATTTGATGAGCCAACGAACAATTTAGATATTATTCAGCAAGCCAACTTAGATAAATGGATTAAATATTTTTGTCATTGCTTAGGAACGGTTATAATGAGTGGACATAATCTTAGTCACACTTATAAAAATGCTAGTCGTATATGGATGATAAAAAAAGGATTGATGGTGGTATCAGGAAAACCTGATGACGTAATGACTGACAGTAACTTATCCGACATTTTTATGTCAGAAATTAGATTAAGTGAAAGTAGCGCCAATAAGATATGGCAGATTATTAGTTTTGACGATTAACTAAAAAATTGTTTTAATCACTCGTTTTTATGTAATTTCTTATTGTAATGATGATGAGTGTTGAGGTTCGGTTAAAGTATCATTAACTAGAATATCCTATTATCAATGAAAACTAGGCTATAACAATATGAGCAATTTCCTTCCGTTTTCAAAGCCTGCAATCGGTGATGAAGAGGTAAAGGCAGTAGAGAAAGTTCTACGTTCAGGCTGGATAACTACTGGGCCGCAGAATCATCAGTTAGAAGAAGATTTTTGCAAGCGTTATGGCTGTAAGCATGCAATTGCATTAACTTCTGCAACAGCGGGTATGCATGTTGTTTTGATGGCACTAGGTGTTGGTCCCGGAGATGAGGTTATTACACCTTCGCAAACTTGGGTATCCACAATTAATATGATTGAGTTGCTAGGCGCGACTCCGGTAATGATTGATGTCGATCGTGATACTTTAATGATCCAACCCGATGCAGTTGAACAAGCACTGACAGCAAAAACTAAAGTTATTATTCCTGTGCATTATGCTGGGGCGCCTTGTGATTTAGATGCATTACGTGCAATTGCCGAAAAAGCAGGTGTCTTTTTACTCGAAGATGCCGCTCATGCAGTCGGCACACGTTATAAAAATGAATGGATTGGTGAGACTGGTACTGCAATTTTTTCATTTCATGCGATTAAAAATGTCACTTGTGCTGAAGGTGGGTTAGTCACTACGGATAATGATGAACTTGCACAACGAGTTCGAACTTTAAAATTTCATGGATTAGGGGTTGATGCATTTGATAGACAAATGCAAGGCCGTAAGCCTCAGGCGGAAGTCGTTGAGCCTGGTTTTAAATATAATTTATCCGATATTCATGCTGCGATAGCAGTGGTGCAGTTATCGCGTGTTGAGCAAATGAATCAACGCAGAGCTGAACTGACTGCACGTTATCGCGAGTTGTTGAAAAATTCACCATTAGAAATGCTCTCATTTCCTGATTACCCACATTTACACGCTAATCATTTATTTATGGTGCGTGTAGATAAATCGCAGTGTGGTATTGATCGCGATACATTTATGGAAAAACTAAAAGCGCATGATATTGGCACAGGTTTACATTTTCGTGCAGCGCATACGCAAAAATATTATCGCGAAAAATACCCGGAACTTTCATTACCTGAATCAGAATGGAATAGCGCAACTCTTTGTTCGCTGCCTTTATTCCCTGATATGATAGATGAAGATGTTGATCGGGTTGTTAAAGCGATTACTAAAGTTCTTTTGGAGTCAAAATAGTGTCAATAGCAGATGAATTTGATGAGATTAAAAAAGTCTCAGTAGTTATCCCTGTTTATAATGAAGAAGAAAGTTTGCCTCAGTTATTAGAGCGCACAATTAAGTCGTGTAAACAACTCACGCAATCTTATGAATTGATTTTAGTAGATGATGGAAGCAGTGACCGTTCAGCAAAAATGTTAGTAGAAGCCGCTGAAGATCCAGAGAATCACATTATTGCTATTATTCTTAATCGTAATTATGGCCAGCATTCAGCGATTATGGCGGGTTTTAATCAGGCTGATGGTGATTTAGTTATCACTCTTGATGCGGACTTACAAAATCCACCGGAAGAAATTCCACGTTTAGTTCAAACGGCAGCGCAGGGTTATGATGTAGTCGGTACGCGCCGTGCAAATCGTCAAGACTCATGGTTCCGTAAAACCGCATCAAAAATGATTAATGCGATGATAACCAAAGCAACAGGGCGCTCTATGGGTGACTATGGTTGTATGTTACGAGCTTATCGTCGTCATATTATTCAAGCGATGTTGCAATGCCATGAAAGAAGCACATTTATTCCTATTTTAGCGAATACATTTGCACGTAGAACCATTGAAATTGATGTCGCTCATGCGGAGCGCGAATTTGGTGATTCTAAATACAGTTTTATGAAACTGATTAATTTAATGTATGACCTGCTAACCTGTTTAACGACAGCTCCGTTGCGTTTACTGAGCGTAGTGGGCAGCGTTATTGCCGCAGGCGGTTTCTTACTTGCTGTATTATTAATTATTTTACGTCTGCTATTCGGCGCTGCATGGGCAGCAGACGGCGTATTTACACTGTTTGCGGTACTCTTTATGTTTATCGGCGCACAGTTTGTTGCTATGGGTTTATTAGGCGAATACATCGGTAGAATTTACAATGATGTACGTGCTAGACCTCGTTATTTTATTCAAAAAGTCGTCGGCGCAGATATTAAGTCCGACAAAAATCAGGAAGAAAACTAATGAAAGCTATTGTTTTTGCCTATCATGATATTGGCTGTGTAGGGTTAAAGGCGCTTAAAGAAGCAGGTTTTGATATTCAGGCAGTATTTACACACACTGACTCACCTAATGAAAACCACTTTTACTCTTCAGTAGCACGTGTAAGCGCAGACATGGAACTTCCTGTTTATGCGCCTGAAGACGTTAATCACCCACTATGGATTGAACGTATTCGCGAGTTGAAACCTGATGTTATCTTCTCTTTTTATTACCGCGATATGTTAAGCGAAGAACTACTGTCAATTGCACCAAAAGGCGCATTTAACCTGCATGGTTCTTTACTGCCAAAATACCGTGGTCGCGCACCAATCAATTGGGCGCTATTAAATGGTGAAAGCGAAACGGGTGTGACGCTGCATAAAATGGTCAAGAAGGCTGATGCTGGCGATATCGTTGCTCAAGAAAAATTTGCGATTAGCGATACCGATACCGGGCTAACACTTCATGCAAAAGCACGTGAAGCAGCAGAAGTACTGTTGACTAAAACGTTGCCATTAATCGAAGCGGGTAGCTATAAAGCGGTTGCTCAAGATGAAAGTAAGGCAAGTTACTTTGGTCGCCGTTGTGCTGACGATGGACAAATTGATTGGAATCGCTCAGCAAAAGAAATCAATTGTCTTATTCGTGCTGTTACTGAACCTTATCCTGGTGCGTTTACCTATTTAGGTGCGCGTAAGATGACTATCTGGCGTGCTAGCGTATTAGATGATAACCAAGGTCGAGTTGCCGGTACGGTATTGTCTAATAATCCACTGCGTATTGCTTGTGGCCAAGGTGCAATTGAAGTTATTAGTGGTCAAAGTGAAACCGGTCTATATATGCAAGGTAACCGCCTTGCAAATGAAATGGGTATCGTGAAAGATGTTCGTGTTGGTGAAAAACCGACTACACAAATCAAACGTCGTAAACGCGTTTTGATCTTGGGTGTGAATGGCTTTATTGGTAACCACCTAACTGAGCGTCTGTTGAAAGATGATAACTATGATATCTATGGTATGGATATCGGTTCATCTGCAATTGAACGTTTTATTGGTAACCCACGTTTTCATTTTATCGAAGGTGATGTAAGCATTCATACTGAATGGATTGAATATCACATTAAAAAATGTGACGTTATTCTGCCGTTAGTAGCGATTGCAACGCCTATTGAATACACCCGTAATCCACTGCGTGTTTTCGAATTAGACTTTGAAGAAAACCTGAAAATTGTTCGTTATTGCGTGAAATATAACAAACGTATCATCTTCCCATCGACTTCAGAAGTTTATGGTATGTGTGATGATAAAGAGTTTGATGAAGACGAATCACGTTTAATTGTAGGTCCAATCAATAAACAACGTTGGATTTATTCTGTATCTAAACAGTTACTTGACCGAGTTATTTGGGCCTATGGCGCAAAAGAAGGTCTGAAATTTACGCTATTCCGTCCATTTAACTGGATGGGACCACGTTTAGACAGCTTGAACTCTGCTCGTATTGGTAGCTCTCGCGCAATTACTCAGTTGATCTTGAACTTAGTTGAAGGCTCACCAATCAAGTTAGTCGATGGTGGTGCACAAAAACGCTGCTTTACTGATATCAAAGATGGCATTGAAGCGTTATTCCGTATCATTGAGAATAAAGATGGTAAATGTGATGGTCAAATCATCAACATTGGTAACCCAACTAATGAAGCGAGTATTCGTGAGTTAGCTGAAATGTTGCTGGAAAGCTTTGAAAAACATCCTGAGAGAGCAAAATTCCCTCCATTTGCTGGCTTCCGTGAAATTGAAAGCAGTAGTTATTATGGTCAAGGTTATCAAGATGTTGAGCATCGTAAACCAAGTGTTGAAAATGCGCGTCGCCTACTTGAGTGGGTACCAACGATTGATATGAAAGATACCATTGAAGAAACACTAGACTTTTTCTTGCAAGGTGCAGTTGAAGAATTGAGTGATAAAGACTAATGAAAAAAGTTGGCTTGAGAATAGATGTAGATACCTATCAAGGAACATTGAAAGGGGTACCTCAGCTACTCAAAGTGCTGAAAGAGCACAATATTCAGGCCAGTTTTTTCTTCAGTGTAGGACCCGATAATATGGGGCGCCATTTATGGCGCCTTTTGCGTCCTAAATTCCTGTGGAAAATGCTGAGGTCTAATGCAGCATCTCTTTATGGCCTAGATATTTTACTCGCGGGTACTGCGTGGCCAGGGAAGAAAATTGCTAAAGACTTAGGTTATCTAATGAAACAAACATTAGATGCTGGGCATGAAGTGGGTTTACATGCGTGGGATCATCAAGGTTGGCAAGCCAAAGTTGCCAAGTGGAGTGAGGCCCAATTGACAGAACAAGTTAAATTAGGTGTTGATGCATTAACCTTAGCTATTGGGCAGCGGGTAACTTGCTCGGCAGTTGCTGGCTGGCGTGGGGACGAAAGAGTTCTTAAAGTTAAACAACAGTTTAATTTTGATTATAATAGTGATTGTCGTGGAAAGTACCCATTCAGGCCTATTATGCAAGATGGTTCGATTGGTACCGTACAAATTCCGGTGACATTACCCACATATGATGAGGTCGTGGGAACGGTTGTTACTGACGACGCATTTAATGATTATATCCTTCAGGCGATTAAAAATGATCAAGGCGTTCCTGTTTATACAATCCACACTGAAGTGGAAGGAATGTCAAAATCAGAACAATTTTCACAATTGTTGGAACGAATCGCACAAGAAGAAATCCAATTCTGTACATTGAGTGATTTGTTGCCAGAAGACATCAATACACTGCCTAAAGGAAAAGTGGTGAGAGCACCATTCCCTGGGCGAGAAGGCTGGCTGGGCTGTCAAGAAGAGGAATAACAGACGTATGTTGAATAACCGAGCGAGCAAAGTAGGAGCCTCTCTGCTGGCTCTTTTTTTTATCCTGACTTATTTTTTGCCGTTGAACAGCCGTTTACTTTGGCAACCTGATGAAACGCGTTATGCAGAAATTAGCCGTGAAATGCTACAGCGTGGAGACTGGATTGTTCCGTACATGTTAGATGTGCGTTATTTTGAAAAACCCGTCGCAGGATATTGGATTAATAATATTAGCCAAATGATTTTTGGTGAAACTAACTTTGCCGTGCGTTTTGGCTCTGTATTTTGTATTTTCCTCAGTGCCTTACTAGTTTATCGTATGGCTAAAATGATGTGGAGAAATAATCATGTCGCTTTTGTTGCTAGCTTCATTTATATCTCTATGTTTTTGGTTTTTTCTGTTGGTACCTATAGCGTACTTGACCCGATGCTATCTCTGTGGATAGCGGCAAGTATGTATTGCTGTTTATGGGCGATGAAAGCACGAGAAGTTAAAACCAAGCTAGCGGCATGGGCTTGTTTGGGGCTTGCCTGTGGTATGGCATTTATGACTAAAGGGTTTTTAGCTTTGGCAATCCCCGTCATTGTGATGATCCCGATTACCCTCTATCAAAAACGTTTCCTTGAAATGATAAAATATGGCCCAATAGCCATTATTTTTGCGATCTTAATTAGCTTGCCTTGGGCGTTGGCGATAGCTCAGCAAGAGCCTGATTACTGGAATTATTTTTTCTGGGTCGAGCATGTTAAGCGTTTTACAGCAGATGATGCGCAGCACGTAGCTCCTTTTTGGTATTACATCCCTATTATTATATTGGGTGCTATTCCTTGGGCTGGCTTATTACCTGGGGCATTAATTAAAGGTTGGAAAGAGCGTAAATCAAGCCCTGATATGTTCTTTTTATTGTGTTGGTTTATTGTTCCGGTTATCTTTTTTAGTATTTCTCGTGGAAAATTACCGACTTATATGCTGCCATTTATGGCACCATTAGCGTTATTGATGGCAAAATTTGGTGTTGATTGTGTTCGCAATGGAAAAATGGCTGCATTGAAAGCGAATGGGATCATTAATATTATCATTGGTATCGCCGCAGTGATCGCAGTAATTGTCGTGAGTTCAGTGATTAAAAAACCTTTATATGAACCTGACGAATGGTCAAAAATGGTTTTAGGGGTGGTTGCATTTTCCATCTGGGCAATTATTGGCTATCTGTGTACTGTATTGAATGCTAAATATTGGTTATGGGCTGCATCTTGCTCATTAGCAGTCAGTTTATGTATCGGTAGCGCTTTACCAAACAACACGATTGATTCAAAACTACCGCAGAACTTTATTCATCAAAATCATGATTTATTAATGAATAGCCGATATTTGATGGCGAGTAATGTTGGCGTTGCGGCAGGATTAGCATGGGAAACCCAAAACTCACAAATCTACCTTTATAATAGTAGTGGCGAATTGACTTATGGACTTGAATATCCAGATAGCCAACATCGACTGGTTAAGCCTGAAAACTTTGCTGCTTGGTTAGAAAAAGCACGAAAAGAAGGGCAGGTAACCGTAGTGTTCTTACTTAAGCGTAAGGACGGTCTACCAGATATCCCTAAGCCAGATGAGGTGATTCAAAATTCGCGTATGGCCATTGTGGTTTATCATAAGCAATGATTACGCAATTATCGCTTTTATTATTCGTTAGTGTATTAACCTGTGTCGGGCAAATTGCACAAAAGCAAGCCGTGGTTTGTTGGCAAGGTGATAACACTAATAAAGCAGCATCAGCCATTCGTTGGTTGGTGCTAGCGGTATTGATGCTTGGGCTAGGGATGCTTTTTTGGTTAAAACTGTTAGAAAGTATGCCATTAAGTATTGCTTATCCCATGCTAAGTATCAATTTTGTGTTGGTTACATTGATTGGCCAGTTTGTTTATCATGAACAAACTGGGTTTAAACATTGGTTAGGTGTTATTTCAATTATGTTTGGCATTTTGCTAATGAGTATCAGTATATGAATAAAGGCTACTTATGGGTATTGGGTAGTGCGATTTTAGTGACAATCGCTCAATTGAGTCTCAAAGCGGGTGTGATGGAGTTACCTTCGTTCGCATTAGGTTGGCATTGGTTGCAAATTGATTGGCTTCTGGCAAATACAGTGAGCTTAAGCATTATTTTTGTTGGTTTAGTATGCTATGCCTTATCGATGCTATGTTGGTTATTTGCACTTAAATTTATTGCACTAAATAAAGCCTATCCGCTAATTAGCCTGAGTTATGTTTTTGTTTATATTCTGGCAGTAGTATTACCTTGGTTTAATGAACCTGCGACATGGCTTAAAGCAGCCGGAATTGGATTCATTTTGCTTGGGGTATGGCTCATTAGCCGTCCGACAGTTCAGCAAACAAAAAATATTAAGTAAGATGCATTTATCGATTAATTGTATATTTTTCATGCATTGCTCATTATGATGTTAGATTAAGCATATGTTTTAACTGTAACTTGTTAGGGTGCGCTATGATAATGAAAATACAACACCTTCCATTGCTGCTTTGTTTGGTGCTAATCGGATGTTCATCAACATCAGTTAAACGAACGCCTGCGCCCCCTTTAAAAACACAGCTCTCTGATCCAATTATGACGATAGCGCAGTTAAAAGATCAGTTACAACAATGGTATGGCACACCTTACCATTATGGTGGAATGAGCCAAAACGGTGTGGATTGCTCGGGTTTTGTCTATCGTACTTTTAATGATCGCTTCGCCATTCAATTACCGCGAACTACAGTTGATCAAACTCAGCTTGGTACTCGAATAGAAAAATCAGATTTAATGCCTGGAGATTTAGTTTTTTTCAAAACGGGTTCAGGTGAAAATGGCCTGCATGTTGGTATTTACGATACAGATAATACATTTATTCATGCATCAACTAGTAAAGGTGTTATTCGTTCATCACTCGAAAATGTCTATTGGCGAAAAGTGTTTTGGCAAGCAAGACGTATCTAATTTCTGTGTTTTCACCATTATTTCTTCAATGATTATGCTATCTTAGACGTAAATTTTGTTTCTAGGATAGCCTAATGTCAACGTTACGTTTACTCATCTCAGAATCCTTCGATCCTTGGTTTAACCTTGCGGTTGAAGAAACTATTTTTCGTCAAATGTCTGCGGACCAACGAGTGATGTTCTTATGGCGTAATGCGGATACCGTGGTTATTGGTCGCGCGCAAAACCCTTGGAAAGAATGTAATACACGCCGTATGGAAGAAGATAATGTGCGTCTGGCACGCCGAAGTAGTGGCGGTGGTGCTGTATTTCAAGATTTGGGTAATACCTGCTTTACTTTTATGGCAGGAAAACCTGAATACGATAAAACTATTTCTACACAAATTATTGTAAACGGATTAGCTCAAGTTGGAATTGATGCTCAGGTTTCAGGTCGAAATGACTTAGTTTTAAATACCGACAATGGGCCCAGAAAAATATCGGGATCAGCATATAGGGAAACTCGTGATAGAGGTTTTCATCATGGCACGTTACTCATTAATACCGATTTAAATCGACTGGCTAACTATTTGAACCCAGATCCGAAAAAGTTACAGGCTAAAGGGATCACTTCTGTTCGTTCTAGAGTTGCTAACCTATGCGAGCTGGTATCGGATATCAGTCATGAAAAAGTGTGCGAAGGCATAATTAATAGTTTTTTCAGTCATTACGGTGAAACAGTTGTCGCTGAATATATTTCACCTGACAAATTGCCTGACCTACCTAATTTTGCAGAAACTTTTGCCAAGCAAAGTAGCTGGGAATGGAATTTTGGGCAAGCTCCTGCATTTTCTCATTATTCAGATACACGTTTTTCATGGGGTGGTATTGAGTTTCACTTTGATATTGAAAAAGGGGTTATCACCCGTTGCCAATTTTATACTGATAGTCTAGACCCATCACCACTTGAGTGGATGAGTAACCAGCTTACAGGTCGAGTTTACCAAGCTAATACTATTAGAACATTAATTCAACAAATGACTCAGCAGTGGCCAGATTTAACTGAACAATTAGCGGATTTAGAACACTGGTTAGTTCATGAACTGAGCTAAAAAAAGAGCCGATTTAATCGGCTCAGACATAGACTTCAATATTTGAAAATAAAAAACTAATAGGAAGGAATGGTATTCTTACAATTCAATTTACTTGGTGATTAGCAGCTACAGGTCATAAACGCTTTACACTCAGGCATTTCACCTATTTGACGAAATTTTGCAGGTGTTGTATCAAAATGTTTTTTGAAGATCCGCGTAAAAGTTGCTTGAGAGCTAAAACCGTATTGCAATGCAATATCAAGGATAGGCAAATTGCCTTCACGTAAGGATTTAGCTGCTTCTAATAAACGACGCTTACGAACATATTCACCTAGCGTGCATCCTTTCATCTCTTTGAAAACACGCTGCAAATGCCATTTTGAATATCCGCTTTTGTCGGCTATCGTATCAATTTTGATGCCTTCATTGCGCTGCAACTGGCTTTCTAGCCATTTAATAATCTCGTTGACTACACTTTCTGACATATTTACCTCCTACTATCGTAGGTTATTGTTCATTAATTACTAATAATAGCTCTGGAAATTAGGGTCTATTCTTCCTGTTTTTCCGATATATCGATAGGCTAAACGTGCGGTTTTTTAGTGAGAATAACTATTGTTACGATAGGTTTTAAAAAAACAGACAATTTAAACATACAGTGATGAATGTTTAAAGTTCATTGAAATCAATGCATTAACCTAATATCTCATGATGAATTTATTAATAATTTTATCAATTTAAATAATATTCAAATATATTGTTGAAGCTGTTCGATTTTATTAACCAAGTAAACTATTGAAAAATTAATTTAACTTAAATTTGATATGAAGTGGCGGAAATAACAATAATCAACAGGAAATTCCGAAATGAGTGATTTGAAGTTAAATGCTGAAAATAATCAATTAAGTGGTGTAATAGTTAATAATAATAGATTTAAACAGAGTGATTAATTATTGATAGTATTAGTATTGATGAGATTTTGAGAGTTATACACCAATTGCACTATAAGTTGCACTATAAATTGATTACTATTTAATCAATTTATAGTACGTAGAGATGAGTGATATTATTCAGATAATCAAAAAACGCATTTATTGGCGTAAACAAATATGAGGCTTTAAAGTTTCAGGGTGTGGAATAACCGTTAAGTCGGCTTTATACCAGCGTGTTAAATTTTCAGTGGTTAAAACGCTAGATACGCTACCTTCACTGACTTTTTTACCTTGGTGCAGTATATATACCCGATCAGCGTAAAGCGCTGCTAGATTGAGATCATGTAAAACACAACATACACCTAAAGGGCGTTCACGAGTTAATCGACGTAATAGCCGCAATGTATGCTGTTGGTGATGAAGATCTAATGCAGAAGTGGGTTCGTCAAGAAATAAGCAAACAGGCACATTAACTGGCTGCCAAATCTGTGCAAGTGAACGGGTGAGTTGTACTCGTTGCTGCTCCCCACCTGAAAGTTGGCGGTATTCGCAATAGCGTAAATGGGTACAATCCGTTTGTTGCATCGATTCTTCAATCGCTTGCTGTTTATTTAGTGTGCCATGAGGAATTCTTCCCATTGAAATAATATCTTCAACAGTAAAATCAAATGCGATATGGCTATGTTGCTTCATGACGGCACGCTTTTGAGCTAATTGATTTACTTGCCAATCTAATAAAGAATATCCATCAAGTAAGCATTCACCAGTGGTTGGTGTCACAAAGCCGGTCAATAGTTTTAGTAAGCTAGATTTTCCTGCGCCATTGGGGCCGATAATGGCGACTATTTCATGGGTGCCAAGGGTGAAGCTAATATCATCAATTAATAGCTTATTATTGATTTTGTAACTAAGGTTGTGTGCTTCTAACAGGTGGGAGGTATGTCGCTGAGTTTTAATAATAGCTTGTTGAATTAACGACATGAAGTTAATGCCTCCTATTTGCTTTACGTAAGATTAGCCATAAAAAGTAAGGTGCGCCAATCAACCCTGTAATGAGTCCAACAGGAATTTCAGCTGGCGTGACTAATGTTCGGGCTAGAGTGTCCGCCATTAATAATAAAATGGCACCTGCGAGTGCAGAGCCCACGATTAACCATCTGTGGTCAGCGCCTAACGTCATACGGACCAAGTGAGGTATGACCAATCCGATAAAGCCAATAACACCACTCATGGCAACAGCACAACCAATAAGCAATGCACTTAAAAACAATAAAATAAATTTAGTTTGTGCAACGTTTAGGCCTAAATAATGAGCATCTTCATCACCCAATTGAAGGATATTGAGTTTGTTGCTCTGCCAGAGGCAAATAAAACAAGTCAATAAAATAACGGTGGCGGCGACAGTAATTAGTGACCAATCTCCATTAACTAAGGTTCCCATCATCCAAAGGCTAAATGTCCGTAATTGCTGATCATCACTGATATAACTTAGCACGCCAATTAATGACATAGCTAAAGCATTGATGGCAATTCCAGCAAGTAATAACGTTGTTAAATTTCCATTGGAATAACGGTTCAAGCTGAAAATGAGTATTGAAACGAATAAGCTTCCGATGAAAGCGGCACCTATGTAGCCGTAGTTTTGTAATGTATCGGGTAGCGAAATGGAAAATACTATAAATATAGCGACACTAAATGCGGCACCACTACTGATGCCGAGTAAGCTCGGATCTGCGAGTGAATTACGAAATAGCCCTTGCATTATCGTGCCCGATACGGCGAGGGCGAGCCCAACAAGAATGGCTAATACAATACGAGGTAGTCGGATATTGAGCCAAATTTGCCATAGCGGATCGCTAATAGGGCGCGACCACAAAACTTTAAACGAGAGATCCATTGCGCCAGTATTAGAAACTATTATCACAATCCCGATAAGAGCGAATAGCATCGCAATAACACTTCGAATAGGGTATTTAGTTAGATTCATGGCAATTTCTCTAACGCTTCACGTATCTGATTCATGACGGCGGGTGTGCCTAAACTAAAGCTGAGCATGCCCATATCATCGACTACCAATAAGGCTTTATTTTTAGCTGCGGTTGTCATTGCTATACCGGGTAACAACCAAATTTTATCTATTCCACCCAGTGATTTAATGCTCTCTTTACCAACAATAATTAAGTCAGGTTGACTTGCTATTACCCCTTCAGGTGAAAGAGGGCGATAATGGTTAAACTCGTTTAATGCATTTTGTGCGCCAAGAGCGAGGATCATACTGTCAGCTGCGGTTTGTTTTCCTGCCGCAAGAGGTAAAACGCCGCTATGACTCATAATGAACATGATTTTTTTATTAATACTAGTGGTATTTACCTTGCTAAGTTCTTGGTTAAAACGTTGTATTAGTTCTTTTCCTTGCTCAGTTTTACCAAGCGCAGAGGCTATTGTTGAAATTTTGTCAGGAATGGCTTTTAAGGTAGGGACACCAGTAACTTTGATTACTCGTACACCATTTTTTTCAATTTGTGATAATGCCATTGATGGTTTAGCGAGAGCACTGGCGATCACTAAAGTAGGATGCATAGAGAGCACACCTTCAGCGTTAAGCATTCTCATGTAACCAACGTCCGGTAGCTTGAATGCAGCTTCAGGATGTCGGCTGGTGCTGTCACGAGCCACGACTTGAGAGCCAGAACCTAAGGCAAACACAATTTCAGTCACATCACCACCCAAAGTAACAATACGGTCTGATGCTTGTGCATTCAGTGTTGTTATCGTGATGACTACCATGATCCCTACCATTAAAAGCCATTTTTTCATATTATTTACCTAATTAATTAAATTTTCGGTAATGAGAGAATTTGATCGCGCCATATTTTTTGCTCAGGCTCACCTTCGGTACGCTGGCCATACATTTGTATGATTTGATTACCATTTCTATCAAAAACTTCTAAGCTGGTTACAAAACCATCTTGAGTGGGTTTTTGGGTTACCCAACATTCGGTTACACCATTTTCGATCATATGTAAGGTGAAATTTGAGTTGAAAACATTCAGCCAGTTGATACCGGAGTCTTCTTCAAAAAGAGGGGATAAACGTTCAATTAAACCGGTAAATATTTGCACACAACCACGGTTGCCAACAAAAAGCATAATTTCATTTTGTTGCTCATGAGCAATTGATAGTAATTGAGAAAGTGAATTGATTGGAACTTGCCAAGCAAGCTCATCACTGACTGCACGAAAGACTTGTTGGCGACTTAGATTGTTATTTTTCAACAAAATAAAAAATTGGTGAACGTCGGTCATGCTACGCCATTGTTGTTCGAGTTGTTGTGCTAATACTTCATTAATAGGCTGTTCTGAGAATGGTTGTACTTTGTTAATTATTAATTCAGGATTATGCTCTGTAGCATACTGTTTGATCAGCGCATTCCATGCAGACATATCAGTGTGTTCAGTTGCATAGACTTTATGTAGTGCATCTCCGTGTTTATCGAAAAACTGAATGCTGTGATGTTCTCCATTACTAATATTTTCATTTAATGCAAATACACTATCCCATTGTGCAAAAAACATTCTAAGGTCTAATCCTCTAGGGTTTAAAAATAAGCCTGCATGCGAGCTAAACTTGGCATTATCGTATTGACCTATTTGCTGACTAATGGCGAATTCATTACGTGTAATTGCTTTAACCTCACCAATCGTTGATAGTGCTTGGAGCAAGTCAGGGATGTTTGCTGATAATCGTTGGGAACCATCTTTACCAACACGACTATGCAAAATTACTGCCTCAGAAACATTAAGGAGATCTGCCAAATTTCGAGTATATTTTCCTTTATTTTCTTTTTTTGCTTGTTGGTAGCGTTCAAAGAGTATTGTATTCACTATTATTTCCTTAGTATTAATATAGTTATTGTTAATTCGCAGGTTACTTGGTATTAATAACACTTGTATGAATGTAGGGTACTGCAAGCCTTTAATATTCTTGGTTATTAGCTAAATACTGACGATGAAGTTTTTGTTTTATTATCGTAGTCATCTGATATCACTTTTTTGATAACAACTTATCCATAACAACGCGTCAGCAATTTTGTTGGTTACCACTTATAATTCATACTGAAATAGAAGTTTCTACCTTCTTGTGGTACCCCCATTGATGAAACGTATTGTGTATCAAAGGCATTTTTTAATGCTAAAGTTGAACTCAACCCTTCAATAAATTGATCTGCTTGATAATTTATATAAAAATCATGTAGTTGGTATCCTGGGTATTGAATGACTTCTTTGTGATAACGATCTAAGCCTTTATCTGATTTATGCTGCGCTAATTTATAGGTTGAATTGCCTTCAAGTGCTGTTTTTGCCGAAAACTCACCAACCCAACCTAGGTTGAGTCCAGTGGCTGCTATTGGTGCATTTAATCTAACAAGGTAAGTTTCAGGTCGAACTGATGAAAGGGAATAATGAGTATCATCTTCTTCACCAATAGTTCTGTTATGACTGATATTTAAATCGAACCAATAAGTTTTATAATGAATAAAACTATCAACCCCATAAATTGTGGCTGATGGGATATTGGTGAAATATATTTCACGAGGGAACCATTGGTAGATACCTTGCGTCCAATTGTATTCTTTGGTGTAACGTCCTTCGACTGCAATATAGTTTTTCGCTTTAGTTTTAAAATAAGTAGAACCGAACTGCAAAGAATCTCCAGTGAAGGCAAGATCATCAAAACTAAATTTTAGCCCTGCTTCTAGTGTTTTATTAGTTTCGGGTTTTAAGTCAGGTGATGGTCTAAACTCTGAGCTAAAAATAAAAGCTTTAAAATGGTTTGAGTTGTTATAGAGCTCAGCCATACGAGGTGTACGATAACCCTCTGAATATGAAGAATAAATATTTAGCCAATGAGTAGGTGTTGCACTAAGTGCAAAACGTGAAGACCAGTTATTGTGCTTATTTTCATCAAAATTTTCACGGGATGCTTTATATTGTGTAAAGCGGGTGCCTACTGAAAAAGTAACTGGTAAGTGATGCAATGTGATGTCATTTGCTAGCCAAACTGATGCATTTGATAATTCAGCTGGCGGATAACTGATAGTATGTTCATTCGGCTTTTGTTTTTGTTGGTAATATTCAAATCCACTTTGAATATAATGGTTTACCCAACTGTGCATAGGAAGATTAAAACTATTGGTGAATTTAGTGCCATAAGTGTACTGATTACGTTTTTCGGTACCGTATTGTTTTGTTGATTTTACTTTGATTAAATCAAGTTGGCTTAAAGCGAGGTCGGTGTAATAAATATCCCAATCTGCTTGCCAATTTAAGTTGTTTTTGGGTGTAAAGTGCTGATGTATCAAAATATCTTTTTGATGACTGTTTCTTTCATGGGCGGTATTTTTAAACTTAGGTTGTTTGGTATCAATTACTGTTGGTTGTTTTAAACTAATACCATGATTTTGATACTCTTTTAATTGTAACCCAAGGCGATAAGATGGATGGGCAAACCACAAGGTTTTTAACATCCAGTTGTGAATTTTCTCATTATTATCAAAAGGAGGTAACTCTGGAGAACTCCTGAGTTGTTTTGTCCTTTGGGTATAACTAAATAAGGCGTCAACAGTGTCTGTTCGGCCTAATAATGTGCCTCCTGCATAATAGCTGTGATCGTTACGGTTAATACCACTGAAAACACGCCCCCCCATATTTTGTCCAGGTTTCAAAATATCAGCTGCATTTAGTGTTTTCATTGAAACGACTCCAGCCAATGCCCCCCCGCCGTGATGCAATGAAGAAGCGCCTTTATGTACATAAACTTTTTTAATTAGTGATGGGTCAATAAAGGTCGCATCGTATAAGCCGGAATTAAAATCTTGTGTGATATTATCAACGGTAATTTTAACTCCCCGTGAATCGTATCCTCGCATATGAATACTTTGGCCATAAGTACTACCTGAACCGGAAACAAATACGCCAGGCTGACCTTTTAATAGATCAAGGGCGGAACTAGCAGCTTGGTATTCAGGCGCTTGAGCATCAATAACATCAACTTGTTCAGCAACTGCAATGCTTTTAGTGCTAGGCGGGAGTGCGGATACATGTAGGATGTCACTATTTATATTTTGAGCTAAGGGAGCGCTACTGAAACCGGCTATTGCAAGTGCGATAGCAAGAGTAGAAATAGTAAACTTTTTTTCATGAAGAATAATAGTGGTTGATGAGGGCATCAGGTTACTAGCCATAGGAAGTCCTTTCCTTATGTATAAATTAAAGCTGGCTGCCTGAATTGAGTTCTGGGTGGCTTGCCGAATAATGTGTTTTTATGCAGATTAACTATCTAAATTATTAGTCGTTCATATTATTTTGTTAAAATTAATTTACTAGCTTGAGTTTGCGTGAGTTGGTATAGCATCACTTTGATGTAATATTTTTATTTTATTATTTATATTGAGCAGCTTATGGGTATTTATCCACTGAGTTTTTACTGTTGTGATTGATGTTTTATTATAAATAAACGAATGTATTGCTGTATCTAATGGCATGCAGACCTTAAAGAATTACATTTTTCTTAGTGAGAATAATTATCGTTAAGCTGAGGTAGGATATCAAGACATTTTTGAAATATTTTATATATTTATAATAAATTATTAGTCAATAATATTGTTTTTGATATATTAGTTGAGTTTATATTCGTTGGAATGAGGGGGAGGTGACTATTTTGGCAATAAGCTTTATGAAAAGCCTACGCCAAAAAGTCTATATTTCGAGGATTATTTAAATCGATAGTCAATAGCTTGAGCTAAAATTTCGATGAGTTGTTCGGTATCTTCCCAACCAAGGCATGGATCAGTGATTGATTGTCCATAGACAAGTGATTGGTTTGGTATGATTTTTTGAGTACCTTCAACCAAGAAACTCTCGGCCATAATGCCGCTGATTGCGGTTGACCCATCTTTAATTTGTTCAGCGATATCGCGAGCCACTTCTAATTGACGACGATGTATTTTTTGGCAATTACCGTGGCTAAAATCAACCACTAAGTGCTCTGCAAGTTCAAATTTACGTAATTTGTCACATGCAGCGGCAAGATCGCCGGCACTGTAGTTTGGTTGCTTACCCCCGCGCATAATAATGTGACCATGAGGATTACCTTTGGTTTGGTAAATCGTCATTTGGCCATTTTTATCGGGAGATAAAAACATATGTTGAGCTTTAGCTGCACGAATGGCATCAATCGCGATATTGATATTACCATCAGTACCATTTTTAAAGCCGACAGGGCAAGAAAGGGCTGACGCCATTTCACGATGAATTTGGCTTTCGGTGGTTCGTGCGCCAATCGCTCCCCAACTAATAAGGTCAGCAATATATTGCCCAGTGACCATATCGAGAAATTCAGTGGCGGTGGCAAGCCCTAGCTGATTAACTTCTATCAGTAATTTTCGAGCTAATCGAATGCCCGTATTGACCTGACATGAGTTATCTAAATTAGGATCAGATATTAATCCTTTCCAACCAATGACGGTGCGCGGTTTTTCAAAATAAGTACGCATCACGATTTCCAAGCGATCTTGGTAGCGTTCACGCAGTACATTTAGCTTACTTGCATACTCAATTGCCGCATCGATATCGTGTATTGAGCAAGGGCCTACGATAACCAGTAAACGGGGATCTTGGCCGGAGAGAATATTTTCAATTCTTTTTCGTGACGCTGTCACGTTTTCGGCTACTTTTTGGGATATAGGAAACTCTTCAGCAAGTGTTTGTGGCGTAATTAAGCTACCTACACGCTGAGTACGTAATTCATCTGTTTTTTGCATTTTTCTTTCTCAAAACTTTAATAGGCTGAGCCATATCAGTGATAAGGATCACAATAAACGAAAGTGGCTCAATTTCAACCTCCAACTGAGATTGAATTAATTATTTTTTATATTTTCTTTGCACGTATTAAAAAATACGTCGTTGTAATCCCATACTATCAATCACTTTAGCGGAGATTTCTTCTACAGAATAATTGGTAGTATTTAAATAATTGATCTTATTTTGTCTAAATAAGGCTTCAACTTCTGCAATTTCAATACGGCATTGGCGTAATGAAGCATAGCGGCTGTTTTCACGACGCTCTTCGCGAATAGCTGCTAATCTTTCTGGACTAATGGTCAAACCGAATAGTTTATGAGTGTAAGCACGTAGCGCAGTAGGCAGCTGCAAGTTATCCATATCATCTGCGGTGAAGGGATAATTGGCAGCTTGAATACCAAATTGCATCGCTAAATATAAACTTGTTGGTGTTTTTCCACAACGAGAAACGCCTATCAAAATAACTTGTGCTTGGTCGAGATTACGTAGCGAAATGCCATCATCATGTGCGAGGGTATATTCAATAGCAGCAATGCGCGCATCATATTGGGTCATGTTTTGCATTGATAAGCCATGAGTTCGATTGAGCTTGGGTTCAGGCTCTAGGCCTATTTCTTGTTGAATTGGGGCCACAAGGCTTTGCACGATGTCCTGACAAAACCCAGAACTCTGAGTGATGATGGCTTTAACCGCAGGTGAAATAATGGAATAAAACACTAATGGGCGCATTTGTGTCTCTTCATAAATAGTATTAATTTTTAATTTTATTTCTTGCGCCCGTGCTTCAGAGGTTACAAAAGGTAGCGTATACGACATAAAAGCGAGCGGAAACTGTGATAACACCGCATGACCTAATGTCTCAGCAGTAATTGCAGTGCCATCAGAAATGAAGAAAACGGTTCGTTGTACCGAGGCTGTACTTTTATTCATAGGGTTCAATTCGCTCATAGATTTCTTCTTTTAATGAATTTTAATGTATTTATCTCTAATTTTAGAAATATATTATATTTGATTAAAGTTTAAAAAATAGTTTATAGCGGAAAGTATAGCCATAATTTGAATGTTTTTTAGAACAAAAAAGTTTTCTTGTTAGATGGAACGATTCACCTGTCCATCTTCTCATAGCGTCTGTGCTAGTCTATTTTCCGAGGCGAGTTTTCGCCAATGAGATTTCTTACGATTTGTACTCTGTCACTAAATTGCTATAAAAAGGATCGCTTTCAATGTCCACAAATGGCCTCACTCCGTGTAATGTACTTTGGTATAACCAATTAGGGATGAATGATGTTGACCGTGTTGGTGGGAAAAACGCCTCACTCGGTGAAATGATTACCAACTTATCTGATCTTGGTGTATCCGTACCAAACGGTTTTGCGACAACCGCACAGGCGTTTAATGATTTTCTTGAGCAGAGTGGTGTTAACCAACGCATCTATAATCTGTTAGACGAAACGGATATTGATGATGTGAACCAACTGGCTATCGCAGGGGATCAGATCCGCCAATGGGTAATTGATACTCCGTTGACCAAGGAATTGGAACAAGATATTCGTGTCGCTTATCAACAGCTTTCAGAAGGTGAGTCTGAAGCATCGTTTGCAGTTCGTTCATCTGCAACCGCTGAGGATATGCCGGATGCTTCATTTGCTGGGCAGCAGGAAACCTTTCTGAATGTTCAAGGAATCGATGCTGTTTTAATTGCGATTAAACATGTCTTTGCTTCGTTGTTTAATGACCGAGCCATCTCTTATCGCGTTCACCAAGGTTATGACCACCGAGGCGTTGCGCTTTCAGCGGGTGTACAGCGAATGGTGCGCTCAGATTTAGCCTCAGCAGGCGTGATGTTCACCATTGATACTGAATCTGGTTTCGATCAAGTCGTTTTCATCACTTCAGCTTATGGCTTAGGTGAGATGGTGGTTCAAGGTGCAGTCAACCCTGATGAATTTTACGTACATAAACCAACTTTACAGAATAATCGTCCGGCTATTGTTCGCCGTACCCTTGGCTCGAAAAAATTACAAATGGTTTATGCCAACAGTAAAGAGCATGGTAAACAAGTGCAGATTGAAGATGTACCAGAAGCATTATGCAATCGTTTCTCTTTGACTGACCTTGAAGTAGAAGAACTATCACGCCAAGCATTACAGATTGAAAAACATTATGGTCGCCCTATGGATATCGAATGGGCGAAAGATGGTCATAATGGTCGTCTTTATATTGTACAAGCAAGACCAGAAACGGTACGTTCTAACCAACAAGTCATGGAGCGCTATCTACTAAAAGAACAAGGGCAAGTGCTTGTTGAAGGACGTGCTATCGGCCATCGTATTGGGGCTGGTAGTGTAAAAGTCATTCATAATTTAAGTGAAATGGATAGAATACAACCGGGTGATGTTTTAGTTACTGACATGACGGACCCTGATTGGGAACCTATCATGAAAAAAGCAGCAGCAATTGTAACTAACCGTGGTGGGCGAACTTGTCATGCTGCAATTATTGCTCGTGAGTTAGGTATTCCCGCCGTCGTTGGCTGTGGTGATGCGACCGAATGCTTGAAGGAGGGCCAACAAGTCACAGTTTCTTGTTCAGAAGGTGACACGGGCTTTGTGTATGAAAATAAACTAGAGTTTGAGATCCACAGTTCTGAAGTGAGCGACATGCCAAGTATTGACGTGAAAATCATGATGAATGTAGGTAATCCAGATCGTGCTTTTGACTTTGCATGCTTACCTAATGAAGGTGTAGGTTTGGCAAGACTTGAGTTTATTATCAATCGGATGATCGGCGTTCACCCAAGAGCACTTTTAGAGTTCGATTCACAAACTCCTGAAATACAAAATGAAATACGAGCTATGATGGCGGGGTATGATGATCCGATAGAGTTCTATATTGGAAAATTGACTGAAGGTATTTCAACATTAGCCGCTGCTTTCTGGCCTAAACGAGTTATTGTTCGTTTATCTGACTTTAAATCTAATGAATATGCCAATCTAGTGGGTGGCGCTATTTATGAGCCAGAAGAAGAAAACCCAATGTTAGGCTTCCGTGGTGCGGGTCGCTATGTTTCAGATAGTTTCCGTGCGTGTTTCGCGCTTGAGTGTGAAGCTGTTAAGCGTGTTCGAAATGATATGGGACTGACAAATGTTGAAATTATGGTTCCATTTGTTCGTACCGTAGCACAGGCCGAAGCAGTTGTTGCTGAGCTAGCGAAGCATGATTTAAAACGTGGTGAAAAAGGCTTAAAACTCATTATGATGTGCGAGATACCGTCTAATGCATTACTTGCCGATCAATTCCTTGAGCACTTTGATGGCTTCTCGATTGGCTCTAATGACATGACCCAGTTAACTTTGGGGTTGGATAGGGACTCTGGCGTTGTATCTGAGCTATTTGATGAACGAAATGACGCCGTTAAAGCACTGTTGTCCATGGCGATTAAAGCGGCTAAGGCACAAAACAAATATGTCGGCATCTGTGGTCAAGGTCCATCCGATCATCCTGATTTTGCTCAGTGGTTAGTAGATGAAGGTATTGATAGTTTATCATTGAATCCTGATACTGTAGTACAAACATGGCTGATGATTGCAGAAAACCAATAAGCTAGGTATTTAGTTAAGCGAAAATGGTCAACATAGAAATACTTTGTTGGCCATTTTTATTAATTAAAAATATCAATTGATGAAATAGGTATTAGCTATCAATTATTTTTAGACTCTAGTCTCAAATATTAATTAGGGACTATCTGGAGTTAATATAAATAGAGTTGTGTTTAGGTTAATACACAAATAGAGAGTTTTTTGAAATGAGAGCAATCAAATCCTGATTAATTAATTGTGGTTAGGTGGGGGATTTAATTAAGTGCAATTACTCGCATGTTGTGTAATAAGGTGAGAGGTTAATAAAAGTAGTTTGAATAGTTATTTATAATGAATATGAATATTATTCATATTAAATAGCAGATAAAAAAAAAGCCTATCATGGGCTGACAGGCAAAGACTACACACAGCAATTTTGTTGATACAGCCAAGCTTTATAAAGAAAGCATGACCCAGATATTCATTTAATTCAAAGTAAATTCAATAAGTTGATAATAATCTAATCATATTGCTTAATCACTAAGAACACTCTTAATATATATTACTCATTATACTTAACAGGAATTGCATCCAGTTGTTTAATGGTATCACACATTAAGATAAAAACTAATTTTAGAATGTTAAATATTGTTTCTAAATATTAATGAGAATTATATCATGAAAGTTATGTAATAAAAAAGCATGTTTAATATCAAACATGCTCTTATAGATTAATTAAAAACTATTTCTTAATCAAAAATTCTTGTTCAAGAAACTTTTCTGTTTCAGCTAAGTTTTCATTTGGAACTGCAACTTCATTCATCCATGCATTAAGTAAGCTATAGGATACAGCAAGTACGACGGGCCCAATAAATAAACCAATCATACCGAATGAGAGTATACCACCAATAACACCAACAAGAATGAGAACCATCGGTAAGTCGGCGCCCATTTTAATTAGCCATGGCCTTAATACACCATCCATTGTTGCCACAACAGCAGCCCAAACCGTGAGTATAATTCCCCATGTGTTATCGCCTGTCCAAAAGAGCCAAATAACGGATGGGATCATAATAAGAAGAGGGCCTAATTGAGCGACACAACAAATAAAGAGTAAAACCGTTAGGATGGCCGCAAAACTTATACCTGAAAGTGCTAATCCTATCCCGCCGACAATGGCTTGAACGAGTGCTGTCACGACGACACCAAGAGCAACTGCACGAATAGATTGCGCAGCTAATATCACCGCCGCATCACCACGAATACCAGCTAAACGAATAGCAAAATGGCGAATAGCTAACATGACGGCTTCACCTTTGAGATACAGCAAACCACTAAACAAAAGCATTAACATCAGGTGGAAAATAAAGCGCCCCGCATTAATAGCCTGTATGGCAAACCATCCGGCAGCTTGTCCTAAATAAGGTTGTACTTTTGCTAATAGGGCATTTCCGCCACTAGCTACTAGGCTGTGCCACGCATAGTAGGCTTTTTTACCCACCATTGGGATTTCGTTTAACCATTCTAAATTAGGTAGCGTTAAACTTGCAGGTGACTTTGCGATATCAAGTAAAGGGGAACTATTTTGGATAATACTACCAATAAGAATACCCAGTGGGATGACAAATAATAGCAATATTAATGAAACCATTGTTAATGCTGCTAACCAACGTTTATGCCACAACCGCGCTTCAATTTTTAGGAGTAAAGGCCAAGTGGCTATGACCATCATACCCGCCCAAACAAAACCAAGAATAAAAGGGCTAAGAACCCAAAAACAGGCTGCTATCATTAAAATTATCGATAGCAGGCCAAAGATTAGTTTGGGAAGATCCAAACGTTTTTGCGATTTTTCCATTAATGATTAATCCTTAACAAATGAAAATTCTGCAGGTGTATTGCTTTTTTAGGTGAAAATAACGTAATTATTTTTCACGGTTAAAAAAAAGAATATTGTGATATGGTTTATCACTGACAATGTCGTCGGCGGTTGTACTTTCTTTATGGGCTTTACGGGGCCACAAGGGTGTTTTTTATATACCTAGGTACCATTGTGCTACTTATAAAAAAGTTGTGCTAGTTAAAATAAAGTCTACTTAGAATTATTAAAGATAGTACATAACGAGTAATGCGAACACTAAACAAATAAGAGTCATCGTAATAATGATCCCGCGTATATCTGAAGCACCTCACCTAAGTAAATTAGTTATCGAATTTTTGCATCAATTGCAAGAGCAGGGTTTCACTGGCGATAGTGGTACAAGCTATGCTGAGCGTTTATCGATGGCGACAGATAATAGTATTTACCAGTTGTTACCACAAGCGGTTGTTTTTCCTCGTTCTAGTGCAGATGTACAGATTATCACCCGAGTAGCAGGGCAAGATAAATTCAGAGAGTTAAGTTTTACTCCTCGCGGTGGCGGGACAGGAACCAATGGACAATCCTTGACGGAAGGGATTGTGGTTGATATGTCGCGTTATATGAATAGAATCTTAGAGATAAACCCTGAACAGGGTTGGGTAAAAGTTGAGGCTGGGGTAATAAAAGACCAGTTGAATCAGTTTCTAAAGCCTTATGGTTATTTTTTCTCGCCAGAACTTTCGACCAGTAATCGTGCAACTTTGGGTGGGATGATTAATACGGATGCTTCAGGGCAAGGTTCTTTAGTTTACGGTAAAACGTCTGACCACGTACTCGGTGTTAAAGCGATGATATTGGGAGGCGACTGCATTGATACACGGGCTATGCCAATTGCACTCGCCCAAACGATTGCGTCAGAGGATTCAGTTGTTGGCCGTATCTATAAAACAGTGTTAGAACGTTGTTTAGTACAACGGCCTCTGATTGAAGCAAAGTTTCCTAAGTTAAATCGTTTTCTAACGGGATACGATTTACGACATGTTTTTAATGATGCACTTACTGAATTTGATCTTACCCGTATTCTAACCGGCTCAGAAGGATCGCTAGCTTTTATAACGGAAGCAACACTTGATATTACGCCAATACCAAAAGCCCGCCGATTAGTAAATGTTAAATATGATTCATTTGAATCAGCCCTGCGTAATGCGCCTTTTATGGTGAATGCTAAAGCACTTTCTGTTGAAACTGTTGATTCTAAAGTGTTGAATTTAGCTCGTGAAGATATTGTATGGCATTCGGTTAATTCGTTGATTACCGATGTTCCTAACAAAGAAATGTTAGGTTTGAATATTGTTGAATTCAGTGGTGATGATGTCGTTGAAATTGATCAATTAACCGATAGCCTATGTTTACGCCTCGATGACCTAATGGCAAATAATGAAGCAGGGATCATTGGTTATCAGACTTGTCATGACCTCGACGATATTACGCGTATCTATAATATGCGTAAAAAAGCAGTTGGTCTCTTAGGTAATAGCAAAGGGGCGGCAAAACCGATTCCTTTTGTCGAGGATACCTGTGTCCCACCAGAGCATCTTGCTGATTATATTGTTGAATTTAGAGCATTATTAGATAGTCATCAGCTGAATTATGGTATGTTTGGGCATGTGGATGCAGGGGTACTGCATGTACGTCCTGCGCTTGATATGTGCGACCCAAAACAAGAAGTTTTAATGAAACAAATTTCAGATGAAATTGTGGCATTAACGGCTAAATATGGTGGACTTTTATGGGGCGAACATGGCAAGGGTTTTAGAGCACAATATAGTCCTGAGTTTTTTGGTGAGGAATTGTATGGCGAGCTACGTAAAATAAAAGCCGCATTTGACCCAGACAATCGTTTAAATCCAGGTAAAATTTGCCCACCGGCTGGACTTGATGCACCAATGAAGCAAGTTGATGCAATTAAGCGCGGAACTTTTGATAGGCAGATTCCAATTCAAATGCGTCAAGAGTTTCGCGGTGCCATGGACTGTAATGGTAATGGGTTGTGCTTTAATTTTGATGCTACAAGCCCAATGTGCCCATCAATGAAAATTAGCGGTGAGCGTATTCATTCACCAAAAGGGCGAGCAACATTAGTGCGAGAATGGCTTCGTTTATTGTCAGAGCAAGGAGTTACACCTGAAAATCTCGAAAAAGGCATTAAACAAAATAAACCTTCGTTACGTGGCTTAATCGATAAAACTCGCAATTCTTGGCGAGCAAAACAGGGAGATTATGATTTCTCTCATGAAGTTAAAGCCTCGATGGCGGGTTGTTTAGCCTGTAAAGCGTGCTCAACTCAGTGCCCAATTAAAATTGATGTGCCATCATTTAGAGCTAAATTTTTAGCGCTGTACCATGGGCGTTATTTAAGGCCAATACGCGATCACATTGTTGCGAATGTTGAAGCAAGCGCGCCATTATTGTCAAAAGCACCTGCTATCTTTAATTTCTTTTTACGTCAATCCGTTATTCAAAAATTGAGTGAGCGTACGATTGGCATGGTCGATTTGCCGTTATTTTCGCAACCTACTTTAAAACAAGAATTATCAGGGCATTCAGCAACCGCGGTGACACTCGAACAGCTCGAGAAGATGACGCCATCACAAAGAGAGCCGTATGTTTTAGTGGTACAAGATCCTTTTACTAGTTATTACGATGCCAAAGTGGTGGCTGATTTTGTTAGACTAATTGAAAAAATTGGTTTGAAACCCGTATTATTACCCTTTTCGCCAAATGGTAAAGCTCAACATATTAAGGGTTTTCTGGCAAAGTTTGCTAAAACAGCAGGTAAGACAGCCGATTTTCTTAATCGAGTCGCAAAGCTACAGCTTCCTATGGTGGGCGTCGATCCCGCATTGGTACTGTGTTATCGCGATGAATACCAAGAGATTTTAGGTAAAGAACAGTGTCAATTCACTGTTATGCTTGCGCACGAATGGTTAATAACTTTACCAGAACCCGAGAATACCAGTGAAATAGCTGGGCAACCTTGGTATTTTTTGGGGCATTGCACAGAGTCTACTGCATTGCCAAATAGTGCAAATCAGTGGGCTACATTATTTGCTCGTTATGGACAAAAGCTAACTAATGTCAGTGTTGGATGTTGTGGAATGGCGGGTACTTATGGCCATGAAATCGCCAATATTGAAAATTCAAAAGGGATCTATAATTTATCATGGAAGCCTGCATTAGATAAACTTCCTAAAGAACGTTGTTTAAGTTCTGGATATTCATGCCGTAGCCAGGTAAAACGTATGGAAAATACTATTATAAAGCACCCAATTCAGGCGCTGTTGGAGATATTTAATGATTTGGAGACGTCAGTTTAACTTGCAACAAATGTCAGAAATGGCAAAAGGCTGTATGTTAGGCCATCTTGGCATAGAAATAACCGCATTTGGCGACGATTTTCTTGAAGGAACAATGCCTGTTGATGAGCGCACTAAGCAACCTTTTGGGCTGCTGCATGGTGGTGCTTCAGTGGTATTAGCCGAGTCTTTAGGGTCTATCGCGGGCTATTTATGCAGTGAAGGTGAACAGCAAGTTGTCGGACTTGAAATTAATGCAAATCATATTCGTTCTGCACGAGAAGGGGTTGTGAAAGGGATTTGTCGACCGATTCATTTAGGGCGACGCCAACAAGTGTGGAATATTGATATTTATAATGAAAAAGGACAACTTTGCTGTACTTCTCGTTTGACCACCGCTGTGATTTCTGAGTAATAATATCGCCCTCAAGTTTAAATAGCTTGAGGGCATTCCGTTTGTTTTATTCTAAGTCTCATTCTAAGTTAATCACATTTTAAATTTTTATTGCGTTAATTAAGTTGTATAATTAATGCACCTTTATTAATTTGTGTCATTTAAGTGTATTTCTTAGTACAAAATTGAAATAAAAAGTCAACTTTATTTATCCTTTAATTTTTAATTGGTTACCACTTTATTTAACTGTATTTGTTCAAAAAACGAGCTCATAATGTATAAAAAAAGAACCGTGATAGCTATAACCTCTTAAAACAAATGGTTGAAGTACTATCGGTAATCATTACCATAGGGTAGACAGAGTTAATCTCTTGATAACAGGCTGAAAAGCCATGATAAATGTGGGGTCAATATGACTGACGGTGTAGAGACATTTTCATTTGATGAAAACAATTGGCAGGGTGTTAACCTGACCGATAGCGCTGCAAAACAAATTAAAAAACTGATGGTGCAAAACCCTAATACAAAAGGGCTTTCACTCGGCGTTAAACAGTCTGGCTGTGCAGGTTTTGGTTATGTATTTGAAATGATCGAAAACCCAACAGATAAACACCTACTATTTGAACTCAATGGTGCGCATCTTTATGTGCCAAAAGAAGCAATGCCATTTATTGATGGCACAGTCGTTGATTATGTCCAAGAAGGGCTAAATCAAATTTTCAAATTTAATAACCCGAAAGCGCAACATGCCTGTGGGTGTGGTGAAAGCTTCGGCGTTTAACATGTGAAATCTATTATGTCACAGAGCAATGTAGAAATTGGCGATGATGTCCAAAGTTGGCTTGATGACCAGCGCTATAAAGAAGGCTTTTTTACACAAGTCGCGACAGATGAAATGGCAAAAGGACTCAATGAAGATGTGGTCCGTGCTATTTCAGCAAAACGCAACGAACCCGAGTGGATGCTAAAATTCCGCCTTGATGCTTTTAATCATTGGAAAGGAATGGAAGAGCCACATTGGTTAAAAGCCAATTATCCTAATTTAGATTATCAAGATTACAGTTATTATTCTGCACCTTCGTGTGGTTCTTGCGATGATACTTGTGGTTCACAATCTGGTGCAACTCAAGCAACGGGTGTAACTGAAACGAATAACTATTTGACTGCTGAAATTGAAGAAGCATTTAATCAACTTGGTGTACCTGTACGTGAAGGTAAAGCAGTCGCGGTAGACGCTATTTTTGATTCAGTATCGGTTTCTACGACTTATCGTGAAGACCTCGCCAAACACGGCATTATTTTTTGTTCTTTTGGTGAAGCCATTCATGAGTATCCAGAACTGGTGCAAAAGTATCTTGGTACAGTCGTGTCTAGTTATGACAATTTTTTTGCTGCACTCAATGCAGCGGTAGCTTCAGATGGCACTTTTGTTTATATCCCAAAAGGTGTGCATTGTCCGATGGAGTTATCAACTTATTTCCGAATTAATGCTGCCAAAACTGGCCAATTCGAACGCACAATTCTTATCGCTGATGAAGGTAGTTATGTCAGTTATATCGAAGGGTGTTCAGCACCAGTTCGTGATAGTTATCAGCTTCATGCTGCGGTAGTTGAAGTCATCATTCATAAAGATGCGGAAGTCAAATACTCAACCGTACAAAATTGGTTTTCTGGTGGTGATAGCGAAGCTGGGGGGATACTCAATTTTGTAACCAAGCGTGCACTCTGTGAAGGTGAAAACTCCAAAATGTCGTGGACACAGTCTGAAACAGGCTCTGCGATTACATGGAAATACCCAAGTGTTATCTTAAAAGGTGATAACTCTGTAGGTGAATTTTTCTCTGTTGCACTGACTAACGGTAATCAACAAGCAGATACTGGTACAAAAATGATCCACATCGGGAAAAACACCCGCTCAACGATTATTTCTAAAGGGATTTCTGCCGGTAAAAGCCAAAATACTTATCGTGGTTTAGTCAAAATACTACCTAGTGCTCATAATGCTCGTAATTTTACGCAATGTGACTCGATGTTGATTGGTACACAATGCGGCGCTCACACATTTCCTTATGTGGAAGTGAAAAATAATACTGCTCATCTCGAACATGAAGCAACGACTTCACGTATAGGGGAAGACCAGTTATTTTACTGCTTACAGCGTGGAATTAGTGAAGATAATGCTATTTCTATGATTGTTAATGGGTTCTGTAAAGATGTGTTCTCAGAACTGCCATTAGAATTTGCGGTCGAAGCACAAAAATTACTGGCTATCAGTTTAGAACATAGTGTGGGTTGATCAAAACCAAGTTTATATGCGCTAAAGCGCTAAAGGCATGTTGATATGTTAAGTGTTAAAAATTTGCACGTTAGTGTAGAAGGTAATGAAATATTAAAAGGACTATCCCTAGAAGTTAAGCCGGGTGAAGTTCATGCAATTATGGGACCTAATGGTTCAGGTAAAAGTACTTTATCGGCAACACTTGCGGGTCGTGAAGAGTATGAAATCGATAGCGGCGAAGTGACGTTCAAAGGTAAAAACCTATTTGAATTAGATCCTGAAGAACGTGCAGGTGAAGGTATCTTTTTAGCTTTTCAATATCCAGTAGAAATACCGGGTGTTAGTAATCAATTCTTTTTGCAAACTGCGGTCAATGCAGTGAGAGAATATCGTCAACAAGAAGCATTAGATCGTTTTGATTTTCAAGATTTTATTGAAGATAAAATTGAATTACTTGATATGCCACAAGATTTACTGACTCGTTCAGTCAACGTCGGCTTCTCTGGTGGTGAAAAGAAACGTAATGATATTTTGCAAATGGCGGCACTTGAGCCTCAATTATGCATATTAGATGAAACTGACTCAGGTCTCGATATCGATGCATTAAAAGTGGTTGCTAATGGTGTCAATTCACTGCGCACGCCTGAACGTTCATTTATTATTGTGACTCACTATCAGCGTATTTTAGATTATGTAAAACCTGATTTTGTTCACGTGCTTTATCAAGGAAAAATCATCAAGTCAGGTGATTTCAGTTTAGCGAAAAAACTGGAGGAGCAGGGTTATGGCTGGCTTATTGACCAACAGTGATAAAGCAGAAAAACGTGCTAAAGTTGTTGCTCTTAATGAGAAAGCAATGGCACGTTTTACCGCGTTGTTCGAACAACGCTTAGGTGCAAATTCTCAACATGCTAAAATCCATTGGGATATAGCGCAAAAAATAGGTTTACCTGTTTTTCGTCATGAAGATTGGCACTACACGCCATTAGATAAGCTGTTAAAAACAGAATATTGTTTTAGTGAAGCGAGTCTTATCGAGCAAGAGTGTGAAGCACTTGCATTACAGATTGATGCATATCGTATTGTATTAATTGATGGTCGATATAGCTCGGCGCTTAGCTCAATTGATGTCGGTCCATTCCAAGTTGCCTTATTGGATAATCAAGACTTGTTGCCGGATGCTATCAATAGCGAAATATTTTTGCATTTGACTGAAAGCTTAGCAATACAGCCACTCGTGATCCATCTTGCAGCAAATGAAATTGCTGAAAAACCACTTTATTTATTAAATATATCAAGTGGTAATAGTGATGAACAGGCCGTGAATACGAGTCAATACCGTTATCACATAACGGTAGGTGCAAATAGTAAAGCTCAGGTCATTGAACACTTTGTGAGCTTAAATGAAAACACTCACATGACAGGTGGGCGTCTTACGGTTGAAGTGGGTGATAATGCACAATTTGACCACTATAAGCTCAATATAGAGAATGGCCAGTCACAGCATTTTGCGCATAATGATATTATTGTGGGTCGTGACTGTCAGGTAAAAAGTACCAGTTTTTTACTGGGCTCACTGCTTTCTCGTAGTCATACAAGTGCTCGCCTTGATGGTGAAAATAGTGAACTTGAACTCAATAGCTTATTATTACCAAAGGGTAATGAGATAGCTGATACACGTACATATCTTGAACATAACAAAGATCACTGTAATAGCCGCCAATCTCATAAAGTCATTGCGATGGACAGCAGTAAAGCAGTCTTTAATGGCATGATTAAAGTTGCACCAGCTGCACTTAAAACAGATGGTCAAATGAGTAATAATACTTTGTTATTAGGCGAAAAAGCAGAGATCGATACTAAACCTCAACTTGAAATCTATGCGGACGATGTAAAATGTGGGCATGGGGCAACGGTCGGGCGTATTGATGATGAGCAGTTGTTTTATTTGCGTTCAAGAGGTATTGATGGAAAATCGGCTAAGCATATGATCATCATCGCATTTGCAGCAGAATTAACAGAATCCATTGCATCTGAAGAATTAAAGCAAGCGGTGATGAAGAACATTCGCCAACGCTTAGCGGAGGTTTAAGACCACTATGTCATTTAATGTAACCGCTGTAAGGCAGGATTTTCCTGCTTTATCTCAATCTGTGAACAACCACCCACTAGTCTATCTAGACAGTGCTGCTAGTGCACAAAAGCCATTGCAGGTAGTTGAAAGAGAAAGTGAATTTACTTTACATCAATATGCGGCGGTTCACCGTGGAATTCATACGTTAAGTGCTAATGCAACGACAATGATGGAAGAAGTTCGCCAGAAAGCGGCGAATTTCATTCATGCTGCTTCGAGTGAAGAAATTGTTTTTGTTAAAGGAACGACTGAAGCGATCAATTTAGTTGCTAATAGCTTTGGACGTCAGTATTTACATGAGGGGGATAATATTATTATCACCCAAATGGAGCATCATGCGAATATTGTTCCTTGGTTTATGTTATCTGAATCTATTGGTTTTGAAATTCGTGTTTTACCCGTTTCTGATTGTGGCAAACTTGAAACGGGGAAACTCAATGATTTAATTGATGAGCGTACCCGTTTATTGAGTTTCACTCATATTTCTAATGTATTAGGTACCGTTAATCCTGTACAAGATATTATCAAGCATGCACGTGCAATTGCATTATCTAAAAAAAATACACAATTAAAGGTGTTAATTGATGGTGCGCAGGGTGCAATGCATCAACAGGTAAATGTACAAACGCTAGATTGTGATTTTTATGCTTTTTCTGGTCACAAGCTTTATGGTCCCACAGGAATTGGTATTTTATATGGTAAAAAAGCGCTGCTAGATGCCATGCCACCTTGGGAAGGCGGCGGCGCGATGATCCGACAAGTCAGTTTGACCAAAGGTATTACTTTTGCAGATGCCCCGTGGCGTTTTGAAGCAGGGACACCCAATGTTAGTGCAATTATTGGGTTAGGTGCTGCATTTGATTACTTAACTGCTTTGGGAGTGGAAGATGCGTTTGCTCATGAAGCTAATGTCATGGCTTATGCTTCTGAAAAACTTAAAGATGTACCATCAATAATATTATATGGTAATGATCAGCGTGAAGGTGTTCTTGCCTTCAATTTAGGTCAGCACCATGCTTATGATGTTGGTTCCTTTTTAGATCAATACGGTATTGCTATTCGTACTGGTCATCATTGCGCTTTGCCCCTCATGGAGCGCTATAATGTTCCGGCGATGTGTCGTGCTTCGGTGGGAATTTATACCACTAAAGAAGAAATAGATTCTTTATTCAATGCATTACAACGCGTAAAAAAATTGTTAGGCTAGACATTATGAATGTTTAGATTTTAGTGAAGGAAAGAAGTATGCCTGCGTTACCCGATGAACAAAAACTGTTACGTAATTTTGCACGCTGCCACAATTGGGAAGAGCGCTATCTGTATATGATTGAGCTGGGCGGGTCTTTGCCTGAGTTAACGGCAACACAAAGATGCGATAGTAATCTTATTGCTGGTTGCCAAAGCCAGGTGTGGATTGATATGCAAAAGCAGTCCGATGAGACGATTTTATTTGCAGGTGATAGCGATGCAAGTATTGTTAAAGGGTTAGTCGCGATAGTGATTATTCTTTTTCAAAATAAAACGGCACAACAAATTCTAGACGTTGATGTGAAATCATTTTTTCATCAATTAGCACTTGAGCAACACTTAACTCCATCACGTACTCAGGGGCTAAATGCCATGATCCGCACTATTTTGGCTCGCGCTAACGAACTCGTATAATATATTGTTGGGAAACAACTTTTGTTTCCCTCTTTGATTTTATTTTCAATTCCCTCTCAATCTTAATGTTTATCTTACCTACCTTTAGTTCATTGTCTTTGTTACTAAGAATTATCATTTTATTGCGTAAAAATACTAGGTTGAATATTATTAGCTAACTAAAATATTTATTAAGTATTAAAGATAGGAAAAATAGTTGCTATTATGTTCAACTATCTTGGGGTTCAATGGTTACTAAATTAATGTAACGACACTATTTTCTTTGGAGTAGGTAGGTATGAAGACAGCTTTGACGGTGGCAAGTTTGCTTGTCATGAGTGCATTAATGGCTCCGGCACATGCAAAAGAATATCCATTACCAGATAGCAATACGCGCCTAATCGGGGAAAACTTATCTTATGTTGTACCAAACGATGGGCGTTCTTTAGAAGCAATAGCGACTGAGTATGAGATTGGTCTGCTGGGTATGTTAGAAGCCAACCCAGGAACTGATCCTTATTTGCCTGAAGCAGGTAAAGAGCTGATTATTCCTGCACAGATGTTATTACCATCGACGCCGAGAACAGGTATCGTGATTAACTTAGCTGAGCTGAGATTATATTATTATCCGGAAAATAGCGAAGAAGTCATTGTTTATCCTATTGGGATCGGCCAATTAGGGCGTGATACACCAGAAATGGTTACGTCAGTTAGTCAATCAATTAAAGACCCAACATGGACACCGACTGCTAATATCCGCAAAAATTATGCCAAAGAGGGTATTACATTACCGGCGGTTGTTCCTGCTGGCCCTAAGAATCCAATGGGGCTTTATGCATTACGTCTTTCTTATGGCCGTGGTGAATATTTAATCCATGGAACTAATGCTGACTTTGGTATTGGAATGCGTGTAAGTTCAGGTTGTATTCGTTTAAGACCAGATGATATTGAAGCACTATTTAAGACTGTACCAAAAGGAACTCGAGTCCAAGTTATTGATCAGCCCGTGAAATATTCTAAAGAAGCAGATGGAAGTCTCTATATTGAGGTACATCAGCCACTTTCGAGAAAAGACAGTGATGATCCACAAACGATGCCAATCAAGATCTCTGCTGATTTCCAGCGTTTTTTAGAGAATGAAGGTATTGACAGGGGATTAGTAGAAAAAGAGCTTAAAAGGCGTTCTGGGATGCCTGTGAGAGTAAATAATGATCAAGGTACAACTGAGCCTACGAATGATGAGATTAAAAACTATCCTGATTTAACACCGATCGAGCCATTTTCTATTTCACAGCCACAGCCTGTTTACGAAGAAAAAATCGGCGCGCTATTACCTTCAAAGTATAAATCATATCAATAGTTTTATATCGTTAGCTTAACTAGCACAAAAATTAAGGGCCTATTTAATATAGGCCCTCATAAATATTAGCTTTGAAGAAGCTTCTTTCTAGCTAAAACGAGTTCGACTTATTTTTTGTAAGTACGGACTTGGTTGTCTAGACGTTGGTTTGCACGTGCTGCTTCTTCTTGAGCTGTTTGAACGTCAGAACGTAGTGACTGAACATCGTTGCTTAGTTGATCAACTTTACCATTCAGAGTTTGTACGTCTGAAGAGAGCTTTTGCACGTCAGTGCTGTTAGAACAACCCGCTAGTAATGCTGAAGCTAATACGATAGAGCCCAGTACAATTTTAGTACGAATCATTATTTTACCCTCTAGATTGATTTATATTGAAAATATAAAAAGTAAGCTACCAACTAATAATTCTAAGCAAAAATCTTAAAACTATCAATATCCCTTTAAAACAACCTAATGAAAATTAGGGTATGGCACTCACTTAGTCTTATGCTAGTACGTAATTTAAATATTTGCTAGAAATACTTTATATTTAGCAGTAGGAAAAAGAGGAAAAACTTAAAATTAAATTAAGAAAGGTTATTATTTAACCAAGGTGAAATCATTTTGTGATATCAAACTTAAATAATCTATCACTATTTGTATCTATTCTGTTGGAAAGTGGATAGTTAGTTTAAAGCAACATTTAATGTCAAATATAAATAAAGAAGCCCCGTGACTATTTTATTAATCACGGGGCTTTGATTATTTTATTGTGTTAATTATAGAACGTGAACAGATGAAGTATTCGTTGTACCACTTTGTACTAACGCACCTGAAACCATAACTACCGCATCACCAGCAACTGCAAGGCCACTTTCAAGTGCCGCACGTTTACCTTCGCGATAGAAATCATCAGTCGATGTGAAACCACCAACAATCATTGGGATAACACCTTTCACTAATAATAACTGGCGTGCAGTTTCTTCGTTTGTGGTTAAAGCCAAAATAGGTGCAGTTGGGAAATATTTACGAATAGATTTCGCCGATTTACCACCAAAGGTAGCAACAACAATTAGAGGTGCATCTAATTTCTCAGTGATTTCAACAGCACCACGACAAACCGCTTCCGTTACACGCAGGCGTTGGCTTGGTTTTTGGCTATCAATGCGAGTTGGCATTACACGGTCAGTACGTTCACAGATTGTTGCCATGATAGTCACAGCTTCAATTGGGTATTTACCTTTAGCACTTTCACCTGAAAGCATTACTGCATCTGTACCATCTAAAATGGCATTAGCAACGTCACCAGCTTCAGCACGAGTAGGGCGTGGATTTTTGATCATAGAGTCAAGCATTTGTGTCGCAGTAATAACTACTTTACGTGCAGCAACACATTTTTCGATCATCATTTTTTGAGCGAAAATAACTTCTTCTACTGGAATTTCAACACCTAAATCACCACGTGCAACCATGATGCCATCTGAAGCTTCTAAGATTTCATCAAAATTGTTTAAACCTTCTTGGTTCTCAATTTTAGAGATAATTTGAATATTTTCGCCACCATGTTTTTTAAGATGAGCGCGAATCTCTTCAACATCAGAACGTTTACGAATAAATGAAGCGGCTACAAAATCAACGCCTTGCTCACAACCAAAGACTAAGTCTTCTTTATCTTTTTCTGCAAGTGCAGGTAAACCAATTGAGACACCCGGTAAGTTAACACCTTTTTTCTCACCCAAATCACCATTGTTTAATACTTCACAAATGACATCAGTGGCGGTGACTTTGATAACTTTCATACCAATCAAGCCGTCATCGACTAAAACAGTATCACCCACTTTAAGGTCAGTGGTTAAGCCTGCATAAGTCACTGCAACTTTGTCTTTATTACCAATTACAGAGGTGTCCGTTGTGAAAGCAAAAGTTTGACCGGCAACAAGAGCAACATCATTTCCGCCTTCCAATTTCATGGTACGGATTTCTGGGCCTTTAGTATCGAGTAAGATAGCCGCTTGTTTACCTGTTTTTGCACAGACTGAGCGAAGATTTTTGATACGTTGACCATGTTCTTCAAAGTCACCGTGGGAGAAATTTAGGCGCATAACATTCATGCCTGCGTCTAAAAGTTGAGTCAATTTTTCTTCTGATTCGGTTTTTGGACCGATGGTACAAACAATTTTAGTTTTTTTCATGGCAGTCTATCTAAAGGTTATAAAGGAAATCGGTATTGCCGCCGACACTTAAAGCGCAAGATAGAACTTGTTGCGCAACTCATTTATAAGGATAGGCGACAGTCTGGTGTTTAATGCATATTTATTTCAAAAATGTCTCATTTAGATTCTAATTATAGTGTAGCAGACATTTTTATCAAAGCTAACATACTGATTTAATAATGATGAAACCATTCAGCAGCGATGAGTATTATAGACAACAAAAAACTGTGATACAAATCAAATTTTATGAAATTGATTAAAGATCTATTTCAGATCAAGTAACCGTGTGATTTTGCGGAAATAAATTTGTTGCGCAACAAAACAGGCTAAAAATATAAGCAAATAAAAAGGGTAATTTATAAGGGAATAAACGAATGGTGCGTCCGAGTAGACTCGAACTACCGACCCCCACCATGTCAAGGTGGTGCTCTAACCAACTGAGCTACGGACGCACTGAGGAACAATGATTAGTTTCAATATTTATTATATTGAAATGGTGCGTCCGAGTAGACTCGAACTACCGACCCCCACCATGTCAAGGTGGTGCTCTAACCAACTGAGCTACGGACGCACTGAAGATTTTTACTTTAAATCCGGTGGTACACTTATTATTGTTAAATGGTGCGTCCGAGTAGACTCGAACTACCGACCCCCACCATGTCAAGGTGGTGCTCTAACCAACTGAGCTACGGACGCGCTTCAAACCCTATGGTTCATAACAATAATCTGGGTGACAACGGGGACGAATATTAACGTCACAGAGTCAATCTGGCAAGGGGAAAATGTATTTTCGTGATAGTTTGTTCGTATTTAAAACTATCTGGTGATAAATACACTTCCCTAGACAATAAAATGCTTAATTTACCGCCAATTAACGAGTTGACCTTAATAAAACTAAGCTTTCAGATTGTTTATGTATCCATAGAATACGGATGAACATACCGATAGCTGCTGCACTTAATCCGATAATAAAGCCAATCCAAAAACCTTTAGGTCCCATTGCTGGTGTGACAAGATCTGTCAGCGCTAAAATATAACCAGAAGGTAATCCTAAAATCCAATATGCGGTAAAAGTGATGAAGAAGATTGAACGTGTATCTTTATAACCACGTAAAATTCCTGCTCCAATAACTTGCACAGAGTCCGATAATTGATAAATAGCAGCAAAGAGCATCAAACTAGATGCAAGTACCACAACCTCAGGATTTTTGTTATACATCATTGCAATAGGTTCGCGGAATGTAGCCGTTAAAATTGCAGTACAACAAGCCACCATTAAACCCACCACAAGGCCTGTATATGATGAAACTTTTGCGGCTTCAGTAGATTGTCGCCCAAGGTTATAGCCAACACGGATAGTCGCGGCGATACCCAAAGATAACGGGAACATAAACATGATCGAGCTAAAGTTCAATGCAACCTGATGACCGGCAACAGCGACAACCCCAAGAGGGGCAACCAATAAAGCAACAACCGCAAATAATGTAACTTCAAAAAACAACGCAAGTCCGATTGGTGTGCCAAGAACAATAATGCGTTTTAAAATTAGTGGATTTGGCGAAGCAAAGGATTTAGTTGGACGAATATCTCGTTGTGAAGGGGTGTGTTTTACATACCACCGCATCATCATGCACATTGCCCAATAGACTGAAGCTGTTGCGACACCACAACCTACACCACCTAGAGCCGGTGCACCAAAATGACCATAAATAAAGATATAGTTAATCGGTATATTAACCATCAAGCCAAGAAAACCAATTACCATACCGGGTTTGGTTTTAGAGAGACCTTCACATTGGCTACGATAAACTTGAAAAAATAAATAACCTGGAGCACCCCACATAATGGCATGCAGAAAACGCACCGATTTATCTGCCAATTCAGGATCGATATGAGGCATATTTCCGAGAATTAGCTGACTGTTATAAAGAAGAAGCATCACACCAAGTGATAAAAAGAAAGCTAACCATAAGCCTTGTTGTACTTGGTCACTAATTAAATGTCGGCGGCCTGACCCATTCATTTGTGCAATAATTGGGGTTAGTGCCATTAATAGCCCTTGACCAAAAAGAATAGCTGGCAGCCAGATTGAAAATCCGACCGCAACTGCTGACATTTCGGTTTCACTAACACTTCCTGCCATAATCGTATCAACAAACCCCATCGCAGTTTGAGAAAATTGGGCAAAGAAAATCGGAATACCGAGAGCCAACAAGCTACGCGCTTCTGTAAGATATTTCTGCACGCATACACCTTTACAATAAATTAAATAAGAATATACCCGCTATAATTCAAGATGTTTGGCACAATTGCTAATATGCCACCATTTAGAGTACATAGATTGCTATGTGCTCTAACGTTTAGCATAGGTATCGCTTAGCTTATTGACTACCTGCAATCTCAAATTATTTTGCGTATAAGAATAATAGGGGAAATAAATGATTTACTATAAATCAATCAGTTAATTCAGTCTCTGTATTCTATCTCTTTTATTAATTTAATCCAATACAGATGTTTAGCAGAATATAGAATTATGTTTTTCTGAGAAGATATAATTTAAATTAATATATTGGAGCAATGTGCGTTTAACCGCTCAAATAAGATAGATCTCTGAAAATTCTTAGGTAAACTTAGTACATAAATTCACTACACTGAGATTTATTATGTTTACAGGCATTGTTCAAGGTACAGCCCCAATTATCGAGATCACTGAAAGAGCAAATTTTCGTACTCATGTAATGAAATTCACTCCCGAGTTACTTGTTGGGCTAGAAACGGGAGCATCAGTGGCACACAATGGTTGTTGCCTGACGGTGACAAAGATAGATGGTGAAAATGTTAGTTTTGATTTAATCAAAGAAACGTTACGACTGACTAACTTAGGTGCATTGCAACCCGGTGATGTTGTTAACATTGAAAGAGCTGCAAAATACGGCGATGAAATCGGTGGGCACGTTGTTTCTGGTCATATTGTTACGACTGCGGAAGTAAGTAAAATTTTCACATCTGAAGATAATCATCAAATATGGCTATCGATTTATGATAAATCATTGATGAAATATATTTTACACAAAGGCTTTGTTGCAATTGATGGGATCAGTTTGACTGTTGGTGATGTGATTAATAATCGTTTTTGTGTTCATTTAATTCCTGAAACATTAGCGAGAACAACCTTAGGTAAAAAACGTTTAGGGGATAAGATTAATATTGAGATAGACCCACAAACGCAAGCAATCGTTGATACTGTTGAACGTGTATTGCATCAAAAAGAACAAGAAATGATTTTACAGAAGGCGAGAGAAACAACGGAAAATGCAAATTTAGCAGAATAAAAACTTTAAGCATTTTGCTATAAAACAAGATATTTTGACTTAAAAAGGCTATAGCTTTTAATTATATCGCTATAGCCTAATTTGAATAATCAGTATTTAGTTTTTATTACGATTTATTTTATGGCAGTTTATTACCCGTGGGTACAACCCTAAATTAGGCAGTATATTATCGTTAAATTACAGCTTATCACTAAAGTTTAGTGAAAAACTGGCGTTATCAAGGGCAATGGCTTCGATTAAACGCTTGAAATTCTCACTATTCTTATGTAACTCTAATGCTTGGTTATTTTCCCATTCTTGAAGAACAATGTAGCCATTTTCTTTAGCCATTAAATCGTACTGGATGCATCCTTTCTCTCGACGACTTAGTTTAGCTAAATCGCGAATGATTTTTTTCGTTAAACACCCATCCGTTTTTTCAATTGTAATTTGGGCATACACTACAATACTCATTCCGTTCTCCTTATTTATTAAGAACTATCTTAAAGGGTACTTAGTTTTTGTATTGTAAAAAAACGAATAGTTTGACTTTAAAAATGCCGACGGCGTCATAGTATAGTATCTTTTAAAATCACGGTAAAAGTGCGATTGGTCATAATAGCCAGTTTCGAACCAACGATAGGTATCTTGTTCCTTCACCATATTTTTTAAAACATGCTCTAATCGGCAATTGATTTGGTAACGTTTTGGTGTGATCCCATATTCTTTTAGAAACTCTTTTTGTACAAAACGAGCGCTATAGCCTAGTTCATCGGCAATATCTGTAATCTTCTTAGTTGGATTTCGGTAAAGAATATCCAAAATATTATCCGTAAAATGTATTTTTTTACTCGCTTTTGTAGCAATAAAACAATCGCGTAACTCTTTAAATGAGCCGCTAGCGAGCGCTTCAAACCAATTATCACTCCAGATATTACAAAGTGCTGTTGGTGTGTCTGTATAGGTTACTGTTCTTTGCGGAAGTAAAAATCGCAGAGCATCATGCCTGACACGTAAGACCATCACCTTTGCATTATTGGGAATTACTGTAAAAGTGTTAATTCTAGGAATGACTAATTGAAATGGATTGATGGTTGTATGGGCGTCAGTTGCTATATTAAGATTTTGTGATGAAATCCAGATTTCAGCGCCAGTACCAGGAAATATTTTAATTGGGGCAGTAAATTTCTTGATAATGAGAATTGAGCTTATAAAAGTGCTTAATTCTTCTGGTGGGTAATACTGTTTTAACATAGCGCTTATACACTCATTATTCAGAAATTTTAGTATAACGTGTTTCGATAAAAAAATTAACTAAAGAAAATATGAGTTGCAGCAGGTAAAAAAATAAAACTGTGACTTTTTAAGGGGATAACCTTTCAAAATCAGGTTCTGATATTGATGATACAATCTATAATATCAATAGAATTTAATAGGTTGAAATTATTAGGATGTAAATTAATAAAATCAACTATGTAGTAATACTTATCCACTGTAATTTATAAGTGTTAGAATTTATAAATACCCGATTTAGTCTATATGCTTGAGGTTAAAACTAAAAGGATAAGCCAATTATTATTAAATAATGACTTACCCTTTATGTGTATGGGAGTAATTAATGCGTTAGCTTATTTATTTTGCTTGGCATTCAGTTTGTTTCGGCGACTTTTGCGTATCTACAGCGAAATACTGCATGAAATAACCAATAATCATTGGAACAATCGTAGCTGCCATCACGCCTGTTGTTGCAAGTAATGGATCAAAAGTTAACATTGATACCAACAAGCTAGCGAGAAAACATAAACCAAGTTGCAAAGCATTTTGTAATGCGGCTGCTTTACCGCTCGCATTTGGAAAGGTATTTAATGCTTTAGAAACTGCAATTGGATATGACGCTCCGTTCATTGCTGCCATAAAGCAAAATGGGATTAGGATCATTGTTAAAGTTGGCGTCATATAAATTGCCATAATAAACAGGATAGACATGCTTATGGCATAACCAATCAGTAATAAAAGGAAAAGAGTCTCTGTGCGAACTTTGGTTAAGACAAAACGACATCCATAACCACCAATAATGAATGCAAGGGTTTGTGGGATATAACTTAAGCCAATATCTGCGGGATTGAAACCCATATTACGTAAAATAAAAGGTGAGCCTGTCAGCCATGCGAAGAAACCAGCGCTGCATGAAGCATAGATTAAAACATTACCACTGAAAATGCGTGAGCTAAGTATATTCATGAAGGAAACTTTAGCTTGAGAACTATTTTCATCTATGGTTGCTTTGGGCGTGATTTTCTTTAATAGCAATGTTGGAATCAGTAATAAGATACCAACAATCATCAGTACGACAAAAATGAACTCCCATGACTGATGTTCGAGTACCCAAGCGCCTAATAATGGTGCGAGAGCTGGGGATAACGCAACTAAAGGCATGATAGATGCAAAAATTTTTTGTGTACTTGCTGCATCATAGCGGTCGATGACTAAAGCTTGCCAAAGCACAGCAGTGGAGCATACCCCTACTGCTTGTAAGAAACGTAATATCAATAATTGAGTAGCGTCTGTAACCCAGACCATACCTAAACAACTAATAATAAACAGTGATAGCCCAACAATTAAAATCGGCTTACGACCGAGTTTGTCAGATAGAGGACCCCAGAGAAGTTGAGCAAAAGCAAACCCAGCTAAAAATATGCTGAGTGAAGCGCTGATGGAGCCTTCGGTAGTATTTAACGAGGTTTGCATGGCACCAAATGCGGGTAGATACATATCGATAGCTAAAAAGCCCAACATGCTTAAACCCGCAAGGTAAATGATAAATCCAGGGGAATTTCTCGTTACAGTATTCGTCATAATTGTTTACTTATTCAAAATTTAAAAAAATGTTAACAGTTACCTTATTGTATAGGCTATTTTTTTACATTGTGAAACGGTAATATTTGGATCTTGTCATCAAAAAATTTGAAAGGAAATGATATGTGGTCAGCCCATGCACTCGAAGTCATTGATGCAGTCGCTCGTACAGGAAGCTTTAGCGGCGCCGCTGAGGAGCTTCACCGCGTACCTTCAGCGATTAGTTATACCGTAAAACAAGTTGAAGAATGGCTGGCTGTACCTTTATTTGAACGCCGACATCGTGACGTTGTATTGACGGAGGCCGGCGTCATTTTTATTAAACAAAGCCGATCTGTTATCAAAAAAATGATAGATACACGCCATCAGTGCCAACAAGTTGCAAATGGTTGGCGTGGTCAATTTAGTATTGCAGTGGATTGTATCGTAAAGCCACAGCGTACTGAGCAACTCATTCTTGATTTTTATCGACATTTTCCTGACATTGAACTTTATATTCATCCTGAAGTATTTAACGGTGTGTGGGATGCGCTTGCTGACGGCCGGGTTGATGTTGCTATTGGCGCTACAAGAGCATCACCTATTGGTGAACGTTATAGTTTTCGTGATATGGGATTCATGTCTTGGTTATGTGTAGCAGAGCCTAAACATCCACTTGCACAACTCAATAATAAATTAACGGATGATGAAATGCGGCCATATCCGAGTTTATGTTTAGAAGATACATCTCGTAATTTGCCAAAGCGTGATACGTGGGCACTGGATAACCAGCGTCGATTAGTTGTACCTAACTGGGAAAATGGTGTGGCTTGCGTACTTAATGGGTTATGTGTTGGGATGATGCCTGAGCACCGAGTGGCTCCACTGTGTGCGGATGATAAATTAGTCGAGTTAGCGTTGACTCAACCTTTTCCTCCTAGCCCATGTTGTTTGACTTGGGTGGAAAAGAATACATCTCCAGCGTTGAGTTGGTTGCTTGATTATCTTGGTGATAGTGAAACACTCAACGCTGAATGGTTAGCACCCTAATTTAGCGGCGGTAGTCGATAAATGGACCATCGGCAACAGAACGACGTTCAACAAGGCGAGGGTGGACTTCAATAGTTTGAGCATCTTCGCGCTTATTGACAATGCGATCGAGCAGCATAGAAAATGCCATTTGCCCTAAACGCTCTTTGGGCTGATGGATTGTGGTTAATGCAGGTGTAAAATAACGCGCATTACGAACATTATCGTAGCCGATAATTGAAATATCTTGAGGTACACGTAAACCCATTTCATCTGCGGCGCAGATAGCACCCATAGCCATAATATCACCACCACAAAATACAGCAGTTGGCTTCTGTTTATGGCTAAGAATTTGCATCATGGCTTTATAGCCAGACTCAGGTTCAAAATCGCCTTGAACGACCCATTCATCTTTGAGTGTTATTTTCGCTTCTTCCATTGCTTTTTGGAAACCAGTTAAACGACCAATACCTGTATTTCGTTCCAAAGAGCCAGGAATAATACCAATATCACGATGGCCTCTATCAATCAGATAACGACCAGCAAGATAACCACCATGGAAAGAGTTATCAATAATGCTATCAGTAAAGTCGCCACGAGAAGCACCCCAGTCCATCACAACCATAGGAATGTTTCTATAATCTTCCAAAGTGCTTAAAAGCGTATCTGGATACTCTGAGCACATCACTAATAGCCCATCCACTCGCTTTTGTGCCAACATCTGCAAATAAGCTGATTGTTTTCGATAATCATTATAGGAATTACATAGGATCAGTGTGTAGCCTTTTTCATAACAACAGTTTTCTACCGATTCAATGACTTCAGCAAAATAAGGTGTTTCACTTGATGTGGCTAACAACCCAATTGATTTTGTATGGTTAACCTTCAAACTACGGGCAACCGCGCTAGGTGAATAATTGAGTTCTTTTATAGCAGCCCATACTGCAGCTTTTGTATCTTCAGCTACAAAGCGCGTTTTATTAATAACATGGGATACGGTTGTGGTGGAGACGCCAGCGCGTTTCGCCACATCTTTAATCGTTGCCATGGGTGGGGAAAACTCCTGACCAACATTAGGTCTTGTTAAGAATTCTTGTTAAAAAATTACCTGCATATTGATGCATAGATCTATTGCTGGCAATAAATTAGCGGTTTGTTGTCGATTTTGTCTGATCTAGCTCAAAAACGAAAGAAATAATTGATGTTATAACATGTGACATAGACACTGGTTTTACAATTTTGGCAGTGTATACTTAATTAACCTTATCGTTATTATGGTTATTTTACTTGCTTAATTGCTTTAAGATGAGAGGAACTCATGGATACAGATTTTAAATTTGGATTATTTGCAGCATTAGGTTCGCTAGCCGTAATTATTGTGTTTGCGGTACATCTGTTCTGATTATATTCACATCCTCATTGGATGAAAAGATTAAGGGCGAGAAAATAACTCGCCCTTAATCATATTAACAATTTGAATTATGCTAAATTTTCTTCAACAAATTTCCAGTTTACTAAAGACCAGAAATTTTCTAAGTATTTAGGGCGTGCATTACGATAGTCAATGTAATAAGCATGTTCCCAAATATCAACAGTCAGTATAGGCTTATCGTCACCAGATACCGGTGTTGCTGCATTGGAAGTATTGACGATAGCTAAACTACCATCTGCTTTTTTCACTAACCAAGTCCAACCTGCACCAAAGTTTTTAATTGCAGAGTCCGTGAATTGTTCTTTGAATTGAGCAAAAGATCCAAACGCTTTATTGATAGCATCGGCGACTTTACCTGTTGGTTCTCCACCTGCGTTAGGTGCAAGGCAGTGCCAATAAAAGGTATGATTCCAAACTTGAGCAGCATTGTTGAATATGCCTGCTTCAGATGTTTTAATTATATCTTCTAATGATTTACCTTCGAAGTTAGTGCCTTTAATCAGATTATTCAGATTAACAACATAGGTATTGTGATGCTTACCATAGTGGTACTCTAATGTTTCAGATGAGATATAAGGCTCTAAAGCATCTTTTTCATATGGTAGAGCGGGTAGTTCAAATGACATTGCTTACTCCTTAGTTACTTTGAATCAACTTGCTTGGGTGTTTGCTCACAATGCGAGCGGAAATCATCGACTATCTTTCATTTATAGCTGATAAATATGATTTTTATTTATTGCTATAGGATATGTAATATATTAATGATAGCACGATAAACCTTATAAAAAATAAGTGTTATTATTATGCTAATAGAATTAATAAAACTAAGTACTATTCACGTGTGTCTAATACATGGTTACGCATTTTTTAGTGTGAGTTAAGAGTAAAATAATATTTAAATAGTTTATTATTTAATCTATTGCTATAGGCTAGAGGTAAATTTGAGGGCATTATTTTTTGAGCGCGGCTCAATATAGTCTATTGGTGCGTTATCTTTTTGCATGTTATGGTAATCCCTCTATAAAACTGGCATATTATATGAAACAATACACCCGTGATACACCAACATGTTGGTCGTTATGTTATTGAAATGCCGTAATTTTTTATGTCTATCGGTGATTTTCGTTTGCTACCTACATGTATCTCGAACTATTTTGTGTATAACGTTTTCGATATTCCGGTTATTATTACCGACTAATATATTATGTCAGCTAGGCAGGTTCATGTGGGATCTAGCATTGAACTGGCGATTGACTGCAAAACCAGCACCCTTGTTTTAAGGAAGTAAAAAATGACGACAATTGAAAGACTCGAGCGCCAAATTAAAGAAAACCCAATCTTATTATATATGAAAGGCTCTCCTAAACTTCCGAGCTGTGGTTTTTCTGCACAAGCAGTACAAGCACTGTCTTCTTGTGGTGAACGATTTGCTTATGTGGATATCCTGCAAAATCCAGATATTCGTGCAGAGTTGCCAAAATATGCAAACTGGCCAACTTTTCCTCAACTGTGGGTTGATGGCGAATTGGTCGGTGGTTGCGATATTATTATGGAAATGGCTCAACGTGGTGAGCTTCAAACGTTGATTAAAGAAACAGCAGATAAGTATCGTTCAGCTGATGAGGCGAACGCCGAGTAACGCATTGTTATTTTTATTAAAATGCTTATATGTAAAAGCCGGATTAGTATGTGTTCATGCTAATCCGGCTTTTTAATTTAGGGTTGTTGAGTTTCTTCGACCAAAGGCCATCCACCCATTTTTTTCCATTTATTCACGATTTCGCAAAATAATAAAGCAGTACGATTCGTATCATATAGTGCGCCGTGAGCTTGTTTGCCATCAAAAGGAATACCGGCAGTGGAACAAGCTTTCGCGAGAATAGTTTGACCGAAAACCAATCCACTTAAAGCTGCGGTATCAAAAGTAGCGAACGGGTGAAAAGGGTTACGCTTTAAACTTGCCCGCTCAGCAGCGTTCATGACAAAGCTATGGTCAAAATTTGCATTATGAGCCACGATAATAGCGCGATTACAATCAGTATTTTTTATACCTTTACGCACAACTTTAAAAATAGCATGAAGCGCATCGTATTCACTTACTGCACCGCGTAGAGGGTTTGTTGGATCAATACCTGTAAAAGCGAGAGCAGCCGGTTCTAAATTTGCACCTTCAAATGGGTCAACATGAAAATGTAGAGTTTCATCAATTGCTAGCCAACCGTCTTTATCCATTTTTAATGTAATGGCGGCAATTTCTAACAATCCATCTGTTTTTGCGTTAAATCCACCTGTTTCTACATCGATTACAACAGGGTAGTAGCCCCTGAAACGGCTAACCAGGGTATTCATATTTTTTTTTTCAGACATTAGGACTTTCATTTTAGAGTTTCTGGTTGGCTTATATTATGCCAAAACCAGTAAAATTTTGCAGGTAAACTCAGCAGAAAATTTAGGTAGTTAAATTCACTACCTAAATTTAAAAGATAGGAGCCTTAGTGGCCTAATCCTTTGCTTGCACTTTTATTTTCAATGAGCTCGATTTTATAGTTATCAGGGTCTTCAACAAAGGCGATGATTGTTGTACCGCCTTTTACTGGGCCCGCTTCGCGTGTGACATTACCGCCAGCTTTACGGATGTTGTCGCAAGTTTGCGCTACATCATCAACACCTAAAGCAATATGGCCATAAGCGTTGCCCATATCATAACTGTCAACACCCCAATTATACGTGAGTTCTATGACTGCACCTTCGCTTTCATCACTATAGCCAACAAAAGCTAAAGAATATTTATATTCTTCATTTTCACTGGTTCTTAGAAGACGCATCCCAAGTACTTTAGTATAAAAATCAAGAGAACGTTGCATGTTAGTTACGCGTAGCATGGTATGAAGTAAGCGCATAAAAAAACTCCTTAAAATTCATTTCATAAACCTGAATCGATTTACCTACTAATAATATAACGTGCAGATAGGGTTAAATCCAACGATTGCAGTTTATTTTTTAGGCAAACAGTGTATATATTGATTTTAAAGAGTATATCATACATTTACAATTCTCATTGGGGGCATAAAGATGGCAGAACAACTCGAGTTTTTTGAAATACCTAGCCCATGCCGTGGTATTTGCCAAACTAATGAGCAGGGCTATTGCCGAGGCTGTTATCGTACTCGTGATGAGCGCTTTGGCTGGTTAAAATTTGCCGATGCAGAAAAGCGGAACATTATACGTCTATGCCGCCAACGTTATCTAAGGGCAGCAAGTAAAAAAGTAACGCAAGACGATGAGGTTACTCCACAACAACAACTATTTTAAAGTATTGCGCAAAGTAATGAGTTATTTTTTTTGTAGTTAATATCAATTGTACATTGAAATTAATTAATAACTGATCATTTAATATAAATTAATTGCTTTAGTAATCTTTCAATGAAATTTTATTTATTCAAAATGGTTATGGGATTAATTAAAGCTAACTGTAAATAACATAATTTTAAGAGCAACTATATTCTTTTGTTTTATAAGGATTTATTGGCTATTGCTTTTTTTATTGTTAGATGTAATTACTATAAGGGTTAAAATAGATAGATTCGAAAGAAGAGTAAGGCTATTCTTATTAATAAGATAATTGATAGGTTATCTTTTTCAGTATGGTTGGATTTGTTATGAAAATAAAACAACCATAATTAGATGCAGGTCACTTAGAAAGTGATTAATAGTAACTATATATAGGTATTTACTAGGTATAACATCAATAAAATGTTGTAAGTATAAAGGGAAATTAATATATAATTTAAAAAATAATATGAGTTGGGTATATTTTTTATACATTATAATTATATAAAGGAGGGTAAATTGGAATCACAAATCGGATCTGAACTATCACGTGTAGTTCGTATGTGGAGAGCTTTGATAGATCATCGTTTAAAGCCTCTTAAGTTAACACAAACTCACTGGGTTACATTACATAACATTAGTCAGTTACCACCAGAGCAATCGCAGATTCAGTTAGCGAAGGCGATTGGAATAGAACAACCATCACTTGTAAGAACGCTCGATCAACTAGAAGAGAAAAAATTAATATCACGTCACACATGCGCTAATGATAGACGAGCAAAAAGGATTAAATTAACCGATGAATCCGAGCCATTTATTAAAACAGTGGATCAAGTTATTAATAATACAAGAGTTGAAATTCTGAATAACATTACGCCAGATGAATTGAGTCAATTATCCGTTTTACTTTTACGGTTAGAGAAAAATATAACAAATTTACAAAATAATTCTTAACTATTTTGTATGTAAATAATGTTTTGTTATTTATAAATGGAATAATTAAAAATGCAATAATGGAAATTATAATTATTTTCATATATTATAATGCATATTGATTACTATTAGGCTGATTATAATTTACAGTGTTTTGTATTTTGAGAAGCTTATTGTTCTAAGCTGTATATGTTAGATGAAAAATTAGGGTTGAGATACTAATCTACAGCGTAGTGGTAAGAATAAACGTTTTAATATAGATAAACAATTTAAGGAGAAAAGTAATAATAGTATTATTTAAATACCAAGTACCTACTTTTTTATATGCGCAATTTGTGCAATTATTTCTACTTGATTGAGAGAGTATCGTTATTATAAGAGGGAAATAACATGAAAAAAGAGCAGATACTTAATAAATATCGCTAGTTAAATAATAATGACTAACGTTACTAATAAGCCATGTTCACCGACATCAGTGTCGGTGAACATACTTAATTATAATATGGCTTTGGCGTTCATTAATTAGCGAGGTGATACTGTTACAGTATTACCGCTATTTGCAATCATCACACGCTGACCATTACGGAAAGCAGTTGGATCTTGTTTTTGAACGACAACAATATTTTTACCGCTGTCTAAGCGGATTTCCAACTGAACACCCTGGCTTTTATTTAAAGCACCTTGTGCTTGCTGGCCAGCCATACCACCTGCAATCGCACCTGCAGCAGTTGCAAGTGTATTACCAGTACCGCCGCCGATGGTATTACCTAATAAGCCACCAAGAACAGCACCACCAATTGCACCAATGATATTACCATCTTCACCCGCTTGAATGGTGACAGGGCGCGCATTCAGAATCGTACCATAAGTAACAGTCTGTACTTGTTTCGCATCCTGAGCCGAAATAGTATCACCAGAAAGCGTACTAGTATTGACACAGCCTGATAATGCAGCAACTGCAGCAACACCTACAAAAACTTTCTTAAGCATAATAACTCCTATGAGATTTGCTATCTGTGGCACTAACATAGCATCGTATATTTATTTTCGCTATAAACACAACAACGTATATTAAAAAACGTATTAAGAATCGATATTGAGATTACTTATATTCATTTAAATAAAAGATAAACACTAGGTAAACTATCTCAAAATTGAAGATATTTCACTGACTAAGGCACGCATTGTTAAATATACTATAGTTAAATCATTATATGAATATCACTTCTCGTTAATTATAGGATCTAATGTTTCCTTCGCATCGATTCAAGTCACTTCTCATTAATGTTATCAATGTATCTCAGATTATAAATGATAAATCGTAATGTATAAAAAAACGTCGTTTTGGACTTATTTTATCCAAATATTTTATGTGTTTGACTAATTATAATCGAATCCTGCGAGTTAGCCCTAGAAATTGAATGGAATTGTTGACAAAACATACCAGCAAAGCACAATCTTTTATGGTTTAAATTCACGATGTTAATGTGCACTTTGAAGGAACAAGAATAATGATTAAGTCGGGTCGTTACATAGGGGTTATGTCAGGAACCAGTTTAGACGGTGTCGATGTTGTTCTTGCAGCGATTAGTGATAAGTTTGTGGCAGAACAATCAAGTCTGAGTGTTGCATTTCCAGTTGAATTGAAAAAGAGAATTTTAAATATTTGCCAAGGCCAAGAAGCCACATTATCTGAAATAGGAAAAATTGATCGAGAGCTTGGTACGCTGTATGCGGAGGCAATTAATCAACTATTAACAACAACGGGATTACCTGCGGAAGATGTTATCGCTATAGGTTGCCATGGACAAACAGTTTGGCATGAACCTGATAGTGAACAGCCTTTTACAATGCAACTTGGTGATAATAATCGTGTTGCCGCATTAACAGGGATCACTACTGTTGGCGATTTTCGTCGTAGAGATATGGCATATGGCGGGCAAGGGGCACCATTAGTGCCTGCATTCCATTTAGCGGTTCTCGGGCATCCAATAGAAAAGCGAATTGTTTTGAATATTGGCGGTATTGCGAATATTACAGCATTACTTCCAGGCGCCTATGTCAAGGGCTATGATACAGGACCTGGAAATATGTTAATGGATACATGGGTTTGGCGTCACAAACAGAAAGCTTATGATGAAGACGGGACATGGGCAAGTCATGGGCATATTAATGTTGCACTATTGAAAGCAATGCTCAATGACGTCTATTTTAGACGTTCTGCGCCAAAAAGTACTGGGCGCGAATATTTCAACATGCAATGGTTAGATCAACACTTATCAAATTTTCCGTTAGTATCCGCACAGGATGTTCAAACCACATTATGTGAATTAACCGCAGTATCAATTGCGGATCAAGTTCTATTATGCGGTGGGTGCGAGCGTTTAATTGTTTGCGGTGGTGGCGCTAGAAATAATTTTTTAATGCAAAGGTTAGCGGCATTGTTACCTGGTATCGAAGTGGCTTCCAGTGATAAGTTTGGGCTTAGTGGTGATGATATGGAAGCATTAGCATTCGCTTGGCTTGCCGCACGGACAATTTCGGGATTATCGGGTAATCTTGCTTCTGTTACTGGTGCAAGCCAAGAAACGGTATTAGGTGCCATATATCCGATTAATATTGATACGAAATAATATTGATAAAATATCTGTAGCAAAGGAGACGAATATGAATGAAGTCGAGGAAATAGATCTTGCATCAGTGCGCCGTGAGTATACCAAAGGGGGATTAAGACGTAATGATTTACCTCTTGATCCTCTGACGTTGTTTGAATATTGGTTGAAACAAGCTTGTGAAGCACGTTTAAGCGATCCAACGGCAATGAGTGTTGCGACGGTTGATGAAACTGGGCAGCCTTATCAACGTATTGTGCTGTTGAAGCATTTTGATGAAAAAGGCTTAGTTTTTTATACTAATATGGGAAGCCGAAAAGCGCAGCATTTAGAAAAAAATAATAAAATTAGTCTGCATTTTCCTTGGTATCCGCTAGAGCGTCAGGTCAATTTTACTGGTGTTGCTGAGCGTTTAAATCCGATAGAAGTTGTTAAGTATTTTCATAGTCGACCAAAAGATAGTCAAATTGCTGCGTGGGCATCACAACAATCATCCAAAATTTCGGCTCGCGGTATTCTTGAAGGTAAGTTTCTAGAATTAAAGCAGAAATTTAAAAATGGCGAAGTACCATTACCGAGTTTTTGGGGTGGCTTTCGCGTGGTTTTTAATAGCGTTGAATTTTGGCAGGGTGGAGCACATCGGCTCCATGATCGCTTTTTGTACCAACGCGAAGCAGATGGCTGGAAAATTGACAGATTAGCCCCCTAATAAGTGGTTTTTTAGCTGGTACTTAATTGATATGCGCTTTATGCTATAGCTACGTTTAAAAAAACTGAAAAATCATACTGACAAGCTCATGACATAACTTCTGAACTTGTCAGTAACTTAAATAGATAGACAAAATTCAACCGATGGAGTCATTGATGTCTAGCAATAACCTGATAAAACAATTGCAAGAGCGGGGCCTCGTTGCCCAGGTAACAGATGAAAATGCGTTAGCAGAGAGACTGGCGCAGGGCCCTATCTCCCTCTATTGCGGTTTCGATCCTACCGCTGACAGCTTGCACTTGGGACATCTGGTTCCTTTGCTGTGTTTAAAACGTTTTCAACTAGCCGGGCATAAGCCTGTGGCGTTGGTCGGTGGCGCAACGGGCCTAATTGGCGATCCGAGTTTTAAAGCGACTGAGCGTAAATTAAATACTGCAGAAACCGTTCAAGAGTGGGTAGATAAAATCCGTAATCAAGTCTCGCCTTTTTTAAGTTTTGATTGTGGCGATAACAGTGCGAAGCTTGCTAATAACTATGATTGGTTTGGTAAGATGGACGTACTGACATTTTTACGTGATATCGGTAAGCATTTTTCTGTCAACCAAATGATCAACAGAGAATCAGTTAAACAACGACTGAATCGTGATGATGTTGGTATTTCTTTTACTGAATTCGCTTATAACTTACTACAAGGTTATGACTTCGCAACCCTTAATAAAGAACATGGCGTAGAGCTGCAAATTGGCGGCTCAGATCAATGGGGAAATATCACCTCTGGTATTGATTTAACTCGACGCTTACACCAAAACCAAGTATTTGGTATGACTGTTCCTCTGATAACTAAGTCAGACGGTACTAAATTTGGTAAGACCGAAGGCGGCGCTGTTTGGCTTGACCCTAAGAAAACAAGTCCATATAAATTTTATCAGTTCTGGATTAATACTGCGGACTCTGATGTTTATCGATTCTTGAAGTTCTTCACTTTCATGGAGTTGAGTGAAATAGATGCACTTGAAGAAGAAGATAAAAATAGTGGTAAGGCGCCACGCGCACAATATGTTCTTGCTGAAATGGTGACTAAACTTGTTCATGGTGATGAAGGCTTAGCAGCAGCAAGACGTATTACTGATAGTTTGTTCTCAGGTGCAGTTTCAGATTTAACAGAAGCAGATGTTGAACAATTAGCACAAGATGGTATGCCTTCTATCACATTAGAAGACGGCGCAGATTTACAACAAGCGCTCGTTGATTCAGAGTTGGCGCCATCACGCGGACAAGCAAGAACGGCTATTAGCTCAAATGCAGTTGCCGTTAATGGTCAGAAGCAAATTGATCCAATGTATGTTTTTACTGATGCAGACCGTTTGTTTGGTCGCTATACATTAGTTCGTCGCGGTAAGAAAAACGACTGCTTAATTAATTGGAAATAGCTCTGACTAACCTTTGTCATATCAGCCCGGAGTTTTCCGGGCTATTAGCAATGGCTAATCACTGATTTCTCTTCATTCGATATAACAATTCTCTGGGTTCTCAATGAAAAGCGTATTATCAATACAATCCCACGTTGTTTTCGGTCGTGCAGGAAATAGTGCTGCTGTATTCCCAATGTGCCGTATGGGTGTAGATGTATGGCCTCTTAATACCGTGCAATTTTCAAATCATACACAATACCCACAATGGACAGGCAGTGTATTTCCTGCACAACATCTGACTGATATTGTTAATGGACTTGCTCAAATTCATAAATTAGAAATTTGTGATGCAGTATTAAGTGGTTATATTGGCTCGCCTGAGCAGGGAAATGACATTCTGGCGATTGTGCAAAAAGTTAAAACAGCGAATCCTCAGGCAATTTACTTTTGTGATCCTGTTATGGGTCATCCTGAAAAGGGTTGTATTGTCGCACCAGGTGTTGCTGAATTCTTTTGTAATCAAGCATTGAAAGCTAGTGATGTTATTGCGCCAAATTTATTGGAGTTAGAGACATTAGCTGGACAAGATATTAATTCCGTTGAGCAAGCCGTGATGGCAGCTCGTGAATTATGTCAAAAAGGCCCTAAAATAGTTTTAGTGAAGCACCTCAGCCGAGCAGGTTATCGTGCTGATCGTTTTGAAATGATTTTAGTGACTGAAAAACAAAGTTGGCATGTGAGTCGTCCACTTGTTGATTTTGGTGAAAAACAGCCAGTAGGTGTTGGTGATTTGACTAGTGGTCTTATGTTAGTAAATTTATTGAAAGGGGAACCTTTAGATAAAGCACTAGAACATGTAGCTGCTGCTGTATATGAAGTCATGATTAAAACAAAAGAAATGGGTGAGTACGAGCTACAACTCGTCGCTGCACAAGACAAAATGGTTAATCCAGAGCATAAATTTTGTGCAACGCAATTAGATTAACTATTATTTTTTGATTTGATTATTTTAGTAACAGCGCCGAATATAGGCGCTGTATTTATTTTGGTGGCTTAAAATCTAAATCAAGCCTTCAGCTTCTAGTGCTTCTTGAACTTTCGGGCGTTTTGCGATTTTAGCAAGGTAACTTGTAAGGTGAGTTAGTTGGCTTAAATCTACACCTACTATTTTCGCCCAATTAGAGACTGTAAATAAATAAGCATCAGCGACACTAAAGTTATCACCCGCAAAAAATGCCTGTTTTGCCAGTACGTCATCAACATATTTAAATTTCTTTAATAATGTTGTTTTAGCCATTTCTTTAGTTTCATCAGGGCTATTTGGTGAAAATAGCGCGCCATAATTTTTATGTAATTCAGTAGAAATAAAGTTTAATGCTTCTAATTGATGATAACGTTTCATTGAACCTGGAAGCGCTATCAGATTTCTATCTGGTTTTTGGTCCGCAATATACTGAACAATGACTGCGCCTTCAGTTAATTGGTCACCATTATCAAGTACTAAGGTAGGAACCTGACCTTTGGGATTGATTACTAAGAAATCTTCACCTTTCTCGGTCTTTTTTTCTTTAAGATTAACGCGTTCAATGCTGAAATCTAGCCCAGCTTCGCGCAAAATAATGTGAGGAGAAAGAGAGCAAGCTCCTGGAGCGTAATACAATTTCATCATAAAACTCCTACGTAATGTAATGGATACCAGATAATAAATAGCCTAATACTCTTTACAGTATATCACTACTTTGTGTTATGAGATTGTCATCGGGTGCGAGAGAAATTTATGGTATGAATAGATTATATATCACTTAAGTGTATTGCAATGGAATTACATTTGTTTTTTTCTGTATAAAGTGGGGAATATTCCATCTTTTAAGATAGTTACCTTACTTACAAATAAAAATTCTCTGCTAAAATTTGCAGCTTACTCTATATAGTAACCAAGATGTTATATAGCAGCCATGAAATAATAAGTGAGTGAGTTAAATGATAAGCCTGTGCCAAAAATTAAATTTTCTCAGCAAACTAGACCACATTTTAATGGCTCATAAGCCAAATAATAGCACCGGACTTAAACGTTTTATTTTAGAATTTTGGTTCTTTGGCATTATTAATGCGCGTTCATGCTTGTTCGCTGGATTTTTTTTCTTAACATTGTTCTTAGTACCCGCAAAAGGAATATTAGGGCTTCCGCGCTATGATGTGTTGCTAGCTTTCGCTGTTACATTCCAAGCTTTACTTGTTTGGTCAAAATTAGAGACGTGGGATGAACTTAAGGCTATTTGTGTTTTTCATTTAGTTGGTTTTATGATGGAATTATTTAAAACGTCAGCTTCTATTGCTTCGTGGCAATATCCAGATGAAGCCTATACTAAATTGTGGGGAGTGCCGTTATTTACGGGATTTATGTATGCAGCGGTCGGTAGTTACATTATACAATCTTGGCGCTTTTTTAAGGTTCGCATTGAGCACTATCCGCCATATTGGATGGCAACATTAGTTGCATTAGCAATTTATATTAATTTTTTTAGTCACCATTATTTAGATGATTATCGGTGGTACTTAGCAGCTTTTATTTTTGGTTTGTATGCACGTAGCATGGTGTTTTATACACCACTCGATAAAGAGCGCAGAATGCCACTATTATTAGCATTTATGCTGATAGGCTTCTTTATATGGCTTGCGGAAAATTTCGGTACTTTCTTTGGTGTTTGGCAATACCCTAATCAGATAGGAGCTTGGTCAATGGTTCACGCAGGAAAATGGGGCGCATGGTCGTTACTTGTTATTGTCACATTCACCATTGTTGTACACCTGAAACATATCAAAGCGAATGTGACGATAGCGCGTTAAAGGCCTTAGGTGACAAAAATAAAGATGAGTAGGGATTAAATATCTTGTCGCCATGCATCAATGGAAAGGGGTTCTCCGAAGTGGCTTTCGATAAGTTTGCGGGTCACATCGTGCAAAGGAGCCGCTAAAACTTCCGCAGTATTACCACGCTCGACCACTTCACCTTTGTCCATGACTAGCATTTTATCACTAATATGCTTCATCATGCCTAGATGCTGTGTTACATAAATAAAAGCAATATCCTGTTTAGCTTGTAAATCTAACATTAAATTAATGATTTGTGAGCGCATTGACATATCTAATGAAGCGAGTGCTTCATCCGCAATGATTATCTCAGGTTGCAAAATAAGTGCGCGGGCAAGGGCTACACGCTGTTTTTGTCCAGAAGCTAACATATGTGGATAATATTCAGCGTGATCGGGTAGTAATCCAACTTGACGCAGTGTCTGTATGATACGCCTTTCTCGCTCAATGCCAGTTAAATCAGTATTGAGCTTTAAGGGGAGTTCTAACGTCTGACCAATGCGCTGACGTGGATTAAGAGATGTGCTCGGATCTTGAAATATCATGCGAATTCGTTGGCTACGATAGCCATAATCACCAAAACTTAAGCGATGTCCTTGGATTGATATTTCACCGCTGGTGGGCTCTGTTACGCCAGATAGCATACGAGCTAATGTTGATTTTCCTGAGCCATTAGCACCAATAATGGCTAGCGTTTGACCTGCCTGTAGATTAAAACTTAATGGTTTAACAGCTTGTAGTGAATGACGATGAAATAATCCTTCTCGGAAACGGAAGGTTTTTGTCAAATTACGTACTTCAAGTAAGGTTTCCATCATGACGGCTCCTCTGTATTAAGTGGATAGTGGCATGCGACAAGATGGTTTTTAATATTACGCAGCGGTGGCGCAACAATACAAGTTCGCTGTGCGTAAGGACAGCGAGGGCCAAGGCGGCAACCAATAGGCAAATGCTCAAGGGATGGGATGGCGCCAGGTAACGTATTTAATCTCCCTTTATGAGGGATAGGGCTTTCAAAATCAGGGATAGAACGGATCAGGGCTTGTGTATAAGGATGGCGAGGGCGTTGAAGAATATCTTCAGGCGTTGCGCTTTCAACAGTTTGACCACAATAAAGCACATTGATGCGGTCAACAATTTTTGACATCATTTGCATATCATGACTGATAAGTAAGATAGTCATATTATTATTCTGATTCAGTTTATCTAATAAACGAAAAATTTGAGCTTGCGTAGTGGATTCCATGGCATTAGTGGGCTCATCAGCAATCAATAATCGTGGTTGATTAGCGATGGCAATAGCTATCATGACTTTTTGGCACTCGCCATCAGTGAGCTCATAGGGGTAACTCCGCATGATATCTTTATGATCTTTGATACCGACCCGATGTAACAGCTCAATAGCACGGCGTTTACGCCAATTAAATCGCTGCCACCACCGGCCTTTATATGTCCAACCTGGAATTGATTGAATTAATTGTTTTCCAATATCGGCAGCAGGATCGAGACAAGACTGCGGTTCTTGAAAGATCATGGAGATGTTGTGTCCAATCAACTTACGTCGCTTACGTGGACTCAGTTTTAACAAATCGATATCTTGAAAACGGAAGCGATCTGCCGTTACGCGAATATTGTCTTTTGTTACATCGCAAATTGCTTTAGCGATAAGGCTTTTGCCCGAACCTGATTCGCCGACAAGCCCGCGGACTTCACCTTCGGATAAAGTCATCGATACACGGTCAACCGCTTTAACCGGCCCATTGGCTGTCATAAACTCAATAGTTAAATTACGAATATCTAGAAGTGGCATTATTCAACCCCTGCATTGATTGCACGATGTAAACCATCGCCAAGTAGGTTGACGAATAAAACACTTATCATAATGGCGACACCAGGTAAAATAACGGTCCAAGGTGCGACATAAATTAATTCTAGTGTGTCGCCTAGCATCGCTCCCCATTCAGAAGAAGGAAGCTGCGCACCTAAGTCTAGAAAGCCTAAAGCAGCAATATCTAGTATTGCAATTGACAGCGCGCGAGTTAGTTCGGTGACTAAAATGGGGGTGATATTAGGGAGTACGGTATACCACAAAATAAAGATATTTGACGCACCATCAAGGCGTGCAGCCACAATATATTCTTTATCGAGTTCATCATGTACTGCTACATAAATCGTTCTAACCATACGCGGGATTAATGCTAAACAAATAGCGAGCATGGCATTTTCTAAGCTTGCCCCCATAAATGCAACAACAATAATAGCAAGTAGCAGTGAGGGGATTGAAAGTAATGTATCAAGGACATGATTAAATATCGCGGATTTAAGTCCGCGAGTCATTCCGGCTAGACAACCGAGAACCAAGCCAATAATGGTTGCGATAAAAGTGACTAGTAGCGCAGAGCCAAAAGTTGATTTTGTTCCAATAAGTAAACGGCTTAAAATATCACGGCCAAGATCATCAGTCCCAAAGAAGAATGCGACATCACCATAGTGCGACCATGACGGTGGTGTGAGCTGATACCCTAAAAACTGTTGGTCAAGGGCGTAAGGTGCGAGGTAAACACCTACAAAGCATAATATTAATAAAAGTAATACACCAAAGAAACCGACCATTGAAAGGATATCGGATGAAAAAATATTCCAGACCACCCGAGTTGGGGATGGCATTTTTTGTTCACGATAATAATTATCTGAGGACATACCAATCCTTATGTTTCAAGGGGTCCATCATCGCACCTAAAATATCGGAAAGAACATTGACTGCAATGACTAACGCACCAATTAACATTACACCCGCAGAAATTGCAGAGTAATCTTCTTGGCGTACCGCAGTAACAAGCCAACGGCCAAGCCCAGGCCAGTTAAAGACTAATTCAGTAACCATCGTCAATGTTAGCATAGTCGAAAATTGTAAACCTAACTTAGGAATAATTGGTGGGATGGCATTATGGAAAATATGACGACGTATTATTTTCATTCGTGATAAGCCCCGTGTCGCGGCAGCTTTAATATAGTTAGCGCTGGCGGTTTCTTCGGTGCTGTTTCTGACTAATCGGATAACTTCCGTTGTTGGTGCTAATGCGAGAGTTAAAACGGGTAATATCATGTGTTCTAATACGTTAATAATCATCTCGTTACGATATGGTGAGTCTGAAATCCATGCGTCAATCAAGGCAAAACCAGTCACGGATTTTAAGTTATATAGTAAATCAATTCTTCCTGATACGGGTAGCCAGCCAAGGTGCAATGAAAAAAATAACGTTAATATTAAAGCCAGAACAAATACAGGTATTGAAAAACCTAATAAAGCGAAGGTACTAATCGCTATATCAATCGGCTTATTACGCCAAAACGCAGCTATCATACCCAGTGGAATACCGACAGCTAAGGCGAAAATAAAAGCTAATATACACAGCTCCATTGTAGCTGGGAATGTGTCTTTTAATTGTTCAGATATTGGTTCACCATTAATACTCGATACGCCAAAATCAAAATGCAATAATCCATCAAAATAGAATAAATAAGCATCAAATAGCGATGCGCCACTTAAAGGCGCATTTGGTGTGAAGTAGCTTAAACTAAAACTAACTAATGATAAAAAAAACATAGTGACAAGTAATAATAACAGACGCCGAAGAGAGTAAATAATCATGGCTGCGGCTCCTGTTTTTTGCGTTTTGGTGTGCTGATTTTTTCCATCTCACGATAAACACCCGCGAAAGAGGCATTTCCAAACGCACTGATCACAAGTCCTTTCATATCGTATCGATAAGCCTGCAAACGTAATGAGTAAGCTAAAGGTAAGATAGGTAATTCTTCACCAAGAATCTTTTGTGCTTGGTGATAATAGTCAATACGATCAGAAAGCTGTTGCGTTAGTAGGGCATTGTGCAGTACTGAATCAAAGTTTGGATCGCACCAATGACTCAAATTTGTTTGAGAACCAATCGCGGCACAGCTTAATAATGGGCGGAAAAAACTATCAGGGTCATTACTGTCCGTCGTCCAACCCGCAAGCGTCATATCATGGGATCTATCCATTAATTGGTTTTCTTGGAAGCGCCCTTCAACTGAACGGATATTCATCACAATACCCACTTGTGCCAAATCAGCCTGAATAAGTTCGGCCATTTTCAATGGGCTAGGGTTGTATGATTGAGATGCAATCGGAACCCACAAGTCGAGTTTTAAATTCTCTAACCCCATGTCTTTGAGCATTTGTTTGGACAGCTCAGGATTATAGTCAGTAATTTTTGCTTGATTATCATAAGCCCAAGATGCGCGTGGTAGTATTGATGCCGCAGTTTCAGCAGTCCCATAATAGATAGATTGCATTAATCGCTCATTATTGATTGCATAAGCAATAGCTTGGCGAACCTTCAGCTGATCAAGCGGAGGTTTACTGGTATTGAAGGCGAGGTAAGCGATATTCATTCCTGAGCGCATTGAAATACGTAATCGAGGGTCATCACGCAATACTTTTAATTGGCTAGCGGCAGGATAAGCTAAGACATCACATTCACCAGTAAGTAATTTAGAGATTCGACCGGTACCGCCGGCACCCATATCGATGACGACCTCTTCCATTCGAGGTTCGCCTTTCCAATACTGACTATTTTTAAGCAAACGAACAAATTGACCTGCTTGATAATCATCCAAGTAAAATGGCCCGGTACCCACTGGACGCCAATCAATCATTTCTTGACGATTAAGTCCTGATAGGTAATCAGCATATTCCGCAGAAAGAATAGGCGCATAGTGAGTTGCTAAATGCCATAAAAATGAGGCATCAGGTGAGTTTAAGCGAAATTCCACCGTGAAATTATTAATTTTACGAATACTTTGTACGCTATCTGCAAATTGCAGACTATCAAAATAGGGATAACGCCCTCCATTGATAAAATGGTAAGGATTATTAACTTCAAACATACGTGCAAAACTGAACACAACATCATCCGCATTCATATTGCGTGTTGGCGTAAACCAAGGCGTAGTTTGGAATTTAATGTCTTTTCTGAGATATACGCGATAGGTTGCGCCGTTATCAAGCACTTCCCAACGAGAAGCAAGCTCTGGCGTTAAACGATAAGTAAAAGGGTCAACATCAAGTAAGCGGTCATAAATTTGTGCAGCTAATGGATCGATAATTAATCCGCTGCTGACAAGTTGCGGATTGAAGGTCGTCACGACGCCATTTACACAGTAAATAAAGCCTTTTTGGCGAATGTCTGCCGGGACATCATTGGCAATAGTGTCCTTGTAGCTTATATCCGTATTGAGGGCATAAGCCGAGAGAGAAACTGTAAATAAAAACCAAAGAGTTAATAGGCGCATAATACTGATATTGTTAACCGGAATTGCTCTATTGTAGCGTAAAAATGCAGTGACAGGGTATAAGCAAAATTCATGCTTAATTATTATACTAATCTACTGAAGATAAATATCATAACATTATGATTTTAAATTAAATTATTTAATTTTTAATAAATTTTGTCTTATAACAAGAAGATAGCATTAAAATATTTTGCAAACAGCACTGATAACGATTATCATTCGTTTTGTCTCTTAAGTGAAAGCTTTTGAAGACGGGGCATGATATCGCTCACATTGCTTACAGTGTTTTATTTATAGCCAGCATGGGTGCTGGCTTTTTTTTATCTTATTTTCAGTGGCATCTAAGCTTAATGTTTATTAATAATTATAATTAGCCAAGCCTAAAATTTTAATCAACTATTCTGTTTTATTAATTATATCAATTCATTATAACTTAATTTGATGTTTCTTAATCAACCCTCTTAATTGATCGTAACTTAAGGACAGCAATTGAGCGGCCTTGCGTTGATTAAAATGACTTTGTGATAATGCATTTTGAATGAGTTGTTTTTCTGAATCTTGTTGCCATTGACGTAGATCGCAAGGGAGTGAAGGATAAATAGTGTTAGTTATTTGATTTAAATCTAACGTCTCGGTGAGTGGTGCTAGTTTTTCACCAAATGGGTCAAAAATAATGGTATCAACAAGCGTATCAGCATTGTTATGGCGGTAAACTGAGCGCTCTACCACGTTTTTTAATTCCCTCACATTGCCGGGCCATTGGTATTGTTCGAGAGCTTGTTTAGCTTGGTATGAAAATCCACTAAAATGAGAGCGTTTTAGTTCCCCGCACATCAAAATAGCGAAATGTTCAGCCAATAAAAGAATATCAGGTAGTCGCTCTCGGAGTGGGGGAATACGGATCACTTCAAACGCTAATCTATCGAGTAGATCTGCACGAAAATGACCTTGCTTTGCGAGTTCCGGTAAATTGGCATTAGTTGCACAAATCAGTCTCACATCTACGCGTAATGATTGGCTACCGCCAACACGTTCTAATTCACCATATTCTATTACGCGCAATAATTTTTCTTGAACAGACATTGGAGCCGTCGCGAGCTCATCAAGAAATAAAGTTCCTTTATCTGCACGCTCAAAGCGACCCTGATGGCGTTTTTGTGCGCCAGTAAATGAACCCGCCTCATGACCAAATAATTCGGAATCCAGTAAGTTCTCATTGAGTCCGCTGCAATTAAGAGAGATAAAAGCTTCTTGCCAGCGTGGGGATAGATAATGAAGCCTATCTGCAATTAACTCTTTACCTGTACCTCGTTCGCCAATGACTAAAATGGGTTTATTTAGTTGTGCAAGCTCTGAAGTTCGCTCAAGGACATCAAGGAAGTTACTTGAAATACCAAGAATGGTATCGTTAGTGTTTTTCATGGTTTATTTCGCCAATTATTGGTATTTTTCACCTTGATGTAAACTATAGTTCAGATTAAGTATAATCGGAAATTATATTTTTTTATATTTATAATCAAGGTGTTGCTTTGTTTTTTAAAAAGTTGGCACAGTGATTGCTATATAATTATTGTTAATCGTTAGAATGTAATTTATGGAGCATCGGGTATTGGTTGGAAACCAAAATCAGGTTGAGGCTCTACAGAATGATAAAATCCATCAAGAGGACATAAATAATGGGAATTTTTTCACGTTTTGCCGACATCATTAATGCAAATATCGCATCACTGCTAGATAAAGCAGAAGATCCGCAAAAAATGATCCGCCTGATGATTCAGGAAATGGAAGATATGCTAGTTGAAATACGTTCTACATCTGCACGTACTTTAGCAGAGAAAAAAGGTTTAGAACGCCGCATTGAAATGGGCGAAAAGCAAGTTGCTCAATGGCAAGAAAAAGCGGAGTTAGCTTTAGTTAAAGATAAAGAAGATTTAGCGCGTGCGGCTTTGATTGAAAAACAAAAAGTCAGCGCAATGGTTGATACGCTTAAACATGAGCTGATTATTGTTGATGAAACATTAACGCGCTTAAAAGGCGAGATATCTGAGTTAGAAAGTAAATTACAAGAGACTCGAGCTAAACAACAGTCGATGACTGTACGTTTTGAAGCGGCGCAATCAAGCCGTAATGTTCGCCGTCAGTTAGATAGTGGTAAGCTAGATGAAGCAATGGCACGTTTCGAGCAGTTTGAGCGTCGCATTGACCATATGGAAGGGGAAGCACAAAGTTTTGGTATTGGTAAACAAAAATCACTGGATCAACAATTTGCAGAATTAAAAGCGGATGATGAAATTAGCGCGCAGTTAGCTGCACTTAAAGCTAAAATAAATAAAGACCAGTAATAATATCTTAACTTTGATTCACAAGGCGCAGTGTAAACATTGCGCCAGTGCAATGGATTAACTAACCATAAGTATAAGGAAATGTGATGGGCTATTTTTTTCTGTCTCTCGTATTAATCATATTTGTCATATTTATTCTGCCTATTTGGCTGTGGCTGCATTACAGCAAAAGAAACAGTGGGCAGGGGAGCCAGCTTACCGATCATGAAGTACAACGTTTGATGCAATTAGCTGAGCAGTCATCTCGTATGCAGCAACGTATCAAAACATTAGAAGATATTTTAGATGCGGAACATCCTAACTGGAGGCAAAGATAATGACTAATTTGCGCAACCGCAAACTGTATCGCTTAACAGATAGACGCGTTTTTGGCGGTGTTTGTTCAGGTATCGCAGAATATTTAGATGTACCAGTTGCTTTAGTTCGAGCGTTAGCGGTGTTAGCGCTTTTTATGAGTTTTGGCCTTACATTAATAGTGTACATCATTATGTGTTTTGTTGTGGAGACAGCCCCGAGCGGTTATCGTGCTGAACAAGATATTGGGCCAGAAGTGAGTAGTTTACTAAATCAAATAGATTCACAACTAAAATCAGGGGAAATGAAACTTCGACAAATCGAACGTTATGTCACCTCTGATACTTATACGGTAAATAGTAAATTCCGTAATCTGTAAAAATAGTATCACCATCACATTTATGGGAATAGGGTTTTATACCGTATTCCCTATGTTTTTATTGTCCAATTGGGACTGTGAATAATGTTAATAAATGCAAAAAACAAGCTCAAGCAACATACGAAAAAAATAGTTATTAGCAAGAGTCTAAAATGGGTATTAACACTATTAATTACTTATGGACCAGGTGGGATTTTCGGAAAAATTTTAAAGATTATTGGTAGTAAATGGTTGTTAAATCGGCTGACTAAGCGAATGATAAGATAAAAGATATATTGCTAATTATTTTGTTCATAAAAAGCCAATATTGAAAAATATTTATAGCTACAAAATAAATCAATCTGATTTAAGTGATAGAAATAGTTCAGTAAGTCGCTATATTGAATGATAAAAGTATTGAAAAATGGGACGATCATGAAACGACTACAGAATGAATTGACTGATTTGGTGAATCGCGGTGTGGATCGCCATGTAAGACTTGCAGTAACAGGACTTAGTCGTAGCGGAAAAACGGCATTTATCACATCCCTTGTTAACCAACTTCTTAATGTGAATACAGGCGCTCGTCTGCCTTTATTTTCAGCGGCAAGGGATAAACGAATATTAGGTGTAAAACGTATTCCTCATCGTGATTTATCGGTGCCTCGTTTTGCTTATGATGAAGGTATTGCTTCACTTTATGGCTCGCCGCCTCAATGGCCAACACCAACTCGTGGCGTTAGTGAAATTAGATTGAAGTTACATTACCGTTCGGATGATTCTTTCATTCGTCACTTTGTTGATAATTCAGCTTTATACGTAGAAATTGTGGATTATCCGGGCGAGTGGTTATTAGATTTACCGATGCTTGATTTAAGTTATTTGGCTTGGTCGAGTCAAATGAACGTTTTATTGAAGGGGAAAAGGGCACATTTAGCCAATGAGTGGCTACAGTTATGTAAAAAATGTGATCCATTAGCACCTGTAGATGAAAGCCTTTTAGCTGATATATCAAATGCATATACTGAATATTTGCAAGAGTGTAAATCACAAGGGCAACATTTTATTCAACCCGGTCGATTTGTTTTACCAGGTGAGCTCGCGGGTGCGCCAGCATTACAGTTTTTTCCTTGGCCAGATATCGAAAAGTACGGTGAAAAAAAACTGGCTCAGGCGGGTAAAAATACCAATATTGGTGCGCTACAACGTCGTTATCAATATTATTGTGAACATGTGGTTAAAGGTTTTTATAAAGATCATTTCCAACGTTTCGACCGTCAAATTGTTTTAGTAGATTGCTTACAGCCTTTAAATAGTGGCCCAGATGCGTTTAATGACATGAGAATGGCATTGACTCAGCTCATGCGTAGTTTTCATTACGGTAAACGAACTTTACTAAGACGTATGTTTTCGCCTTGTATTGATAAACTCTTGTTTGCCGCAAGCAAGTCAGACCATGTGACTTCGGATCAACATGCAAATTTAGTTTCTTTATTGCAACAGCTAGTCCAAGAAGCCTGGCAAAATGCCGCATTTGAAGGGATTAGTATGGATTGCGTAGGGTTGGCGTCAATACAAGCAACAGAAAGTGGTCTTGTTGATTATAAAGGTGAAAAACTGCCGGCGCTAAAAGGTGAACGTTTAATTGATGGACAACCGATCACGTTTTACCCAGGAGAAGTGCCTAAACGTTTACCCAATGCACATTTTTGGCAGCAGCAAGGTTTTCAGTTTGAAAACTTTAGACCTCGTCGAATTTCACTTGATCAGCCATTACCACACATTCGTATGGATAGTGCCCTTGAGTTTTTATTGGGAGATAAATTGAAATGAGTGAGCCACTAAAACAGCGAATTGATTTTGCAGACCTTGATGAGGCAAAACAGCAAGATATACTCAAAAAAGCACAAATTTTTGATGAACAAACACTCGAAAAATTTATTCCGGTGGATATTGAGGCTGAACAAGATAACCAAGATGGCGAAGTTGAAAGCTTAATTAATGATGCATTAAAGCCTAAACGTAGCTTTTGGCGTAAATTAGTCACCACATCCGCTGCAATTTTTGGGGTTAGCGTTGTTGCTCAATTAGGTATTTGGATCCATCAATCGTGGATAACGCAAGATTGGACTGCATTAGGTACCGCGGCTGCGGGTGGATTAATTATTGTGGCTGGCGTTGGTTCGATTGTAGGCGAGTGGCGACGATTATATCGATTAAGAGAACGAGCACAAGAGCGTGATTTTGCGCGTGAATTGCTTCATAGCCATGGCATGGGTCAAGGTAAAGCTTTTTGTGAAAAATTGGCTAAACAATCAGCACTTTCTGTGGAGCATCCCGCTATTCAACGTTGGCATACAACGGTACTTGATACCCATAATGACCGTGAAGTAGTTGAGTTATATAGTAAATTAGTTCAGCCTGTTCTTGATGAACATGCACGAAAAGAAATTAGTCGTTCAGCCGCTGAATCGGCACTAATGATTGCGGTTAGCCCATTAGCGATGGTTGATATGGCATTTATTGCTTGGCGTAATATTCGTTTAATTAATCGTATTGCCGCGATATATGGAATTGAATTAGGCTATTATAGCCGCATTCGATTATTCCGTATGGTCTTGATTAACATCGCTTTTGCAGGTGCTTCAGAGCTTATTCGCGAAGTGGGAATGGATTGGCTGTCTCAAGATATTACTGCGCGTTTATCAACTCGTGCAGCCCAAGGTATTGGTGCGGGTCTGCTAACAGCGCGCTTGGGTATTAAGGCGATGGAGCTTTGTCGTCCACTGCCGTGGATTGAAGATAAACCTCGGTTAGCCGATTTTCGTCGCCAACTAATTGGACAGTTAAAAAATGCCATCCCAAGTAAAAAAGAAAAATCATAAGATGTAAAAGAGATTGGCAGGGTGAGTTGACAGTTTTTCTCATCCTGCTCTATTTCGTATAGATCCTGAATTTTATTTCAGCTCTAACTCGTGAAATCATCACAAGTTATCAGTTTAAGCATCTCGTTAGCTCCCGTAATACAAACTGTCAACAATATGTGACACAACTACTGTATTCCAACTCTATTTGGCGCTAAAATGCCTCCAATCAATATTCTTTCTTGAAAGGTTTATGCCCATGCGCCTCGAAGTTACTTGCCAAGACCGTATCGGTCTAACCCGTGAATTATTGGATCTTTTAGTGCTACAAAATATCGACCTAAAAGGCATCGAAATATCCGTCGAGCGCAAGATATACCTTAATTTTACCCCCGTTGACTTTGAAGTTTTTAGTACGTTAATGGCTGAAATCCGTCGGATCAATGGTGTAATTGATGTCCGACGGATTTTTTTCATGCCATCAGAGCGGGAACATAAAGCAGTATGGGCGTTACTTAATTCATTTCCAGAACCTGTTTTGTCTATTGATAATAAATTAAGCATTGAACTGGTTAATCCAATGACACTGCAATTATTTGGTTATGATGAAGCTAAAATAAGACAAAAAACATTTTCACAGCTGGTCACTAGCCATGGGTTACTGCGTTGGTTTGAACGTGAATCACCAGAACCATATACGGAAAAAATAGTGATAAAAGGTTTCGATTACTTAATGCAAGTTACACCGATTATTTTGGCTGATGAAAATGGTAAATCGCATTGTACTGGCGCTGTTCTATTATTGAAGTCAGCAGCTATTTTAGAAAAGCAGCGTAAACAAGTTGTTGAGGCTGATAATAATGGTTTTGAACAAATAGTGGCTGTTAGCCCCGTGATGGCTCAGGTTGTTGAACGAGCAAAGCGCGTGGCCTTGTTAGATGAGCCTTTATTGTTAGTCGGAGAAACAGGGACAGGTAAAGATATATTAGCTAAAGCATGCCATTTACATAGCTCACGCGGCAATGCGCCGTTCCTTGGCCTTAACTGCGCCTCAATGCCTGATGATGTCGTTGAGAGCGAGTTATTTGGTTATGCAGCCGGAGCATACCCGAATGCTGTTGAGGGAAAAAAAGGTTTTTTTGAGCAAGCAAATGGTGGAACCGTTTTACTTGATGAAATTGCTGAAATGTCATCCCAAATGCAAATAAAATTACTGCGTTTTCTTAATGATGGTACTTTTAGACGGGTAGGGGAAGAGCGTGAAGTTAAAGTTAATGTGCGGGTTATTTGTGCAACACAAAAAAACTTACCAGAGTTAGTTGCTGAGAAAAAATTTAGGGAAGATCTTTATTATCGCCTTAATGTATTAACATTAACAATTCCACCGTTACGCTCACGCAAAGAAGATATTCTTCCACTGACAAAAGTCTTTGTTTCAAGCTTTTCTAAAGAGTTAAATATATCAGAACCAAAACTTGCTTCATCACTCCTTGAATCTCTAAATCGTTACTATTGGCCCGGTAATGTTAGGCAATTACGTAATGTACTTTATCAAGGATTAAGTCAGTTAGAGGGAAATTTATTTGAGGCTGATGATATTCAATTACCGGATGTTGGTAATGTACCGAATGTTGCTCTTGACTCATTAAATGGTTCTTTAGATGAAATAACTAAGCGATATGAAGCTTCTGTTTTATCACGTTTATATCGAGATTATCCAAGTACTCGTAAGCTTGCTAAGCGCCTTGATATATCCCATACCGCTATAGCAAATAAATTAAGAGAATATGGATTAAGTGCAAAAAAAGAGCAAGAGTAAATAAAATGAGAAAAAAAATTCAATTTGGCATTACTATTTTAGCTTTCAGTTTTAGTTTTTATTCTATGGCACAAAATAGTCAGCCCTCTCATGAGCTGGATAAAGTGTGTAAGAGCCAAAAACAAGAAATGGCGGATGTTTATGAAAATGGTGCACTGACAGAATGTTATTTTAAAAATGCATCACTGCTTCAAGCTTATGAAAAATACAGAAGTTTGCTAGGACAAGACGACCAATCTTTTCTTAGTAGTAAGCTAGTTTTAAATAAAAATTTAGAAACCAAATGCAGCAATGATAATTGCATCTCAGTTAATTATAATTGGGATGGCATTGAGAAATTAAATATAGAACAAGTATTTGCTGGTGGTGAAACACATCTAGAATTTAATCAAGATAAAAAAGGAACACGTCTAGAGATCAGATATTTCCCTGATTAATTTTGATATCGTTTAAATATATTTAATTTATTCAACAAGGCTATAGGTACTATGAAATATGAGAATGCCACTTAGCCTTTCTATCCTCTTTACGTATTAATTTCTTGTAGATAACCGACAAAACCCTAATAAGATTGTTGCTAATAGCCTATTTTTTCTGCTATAGCTATATGAGAAGAGGGAGAATGTATTTAATTGTCATTTAATAAAAAGCACGCAGATCATGAATGGTATATATTTCAATAAATTAAAATCAATATCGTAAAGTTGGCGATGAGCCCACAAGGAGTTGCAATGGATCAATTCACTATTAATTTTATTGTAAACCTGAAATTACGTGAATACATGAATCAGCGTCATTATAAAAGTGATATGTTTGAATCTGCGGCATCTGCTGCTGAACTTTATTTAATGAATAAAGCGGCTGTAAAATATTTAACTAAAAAAAATCGGTTTACTTGGGAAGCATTGGTTAAAAATGGCCGAAAACCAAGAGATTTAATCATTGATATATTGACTTCTTGTTGCCCTGTAACACAGGATCAAGCATTAAAAATATTAGGTACACTCTCTCATTCACTTATTAGCATGATGAGTGAAAATAAACTGTTTGCTAATGTAGTTAATGCAAAAAATCATCATCCATTATACTGGGCCCATATAGATTGATAATAAAAAAGTAGCAGACAATTATTGAACTGCTACTTTGTTTTATTTTAAATGTGAATGACTTTAAATATCGTCATACACTAAGTATTGTATTATTTCACACTATTGAGAGCTGCGTCATAATCAGGCTCTTCAGTAATTTCTGGAACTAGTTGGCTATAAATCACTTTGTTGTTTTCATCAAGTACTACAACAGAGCGAGCGGTTAAACCTTTCAATGGGCCACTTGAAATTGCGACACCGTAATCATCTGCAAACGATGGGCTGCGGAATGTAGATAAAGTGACTACGTTATCAAGACCTTCAGCGCCACAAAAACGTGCTTGAGCAAATGGTAAATCAGCAGAAATACATAGTACAACCGTATTGGTTAATTCACTTGCCAATTGATTGAATTTACGAACTGATGCAGCGCACACACCTGTATCGACACTTGGGAAAATATTTAAAATCTTACGTTTCCCTTGAAAGCTTTCAAGTGTTGCTTCAGAGAGATCTTTAGCGACTAAAGTAAATGATTTAGCTTGTGCGCTAGGCTGTAAAAAAACACCATTAACTGTGATGTCATTTCCTTTTAACTTAACTGTTTGTGACATGAATTTTTCTCCCGTTCTAAGTTGAGTAATTAACAACTTAACCCTTTGATTGAATAAAACCTTTGCGATTATAGGGATTTATTCAGATTAAGTAGTATTACTGCGTAGTTTACATTTATGATTGACCAAACTGAGTGCTTTTAATACGATTCTTACACTTAAAAATAATTCACATAGAGCGTTGTCACCTGACCCCTAATAAATCAGCAACTCAAGATGCTTAGGAAGAACAACGCTTACATCAATAATTTATATAACGTAAATCATGACAATGTGAATAGCTAATACATATTAACTATTACACCATTAGGTATCGTCTGGAGCCACAGTACCTAAGGATAATTAGTGTTTATGCTTATGTTGCTATTGTGTCGCACTCTAAGAGCTAGTGTAACAAAATGAGTCTTCCTATGTATTAGTTTCTTTGCATTCAATTCACTTAATCGAATAAGTACGTCAAAAAATGAGGATATGGATACAAGAGGTTATTATTTTTATCGCATGTAATACATTGAATTCTATTTATTTAATTTTTTATTTATGTTTGTTTATGTGAGCCAAAAATTAGGCGGCGTATATGGATTTTTAATAAACGAAAGCATATGATGCTAAAGAGATAAATTATAGTTTGATCGCGAGGCTGGGTATTTGGTCAAATTTTGTCGCTAGATAATTATAATTTTATTATTTCTTACTTAGCTGATTTTCTTCATGTTTATGTGTCGAATATTTAGCTGACTCTTGACAACAAAAACAATATAGAAAAATAAAATGCATAAACACACTTTTACCTCATTAGCTGTATTATTGGCATCAATTATTGGTACTACACCTGCGATTGGCGCTATTGTCCCCGAAGGCACCCGATTGGCAGTTGTTCAGCAAGTCACTCGTCATATCAAAGATGAACCAGCGTCATTAGACCCTATTAAGTCAGTAGGCTTAACAGAAGCACAGGTGATGCGTGATTTATTTGAAGGTTTAGTTAATCAGGATAGTCAAGGTAAACCGATTCCTGGTGCAGCATTGAGCTGGACTACAACAGATAATAAGGTATGGATCTTCAAATTACGCCCTGATGCCCGTTGGTCTAATGGTGAATTAGTTACAGCAGATGACTTTGTATATAGTTGGCGTCGGCTTGTTACACCAACGAACACGTCACCGTTTGCATGGTTTGCCGCACTTGCAGGTATCAATAATGCACAAGAAATCATTGATGGTAAGACACCTGCAGAAAATCTAGGTGTAGAAGCTATTGATAAATACACATTAAAAATTGTTTTAAATAAACCTGTGCCATATTTTCCTTCATTGACGGCAAACTTTAGTCTATTTCCAGTTCACCGTGAAACCATTGAGAAGTTTGGCGCTGATTGGATTAAGGTCGGTAATTTAGTTGGTAATGGCGCATTTGAACTTTCCGATCGTGTTGTAAACGAAAAAATTGTTTTAACGCCCAATCGTCAATATTGGGATCATAAGAATACAGTTATTACTAAGGTGATATTTGTTCCTATTAATCAAGAATCTCAAGCGACTAACCGTTATTTAGCTGGTGACTTAGATATTACGGAATCATTTCCGAAACAACGATATAAAAAATTATTGAAAGATATTCCTAACGAAGTGTTTACGCCGGATCAGTTAGGTACATATTATTATGCCTTTAATACTCAGCGTGCGCCGACTAATGATGTACGGGTACGTAAAGCATTGTCGATGACGATTGATCGTCAGTTAATTGCGGCTAAAGTTTTGGGTACGGGTGAAAAACCCGCTTATTATTTTACACCAGATGTAACTGATGGATTTAAACCTCAGCTAAAAGGCTCTCAGTTTTCACAGAAAGAATCAGATCAGCAAGCCAAAGCGTTATTAAAAGCGGCAGGCTATAGTGAACAGAATCCTTTAGAATTAACATTATTGTATAATAGTTCGGAGAACCATCAAAAAATTGCTATTGCAGTTGCATCTATGTGGAAAAAAAAGCTTGGTGTTCAGGTTAAACTCGTTAATCAAGAATGGAAAACGTATATAGATAGCCGCAATACGGGAAACTTTGATGTGATTCGTGCATCGTGGATTGGCGATTTTAATGAGCCTTCTACATTTCTATCATTATTGACATCTAAACATACTGGCAATATTCCTAAGTATAATAGCCAGCAATATGACCAAGTGATTTCTTCCGCAAGTATTGAAACGAATGAAGGTCTACGTAATCGCTACTATAATCAAGCCGAAGCTATTATTGCAAAAAATGCACCTATTGCACCTATTTACCAATATACAAATGCACGCTTAATTAAGCCATGGCTGAAAGGGTATCCGATTGGGAATCCAGAGGATGTTGCTTATAGTCATAGTTTTTATATTATTCAACATTAATGGTGCTACTCAGTCCATATTTGTATGGGCTGATTTTTATAATAAAGAATAAAAAGAAAGTAATATTTTGATAAATAAGGATATAAGGATAAAAAAGCTCCTCCCACTGGAGAGAAGGAAGGAGAATCTAAAAGGAATAAACACTACAATATGAATGATAAGGAAATTATTCTGAGTTTTATTGTTCGTTTGTGTCAAAAAGTGTGATTATTTTTAGCAAAAATGGCGATTTTAACGATTTTGCTGTGTATTTATTAACTCAACAGCCAGTTAACGCTTATTTTTAGCACAAAAAAAAGGCATTGATAAAAAACCTTTTGTTGAAAATATTGCAATCTTTCTTTTATTCTATTATTAATAACTTATTGTTAATAAAAAGGGATATTTGCATGGCGTTGGTTTATGGTTCTTTATTTCAAAACTCAAATCCTGTACATGCATTTCAGTTAAATGGTGACGGTGGATTACTTCCCATTGATGTGAATGCGAGCGCAACGCAGCAATCTCCATTTTGGTTACACTACGATTATAAAAACCAAGATAGTTTTCAATGGATACAACAATCAGATTTATTTAACGAACAGGTTAAATCTGCGCTTTCAGGTCATTCAGGTCGCTGGCGTATTATCCGTGTTGGTGATGGTGTGTTACTTACATTACAAACACTGAATACGAATATGGGGCAACGCCCTGAGCAATTAGTCGCCTTTCGCGTTTTTATCAATAGTCGTTTAATTGTATCTAGTCGACATCGAAAAGTTAATTCCTTAGATAGTGTTATTGGCGATTTAAAAGAAGGTATTGGTGCTCAGAGTACGGGTGATTGGTTAGTGGAGGTCACTGATGCAATTACAGATGAAATTAGTGATTTTACTGATTCATTGCACGAACGTTTAATCGAGATGGAAGATTACATATTACGTGGCGAAATTCCGGAAAGAGGGGAATTAGCGCTGTTGAGAAAACAGATTATCGTTGTGCGCCGTTATATGGCACCTCAAAGAGATATGTTGTCGCGATTAACGGCTGAAAAACTATTATGGCTTGATGATGATGACCGACGTCGACTACAAGAAATTTCAGATAGATTAGGTCGCTGTATTGAAGATTTAGATGGTTTTATTGCTAGAACGGCGATTATGTCCGATGAAATCACGAATATGATGACAGAAATGATGAATCGACGAATTTATACGATGTCATTAATGGCGATGATCTTTCTACCGACTACTTTTTTGACTGGATTATTTGGCGTGAATTTAGGCGGTATTCCTGGTGGTGAATTTAGATTTGCTTTTAGTGCTTTTTGTATTTTATTAGCCTGTCTTATTGGTACTGTATTTTGGTGGCTAAGAAAAAGTCGTTGGCTCTAAAAAAGACGAGTTATTTTTGGTAAACGGAACTAGTTTGAGATAAATCAATAAAACTAATAGAGTTTTAGTGCATTATTAGTTCCGCAGGTGAATGCAACGTTGAGCGATGAACGTTGTGCTCCATAATTGTAGTTTTTCTCATATTGAGTTTTTATACAGAATAATTGACCACTGTAATGCCGACAAAATTATGTCGGCTTTTTTTTGCCTGAAATTTGAGAATAATTATCAGCAATTAAAAGTGGTATTGTTGACTCATAATAGCTTCTAGATAAGAAGCTATTAGTGAGACCTAGAGTAGTGCGAATGGCTAGAAAGCTATTTTATTTCAACTACATTGAGACGTTCAGCATTAAAATTAGGCTTATCATCCTCATCGATTACGGCTTGCACTGGAAATTCTTCACGATCAAACGCAAGGTCGCCACCATTGATAATGTCATCACCATGTGAAATATTTTTAAAATCAAACAATTCAGTATCGCATAAATGTGATGGAACGATATTTTGAGTCGCACGGAACATAGTTTCAATGCGTCCAGGGTGACTTTTGTCCCAATCTCTCAGCATTTCCTTAATAACTTGGCGCTGTAAGTTAGGTTGTGAACCACATAGGTTGCAAGGAATAATTGGAAATTCTTTTGCTTCAGCAAAGCGTTCAATATCTTTTTCGCGGCAATAAGCAAGAGGGCGAATAACAATATGTTTTCCATCATCACTCATTAATTTAGGTGGCATTCCTTTTAGTTTGCCACCATAAAACATATTTAAAAAAATTGTTTGTAATATATCATCGCGATGGTGGCCAAGTGCAATTTTTGTGGCGCCGAGCTCACTTGCTGTACGATATAGAATACCACGGCGTAGACGTGAACATAAAGAACAGGTGGTTTTACCTTCAGGTATGATTTCTTTTACGATACTGTAGGTGTTTTCTTCAACAATTTTATATTCGACACCTTGTGTATTGAGATATTCAGGCAAAATATGCTCAGGAAATCCCGGTTGTTTTTGATCTAAATTAACGGCAATTAAAGAGAATGAAATTGGCGCACTTTTTTGCAAACTTTGTAGAATTGAAAGTAACGTATAGCTATCTTTTCCGCCGGATAGGCAAACCATGATGCGGTCACCCTCTTCAATCATGTTAAAGTCAGCAATAGCCTGACCTACATCACGGCGTATTCTTTTTTGTAATTTATTAAAGCTATATTGTTCTTTTTGAGTATTCATTTTCTATTGTTCGGTAATGTCGTCAGTTATTGTTTAAGTTTCTGAAAATAATGTATTTTTAGGTTTTAATTGTTATCGGTAGTTGTACAGTAGTTCTCTTTAGCTCTATAGAACGCTGTAATTGGAAGTAGCGCTGTAATCGAACAATTCACAGATGAAAAACTAAAAATTATTTTCGGTGAAAATACCTGAAAAGGGGACATATAATAGCAGAAGCATAGGGGGTTACGATACTAGTAAGTAAAAAGAAACAGAGCATTGCTTAGCAAATAAACTTGATCGGTGAATTGTACGAGTATCACCAATAAAAATAGACAAAATACATTTTATAGAGAATGTAATAAGTTAATAAACCTTCAAAGGACTTTGTTTATCTTATTGAATTTACTCATAATATATTTTATTTTTTTATAGAAAAAGGAAAGATAATGCCAATAATAAACACAGTTGATATATTCTCCCTGACGCTTGTCAGTACCATTAAAATGGTAATCACTCCGTTGGAGTATGTCATCCAAAATGAGATAGTGGGAGATATATTTTTTATGTCATGGGTTTTGTTTATGTAATTCATATTTCAAAAAAAGGGAGGGATAGGTTGACGTCTCCAGCCCTTTATAAGTTAAATATTAATCGGTTAATTCATTGCAGAATAGCTGTAGCTGATTAATAAATCGCGCTACATGGAAGCCATCACACACTGCATGGTGAACTTGGATCGCTAGCGGTAATAAATATTTTTCATTGTCTAAAAAAAATTTTCCCATCGTAAAAATCGGGGCATAATTTTTTGTAATATCCGCGATATTTAGATTGAAGCTATCGAAAGTTAACCATGGTAGAGATGATACGTAGAAAATATTATCGATCTGTTTTGGTTGTGGTGACAAGCTTAGGTCGTCACTATAAAGTGATATTTGTTGATTATAATTCATCATAAAAATATCAATATCATCAGAGTATTCGCACCATAAAGATGAAAAGGTCTCTGTATCTTGATGAAAAATAGTAAAGTTTGGACTAACAATATCCCATAAAATTAGCTCAGTATCTTTTTTTGCTAGCCGAAATTCAGCGTATCTATTTACGGTTTTAGATAGTAGATAAATGATAGTAGGATAAAATCCATAACCTTTAGATTGTATGAATTTTTTTAAGTGAGTTATATCTATCTTTGTGGTTAAGCTAAATCCACAGTTTAGTTGGTCTTCAAATAATTGAAAATGTTCTTTGCGTTGCCAAGTTTCAATATTAAATTTAATGTATTGCATTGTTTAATCCCTTCTAATTAATAAAAAAATAAATTTATTAGAAGGGTGCTCTTTCTGCTTTAGAAAATACCATTAGGACTCCTTATCATTTTTTAAGTGAAAATTTAGTGTACGTAAGGTCTTGAATTTTGTCTAGTAAAATAGAGGATAATAGCATGAAAACATTGAGGTTAATGATAAGTACCATAATGGTAATATGAAAATAGTCGATTTTAAAAAACTGTTAAGTTATTAATTAATAAAAAATAATTTTCGGTTATCATAATTTCATTTTCAATTTGATGTATGTTAAAAAATCAGCAATAAAAACTCATCTTATTGCTGATTTATTTAACTAAAAATAACAAGCTATGTTTTAGCCGTGTTTTTCTGGGTTGATATATATATCGAAAAAAGTTCTTAGCTCAACATTGAATATTCTTGTAAAAATCACGAGATGATCAATAAATACTGATACAGTACCATTTTCGTATTGAATATATGTACTTTCAGGAATAGATGCAGCACTTGCAACATCTTTTGTTGTCATATTAAGAGCAATTCTATTCTTTTTTATAAATTGTCCTAATGTTTCATTATTTAATCTTTTTCCGTTCATAATATCCAATTCTGAGGCAAAGTTATAGTGTAAATTATCACCGATTAAATTTTATATTCAATGGTAAAAAATCTGTAAATGCAAGATTAAGGTACATTGATAGCTAAAATATAATAAAGTATTAAGTATTTGAACCTTACAGGATAAAACCCTAATAATACACTTCATGAGTAATCAATAAATTTTAATTTAGTGAATTTGAATAATTAAGCAATCTAATAAGATAAAAAATAGAAATTAAATTTGAGTTAGCAATTAATCACCACTAATAAATTGAATTTAAGGCTATTACTAATAGGGGAAATCAATAATTAGCCTTAATTTTTAGATAGTTATAATGTAATAGTTTAGAGACTTAATGCAACCTCGACTGCTTTTTGGGCATGGATAGCTGTTGTATCAAATAAACAAATATCAACGTCATTTTTATCAACAAGTAGCGTTATCTCTGTACAGCCAAGGATAATACCTTCAGCACCTTGGCTGATAAGTTCCGTTATAATACGCAGATATTCTTTTTTAGACTGCTCATTTATCACACCTAAGCAGAGTTCTTGGTAAATAATGTCGTGAACTATTTTTCTATCTTTAGAATTTGGTGTTATTACAGTCAAACTGAATTTATCTATGAGTCTGTCTTTGTAGAATGATTGTTCCATTGTAAATGCTGTACCCAATAAACCTACCTTTTTAAAACCTTCATTCACTATACATTCACCAGTTGCATCTGCAATATGAAGTAAAGGTAGTTTTGTTTGATTTTCAATTTGCTCAGCAACTTTGTGCATGGTATTTGTACAAAGTACTAAGAAATCAGCACCTGCTAATTTTACATTTATTCCTGCCTTAGCTAAATAGTCGGCTGCTTGTTCCCATTGGCCCGTAGCTTGAAAATGCTCTATCTCTGCAAAATCAACACTATACATAGCAATTTTAGCGGAATGTAAGCCACCTAAATGTTTTTTGATACCTTCATTAATTTGCTGATAATAAAGTAGAGTTGATTCCCAGCTCATTCCACCAATTAACCCAATAGTCTTCATTTTTTAACCGTCCAATTTAGTCTGAATTTTATCTTACTATACTGAGTCTATTTATTCAGAGTCAACATGAAGAATAGGCTAAACAGACTGTGAATTTCTTTTGTTAATAGTTATTGTTATAAATTATTTTTAAAGGTGGATTTTGATGAATATAAAGCTATTATCTGTTATTAGAATTTGATATTTCATGTACGATTATAGTGGTGATTTGAATGAATTTTTTTAAAATAATCATAGCAATACTTATTTTTGGTGCCGCATTTCTGTTAGGTGCATTATATATGAAGCCGCCTTCATTAAGTTTGATTGAGCAAGTAAAAAAAAATGTGAATGATGTTCTTGCATATCCACAAGCCGCTGAGTTTAAAAATATTGAATATCATTTTTCAAAATACACAAGCGATAATGGAAAGGTTGGATACGTTTGTGGTGAAGTATTCAGATATAAAGGCGATAAACCTGATGGTTTTAAGCGTTTTATTATTAAAGCATACACCAATGATAATGGGCGATCCGATATATCCATTCCGTTTGTGGAAGGTGGCCATGAAATTTTACTTCCTACACAAGTTAATCAAATATGGGATGAAAAATGTTCAACACCTGCATCACCAATTGAATAAATTGGAGTTAATCAATGGTCCACAACATTGACCATAGGGCATGTTGTGGACGTATTTTATACAATAATTCCATTGATCGTTGTAGGGAGTCTATTTTCCTTTATTTCAATATCGCGGCTATAAATTATTTTTCCATCAATATAAAGATTTGCTTTGGTGGGTTTACGATCTCGCTCCAAATTAATATGAAATTTATTCATTAAATTTTTATCTTTCCGATATCCTATAAGTTGATGTTGACTATGAGTGTTATCATGATAAGTAACATCGATGTATACATTTTTATTTTTAGCATTTTTATTAGGGTTATATGTCATGCCATAAGACCCATATAGGGAAGGATAAATATAACTATCTATTTTATTTTCAGGGTCGTAATAACCTAATAATGTAACAATAGGAATACCTTGTTTATCCGGCTTTTTATAAGTACGGTATTCATTAATTTCCTGCCATGAAAAGCCGTTAGAAATATAAAAAAGTTGGTCATTTTGTTTTAATGTTTTTTGAATACCATTAGTCAAATGTATTTGGCTATCCCAGCTTGCATAGGAATTTATTTTTATCACTGAATTTTTATTACTTTCATTTGCATTTGGAATGTAAATATTTGAGGTATGATAACCATTACCGATGGTGATACGGATTAAATTGCTTTTACTTAAAAGTTTTTCAAGATCATTTTTTTGTATATCTACTCCATTTTTGAAATGCATATCTAGGCTGTCAAGATCAGTGATATCGAAACTACTATCGTCCATCTGAGCAGTTTTATAATTCCATTTTTTAAAGCCGGTATTAGAATCTATGCTAAAGATATGTCTTTTAGTCATATCTTTTTGAATGGAAGCAAGAGTATATGGCGTATAGAGTGTATAGCGATTATATTTAAAGTCATAAGGTTTGCCTCCTGACATGGCGTCACGGTTAAAAGACCGACCTCTATAAGGTGGTTGGGCTTGGCTATTGTTTTTTTTTACTTCAAGATATGTTGCTTTGTCTGTTTTTTTAACTTCAAAATTAGGTATAAAGTTATTGTAGAGAGAATCCCAACCCCAGGTTGAATTTCGCTTATCTGGAGCTGAATGGATACCACCATTGAATCCCCCTTCATAATGACCTAAATTAAAGTTGTGACCGATTTCATGACTAAACTCATTGCCATCCGAGTCTTCTAATGTCGCTTTACCGCCTCCGCCTGATAGACCATGTACAATAATTCCATTTTTATATGAACCAATTGAATTATGGAGTGTAATTTGAGATGTAGGTAAGAATGTTTCTGAAAAGGAAGAAGAGCTATTTATCCCATAATTGGCAAGATTAATTCCATCAGAAATAAAGTTTTTACCAATAGATTCTCTCATGTTTCCAGAATGATAACCACCATCTCCACTTGATTTTTCAGTGAATATTGAGCCATCAGGCATTACTACTTTGGTAATATGGAGTGGTTCAAAACGCGAAACTATAAGTTGGCTAACAGGAATAGTTTGAAAATATTGACGATTAAGTTCTGGATTATCTTGAAATTTAAAATTATTTCTTGGAGGGGTTAGCATTCCAATATCAATAGTATTCATTAATAATTCATGTGGTGCATCTATTTGAATATTCTTAAGTATTCCTTTTTTATTTTGAGAGTTAAATTCAAATTTAATACCAGGCTTAATAATGTTAGCAGGTAGGGTTGTACTCCAACCATGTTCAATATATTGAATATTCGCTAACTCACGCATTATTGAATAATCATTAATGGTCATCCATTTATGATAGTAGTCATAAATAAAAAGCACACTTTCATTTCTTTTCAGATTTATATTTTTATTCCCATATTTTATAGTGCTAGTATAGGCTGCGGTAGATGTAAATAATATTTTCTTGTTATGAAAAGAGTCATTTTCTGTTAATGAGAAATTTTTTGCCCAGTTATAATTGCTAGTGGCAACTTTAATAGAGTTATTCTTATTTAATAAATCAATAAAAGTTTTATTAATAGTAGCAAAATTTTTTATTTTTTCATTTGTATCTAACGTTAAAGAGAATTTTTCGGGGTATGCAATATCTAGAATAATAGAAGGCTCATTAATATTAGGCTCCATTTTTAACCATTTACCATTCGAGTTACATTCAAATAATATCTCATCACTATATTTTAAGTGAGTGATTTTATTGTCATGGAGTATTTCACTTACAGATTGTGATTTTGAGGTAAATATAATTTTTTTAGAACTAAAGTCTCTATTTGTTGTTAAAGTTATATTTTTAACCCAGTTGGAATTATCAATTGATATTTTTATTGTGTCATTCTCTGAAATCAGATAGTTTAAATAATAATTATTTATTGATATTTTTTTAATTTCCGCTTTTTCATTTATATGTAATGACGGCTTAACTGATGATTTTGAACTAGCTAATAATGAAGAGAAATGTTGCTTTGATAATAATACATCTTGATAAGTCACCCATTGTCCAGAGTTATCACAAACAAAATGGATTGTTTCATTAGGGGGTAGTAATATTTTTTTTATACCATAATTAATTTCTATTTCATCATTAATGAAAGATGTTAATGCAACTGACTTATTCGAAAGATCAGGGTCAGAGTTTAAAATAAATGGTTTTTTTAATATAACATCAGAAAAAACAATGTGAGTTATATCAGTTTCATTCATTTTAATTATTTCTTTCAACTTTATTTTATCGTTTATTATTTGCTCTAACTCATTTTTTCCATCAATGCATATATCTGATGATATTGGCCGCTCAAAATATTCGGGTGAAATATTAGTATAATATGGTTCTACTCCCGCAATTTTAGGTAAATATTCCGGGGAGAGCATAACACTTGAATGTAGCAGATTATTTTTATTATCATAAACGTTTAATTTAATTTCCGTATCACTTTGAATAATATCATGGGGTTTAAATAATAATAAAGTTTTACGTCCAGTGACCAAATTAGGATGAATATCATCTTTGATATTGTTTATTGCTGGGATAATACTGCTTTGTGCATAAAATACATTGCCTTTTAGTTCGCCTTGTAAGTCACTTGGAAAGCTGTTTTCATTGAAATAAATATTTTTAGTATGATTTATTTTGTCTGCTTGTGTTTTACTAATATGATAACTTGTATGGTTTTCGCCCATATTATGATTATATTCATTCATAATATGCCAAGTCTCAGTTATATTGGGAAGAGAGTTAAAACTAATGGAAACATCACTACCATCTATTATGTTTTTATTATTTATATTTACTGAGTTTTCCTGATGTATGAATTCCCTATTTAGATTGGTTATGTCCATATGTATTTTTCCTTTTGCAATTTATTTATTGGGTTTTATAATTGAAACATTAACTATATTTATTAGGTGAGTTAATTATTTCACCATTAGTTAATCTAGTATTAATTTAATATTAATTATATTTAAATTAGTAAAAATTAGTCTGAAAATTTAGTTTTCTCTAATTTATAGCGAAATTAATTGGAATTATCACTTGAGCTGAGCGTTTTCTTGTCTATTAGACTAAAGCTAGACAATTCGAGTTTTTTATAGAAAAAGGTATTTTTACTCATATTGATAGTGAGTAAATTAATGGTAGTCATTACGGGAATGAGCAGATAAAATCCGTATACAATCAAATTAAATATAATTGGTGTAATTAGATGAGTAATTTAGGGATGAACTTTAAAATCTGGCTGTTGTACTTTGGATTCTTTTTTTTAGCGGGATGCTCAACTCAATTTAAATCAGATGCAGAAACAAATCGCCTAAAATTCAGTATGCAGCAAGCAAATACAATTCCTATAAAAGACTCAGTTGAAGTACTCTCAGTTTCTGATATGTTGCCTGGCGATATTTTGTTATCGTCTGCGACGGGTCTTAATTCTTGGGGGATACGTTTATTCAGTGTGAGTGGTGTGAGCCATGCATCAATCTATTTAGGGTTAGGAGAGGTTGCTGAATCAGTTGGCAGTGGTGTTCGAATTATACCATTAGATAAAGCAATTGGTGACTCGAATAATATGGTGGTCTTAAGACAGTCAGGATTAACGTCTTTGCATGCTGACAAGCTACGTGAGTTTTCCGTACAAAATGATGGTAATAAATATAATTATAAAGGTATTGTTATGATCGCGCCATGGATGCTCACGAAACGAATTTGTGAGTTACCTCTAATTGGTGAAACGGTTAGAAATTTTTGCTTAAAAGCACTTGCTACTGTTCAATTAGGTGATGATATAGACCAAGCGAATGGATTCTTTTGTTCGCAGTTTGTCCTAGATGCTTATAAATATGCAGGAATGCCTTTGTTTGAAGGTAATTCATCATGGATAACACCGGCTGATATTTTGCATATGCGTACTGGGGATGTGCCTACATTTGAACCGACACATAGATTAACCTATGTTGGTCATTTAAAATCATGGAGTTTTGCGAGCGCAATACGTAATAAATAGGCGATTAAATTCGTAATATTTGGTAATCGTTTAATAATATTGAGAATAAAAAAAAGGCCAACTTATAAAGTTGGCCTGCTAAACTGGAAGCAATGTGAGCAATGTCGTTTATGAAATTCTTGAGTAATTTACTCAGGTATTCCATGAGGTAAAAGATAACCATTCTCATTTAAGAAATCAACCCCTTTTTTATACTGTTTTTTTTGACCTAAAGATTGTTTCTAGGTTACTAAAGCCATTAAAAACAAGGTGTTAAATTATATCTTTCCTCATTATTCTTCTGTTATCGCCATACATTTAGAAAAAATATTTTTTATTTATATAAATATATTCAATAATTTCCTTATCAATATATTAGAAGAGTTCCATAACATGAGAAAATTGCGCATCGGTGTTGTCGGTTTAGGCTCAATCGCTCAAAAAGCATATTTGCCTATTCTTTGTAAAGAAGATGATTGGGAGTTCGTTGGCGCCTATTCCCCGAATCAATCCAAAGCAAAACTAGTTTGTGATAGCTATAGGATCCCACTATTTGCAGAGATTAAAAGTCTTGCTAGCCAATGTGATGCCATATTTGTTCATAGCGCAACGACCACTCATTTCGAAATTGTTAAGTTGCTATTAGAAATGGGACTTCATGTTTATGTCGATAAACCGCTTACTGATAATATTGAACAATCAGAGCAACTTATTGAATTAGCAATAAAACAAAAGCGTATGTTAATGGTGGGATTTAACCGTCGATTTGCGCCTTTTTATGTTTCGTTAAAACAAAATATGACACTGTTTTCCTCTTTGAGGATGGATAAGCATCGAAGTGACAGTGTAGGGCCTAAAGATGCGCGCTTTACTTTGCTCGATGATTATTTACATGTCGTTGATACGGTTCTATGGATAGCTGGGACTGAGTTGAAATTAATTAGCGGTGGGGTAAAAACGACTGAGCAAGGCGAATTGTTTTATGCAGAACATCATTTCCAAACGGAAAATGGTTGGGTAACAACATCGATGCACCGAAAGGCGGGTAGTCAGCAAGAGCAAGTCATTGCCGTGGATGAAGATGCTATTTATCAAATAACTAACATGAATCAGTGGCGTAGTGAAAACCTTCGGGGTATTAATGATAAATACCCATCAAGTTGGGATTCGATATTGGTACAGCGTGGATTTGATGGTGCAATTCGTCATTTTATTGAGTCTGTCAGTCACCAATCTCAGCCGTGTACCAGTGGTGAAAACGCGATTGCCGCTCAAAGAATTATTGAAAAAATGTTTGATAAAAATTAATAACTTCCTAACTAAAATGGAATATTCAATGTTTAATCTACAAGATAACTCTGATGTATTATTTGTCGCCGGTTTTGGTCCTGTGACGTTAAATACCCAAAATAGTAGCGATTTTTATCTTAAAACACTTGGTTTACCATTGAAACCAATGGAAGAAAATAGTGACTATCTAGTTTGTGAGCAAGATACATTAGGTGGCGTTAAACATTTTGCTCTTTGGCCATTAAACCAAGCTGCACAATCTTGTTTTTTGCGTGATGAATGGCCTGAAGAGTTAACAATCCCACAAAGTTGGATTGAATTTGAAGTTTCTGATCTCGCAAGGATGACTCAGAATCTAACTGATAAGGGGTATTTATTATTGGTTCAAAATAGAATTGAGCCTTGGGGGCAAACGGTAACCCGATTATTAAGCCCTGAAGGTATGCTCGTTGGGTTGACGGTTACACCATGGCTAAGAGAATAACCAGTTGAGTTATTGATATTAAAAATAAAGATAAAAACTGTTCAATAATTAATATTTTGTGGCTAGAGATCTCATTTATCTTTTTGAACGAGAGACATTCACAGCTAATTGTTTATAATTTTATCGTTAACATTATTTTTTAATTTTTTAGGAGGGGTTATGTATAAAACGATTCTGGTCCCTATAGATTTAACCGAAGAAGAGCTAACGAGTAAAGCTGTTCGTCACGCGGTTAATTTAGCAAAACAATCGAGTGCTAAAATTCACTTGATCCACGTATTACCAATATCTTCAGCAATTATTAATGCCTATGCTCTTGGCTATATGGAAATAAAAGATAGAGCAACGGTGAAAGCGGAAGAAGATATGAAAATGTTAATGGATTCAATTAATTTACCTCATGAAGATGTGAGTTATACCATTACATTTGGCTCACCTCGTGATGAAGTCATTAATACAGCTAAAGATATTAATGCAGATATTATTGTGATTGGCTCTCGTCGACCAAATATTACAACTCATCTTTTAGGCTCAACTGCTGCTGGGATCGTACGTTACGCAGAAACATCGGTTTTAGTCGTACGCTAACAGATTAAATAGGGCCTATATCGATTTATGATGTAGGTTCTTTTCTAGTATCATAAATGTGCGTATGTGTAGTTGCATATTCATTGTTGTATAGCTTGATCGAACAATTGTATGAGTAATAACGTGTTATTAGGTTATTTATGGAAAAATTTTCAAAAGAATTAATACGAGTTGAGTATTTTATTCTTCGAGTGTTACGTTTTTATCTTATCGCACTTTTGGTTTTTTTCCTTGGTCTATTGCCGGGTATTTTTGGTTTTTACTTTATAGAAGGGCATTCAATTGTAGAGTCGATGTTGAATGCGTTATCAATGTTAAGTGGACAAGCAATAGAACCAGCCCCAATTACCCGTGGTGGACGTTTTTTTATCGCAATTTATGGCTTGTTCCTACAAAGCGTTTTTATCATTAGTATCGGTCTGATAGTCACTCCATTTATTCATCGCTTATTACATAAATGGCATTTGGAAGAAAGTTAAGCTTGAGGCGTATTGAAATAACGTTGGAATGCTCACGACATTTTTATAAGCTTAGGTTTATACTTTTAGAGAAAATAACAAACATTCACCAGCCATTCTTAAACTGTCGAATCGTAAAACTAATAACGTCACGGTTTGAAAAGAAAGAAAATCTAATAAAGAGGGTATCATATGTATAAAACTATTTTGGTTCCCGTGGATATATCGGAAGATGTGTTAACAGATAATGCACTTAAGCATGCTATTTATTTAGCGAAAATTTCTGATGCCACAATTCATTTATTCCATTCAATACCTGATGTTTCAAGATTTTCGATGAGTTATAGCTATCATTACGATCTACTAGCCTCTTTTGCAAAAAAGGCAATTGAGCGTTCTGAAGAGCAATTACAAGAAATTATCGATAAAATTGATTACCCATCAGATAAAATTTCCTACAGAGTTGAAATTGGCTCACCAAGAGATAAAGTGTTGTCGGAAGCAGAAAATATTAATGCAGATTTAATCGTTGTCGGTTCACGAAATCCGAGCTTTTCGACCCATTTATTAGGGTCAAATGCATCAGGTATTGTTTCGTACGCGAAAATATCAGTACTAGTTGTTCGTTAAAATAATCCATTTTATAATACAGCCTGAAATATCAGGCTGTATTTATTGATAGATTTTGTTTTTTACAGAGCATGGTTATTTTGTTTCTACCGCATCTTTAGCTTGTGCAATAGCTTTAAGAGCTTGACTACATGCTTGTTCTTGAGCATCTTCAGGATAGCTTGCTAATGTTTTCTTCGCTTCTTCTAACTGCGATTTCATCATCGTAATCTGCTCTCCTGCATTAGGTTCATTCTTGTATTGCTCTTCAGCTTGTTTGACGAGTTCATTCATTTCTTGAAAATAGGTATCACATGTTTTACCCGCACTTGCATTAAATGCGGTTACTGCCATGATTAATCCAAATACCACAGGAAAAATTTTATTCATAATATTTTCACTTTATAAAGACACAATAGGGTCAGAATAACATTCTGTATAAAAAAACGCATCATCAAGGCATTATTAATGTTTTATGTGATGAATATTTACAACATATTGAGAATCTTCTGTCTAAAAAGAAAGTCACAAATAGCATAAATTGCAAATTTTAAATGAGAATGATTATTGACTATTGAAATCATAAAAGTGTACATTGTAGTACACTTTTATGATTTTAGGATTTATCATGTCGAATAAAGTTATTGTCAATACGGATAATTGGCCTATATGTACATTAAATTCTTTCCCATCTTCTATGGATGAAACACGTTTATGGTTAGAAGAAATAGATCTTTTATTATCAAAAAGAGAACAGTTTGCCCTTGTTTATCCACCCGTTGCTCCAAAAGGTAAACCGTCAGCTGAAGATATGGAGGGAATGAAGTATGTACGCCGTTGGTTAAAACAGGCGAAAGAGCCAATGATGGAATATTGCCGAGCGATGGTAGTGACTTTACAGCCAGATGGGAGTGATAAGGACGAAATGGAACGTCTTGCTCCTATGTTATCTGCATTATATGGGCCAGAGGTTTTTCTTGAAACCGATGCATTAATGGCGCAGGAGCGTGCTAGAAAGTTACTTTCATAAATAAATTATTAACTGCTTATTTTGCGAATATAGCTGGCGATGATATCAACAGATAAGGCTATTTGCTGTTCGATAAATTCATCGCTAGGCGTAAAATCGGCAACGCAAAAAGTGGTAATAAATACATCTGCTTTAAGCATTTCTAAATATCGAGATGAAATACTTAATAATGTATTTTCATCAATATTGACATCGGGTAGTGTGGCAAGCTTTTGTGTTAATAATCGATAGCTCTTGACTGGGCCTTGTTCGAAGAAAGCATGGCTTATTTCTGGGAACCGGTTATATTCGCCAAGAATAAGGCGATAAAGGCCGATAGATTGGGGTTTAATAACATTGAGTAAAAATCGGGAACCATAAAAGGAGAGTACGCTTTCAATATTTTTTGAAATAGGCGCTTTAGTTTCTGGCTCATCAAAAATTTCATCTATCATATGCGCAATAACGGCAGCAAATAACCCTTCTTTATCCCCAAAATTTTTATATAACGTTGAGCGTGAACCTCCTGCACGTTCAATAATCATATCCAGAGTCGTCCCCTCAAACCCATATTGTAGAAACACTTCAGCGGCGGCAGTGATTAATGCTTTATTTCGGCGCTGACCTTTAGGGGTTTTGGCGGTTAATAGGCTACTCATGGAATATTTATCCTAGCATGCTAATTTATGAAGAAAATAGTGCTGCTTAGTCTAGCAAAATAGTTTAGAAATAGTCGCTTAATTGATTAATTTACCTGAAAGAGATCATCATCTAAGCTGTTATTTAGTTCTATGATACATATAGAGACTAACATGTTTAAGAGAATATCAGAATTTTGTTAACTTTGGGGGGTATGATGAAGGAATGTGTATTAGAGCCGGAAAGAGCGAATGATATTGTTACTGATGTACAAAGAGAAATCACTCGACTGTGCATTGAATGCGGCCTGCTTCTACTGCAGCATGGTGCTGAGAGTATGCTGGTTGAGCAACTAACCACGCGTTTGGGGATTGCATTAGGCGCGAGCCAAGTTGATAGTGCAATTTCATCTAACTCACTCGTATTAACGACGATTATTGACGGGCGCTGTTTAACTTCTACTCGTCGTATTATTGATCGCGGTATTAATATGCATGTGGTTACTGAAGTACAGCATGCGGTTATTTTAGTTGAGCATCATTTGCTTGACCGGAAACAATTAAAAAAGAAATTAGCATCAATTAAGCCGTTGCGGTATCCACGTTGGCTTATGGTATTAATGGTTGGCTTATCTTGCGCTTGTTTTAGTCAGTTAAATGGTGGCGGTTGGGAGAGCGCCTTGATTACCTTTATTGCAAGTAGTTGTGCTATGTATATAAGGCAAGTTTTAACATCTCACCAAATGAATCCATTAATTAATTTTTGTATTACCGCTTTTGTTGCGACATCGGTATCCGGCTTATTATTGAAAATTCCTTATTTTGTATTAACAGAAACGATTTCAATGGCTGCAAGTGTACTGCTACTAGTACCGGGTTTTCCTTTAATTAATGCAGTCGCTGACATGTTTAAAGGCCATGTTAATACTGGATTAGCGCGCTGGGCAATGGCGAGCTTATTAACATTATCAACTTGTATTGGGGTTGTATTGGCTATGGTTGTGTGGAATTTAAGGGAATGGGCATGAATTTCATTTTTGCATTATTGGCTGATATGTTCTTGGCAGCAATACCCGCAGTTGGTTTTGCTATGGTATTTAATGTGCCAATTAGAGCCTTAAAATATTGCGCGTTGCTCGGTGCGATTGGCCACGGTTCAAGAATGGTGCTAATGACCTTAGGGTTGCACATTGAGTGGGCGAGTTTTTTGTCAGCAATTCTCGTTGGAATGATTGGTATTCAGTGGTCTCGATGGTGGCTTGCGCACCCAAAAGTTTTTACCGTCGCTGCTGTTATACCTATGTTTCCAGGGATAAGTGCCTATGTAGCAATGATTTCTGTGGTTAAAATATCACATTTTGGCTATAGCCCTGAACTTGTTGAAACATTAGTCACTAACTTTTTGAATGCCTCGTTTATTGTAGGAGCGCTATCAATTGGAATATCGCTTCCGGGTTTGTGGATATATCGTAAAAGACCAAGCGTATGATTTTTATGCTTATAAACATCAATTTATATTAAACATTTAGAAGTCTTACGGTCTTGTTTTATTTTTAGTTAGGCTGTTATGTATTCTATTTACAATGCTTATTTACTTTTTCTATTTAAGATGGACATATTCTGAGAGTGTATTTTATTTAATAAAATTGAGTATCCATTAATATCAAAAAAGCTTATATTTCATAAAAATAGCGTTTATCTTATGGCAGTCGTTGTATTGTTATATGAAAATGTAACGCTTCAACTTAATTATGTGCTTTTTTTCTGATTAATGGTGTTATTTTGAAACAGCTGAGTTTGCTTAAATGCCTCAATACGGGGCTATCTATCTTATTGTTTTTATTTTCATTTTCTTTGAATGCAGCCCCGAGTTCGTTCACTGACGCTAAAGTTTTAAGTAAAACTAAAGTGTATTTTGATCAACATAATCAAGGGGAAGGTACTTTGTATTGTGGCTGTCAGTGGGAGTGGGTCGGAAAAAGTGGCGGACATGTCGATTTAGCGTCTTGTGGTTATCAGGTACGTAAACAGCAAAGCCGTGCTCAACGAATAGAATGGGAACATATTGTCCCTGCGTGGGTATTCGGTCATCAAAGACAGTGTTGGCAAAATGGTGGACGTAAAAATTGTGTATCTACTGATGAGACTTTCCGTCAAATGGAGGCGGATATGTATAATCTGGCACCTTCAATCGGAGAGGTTAATGGTGATCGCAGTAATTTTAGTTTTGCACAATTAGCGGCGAATGTATCGTATCCGTATGGAATGTGTCGTAGTCGAGTTGATTTTAAAGAAAAAGTATTTGAGCCACGTGATGAAGTGAAAGGGCAAGTCGCACGGGTCTATTTTTATATGCATGATCGCTATAATTTATCTATGTCACGGCAACAACAGCAATTATTAATGGCATGGAATAATCAATATCCTGTTAATCAATGGGAAACGCTGCGAGATGAGCGCATTGCAAAAGTTATGGGGCATCATAATGGCTTTGTAACAGGCGATAAAATATGGTCAATTGGGCATAAAAATAGTGGTGAAGGCGTGAAAAATACGTTAGTGACTGCAAAGCCTAAGACAACTCAACTTAATAAAGTTAGTCCACAAAATAATCAAGTGAAAGGAAATCAAAACTCAAAAAAATACCATTTGTCTCATTGTGGTGGCTTTAAAACAACAGCTGAGAAAAATGCGGTATTATTTGATAACGAATTAGCGGCACAAAAAGCAGGATATCAATTAGCAGGTAATTGTAAGCCGCGTTAATAGTGACGTTATAAAAAATATAAGTAGGTAATAGATAAAATTACCTAGGCGCATTAATCAGCTTAGGTATTCGATTTGTTATCTTTTATTTACTTCATAGCGCTGTCAAACAATAGACATTTTTTAATCTAGCTATTATTTATGTATTTTATTTGAACGATTAAGCTTTATATGAACATAAATAATGTTTTTTGTTAAAAAAATGTTGCATTAAAAAAATATATTGCGCTATATTTATAATCAATGCGTACTGTGGCTTATGTTTCAGTTAAATAATCGTTAAGCCAGTATTTTGTGATAAAAAAATTTATTTTGTCATAGTAATGTCATACAGATTCTTTAGTTTACGGGTATCACCTTCAAGGAGAAACTAATGGAAACTAGGTATTTGTTAGCTAACAAGCAAGACCGGTTATCACTCCATCATGGAATTGTCATGGTGAGATTGTTAACCGGTTTTTTTATTATCTGCAAACTGGTTTTTTTAAACTCTATGTCTTACATCATGAGCTTGAAGGGAGCTCCTCAGTGTTTTTAATCGTTCACCATTTGAATTGACTATCACTGATACATGAAAGGATTAATATTATGAGTAGACAAAAAGCTGCAATAAAGGCACGTCGCGAAACAAAACGTACATCACGTAAAGAACGTTCAGGTAGGTTTGATATGAATAACGTCACTTCTTTTGCTGATTTCACAGGCATTGAGCCTATTGGTATGGCAAAAGAACGCCGTGATGGTAGCCCAATAATTCCACGGAATGAAGCGCAAAAGCTCTATATTAATTCGATTAAACATAAGCAGCTGATCTTTGCAAATGGTGAAGCTGGTTGTGGTAAAACTTATATCAGTACCGCATTGGCGGCAGATGCACTGATTAATAAGGACATCAGTAAAATTATTGTCACGAGACCCGTTTTGCAGGCCGAAGAAGATCTCGGTTTTTTACCGGGGGATATGGCCGAAAAATTTGCACCTTATTTTCGCCCTGTATATGACGTTCTGGTGAAAAGATTAGGAACTTCATTTTTACAATATTGTTTACGCCCTGAAATTGCTAAAGTAGAAATTTCTCCCTTTGCCTATATGCGAGGGCGAACGTTTGAAAATGCGATAGTGATTTTAGATGAAGCACAAAACGTCACTGTGACCCAAATGAAAATGTTTTTAACTCGATTGGGAGAGAACGTAACGGTAATTGTAAACGGCGATGTGACTCAATGTGATTTACCTGAAGGTGTATCATCGGGGCTTGCTGATGCATTGCAACGTTTTAGCAGTGATGAAATGGTATCAATGGTGAACTTCACTATTGATGATTGCGTCAGATCGCAACTTTGTCATAAGGCGTTATTAGCTTATAACAACTAATTTATAACGATCTAATCTACTACAGCAGCGTTTTACTTTTATATGCCCCTAGTAAATAAATAGGGGCATATTTATTATGGGGTGTTGCTTAATTAATGATATAGCATCTCATGAACAATTTGTTCATCCGTAAGAGAGTAGGGGTAGTAAGTTGGCCAATTATCAAGCTGATTTAATAATTTTTCTTGTGATTCATTTCCCATATAAAGATGGAAATGACCTGATTGCTGAGGCTCAATAATATGATCGCTAAATTGAATATATTTAGGCGCTTTTGAATTTGCATCTTGGCATTCAAATAGGTAGCGCACCCCTTTTTTACCAGAGATATAATTAAGTATTTTATACCCTGAATAAGTATAATGGCATGAATTTACTACACCGTTCTCGGTAAATTCAATGACGTTATTTTCAATGCCGATATTACTGATATCTGTTGCATAACCTTGCTTATAATATTGACGATATTCCTCAACGCTTTTGTCTTTATTATTTTTTGCTTTGAGTTCTAAAACAGGGTCAAGTTTTCCATTAAGTAGTAATGGGTTGACTGACTCCCAGACACCTTGCCAGTCACTTAATTGCCTATCCTTTACATCACTTTCTTCAAAAATTCCTTTCGATGCCTGTATCGCCTTTTCAGATTGAGGATGTGTATGACTATGTGATCCATGACCAAATACACTAAAACTACCAAGGGCTAGAGAGACACTTAGTGTGATATTTAACAGTTTATTTTTAGGCACTGATATTTTCCCCGTCTATTGAAATGATTTTGTTATGTTGATAATTAATTGAAACGTTATAACATAACAATTGCGTATAAGGAAAGTTTTTTATTGATGAAATGGCTATTGAATTAAAATAGGGAAGAATAGATTTGGATTAAAATAGAGTTAGAAGATAATGAAAGATAATCGACCGAGATAAACACGGCCGATTAATTGATACGTTAAATTGATGTAGGCTAGTCGTCAGGGTTATCCATAACTTCATGACGTTGGTTGTGATAACCTTCTTCATCATAACCATGGCGCCAGTATGGAATAGCGTAAATATCGTCACGACCAAACCCTTTTTCGCGCCGAATAAAACGGCGTAACTCACGAATAATTTGGTCTTCACCTGCGATCCAAAATGCAGCATCACTAGTGGGAATATCCCATGATTTAAATGTACTAATTAGCTCAGCTGTTTTACTGATATTGCCACAAATCCAAATCACTTCAACAGCGGCAGGTTTGGTTAATTCACGTACATCTCCTTGACTGTCGAGACGTAAAACAACTTTTCCTTGTGCACTAGCAGGCATTTTCTCTAGTAACGATGCGATAGCAGGTAAAGAACTTGAGTCGCCAGCCATAAAATATTGAGATTTAATCGGTAATAGTGGATCTGGCCCACCAGGATTGCTTATTCCCATCCAATTTCCCGGTTTAGCATCACGGGCAAAAAGATATGCAGGGCCAGTAGCGCCATCATGCATTGCAAATTCAATATCAATTTCACTAACTTGTGGACGAATGGCCCGAACGGTATAAGTGCGTACGAGAGGGCGAGGTTCATTTTCTGGCCAACTGCGACCTTTTTCTGTTAAGACAGGTAATGTCGGTTTGCTTTTTAAATCGGGGGCAAGAAAAATTTTAAGGTGTCCACCTTCACAATCTGTCGGATAGTTTGCTAATTTTTCACCCGTGAAGGTAATGCTGCGGATTGAAGGGCTTACATCAATAATGGATTTAACTTGAATGAGCTGTGGTGGCGCCGGGCGGTATATATTTTTTTCGACGGGGTTTTCTGTAGCCACGGACGGTCTCCTTTTTCAAATGATAATATTATTATATGGTAATTGTTATCATTATCATATCATGAATTGAAATAGTATAACCATTCAAATTAAAAAAGAACTATATGTATTTTCAGATAAAAATACCGCACCTTTTATGAGTGCGGTATTTATCAGGAATATTTATTTTACTTTCATTCCAGCGGCGGTCATCAGTAATCTAAATGCGGAAGAAAATGCAAATAGTGCTAATACACTGCCTAGCCAAATTGCCACCATCCAGCCCAGTTTCTTCCACCAGGGGGAGATGACTAGATTATCAGTGGTAGCCTTGATCTGGGGTAATTTTTCCTCTGAAGACATAGTAACTCCAATAGGTGTAAACCAAAATAACAGGAATAATAAATAATGCGCCGACTAGCATAAAGCCTAGGCTTTCTGATGGCCCTGCTGCATCACGGAAACTAATTGCTGGTGGAATAAGATTTGGCCAAATACTAATACCTAAACCTGTAAAACCAAGGAAAATCAATAGTAATGCGGTTAAAAAAGGAATGCTATCATGTTGTTGACGCTTTGCGCTTTTGAATATTAGCCATGTACAAGTTATAACCAATAATGGAACTGGTAAGAAGAAAAACAGATTAGGCAATGAAAACCAACGTTCAAACACCGCCTCATTGACAATGGGGGTCCATAAACTAATTGCCGCGATCACTGTAACCATGAATAAGGTTAATGGGCGTAAAACACGGTACATTGTACGGCGTAAATGCCCCTCAGTTTTCATAATCAGCCAACCACAAGCAAGTAGGGCATAAGCGACAACTAAACCTAAACCACAAAATAATGGGAATGGTGAGAACCAATCAAAATATCCACCCATAAATACGCGGTTTTCGACATGGAATCCCTGAATGAATGCGCCAACAACGATCCCTTGCATAAAAGTGGCAATAATCGAACCCCAAATAAAAGCATGGTACCAATGACGACGATGAGATTCATCAGCTCTGAAGCGAAATTCAAATGCTACGCCACGGAAAATCAGCGCTAGTAACATGAAAGTGAGGGGAATTGATAGCGCATCTAGTACAATTGCATAGGCCAATGGAAAAGCGCCAAATAAGGCAGCACCGCCAAGAACTAGCCAGGTTTCATTGCCATCCCACACTGGCGCAACGCTATTCATCATTAAGTCACGGTCTTGACTATCTTTTAGTGCAGGGTAGAGAATACCAATGCCTAAATCGAATCCATCCATGACGATATACATCAACATACTAAATACGATAATGACAAACCAAATAAGTGGTAAATCAATGCCCATGGGGTTGATCCTCCGCGATACCTTTACGAATTAATTTCATCATGTACATGTAGCCAATTCCAAAAACACCGCCATAAACCACAAAGAAAGCGATTAGGCTAATGCTCATGTGCATTTCCCCATGAGCACTTACCGCATCAGAGGTCCGTTGTAATCCATAGACTACCCAAGGTTGCCTTCCTATTTCAGTCGTAAACCAACCTGCTAGGATAGCGATGAGTCCAGATGGCGCCATGACAAACATAAAACGTAAAAATGTTTTCGATTCATATAGATTTTTACGATAACGCAGCCAAACACTCCACACACCAGCAGCTATCATTAATAGACCAAGACCGACCATTACGCGGAAAGACCAGAACACCATAAATACATTTGGTCTATCTTCTGGCGCATATTCTTTTAACGCAGGTACTTGTTTATCAATACTATGGGTTAAAATAAGGCTAGCAAGATAAGGTATTTTAATGGCGTAGTCTGTGGTTTCCGTTTGTTGATTTGGAATACCAAATAGGATCAGCGGTGTTGCTTCACCCGGTTTATTTTCCCAATGTCCTTCCATCGCAGCGACTTTTACGGGCTGATGTTTTAGGGTATTAAGGCCATGGAAATCACCAATAAGTGCTTGTAATGGTGCTAATACAAGGATCAGCCATAATGACATGGAGAACATTTTTTTCATTGCTGATGATTTGTTGCCTTTTAGCAAGTGCCATGCAGCGGATGCACCAATAAAAAAGGCGGCAGCTAAGAATGCAGCTGTTGTCATGTGCAGCAAGCGATAAGGGAATGAAGGGTTAAAAATAACCGCAATCCAATCTACAGGAACGATGCGATTATCAATAATTTCAAATCCTTGTGGTGTTTGCATAAAACTGTTTGATGCCAATATCCAGAATGTTGAAATTATCGTTCCGAGTGCCACCATACAGGTTGCAAAGAAATGAAGTTTTTCGCCAACGCGATTCATGCCAAATAGCATTACACCGAGAAAACCAGCTTCTAAGAAGAAGGCGGTGAGAACTTCATAGGTTAATAATGGTCCGGTTACACTGCCTGCAAAATCGGAAAAGAAACTCCAATTGGTGCCAAATTGGTATGCCATGACCAATCCAGAAACAACACCCATTCCGAAATTTACAGCGAAAACTTTTGACCAAAAATGGAACAGTTTTATATAGTCAGTATCACGAGTTTTTAGCCATAAACCTTGAAGCACTGCTAAATAGCTAGCAAGCCCAATGGTAATAGCTGGGAATATAATATGGAACGAGACCGTAAAAGCGAATTGTATACGGGCTAGCTCCAGCGCACTAAGTCCAAACATATTGACCCCTGAAAGGTATTGGTAATGTGCACGCGGCATTTAAAATGTTTGCGTTAGCAATGCCGTCGCTCATCCCTAGCATAAAGGTTCATTGCATTCGTTAGGCTGTTAAAAAAGCACAGCCTCATTCAAAACGTTTTGTGCTTATAGTTAAAAAAAGTCAGGTGAAAGTGTGGATTAGTAGAACATGAGACGATAAACTATAATAGTAACAATTATTGAGACATTAACTATAACAGTTGGGGCGACGATGACGAGATATGAACAATTAGCAGCACAAATTCGTCAACAAATTGAAGACAATATCTGGCAAGTTGGGGACAGATTGCCTTCTCTTAGGGAAAGCGTAAAACAATCGGGTCTGAGTTTAATGACCGTTGTACAAGCGTATCAACTCCTTGAAAGCCAAGGATGGGTTGTTGCGCGTCCACAATCGGGCTATTACGTCGCGAACCGTAATAATGCATTTGCTGCGGCAAAAGGTGGTAAAGGGCTACATCTGAATGAGAATGTAGAGATTAATGCTTCTATTTTTGGCGTATTACAGGCTTGTAAAGATCCTGATATCATTGCTTTTGGCTCTGCTTTTCCAGAACCTGCTCTATTAGATGACCCTAAATTAGCAAAATCGCTGGCGTCGGTAGCAAGGCGATTAGCAAAATTTAATACCACGGCTAATTTACCACCGGGAAATGAACAATTACGACGTAATATAGCTCAACGTTATGCTATGCAAGGTATTCATGTCGCCCCTGATGAAATTGTTATCACTGCGGGTGCAATGGAATCGTTAGTATTGAGCTTACAATCAGTGACGCAGCCTGGTGATTGGGTTGTTATTGAATCACCTGCATTTTATGGCTCATTACAAGCCATTGAACGTTTGAAACTTAAAGCGATTGCAATCAAAACAGATCCTTTATTTGGTATCGATCTTGACGCATTAGAGGATATTGTTGATAAGTACCCGATTAAAGCATGTTGGTTAATGACTCACTTTCAAAATCCATTAGGTGGCACTATGCCACAATCTAATAAAAAACGACTGGTGGATATTTTAAATAAACGTCAAATTTCATTAATTGAAGATGATGTTTATGGCGAGCTTTATTTCGGTAATAAACAGCCAATCCCTGCGAAAGCATTAGATAGCAAGGGTAATTTTTTTCATTGTTCTTCATTTTCAAAATGTTTAGCACCTGGTTATCGAGTAGGTTGGGTTGCTGCTGGGCATCATGCATCTAAAATTCAACATTTACAGATGATGAGTACCGTATCAGCTAGCGTGCCAACACAACTTGCGATTGCTGAATATTTAACGCAAGGTGGATACGATAATCATTTGCGAAAATTGCGCCAAACAATGGAGCAACGTCAACATCAAATGTTGGGTGCAATAGCGAAATATTTACCTTCGTCCGTCAAGGTGAACACGCCAAAAGGGGGGTATTTTCTTTGGTTAGAATTTGAACCGCCCTTTAATGCACTTCGTTTATATCAACTTGCACTTAAAGAAGGTATTAGTATTGCGCCGGGAAGCATGTTTTCTACGAGTGAACAGTTTAATCATGCATTTCGTCTTAATGTATCTTTTACCTGGAATGAGCGTATTGAGCAGGCGATGAAAGTTTTAGGTCGTTTATGTCATTACTTAATTGAAGAGAGGCGCGATTAGTCACATTATCGTTGAAAATTCATTGCCTTGAGATATTAACTCTGCGAATCTAAGTGTTGAGTGAATAGCATTAAGTAGTTGTACTCGGGGGGAATATGAAAATTAAATGTTTCAATGTAATTGAATTGCCGACTCGTGAGTGGAGTGATGGATGTGGTGCTAGTCAAGAGGTCTTTTGCTGGCCCGTTGCATCTGATTATTCATTGCGCGCAAGCATTTCTACAATTAATCAAAATAGTTTTCTTAAACAATATTCATCAGGGGAGCGACTCGCGATTCTCCTTGATAACCAAGAACTGTGCATAACGGATAATTACAGTTTTAAACATCAATTAAAACAGGTAGGCGAAGCTATTCGCCTACCTGCATATCAACATGTCAGTGTTGAAATAGAACAAACACCGGTACATTTATTGAATTTTATTTTTAATGAAGAGCGTTGGATTGTGAAGAATCACATTCTTAGTAACTCGAAAAAATTACCAATAAATCAAGCGGGTATCGTATATATATTATCAGGGGAATGGCGTGTAACAGGGGCTAGTTGCAATGTGATGACAGTAGGGCAAGGTGGTTGGTGGTTACCTGATATCGGCGAAGGAGAGTTAACACCGCAGACTTCAGAGAGTCAATTAATTTGGATTGAGATTTTACCTAATTCAACCTTATCTTAAATATTATTAAATGGAATGTATAAATAAAAACAATAAATTAAAGTAGGGGAAAAACCTTATATTATGTAATGTTTTATAGAATTAAATATGTAAAAAATAATAAGTAAATTAAGTTGATTATGAGCAATGATTATAATTATCATTATCGCTCTTAATTACTTTAATAGATTATGCTTTTATTTATGAAACCGAAAAAATATTCACGACTTACTCCTCTCGCTGTCTTTATCGCACTGTTTAGCCACCAATCCTATGCTGTTGATAACAATAAAAATGATGAGATAACTGTCGTTGGAAATTGGTTAGAAAGTGCAGATGATAGCGAAGTGGTATTTAATCATCCAGGTGCTAGAACGGTCAAAACAAAACAGCAAATAAAAGAGACAGGAAGTGCAACCATTGCTGATGCTTTAAAAGGCATACCCGGTGTGCAGGTTCGTGAAAGCAATGGGACAGGAGGCAGTGATGTTTCTTTGAATGTGGGCGTTAGGGGACTGACATCACGCCTTTCACCACGTTCAACAATTTTACTCGATGGTATGCCTTTAGCGGCCGCACCTTATGGGCAACCCCAGCTATCCATGTCACCGCTATCTTTGGGCTCAATTGAGTCTATTGATGTGATCCGAGGTGGGGCATCGGTACGTTATGGGCCCCAAAACGTAGGTGGTGTTATTAATTTTGTGACAAAACCAATTCCTAAAGAATTTGGCGGTAGTGCGGCAATACAGACCCAAGGTGCAAAAACGGGTGGCTTGAAAACCGGCGTGGATGCTTCAGTTGGGGGTTCTAAATCAGATAATTCAGCAGGCGCATTATTGCTCTATTCAGGATTACATGGTCAAGGGTATCGTAAAAGTAATGATAATACCGATATTGATGATCTTATCTTAAAAACACGCTATGCATTAACCGATAACGACGAAATTCTCGCTAATTTTCACTATTATCGTGCGATATCAGGCATGCCAGGTGGGCTGACTCAAGCACAATACAACGCAGATCCTTACCAATCAGTTCGGTCTTTTGATCGCTTTGAGGGTAATCGCCAAGATATGTCGTTTAAGTATAAACATCAAGAAGATGACAAGCAGTTTGAATTGATGACGTGGTTTAGTAAAAGTTATCGGGGGAGCTATATTGAGAGCGAGAGAAAGGATAATGGTGGGCAAAGCCGTTTAGTTTCTTATCCTCGTCATTATAGTGCATATGCAATTGAGCCAAGCTATTCACAACTATTTCGTTTTAATGATATTTCTCATGAGCTAACGGTGGGTTATCGTTACTTAAATGAAACAGCAGATGAAAAAGCGTACCGTTCAAATTGGTATCAAACTGGCTCTCAAGGCTCTCGTCCAGATACTGGACAATATTATCAACACACATCTGGCGGTACAGAAGCTCATGCTATATATCTGGATGATACTATTGATGTTGGTAACTGGACAATTATTCCAGGGATACGCTATGAAAATATCAAAATTCACTTAGATGATAGCTTTAAAAATCAAAATCGCAGTAAAAATTATAGCGAACCATTACCAGCACTTGCCGTCATTTATCATATTGATGATGAATGGAAATTATTTGCTAACGCGAGCACTTCCTTTGGCAGCTTACAGTATTTTCAGCTTAATACGGCTGGTGTAGGAAATTCTCCAGCTAACGGTTTAAGTGCTGAAAAAGCGCATAACTATGAAGTGGGCACAAGATTCGATAATACCGCGCTATCTCTTGAAATGACGCTATTTTATATTGATTTTGATGATCAACTACAATACATCGAAAATTCAACAGGTTGGACTAATTTAGGTGCAACTACGCATCAAGGCATTGAATTAGCAGCAAAATATGATTTAACTGAGCTATCAGATGCATTAGAAGGCGCAAGCGTCTACAGCACTTACACTTATACCAAAGCAATTAGTAAAAAAGGAAATTTTGCTGATAAAGATCTGCCTTTTTATTCACGACAAGTTATTACCGCGGGTAGTCGATATGAAACGGGTAATTGGGTTTGGAATTTGAACACCTATGCTCAGTCCTCTCAAGAATCACCGGGTACTGGTAATTCTTATATTACTGAAGGGAGTGCTGATGGTCGTTATGGCACTATTCCAGGTTATATGGTGTGGGATGGCCGTGGTGAATATCATTTTGGTAAAAGTTTGTCTGATTTAACACTATCAGCAGGTATTAAAAATTTATTTAATCAAACTTATTTTACTCGCTCCACAGATAATAACGCAGGTATTTATGTGGGACAGCCAAGAACTTATTATGTTCAAGCATCAGTGAAATTTTAATTAATACAAGGTATTAATATGTTGAAAGGATTAATAAGTAAAATCAGCTACATCATATTGGGTTTGGCTTTTTCATTATCGAGCTATTCAGCACCGATTACAGTAACCGATATCGCAGGTAGAACGGTATCGGTCAATGCACCTGTTTCTAAAGTGATGTTAGCAGATAGTCGTGTTCTGGTTGCATTAAATATTTTACATCCGCAAACACCATTAAAAGGAATAATTGCTTGGGATGATGCGTTGATAAAAAAAGCGCCCGATCTCAGTGCTGCATATGGGGTAAACTTTCCTGAACTTAAAGATATTCCTGTTTTTCCAAATCCGTACACCACTGATTTTAGTGTAGAAAAAGCATTAATTGCGCAACCCGATTTACTTATTTTTGACATTGGTTTGCAAAGTAAATTAACGGAAAGCGGCACATTATCACTGTTAGAAAAAAGTGGATTACCTGTTATTTTTATCGATTTCAGACAGTATCCATTAAAAAATACGGTTCCGAGTATGCAATTGCTTGGTCGTGTTTTCGGTGAAGAAAAACAAGCAGAAGAATTCAATCGCTTTTATCAGCAAAAATTAGAATTGATCCGCTCTCGTGTTGCAACGCTGACTAAAGAACAACGCCCCACCGTTTTTATTGAAAGAGCAGTGGGCGTCACGGGTGAAGATTATTGCTGTAAAACCTTTGGTAACGGTAATTTTGGTGAGTTTGTTGAAACAGCGGGTGGTAATAATTTAGGTTCCCAATGGTTTTCTACCGGTATGGGCGGTGAAATTAATGAGGAACAATTAATTCATAGCAATCCATATTACTATCTTATGACGGCTGCAGATTGGGATAGTACACGAAAAGGTAGTGTATCAGTGCCACTAGGCTATACAGGAGAAAAGCAAAAGTCACAGGATAGACTTGCTACTTTATTAGAGCGTCCTAAATTACGTCCTCTAGAGGCTTTTCAACATAAACGCGTTTTGGCGCTGTATCAGCAATATTATGATACGCCATTTAATATTATTGCCGTGGAGGCAATAGCAAAATTCATTCACCCTGAATTATTTGCTGATCTTGACCCACAAGGCGATAGCGATTATTTGCATAAAACGTTTACTGCATTAGATGGTAGTGGGGTTTTTTGGGTTCAAGCGCAATAAAAACAAATTGAGTTATAACGTATTAAAACGGCATTTTAAGCATACTACTAATGTAGTGTTTAAAGTGCCGTTTTAGGTTTGCGAACTATCTGTTTTTTTCAGTGAAATTGATTAAAACACCTGCAACAATCAAACAGACACCCACAAGTTGTAATAATAAGTTATGGTTCTGCGCACTATTAAAAATATCAATGAGTAAGCTTGAAATCATTTGGCCACAAATAGCTAGAACAGAGGTCAACATAACGCCTAATAGTGGCAATACATAACTATTAATGACGACAAAAAATGCGCCAATAATGCCACCAACAAAAGTAATTAGTGGAATTTCAGTTAAGTTAATAGATTGGTAATCTTTGAATATTAGTATAAAAAAGGTTAGAAATATAAAACCGATCACATGATTAATTAAAGCACTATAGAATGGATTATATTGATAAGCTAGTTTTCCATTTAGCGTGCGACTAGCTACAATACAAATACCATTGAATAGTGCAATAAAAATATAAATAGTCATTTAATTACCTGCTAACAATTAATAAAACACTACCGCTAAGTAGCAGAATGCACATTAAAAAATCTTTAAATTTAATTTTTCTTTTTTTCAGGCCAAACCATCCAAATGCATCTATTAATAAACTAAAAAGTATTTGTCCGGTTATCATCAAAATAATACTTCCAGATAATGATAAAGTGCTATTAACTGTAATTGCAGCTAAAAGAACCGTGAATGCTCCAGGTATTCCACCGAGATAATAAATTATTTTAATAGTTCTATGTTCTGAGTGAATGACTTTCTTTTTGCTCAGATACAAAAAATATATAATTAAGGAAGCAAGAGAGCCAATTGCATGGGTTATCCAAGAGGCGGTTAGGGGGGTAGTAAAATGAGCTAGGTAGCTATTGCTCATAATCATTAATGAGAGAAGTACTCCCGAAATGAATGCATATAATGATAAAATATACTTGTTATTCATATTGATATATTTTTTTAAGTTGTATTTTTGTATGGATAAGATATGCTTTTTTATTTTGGCTGACAAGAAAACATACTGTTTACTTATAGTTGACAATGGGTGATTACATGATTGATATGAATGTTTTTCCTATTTTAATTGCCGTGGCAGATAACTTAAATATAACTAAGGCCGCAGAATCATTAAATCTCACTAAATCTGCGGTAAGTAAGGCTTTACAAGGCGTTGAAGATAAATTAGGCGTTAAGTTATTTTACCGAACGACACGTAGTATCAGTCTTACTCAGGTTGGTATCATTTATATTGACTATATTCGGCAATCTCATCAATTGGCTATTACAGCTGATGATATGATTTCGCAATATAGTGAAAAGGCTTCAGGCATACTTCGGATATGTGCACCAATGTCATTTGGTACATTACATTTATCTAAATTGATGCCATTATTTATGCGTAAATATCCTAATTTAGAGATTGAATTATTCTTAGATGATAAGGTGACTGACTTAATTAGTGGTGGATATGATATCGCTTTGCGTATCGGTGAGTTATCTGACTCATTATTGGTAGCGAGAAGATTATCTCCCTGTAAGAGCCAACTTTATGCATCTAAAGAATATCTGGCAAGAAATGGAATACCGAAAAAAGTTTCAGATTTAAAAAATCACAATTGCTTAGCATATTCATTTTATCAAGCGGGGCAGGAATGGATTTTTTACTATAAAGGACAAAAATTTAGCCATATTCCTAAAGGTAGTTTTCGTGTTAATAATAGCCAAGCTTTAGTCAAAATGGTGGAGGAGGGCATAGGGATTGCTTTATTGCCAAATTTTATCACTTTAGCCGATGAAACTAATAATCATTTAGTACCAATACTCGTTGATCATGAGCTACCTGATCATAGTATTTATGTCGTTTATCCAGAAAAAAAATACTTACCAAGAAAAGTTGCAGTATTGATTGAGTTTTTGCAGGAGCAACTTGGGGCACAAAGTGAGTATCAAAATAGAGTGGAGAAGGGCTTAGTAGACAATAATGAGGTAAAGCTGAAAATACACAGTTAAATGACAATGGAAAAAGAGCTATCCTACTTTATTGAGTTAGCTTTAATAAGCTGCTATTTTTAGCTAGATTGGACTATCGAGAGTGATAAGAGGATAGACGATATGATAAAACTAAGTTAATTACAGGGTCACATATTAAATTTTACAAATAATGAGTGAGTTACATTCATTTTAGTGAGAAATTAAGTGGATATACTCGGATTTATTTTTACTTTATTACCTATTGTTATTTCTCCTGGTGCAAGCTTTGCCATTGCGCTTAATAGTACATTGAATACAGGCTTTAAAGGATTAGTTATACCGATTATGGGTACAGGTCTTGGTATCTTGACCCATGGGCTCTTAGTCGGTGTTGGTTTAACTAAAATTATTGTTTCTTCTCCTTGGATGTTCAAATTGATTGGTATCTTAGGTGCTATTTATCTATTTTATCTTTCAGTTATGTTGATCTACTCAGGAATAAAAGCATCGAGACCTGTATCAGGGATTGTAATTAAATCAGTAACGATGAAAGATGCATATTTAGCCAACTTACTTAATCCTAAAGCGATAATTCTTTATCTAGTTGTAGTTTCGAATTTTGCAGGCACTAATCCTACATTAGCTGACTTTATTATTTTATCCTTAATTCATATTATTATGATGTCACTATGGCTGATATTGGCATGCAGCTTGTTAATATACTCTTCAAAGAAAATTGATGTCATTAAATTAAAAAAAGTAATTAACATTGGGGGTGGGATACTGCTAATGGTGATGACTCTCTATTCATTTTTGGTTGCTGAGTAGGAAATAGAATTACTCTCAAGTTCTATAATATCATCGCACGCATAGTTCAGTTAGATGGTTTATGTAAATGTAGTGACTGCTGGTGCCATGGCAACGATGATAGAAAGTCTGTTTTAGACGTTGCGATATTGTAGATCAAACTTATCAATGCAACTCTCTTTTCAATTAGCTATATTTCTAAAAAATTAAAAGTGAGTTTTGTAAAAAAATCAGACTTTGTGGCTAAATTGATTAAGCAGCTTAAGTTATGCGCCAGTGCTGTATAAATGATGTTAAGTTTTATAGTCTTATTGAAAGATTGTGATATAAGATGAAGTCATAACAAAACATAATGCCCATGTCACGACATGAGCATTATGTTATTTGAATTGAGAAGCTGGGCTAAATAAATTACTGCTTACACGTTAAACAAGAAGTTCAATACATCGCCATCTTGAACGATATATTCTTTACCTTCGGCACGCATTTTGCCGGCTTCTTTAGCGCCTTGTTCACCACGATATTTAATAAAATCATCAAATGCGATAGTCTGTGCGCGGATAAAACCTTTTTCAAAATCGGTATGAATTTTACCTGCTGCTTGTGGTGCAGTAGCGCCGACAGGGATAGTCCAAGCTCGAACTTCTTTTACACCCGCTGTAAAGTAAGTTTGTAGTTCCAGTAGCTCATACCCAGCACGAATTACACGGTTAAGACCAGGTTCTTCAATACCTAAGTCAGCCATAAATTCTTCACGATCTGCATCTTCAAGTTCTGCAATATCAGATTCGATTGCTGCACAGACAGGAACAACTACAGAACCTTCTGATTCAGCAATTTTATAAACCACATCTAAATATGGGTTGTTTTCAAAACCATCTTCATTGACGTTGGCAATGTACATAGTTGGTTTTAAGGTTAAGAAGCTTAAGTAACGGATAGCGGCTTTGTCTTCCGCAGATAAATTTAAGCTGCGTAACATGCCTGCTTGTTCAAGGTGAGGCAGACATTTTTCTAATGCTTCTAATTCTGCTTTAGCGTCTTTATCGCCACCTTTTGCACGTTTCTGTACGCGGTGAATTGCACGCTCACAAGCATCTAGGTCAGATAATGCAAGTTCTGTATTGATGATTTCAATATCAGATGCAGGGTCGACTTTGCCTGAAACGTGAATGATATTGTCATTTTCAAAGCAGCGAACTACGTGGCCAATAGCTTCGGTTTCACGGATATTCGTTAAAAACTGATTTCCAAGGCCTTCACCTTTGGATGCACCCTTAACCAAACCTGCGATATCAACAAACTCCATCGTGGTTGGCAAAATACGTTGTGGTTTTACGATTTCGGCTAATTGATCAAGACGCGCGTCTGGCATTGGCACAACACCCGTATTGGGTTCAATCGTACAAAAAGGAAAGTTGGCCGCTTCGATACCGGCTTTGGTCAATGCATTAAAAAGTGTGGATTTACCCACGTTAGGCAGACCAACGATACCGCATTTAAAACCCATATGTCTCGATCCTTAATAGCAAGGGGCAGACTTGTGCTGCACCTGATGTTAGAAAATTGCCGCTGATTATACACAAAAAGTAGACTTTGATGAAATGAAGTCTTAGAGGTGGTTGACCTTATAAACTTATTTTTATTGTAACAATAATCAAAGTAGCAATTAATTTTGTATGATTAGTTTTATTCTTATGATGTTGCTTTAAAACTATGTAGTCGGTTAATTGCTTTATTCATACCTTCAGTTAAAAGGATTTCAGTGCAGCTTAATGCTTCATCAATAGCTTCATCAATCAGTTTTTGCTCGGACATGGGCGGTTTTCCTAAAACAAAGCCGACAACTTTACTTTTATCGCCAGGATGACCAATGCCAATACGTAACCGATAAAAATTAGGATTATTAGCAAATTTGCTTTGAATATCTTTTAAACCGTTATGTCCACCATTACTGCCACCAAGCTTCATTTTTGCCACGCCGGGAGGAAAGTCGAGTTCGTCATGAGCGACTAAAATTTCATCAAGTTCGATACGATAAAAATTTGCAATTGCAGCAACGGCTTTACCACTTAAATTCATAAATGTTGTTGGTACTAAAAGGCGAACATCATTGCCACCAATATTAATACGTGCAGTATAACCAAAAAATTTTGGCTCTTCCTTTAACGGTTGATTATGACGATCGGCTAGTAAATCAACATACCATGCTCCTGCGTTATGTCGAGTTTGCGCATATTCAGCGCCTGGATTAGCAAGACCAACAATTAATTTTATTTTGCTCACGGATTCGATTTCACAGTCAGTTTATAGAAATAATGCCCTAGTTTACCCTGTGAGAGAAAGGATGTAAAAAATGCCACTCATAAAGTAACCATGATTATTATCATCATCTGAATTATTCGCTATTAGTATTGCTTTGAGAAAGGCACATTATGTGCAGATTTATCGGTAAAATTCTGTACATGTGATGTCTATCGCAAATAATTTTACTTAGCGCACTATAATACTTACATAAATATAAAGTTTTACCGAATTTTTTTACACTTGCTGACTTATCAGGTTACTGATAGTGGAGGTAGTTATGAAACGTAAATTTGCTCATGTGGTTGGTAATGTTTTAATGGGAATAGGGTTAATCATGATGATTGGTAGCATCGGAGTTAATCTATTCTCTCACGTTGTCAATTTCGGATTGTCAGAATTGGTTACTAACGGCTCACTTTTCGGCATATTTATTGGGGCATTAGTTTGGTTAGTAGGTGCAAGAGTTGGCGGTAGAGAAAAAGTTGCAGACCGTTACTGGCTGCTAAAACACCACTATCGTAATGACAATCATCGTTATCCATAATATTAACGGCATAGCAATAATTATAGAGTATTAATTGCATAATTTTGACAATTATCGGGCAGTTAATACATTGCAGTTATTAATAATATGAATAATAAGAGTGATGTTCTTTATATGGGGAACTCGCTCTTATGTCTTTTATCATGCCTATTAGTATTAAATTATTATCAAAGCCTAGCATCCATTCAAATTAGTTACTCATTCGTTACCCAAATCAATTATTCAAATTAACCACAGATAATATATATCTATTTGTTTATCATGATATTTTATTGTCATGATGCCATTGATAAGTTTGAATATTAAGAAATCCTGAGGAACTCTTATGAGGAGTGTATTTATGAATGAGGTAATCGAATTATGGTTTAAGTGAGATAAATAAAAAAATAAAGCCCCTACAGTTGGATGTCAACTGTAGGGGCGCTACTTCTTTCGTGACCTATCGCTTTGTTTAGCTTAAATAAAAAAACGGGATATTAATACCCCCGTTTTCAGGTATTAGTGCTCGAACATTGCTGATATAGACTCTTCATTACTGATACGACGTATTGCTTCAGCTAACATACCTGACAGGGTCAAGGTGCGAACATTAGGCAATGCTTTGATTTCAGGAGAAAGAGGTATGGTGTCACAAACAATAACTTCATCAATAACTGAATTTTTGATGTTGTGTACAGCATTACCTGAAAAAATTGGGTGAGTTGCATAGGCAAATACGCGTTTAGCACCACGTTCTTTCAGCGCTTCAGCAGCTTTACATAGCGTGCCACCTGTATCTATCATATCGTCAACTAGAATACAGTCGCGACCTGAAACGTCACCAATAATATGCATTACTTGAGAAACGTTCGCGCGTGGGCGGCGTTTATCAATGATAGCCATATCAGTGTCATTTAGCAGTTTAGCAATTGCTCTAGCACGAACGACGCCGCCGATGTCTGGAGATACAACAATTGGGTTTTCCAAGTTCTTCTGTAACATATCTTCAAGAAGAATAGGGCTACCAAATACGTTATCAACAGGAACATCAAAGAAGCCCTGGATCTGTTCTGCATGTAAGTCAACGGTAAGAACACGGTCAACCCCAACACTGGACAGAAAATCTGCAACAACTTTAGCGGTGATTGGTACACGGGCAGAACGTACGCGACGATCCTGTCTTGCATAACCGAAGTAAGGAATAACAGCGGTAATACGACCAGCAGATGCACGGCGCAGGGCATCGACCATAACAACCAGTTCCATCAGGTTATCATTGGTTGGTGCACAGGTTGACTGGATGATAAAAATATCACCACCGCGAACATTTTCATTAATTTGAACACTGACTTCGCCGTCGCTAAAACGACCAACAGCCGCGTCTCCAAGATTAGTGTAAAGGCGGTTAGCAACACGTTGTGCTAGTTCCGGTATAGCGTTACCAGCAAAAAGCTTCATATCGGGCACGAGAAAAACCTCAGGCTTGCGTCCAGAGAGATATTGTTGACCAATAACATTGATTGATGATATCAGTGATTATTGGTGCAATACACGGGTTATCCCAGCGCGGAATCTGTGCAGCGGTGATTCATTTGCCCCTTGGGCTATAAATCCCTGCACCCACGATGGGGCTTTATTTAACACCTTAAGGGCATCAGCTTGTGTTTTAAATTCAGAAAAAACACAAGCGCCTGTTCCTGTTAGGCGAGACGGAGCGTATTGTAACAGCCAAGAAACTAGCTGTTCAACCTCACGAAAACGTTTTCTTGCAATTGGTTCGCAGTCATTAGCGTACGGAGCCAGTAATAATGCGGCTAGAGAGCGTTTTGGAGAATTTCGATTTAATTGCGGATCTGTGAAGATTGTCGGGGTTGAAATTTCAATTCCGGGGTGCGCGACCAAATACCAATTCTCTTTTGGGGACGCAGGGGTTAAAATTTCACCAATTCCTTCGGCAAATGCAGCATGCCCTTTAACAAAAACGGGCACATCAGCGCCAAGTGTTTTACCCAACTCCGCGAGTACCTCATCAGAAACTTGTGTTCCCCAATGTTCATTTAATGCAATTAATGTTGTTGCAGCATTGGAAGAGCCGCCGCCAATCCCTCCACCCATTGGTAAAACCTTATGGATACTGATATCAGCACCAAGAGCTCCCTGATGTTGTAGGGTATTTTTGCAATAAGATTGTAAAAGCTTAGCTGCTTTGACAATTAAATTATTTTCAGGCTCAACGCCTAACATTTCTGTGGTTAGATTTAATTGGTTGTCGGCACGCGTCGTGACAGTAATTTCATCACCATAATCTAAAAATTGAAATAAGGTTTGTAACTCATGATAACCGTCAGGTCGCTGTCCTGTAATATACAAAAAGAGATTTAATTTTGCGGGTGAGGGCCAAGTTAAGGTCATTTTTTCAGTGTCCAGCTATCCATTTTTAATTTGATTATTCTATTACCTTGGCGTAGTTCAAGGTGATTAGGGAGCATTGGCACCGTTTTGTTGTCATAGGAAATATAATCGAGTTGCCATTTTTCACCATTTTGTTCAAACATAACTGTTTTTAATAAATGATTTTCATCTAAAGTAAATTCAGTCGCTCGTCCCGGAGAGCCGGTCAGCCAGGAAGTTAAGTCATCTAATGGAATTTCCATACCTGTTAATTGATAAATGAGCTCGCTCGGGACATCACTCATATGTGTTTTACCATCTTTGGTGGTCAAGCGTGCTAAATCTGGTTCAACAGTCAGTTCAAGCTCACGGCTGCCAAGTGGATTAGTCAGTAGCAAACGATACTTTTCAGGCGTGTATTGTTGCCAGAAAAATTTTGCATAGGTTTTTGTTTCTCCACCATTGTAAACAAAAGAACCCCGAGTTTGGTAATCACGTAATTGAGCCAGTTCTTGTTGATGGGTTTTCCATTGTGCATCCGAGGCTGAGCCAGTCCCTTTAGTGGTGTTTTGTGACGTTGTCACACATGCGGTTAGCATTAAACACGAAAGCGGTAATAGACGTAAAAAGCCTTTAGCAGGGTGGAGAAATGACAAATTTTGGGAAAAGTACATATTATCGAGTCTCAACATAGTATTCCGTGACAACATAATTTTAGGTAACAACTTATTTTTACTGGCGACGGGATGATTTTATCATTTTTCCATTAGCTGGGCGAGGTCGGCAGTGATTACACTATGAGCAAGTACTATGAGTATTAGTTTAGCAGTTTAATGGGACGTTAATCTTGAGTAATTTTTACTATGAATACTCGATATTCGTTACTCAATGATATTAATGCCGTATTTAATGATTCAACATAAAGAAAAAATGCGCCAATATTGCTAATTTATCAATCAGATTGGGTTTATTCGTTCACTTTTATCGTGAAAGCCCATTTGCTTTGTGTGCGAAATAATTGCATTCTATATGCATGTTATTGTTATTGATAATTTTATAAGTTATAAAATATTAACAGAAGAATAGAAAAGAATTGTGCAGAATAGTAAAATTAAATAAAGCTTTAAAATTTATTTAATCAATATTTAATCACCGAGTTTACTTGATATTTTTGCTTCAATTGTAGGTTAATTTTTTGGTGTCGATCATCTTTCTGATGATAGCTAATCTCTACCCGTAGATCGATGTGCGCTAATCATCTACAATACACCAATATAAACAACAGTCGTGCCGTTATTATTTGGCATTACTTATAATGATAAATAATTAGCAATGTGAGCCTGTCGTAAGCACAATGACCTTATTAGCATTAGGCATTAACCACAAAACAGCACCAGTAGCCCTGCGTGAGCGGGTGACTTTCGGTCCTGATAAAATTGACCATGCACTTGGGGAGCTACTTAAGCAGCCTCATGTAAGCGGGGGCGTTGTGTTGTCTACTTGTAATAGAACTGAACTGTATCTAAGTTTAGGAACACAAGAGAAAGCACAAGAGCAATTAATTAATTGGTTGTGTGATTTTCATGATATAACCCCTAAAGATTTGAAACCGAGTCTTTACTGGCATCAAGATGACCAAGCTGTGAGCCACTTAATGCGAGTAGCAAGTGGGCTTGACTCATTAGTGCTCGGTGAGCCTCAGATTTTGGGGCAAGTGAAAAAAGCATTTGCACTTTCACAAGGTAATCATTCATTATCCAGTGAATTAGAGCGTCTTTTTCAAAAGTCATTTTCCGTGGCTAAGCGGGTACGTACCGAAACAGATATTGGCGCAAATGCAGTATCAGTTGCGTTTGCAGCTTGTACTCTCGCAAGGCAGATTTTTGAATCATTGAAAAATTTAACTATTTTGCTTGTGGGTGCCGGTGAAACGATTGAATTAGTTGCACGCCATTTGCGAGAGCATGGGGTTCAATGCATGATGATAGCTAATCGAACCCGTGAGCGTGCCGAGTTACTTGCAAATGAAGTGAATGCGCAGGTCATTACGTTATCAGATATTGATAACCGCCTAGCGGAAGCGGATATTGTCATTAGTTCTACTGCGAGTCCATTACCTATTATTGGTAAAGGAATGGTCGAGCGTGCAATGAAAGCGCGTCGTAGTAAGCCTATGTTATTGATTGATATTGCGGTGCCTCGTGATATTGAACAAGATGTTAATAAATTAAGAGATGTTTATCTCTATACTGTTGATGACCTAGAGTCTATTATTCAGCAGAACCTTGCTCAGCGCAAAGCCGCAGCTGTTGAAGCTGAATTTATTGTTGAGCAAGAAAGTAGCCATTTTATGGATTGGTTGCGTTCACAATCGGCGGTATCTACAATTCGCGATTATAGAGAGCAGGCTGAGGCAATTCGGGCTAATATGACCGAAAAAGCGTTGATGGCAATAAGTCAAGGCGCTAATCCTGAGCAAGTGATTATGCAGTTATCGCAGCAATTAACCAACCGACTTATCCACGCTCCAACCAAATCTTTGCAGCAAGCTGCTGGGAATGGTGATATTGAGCGTTTGAATCTTCTTAGGGACAGCTTAGGGCTGGACCATCAATAACCACTTTTTAATCATAGGTCTGATATAACGAATGAAGCCTTCTATTGTCGCAAAACTAGAAGCATTACAAGAACGCTACGAAGAAATTGAAGCGCACCTTGCAGATGCAGGTGTAATTGCCGATCAAGACCGTTTTCGTGCTTTATCAAAAGAATATTCACAGTTATCTGATGTTGCTAAATGCTTTACATCATGGCGCGCTGTGCAGGATGATATTGAAACCGCTGAAATGCTGTTAGATGATCCTGAAATGAAAGAAATGGCTCAAGAAGAGCTAAAAGATGCCAAAGCGCGTAATGAAGAGTTAGAACAGGAATTACAATTACTGTTACTACCGAAAGATCCCGATGATGAATATAACTGCTTCCTGGAGATCCGCGCAGGCGCAGGCGGTGATGAAGCTGCAATATTTGCGGGCGATTTATTCCGTATGTATAGCCGTTTTGCTGAAAATAATCGCTGGAAGGTTGAATTGATGAGCGCCAGTGATGGTGAACATGGCGGTTATAAAGAGGTTATTGCAAAAATTTCAGGTGATAACGTATATGGTCGTTTGAAATTTGAATCAGGCGGGCATCGTGTTCAACGTGTTCCTGAAACCGAGTCACAAGGCCGTATTCATACTTCTGCTTGTACTATCGCCATTTTACCTGAATTACCGGAAGCCGAATTACCTGAAATCAGTCCGACTGATATCCGTATTGATACTTTCCGTTCATCAGGAGCGGGTGGACAGCACGTAAATACCACCGATTCTGCTATTCGTATTACGCATATTCCAACGGGTATCGTGGTCGAGTGTCAAGATGAACGTTCTCAGCATAAAAACAAAGCGAAAGCGATGTCAGTGTTAGGTTCGCGTATTCGTCAAGCAGAAATGGCTAAGCGTCAAGCTGCTGAAGCTTCGGAGCGTCGTAATTTGTTAGGAACAGGCGATCGTTCAGACCGTATCCGTACTTATAATTTTCCACAAGGGCGTGTGACTGACCATCGAATTAATATCACGTTATATCGTTTGGATGAAGTGATGGAAGGTAAATTAGATTCATTGATACAACCTATTATCAACGAATATCAAGCTGACCAACTTTCTGCTTTGTCTGAGCAGGATTAATGCAATTTAGTGAATGGTTAAAGCAGGCAGGCAGTCGGCTGTCTGCTAGCGACAGTGCAAAACGGGATGCTGAAATCCTATTAGAACATTGCACTGGGCGTAGCCGTACCTATATTATTGCCTTTAGTGAGACTGAGCTTAGTGCTGATGAGCAAGCTCAACTTGAGCCACTTTTGCAGCGGCGTGAGCAGGGCGAGCCTATTGCTTACATTATTGGCGAGCGCGAATTTTGGTCTTTGCCTTTGTATGTTTCCCCCGCAACATTAATTCCACGACCTGATACAGAATGTCTTGTAGAACAAGCGTTAGCGCACCTCAATCAAAGCCATTGTCATTTGCTTGATCTTGGGACAGGTACAGGTGCAGTTGCACTTGCTCTAGCGTCAGAACTACCTGATAGCACCGTGATTGGCGTGGATTTTAGTTTGGAAGCGGTCGCTTTAGCGCAAAAAAATCAACAACGTTTGAATATTTCGAATGTTCAATTTATACAAAGTGATTGGTTTACTTCACTATCGATTCAACAATTTGATATGATTGTTAGTAATCCTCCTTATATTGATGAACGTGATAATCACCTCAATGAAGGTGATGTGCGATTTGAACCAACAACTGCGTTGGTAGCAAAAGATAATGGTTTGTCTGATTTAGCACATATTATTGCTAAATCGAAGTATTATCTGAAAAATCAAGGGTGGTTGCTTCTTGAACATGGTTGGCAGCAAGGATTAGCTGTGCGAGAGTTATTTAAACAACATGGGTACACCAATATTGAAACCTGCCTCGATTATGGTGGACGAGATAGAGTCTCACTTGGCCAGTGGCAGCGCTGAGTGAGCGAATGCAGTGGGAAAGAATGAAAACCATAGCAAATATTGAATTTAATAAGTTACCTTTAAGTGAAGGCATCATGATGGTTTCTCAGAACATCTGCCTCGATTTTCCATTTATAAAGGTTCAACATCAACTCGATAGCCTAGTTTCAGCAGCGAAAGTTGCAATAGACTTGCAAGCCGATAATAATTCAAAAATTGAACAACTTATTGCCTTATTTTATGGTGAGTGGTCATTTGGCCCAGCTGAAGGTGTCTATTCATTATCTGACATGTTATGGCTAGATAAAGTCTTGTCCTCGAAACAAGGGACGCCAGTGACGCTTGGTTCAATTTTTCTGTATATTTCTGAGCAATTAGGCATTGATATCGCCCCCGCTATTTTTCCAACGCAATTGCTTTTTGTTGCAGAAAAAAATGATGGTTCTCAGTGGTTTATTAATCCTGTGAATGGTGAAACATTATCATTGCATACACTGAGTATGTGGCTAAAAGGGACCGTTGATCCTTATTCAGAACTCTTCTACGATAAACTTGAAGAAGCTGAAAATAGTGTGATCATTCGAAAAATCTTCGACACATTAAAAGCGGCTTTAATGGAAGAGAAAAAAATGGAATTAGCGTTAAAAGTGTGTGAAACACTATTAACACTTGATCCTGAAGACCCTTATGAAATCCGTGATCGTGGACTTATATTGGCACATTTAGATTGTAATCATGTCGCCTTGAGCGACCTGAATTATTTTATTGAACAATGCCCTGAAGATCCGGTATCAGAAATGATTAAGATTCAAATCTATTCATTGGATAACCATCCGGTAGTATTACATTAATTAACGTAGAGGCAGCTAATCTGTCTCGATATGAAAGGTAAGAGTATGCAACAGAAAGTCGTCAGTATCGGTGATATCAATGTCGCGAATAACCTACCATTTGTTCTATTTGGTGGAATGAATGTGCTGGAATCGCGTGATATGGCAATGAAAGTGTGTGAGCACTATGTCACTGTGACACAAAAATTAGGCATCCCTTATGTTTTTAAAGCCTCTTTTGATAAGGCTAATCGTTCATCTATTAATTCTTACCGTGGTCCCGGTCTTGAAGAAGGTTTGAAAATTTTTCAAGAACTGAAAGATACATTTGGTGTGAAGATCATCACGGATGTACATGAAGCGGCTCAAGCACAACCAGTTTCTGAAGTTGTTGATGTCATTCAATTACCTGCATTTTTAGCTCGCCAAACAGATTTAGTTGCTGCCATGGCAAAAACGGATGCTGTGATTAATATTAAAAAACCACAATTTATTAGCCCAGGCCAAATAGGCAATATCGTTGAAAAGTTCATCGAAGGTGGTAATGATAAAATCATCCTTTGTGATCGTGGCGCAAACTTTGGTTATGATAACTTAGTTGTGGATATGCTTGGTTTTAATGTCATGATGCATGCATCTAAAGGTTGTCCTGTTATATTCGATGTGACCCATTCTTTACAATGTCGTGACCCATTTGGTGCCGCATCTGGTGGTCGTCGCGGCCAAGTGGCTGAGCTCGCAAGAGCAGGTATGGCTGTCGGCTTGGCAGGCTTATTCCTTGAAGCACATCCAGATCCAGAAAATGCGAGATGTGATGGTCCTTCGGCATTACCTCTTGATAAACTCGAACCTTTCCTCGCGCAAATTCAAGCAATTGATACCTTGGTGAAAAGTTTTCCAGAGTTAGATACTAGCCGTTAATTCAGGTTTATCATGCAACTCACACAAGTAGTTTCCATGTTCGGCGCTGATCTTCAGCGCCGATATGGTGAAAAAATTTATAAAATCACGCTGCACGGTGGTTTTAGTTGTCCTAACCGCGATGGTACGCTTGGCCGCGGTGGCTGTACCTTCTGTAATGTCGCTTCTTTTACTGACGAAAGTCAGTCATCTCAGACGATTACTGAGCAAATTAATAGCCAAATTAATCGTATTTCTCGAGCAAAGCGTTACCTGGCTTATTTCCAAGCCTATACCAGCACCTATGCGGAAGTTCACCTTCTAAAACAACTATATGAAGAAGCTCTAAGGCAAGCTGATATTGTTGGTTTATGTGTTGGAACCCGCCCTGATTGTGTCCCCGATTCGGTTTTATCACTATTAAGCCATTATCGCGAATTGGGTTATGAAATCTGGCTAGAACTTGGTTTACAAAGTGCTCATGATAAAACACTACATCGTATAAACAGAGGCCATGATTTCGAGGCCTATCAAACAACAACACAAAAAGCGCGTCGTTTAGGTCTTAAGGTTTGTACCCACTTAATTTGCGGCTTGCCGGGAGAGGATGCTCAAATGAATATGCAAACCTTAGACAAGGTGCTCGAGTGTGGAACTGATGGTATTAAGCTGCATCCATTGCATATTGTGGAGGGCAGTGTAATGGCAAAAAGTTGGCGAGCTGGGCGATTAGAAACGCTTTCATTAGAGGAATATACCGAGATTGCAGGGGAAATGATCCGCCATACACCTTCCGAAATTGTTTATCATCGGATCAGCGCCAGTGCTCGAAAGCCAACCTTATTAGCACCACAATGGTGTGAAAATCATTGGGTAGGAATGAATAATTTATATCAATACTTTTTGCAACATGGTGGGCAGGGTTCTGCACTGCTTTAACATTTACTGGCTTAATACGCATTGCCAAAGGTCTATATGAACATCATTGAAAATGTATTTAGTAAAATTGTTCTTGTAACTATGAGTTTATTCATTTCAATCGGTTGCACAGTATGAAATTGCAGAAATGTATTTTTCGGGGCGTGGTGTTGAACGAAATATGCAAAGTTCACAATCTTGGGCTAATGAGATGTATTGTTTTGAATAAATAATAAAATACCGCCACATGAAGTGTCATATGGCGGTATTTTATTTACGATTTTGAATTTTTAGTGTCAATACTGTCTGTTTGTGTTCTTGCGTTATTCATTGCTTCGAGTTCTTCTATTGAACTCTCCATTGAATTATGGAAGCTTAGAACGCCGTCTATAGGTGTCATTCTGGCACGGGCAAGCGTCTTCAATGGTTGGAATGGAATATCACATACTACAATATGAGTGTCTTTACGTACCGCCTCAATAAATTTTTGAAATGCTTCTAAGCCCCCCGCATCAAGAACAGGAACTGCATCCCATTGCATAACAATACTTTCATAGCCCGCACTTTTAACACGAAGTTCATCAAAAATACGTTCCGCAGCTGCAAAGAATAATGGGCCATTAATTCGTACGACTAAGCGTTTTTTTGCTTCATCCGTTTCAGGCAGTTGTGTCGATCGTGTCATATTAGCGATACGACGCATGAATAGCAGTGATGCGAGTACAATTCCAACGGTAATGGCAATAACCATATCAAACAGCACTGTGAGCGACATACAAAGTATTAGAATGATGATGTCATCTTTAGGTGCGCGCTTTATTAAATAAACGACTTTACTTGCTGCACTCATATTCCATGCAACAATTAGCAGTAGTGCAGACATGGCGGCTAATGGTAAATATGACAACATGGGTGCTAATACGAGTAGTGTTAATAAAACTAAAATTGAGTGGATAATCGCTGAAATTGGTGAAGTTGCTCCTGCACGTACGTTTGCTGCTGAGCGTGCAATCGCAGCTGTCGCGGTGATCCCTCCAAAGAAAGGTGCTGCAATATTACCAATCCCTTGCCCAATAAGTTCACTATTGGAATGATGTTTTTTACCTGTCATATTATCGAGAACAACTGCACACAACAGTGATTCTATTGCGCCAAGTATCGCCATTGAAAATGCGGCAGGCATTAAAGCCGTGATCATCGCCCAGCTAATAGGGGCACTACCAGGTAATTCCCAAGGTAAAATAAATTGCGGTAAAATAGGCGGAATACCACTGCCTTCAGTACCATCGGGTAATAAGTAGCTAAATTCAGAGCCAATAGTCGCAACTTGCATATCAAATAGTGAAAGTATCCACATGACGAAAGTACCAACAACTAATGCAGGTAAGTGACCCGGTAACTTTAATTTCAATCTAGGCCAAAAAATCAGTACTAGTAGAGTGGATAAGCCAATTAGCGTATCGCTATATTGAAACGTCGGAAAAGTATTCGCAATCGCGATGACTTTATCGACATAGTTCTCGGGGACATGCTCCATTTGCAGACCAAAAAAATCTTTAATTTGCATCGTTGCAATAGTGATAGCAATACCGGAGGTAAATCCGAGAGTTACCGAAACAGGAATATATTCGATAAATTTACCAAATCGAGCAAAACCCATTGCGAGTAAAATAATACCCGACATGAGGGTGGCAACAAGTAACCCACTTAATCCAAATTGCTGCGAAACGGGGTATAAAATCACTACGAATGCGGCTGTCGGTCCCGAAACACTATAACGAGAACCCCCAGATATAGCGATGATAATGCCTGCAATTGCGGCAGTATAAAGGCCATACTGTGGGGGCACTCCGCTGGCAATTGCCAATGCCATTGCGAGTGGTATTGCAATGATACCAACTGTAATTCCAGCAATTAAATCTTTGATAAAACGAGGAAAAGTATATTTTTCCTTCCAACATGAATCAATTAGCGCACTAAAAGGGCGCAATCTATTAATTTTTTTTGTACTCATTGTACCCTACCAAAATAACAGGGTGAAAATAAACGTATAAGAATACGCTTATCGGATTAAAAAAATCTGTTATGTATCAATGAAACCGTAATTATCATAACGTTTTCGGCCACTAAAGTAAAAAAGCGTTATATCCTAAGATAGGTATTGTTCAATATAGTTAAAGTGTAGTTAATTTGGCAATTTAAGATATTACTTTTTATTTAAAAATTATTTTTTAAATAAAAAACTAAACTATTAAAAGAGATTGATTTTTGCCATATTTTATTCAGTCAGTTTCCTTAACTTTAGTATTTAAATGGCTAAATGGTCTTAACTATAATTGAAAGTAATAGCCATCCCCACAGTAGGACAATAGAAACTAAACAATAATTAAATAGTTTCTTTGTGCCAGACCAACGTTTTTCCATACTGTTAATGGGTTGTTTATTCGGGAAAAGATAAAGAAATGCCTCATCAAAATGGCGGTCGGTACCCTGATGATAAATGAGTTTGAAAAAATGATTATCTAACCATAAGCGGTAAATATAGTAGTGATTAATAATAAATAAAGTCGTACCAATAAATAAACTAATTCGATTCGAAAATGAGCAAAGATATAATATAAATTGACACGTAAAAGCGAGTAAAGAGCCTAGCGCGAAATAACGCCAACTTGCTGTTAAAATGATAATCACTTCTCCGTTATTTTTATTTGTTAATAGATTCATGACCTCACTCTCTTCATCTGAAATTGTTCATACCACTGACATAACTGAGACACGGTTGCTGCATTTAAAACAACTTGTGGCCGTGCTTGTTTCACTATTTTGATTGCCTCTTCAATGTTTTTAGCGGTGCTATTATGAACGAGCCAAGCAACAGCAACAGTCGCACTTCGCGAATAACCCAGTTTGCAATGAATATAGACTGTACCACTTTTGACTAACGTATCCATGGTATGTACGGATCGTTCAATATCCTCCGGGCTAAGTGGTAACAAATCTATTTGGGGTTGGCTACAATAATTGAGTCCTTGGCTGTAGAAGTTGCGAGGCCATTCGCAAGTCATATCTAAAACGGCTTTCGCTTGCAAAGGATATAGTGGACGGCCTCCCAAAATAATATCTTTATTGACTACGCTGGGTTGCTTACATTGCTTGGCAAAGTAATGATAGGTGCAAGAAGCGAATAGTCGATACGGTAATAGTAAAATAGTAGCTGAAGGCGATATGGTGCCATCAGGTGTTTTTTGAAAAATGGAGGCGCCGGCACCTAAGTAGCCAAAAGTAACTAATAATAAGGCAATAGCTGGCCATAATAGTAACCAAGCGGCACCTTGTATTAAAAAAGCGAGCACAAAGCAAAGAAGTGAAGCTAAACCATAATTTATACTCATTTTAAGGCTACGTGGGCTACCAGTGTAATGCCATTGCCAACGTGTCTTAGTGGGTAAGAGATAACTAATTAGAATGCCAACAGCGAAGCCTGTAACAATATCAATGAAATGATGCTGCCAAGTGGTGAGCACAGAAATTAAAATCAGGATGGCCCAACTGTGCAGTAACCAACGCCATTGTGTTGGGGTATGAGCGCGAAAACGTAACCAAAGGAGCCATAATAAAATAATGTGTAATGAGGGGGCTTGATTAAACGGCAAATCAAAAAGTTCAAGGCTATCAAACATCCAACCCATAACACCTTGGGTGTCTGGGCGAGGAAAACTGAACTTAAGTGGGAAGAGTAAAAAGCCTATACAGGCGATTAAAGAGGCTAAGATTAAACGTAAGCCATGGATGCATTGTTCACGACGAGTGGTGCAAATAAATAAAGATAACCCATAAAAAAGGTCAATACTCCAATAGGGAATGATCGTCCAAGGCCAAAATGGTATATGGTGCTCCCATGAGTACACAATAGAAGGCACAGTGGCTAAAGTGGCGGTATAAGTATTGACCTGCCCATAAGTGAGGAAGAAAAATGGTGCCAAAAATGCTAGCCATAAAAAACCAAATAGCCAAATTTGGCGACGCGATGACGGTTGTTCTGATATATGAATGGCAGTCATATTCTGGCTCTATTCCTTTAAGTGGAAGCTTTAGTCCTGTTATTCGGTTGTAATGCTATATGTTAAATATTTTCATTGTAGTCTTGTGATTCAGTTACCACAGGATAAATAGGGTTAACTCACTTTATATGCATTGAAATGCTTTCGATAAATTAATAAGTTAATAAAATAGGTTGTTTGGCGAGAAGAATCAACTTATGTAAGTTATGACAAGCACCGATAGAGGCTGCCTGTCATGATGAGTCTTTAGTATGGTTATTAATCAATTAGAATTAACTATTTAGAATTACTTTCAGGATCACGGCGCCTAGCAATAGACACGCTAAATATCCCGCAGTTATCAATAGATTGGTTTAGTTTCTCAAATCCAGCAGCATCAACTAATGCATCCATTTCACCTTGACTACGACAACGCATAACCCAAGCTTGGCCACCTTGATGGCTTGGCAATACTCGTGCAATCATTTCAACTTGAGGATGCCAAGGTTGGCAGGTATAGATAAGTAATCCGCCCGAAGGGATAGCACGAGCTAAACCACTTAATGAAGCTTTAATCAATTCGTTACTTGGAAATAGTTCATATAAACCACTGACAACACCTAAAGTGGGTGCAGGCGTGACAGCGGCTAAATCATCAGCATCAAAGGCATTGCCTTCTTCAAAACGTATTTTACCTTCTAAAAAACGTTCTTTAATATGTAGCCGGCCTTGTTCTACGTTAACAGGGCTGTAATCACGTAGTAAAACAGATTGCACTTTCCCATAATCATTAATTGCATCAAAAATATAACGACCTTGTCCTGCGGCAATATCCATAATATGCACGGGTTTACCACTATCAGTTAAATCACGGATAGCTTGACGGATAATATTTTCAATATTCACTTTCCGCTGGCGAATGCCTTGCCAACCAATACTATTGAGATATTGTCTGTCCATGACTCGGCCAAATAATCCGTTACCTTGTGCCTTATCACGATACACATAATCAAGGGTTGAACCTGAGTCAAAACCCTTATCATAGCCGATACGTATACCTTCCGATGCTTTACCAAGGCTACTCATTGATTTGCTCATTATTTTATAAGCGATATTTTTAGGACACCAATTTGGTAATGGCGCCGTTAATGCACGAAAAGCATCAGCACTTACGCTCCAAGTGTCTTCAAATTGATAATCATGCTGGTAACGAGGGAACTCAAAGAGTTTAGTAATAAAACTACGCATTTTTTCGATCGGAATATGTCGCTCTTTTTCACCTAGGGTATCGTGGTAGAAGCCAGCCAAAACATGTTTCTCTTTGATTGGCGTATTGAGCCTTTCATAAAATTGATGTTGTGGCTTGTGGTGAACGACGTGATCGTTTCCAGAAATAAAGAGTTGAGTTGGTAGCGTTATTGCTCCTGCATCGGCGACAACACGTTCTGCCGTTTTATATAGTTCAAGCAAAATATTGACGGCAATAGGGCGAGTTATTAATGGATCGCGGTTAAATGACTCAATACGTTTTTCATCATGAGTAAGAAATTTAGCTTTGACATAAGAGTTTACGTAAAATAATCCGCGTATTTTTTGCATAAGCCCTAAGCCGCTACGTGCAAATGGGACATAAAGTTTTACTTTAAAAGCGGGTGATGCTAACACCATTCCTCGTATTTTAGGTGCATAATCGTGAACCCAAGCAGAAACTAAAACCGCCCCAACACTCTGGCCAACAACTATAATATTTTCTAAAGGAATTTGGTATTGTGTTGAAATATAACGGACGAACTCATCTACATCGCTGATTGATGTGCCAAGGGATGGGCTATAACCACGAGGACCGTCATTTTCGCCATGCCCGCGGGCATCCCATGCAAACATGGCATAATCAGATAAATTCAATTCATCGACTAAATGGGCAATACGACCTGAATGTTCATGGCCACGATGAAATAAAATTATGGCTTTATCTGTAATATCTTCCGTTGCCCAGTAGCGGTAAAAAAGAGATGTATGATCACTTGTTTTAAAATGAGATTCAACCACAGGGCGTTGTGTCATATAGTCTGTCTGAAAGTTCATCATTATTCCTTAATGAGTATCCATAGGACGGCCAAGTTCAGCCATAGCACGGTGGATACGGTTATAACAGGTATACAATAACAGCACAGAAATAGCGGCAAAAAGGTAATTAGTCCAATTAGCAAAGGCTATTTGGGGAAAAATGCAGGTTACTAAGCCTAGAGCACCAAAGATAAACGCACGGTCACTTTTACCAATCGGGCCATCATAACGTCGAGAGGCACCAATCGTTTGTGCAAGCACACCAATAAACTCAGTGAGTATGGCTAATAATAGGATAAGTAAAATCCACCAAGATGCATTTGGAAAAAGTAGTGCGAAGGGAAGATACAGGGCAACATCGGAAATAACATCACCGAGTTCATTTAATATAGCGCCAAAGTGGCTTTTTTGATTATGTTCACGGGCTAGCATGCCATCAATAGCATTTAGCGCCATGCGAATGAATAAGACAAAAGGTAATAAAATAAACAGGCGAGGATTAGGAAAAATAAATAACAAAACACCAATAAAAATAGATAATAGCAGCGCAGCAAGCGTTACTTGATTAGCTGTAATACCTGCTTGAAATAGCCTATAAACAATAGGGCGAAGTAGATCCTGAAATTTAGGTTTTAGATCATAAATTGTCATTTAGTTATCCTTACTAATCACCGCAGTTATTCTACAGATTTGTGACATATCAATACGCTATTATCGATTAGCTGCAATAAGACCTATCCTAAGTTAATCTTGGGATGAATTGTCATTTAATTATGAGGTTAATAAAAAAAGATAGGTAACGTAATGATATTAAATCATATTTTAAGAATGCAAATGAACTAAAAGATTAAGCCGAATTAGTTATGATCTGTTCCATGAAATATCAAATATCAATGTCATTTATCTCATTACAAACCTGTAGGATACAGTCACGAAACCATTTATGAGCAAGGTCACTGTGCATCTTTGGATGCCATAATAACGAAATGTTTAATGAAGGAATTGAATAAGGTAATGGAAAACTAAACAGTGATTGTTTTAAAACTTGGTTACGCAAAATATGAGTAAATCTTTTAGGAAGAATAGCAATGAGTTGACTTTGGCTCACGATGGTAATTGCTGTTGAAAATCCAGTGACGTTGAGAATGGCGGGTTTAATTGTGTCAGTAGAAGTGCAAGCACAATTTTCATGGGTTAGTTGATTAAATGGATATTGTCGTTGTACACCAATGAAATCATAGTTATTTAATAATTCTAGTGTTATAGGTTGCTTAACGAGTGGATGCGTAACATTACATACCCCAATGAATACATCACTAAACAGGAAACGGCTTTTGAGTTCTGGATCAGTATTATCAGTAATGACACTAATTTCTGCATCAATATCACCTTGCTTAAGCTGTTGAGTGTGTTTAATTTCTTTACTGATAATTCGAAGAGTCGCATTCGGTGCTTGTTGTCTGATTAATGTTAATAATGCTGAACCGTAGTTTTCCGCAAAACCCGCGGAGGCACGAAGTGTAAATTGTCGAGATAAAACGGCTAAATCAAGCTTATTGGGAACAACAAAGACATATTCAAGTTGATCCATTAGTTGTGATACTTGTGCTCTAATGCTTAGGGCATAAGGCGTGAGCACCATTGTTCTACCTGATTTCATCAACAAAGGGTCATTGAGCGATGTACGTAAGCGGTTTAATGCACGGCTCATCGCAGATACACTGAGATTGGAACGCTGCGCTGCTTTTGTTACATTGCATTCTGTTAGTAAAGCATTAAGCATTACTAACAGATTTAAATCGATATTTAGCATATTGGACTCACCACCATATTGCATTAATGCACAATTTTGCACTAAGCCTAGTTGTCAGAATTATTGTCGATATTTTGCTTTGTAACATAGCGCTGATGAAAAAATAATAGATTTAACGCTACAAACATTAAAACTGCACTGATGGCAAAGGTCAATCTAAAACCGGCTACTATATTTTCTTGTGGCATCGCTGCATTCATTGTACCACCTGCGGCAAAAGCAAATAATGTTGCCATTAATGCGGCACCATTAATTAAACCTAAATTACGCGATAAATTAATCACGCCAGCCAGTAATGATTTTTTATTTGAATTAACTCCAAATAGGATTGCAGTATTATTTGCGGCTTGAAATGCGGCATAGCCAGATGTAATCAGCGTAATAAAAAGAAGATATAAGCTAATGGATAAGTGTTGAGCAAAGAGTGCAAATAATGTGAATCCTGACACCATGCAGATGAGTGCATAAAAAATAATCGTGTTTGGATTAAACTTATCAACTAATTTTCCTGCGGGTAATCCTACACAAGCAGCAACTATTGGACCACAAGACATTACAAGCCCCATTTGCCAAGGGGATAATACTAATTTATACAATAAATAAAATGGCCCAACAATTAACGTTGTCATCATTACGGTTGCAACCAGTAGGCTAAGAATTACGCCAATAAATAGAATGGGTTGCTTTAATAATTCAATAGAAATGACAGGATGAGCTATACGTTTTTCAACAATTACAAATGAAATTACGCTCATCACTGATAGTGCTATTAATAAGAAGCTATAGCTTCCCCAGTTCACGATACTAAAGGTATACAGAATAATTGCCATAGTTAGCAGGGAAAGACCTAGAATATCAATGGGTTTATGTTCAATAGGGTCACTGGCTTGTTTTGGGACAAAACGGATGATGAGGAATAAAGCAATAATAGAAAAAGGAATATTAATTAAAAAGATAGCTTGCCAGCCCCATAAGTTTATTAACAATCCACCTAAAGTAGGACCTGCCGCTGTACCGATAGCCGATAATGAACCTATCAGTCCCATGGCAAATCCGCCTTTATTTTTTGCATTTAATCCTGCAATCATTGCCATGGTAGTATTGATCATACCTGCTGCCGCAACGCCTTGTAGAATACGAAACCCGATCAACCAATTTATTGTTGGTGAAAGTCCACTTAATGCAGAAGCAATGATAAAGAGGCTCAGTGAAAATAATAAAATGGTACGACGATTGATGCGATCGCCAAGGCTACCCGTCAAAATAGCAGCGCTGGTTAGGGTAATTAAATAGGCTACGATAACCCACTGAGCTTGTGAGAATGAGGCGTTAAAAGCTGATATTAGCGAGGGTACCGCAATATTAGTAATGCTAGTACTGAGTGAAGACAGAAATATTGGTAAAGAAAGCGCAATAAGATATCGCTTTAATGAATTAATATTTTGCATATTATATTCGACCCATAGTTTGAATGGTTAAAAACTAAAGGTAGATTAATGCGTTTATGCCATAGTCAGAAGAGGCGTTAACCGAATAGCAGTGTTGCATTAGAGGCTATAGTTGCTATGTGTTTCAATATGATTATTTCTTTCTATTTTTGAGCGCATTCGCTTAAATTGGCTTGGTGTCATTGTGGTCATTTCTTTAAATTTTCGACAAAAAGCACTGTGATCTGCATAAGCGCATTTAATTGATATATCAGTAATAGAATAATCTTCATCTAATAATTCTATCGCATGTTCTAGGCGTTTTTTCTGAATATATTGTTGAGGAGTAATTAAAAAAATAGATTTAAATTGGCGATTTAGTTGTGAAAGTGACAGGCCTGAAATATCGGCAAGTGTTGTGATTTTAATTGCGGTATCAAAATGATGACTAATAAAACGTTCAACTCGGCTAAGTTGGCTATTAAGCTTAGGACTAATAGATTTTACATCTTGCAAATCAACAGAAATTCCCGCAACACCAATCACTTGGTTCCGAGTGTTAAATATAGGTACTTTTGTTGTTAGACACCAACCTAATAATCCTGCTGTATAAAGATGCAATTCAAGTTTATTGATAACACTAATTTTTTTCTGCATTACCAAATAATCTTGTGAACTATAACTTTGACCTAAATCGATATGAAAAATATCCTCGGCGCGTTTACCAATCACATTATTTACGGTGTCAATTTTACAACGTTTAGCAAGGTTTTCATTAGCAAGTAAGTATTTGGCATTATTATCTTTTACAAAAAAAGTCACGTTCGGCAAGGTATTAATTAATGGCATAATCAACCCTAGATGATTAAGAAAATTATTAATATTATCAATAGGGAATAACATATTTTCCTGACTAATCAACAGCAATTTATTTAAGTTAATCATGCAGTGCTCCTGTCCGTTAAACAATTTTTGTTAGTTATCTAAAATATTTTTATATTGTGCAGAAAAGCGCATAAGTTGACTTGAAAGATATCAAGAGTTATTAACAAAAATCAAGCATTCTGTTAACAATTAAATTTTAACAGGGATAATCTAATGCAGAAGCAGTACCGAAAAATAGAAGTTATTGATTCACATACAGCAGGAGAGCCAACGCGTTTAGTTATTAATGGCTTCCCTGAATTGGGTGATTTAAATATGGCTTCTCGTCTAGAAATATTACGCACTCAATATGACCAATGGCGTTGCACCACGATCTTAGAGCCTCGCGGCAATGACATTTTGGTTGGCGCATTATTATGTCGACCACAAAATCCTAAAGCCGCCGCGGGTGTTATTTTTTTTAATAATGAAGGTTATTTAGGGATGTGTGGGCATGGCACGATTGGTTTAATCACGTCATTACATTTTTTAGGTCAGATATCTTATGGCAAACATCTAATTGAAACACCCGTGGGGGATGTTACAGCGCAATTACACCAAGATGGCAGCGTTAGTATTCAAAATGTTTATTCCTACCGTTACCGTAAGGCAGTGCAAATTAATGTGCCTGATGTAGGTGTCATTGTTGGAGATATTGCATGGGGAGGTAATTGGTTCTTTTTGGTCGAAAATTCCCCTATCGATATTCGCTATCGTGATGCTAAAGCGTTGACTGAGCTGTGTTTAAAAATCAAGCAAGCCCTAGCTTCTCAAGGTATATACGGCAAAGATAACCAAGAAATTGACCATATCGAATTATTTGGCTCACATCCCAACGCCAATAGCCAAAGTTTTGTGCTCTGTCCTGGTGGTGCTTATGACCGTTCACCTTGTGGAACGGGAACTAGTGCCAAGCTTGCATGCCTTGCGGCGGATAAAAAATTGGCGGCGGGCGAAATATGGCATCAAGCCAGTGTGATCGGCAGCCAATTCCAAGCCAGTTACCAACCTTCTGATGAAAATGGCATCATCCCAACTATCCGTGGTACTGCCTATATTAGTGGGCAAAATAGCTTATTAATTGATGAGCAAGATCCATTTCGTTTTGGCATCACGACCGCGTGAGGTGTCATCATGACTAAAAAATATCCGGTGATGGTGATTGGTGGTGGCATTATTGGCTTAAGCATTGCGTTATCGGTGCAAGCTGAGGGAACTGATGTCTTATTGGTTGATAAAAATGAGATTGGTTCCGGCGCGTCATTTGGTAACGCAGGGCATATAGCGACCGAACAAGTTTTTCCTATTGCTGATCCTTCTATTTTGAAATCAATTCCCGGTATGCTTTTCGATCCTCTTGGTGCTTTGCGTTTAGATTGGCGATATTTATTACCGCTAACGCCTTGGTTATTGAAATTACTGGGAAATATGCGACATAAACATTTTATGCGCATCCATCGAACATTAGCAATATTCAATAGCGCTTCATTAACCTCATGGCAAGCCTTTGAGCAGAAATGGCAACTAGGTGATTTAGTCAAACTAACTGGCTCGTTGTTGGTTGCAGAAAAGCTAAAAACGCTGGATAAATTAAATCAACATGGGGAATACCTCAACAGTATTGGGGTGCAAAATCAATTTCTAACTCAAGAACAGCTATTGGTTCGTGAGCCTGAATTAGCTACCAGCCAACTCGGCGGGCTTTTTTATCCGAATACTGGGCATGTCACTGACTTGACTGCATTACATGCACGGCTAGTACAAGCGTTTCAACAATTAGGTGGAAATGTGCTGACAGGCTGTGAAGTGATCGCCATTAACTCATCATCGAGTGATAAAGCGTTAGTCACAACAACAGAAGGTGAATTTGATGCACAAAAAGTGGTGATTGCGGGTGGCGCATTTTCTAAGTCATTAGTGAAGATGGTTAGTCGTATTAATGTGCCTCTTGAGACGGAGCGTGGTTATCACTTGATGTTACCGAAAGAAATCAACAGGCTGACTGTGCCCGTATCTAGCATGGATCGGCGTTTTATTATGACGCCAATGAAGGGGGGATTGCGTCTTGCAGGTACAGTTGAATATGCAGGGTTGATGCGTCCACCTAACATGCAGCGGGCACGCCACTTTATTCCTCTAGCTACGCCGATGCTGAATAAATCATTAAATACCCATCAAAGCAGTGAATGGATGGGGTTTCGTCCGACGACCTCAGATTCATTACCCGTAATCGATAAGAAAGGCCCTTATATTTTTGCTTTTGGGCATCAACACTTGGGACTTACGCAAGCTGCTCTCACCGCAGATATTGTCAATAACTTGATCCACGAGCAACCGACAGTGGTCGATTGTTTGCCTTTTACCATCGAAAGATTTCTTTAATTTTGAGGAGAATTCCAATGAATTTTCATGGCATCCTAGTTCCTATTGTCACACCATTTCATGATGATTTATCATTGAATATTAGTGGGTTAGCTGAATTAACCGAAAAACTTATCGACAGTGGTGTGACAGGTTTAGTGGTTTGTGGAACCACTGGTGAATACTACGCTTTGAATGAAGAGGAGCGTAAAACAGTACTGATGACAGTAAGTAAAGTGGCGAAGGGAAGAGTTACGCTGATAGCGGGGATTAATGATCTATCAACCGAAGGTGCTATTAATCGCGCGGAACAAGCAAAGCAATTAGGTTATGAAGGATTAATGTTATCGCCACCTCCGTATAGCCTACCTGACCAGCAAGGGATATTTGCACATTATCAAAAAGTCGCCTCGTCAACATCACTCCCCATCATTATGTATAACTTTCCTGCGCGTATTGGTATTGAAATTGAATATGACACTGTCGTGAAACTGGCTGAAATTGACAATATTGTGGCCATTAAAGAAAGCAGCGGGGATTTTAGTCGTGCATTACGTCTTCTTCAAACTTCATTTGAGAATTTCGAAGTTATTTGTGGCTGTGATGACCAGCCTGTCGACTTCTTCTTTTGGGGAGCCAGAAGCTGGATCGCTGGATCAGGAAATGTATTTCCTGTAGAGCAAGTGGCTATCTATGAAGCTTCAGTACAAGAAGATTGGGGAAAAGCAAAGCAGATCATGAATGAAATCTATCCTGCAATCTATTCGATGGAATCGGGTAATTATAATCAAAAAGCGAAAGCCGGCTGTTTTAAAAGTGCATTTAAGGTTGGACCCGTTCGATTACCATTAACTAATATTTCTGACTCTGAACGAGATGAGTTCCTTTCTCTTATCACGATAGAAGGGAAATAATAATGAAAATAAGTAAAGAGCAGGTATTTGAACGTGCTAAAAAAGGGAAATTATGGGCGGGTAATTTAATTGAAGATTATCAAAGTAACGCCGCAAAATTAGAGAATCGAACACCTATCGATAACAGTGTGATTGGTTATATTGCTGATGGAAGCGTGAGCGATATCGATGCTGCCGTTAGTCTTGCTCGCTCAACATTTAAAGCGGGTAACTGGCGTGGGTTATCACCCCAGCAACGAAAACAAGTTATGTTACGGTGGGCGCAATTGGTTGAAGAACACAGTGAAGAGCTTGCTGCACTTGATTGTATCGATGCAGGTAAGCCAATTACGGAATGTTTGAACACTGATTTACCCGCTACCATTGAAACTTTTTATTGGTATGCAGAAGCTGTAGATAAATTATTTGGTAAGGTCGCTCCGACGAGTCAACAAGAGTTGGGTTTGATTGTACATGAGCCGATTGGCGTCGTCGGCGCTGTATTGCCTTGGAATTTTCCTGCTCAGATGTTTGCTTGGAAAGTTGCACCGGCATTAGCGGTAGGTAATTCCGTGATTGTAAAACCCGCAGAATTAACGTCATTAAGCGCTTATCGCTTAGTGGAACTTGCTTATGAAGCGGGCGTACCTAAAGGTGCGTTGAGTTTAGTGTGTGGATTAGGTGAAAAAGTTGGGGAGGCGCTTGGCCGACATAGTGATGTAGATATGGTCTCTTTTACCGGTTCAACTGAGGTAGGGCGCTTATTTTTAAAATATTCGGCAGAAAGTAACTTAAAGGAAATCGTTCTTGAGTGTGGTGGAAAAAGTCCGCAAGTAGTGTTCGAAGATGCTGACATCGATGCTGCTATTCCTCATATTATGGCTGCTGCGTTTTGGAATATGAGTGAGAATTGCAGTTGTGGTTCGCGGCTTATTGTGCATGAACGGATTAAGCCATTATTACTCGAAAAACTGATTGCAGCGGCCGCATTATGGAAAGTAGGCAATCCGATGGATGCTGATGTTTCTATCGGTCCCATGGTAGAAGAAGCGCATTTTGAAAAAGTTAAATCATTTTTAGCGCTCACAATTAAAGAAGGCGGGCATCTTGTTACTGGGGGTAAAATACACAGTGAAATAGGTGCTGGTTGGTATATTGAACCAACAATTTTTGATGATATTACACCACAGATGTCGCTTTTTAAGCAGGAAGTTTTCGGACCTATTTTAGCCGTTACCTCTTTTAATACAGATGAAGAAGCGGTCGCATTGGCTAATGATACTCAATATGGGCTTGCGGCCTCTTTTTATAGTCAAAATATCCATCGTGTGATGAATATTGCACGGCAGATCAATGCGGGCACTATTTCTATTAATGGATTTAGTGAAGGAAATATTACCACACCGTTTGGCGGTTTTCGTCAATCAGGTTTTGGGGGGAAAGACAACGGAATTGAGGCATTTGAACAATACACCCAAACTAAAGTTATCTGGTTTATCAATCATTAAATCACAATAACCTGAGCCAATATTGGCTCAGGTTTTTTTTACCCTACAAACATAAAACATATTATTACAATAACGAAGGAGTATTCATATGGAAGCCATCGTAAATACCATCGTTGGTTACATCTGGGGTAATGCATTAGTGATATTATCGCTGGGTGTTGGGCTTTATTTTACGCTGCTCACGCGTGGTGTGCAATTTCGCTACTTAATTAAAATGGTTTGCTTACTAAAAGAAAATAAAGCCTCTAAAGAAGGGATATCATCATTCCAAGCATTTTGCCTTGCACTATCTGGTCGTGTTGGCGTAGGTAATATTGCCGGTGTTGCTACTGCAATCGCAGCGGGAGGGCCGGGAGCTATATTTTGGATGGTAGTCATGGGGCTATTGGGCGGTGCGAGTGCATTTATCGAATCCACATTAGCACAAATTTATAAGCAGCGTTCTGATGGTCAGTATCGTGGTGGCTCTCCTTATTACATTGAAAAGGGCTTAAAATTAAAACCATTTGCGATTATGGTCGCGGTAGTGATTTGTTTATCTTATGGTGTATTAGTGCCGGGTATTCAAGCAAATACCATTGCGGATTCATTCCAAACCTCATTTAATATTCCCCCGATGGTGACTGGTGCGATTGTTACCGTATTAATGGCATGGCTAATTTTTGGCGGTGTCAAACGTATAGCTAGTGCTGCCGATAAAATTGTACCGTTGATGGCTATCGCTTATATCATCATGATGGTCATTATTTTAGGAAGTCACTTCGAAAAAGTGCCAGCGATGTTCAGCTTAATATTCCGTAGTGCATTGGGAATGGATGCGGTATTTGGTGGAATTATTGGTACTGCGGTTTCGTGGGGGGTACGCCGCGCTGTATTTTCGAATGTTGCAGGTGCCGGCGAGGCAACATTTAGCTCAGCGGCAGCCGAAGTTAGCCATCCCGTAAAACAGGGCCTTATCCAAGCATTTTCTATTTATATTGATACTGTTGTGGTATGTACTGCATCAGGTTTGATGATTTTAGTGACCAATATGTACAATGTATTCCCTGATGGCTCTGCAACGGCGTTAGTTGAATATGTCCCTGGTGTCGCGGCTGGTACAGCTTGGACTCAAATGGCCGTATCAACGGTATTTACCTCCGCGGGATCGGGGTTTGTCTCGATAGCTGTGTTCTTATTTGCATTCACCACTTTGATGGCTTACTACTATATAGCAGAAACGACCATAGTTTATCTCGACCGCAAGCTCTCTTATCCAGTCTTAAAATTGATACTAAAATTTGTTTTTTTAGGGATTGTTTTTATGGGAAGTGTGCAATCCGTTAGTATCATGTGGGGGCTGGGTGATATTGGTTTTGGTAGTATGAGCTATTTAAACTTGGTCGCAATTGTCTTTTTATCTAAGCCAGCGCTTAGGGCTCTTAGAGATTACGAAAGGCAGGAAAAACTTGGGGTTGACCCAGTGTTTGATCCTAAAGTTGCCGGTGTTGAAAATGCAGAGCTTTGGGAAGACATCAGTCGTGAATATCATGCGAAAGGTTATGGTGTTATTCAAACAGAAATTAAAACTGAAAGCAGATTGACTAAGGAAGAGTTAATTGAAAAGTAGATATAAAAATTTGCTTAAAAATGGCGGTGAGAGAGGGGTTCGAACCCTCGATACGTTCGCACGTATACACACTTTCCAGGCGTGCTCCTTCAGCCTCTCGGACACCTCACCGTATTTTTAATGCTGTCGTTACACTATAAGATATAAGATAGAAAAAACTACTTTATAAACTTGCACTGCAACGGGGCGCTACTATAGGGAAAATAGCGCCTTACGTCAACTCCCTATTGCTTATTATTCTTGTTTTTGTGGTTGTTTAGTTAAATAAAAATCAATTTGATTATTATCTATTCGACGAAGTTAGTTTCTAATTTTATTTAATTATTATTTGTTAATTTAAACTGCAAGGTATTATTGCAAAATTCGTTATCTACTTAACAAAATACTGATCGGGTGCAATCTAGATGGTTGTATTGACTTGAAAATAAACTCCTTTACGCACACTCTGTTAGAAACCCAAGAGGAGTTGCCATGAATATTTTATTTTACCACCCATTTTTTGATGCGAAGCAATGGATTGAGGGGATGCGAGTAAGATTACCGCAAGCCAATATTCGTCAGTGGGAAAAAGGGGATAACCAACATGCTGATTACGCGATGGTTTGGTTGCCACCATATGAGTGTTTAGCCGGTAGAAAAGATCTGAAGGGTATTTTTGCATTAGGTGCCGGTGTTGACGCAATCTTAAAACAAGAACAAGACAATCCAGGAACTTTACCCGCAGGTGTTCCACTGATGCGCCTTGAAGATACCGGTATGGCCATTCAAATGGAAGAATATGCAATGGCTAAAGTATTATCTTATTTTCGTCGAATGGATGAGTATCGCCAACTACAATCTCAGCGTCAGTGGAAACCATTACCCGCTTACCAACACGAAGAATTTGTGGTGGGAATTATGGGGGCAGGAGCACTAGGGCAAGCTGTGGCTAAGCGTTTAATTAGTTTTGGTTTTCATGTTAGAACTTGGAGTCGTTCTGAAAAGCACATTGATAATGTGAAAAGTTATTATGGTAAAGACCAACTGCCGAGTTTTCTTTCTGGTACGCGAGTGATTATTAACTTGTTACCGAGCACTCCAGAGACGGTGGGTATCTTGAATCAGCAACTGTTCAGCCAGTTACAGCCAAATTCGTATATCATCAATCTTGCTCGAGGCGCTCATCTTATTGAACAAGATTTGTTATCCGCTCTTGAAATAGGGCAAGTGGCTGGAGCCTCTCTTGATGTTTTTGCTAATGAACCTTTGTCACAAATGCATCCATTTTGGACCCATCCACGTATCGCGATAACTCCTCATGTTGCAGCGTTTACTAAACCATTAGAAGCGATGGATATGATAGCGAGTAATATTAAACGTATCGAAGCAGGGCAAACGCCTGAAGGTATCGTTGATTTAATTCGAGGATACTAATATCTCATTATGTTTCACGTTGTAGCGTTGTTCACTAGCTGCAACGTGAGCGCTTTAAGCGTAAAGCCAAATCTTTACGCTTTTTTAATCCCCCCAGTCTTAATCTTAGGTTATGGGTGGTTTAGCCGACTTTTAAGGTATACTAATTTTAAAGCGTAATCATTTTAGTGAAGTGATTACATAGTAACCGAAAAAGGAACCGGTAAATGAATGAATTCTCAATTGTCTGTCGTATCTTAGGCACACTGTTTCAACGCTCACCAGACGATGTGCTGGTAAAACCATTACTCGATTTAATTGCACAAGACAAACTAAAGGCATCTTGGCCAATTGAACAAGATGAGCTTTGGGCGAGAATGGCAACATCTGTTGATATCAATGCGATTACCAAGGACTATCAAGGAATGTTTGGTGGCACTGAGCCTGCGGTATCTATGCGCGCTAATGATTATGATGCTGAAATTACTGAGCCTGAAATTCGTGAATTTTTGACATTAAGAGCTATGCCATTAACCGATTCTCATACAGATTCATTCGGTGCTTTACTTCTTGCGGCATCTTGGCTTGAAGATCAAGCAGCAGAAGATGAAACTGCGGCGCAAGAAGAGTTGTTTGATAGTTATATTTTGAGTTGGAGTGGGACATTTTTAGGTAAAGTTGAAGCGCATGCTACAACTGTTTTTTATCGCACACTAGCTCAAATTACCCGTGATGCCGTGATTGTATTACGTGATGAATTAGATTCAGAGTAAATGAGAATAAGGATATTTTAAAATATTTTATTGGTAGACTCAGTTAATTGTGATGTAAAAAACGCCACTTAGCCTATTGCTACAGTATTGTCTCACAAGCCCGCATTGAAATTGTGGGTTTTTTGTTGCAACAAATCGAATCAGGGAGTACTTTGCAACTATCTATCTTATAAATATTAATAAATTATGGTTACTCGGATTTTATATTTACTTTGCATAGCATTGATGGTTTTGTTTGCATTTGTATTGGGGATGTCGGTTAATTTAAATTTTAAACCTAGTGTTATTGATGGCGCAAAGTTAGCGGTATCTAACTTTATGTATTTGCCTCAAGCATCTGAATTTAGAGAAGTTAAATTATATGTATCCAGAACTAAGACAATTCACAAAGAGGTGGGTAATGTTTGTGGTGAGGTATATGCATTTAAAAATGACGTACCTTATAAGTACAAAAGATTTATTGTTCAAGCCGCTAAGGACAACAAAGGCAACTATATATACTCATTTCCACTTTTTGACTTCGAGGGTGAGATGATATCGGAAGAAGAGTTCCAAAAAATATGGGAACAACACTGTGCTGAATAAATTATAAAGCTGGAGCCAGTACTGTTAACAGATAGAGTATCCTATTATTGTTTTTCTCTTTTTATTGTTTAATTATTCAAAATTGATAAATAATTTTAATTAAATAAAGAAGGCAACAAGTTTGTTTGTTGCCTTAAATGCTTTTATCAATCAAATTAATTCATGGTCTGAGTTAATCAACTAATGGGATTATTAATTTTCCCGGCTTTATCTCAAGCCCTTTGGCTAATTTTTTTGCTGTTGCCTCAGCGGCACCATTATTAGCATCTAATACATAAACTGGTTGAGTTTCAAAGAAAGTTTCAAGAGAGCTATTTAAGTAAGGAATAATGGCAGAAATTGCGGTATCCATATTTTCAGGGATCACTTTATATTTACTGATATTTAGTTCTTTTAAATAAATAGAGCCTGTTTTTGCATCAAAAATAGGGCGAGCGGTTAATGTTAACTCAATTTTGGCATCAGCTTTACCAATTAATGAATCCAGCTTTACAGTAGCTTCCCCCGTTAAAGCAACTTTACCTGGTTCACTACGACCAATTTCGGATTTTAAATTTGCGAGTTGTATATCTGCATCTGCAAAGCCTGAAATACCGACTTTATGCTCATATTTAACTTTATTGGCTAGGTAGCTATTAATTTGTGATTCATTAATACTAAATTCTGATAATTGGCTACAACCTGCGAGGAGGGCAACGAGCCCCAATATGGTCGCTAATAAAAACTTTTTCATAAAGACTCCTTAGACAGTAATTCTGCTAGTTTAGCTTATTACTGTCCACTCAACATGGCTGTTTCTATTTTTTTGCGATTAAATTGCTTATGCAGCGCCCATAAAGTAATAAAACCGATAATACCGAGTAGGAACCAAGGCAATTGTGGTACTCCCCATTGATGCCCAATATCATACATCCAGCCACCGCCGGTATAACCTACTGCGCCTCCAAGGGCGAGTCCTAGGCGACTAAAGCCCATGTAGCTTCCTCGAGCTCTAGGATTTGCCAAAGAGGCGCTGAGTGTTTCACGTGCAGGGTCAGCAGTTACTGTTCCCAAATAAAATAAACAAATCAGGCCGAATAAGGTATTCAATGAAGTAGTCATTCCAATGGGGAACATGCTTAGGCTCATTAGAAATAGCCCTGCCATCAAACGCTGTTCTAAGCGAAAATGTTTTTCGCTCCAACGCGCAATAGGATAAAGCAGCGTTAATGAAATAGCGGCTTCAATCGCATACATCCATTTAACGGCCGTTGGCGTTCCTGCAAGTTCGTTAACGACAATAGGAAACATCAACATCACTTGCACCGAAAGCATAAAGTAACCCGCTAATGTTACGACATAGGTGACAAAGCGTTTATCTTTAAGAACGCGGCCCATGCCTTCTTTTATCGGGGTTCTGACTGTTGAAATACGATAAGCAGGTAGCAACCATGCATTACAAATTGCGGCGATGATAAAGACAGCAGCACCAGCCCAACAAACATAGTGGAAGTCATACTGTAATAGCCAACTACCAATTAATGCACCAATGACAGCGCCTGCGCTATCTTGCATTAACAGTAATGAATAGAAACGACCCCGTTCATAAGGTCGCGTTAATTTAATGACCAGCGCAGTCCTTGGTGGATCGAACAAGGTACCACCGAGGGCAGAAAGCACGCAGGATAACCATAAAATCCAAGGGTCATGAGCGACGGCCATGACTGCGAAACCGCTAGCTCGCAGTAGCATACCAATAACAATCATGGGTTTAGCACCAAAACGGTCGGCGATAGCGCCTCCAAAAATACCCAATCCTTGTTGAACAAATTGTCTCAGCCCTAAAGCGAAGCCAACAACAACCGCAGCCCAACCAAGCTGATCAACAAAGCGAATCGAGATTAAAGGAAACACCACAAAAAAGCCTAGTACAACTAACATGTTGTCTAGTAATAAAAAATATTTACCCAGGCTTCTTGCCCGTGACACCTGCGCCATGACACACCATTAGAAAAATAGCAAAGAGGGAAGGATTCTTAATGTTTCTTATTAATAATATCAGTAGAATATAGAAAGTCAGATGATATTTTTTTATCGATGTAGCAAGGCAGGATTGATGATTTATTTTTATCGTTGAATATCGCTGTTTGTTTTATAATTAAAAAATTAATTAAGGGATTACGATGTTTGGTTATCGGTCAAATGAACCCAAAGTGCGTCTTATTACTGAAAGGATGATCGTTCGTTTAGCATATGAGCGTGATAATTATCGGTTAGCTGACTATTACAGCTTAAATAAAGACTTTTTAACGCCGTGGGAACCTATTCGTGATAATTCACATTTTCAACCAGCAGGTTGGAATAATCGATTACATGTTATGAGTGAAATGCATCGTCAAGGCAGTGCATTTCACTTTTTGTTGCTAGATAACGATGAAAATGAAGTTATCGGCGTGGCTAATTTTAGCAATGTGTTGCGTGGCGCATTTCATGCTTGTTATTTGGGTTATTCACTTGGTGAAAAGTGGCAAGGACAAGGTTTGATGCATGAAGGATTAATACAAGCAATTCAATATATGCAAAAGCATCAGGGGATGCATCGTATCATGGCGAATTATATGCCACATAATTCACGCAGCGGTAATTTGTTAACCCGCCTTGGTTTTGAACGCGAAGGATATGCGAGACAATATCTGCAAATAAACGGCGAGTGGCGTGATCATGTGTTAACTGCGTTAACCGATGATACTTGGAAACAACCTAAATCCTAGACTTATAAACGCTTAATTTACCTTTCAATCGTAGTCAGTCGTGTCATGGGCTGTTAAACTGGCACGATTGTTTTCTTTTAGTCTATCTATCATGAATTTATTAAAATCGCTGGCGGCAGTAAGCTCCATGACCATGATGTCTCGTGTGCTTGGGTTTATCCGTGATGCTATTATTGCTCGAGTATTTGGTGCAGGAGCGGCGGCAGATGCTTTCTTTGTCGCATTTAAGTTACCTAATCTATTACGTCGAATCTTTGCTGAGGGCGCATTTTCTCAGGCTTTTGTACCCATACTTGCTGAATATAAAAATCAACAAGGTGAAGAGGCAACTCGAACCTTTGTGGCTTATATCGCGGGAATGCTAACGCTTGCGCTAGCGATTGTTACTGTTATCGGAATGATTGCCGCTCCGTGGATAATTTATATTACGGCGCCAGGCTTTACGGATGACGCTAACAAATTTGCATTAACAACTGATTTATTACGTGTCACTTTTCCTTATATTTTCTTAATTTCGTTGGCCTCCCTTGCTGGCGCAATTCTTAATACATGGAATCGGTTTTCTGTTCCTGCTTTTGCTCCGACATTGCTCAATGTTAGTATGATTTTCTTTGCGGCTTTTGCCGCGCCGTATTTTGATCCTCCGATTATGTCATTGGCTTGGGCGGTATTAGTCGGTGGCGTATTGCAGCTAGTCTATCAACTTCCACATCTAAAAAAGATCAGTATGCTCGTATTACCGCGTCTCTCTTTTCGCGATAGTGGTGTTTGGCGAGTAATGAAAATGATGGGCCCCGCAATTATAGGGGTGTCAGTTGCGCAAATTTCACTGATTATTAATACTATTTTTGCTTCTTTCTTACAGTCAGGCTCTGTTTCTTGGATGTATTATGCAGATAGATTGATGGAGTTGCCTTCGGGGGTGCTTGGTGTGGCACTTGGCACCATTTTACTACCTTCTCTTGCAAAAAGTTTTACGAGTGGTAATCAACAGGAATATCGCCATTTGATGGATTGGGGTCTACGTTTATGTTTACTTTTAGCCTTGCCTTGCGCAGTAGGCCTCGCTGTATTATCTGAAGCATTAACGGTTTCGTTATTCCAATATGGTAATTTTACGGCTCATGATTCGCTTATGACCCAATATGCTTTAATGGCCTACTGTGTCGGCCTTACCGGTATGATTTTGGTAAAAATATTAGCCCCCGGTTTTTATTCACGTCAGAATATTAGAACACCGGTTAAAATTGCGATAGTTACACTCATCTTAACGCAGTTAATGAACTTAGCATTCATTGGGCCGATGCAACATGCTGGTCTTGCACTTTCCATTGGTATTGCTGCCTGTTTTAATGCAGGAGTACTGTATTGGCAGCTGCGTAAACAAGATATTTTCCAACCATTGGCTGGATGGCGTGGTTTTATTTTTAAATTACTGATTGCGGTTGTTGTGATGACCGGAGTGCTATTTGCTGTATTGCATTTTATGCCACAGTGGCAAGAGGGCAATATGTTAATGCGAATGTTACGTTTGATGGGCGTCGTAGTTGTTGGTGCCGGCAGCTATTTTGTGGCGTTGTATGCACTTGGTTTTCGTCCTCGTGATTTCAAGAAACACAGTATTGCGTAATCAATATTTTTAAAATACAGATAACTTTGTGAACATTCAGCCCAGCTAACAACTAGTTGGGCTGATTTTTTTAATTATAATGAGCATTATCAAGACTGAACAGATAAAATAATAGCCCACCGGAGTGAGCTGTTATTGGAAATTGCAAGCTTATAACTTACAGGCTGATAGCCAATAAGAAATTACATTCTTTCTACGGTTTCAATACCTAAAGTATCAAGGCCTGTTTTTAATGTTTTTTGTGTTAGGGCTGCTAATTTTAAACGACTTTGGCGTTGCGCTTCGCTTTCAGCAGAAAGGATAGGGCAATGTTCATAGAAGCTTGAGAATAGACCCGCAAGGTCATACAGATAAGCACACATCACATGTGGTGTGCCTTCACGAGCAACCGTTAGAACTGTTTCTTCAAATTGCATTAAACGTGTTGCTAGCGCCATTTCACGAGGGTCTTGTAGCACAATTGGTAAGGTTAAATCGGCTTCAGTCACATCGGCTTTTTTGAAGATAGAGGCAACACGGGTATAGGCATATTGCATATATGGCGCTGTATTACCTTCAAACGCTAACATATTGTCCCAATCAAAAATGTAATCAGTGGTACGATTTTTTGAAAGATCCGCATATTTGACTGCACCAATACCAACTACATTCGCAACGTTGAGCAGTTCATCCTCATCCATATCTGGATTTTTTGAACGGATCAAGGTTTGAGCACGTTCAATCGCTTCATCTAATAAGTCTGTAAGACGTACAGTACCACCTGAGCGGGTTTTGAATGGCTTACCATCCTTGCCTAGCATCATACCGAACATGTGGTGTTCAAGCGCCATAGATTCAGGAATATAACCTGCTTTACGTACGATAGTCCAAGCTTGCATTAAATGCTGATGTTGGCGTGAGTCGATATAATATAGAGAACGATCCGCATGTAACGTTTCATAGCGGTATTTCGCACAAGCAATATCGGTTGTGGTATATAAGAAGCCACCATCTTTTTTCTGGACGATAACGCCCATTGGTTCGCCTTCTTTATTTTTGAATTCGTCAAGAAAGACAACCGTTGCGCCTTCGCTTTCAACTGCTAAGCCTTTTGCTTTTAAATCAGCAACAATTTCTGGCAACATACTGTTATACAAACTTTCACCCATCACATCATCTTCGGTTAAGGTGACATTTAAGCGCTGATAAGTTTGTTGGTTTTGTTGCATTGTGATATCAACCAGTTTACGCCACATTTTACGGCAGTATTCATCACCTGATTGTAATTTAACGACATAGCTACGCGCTCGCAGGGCAAATTCTTCATCGCCATCATAGTGCTTTTTAGCTTCACGATAAAACTCTTCAAGATCAGACAATGCCATGTCACTGGCATCTTCATTTTGTACTTTTTCTAGATAAGCAATCAGCATACCAAATTGCGTACCCCAGTCACCGACGTGATTGGCACGAATAACTTTGTGGCCAATAAATTCTTGAGTACGTGCAGCAGCATCACCAATAATGGTTGAACGTAGATGACCAACGTGCATTTGCTTGGCAACGTTTGGCGCAGAATAGTCAATAACGATAGTTTCTTGTTTTACAGGCGCTAAACCTAATCGTTCACTCACGAGTGCTTTTTCGGCACAATTTGCAATCCAGCCCGATTCAAGAAAGATATTGATAAAACCTGGGCCGGCGATTTCAACTTTAGTCGCAATACCTTCAAGATCTAAATGGCTGACAATTTGTTCGGCCAGTTGTCTTGGCGGCATACCCATTTTTTTAGCTGCGCCCATGACACCATTAGCTTGATAGTCACCAAATTGTGACTTGGCAGATTGACGAACAATTGCCTCGCTGCCTTCTGGAGCACCCGCTGCTAGCATTGCAGCATAAATTTTATCTGAAAGAATGGCCTGAATATTCACCGAATTACCTTAAATAACGAACATAGTTACCGTATTGTGCCATCACAAGCGCGGAACTAAAAGGTGGAAGAGAAAAATCGGCAGATTTTATACCATATTTTAGGGGGGGCGTGCTACAGTCTGCGCGTTTGTTTATCTTTTATTATTATTGATTCGACTATTATTTAGATGTTGAGCCTTGTTGAAAAGAGTGTTTTTAAATGATTGATTTATCTATTGTTCCTGAGTTAGATGATTTATGGGCTGATTTGCCTGTATTTGAGCAGAAACTACAATTGATGGCAACAGAGCTTCAAATTTCTCTAACTGATTATCACATTGACCATATTTCAGTTCGTTGCCACCACCTTATAACTGCTAATCGTTGGCATAATGGGTTAATAAAATGTGCAAACTTACTATCAGATAACCAAATTAATGGTCGATCTATCCGTTTGTATGAGCTCATTCAGCCAATTGTCGTCGCCGGACAAAATGTCTTTATTATTGAATTGCCTTTCCCTAAAGATAAAATTTATCCGCAAGAAAGTTGGGAACATATTGAAATGGTCGTTGATGTCGAACCTGATTTATTGATTAGTGTTGCCACAAATTTGTTACCTAATCCGCTACCCGAAGGTTTTAGTATGAAAGAAAGTCAGCCTAAAGGGCAGAGTGAAAGACTACCTAATCCCACATTAGCAGTGACAAATGGAATTATTACCGTTAAATATCATCCTTTTTCGCTAAAAAAGATAATTGAAAGTGAAAAATAAGTGATGTAATTAACGTTATTGATAATTGCTCCCATAGAACTCCTCATGGTGTGATATCTATCCGGTAACTGTTATCAATAAGTGGCATTATTAATCGTTGTGTTAACGAATAACATACTTACCCTAAGTTATTAATTAGGGCATTTAAAGCAATCGCTTTATTACCATTTTTGGAGGTGACCATGGCAAAACTGGAAATTTGCTGTTTCGGAATCGAATGTGCTCAAGTGGCTCAAGAATATGGTGCTGATCGCATTGAGCTATGCTCGGGTGCAGCTGATGGCGGGTTAACGCCAAGCTATGGATATCTAAAACTGGCAAGAGAAAAAATTCATATTCCAGTTCATCCAATTATTCGTCCTCGTGGTGGGGATTTTTGTTATGACATGAGTGAGTTTGATGTCATTCGTGAAGATTTAATTATGGTCAAAGAAATGGGATTCCCGGGTGCGGTAGTCGGTATCTTGGATAGAGAAGGGCGTATTAATCTAGACCGTATGCATGTATTAATGGAAATAGCACAAGGAATGAATATTACGTTCCATCGTGCTTTTGATATGTGTATCAATCCATTACTTGCTTTGGAACAGTTAAAAACGCTCGGGGTGGCACGTATTTTAACTTCAGGTCAGCAGCAAAGTGCAGAGCTGGGCCTTCCTTTACTTAAAGAGCTACACGAAAAAAGTCTTGAAATTAATGGACCTCAGATTATGGCGGGCGCCGGAGTGCGTTTGGCAAATTTAAGTAAGTTTATGGAAATTGGCCTTGCCGAAGTTCATAGTTCAGCAGGTAAAACCGTTCCTTCGAGCATGAGTTATCGTAAAGTGGGGGTGACCATGGCATCGAATAGTGAAAGTGATGAGTTTACGCATTATTGTGTTGATGGTCCAACGGTTGAAGCAATGAAAGATTTTATTTCAATTACTGAAAAAGTTTCGGCATAACGTTTTTAATGAAAATGAGGGAGGCAGATACCTCCCTTATTTTTAAGGTTTACGTGCGACTAAAATGGCACGAAGTGGTGCAGGATAACCTTCAATTGTTTTGGTCATATCATTTGGGTCTAAAAACTCAGCCAGTGACTCCGTTTTCATCCATGGGGTACGACGTTGTTCATCAACAGAAGTAACCGCTTGATCAACAATACGAACATCAACAAATCCACATTTTTCTAACCAAATCTTGAGCATTTTTGCTGACGGGATAAAGTAAACATTACGCATTTGTGCATAACGTTCTCCCGGTAGTAGGCATTGGAACTCATCCCCTTCAATGACTAAGCTTTCTAATACTAATTCACCTTCGCTGACTAACTGATCTTTCAGTTGCCATAAATGGTCAAGAGGTGAGCGGCGGTGGTAAAGTACGCCCATTGAAAAAACAGTATCAAAAGCATTTAACGCAGGAAGTTGCTCGATACCTAATGGTAATAAATGTGCGCGCTGGTTATCACCTATTAATTTTCTCACCGCTTCGAATTGGCATAAAAAAAGCTGGGTAGGATCGATGCCGACGACAAACTTAGCGTCTTCCCCTAACATGCGCCACATGTGATAACCACTTCCACAACCTACATCTAACACATAGCGGTCTTTGAGTGGGGATATATGCGGTAGTACGCGATCCCATTTCCAATCTGAACGCCATTCAGTATCGATATCAACACCGTATAGTGAAAAAGGTCCTTTACGCCAAGGTTTGAGTTGTTCGAGTATATTATTAAGGCGACGAGTTTCCCCTGATGAAAGCTCAGGATCACGGGTTGCAGTGACGCTTTGTTTTAAATCTAAATCTGTAGGTATCATCAATGGCAGGTTATCAAGCATTTTTTCCCACGATGAAAAGCCGCCATGTAAACCTTTTTTCTTCCACTCAGTTAATTGAGCAGGTAGTGTATCAAGCCAATGGCTTAAAGGGCCTACTGCGATTTGCTGATAGAAACGACCGAAATCTATCATGAGTGAGCCTCTTTTAACGCTAATAAAGAACCGAAATTAAAGCATTGAAACCAGACCTCACAATGGGTAAATCCTGCTTTATTTAAGCGAGACTTATGTGTAGCTACTGTATCTGTTAGCATCACGTTTTCTAACATGCTGCGTTTTTGACTGATTTCTAATTCGCTGTAGCCATTGGCACGTTTAAAATCGTGGTGCATGTTGAACAGCAATTCACCGATTTCGCTATCTTCAAAATTAAATTTCTCAGAAAGGACTAAAATTCCACCTGGTTTTAACCCTTGGTAGATTTTATTAAGTAATAATTGACGATCTTCTGGATTCAGAAATTGTAATGTAAAATTAAGTACAACCATTGATGCATTTTCTATTTGAACATGGCGAATGTCGCCTTCAATGATATCAACTGGTGTATCTGCTTTATATGCATCAATATGACGTCGACAGCGCTCTACCATAGCTGGTGAGTTATCAACCGCAATAATTTTACAATTATCGGCAGTTAAATTACGACGAATAGACAGTGTTGCCGCCCCTAATGAGCAACCCAAGTCATAAACTTGGCTATTTGGTGTAACAAAACGTTCTGCTAACATGCCTATCATAGTAATAATATTAGAATAACCCGGCACTGAGCGCTGGATCATATCGGGGAAAACTTCGGCAACTTTTTCATCAAATTGCCAATCGCCTAAGTTAGCAATTGGTGCAGAAAAGAGGCTATCTTGGTGTTTCGAATCCTGACTTGACATAAGATCTGTATTAAATTAATAAATAAAACGAAGGTAGTTGCGGATTGTAGCAGAAAGCTGCAAAACCTGAAAATCTATCAGTACACCGCAAAAATGAAAATACGATAAAATTTTTCAAAAATATCGTATGGAATGAGAAAATCTAAAGTTCAAATGTGAATATTTGAATCCAAGGTAAATAGTAGGTATTGGCGATAACCATGAGTGTCATTGCAATATAGGTTGCGGCCATACCTGATCGACGGTAGGCGTAATCGTGATTTTTTAGTCCATAGGAATGCAATAACCGGCCTGCGACTAGAATAATGCCACAAAGATGGATCATCCATACTTGCGCACCATTCATCTCCATTAATAATAATAAAATTAATGAGATAGGGATATACTCAATTGCATTACCATGAACACGAATAGCCGTCTGCAATTCATAAAACCCGCCATCCCCATAAGCAACGCGGTACTGGCCTCGTAATTTCACGACATTTAAAGATAACCTAAGCAGCAGTAAGGCACCTAGTACAGCATATAAAGAGCTGACCATTTTTTACTCCACCATCAGACCAAACATATTATTAAAATAAATAAAGCTATAAATTATACTAATGCATATTGAGGCTAATTTATGAATTGTAAGGGTTAAAAAGTGGTTCTACAAATCAAATTACACTTTTTGTGGGAATTCATTAGCGAATTATTCAATTTTTCCGTCTTGTTTTAACTTAGATAAAATAGTTATCGCAGTAGTAGAACAATGAGATAGATCACGGGTATCAAACCAAGCTAATTCAGCAATTTCTGCGGCAGGCTTTGGCAAACCTTGATAATCTGCAAAATAACAACGAATACGAACTTGTGTTCCGTCTTGTTTACCATCGGCAAGGCCAATGAACTCACCATAAAAACATATTGAATTAATATCTAACTGTAATGTAAGTTCTTCTTCTATTTCTCGACATAATGCTTGTTCATCCGTTTCACCTTCTTCACGCTTACCACCAGGAATATAAAATAAGTGTTTATTATGAGAACGCACCATTGCAATTTTCTGGTGAGATAATGTAATTAACCCAAGTTTGTCGATAATTTTAGCGCTCATAATTTAATCTCTTTTGTCATATTTGCTGTTGGCCTAATTTAGTTATTGGCCATTATATTGACGAATATATTCAATATTATTAAAAAGGTCAGCAAGTGTAAAACACCTGCTGATTACCGATTAAATTGTCGTGATTATTATTTCTTTTCGACTATTTTTACTAGCTCATAACGGATGTTTGGTGCATCAGCTGGTGGATTTGGTACATCAAATTGTTTCACTTGTAATATGTAATTGTAACCTGTTTCATAATCAAAACCTTGAATCGAACCATAAAAGAATTGCCACTCATCAGCCGGATTTTCTTTTATTTTCATACATTTCATTGGTGCAACACCAACACAGTCAGCAAGAGAGGAATCGACATAAAAAGTCTTACTATTATCAGACGGTTTCATCGTTTGACATCCTGCAAGTAGAAGTAGCATTGATGTCGCGAGTAAGTATTTTTTCATTGATAATCCTTAGGTTGCATTCTATTTTCATCATTTCGCTGTCATTATAGCAAACTGAAAACGGTAACAATTCTGAAAGCGAAAATAATTAAAGAAAAAATAATTTTTTAGTTGAATTCCAGTGCGATTTGAATTTGAGTCATCTGGACTGGTGTAAATGAATGGTTTTAATGTGGAGATCATGCGAATTTTGCATAAAAGAATATGAATAGGCTAAATAACCTTTGTTTGAATATGTACATCATGGGCTGAGTCCCTTAAAATCATCTTTGTCATAGTTCAAGTTTCAAGGGTGTTAGTCACATATTAGTACTCTTAAAATTTGAGTTATTTAGAGGATGAAATTTTCTGTTGATAAAAGTCAATATTATTATTGTATTTAGTTAGCTAAAGTCAGTGAAAATATGATTAAAAAACAAAATGATTTAGGCTTTATGCCAAATAGGTAACTGTTTGTCTAACAGAATTTCCTGTATAATGTCTGCCTTTTTGACATTCTGAATTTTCAGCTAAATGTTCAGCAAGATGCCAAATTTTCGCAGCAAGCAAATGCACAACAAGCTGAGTAAAAGGATATAGTATGCGTACTAATTATTGTGGGCAGTTAAACATCGCTCATGAAGGCCAAAAGGTCACTCTTTGTGGATGGGTAAACCGCCGTCGTGATTTAGGTGGTTTAATTTTTATCGATATGCGTGACCGTGAAGGTATCGTTCAGGTTTTCTTTGATCCAGAGCGTAAAGACATATTTGAAAAAGCGTCAGAACTGCGTAATGAGTTCTGTATCCAAATCACAGGAACAGTACGTGCTCGCCCAGATAACCAGAAAAATAAAGATATGGCGACTGGGGAAATTGAAGTTTTCGCTGAAGAATTCGATATATTTAATAAATCAGAGCCATTACCGCTCGATAGTAACCAAACAAACACAGAAGAAAGCCGTTTAAAGTATCGTTACTTGGATTTACGTCGTCCTGAAATGTCAGAACGCTTACGTACTCGTGCGAAAATTACGAGCTTTGTTCGTAACTTTATGGATAAAGAAGGGTTTTTAGATGTTGAAACCCCGATGCTAACGAAAGCAACACCCGAAGGTGCACGTGATTATTTAGTACCAAGTCGTGTCCATAAAGGCAAATTTTACGCGTTACCACAATCACCTCAGCTGTTTAAACAACTTCTGATGATGTCTGGGTTTGACCGTTATTATCAAATAGTAAAATGCTTCCGAGATGAAGATTTGCGTGCTGATCGTCAACCAGAATTTACGCAAATTGATGTTGAAACCTCGTTCATGACCGCAGAACAAGTGCGTGAAGTGATGGAACGTATGATCCGCAAGCTTTGGATTGATATAAAAGCGGTTGATTTAGGTGACTTCCCAATCATGACTTTTGCTGAAGCCATGCGTCGTTACGGTTCAGATAAACCTGACTTACGTAACCCAATGGAATTAGTCGATGTCGCTGACATTGTTAAAGATGTTGAGTTTGCTGTATTTGCAGGGCCTGCAAATGATCCTAAAGGTCGCGTTGCTGCATTGAAAGTGCCAGGCGGCGCAGTAATGACGCGTAAACAAATTGATGAATATGGTCAGTTTGTGGGCATCTATGGCGCGAAAGGTTTAGCGTGGATGAAAGTCAATGAGCGCGCAAAAGGCCTTGAAGGTGTTCAAAGCCCAGTTGCAAAATTCCTCAATGAAGAAATTATTGAGCAACTGTTGAGCCGCACAGGTGCAACTGATGGCGATATCATTCTATTTGGTGCAGGCGCAAAAAATGTCGTCACCGATTCTATGGGGGCACTGCGTTTAAAAGTGGGTCGTGATTTCGAACTGACCAATTTGAATAGCTGGCAGCCGCTATGGGTTATTGATTTCCCTATGTTCGAAGATAATGGTGAAGGCGGCTTAACTGCTATGCATCATCCATTTACATCACCAAAAGATTTTTCACCTGAAGATTTAGTGCAAAAACCAGAAGATGCTGTAGCAAACGCCTACGATATGGTTATTAATGGTTATGAGGTCGGTGGTGGTTCTGTGCGTATTCACCGTGGTGAAATGCAACAAACTGTCTTTAATATTCTCGGCATTAACGAAAAAGAGCAACGTGAAAAATTCGGTTTCTTACTTGATGCGTTAAAATATGGAACTCCGCCACATGCAGGCTTAGCCTTTGGCCTTGACCGTCTAGTAATGTTACTTACTGGAACCGATAATATTCGTGATGTTATCGCCTTCCCTAAGACAACGGCAGCGGCATGTTTGATGACAAATGCGCCAAGCTATGCAAATGCTGATTCACTTGCTGAGCTTTCTATTTCTGTTGTTTCGAAAGAAGCAGCGAAAGATGCAGAGTAACGAGTTCAAATAATGAAAAATTATAAGCGCCCTGAATCGGTATTAGTCATTATTACGGCTAAAAATAGCGGTAGGGTGCTTATGATGCGGCGAAAAGATGATCCAGATTTCTGGCAATCAGTTACTGGTAGTCTGGAATTAAATGAAAATACTTATCAAACCGCACTTCGTGAAATAAAAGAAGAGACAGGCTTTGACCCAGAACAAAGCCAGTTACATGATTTGTCTCGTAGTATTATCTTTGAAATCTTCCCCCATTTTAGGCATCGTTATGCACCCGATGTTACGCATTGCAAAGAACATTGGTTTAAAATGGAGCTTAATGAAGAACAAGTGCCATCACTGACTGAACATACTGATTTTCGCTGGTTGAAGCCGCAAGAAGCTGCTAATTTAACCAAATCATGGAGTAACAGTCAGGCTATTTTAGAATTTGCTGTTTAATTATTTTATTGACGTTTTTGGAGATATTTCATGGCAGGTCATAGTAAATGGGCCAATACCAAACACCGTAAAGCGGCACAAGATGCTAAGCGCGGTAAAATTTTTACTAAAATTATTCGTGAGCTTGTTACGGCTGCACGTTTAGGCGGCGGTGATGCGGCAACAAATCCACGCCTGCGTGCTGCAATCGATAAAGCATTATCAAATAACATGACTCGTGACACGTTAAACCGTGCAATTGCGCGTGGTGTAGGTAGTGACGATAACGATAATATGGAAACCATCATCTATGAAGGCTATGGTCCTGGTGGTACTGCGGTCATGGTTGAATGTTTAAGTGATAACCGCAATCGTACTGTATCTGAAGTGCGTCATGCGTTTACTAAAACTGGTGGTAACCTCGGTACTGATGGTTCTGTTTCTTATCTCTTCACTAAGCGTGGCGTGATAACGTATGCGCCGGGTGTTGATGAAGATGCATTGATGGATGCAGCTCTTGAAGCAGGTGCTGATGATGTTGAAACTTATGATGATGGCGCAATTGATGTTTACACTACACCAGAAACATTTGGTGAAGTTAAAGATGCGCTTGATGCAGCTGGTTTCACGAGTGAAGCTGCCGAGGTATCTTTGATACCATCAACGAAAGCTGAACTTGATGCTGAAACGGCTCCAAAACTACTGCGTCTGATCGATATGCTCGAAGATTCTGATGATGTACAGGAAGTTTACCATAACGGTGATATTTCTGATGAGGTCGCTGAGCTGCTTTAATACGGATGAATTCGTATGGTTTAGCCATTGTCATTAAGAAGCACTCGCGTAGAGAAAGCGGGCTGGTATCAGCCTGTTTTCTCTAACGCCGCCATAATTTCCATTCTCTTTTTATTTATCATTCATACCCAAATATCTTATAAAAACAGTGCTTATCTAAACAATTACAGTGTTTGTTGTGATGATGATTAGATATAGATAAGATGATTAGATAAACAATAAGCAACATCAATAGGTTTAACATGGCGATTATTTTAGGTATTGACCCAGGTTCTCGTGTGACGGGATATGGTGTTATTCGTCAACAGGGTAGGCAATTGCTATATATGGGTAGCGGATGTATTCGTACTCAGGTTGATGATTTACCAAGCCGCCTGCAACGTATTTATGCGGGAGTCTCGGAAATAATCACCCAGTATCAGCCGGATGTTTTGTCAATAGAACAAGTTTTTATGGCAAAAAATGCCGATTCAGCGCTTAAATTAGGACAGGCTAGAGGCGTGGCTATTGTTGCCGCCGCGAACCAAAATATTCCTGTATTTGAATATGCTGCACGTCAAGTTAAACAAACCGTTGTTGGTACGGGTTCAGCAGAAAAAAGCCAAGTACAACATATGGTTAAATCGATATTAAAATTATCGGCTAGCCCACAGTCAGATGCCGCGGATGCACTAGCGATTGCCATTACGTATTGCCACTTTAATCAAAATTTATTAAGAGTTGGCGATCCCCGACTGGTATTAACCCGCGGACGATTAAGATAATATCTGGATATGCATCCAGTATTATTTGTGGTATAAACAGCATATTAATAACAATATATTGATAACAACATACATAAACTGCCAGGGCATTGCTTTAGTCTTATTTTGTTATACTTCAGCTGGCGTTACTTGGCATGCTTTATCATGGTTATAGTATTAAACTGAGGGTATCAGCGTGATTGGTCGTTTACGAGGCATCATTTTAGAGAAGCAACCACCATTAGTTTTATTAGAGCTACAAGGTGTTGGCTATGAAGTTCATATGCCAATGACCTGTTTCTATGAACTTCCTGACATTGGCCAAGAAGCCATCGTTTTTACCCATTTTGTGGTACGTGAAGATGCCCAGTTACTGTATGGCTTTAACGATAAACAAGAACGTGCTTTGTTTAAAGAATTAATTAAAGTGAATGGGGTAGGTCCAAAATTAGCTCTCGCCATTTTATCCGGTATGTCGGCACAACAATTTGTGTCTGCTATCGAACACGAAGCAATTTCTTCTTTGGTTAAACTGCCGGGCATTGGTAAAAAAACAGCAGAACGCTTAGTGGTCGAAATGAAAGATCGCTTCAAAGGCTTGAATGGCGACTTATTCAACCAAACGAGTGATATCACTTTACCTAATGTAAACAGTCGAGTACCAAGTACTTCGGATATTGAGGCTGAAGCTGCGGCAGCATTGATTGCATTGGGTTATAAACCGCAAGAAGCCAGCCGTATGGTGAGTAAAATAGCGAAGCCGGGTAGTGATTCTGAAACATTGATCCGTGATGCTTTACGTGCCGCACTTTGATTAAGAGAATAAAACGATGATTGAAGCAGATCGCCTGATTACAGCAGAAGTCTTGCACAGTGAAGAAGAAGCGATTGACCGTGCGATTAGACCTAAACTGCTCGGCGAGTATATTGGGCAGCCGCAGGTTAAAGAGCAAATGGAAATATTCATCCAAGCAACTAAAATGCGCGGGGATGCCCTTGATCATCTATTAATTTTTGGCCCTCCAGGGTTAGGTAAAACTACTTTGGCTGGGATTGTAGCAAATGAGCTTGGTGTTAACTTTAGAACAACTTCAGGCCCTGTCCTCGAAAAAGCAGGCGATCTTGCAGCAATGTTGACTAACTTAGAGCCGCATGATGTTTTATTTATTGATGAAATTCACCGGTTATCACCTGTTGTTGAAGAAATACTGTATCCGGCGATGGAAGATTATCAGCTGGATATTATGATTGGTGAAGGTCCCGCTGCACGCTCAATAAAAATAGACTTGCCTCCTTTTACATTAATTGGCGCAACAACCCGTGCAGGTTCATTAACATCACCGCTTAGAGACAGATTTGGTATTGTACAGCGTTTAGAGTTTTACCAAGTGGATGACTTGCAACATATCGTGAAACGTAGTGCCCAATATATGGGACTTGATATTAGTGAAGAGGGTGCTTTGCAAGTAGCAAAGCGTTCTCGAGGAACCCCAAGGATCACTAATCGCCTGTTACGGCGAGTGCGTGATTTCGCTCAAGTTAAAGGTGATGGCACTATTGATAACGCTATCGCTAACCAAGCTCTGGATATGCTAAATGTTGATGCGGCTGGTTTTGATTATTTAGATCGTAAATTATTGGTCGCGATTATCGATAAATTCATGGGTGGACCTGTGGGGGTTGATAATCTTGCTGCTGCGATTGGTGAAGAGCGTGAAACCATTGAAGATGTGTTAGAACCTTATTTAATACAACAAGGTTTTATACAGCGTACCCCTCGGGGACGAATTGCGACAGCCCATGCTTATTTGCATTTTGGTTTAACGCCAAAAGTAATTTAAGTATAAATTAAAACGCCCTAATTCATGATTGAAATAGGGCGTAAGGTCATTGTAAGATCTAACTATTAATTATATTTATTAATTTTTAGCTTTAACAAATAAACTAAATACAAATAGTACTGCGGAGGTTAATACGACGGAAGGCCCCGCAGGCGTGTCGTAGAAAGCTGAAAAAGTTAATCCCCCGGTCACTGAGAGCATCCCGATCAATACCGCAATCGAGGCCATTTGTTCAGGTGTTCTGGCAAATCGGCGCGCGGTTGCTGCTGGGATGATTAATAATGATGTAATGATCAGTGCCCCGACAAATTTCATTGCAATACCAATAGTTAATGCCGTCACTAACATGAGTAACAAACGTAACCTTTGGACATTGATGCCATCGACAAACGCTAATTCAGAACTCACCGTAATGGATAAAAGCGCCCGCCAACGCCAAAAAAGCAACCCGCAAACGACAACAACCCCTATCAATATAGTGATAATATCTTCATAAGTTACTGAGAGTAGGTCACCGAATAAATAAGCCATTAAATCAACACGGACATTAGCCATTAGACTAACAACCACTAGGCCTAATGATAAGGAACTGTGAGCCATGATACCAAGTAAGGTATCAACAGCAAGTTGAGGGCGTTTTTCTAACCAAACTAAGATAACTGCTAATAATAAGGTAACAACAATAACGGCGTAAAATGGGTTTATATTGAGTAGTAGCCCAAATGCAACGCCTAATAAAGATGCGTGGGCGAGGGTATCACCAAAATAAGACATGCGACGCCAAACGACAAATGAACCTAAAGGACCTGCAGCAATTGCCAGTAACATACCGGCTATCCAACCCGGTAAAAGTAACTCAATCATGTTTGCAGTCCTTGCTGTGTTGATGCGGTGCGATAACATTACCTTCTAAATCATGTTGATGGTTATGCTGATGACGATAAACTCCCAGTTGCTGGGCGCCTCGATAGCCAAACATTGCGACAAATTCAGGGTGATTTGACACTACATCAGGGGCACCAGAGCAACAAATGTGGCCGTTAATACACAGGACTTTATCTGTTTTTGCCATCACTAAATGTAAATCATGGGAAACCATAAGTACGGCACAACCAAGCTCTGTTCTGAGTTGATTTATTAAGTCATAGAGTGCGACTTGGCCTGTTATATCGACACCTTGTGCAGGTTCATCAAGAACCAGTAAATCAGGTTTATTGAGAAGAGCGCGGGCAAGTAAAACCCGTTGGGTTTCGCCACCGGATAATTTTTGCATTGGTTGATTGATTAAATGGGTGGCTTTCATGCGTTCAAGTGCAGGTAATAAATGCTCTGAACGTACACCAAGCTTTAACATCATAAATCGTTTTACGGTTAGAGGGAGTGTGGTATCTAAATGTAGTTTCTGTGGTACATAGCCAATTGAGAGCGATGAGGCTCTTTCAATTGTGCCTGACGTGGGCGCTAATAAGCCCAAGACAACGCGAACAATCGTTGATTTCCCTGCGCCATTGGGTCCAAGTAAGGTCACAATTTCACCTTTATTGAGTTCAAAAGTGACATTGTTGAGAACTTCTTTTTCACCAAATGAAACAGATATTTTATTTAAATTAAGTAATGGTTGCATATGAAAAACATCTTGCAGAAATCATGTTGTGTTATATTATAACATTTCAAAATTAAAATCACGGAAAAAGACCACAATGACACATATTTCAAAAAATAACGCACGTAAATTGGTATTAGGCGCTATTGCGAGCTCAGTATTAAGTGCAACGATGGTTTCAACGGCAAGCGCGGATGTGGTCGCTTCTCTTCGTCCTTTAGCCTTTATCGCAGCTGGTATTGCTGATGGTGTCACTGAAACTCAAGTATTACTGCCAGACGGTGCTTCTCCGCATGATTATGCACTCAAACCTTCTGATTTGAAAAAAATTAAACAAGCAGACCTTTTTGTTTGGGTCGGACCAGAAATGGAGATGTTTTTACAGAAACCAATCAATACGTTAGCGCAGAATAAACGGTTGGCACTTGCTGAGCAGCCAAATATCAAAGCCTTGTTAATGGCTGAAAATCAAGAGGATGAAGATAGTCATTCTCATACGGATGAAGCCAATCATGACAGCGATCACGAACATCATCACCATGGTGAGTATAATATGCACATCTGGTTATCACCGGAAATTGCAAATTTTGCTGCGCAAGACATTTATGAACGATTACTAGTGCTTTATCCTGATCAAAAAGAGAAGCTGGACGTAAACCTTCGTAAATTCAAAGAAAATATGACGCAAAACGATGAGAAAATTGTTAATATTTTAGAGCCAGCTAAAAACAAAGGTTATTTCGTTTTTCACGATGCTTATGGCTACTTTGAAAAACACTATCAATTGGCTCCTTTGGGGCATTTTACGATAAACCCAGAAATTCAGCCTGGTGCGCAGAAATTACATCAAATACGAACTCAACTGGTTGAGCATAAAGCCAAATGTGTTTTTGCTGAGCCACAATTCAGGCCCGCAGTCATTGAAAGCGTAGCTCGAAATACGGGAGTCAAAATGGGTACTCTCGACCCACTTGGTAGTGGGCTGGTAATAGGACCAGATAGCTATATGCAGTTTCTGACACAACTGTCAGAACAGTACGCGAGCTGCCTGAATTAGAATAGAAGGAATTTTTTAAGTGCAGCAAATGGCTAAAAGTCTAGCCCAGGTGTATGGAAGCCTATCTAGAACTCACAAAATTGTACTAAGTGCGCTCACCGTAGCGACAATGGCCGTCGCAATATGGCGGCCAGTTCATATTCCAACAACGACTGAAAATGACGGTACCCCTGACACCGTCATTCCTCTCGCATTATTACCCGCTAATGATGCTACTGATGATATTATTCAAGATAGTAGTGATCAATTACCTGATGAGGGTGTTGCAGATTCAGATACTGATGCAGCCGATGGTGATGGTACGCCTATTCCTCATGAATATGTTGTCGCCAGTGGTGATAATTTAACCAGTATATTGACTCAATTTGGTATTGAAGCTGGCGACGTTGCTATGCTTTCTAATCAACACAAATCATTGCGTAACATGAAGATTGGTCAAACGCTTAATTGGGCATTGACCGAACAAGGTGAGTTACAGTCATTAACTTGGGAAGTTTCTCGTCGTGAAGTTCGCGTGTTTAACCGAATTGGCGCAACGAATAAGTTTGAAGAAGTAAAAGAAATCCGTACCGGCGAATGGACTAATAGTGTTCTAAATGGCTCGGTAGATGGTTCTTTTGCTCAAAGTACGAATAAAGCAGGCTTAACCCGCAATGAAGGCCGTGAAGTGATTAAAGCCCTTCAATGGCAGGTTGATTTTCGCAAATTGAAAAAAGGCGATAAATTCAGTGTATTGATGAGCCGTGAAATACTCAATGGCCGTAGTGAACAAAGCCAATTGGTGGGTGTTCGTCTTCAAACTAATGGCAAAAGTTATTATGCATTTCGTGCTGAAGATGGTCGATACTATGATAGTGAAGGTAATGGCTTAGAGCGTGGTTTCTTACGTTCACCTACGGCTAAACAATTTAGAGTATCTTCACAGTTTAATCCACGCCGAGTCAATCCTGTTACGGGAAGAGTTGCTCCGCATAAAGGTGTTGATTTTGCCATGCCAGTTGGTACGCCAGTACTTGCTGTTGGTGATGGTGAGGTGATTGTTTCTAAATACAGTGGCGCTGCGGGTAATTTTATAGCGATCCGCCATGGCCGACAATATACAACTCGTTATATGCACTTACGTCAATTATTGGTTAAACCCGGCCAAAAAGTAAAACGTGGTGATCGTATTGCACTTTCAGGCAATACAGGACGCTCTACGGGGCCTCATCTGCATTTTGAAATGTGGGTCAACCAACAAGCGGTTAATCCTCTTACAGCGAAACTGCCGAACTCTGGTGGTTTAACGGGGAAAGAACGTAAAGAGTATTTAGCATTAGTGAAAGAAAACAAACCACAACTCAAACTATAATAGTTTAACTCTTAATCACAACATAATTGGCAGGTACTTGTATCTGCCAATTTTCTTTGTAATGCTTTCGCAAATTATTACGATACACTATAAGAAGATAGCGATTATTCACTTGGATACAGCATGAATAAAGATAAAGACACTGACAGTAAAAAAGGCTATGTGCCAACATTTCACCCCTCATATTTGCTACCTAAATATTGGGGCGTATGGGCAGGAGCTGCTATTTTTGTCGGGCTCGCCTATATACCTGTCAAGGTTAGAGACCCAATGCTGGCTAAAATTGGTAAATGGGTAGGTAAATTGGCAAAAAGTGCACGACGTCGCGCTAAAATTAATTTACTTTATTGCTTCCCTCAGCAGTCAGAAGAGCAGAGAGAACAGCTTGTTGATAGGATGTTTGAAACTGCGCCTCAATCTTTTGTTATGCTCGCTGAGCTGTGTGTTCGTGGTGCTGATAGGACATTAGCGAGAACACAGTGGCATAATAAAGAAATCATCGAACAGTTACAGCAACAGCAAAGTAATGTAATTTTTATGGTACCGCACGGTTGGGCTGTGGATGCACCTGCAATGTTACTTGCTGCTAGTGGCCAAAATATGGCAGCGATGTTTCATCACCAAAAAAACCCAGTTGCTGACTATTTATGGAATAAAGCGCGTTATCACTTTGGTGGGCGTTTGCATTCAAGAGAAGCAGGAATCAAACCTTTTATTGCGTCTGTAAGGCAAGGGTATTGGGGATTTTACCTCCCAGATCAAGATCACGGTGAAGAGCATAGTGAATTTGTGGATTTTTTTGCTACCTATAAGGCGACTTTACCGGCAGTTGGCCGTTTGATGAAAGTTTGCAAAGCTAAAATTGTGCCTTTATTTCCTGTTTATGATCATAAAACACATCAGTTACATATCTATATACGTGAACCTATGGATGATATTGATGGTAAAGATGACGAATATATTGCACGCAGAATGAATGAAGAGCTTGAATATCTCGTTTCGCCAAATCCAGAACAATATACATGGATATTAAAGCTATTAAAGACGCGTAAAGAGGGAGAATTAGAGCCTTATCAGCGCAAAGATTTATATTGATAGCTTCAAATTATAATTAAAATACCTTAAACCACGATAGTTAAATTTAATTGTCGTGGTTTTTTATGTGGAAAATAATAAATAACAAAATAGAAATTACAATGATTCAAAATGAGATTATATTTATTATTATACTAGTTATTAATAGTTAACATTTTCAAGATGTAAATTTTTAAGATGGTAATTGATAAAAATTAACACGTCAATTTATTAGCATGATTAAAGCAGAGTGTTATATTTTAGGTGAGTGCTAATGTTAAGAATTTATAGTGGTGTGATTCATTCATAACGTAGTAATTAATAGCACAATAATTATTAACAGTTAAAAATTCATTTATAGGAATTGTTATGAGTATTTTAAAAAAAATGCTGATCGGAATAGGGATGGCATTAGCGGTAATAAACGGATCAACAGTTTTTGCTTTCGGTACTATTCATTTTACCGGTGAAATAACAGAACAAGCTTGTACAGTTGATAGTAGTTCCAAAGACCTTCATGTCGACCTTGGTAAAATTTCATCTAAGAATTTAAGTGTACAGGGGGAATTAGCGGGTCTGAAAGATTTTACAATAAAGTTAACTGATTGCCCTGAGAATTCAGCGGTGACAGTCAGATTTGGCGGGAACCGTGATCCTAATGACCAAGACCTTTTAGCGATAAACTCTGTCGAAGGTGCTGCTAAGAACGTGGGTATTGCTATATTTGAAAAGGATGCGGTTTCACAAATAAAGCTTTATGATGATTCAAAAGAAATCATCTTCACGAGTGCAAATATTGATTTAGATTATACCGCACGATATAAAGCAACGGGTGTTGTAACAGCTGGTTCTGCAAATAGCAGTGCTGTTTATAGTGTTCAGTATCAATAATTATTTTAGGGTAACCTAGGTTACCCTACAGTTATATTTTATGAAGACTATTTTATGAAAATAATATCAACATTTCTCTATTTTATTTTAATATTAATTATACCTTTCGCTCAGGCTTCAGGAGTAAGTATAGGGGGAACTCGTTTTATTTATGAAATCAATAAACGTGAAATTAATATTCCTATTTTTAATGGAGATAAAGAAAAACCCTATTTAATTCAAAGTTGGGTATCTTCATTTGATAATAATACAAAGTCTCCTTTTATTGCTATGCCACCTTTATTTAGGATTGAACCAAATAGTCATGGTTCAGCACGCATTTCATATATTGGTGAGCCATTAGGGGCTAATCAGGAGAAACTTTATTTACTTAATGTAAAAGCGATACCACCTAAAGAGGGCAATGCTGAAAATGAGTTACAGATAATTATTAATTCACAATTCAAGTTATTTTTAAGATCACAAGATATGGTTCCGATTGATTTTGAACAGGTTAAAATAGTTAAAAAATCGGATGGTATAATGATAAATAATCAGACTCCGTACCATTTATCGATTAAAAAAATATTAATTGATGGTAAGAAAGCTAAAGGTATTGGGATCGTTTATCCCTTTAAGAATGACTATATCCTTAAAATAAAAACCACCGATAAAAATTTAATTGAGGTTAAGTTTATTAATGATTATGGTGCTATTGTGGTTAAAAAATAAGAGTATATAAAATGTTGGCATCTAAATTTAATTTCATCACTATATATTATATAGTTATAATTGTTATAGGTATTTTCTCACATACTAATAATACCAATGCTGAGGACATATTTGACATTAATTCTATTAATATAGGTACTGATAGCCGAGTGGCTGATATTAATAACTTAGAGTATCTTTCATATGTAGGAGGACAGCTTCCTGGAGCATATTATGTTGATGTTTTTTTAAATAAAAAGAAAGTGGATAATAAAAAGATTATTTTTAAAGCTGACTATATTAATAAAAAACTTAGACCTGAAGTTACTAAAAGTATGCTAATTAATTGGGGGGTGAAAAACTTCGCTAGTATAGAGTTTAGTAAAAAGGATATGAATGAAAATATAGATAATTTTGATTCTATAATGTTAGGATCTAACTATCATTATGATTTTTTACTTAATCGATTAGATATTATTATTCCACAAATAGGATTGAAAAGTGTGAGTCGTGGATATATTGATGATAAAGAATGGAATGATGGAATTAATGCTTTATTTTCTAACTATTTAATTAGATATGACAAGAAATGGAATAAAGTTAGATTTAATCACGCTATACAAAATAGCACTTATACTTTTATTGGCTTAAGAAGTGGATTAAATTATGAACAGTGGAGATTACGGAATCATAGTACCTATAGCCATGGTATGAATGGAAACTATTGGCATAATTTGCAAACCTATTTGGAGCGCGATATTCGATTAATAAAAAGCCATTTAATCTTAGGTGAAACGGCATCTGACAATGGCATAATGAAAAGTCATTCTTATTATGGTGTTAAACTTGTATCGAATGAAAATATGTTACCGCAAAGTCAACGTGGATTTGCGCCAATTATAATGGGGATCGCGCAAAGTAATGCGCTAATTGTCGTTCGGCAAAATGGCCATATTATTTATCAAACATCAGTGCCTCCCGGTAAGTTTGCACTTAATGATTTATACCCAACTTCAAGTAGTGGGGATTTAAACATTACAATTGAGGAAGCTAACGGTGCAACACGTTCTTATATACAGCCTTTTTCTACTGTACCTATGATGCAAAGAGCTGGCTCACTAAAGTACAGTATTGATATTGGGAAATATAATGTTAGCAGCGCTAAGCGTAAACCTAATTTTATACAAGCTAGTGCATTATATGGACTACCTTACAACGTTTCCCTATATGGTGGGTTTATTATTTCAAAAGATTATCAGGCTTACAGTATCGGATCAGGACTGAATTTAGGCCGAATTGGTGCTATTTCTGCTGATATTACCCATGCTACTACTCAACTATGTAATAATATTAACGCGAGTGGCCAGTCTTATCGTGTGAATTATTCAAAGTACTTACCGAAAATCGGTACTGCATTTTCATTAGCATCGTATCGTTATTCAACCGATAGTTATTATGACTTTTCAACATCAAACAATAATGGCTATGAGAGTGGAAGAAAAAAACAACAAATTCAATTATCAGTATCACAGTCTCTCGCTGATATTGGATATTTATCGCTTAATGGCTATCAACAATATTATTGGGATAAATATGCAATAGATAAAAATTTAACACTGAGCTTCAGTGGCTATTATAATAGGGTAAATTATGGTATTTCTTATTCATATCATCAACAAGATAACGATAAATCAAATGACGAAATACTTTCTTTAAATTTTCATATTCCCTTTGATTTGGCGAAAAAAAATAATTGGTTAACTTACAATTACAATACCAGTAAAAAAGGTGATTTAATGAGTGCTGTGAGTATGAGTGGAACGAGTTTAGTAAATAATAATCTCCAATATGATATTTCCCAAAAATATAATCATAACCGGAAAGAATACAGTAATTCTGTGGATATTAATTATTTCGTATCGTTTGGTGACTATAATGCGGCTTATCATTATGACCCACGTTATCATTCAGTTAATTTAGCGGCTACAGGGGCATTATTATTTCACTCGGATGGTCTAACAGCTGGACGTACTATGTATGATGCAGCCGTATTAATTAAAGCAAAAGGTATTAACAATCTAAAAATAAATAATGGACAATCGCTTTATACCGATATTTTTGGTTATGCTGTTATTCCGTCAGTTACGGGTTATGAGCGTAATCAAATTAGTATAGATACTGCAACACTTAGCGCAAATGATGATGTAGGAAAAAATACGATAACAATAGTACCTACACAAGGTGCAATTGTGCTTGCAGATTTTGAAGCAAAACGCGGCGCACGAATTTTATTGAAATTATCTTATCAAGGTAAATTGATTGCCTTTGGTTCATTGGTATCTGTCTTTACTAATGGAAAGCTCATCACTAATGGGATCGTTGCAAATGATGGTGAGGTTTATTTAAGTGGTATTCCTAAAGAGCATCACATAGTTGTTAAGTGGGGAGCGAAAGATGAACAACAGTGTGGATTATCGGTGCCACTTTCATTAGATATTGGTGAAATTCAATTCATTGAGCGAATGTGTCAATAAGAGGCTGTTATGATAAAATTAGGTTCTGCTAGTTGTGTATTGGCTTTTATATATTCTCAATTAGCGCATGCAGAATTTAGCGCTAATGTTAAATCCAAGTTTAGTGCTGAATTTACATCACGAACAGTACCTATATTATCACCTATTTATGTACCAAGAACGGCACCGATTAATAGCTATTTAGATTCTGTTGATTTAGGAACATACACGCCTTGGGTTTGGTGGAATGCGACCGGAATGACTGAGGTTGGCATTTATTTACCGGTTATTGTTGGAGCAGATACAAGAATGTTAGGAGGCGCTTATGTCAAAGAGATAAATCGCTCAGGTATTGGATTTGTATTATATGGTAGCGTTAATTCTCCCTGTTCTGGTGGCGCTTACGTAGATGGTGTAAATACCAAAGATGATAATCTAAGTAATCGTATTCTTTGTGGCACAATGAGTCGTTCTAATTATTATTCGGTGACGTTAAGAGCTGCATTTTACAAGATCAGAGATCGCGTTCAAACTCAAATATTACCAAGCACACGAGCTGCTATGTTAGTGCTATATAATAATGGTTTTATTACTTCAGATAGTAATGGAAATCTAGAACCTAACATCTGGATGGGACCTATAAATGTGGTATCGGGTGGCTGTGACATTATTAATAAAACAATTACAGTTCCGTTCGGTAAAGTGGATAAATCAACTTTTTTTGGGGTTGGTTCAACAAGTGCTAACAGCCAACGTCACTTTCAAATTAATTTAGATTGCGACCCTATATCGCCGATTAAAATTACCTTTATTGGTACTGCGGATTTGAATAAAACACCAGGAACTATCGCATTAAATGATCCTAATGGCAGCCACACGGCAAAAGGATATGGGATACAAATAAAATATAATAACCAGCCGATTAAATTAAACCAACAAATGACAATTTTAGAATCCAATAATACTGGACAATATAGCATTCCACTTGAAGCGTCTTATATTCAAACCTCGTCGATAATGAAGTCAGGCAAAGCAAATGGCACGTTGCAGTTTAACATGCAATATCACTAAACTGATTAGATTCAAAATATCGAAAAATATTTATTTGAGTCGGGCAAGATTAGAAAAAATGCAGTAAAAAGAAAAGAAGTAGGGGAGCTATTGCTAGCCCCCCTAGATTAGTTATATTGGCTTACTATTTCGTTTATTTATTCGACTTCTAATATGCGGCAGGTATTGGTACTACCGATAGTACCCATCAAGTCACCTTGGGTGACAAGTACAAGGTCGCCTGTCATTAGATAGCCGTTATCACGTAAACGAGTTACCGCTTCGTTTGCAGCTGCAATTCCATCGGTATGGGTGCTACAAAATACAGGGGTCACACCACGATAAAGTGAACATTGGTTTAAGGTTTTTTCGTGGCGAGACATAGCAAAAATAGGTAAACCTGAACTGATACGTGACATCATACGTGCTGTACGGCCAGACTCCGTCATTGCAATAATTGCTTTAACCCCTTTAAGGTGGTTTGCAGCATACATAGTTGACATGGCTATCGCATCTTCAGGGCTGTTAAACTCTGCATCTAAGCGGTGTTTAGAGATATTTAGACCTGGCATTTTTTCTGCGCCAAAACAAACCTGAGCCATTGCTGCTACGGTTTCTGCTGGGTATTGACCTGCAGCAGTTTCTGCCGAAAGCATGACGGCATCTGTGCCATCCAAAACGGCGTTAGCAACGTCCATAACTTCAGCACGCGTTGGCATCGGATTAGTAATCATCGATTCCATCATTTGTGTCGCAGTAATCACAACACGGTTTAATTGACGTGAACGGCGGATTAATTTTTTCTGTACTGCGACAAGCTCAGGATCGCCAATTTCAACACCTAAATCGCCACGGGCAACCATAACAACATCAGATGCAAGGATCACTTCGTCCATGATTTCATCAGTAGCAACCGCTTCTGCTCGCTCAACTTTTGCGACAATTTGGCATTCACAGCCTGCATCACGCGCTAATCGACGTGCATAGTTTAAATCTTCACCTGAGCGAGGGAAAGAAACCGCTAAATAATCAACATTAATTTTTGCGGCTGTTTTGATGTCTTCTTTATCTTTTTCAGTTAATGCTTCAGCAGAAAGACCACCACCTAATTTGTTGATGCCTTTATTATTTGATAGTTGGCCACCAACAGTGACTTCAGTGAAGACTTGTAACCCTTGAACTTCACGTACTTTTAATTGAACGCGGCCATCATCAAGTAATAAAATATCACCAGGTACAACATCAGCAGGAAGGCCTTTATAGTCGATACCGACTTTTTGTTGGTCACCTTCACCTTTACCTAAGTTTGCATCTAATGTGAATTTGTCACCAATATTGAGGAAAACCTTACCATCTTTAAAGGTTGAAACACGAATTTTTGGTCCCTGTAAATCACCGAGAATAGCAACGTGGCGACCCAATCTAGCGGCGATTTCACGCACTTTATTAGCGCGAATAATGTGGTCTTCTGGAGTTCCGTGAGAGAAATTAAGGCGAACAACATTAGCACCAGCATTAATGATTTTTTCGAGGTTATTATCGCGATCAGTAGCTGGACCTAGTGTTGTAACAATTTTAGTTCTTCTAAGGCGTCTAGACATGTATTACTCCGTTGACCTGTAATGGTACTGATAAAAGGATGAAACCGTTTCACCCCATTTCGAAACCTGTTTACTGCAAATAGTGATGCTGACACGAGCACAGCTATTATAGTCTGCTAATTATTTTATGCTATCAGGACTGTAAAAGTATTAAAGCCCGAAAAGCGAAGAAAACAGCTTCATTTGAACAGTTATCTGTTTCATGCATTATCAAACCGCGAATCGCGTAATGCTTCTTTGACGCGTTTCAAGTTATCTCTAAATTTTTCGCCTCTTCTTAAAGTAAAACCCGTCGTTAAAACATCAATCACAGTTAATTGTGCTAAACGAGAGACCATTGGCATGTACATATCAGTATCTTCAGGGACATCAATGATAATAGAAAGTGTGGCCTCTTGTGACAGCGGGGAATTTTCTGAGGTAATGGCGATGACTGTTGCATCATTTTCACGCGCTAAACGTGCCATATTCACTAATGCTTTGGTTCTTCCTGTATGAGAAATCAGCACGATAACATCCCCCTCGCTACTATTGATACAGCTCATACGTTGCATCACAATATCATCAAAATAAATGACAGGAATATTAAAGCGAAAGAATTTATTCATTGCATCATGTGCTACGGCAGCAGATGCACCAAAACCAAAAAAGCTAATTTTGCGTGCTTGTGTTAGTAAATCAACTGCTCTATTGATGGCGCCGATATCAAGCGAGTGTTTGACATTATCTAACCCCGCCATTGCTGATTCGAATATTTTATGCGTATAAGTGTTAACGGTGTCGGTTTCTTCTATATGCCGATTAACATAGGGTGTGCCGTTCGCCAAGTTTTGCGCTAGACGTAGTTTAAAATCAGGAAAGCCCTTGGTATCCATTTTACGGCAAAATCGATTGACAGTAGGTTCGCTGACTTCAGCGAGTTGTGCCAAGGTGGCAATACTGAGATGAATGGCCTTTTGTGGCATACCTAAAATGACTTCAGCAACTTTTTTTTCAGATTTACTCAAAAAATCAAGACTGGTTTTCATTTGTTCTAAAATATTCATATAGCAAAAGTGCCTATTTCATCAAAAGGAGAAATTTTTCTGCCATCACGATATCCTGTGCTAATTATTGGTTATAGTTTTAAAGGCAGTCTGTATAAATGAAAATATACTATGTGTTAGCGGTGAGTTATCTAGCCATAGGGAATAAATGACTGATTTTTTGTGAAAGTTTGACCAGTATCTAATTTTCATATCAGTAAACTCACTACATATTTTGTTGTTTTATTTCAATTGTGAATTTTATTTAGCTTATAAATTAAATGTAGAGATAAAAGACACTAAAAATGCCTAGTGATTTGCTGTTTTTTTCAGCATAAAAACTGTGAGCTGCATCATCAATATTTACTGAGCACTTGCAAAAAGGTACATTAGCAAGAAGTAGCGCTAATTTTTAACAAAATGACAATAACAGCCTATCCCATTAGGCTATTTTTACCCGCTAAATTGAAATTGGGTCGTCTTAAAGATTGCTATGTATCAGTGTATGCTTTGATTTTTTAGCGATTTAGATTCAAATTAGCATTAACATTATGCCTAATGGGATAGGCTCTAAATTCCGCAAATTGAGGAGAACCAATATGGCGGTAAATAAAGCTGCTCAAGCTTGTGACTTGATTATTTTCGGTACTAAGGGAGATCTCGCTCGTCGTAAATTGCTTCCTTCTTTATATCAACTAGAAAAAGCAGGTTACATCCATCCTGATACACGTATTATCGGTGTGGGTCGGGCGCAATGGAGCCAGAGCGATTATATCGAATTCGTTAAACATGCATTAGATGAATTTTTAAAAGAGAAACTTGATACCGCACTTTGGGAGAAATTAAGTGCGCGTTTAGATTTCTGTAATTTAGATGTTAACGAAACGGATAGCTTTGTACGTCTGGCTGAGATGCTGAAACAAGATTGTCAGCCTGCAATCCATTATTTTGCTATGCCACCGAATACTTTTGGCGCAGTATGCCAAGGGCTTGGTCATGCAGGGTTAAATAAAGTGCCAAACCGCGTGGTGATGGAAAAACCATTAGGAACGAACTTGGCATCCTCTCAAGAAATCAATAATGAAGTTGCAAAATATTTTGATGAAAGCCAAGTTTATCGTATTGACCATTATCTTGGTAAAGAAACGGTTTTAAACTTATTAGCATTGCGTTTCGCTAACTCGTTATTCATTAATAACTGGGATAATCGAACAATTGATCATGTCCAGATAACAGTTGCAGAAGAAGTTGGTATAGAAGGGCGTTGGGGTTATTTTGATCAAGCGGGTCAAATGCGTGATATGGTGCAAAATCATTTACTGCAAATTCTGACCATGATTGCGATGTCACCGCCTGCAGATCTCACAACTGACCGTATCCGTGATGAAAAAGTTAAAGTTCTGCGTTCATTACGCCGTATTGACCACACTAACGTACGCGAAAAGGCGGTACGTGGACAATATACTGGTGGTTTTGTGCAAGGTAAAAAAGTGCCAGGCTATTTAGATGAAGATGGCGCGAATAAACAAAGCGCAACGGAATCATTTGTTGCTATACGTGTGGATATTGACGATTGGCGCTGGGCAGGAGTTCCATTCTACCTGCGTACAGGAAAACGCTTACCGGCAAAATGTTCCGAAGTAGTTGTTTATTTCAAAAAACCAGCGTTGAACATTTTCTCTGAAAGTTATCAAGATTTACCTCAGAACAAACTAACTATTCGTTTACAGCCAGATGAAGGCATCGATATCGAAATAATGAATAAAGCGCCGGGGCTAGATCATAAGCACCGCTTGCAAACCACAAAACTCGATTTGAGCTTCTCCGAAACTTTTAACCAGACGCACCTTGCTGATGCTTATGAGCGTTTATTGCTTGAAGCAATGCGTGGTATTCAAGCGCTGTTTGTTCGCCGCGATGAAGTTGAAGAGGCATGGAAATGGGTTGACTCAATCATGGATGCTTGGGCAATGGATAATGAGCCACCTAAGCCGTATCAAGCGGGGACATGGGGTCCTATTGCCTCTGTCGCAATGATCGCTCGTGATGGTCGTTCTTGGAATGAATTTGAGTAATATTTCACCTTCTTTTTAGGGTTGAAATAGCCAAATAGCTCAAAAAAGCACCTTCAAAAACACCTCAATATTAGGTTTTAATATTGGGGTGTTTTTATGTCAAAAATAAAAGTTTGGTTATATTTATCGGGGAACAACCATTGGTGTACCGGTAATAGGATCGGGAATGATTAAACAGGCTAAATTAAAGACTTGTTGAATGAGCTGCTCATTAATAATATCTTGCGGTTTCCCTTGAGCAAATATTTGCCCTTTTAACATCACAACTAAATTATCTGCATAGCGACAAGCTTGATTCAAGTCATGCAACACTGTCACAATAGTGCGCCCTTGTTCTTGATTTAATAATTGAAAAATAGTTAATAATTCAATTTGATAAGAAATATCGAGATAAGTGGTAGGCTCATCTAATAACAGAATTTCTGTCTGCTGTGCTAATACCATCGCTACCCAAACACGTTGGCGTTGTCCACCAGATAAAGCTTCCACGGGCTTATTTGCATATTCGGTGGTTTGTGTCACTTGCATTGCATTTTCTACCGCGTTCTTATCCTCATGGCTCCATTGGTGAATTAGACCTTGGTAAGGAAAACGACCTCTCGCCACTAAATCTATCACGGTAATGCCGGGAGGCGCTTGCATGGTTTGTGGTAGTAGCGCAATTTGGCGTGCAAGAATTTTAGTTGGGTAATGAGATAAGGGTAAATTATCAAGAGAGACATGACCTTCCAATGGTTTGAGTAAACGACATAAACTGCGTAATAAAGTCGATTTACCACAGCCATTAGGACCAATAATCACTGTGACCTGTTTATCTGGAATAGTTAATGAAATATCTTGGCAAATAGTGGTTTCTTGATACCCCAGTTTTAATTTGTGCGTTTGTAATCGGTTAATATTCATGAGGGATTCTATTATCTTTGTTTGAGAACGAATAAATCTGAAAATAAACAAATATTAAAGGTGCCGGTTAATCTAACACCTTTATTAATCATGATTAGAAGCGTAATTCTACAGTAGCTCCTAGCATTCTAGGGCGCTGATAAATTGCAGTTTCAATGTTGTTATCTGGAATAAGAATACGTTTATCAGAATCAAATAGATTCTGTGCGTAAAGGGTTGTACGTCCCCATTTGAAATCATAACCTAACTGTAGATTAGCAAGCCAAAATGAGTCGACTTTAGAGGTCTCGGTATTATTCGATTGAGAGAAATAATCGCCAGAGAACTGTACATTACCACTAACGTCAATCGATTCGGTTAATTGATATTTTGCCCCTATGTTTGCTGTGTAATTAGGTGCACGAGCAAGTTCCTTACCCTCAATTCCGCTATCGCCAAAATCTTTAATTTTCGTTTTTAATAATCCTATTCCCGTATTGAGTTCTAATGATTCAATAGGTTGATAAGCAATACTTAATTCTGCCCCATAGGTTTCTACTTTTTTCGCATTACGAATAGTTGTTGAATCAGGACCTAGATAGAAAGGTAGTTGCATATCCTTGTAATCGTTATAAAATAAGTTGGTCATAATAGACAACTTGTTATCAAGCAAACTGTTTCGTCCGTAGAGGCTATAGTTCCATACATACTCAGGGGAGTAGACGTAAGTGACAATCGGTTTTCCTAATGTGACACCTGCGCCGCCTCCGTTATAACCTCGCCCAACAGCAAACCCAACCGTTTGATTTTTTGCAGGTTTCCATGCTAAGTCAGCTTTAGGTAAAAATGTATTATAGGTTTCATCAAAATCAATCATCACTGTAGAGCTGCCACCTTTACGTGTATGTTGTTCGCGCTCAAAACGACCCGATAATGTGATATCAATTTCAGGGACCACAGTGTAAGTCAGTGAACTATAAGCTGATGCGGTATTGGTTTTATCATCGAAATAGCTGCCACCGAATAAATTCACAAATTCATCTTGTTTTGAGTGAAAATAACGCAAACCAACTATTCCACTGAGTATTTCATCGTCAGTTTTAAAACGAACCATGGGTTCGAGTTCAAATTCTTTTGCTTCAATATCGGCGCGTGGGCTTGGTGCTTTGGTTAAGCGATGAGTTGTAAAGTCGGTATAAATTAGCGTATTTTCTAGTGTGATATTTTCATTGGTTTCCCATGATGTGTTCCATATACCGCTGGTAGTTTTACGTTCAATAACGGGGCGGAAACGTGCTGGTGCTTCTGGCGCTAAGTTACTGGCCATTTTTGCTTCATTTTGTGGCGACCGACTATCAAGATGGCTAAACGTTAACTTACTTTTAAATTCGGGCATATCAAGAGGTTCATATAAAAGCTTACTACGGATTGTTGTTGATTCAATATCGCGGGGGTTACCTGCGGGAGAATAGCTATCCATTTTTGTAAAACTTTCACGTTCTTGTTTCTCGACAGTAAAGCGGAATGCCAGTTTGTCATCAATTAATGGGCCTGAAACCATCGCCGCCGTTTGTTGTGAGCCTTGTTGCCCCAATCCGCCTTTTACCGCACCTTCCCAATAAAACGTGGGGTCAAGTGTTTTGACTAAAATAGCTCCTGCAATCGCATTACGGCCTTGCACATAACTTTGTGGGTCACGAAAAATTTCAACTGTATCAACATCCCAAAGTGATTGTGCACCATAACCAAACTCATTATAGGTAAATGAACGGCCATCTACTGAAAAATTGACACGAGGGCGGGTACCACCTAAGAAGGCGATAGCCCCTTGTGCTGGGCCAGAACCATCAACACCACGGATAGCGGGAAGGGCATTACTATTTCCGGTATCAACAACATTGGGTGTCATCTGTAAGAGCGTATTTACGTCTGCATTTGGAATAGCTTCAATTTGTTTAAAATCATAAACCGTGACACTAGAACCTGTGTCATAAATAGATTTATTTAATTTTTCGCCTGTAACAATTAATACATCACCTTGGCTATCACGTTTTTTATTTTCGTTAACGGTAGTTTCTTTTTCAATCTCTTGTGCGCTAACGGTGAGAGGTATGGCCCAAAGTGTTGTCACTAAGGCGGCTTGAACCATTGTTGTTATCGTTGCTTTTTTTGTGTATAGAGTAAAAACACCAGACATTAATCTTTTCCTTTCATGCTATTAGCATGGTACAAGATGATTTGTAAGCTGCCCTTATTATTTCCAGTCTTAAAAAGAATAGTGGATTACTATTCTGAAAATACATCCCTAAAAAATATCTAACTTATTATTAGTATGATGACGGATTATTTTTATTAACTAGATCCTCTGTGTTCGTGCTAATAGCCAAAGTAAATAGCCTCCTCCAATGATCCCAGTCATTAAGCCAACAGGCATCATGACATTGAAAGGTAATTGCTGAGCAAGTGTATCGGCAAAGGTCAGTAACAACGCACCCATCAGTGCAGAACCGATAATCGGTAGTTTGCCTGAGTGGCTTAGCCGGATAACTAATTGGGGGGCTGCAAGTGCCACAAATGCGATAGGTCCTGCACAAGCCGTTGCTAATGAGGCAAGTATGACTGCACTAAAAATCATCATCCAACGTACTCTCGGGACATTCACGCCTAGTTGTTGTGCCATATCATCCCCCATCTCCATTAAAGTGAGCGATTTGGCATATAGAACAATAAAGGGAATTAATAACAGTAAGCCAATATAAATAGGGTATACATGGAACCATGTTCGGGCATTGAGTGAGCCAGCAAGCCACAAATTGGCAATAGTTGCATTATCAATATTACCCTTAACAAGTAAAAAACTATTAAAAGCGTGTAAAATGGCACCAATACCAATACCGACAAGGATCAAGGTATAACCTGACATTACCCCATTTTTAAATGATAGAAAGTACACCAATAATGCGGTTAATAACCCACCCGCTAAAGTCGAAAAAGCAATAGCGGAAATACTGCCATTAAAGATAATTATTTGCAGTAGTGCGCCAGTTGCCGCACCAGTGGTAAAACCAATAATATCTGGAGAGCCTAAAACATTTCGCGAAATAGATTGGAAAATTGCACCTGAAATACCAAGGGCTGCACCAACACCGATTGCAGTTAATAAACGTGGCAATCGAATATCCATGACTATTTTTTGTTGAATCGTTCCGTGTTCTTCACCTGTAAAGATACTGATTAACGTCGTGAAGTTGATAGGGAACTTTCCTGACGTGATTGCCCAAAAGCTTAATGACATAATTAATAGGAATAAAATGGTAGATATGAACATATCTCGAGGTGTGAAAACCCATGAAAATGAACGAAAATGCAAAACTAGGGTGCGATTGTGCCGACTCAATTTATTATTTTCACATTTCATAATGTTATGATCCGCCAGCGTTTTACGAGGTAGATAAAGAATGGTCCACCAATTAATGAAATCATAATGCCGACACTAATTTCACTCGGTGCGCCAATTATCCGCCCTAAGCAATCCGCAGCTAACATGAGTGTTGCACCTATTAACATCGACATTGGAAGAATGCGCCGATATTCACTTCCGACTAGACGTCGAGCAAAATGGGGAGCCGTTAATCCTAAAAAACTAATAGGGCCAACCGCTGCGGTTGCACTACCTGCGAGTAATACAATGGCCGTAGTTGAAAGTAACCAGACTCGGTTTTGATTTGTGCCTAACGTCTGGCTAAAATCATCACCTAAAGCGACAATATCTAATGATCTTGTTAATGAATAGGCGAGGATACTGCCTATTCCCACTAAAATCGAAATCGGGAAAAGTACCTCAAAACTTCTACCTTGCAAAGAGCCGACAACCCAGTGCCTAAATTGGTCAAATACGCGTTCATCGCTATTGACGGTCACCATATGGGTAATTGCGAGTAAGATTATTGACAGGGCAACCCCTGATAAGACCATTTTTACAGGATTTAACCCTTGGCGGATACCACCAAGAAGGTAGATGGCAATTCCAGCTAAAAATGCGCCGAGCAGACCAAACCACATATATACGGTAACATCAGTGATGCCAGTGAGTGCAATAACGGAAACAATAGCAACCATTGCACCTGCATTAATACCGAATAATCCAGGGTCGGCAAGAGGGTTACGGGTGAGGGCTTGCATTAACGTCCCCGCAGCACCTAAAGCAATACCGATAACAATAGCGAGTAACGTGCGAGGCAATCGTAAATAACGGACAAGAAGATGTTCACTATCTTGAGGATCAAAAAGCGTAAATGCGTGCCATGTAGTTGATATATCCACAGAACGACTGCCTACACATAAACTTATTATGGCAAATAGGAGTAAGAGTAAAAAACATCCTCGTACTCCCCAATTTGTTTGGCGATTAATGGAAGACATTGGCTTAAGTCTCACTGACCAAAACGCGAGACAATGTCATTAATCATCTCTTGGGCGCTGTAATAATCAACACGAAATGAATTCACGCCTAGGCCATAAACTTGTTTATTTTTTACTGAAATGACATTTGCAAGGATAGGGTCTGCCATAAATGTTTCGGCTTCTTTTTCGGTTCCTCTCATTAAAAAGGTTGTTGGTGCGGTTAATTGAGTTAAGTGTTCGTATTGTGCCCAAACAAAGTCAGAAACAGGCTTATCTTTGGGCTGCCAATTGATATTAGCACTTTCAATGGTGAAGCCGAGTTGTTGTAACAAAATTGCATGAGGGCTGGTTGTTAATGAAATGGGGTTGACTGTACCGGGGCCAAAGTAGGAAACGATATTAACCTCACCTTTAGGTATTTTAAGCTTATTTTTACTTTCAGTTACTAAAGTTTTAAAGCGTTGTAAAACATCAGCCGCTTGTTGCTCCATACCTGTTGCTTGACCTAATTGTACGGCTAAGCTTTCCCAGCCTTGTTTGCCATAATCCAATACAATTGTAGGCGCAATTTGTTGAAATTGTGCCACTTGTGGATAAACCGTATCACCACCATTGATTGAAACAATGATTAAATCAGGTGCGACTAAGTAAGCCATCTCTAAATCAACGCTGCCTGCGGGCCAAAGTTTTTCAATACCTTTTTCTTTCGCAAGTTGATCCCATTGGGCAAAATACTGACCATTTGCTGCTGTTGAACTTGCGACTACAGGCGCATTAATTGCCAGTAAGGTTCCTGTAATGGAAACTGAAGCAGATAGGATACGCTTAGGCTGAGTTTTAATTTCGACAGAGGAACCGTCTACACTGGTAAAGGTGCGAGGCCATGATTGGCTATTGGCACCAACTTGGGTATTTGAGATCGCGTAACTCGAAAAATGAGTAAATAAAAACAATAAAATAGTGCAGGCAAGCGTTTTTAGCATGACAGATTTCCAAATTAAGCGGGTAATTATTAACACAACGAATGGTATTGTCAATGATAATCATAACTAATATCATTAGCAACAAACTGATTGGATAAAATAGGAAATGTGCGTGTGAATACACAAAAATCACTTTGTATTGGTCTGTCGCTATCACCGACTTGGTTATCGACTAAGAACGAGAAAAATCAAGATGTAAATAAGGCGCTAATTCTTTCATTACCTTATTATATGAATCTAGCCAAACGTGCGGAGGTTGCAAAACTAGATTTTCTATTTCGACCTGATGCACTTTTTTTAAATATTGATATATTGAATCAATCACCGGCTTTTGGTGGTTTAGACCCTTCGATATTAATAGCCGCTATTGCACAAGAAACTGATTATATTGGTTTTATTTCGACACTATCCACTTTATTTTATCCACCATTTATAGCAGCTAGACAATTACAGTCATTAAACTGGATAACTCAGGGACGGATAGGCTGGAATATCGTTACTGCCTTGAAAGGCCAAGAAAACTTTGGTCAAAAAGTTTTACCTGATTCACAGGAGCGATATGAAATCGCAAAGGAGTTTACGCAAATATTGGAAGCACTTTGGCAAAGTTATCCGCATAGCAGCTTAGAAAATAAGGGTAGAGCGGATAGGGTTCAACAACCAATAAAACCTATTGAGCATCAAGGGTGCTTTTTTGAGGTTCAAGGCCCGTTAAATATTCCAGCCTATCCCGCTAAAATTCCTTATTTTCAAGCTGGAGCATCAGAGGCGGGGCGAGACTTTGCCGCTTCTACTGCAGACGGTATTTTTGCCGCAACCCCCGATATTGATTCTGCCATTGAATTTCGCCGTGATATTAGAGAGCGAGCGCAACAAATGGGGCGAGATGTAAATAGTATAAGAGTATTACCTGGTTTAAGTTTTTATATAGCGGCGACACGTGAAGAAGCATATCAGTGTTTTGAACAGCAGCATACGACACCTGACTTCAACAGACAATTTCGCTATATAGAGTCATTAATTGGTATTAATTTATCGTCGTTATCCCTCGATACCATTGTAACCGAAGCGATGATCCAGACGGATTTTAATTCATCATATAGCCAAACACATGCGCAGTTATTGCGGCGGTTTATTTGTCGTAATCAACCCACGGTTAAGGCGTTATTGGCCTCTCCAGAAGTAAATGGTTCCGCCCATTGGCGTATTATTGGTACTGTAGATGACATGGTTAATGAAATTGAAAATTGGAGCGCTTGCCAAGCTTGCGATGGTTTTATTGCATTACCTTGTGGTTCAGAGCAATCATTAAATTTATTTCTGGAGCAAGTGATTCCGAAATTACAAGAAAAAGGACTCTTCCGACAGGATTACCAAGAACAATCGTTATGGGAAAGGTTACGAGGTTAACCACTTATTTATGCTAACAGCCCCTACGGGGCTGCTGAATTTTTAATTTTTATTTATAAAACTAGTTCACTGCGACCTGTTGCGACCATATGAATAATCGCTTGTTCAATACGCAAGCATGCCATTTTTGCAGCATCAGGAACAGATAAACCAGCGAGTATTTGTGCTGTTAATTCTGCACCAAATAAATCACCGGTTCCTTTTGGTGTGACAGGGTAACGTTTGTGCTGGATGACTGCGACATCTTTTTGGGTCACGCAAACCACTTCAATACTGTCATCATCAGGCTGAAATGCACTCGTAATAATAACCCATTGAGTATGGCCTTTTAATAATGAACGAGCCGCATTCACTGCATCGTCTAAATTATTTATTTCTTGACCACTTAAAGTCATCAATTCAAATCGGTTAGGTATGATCCCGGTCGCTAGGGGGATCACGGCGTCGCGATAAACATCTGCAATCTCTGGGGGAATGTAAAAACCACTATCTTCATCCCCCATCACAGGATCAACAATAACGGGTATTGTTGGACGTAAGTCACGAACGCAAGAAAGCCAATTAGCTAAATCTTGTGCTTTTTCTTTTGAACCTAAATAGCCGGTTAAAATGGCTTTAACGCTATCCAGACTACCTCGTTCAAGAAAACCTTTTAAATAACCACGAAACCATTCACCTGGTAACTCACCGCCATAGCAAGATGTATAGTGAGGTGTATTACTTAAAACGACAGTGGGGACAGCTGCGACTCGTAAGCCTTGTTTGCTCAATGCCGGAACTGCAATGCTATTGCCAACACTGCCGTAAACTACTTGGGATTGGATAGACACAACATCATAAGGAAGTGGGGTAGCATCTGCGGCATTTTGAAAACTATTAGAGGTAAGATTGAAAGTATCCATTTGTTTCTCTTCGGTGTATCTCATTCATATAACTCTATAAGAATCTGGTTCGTTTAAGTTGTCAATGGCAAACATGAGAATCGAGATCCATATGGCTTTTACAGCATAAAAAAGGGAAAAAACGATTTTTTTTACTCAAAACGTCGAACAGAAAATGTCATTATTATGGTTGGTTATTCGTATTTCATCTCATGATTCAATGGTTTGTTTGTATGTTAATGAATAATTATGCACTATATTATGCATTCTTTTTTGTGATATAAAAAATGTTTGTATTCATTGACTTAATGAAAATGGCATGCTAAAAATAGCAGGTAATCATTAATCAACATGAGGGTTCGGAGTAAATTGGATGGATGTCCATCTGATGAAATGAATAAGATATCATGCTTAGCTCAACTAGCGGCAAGATCAATAAGTCACAAAAAAGAACGTCACATAAGCTTTTCCTTTCAGCTATCCTTTCCAGTGAGCATTACTGGTGTGGTGCATTATAGCGTCTCTCTCTTATATTCATTCTGCTGAATAAAATCAGCAACTCGTTGTTATCGATTGAATTTATTAACAACTTTGCGGCTAGAGAATTAACTTAATTGTGAGTTTTATCTGTATAAAAAACAGACTAGCGTATGGTTGTGCTTAGAGGGACTATATAATGATTTATTGGATATTTTTAGCATTAGCTATCGTTACGGAAGTTATCGGCACATTATCAATGAAACATGCCAGCGTTAGCGGCGATTTTACTGGAATGGCAGTCATGTATGTGATGATTGCGACATCTTATGTTTTGTTAGCTATTGCAGTAAAAAAAGTAGCGCTCGGTGTGGCTTACGCATTGTGGGAAGGATTTGGTATTTTATTGATCACCACATTCAGTGTGATGTGGTTTGGTGAGTCTTTATCGCCAATGAAAATTGGTGGATTAGTATTACTGATCACCGGTATTGGATTGATTAAATCAGGAACGAAAAAAGCAACCGTGCGCGGTTCTGCGCAAAAAGTAAAACAAGTGGCAGAACACGCAGTAAATGTTGCAAAATCAGGGGCTTTACCACGTAGTGAAGCCAAGTCGGAGGCGTAATCATGGCCAGTCAATTTGAGTGGTGGCATGCAGCGTTTTTGATTTTAGCTGTAGTGTTAGAGATTATTGCGAACATTTTTTTAAAAATGTCTAATGGTTTTAAACGCTATTGGTTAGGTATTCTCTCTTTAGTTGCAGTACTTGGTGCATTTAGTTCATTGGCACAAGCAGTAAAAGGAATTGAATTATCAATTGCTTATGCACTTTGGGGTGCTTTCGGTATTATTGCAACGGTTGCTGCTGGTTGGATTTTGTTTAACCAGCGCCTCAACTATAAAGGTTGGGGGGGTATCGTACTGATGTTAGTGGGTATGGTATTGATAAAAATGTCTTAGTTCACAATATATCAATTAATTACAATAACTTGATATACCTAGCACTAAAACCAAGTGACATTATAAGCACAAAAAAAGCTTCTTTTTAAAGAAGCTTTTTTATTGATAATTTTTAAATCAATTAGTTAACTGCCGCAATGATTTTGATTTCAACTTTGTATTCAGGTTTCATCAATGTGGCTTCAACAGTACAGCGCACAGGAGCGCTACCAGCAACAACCCATGCATCCCAAGCTTGATTCATTCCAGAAAAATCAGCTTTGTTAGCAAGAAAAATGGTTGCATCTAAGATCTTACTCTTATCAGAACCAACTCGTTCTAACATGATATCAATCGCTGCCAATGTATTGGTTGTTTGCGCAATAATGTCAGCATCTAAATTTTCAGGGACGCTAGTGTAATAGATAACATCGTTGTGAATAACGGCTTCAGACCAACGGTTGTCGGGGTCAATACGTTTAATCGTCATGGTTTTTCCTTATAATTAAAGCTAATCAAGGATATCAGTTTGCTAATGTGATGAACATTGCTTCTATTCATGAAAATATAATTAGCTCAGCAGCCAAAGCCAACTCATGGTAAAGTGAGTGACTTTTTATTGTATAATTGACGGATTTTTTAGTGCACGATGACTTTTCTGCAAATGGCTTTCTAGCTAGAACAATCCCCGGATTTCAACCTCGAGCCGCACAGGTCACCATGTCCAATGCGGTGACTGAATCAATTGATGCGCAAAATGTGCTGGTGGCTGAAGCGGGAACAGGTACGGGTAAAACTTATGCTTATCTTGTACCTGCGTTACGTTCGGGTAAAAAAGTGATTGTTTCCACAGGGTCAAAGGCACTGCAAGACCAGCTTTATCACCGTGACCTACCAACAATTATTGATGCGATGAATTACACGGGACGTACCGCTTTATTGAAAGGGCGCTCTAACTATCTTTGTCTCGAAAGACTTGATCAGCAATCGTTGGGTGGCGGAAGCCTTGAACCTGAAATTCTTTCAGCTGTCGTGAGATTGCGTAGTTGGTCGATAGAATCAGAACTCGGAGATACCAGCACTTGCCATGATATTGCGGAAGATAGCCCTGTCTGGCCATTGGTTACTAGCACTAACGATAATTGCTTAGGTAGTGATTGCCCTAGGTATCAAGAATGTTTTGTGTTAAAAGCCCGCCGAAAAGCGCTTGAAGCTGATATTGTGGTGGTCAATCATCACTTATTTATGGCAGATAGAGTCGTTAAAGACACTGGATTTGGTGAGTTAATTCCACAAGCAGATGTGATGATCTTTGATGAGGCCCACCAAATACCCGATATTGCGAGCCAATATTTTGGACAGCAACTCAGTAGTCGACAATTGCTCGATCTTGCTCGTGATATGGTTATAACTTATCGTACTGAATTAAAAGATCAGGTCCAATTGCAAAAAAGTGCGGATAGGCTGACACAAAGTACCCTTGATTTTAGGATTAACCTTGGGGAAAACAGTTTTCGCGGAAACTTGCGTGATTTACTCAAACAATCGGTAGTTCAGCGTGCATTAACCTTACTCGACGATGCTTTAGAGCTCTGTTATGAAGTTATTAAAACTTCACTCGGACGTTCACAATCATTAGATTCGATATTTGAACGAGTCACAATTTATCGTAATAGGCTCAATCGACTTAAAGATGTCACTATTCCAGGCTATAGCTACTGGTTTGAAAGTTATGGGCGCCATTTTTTGTTAGCGTTAACGCCTTTAACTGTTGCGGATAAATTCAGTGAAATGATAGCGAATACACCAGCAAGTTGGGTATTTACGTCAGCAACGCTGTCAGTGAATGATAAACTGAGTCATTTTACGGATAGGCTTGGATTAAAATCAGCCAAAACATTGTTACTGGCAAGCCCCTTTGATTTTGCGAGCCAAACCTTGCTTTGTGTTCCGCGTTTTGCACCGGAACCGAATCAAAGAGGCAGCGCACAAAAGCTTGCGACTATGCTCAGACCATTGATTGAAAAAAATGGTGGGCGTTGCTTTTTTCTTTGTACCTCCCATTTAATGATGCGGGAATTAGCGGAAGAGTTTAAATCGACCTTAACCTTGCCTGTATTAATGCAGGGGGAAAGCAGTAAAAATAAATTGTTATCCCAATTTATTGCAGCGGGTAATGCCGTTCTAGTGGCAACCAGCAGTTTTTGGGAAGGGGTTGACGTGAGAGGTGACAGATTAAGCTGTGTCATTATTGATAAACTTCCATTTACTGCACCGGATGATCCATTATTACGCGCTAGAATTGAAGATTGTGAATTACGCGGCGGCGATCCTTTTGCTGATGTACAATTACCTGATGCCGTCATCACCTTAAAGCAGGGGGTAGGTCGCTTGATCCGAGATACTAGTGACTATGGTGTCATTGTTATTTGTGATAATCGATTGGTTACTCGGCCGTATGGTGAGGTTTTTTTGACGAGCCTACCACCGTCACCTCGAACTAGAAGTTTAACTAAAGCAATTGAATTCCTAGAAAAAAAAAGAAAGCAGGTTAATAACAAAAGTTGAATCAACGGGTTATCGTTTTTCTGCTATTGAATTGTTAGTTTATGCTACTATAATTGCTCTCTTTCAGGTTGCTACTGATGTGGCAACAAAAATTTATTAATTTGCCGGAGTTCAGGCATGTCGAGTCGTATTCTCGCTGTCGATACAGCAACAGAAGCATGTTCAGTCGCACTTTTGTGTGATGGTGAAATTATTTCACGTTTTGCTATTTCTCCTCGTGAACATACCCAAAAAATACTGCCAATGGTGGCAGAGGTATTAGCACAAGCTGAAATGAAGTTAAATCAATTGGATGCGTTAGCTTTTGGTCGCGGTCCTGGGAGCTTTACTGGCGTAAGAATTGGTGTTGGTATTGCACAAGGGCTCGCATTGGGGGCTGACTTACCGATGATTGGGGTTTCATCTTTAATGACCCTAGCACAAGGCGCTTTTCGTGTAAGTGGACATTCTAATGTGTTAACCGCCATTGATGCACGTATGTCAGAAATTTATTGCGCACAATATCAGCGTACAGCAGACGGTTTTTGGCAGGGTGAAGAAACTGAAGCAGTTCTTATCCCTGATGACTTTAAAGTTAAGTTTGCTCAGTTAACAGGGCAATGGGGTCATGCAGGTACAGGTTGGGAAGCTTATCCACAGTTACTCGTTGATAACTCACAAATTACTGATAGCAATGTCTCCTTACCTGATGCACAAGATATGTTACCAATCGCTGCGCAACTATGGTTAGCAGGTGCTGTTATCGCGGTTGAGGATGTCGAACCAACTTACTTACGTAACGAAATTACGTGGAAGAAATTGCCTGGACGAGAGTAATGTTTATCTCGTTTGCCTAATTTGAGTTGTAGTTGATGGAACTACAACTTTTGGGTTGAGCTTATAATTAAATACATAAAGTTATATGACTAATTTGCTCTTCTTTTAATTATTCAAATCACTTTTTATTTAGTTGTTAATTAATACATCTTATTAATTAAGATGCGGAGTCATTGTAAAGTAAATCAATACGCCGATAAATAGGCATTAATTGAGTTGAGATAATCTTTAGCGAAAATGAATGATAACGTGATGAATCATTTGTTAATCTACTCCAATTAAGAATAAAAGCATTTAAAGTAGAGAATAGGAATAAATTTACTTTATTCCTCAGCTGTGATTAAACTAGTAGCGTATTAATTTAACATATAATGTTATGGAATTTTAATTTCGTGTTATTATTATAGATAGCAATTTATAATACAGCTAATCGGAGGTGGTGAATGAAAAAACAATTAAACTACCGCTCTGCGCTTAAAGGCATTTTAATTGCAGGCGCATTAGCATTAACGGGTTGTGTATCGATACCTGCGTCTATCCAAGGAACGGTACCGAATCCGACAGATAATTTAACTTCAGTCCAAAACGCACCAGAGATGTACATTGGTCAGGAAGCGCGCTTTGGCGGCAAAGTGCTCTCAGTTTATAATGAGCCAGCCAGAACGCGATTAGAAATCGCTGTGATGACACTGAATAAGTATGATGGCTCTCCTGAGCTAAATTCAGCTTCAGTAGGGCGTATTTACGCTTACCTTAATGGTTTCCTTGAACCAAATGATTTTAATAACCGTTATGTGACTGTAGTGGGTAAAATCACTGGAGAACAACAAGGTAAAGTCGGCCAAGTTCCATATAAATATGTGACGATGAATGCGACAGGTTTCCAACGCTGGAATATTGCGCAAAGTGTCATGTTACCGCCGTCAGGTCCTTGGGGTTATGGATATTACGGTGACCCGTACTATTATAATCATCCATGGGGTTGGGGTTATGGCTATCCAGGTGGTCCCGCACAGGTGCAAACCTACTTAACCGAATGATTGAATATTAATTTTAATCATATTGGCTGATATCAAAGAAACCTCATGTAATTGCATGGGGTTTCTTACTTTTGTCTTATGGAATGTTAATGATGATGAGTAGCAGACTGATATCATCGTTAATTTAGTCATGAAATGAAACTTCCTCACGACATAACAAGGAAGTAATAGTATCATTACCAGTCATTCGTCTTTTTATTTTATTCGGAATTTTCATTGTGACCTCATTTGCTGAACTTAACGCACTTCCTGCGGAACAACTTTCAAACCTTAATGAACTCGGTTATCTCACTATGACCCCAGTTCAAGCTGCGGCTTTGCCCGCTATTCTTGCAGGAAAAGATGTTCGTGCTCAAGCAAAAACCGGTAGTGGGAAAACTGCTGCTTTTGGTTTGGGTCTGTTGCAGCGCATTGATGCTAAGCAATTTAATACCCAATCGCTAGTGTTGTGCCCAACTCGTGAACTTGCCGATCAGGTTGCCAATGAATTACGCCGTTTAGCGCGTTACATTCCGAATATTAAAATTTTGACTCTTTGCGGTGGCGTTCCATTCAGTATTCAACGAGACTCTTTAAGTCATGCAGCCCATATTATTGTTGCAACACCAGGTCGTTTACTTGACCATCTAAAAAGACAAACTGTTAATTTGGATGATCTGCAAACTTTAGTACTAGATGAAGCTGACCGTATGTTAGATATGGGTTTCTTTGATGCTATTGACGAGGTGATTGCAAATGCACCGGCTGAGCGTCAAACTTTACTATTTTCTGCCACATGGCCTGAGGCCATTACAGCGATCAGCCAGCGTATTCAACATGACCCATTAACTATTGAGATTAACTCAGTAGATGAGTTACCTGCGGTTGAACAGCAATTTTATGAAGTATCACGCAATGGTAAAATAGATTTACTACAAAAATTATTGAGCCGTGATCAACCCGCATCTTGTGTCGTGTTCTGTAATACTAAAAAAGATTGCCAAGAAGTATTCGATGCATTGAATGATAGCCATCAAAGCGTACTTGCACTACATGGTGATATGGAACAGCGCGATCGTGACCAAACATTAGTACGTTTTGCTAATGGTAGCAGCCGTGTGCTAGTGGCTACAGATGTTGCTTCACGTGGGCTTGATATTAAAGCATTAGAAATGGTGATTAACTACGAACTGTCATGGGATCCTGAAGTTCATGTTCACCGTATTGGTCGTACTGCTCGTGCTGGTGAAAGTGGTTTAGCAATTAGCCTTTGTGCTCCGGGTGAAGCTCAACGTGCAAATGTGTTAGAAGAAATGCTAAATATGAAACTTAACTGGCTGCCAGTGCCAACAGGCTTACAGATTACACCACTGGAAGCGACGATGGCGACTCTGTGCATTGATGGTGGTAAGAAAGCTAAAATGCGTGCAGGTGACATTTTAGGTGCACTGACAGGTGATGTAGGCCTAGATGGAGCCGATATTGGTAAAATTGTTTTACACCCAATGCATGCTTATGTCGCAGTAAAACAATCTGTGGCGGCAAGTGCATGGAAAAAACTACAGCAAGGCAAAATTAAAGGCAAAACAGTAAAAGCGAGATTGCTTAAGTAGCCATACCTTAGTGCGGTGAACAAATAATAAGGCCCTCAATATGAGGGCTTTATTGAAAAAAGTGTCCAGTACTCAGTATGATTTTTAATTAAAGTTATAAACATATTATAAAATCAATTGATTATTTATAATGTGTTGGTCGTATGTTTAAGTTGTCACTTATTCCGCTAATGCTAAAGGTGATTGGCAAGTATACTAAAAAATATAATAGTTAATTTAGATTCTAATATCATTAAAAGTCTGGTTTAGACTAACCCTGCGTAATAGAAATTCATATAAAAGTCTATTTATATGTATTTTATATAATTGATTTCCTTGCCCCTTATTAACTAGACAGATGATTTAGTCTGAGTTTGATAGCATAATGTGTTAAATGAAAAAATACCCGATGAGCGATAACGGGTATTTTTATTAGGAGGTTGTTAATCTATATTAAAAGTCAAAATACATTATAAAGCCATATTAATTAACAATAAAAAAAGCGAAGCGATTTAGAATTTCACCTAAGAAAATCACTACACAGGCTAAAGTAATTATTGGAATACTCGTTTTGAACGGTGATACTTGTTTTTTCCAAATACTGAAACCCAAAAGCAAAATACCAATAATACCCCAAGACCATGCAGAAACTCTTAATAGAAAAGTACTTGCATAAGCGGTCGTAGGCGATTCAGGGAAGGTAATTGAATTACTAGAAATAACAGCATGAGACAGCCATTCTAAATAAAATGGCTGTACTGCCATACGTATAACAATAGCAATAAATACTAAGGAAAGGGCGCTTATTACCATTTTATTGGCTAATTCTAAACTCACTAATGTCTTGGTACGACAAGCAGTTAAGCCAAGTGTAATTGCAGCACCCGCCGTAAATACCGAACCAAAGAACATAAAATAGGTATTAGCATGCATCCAAGTCATCATCGACGTATTGAAATACAGTGACGCCATACAAAAAACATCAATTAATCCCAACAAACCTATAAAAGCGAGGATGCTTTTGTTCATTTTTCCTTTAATCAAAACAATTAAGGTATAAAGACACAAAGCTCCTAGATAAAGTGCAGCAAATACAATTTCACGACTTAGCCAAGATGAAGATATATGACGCAAGGCATGAAATGCATTCCATGGATATCCCATATGCATTGTTGATGCTAATAAACCTAAACAACCGAGTATTGCACTGATGAGTAAAACTGGCTTCATAGCAGCAGTTGCTTTTTGATTACCAGTTTCTTTTTCAATCCAACAAAAATAAAGTGCGGTGAAAATAACAACACCCACAGAGCTTTGTACCAATAAGGTAAAGGCGACTAACGGCCATTCACTCATAACTAATTACCTCCTTTATCTATTGCACCCTTATGGGGTTTGATCACTAAGTTTGGTCGAGTGATTGCACTATCGGGCAATCCTTGAACTTGGCTTAAATGGCCATATTTTTCACGTAGTTCTTTAATAGTGCCGAATTTAATGGCATTGAGAGGGCAAGTATCTACACAAATTGGATTTTTACCTTCTGCGAGTAAATCAACACAGAAATCACATTTAGACATTTGCCCAGTTTGCTCATTTAATTGCGGAGCGCCATAAGGGCACGACCATGAACAATATCCGCAACCGACACATTTACTGGTATCGACTCTTACAATGCCGTCGCCTTCTCGTTTGTGCATAGCAGTGGTTGGGCAATTTTTCACACAAATAGGGTCGTCACAGTGATTACATGAAATGGTCAAGGTGTATGAAAAAACATTATTTTCATAGCCACCTTGGCCATTAGGTGCAAAACCACCACCTTGAACCTCATAAATACGACGGAAACGTCGACCAACTTCGAGGTTATTTTTATCCTTACACGCAACTTGGCAAGCTTTACAGCCTGAACAACGGGATGAGTCGATAAAGAAGCCTAATTGCTCATCACTTACTGAGGCATACTGTTTGAAATCACTCATGCTTTGGTTACCTCAACTAAAACGGTTAAATGTGAATTACCATGAGCAAGAGGTGTCATTCGTGTTGATGTTAGCACGTTAGGGCAACCACCATGATCCACTCCATCTTTATCAGGATTCCACCAAGCACCAGCTTGCATACCCACAACGCCAGGAATAATACGTTCAGTGACTAATGCAGGAATTTGAGAAATACCTCGGTCGTTAAAAATGCGGATCATTTCACCTGTTTTGATGTTGCGTTGCTGCGCATCTATTGGGTTTATCCATAGTTCTTGTCGTTGAACTTCTTGCAATATTGGGTTGGAATATTGAGTTGAATTAGCACGGTTTTTACCTTTCCACGTCAACATCTGTAGTGGATAGGTAGCTGTCAGCTTATCTTCCGGCCCTTCGATGGCTGGAACATAGTTAGATAATGCTGGAATATCGGGATTATTCATGTCATACAGGCGCTTTGAAAAAATTTCAATTTTGCCTGATGGAGTTGGAAATGGATTTTTCTCAAGATCTTTAATATTGTCTTCAAATGCGACAAAACCAATATCTTTGAATAAATAGCGACGAGATTTTAGTAGCTCATCAAAGGTCGGAAAATCAGGTTTATCTGGGAATCGAGCTTTATTCATTCCAACAAGATATTCAATCCATTGTTTTTCAGTTCTATTTTCAGTAAATGCTTCTTTTACACCAAGCTTTTCTGCTACATCTGTTATCCAGTCGTAATCAGAGCGACGTTCAAAATCAGGTTCAATCACTTTTTCAGACAAAATAAAGTAGCTACCAGTACCCCAAGTATCACCAATATTCCATCTTTCCATGAAGCTGGTTTCTGGCAATACCAAATCCGCATATTTTGCAGAAGGGGAAAGATATAAATCACTAGAGACAATAAATTCAACTTTTGACTCATCTGCTAATAATTTTGCTGCTGCATTAACATCTGGGTTTTGGTTAACCAGATAATTACCCGCCAGTGAGAATATCATTTTGATATTGCTATCGAGTTTATCAACACCCAATAAACCATCTTCAGGGCGAACTTGGCTTGCATCTTCAACAGCTTGCATCCAGTTCATAATTGAAATTTGGGCTTTAACTGGATTTTCACCAATATCAGGGCCGTGCATCGATTGGCGATTACCAATACCACCATAGCCTGCGGCCCAAGCACCACGTTTACCTACATTACCTGTAATAGCTGCTAACAGTGTGGTTCCTCGGGCACTACGTTCACCACATATATGACGTTGTGGCCCCCAACCTTGAATTAGTGCCGCAGGTTTTGTCATCGCATATTCACGCGCTAATTGGCGAATAGTATTTGCGGGTACTTTAGTGATTTTTTCAGCCCATTCAGGCGTTTTCGTTATACCATCTTTTTGTCCCATTAAATAAGCGACTAATGACTCATTTGCGGGAACACCTTCTGGCATATGCTGCTCATCAAAACCAACCACATATTTGTCAATAAACGGTTTGTCATGCAGGTTTTCACTAACTATCACATACATCATTGAATCGAGTAGCGCATTATCGGTTGTCGGTAATAATGGGATCCACTGATCAGCTAAAGATTGTGCAGTATCCGAATAGCGTGGGTCGACAACAATAAATTTAGTTCCCTTATTTTTCATTTTTTGAAAATAATGGTTGGTATGTCCAAAAACAGTCTCATTAGGATTATGACCCCAGAGGATCACTAATGGAGTGTTCTCTAAGGTATCAAGAGAGCTTCCTGTTTTGGCTAAGCCATAAGTAAAGGGAGTGACTTTGACAGTGTTGCCTAAGCTAACGGAGTGGTAGTAGGGTAGAAAACCACCAGTCAGATTGAATAATTTTTTCATCATGGTATCACCGGAGAAAATCCCACCAGTTACCGCGGTATTTACCGTTAAGAAACGGCTCGCTGCACCATGTTTTTCGGTTAAACGAGTAATGTTTTCGGCAATTAATGTAGTCGCTTCATCCCATGATATCCGCTCAAATTTACCTTCACCACGTTTACCCACTCGTTTCATCGGGTATTTTAGACGTTCTGCATCATATACAAATTTGCGATACCCGCGACCGCGCACGCAGGCACGCATGATTGGCATAGTTTCATCCAAAGCATCATCTGGTCGAGTAGTAATGCGTGTGACAACACCATCTTTGACATGTGCCCGAATATCACATTTGCCACCACAGTCAAATGTACTACAAGTGGATACAATTTCAGTGCCATCATTTAATACGTTGGCAATGGGGATATTAGCGGGTTGAGATTTAACATTGCTTGAAATAAACGGCAAGCTAACTAATGCCGCACTGGCTTGCACAAAATGACGTCGGCTTAGTGGTAGCCCTTTTTCATTGTACAAATTCTGTTTTATTATTTTAGTAGACATAGGATTCTCATTTAACGACCTTAACTAATGAAGATCATAGGGAGAGAATGGATTATTCTTATTGATTAATATCAACACTACTTTAGTGGTATTTATTTGTATTGAATATATGAGTGAGAATGATTTTGTTTGCCACATTATCGTGTTAAATCAACTCTAGTTAGCATTTAGTTGCCTCAAAAGTTAAAAAAAACGATTACCATAGTTATTATATGGATATAGGAATGGGTTAAAAACAGTAGGATTGACTACTATGCAATCAATTTATATTGGTTAAGTGAATTATAACGCTAATTTGATTAAGTAATCAGGGATTACACTTTTTAAAATTAGGGCTGATACGTGTATAATTGTCAGAAAATATTTAGACTAACTTTTAATAAATGATATCTAACAAAAGTAAGGCGGTGTGATCCGCCTTATTTTATTTCGATGGAATGGTATTTATTTAGTGATAGACCTCTCAACCTTGACACAGGGTATTTTTCAAACTGGTACGCTGAGTTAATAATTTGTTAAAAGATATGTTGAGCATCTTAAGTTCACTAAATTCAGGAGCAATATTTTGGAAAAAATCTGGCTGAAAAATTATCCTGCTGATGTGCCGGAAGAAATCAATCCTGATCGCTTCGCTTCATTGGCTGAATTACTTGAAAATGCGGTTTCTCAGTATGCAGACCAGCCTGCGTTCATTAATATGGGCGCAGTAATGACATACCGTAAGCTAGAAGAGCGAAGCCGCGCATTTGCAGCTTACTTACAAAATGGATTAGGTCTTAAAAAAGGTGACCGCGTCGCACTGATGATGCCAAACTTATTACAATATCCAATAGCGCTGTTTGGCGTATTGCGTGCGGGAATGGTTGTGGTAAATGTTAATCCTCTATATACCCCAAGAGAATTAGAGCATCAGCTTAATGATAGTGGTGCAACGGCCATCGTCATTGTGTCTAATTTCGCCCATACGCTTGAAAAAATTGTTTTTAACACCAAAGTTAAGCACGTTATTTTAACTCGAATGGGTGACCAACTGTCACGTCCCAAAGCGACGATTGTTGATTTTATCGTTAAATATGTAAAACGATTAGTCCCTAAATATAATTTACCGGATGCTATCTCATTTCGTCGCGCTATGCATTTTGGCTATCGAATGCAATATATTAAGCCGAATATTACAGGGGGAGATTTAGCCTTCCTACAATATACGGGTGGTACAACAGGCGTAGCAAAAGGGGCGATGCTAACGCATCGGAATATGCTTGCTAATCTGGAACAAGCAAGAGCCGCTTATGGCCCTGTGTTAAAATTTGGCGCTGAGTATGTTGTTACAGCACTACCGCTTTATCACGTTTTTGCACTCATGGTTAACTGTTTACTTTTCATTAGTGTGGGGGGCGTTAATCTGTTGATTACTAATCCTCGAGACGTGCCTGATACGGTTAAACAGTTAGCTAAATTTCCATTTACTTCAATAACTGGTGTGAATACATTATTTAATGCATGGCTGCATAATGAAGAGTTTCGTCAACTTAACTTTTCGAAACTCAGATTATCGGTGGGTGGTGGAATGCCGGTACAAAAGGCCGTTGCTCAAAAATGGAAAGAGTTGACTGGTAAGCATTTACTTGAAGGTTACGGGTTGACCGAATGTGCGCCATTAGTCACCGGAAATCCATATAATCTGACTGAATATAGTGGTAGTATCGGCATACCTGTTCCATCAACAGATGTTAAATTTCTTGATGATGATGGTCATGAAGTGGCTCTTGGGCAACCTGGAGAAATGTGGGTGAAAGGCCCGCAAGTCATGAAAGGCTATTGGAATCGTCCAGATTCTACTGCTGAAGCCATTGTTGACGGTTGGTTGGCGACTGGGGATATCGCTGAAATTGATGATGAAGGTTACATTCGCATTGTTGATCGTAAAAAAGATATGATTATTGTTTCAGGATTTAATGTTTACCCTAACGAAATAGAAGAAGTACTTTCTTCCCATCCTGATGTTATTGAGTGTGCTGCGATAGGTATACCAAGTGAAAGTACGGGAGAGGCGGTAAAAGTATTTATCGTCACCAAAAATAAAAATTTAACTGCTGATGAACTAAAAACGTTCAGTCGTCGTTCATTAACTGCTTATAAAGTGCCTAAAGTGTTTGAATTTCGTGAAGAGTTACCGAAATCCAATGTGGGTAAAATTTTACGCAAAGAATTGCGTGATGAAGAAAAATTGCAAAGAGACAAATCGCCAGTATGACTGTAATTTAACACCATACATTAGTATATGTAACGCCGGTTTTTACCGGCGTTACTGTGATGAAATTTTTGTTTTGATAAATATACAAAAAAGAGAAACTTGTTTTGAATTATCGTTTAGTCACCACAGATAGTGAATTAGTACATGTATGCCAAGAGGCCAGTGATGCGCCTTGGCTAGCCTTGGATACCGAATTTGTTCGCACAAGAACCTTTTACCCTCAGTTGGGTTTACTACAGATGTATGATGGAAAACAGGTTTCATTGATTGATCCTTTATCAATAACTGATTTCAGTCCTTTCAAAGCGCTATTAACCAATAAAGAACAGCTCAAGTTTCTTCATGCGGGTAGTGAAGATCTTGAAGTCTTTTTTCATGATTTTGGTTGTGCACCGGATCCTATGATTGATACCCAAATTGTCGCTGCGTTTCTGGGTTATCCTATTTCATGTGGTTTTGCTTCTTTAGTCGCGGAACATATCGGCATTGAACTTGATAAAAGCGAATCTCGCACGGATTGGTTGGCTCGCCCATTAAGTGAAAAACAGTGTGATTATGCAACGGCTGATGTGCTGTATTTGTTGCCTTTAGCTGAAATATTGATGAAAAAAGTGACCGAAGCGGGTTATTTAGACGATGCATTAGATGAATGTCAAAGAGTAGTTGCTCGTCGTCAAAAAACAGTTGAACCAGAAAAAGCGTATTTAAATATTACCAACGCTTGGCAGCTGCGAAACGAACAGTTGGCCTGCCTACAATTACTCGCACAGTGGCGATTAGAACAAGCTAAAGCGCGTGATATGGCGATTAACTTTGTGGTCAAAGAAGAGCACTTATGGAAAGTAGCTCGTTTCCTACCAAGTTCGTTAGGTGAGTTGGATGCATTAGGTTTAACGGGGCAGGAAATCCGTTGTCATGGTAAGCGTTTACTAAGCTTGGTTGAGAAAGCGAAACAATTAGATGCAAGCGAGTATCCGGCTCCTGTTGCTAACATTATTGAACAAAGCCAATATAAAAGCCTATTCAAAGAGATAAAATCTGTAGTAAAAGATATTGCTGAGCATGAAAGTTTTAACGCAGAATTACTTGCATCTAGGCGACAAATTAATCAATTACTATCAGTTCATTGGGGATTGAAAGAAATGACGACCCCACCGGAATTGTTAGATGGTTGGCGTGGTAAGTTACTTGCAGAACCAATTTCAGCGTTACTTAAAAACGCGTAATGATAATAAGGCACAAAAAAATAAATTTTGTGCCTTATTGATTATCCTTCCATTATTTGCTGTTATTCATTTTTTTATTTATATAAATAACTCATATATTAATATTTCCATGTAAAACATAAATGACATAAATAGTGTCAACGGTATTTTATGGGTTAATTTAATTGCAAGGCAATTTTTTATTATAAACACTCCTAAAAATAATAAAATAATATCAGTTAAGTTTAAGTAAACTAGTAATTAATAGTATTTAATAAAACAAGGTTAATAGTTAACGTGCTAAAAAGAAAGACTAAATTTTCATAGTTAATGAAATGATTTAAATTCGAATTATAAATCTCTTATTTGTAAATAAAAACCATTCTCATATACTGAGTTTCGTTGTTAACCGAATAGTTAATGAAAATTAGCTAACGGTTATTAACTAAAACACTATTCTTTATTAATTCATAAAGAAATAAATGGAAATTTAACTTCAATATATAAGGATTTTATTATGAATAAATTATCTTTAATTACTTTAACTTTATCGTTAGTCGCAACCTCATCTTTTTCATTAGCAGAAACAGTATCACAACAAAGTCAAAGTTATATTGATGAAGCAACAAATATCATTGTTGATAAAACACAGTCAACAATGGGGCCTCATGGCGGTTCCATCGGTGATCCCGGTATTGGTTCTCGTAGCATGAAAAACGGAATGACAATTTCATTTTCAGGGCTAAAAGGCATGGTTACCAATAAGCCTGATAATGTCTATGTATTAGAGAGTAGTGGCGGCCCGCATGGCGGCAGCATGGGTAAGTTCCAATTTAGCCAAGTGGCAGATGCAGAAGTGTATTATGGTGACTGGTCTCAAACCGGTGTAGCAGGCGATACTATGCATACTTCTTATTTCTCAGGCAAAGATGGCAGTACTGAAGTGCCAACAAGTGGTCAAGCAACTTACACGATTGAAGGTATTAATCAATTTGATGGTGAAGCAAAGTTAATCGGCAAGTTTGACGCTGACTTTGGCGCTAAGGATTACACAGGCTCATTACTCGGTGAATCTTTAAATATTGCATTTAAGGGTGACATTCATGACGGAGGAACCTTCTCCGGTGAGGCATTGGCTAATGATTCGATTAAGGGGGTGAACTCAGGTCAGTTCTTTGGTGATAATGCAGAACAGTTAGCCGGTATTGCGACATTTGAAAATAATAATTCATTAGATACGGCATTTGGTGGTAGTAAAGATTAGTTATAGCTTAATAAAATAATATCTATTAATGAGTAGGTGAAATGATATTTCACCTACTTTTTTATTACTATTAAAAAATAGTGGCTACCAATGAAAAATTTAAATAAATTATTAATTAATGTAATTTTTATTATTGTGTTAATTTCTTTTTCCTCACTTATCAAAGGAGATATGTTATTAGATGAAAAAATGACTAGCATTTTAAACACTAAGGGTAACGGAATTAATGAACAGCTAATCATTAATGAAAAAAATACAAATAAAAATATCGACGAACTTGGATTTATTCTTTATGATTTAGTTAGAAAGAAAAGGTTTGAAGAAATTGATAGTATTCTCGCCCAGTACATTCAAGATAAAAAACATGATGACAATTTAGTAACATATATATCGGCAGAAAAAGCCATAGTAAAACAAGATTATAATCAGGCGATTAAGTTATATGAGAAAATGTTAAACCAACAACCTAATATAATTTTAATCGAATTGAAATTGGCGAATAGCTACACTAAAGATAAGCTTTATGAACGATCATTAAAATCTTATATAGAAATTAAGAAAAAATATAAAAACAAGTTATTAAAAGAACATATAACTCTTATAGATAGCCAAATAATAACAATTAAAAAAATAAATTCATGGCAAGGCCGTATTAGAGTTGGTTCAAGTTATAATTCAAATTTAAACGAAGCAGAAGGTCAAAGTAAAAGTTATTGTCAGGTTTACTGTATGCAGGGGGCTGAGGTTATCGCTGGCACCAAATGGAATTATTATGCAGAGTTATCTAAACGGTTTCCGGTTTTGGGTAATCACTCGGCATATATGACCATGGGTGTATTAGGCGTTGAGCCAATGAAAGCGATATCAAAGCCTGAGATAAAAACTTTTATTTATGGTGGATATCAATTTGAAAAAGCAAATAGAAAAATACGCTTACTACCTGTAGTCGATACTAAATGGGTAGATAATCAATATCGAAATCACAGTTTAGGCGCTAAAGTTAGTAGTGAATATTATTTAAACGATAATGTGATATTTTTAGCTGATATAGAACTGAAAAATAAGCAATACCATGCTGACTATGAATTCAATAATGGGATGAGAATTAATTATTCATTAACAGCTGCTTACATTATTAACCCCAATACGATGGTATTTATTCGTGGTCATGGAATAAATAGAAATAAACAATCAGCTAGCGATAGTTATCAGCAATATGGTATGAAACTAGGACTATTAAAAATAGTAGAACCGTTGGAAGTACTCAGTGCAATAGGTTATAAAAATACTCAATTTAAACAGTTTGATTATCATTTAGACACGAAAAGAAAAGATAATAACTGGTATATGAATACGGCTATTTCATTACCGAATAAAAAAATACTCACATTTCATCCGTCTATTTATTTTAATTATCAATTAAATAGTAGTACTGCTGATGTTATTTACTCTTTTAAGCAAAGTGAAATCGGAATCAACTTTATTAAGACTTTTTAGTTTTTATTTGGATTTAATCATGAAAGTTAAAACCGTGATGGCAATTAATATTGCTACAGGGCTATCTGTTTGTTGTGTTCCTATTATTAGTTGTGCTGCCGAACGGGAAAATATCGGTAAGATAACGGTGCAAGATAAAACAAAAACCATTAAACAGCGCGATCGTAAAGGTGCTGATGATCAATACGATAAAGACGAGTCAAATATCTATATTAGTAAAGAAGCCGTTGAGCGTTATAAAGGAACGAATCCCGCAGATGTGCTTACGCAAGGTGTGGGTGTGTACAGTGGAGATGCACGTAATAGTGGTGCATTAGACCCTAATATTCGGGGTATACAAGGACAAGGAAGGGTGCCAGTTACTGTTGATGGCACGGAGCAAGCAATTACAGTTTGGCGTGGTTATAACGGAGCGAATAACCGCAACTATGTTGACCCGAATATGATAAGCAGCATTACGGTAATAAAAAGCCCCATGTTAGACCGTAATATTCGGACCTCAACGGGGGGAGGTGTGGCTGTTAAAACCATTACAATTGATGATGTGGTTGAACCCGAAGATAAATTTGGTGTTGATATAAAACTAGAAACCAGTAGTAATTCAACTAAACCAAAAATTAATCATTTAAATCATGGGGTGGATTATCGCGATGATGCTGAGCTTATGGAAAGCTTTCATAATAAACCCAATGCTACGTGTATTTATTTTCAGGATGAACAAGTATTAGTTGAGCCAAATTCAAGGGGAAATACGCATTTATTTAACCTTAAAGATAATGCTGCTCGTTTTGCTATTGGGACACGTCAAGACGTATTTGATTTTATGATGGCTTATAGCTACCGTAACCAAGGTAACTATTTTGCAGGCAAGCGAGGTGCAGATCAATTTAGAGGTGAAATTGTAACTTATGATTATTCAACGCCTAACAAAGGGATGGACCCCTACATGCCGTTTGTGGCCAATATATATGCACCGAATAAAGAAGTTGCTAATACTTCTAATGAAATGAAAAGTTTACTTAGCAAATTAAATATCAAGCTAACGGATACTCAGAAATTATCACTTGGCTATATTCATACCCAAAGCCAATATGGTGAAATTATGCCTTCTCAAATTAGATATCATGATTTGGTAGGAAAGATTCCACAATGGCCGTTGGCTAATTTAACATTGGAAACATTGTATGCAAATTATGCATTTAAGCCTGAATCTAACCCTCTGATTGATTTACAGCTAGGTTATTGGTTGACTAAAACAGACCTAAATTCAAATACGGCAGGTGGCCAGCCAAGAGAGCCTATGCAGAGGGATTGGGGATTTGATTATAATAAAGATAATCCTAGAAACCCTAAAGTCAACGGTAGACTAGTTGATGGAATTAAACTAAATCAGTTGGATGAACGCCAAGGTATTTCAGTCTCTAATAAATTTAAATTAAATTCTGATTTTGATGTAACCATTATGGGGAATTTTACTAAAGAAACCATTGGTAGTCGTGACGATATATTTAATTCTGATTCTACACCTATTTCTGGCTTATTCAGAGCAATGCCTCGAGAAGGGGAGCGTCATGAATATAATGGCGCAATTAAGCTTGATTGGCGTCCTACCGAATGGTTAAGTTTAAATGCGGGTATGCAATATATAAATTATTGGTCTAGGGATAAATTACATGAACGGCGAATAGAAGCTAAAGATGCTAATTTTGCGCCTTATTCACGTCGATATGCACGTAACTATAGAGTATCCCGTACATTGACAGCAGATGAAGCACAGAAAGTTATGCAATATGTAGACGAAGATGATGGGCGAATTTTTCATGGATATGAACAGAATGGCTATTATGCGGATGAAGAATCAAAAAAAAGAAGATTTAAAGGCCGAAATGTTTTTGTTCAAGAAGCCCTATCCTTACCTAAGAACGCTATACTGGAAGCCAGTTATCGACGTCATAATAGTAAACCACATGAATTTAGAATCGTTGAGAATAAATTTATTCAATGGAAATTAGATAATAACAATCGATTAATGCGGGATCAAAACCCTTTCTATAATGGTGAAGTTGATCTCGATGCTGAAGTCATTGATCCAATTACTGGCTTATTTTCTAAAAAATTTCGCCTAGCTGATGCGTTGAATAATAGATGGGATGAAATTAAATATACAATTGAAGAAAAATTTAAAAAACCAGAAAGAAAAGAAAACTTCGCGTGGGCCCCTTCATTTGGTGCATCCGTTTATTTAACGGATAATGATAGAGTCTTTGCACGTTATTTAGAAACCGTTAGAATGCCGAGTATTTTTGAAAATACAGTTGGCTTTTCGGGTTCAGGAAATATTAATTATGTCCCACCGAAATTTGCACCTGAACGGAGCCATACTATTGAAATTGGTTATGTGCGTAATTTACAAGAATTATTAGATGCTGAAAATCATGCAGATATTCGACTCAATTATTATAATACTGTAATTACTAATGCATTTGAAAGAGACATGGATTTAGTTTTTACTCAGGTTGATAAACACAAAACAGCAGGATTAGAATTATTAGCACGTTATGATAACGGACGGATATTTGGTGACGTTGGTGTGGATTATCGTTTAAAAAACGAAGTATGTGATGAAGCATCACTCATGAGGCTAGACCCATATAATAAATATGATACTCCTGAGTGTGTTGAGGCAGGCTTCCCTGGCGGTTATTTACGTACACAATTACAGCCAAAATATAGTGTACATGCCAATATTGGTGTGCGCTTTTTTGAGGAAAGCCTAGAAATAGGTAGCCGTATGCGTTATCACAGTAAAGCTGAAAATAAAGATGAAGCCGCAATGATGGGTAAATATCCCTATCAATATGCACCGTTAAATAACACGCCAATGAATTGGAATTCAATATTTATAGCGGATGCATATGCGAGCTATCAAGTTAATAAAGATATGCTAATTGAATTATTAGCGACTAATCTTTTAGATGAGTATTATTTAGATCCTTTAACTCGTAGCATGATGCCCGCACCGGGCAGATCTATACGTTTTAGCGTAACCAGCCGTTTCTAAAATAAAGCCCTTCGTTGTGCTATCGAATATATTAAACAGCGAAGGGTTTAATTGAGATCTAAAAATGATTAATCGACGTTTTAATTATACTTTTACCGCCTCTTTGCTATTACATGGTGGTTTTATTTATTATTGTCTTATGTCTTATAGCACTTTATCGTCACAAATTTACACACCGATTAACGCAACTGTTATTTCAATTGCATTAACTCATGCAGTGATTGAAAAACAAGTTAGTACTGTGGCTATCCCAGAAAGTAATGGAGGGGGATTAATTAGTGTTACTGCTCAAGTGGAAAATGCAGCCATCAAAGTTAATAAACAAAAAAGTGAAACTGATAATGAAAACAAAGTATCCAAAGTGACTAAAAAAAATATCAGCAAAAAAAACATGGATGAACCGATAAAAGATAGAGTGATACAAAAAGAGGATAAGCCCAAAAGTGAGCGAAGCGACGATGAAAAACAAAGTTCTAAGGATGGTGAGAATAGTGCTCAATCGCAGGCAGTTGGAACGCAAGGTTCACAAAATTCAGTTGCATTAGGCGATGATATAGATAGCTTGCATCAATTATATCTTGATAAGCTTAGGCAAGAAATTGAAAGACATAAAATATACCCAAGAAAAGCGAGAAATATGCATATTGAGGGTAAAGTAAAGGCTAACTTTGAATTAACCGCGCAAGGTGAATTAACTCGTATTTTGGTAGCTAAATCGTCAAATAACAGTCAATTAGACAACGCTGCTTTAGAGGCTATGCGAAAAAGTCGTTCAGTGGGTGTGCCACCTGCGGATCTTAATAGATTAATTACACTAGAAATCGAATTCACGCTTTAGTTGTACAAAAATAAAATCGGCTTTTGGGATAATACATATCGTTGATTAAGGCAATGATCACCGTCCAATTGTGCCGATTGAATAGCGCTAGTTGAGATAAAATAGATAAAATAAAAAGCAAGCCGCCAGCATTAATACACTTAGCTAGGTTAATACTATTAAATTAATAACAGCGGCTTTCTTTGCGGTTTTCTTATTCGGTCGTTTTAATGTCATCGCCTTCAGGAAGGGTGACGTTTAACTCAAGAACAGAAATATCATCGCCTTTTTGTTCAAATTGAACGGATAGCATTCCTGGGTCAACTTGAACATATTTACAGATAACCTGCAGAATATCTCGTTTCATATCCGCAAGATAAGCCGGTTCGCTATTACCACGACGACGCTCTGCAACAATGATTTGTAATCGCTCTTTTGCGATATTCGCTGTCGGTTTTTTTCTCGACAGAAAGAAATCCAATAAAGCCATTATTTACCCCCCAAACAGGCGTTTTAAGAAGCCTTTTTTCTCTTCTTCAATGAATCGGATAGGGCGATCTTCACCTAAAATACGTGCAACACAATCGCTATATGCTTGGCCTGCATCGGATTCTGTATCTAAAATAACGGGTTCACCTTGGTTTGATGAACGTAGTACAGATTGGTCTTCTGGAATGACACCAATAAGTGGAATACACAAAATTTCCAGAACATCTTCCATACTGAGCATATCACCGCGAGTTACCCGACCAGGGTTATAGCGGGTTAATAACAAATGCTCTTTAATTGGGTCTTCGCCCCTTTCTGCACGGCGTGATTTAGAGGCAAGAATACCTAAAATACGGTCAGAGTCACGGACTGAAGAAACTTCAGGATTGGTAGTAATAATTGCTTCATCAGCAAAATAAAGGGCCATTAAAGCACCACTTTCAATCCCTGCGGGTGAATCACAAACGATGAAATCAAACTCTAGTTTATCGCCTAACTCATCAAGTATTTTTTCAACACCATCACGAGTTAGTGCATCTTTATCGCGAGTTTGTGAAGCAGGAAGAATGTATAAATTTTCTGTCCGTTTATCTTTGATCAATGCTTGGTTTAAGGTTGCATCGCCTTGGATGACATTAACGAAGTCATACACTACTCGGCGCTCGCAGCCCATGATGAGGTCAAGATTACGTAGACCGATATCAAAATCGATAACGACGGTTTTCTTCCCACTTTGTGCCAGCCCAGTAGCTATGGCCGCGCTTGAAGTGGTTTTACCAACACCACCTTTACCAGAAGTAACAACGATTATGCGTGCCATGAATAATTCCTTGTAAATAAGGTCTAATTTAAGTATTCAATATTAAGTTTGTTATCAACTAAACGAAGTTTTGCTGCTTTGGAGAGAAATTCTGTTGGAATTTGATCGCTCAGCCAGTATTCACCTGCAATAGAAACTAATTCTGCTTGCAAATGCGTACAGTAAATCTGACTTTCAACATCACCAGAAGCACCGGCTAATGCTCGGCCTCTCATTACGCCATATATATGAATATTACCATCTGCTAATAATTCTGCACCCGCACTAATATTACTGGTGACGATGAGATCACTATTTGGTGCATAAATGCGTTGGCCTGAACGTACTGGAGTATTAATAATGCGAGTTTTACGATACCCGGCTTCTGTTTGCACTGGTACTGTTGATATTTCAGGTTTTGGGTTTACAACGTCTAATTGAATTTCAGCTGTTTTTTTACTTTTCCCTTCACTCAGTACTGGCAAGCCTGCATCATTAACTTTTTTTCTCAACAAAGGGTCAGTACAGCCACTCACACCTACAATTCTTAAACCTGCCGATGCAATTGCTTTATGAATGCTATATAAATCCGCATTTGGCGTCAGTTCTGCAATATTAATGACAACGGGGGCATTTTTTAGGAAGTCAGGCGCTTGGCTGACTTTATCTAGCAATGCTTTTTTGATGAGTTTAGGTTCTTCACTATATAAGTGAAGAACTGAGAGAGTAAAACTACTGCCTTTAAGTTCTATTGGCGATTGTGGCATCTATCTAGACTCAGCAAATTAAAATTTCCGAAGCAATCCTCGGGTGAAGATATTCTGTAAAACAATAGCATGTTATAGTTACTGTATTCTTCAAGCAAGCTAATGAACCAAGAAAAAGAGTTAAATATAATGATTTGTGCAATTTATAGAAGCCCTAACCGCTCCCAAACATATCTTTATGTTGAAAAAAAAGATGATTTTTCCCGCGTGCCCGAAGAACTATTAAAACAATTTGGCAGGCCTCAATTCGCTATGGTGATTTCTCTTGATAAGCGAGAAAAGCTAGCCAATGCAGACGTTGCGCGTGTTAAAGCTGATCTATCAGCTGTCGGTTATTATTTGCAATTTCCACCTCCAGTCGAGGATTTGCTTTCTGAATATAGAGAAACAAACGGCTAAAGCAAATTAAGATAATCCTTAAAAGTTAATACTGTCTGGAGGGTGAAAATGAAACCTACATTATTATATACATTAGTCGCTGGTGTGCTTTTAGCAAGTTGCACAGCACGACAGCCAACAAATACGACAACCCAAACGATTAGTGTTGAGCAAGAGGCGGCAATTGCAAAAGAGGTTGTCGCCTTAGATAAAGCTTTTCCTATTGAGCAGCGTGAGCCTTCTCAATTTCCAGCCTATGTTGAATTATTGAAACAACATGCTGAGGCTCAGGGGATTAAGGCTGCGACCATCGATCGCGGATTTGCCAATATTCACTTTATTGAGCGAGTAGTGAAAGCCGATAAAGGACAGCCTGAAAAGAGGGCTACAGTTACCTTAGCGAGCTACCTAAAAAATGTGTTACCTAATTCACGGATCAATGCAGGCGCTGACAAGTATTTCGAAAATCAATCAATACTTGATACAGTTAGCCAGCACTATGGTGTTCCACCACAGTTTATTGTTTCTCTATGGGGACTAGAAAGCGGATTTGGTCGTTCTCAGGGGAAAGAAGATGTTATTTCAGCATTGGCAACGCTATCGTTTGAAGGTCGCCGCGAAGCACTTTTTAGTAAACAACTATTAGCTGCTCTCGAGATTATGGATAAGGGTTATATTCCAGAGAACCAACAGCTTAAAGGATCATGGGCTGGTGCAATGGGGCAAAGCCAATTTATGCCAACCTCCTATTTGTCTTATGCGGCAGATGGTGATGGTGATGGCAAAATGGATATATGGAATAATAAAGCGGATGTTTTTGCTTCTATTGCTAATTATTTATCTACAGAAGGCTGGCAATCTGCATTACCTTGGGGTTATCAAGTTAGTTTACCCGCTGATTTTAATCGAAGCCTAGAAGGTGTTAAATCAGAGCAAGGAAAAACAGTGAGTCAGTGGGAGCAACTGGGCGTTAAATTACCTGCGTTCGCGCAGTTGTCTCCAGATGTAAAAACATGGATTGTTATTCCTGATGACCCAGAGGGGCGAACGTTTTTAGTGACTGAGAATTTCCGGACTATTATGCACTGGAACCGCTCATACTATTTTGCATTGAGCGTGTGTATGATGGCTGATGGCATCGCTAATAAAATACAATAACGATAAGAGGAGTTACCATTATGTATCAACATCGCGACTGGCAGGGTGCTTTACTTGATTTTCCAGCAAATAAGGTTGTTTGCGTTGGTAGTAACTACGCAAAACACATTAAAGAAATGGGTTCTGCACATCCTGAAGAACCTGTTATTTTCATTAAGCCGGAAACGGCATTATGTGATATCAATCAATCGATTGTTATTCCAAAAGATTTGGGTGCTGTGCACCACGAAGTTGAACTCGCAATATTAATTGGTATGCCATTAAAAAATGCGGATGAGGATAGGGTTTCTCGTTCAATTGCCGGATATGCGGTTGCGCTAGATTTAACGCTTAGAGACTTACAAGCTAAATTTAAGCAAGCAGGGCAGCCGTGGGAAAAAAGCAAAGCATTTGATGGCTCTTGCCCTATATCGGGTTTTATTCCTGTTAGCGCTTCAAGCGACCTGCAAAATGTACAGCTTTCATTAGAAATCAATGGGGAGGTTCGCCAGTCTGGTACAACGCGTGATATGATCACACCGATTTTACCCCTTATTAGCTATATGTCCCGCTTCTTCACGTTACGTGCAGGGGATGTCATTTTGACAGGGACACCAGAAGGTGTCGGTCCATTGATTTCTGGCGATATGTTAAAGCTATCAATTAATGATAACTCGTTGACCACTCGAGTTATTTAAGTAAAGGATTAATAAGTATTATGTCTCAGGCGTTCTGGCAGATTAAAACATTAGATGAAATGACTGATGGTGAATGGGAATCACTTTGTGACGGTTGTGGGCAATGTTGCCTGCATAAACTCATAGATGAAGATACCGACGAAATTTATTTCACTAATGTTGCGTGTAATCTGTTGAATCTAAAAACCTGTCAGTGTAAGCATTATGAAAACCGTTTCGATTATGAGGAAGATTGCATCAAGTTAAATCGTCATAACCTAGAAACTTTTGAATGGCTGCCAAATACTTGTGCTTATCGTCTTTTATTAGAGGGTAAGCAACTTCCTGCTTGGCATCCACTTAAAACGGGCTCAAAGATAGCAATGCATAATGAAGGTATTTCTGTTCGTCACATTGCCGTAAAAGAAACTGATGTGGTTGATTGGGAAGAGCATATTATGAATAAGCCGACGGGTAGGGGTTAATATCCTGATTTACTGGCTAAATTACATTAGGTTAATATGATTTAAGCATGGACGGGTATGTTGTTAAAGCTTTGGGCATAATAGCGTAATTTGATTGTCATTTTTATCTTGTATAAATGCGATAATCACTTGTGTTGACATATACCTCGTCTGTGCCCTGTGCCGCTATTAAACTCCAGCGCTAAAAGTCCAATAAGTGAATATATGTGGTGGCTCATATACTTTACTAAGAGAATATTCATTAATTCTGTTTTTACCATTCACATTAGGTTTACTGTCATATTGTTTTTATTTAAAAACCATACCTATAATACCAACGATACCTAACAGAACATCTGAACCTGTAAGTGCATATATGTTCTTAATTTCCTCGCCGCGAATATCTGCAAAACGTTCAAGTGCCTTTTTCGTTGACGTTGCTCTTACTTCTTCAAACTGCTTTTTATATCCAGCAGCAATGAGTTTTTGAATATTTTGCTCATTTGATTTTTCTATAGCGATAATCTTTTCTGACTTCACAAAAAAACAATAATTATTCATATAGAGTCCTATAAGGCGTGCTAATTTGCGGATATTAGGTTTTTTATTTTTTGGATAAGTCGCTTAAGACCAATAAACTATCAATACAACTAACATTGAATGATAATCATTGTCAAATCAAAGAAAGTACTAATTCATTGTAGATTATGCATTACATAACTTTTTTGTTTATGTCATTACTAAATTCCAATCTATCATTGAGGGGTTTTTATTGTTTAACTGATTGTAATAGCCTATTATTTTATGACATCAAACTAAATATTGTAGATCATGAAAAAAATATTATTAGGCGCATCCTTCTTGTTATGTACTTTTGGCGTACTTGCCGAGAAAAATTATACTGTTGAGCAATTGCATGAAATGATTGCCGCTAAACATTATCCTGAAATCAAAGAGTACAAAGTTTCTGGTAGCGGTGATATGCCAGATATAGATGCGTGTAAGCAAAGATTAGAAGAAAGAAGTGGTGATTTCGCACAGTATCCTAGAACTGTCGAGCAAGATACTGTAAACGTTAAATATGAAATTACCACTTGGATGCTGAATAAAGCGCAGAAAGTTATTTGTGAAATGAAAGATGGAAAAGCTGAGGTTGTACAACTCGACGCTGAATATAAGTAATCTCTCAATATACATTTTGTTTTTAATTTAATGAAAACACAGTACTTAAGGGCTGGTTTCTGTTCAACACAGGAGCCAGTCTTTTTATTTTGGTTGTCTAATTTATATTGTTAAATAACAATATGTTATATCTTTAATGTATTGGCTCAAGGTATTTTAAAGTACTCCTCTATCAACCTGATTACGAAATTACTATCTCTTATTGATTTAGTTTAATCGGCAGCGAATCCATTTTCCAACTATAAACTATTACTACTAATAAAAATATGTTGCAGAACACTTAATTGATATACGATAAATTATTGATATAAAATATTTTTATCTTTCAATGTCTCAAATTTGTCTAATTATGATTTTCAAAATGGGATAGCTATTTTATGTTAGATAATTAGAACAAATTTGATGGTTAATGTTGTGATTGAATTTTTAGATTGGTTGTAAAATTCTAATTCTGAAATTAATTTATCTAACAAAGAGGGTCTTTTTTAGATAAGTTTAGAGGGTGAGTCACATGATTACACCTTATATGAGTGAATTAGGAATATTCTTAATGATAATATTCGGTGAATAGAACTTTTTATTTACATTGGCTTATGGTTTATAAAGCTCATAACTTTCAATAAGTTATGTATTCATCTTTTTGAGACTTAATGATTTGTATTTTTAACAAAATGTAGACATATTCTGTATTTTAATTAAAAAAAGATAACTTTTGCTAACATAGGTACAGAAAAAGACTATCTAGTTGAGATGTATATTTAAATGTATTTTAATATGGCAAGAGAATTAAGTTGTGGATTTAATGTTTTTTTCTTTACGCTATTCTAGATTAAATCTACGTATATTTTTTTATTTTAAATAAAATAGAATATTATCTCGACAAAATGAGACTATCGTTCTTTTTTAATGAAAAAAGCATGCTCTTAGTATTAAAAAGTAATTTTACTCTCATTTTGAGTTAAATTTATATCAAGAACGATAATTCGAGATATAATTTTTTATTTTATCGTTCTGTGTTATTTTTTTTAAATCGACAAATCATTAGTTAAATTAATGCTTTTGGTTTTTTAAGTATTCGTATAATGATAAATATAGTTATAAATTTAATACTAAAATTATCTCTATGTATTTTTTTTCATCATTTTAGGTCTATTTATTGATTGTTTTCATTTTATTTAAATCTACATAATTCATTTATTCTGCATATTAATTTAATTAACCTGCTAAAATAGCTATAAAGTTCTATTTAAATTCTCGAATGAGAGTAATTGAGCCAAATAAATCTATCGCTATTTTCAATTGATAACTAAAGTCTAATAGCTTGTGCCTATCAAATAATTCATAAGTGATGATAAAAACGATTTAATTAAATTTAAGTTTTTATGTATCCTCTTTTCGAAATCATACAGAGCTATGATTATAAATTCGAAATAAGACTATTTAAGAAATATATTTATTTGCCTTAATGCAGCTGCATTTAAACAACAGCATTAAAGCAATTAGTTTAAAAATAAAATATGGATATTTCCGCTGTATTTTTATGCGGCAAGTTTCCTGTTTTTTCATTTTCTACTAAATAAAACTAACGCTTAATAAGTCTTTAAATACAAAAAAGAAAACCCTCATAATAGGACATAAAAATGAATAAAGTATTATTAACTACAGTTGCAACTGCATTCATCGGTCTATCTACAGCTAATGCGGCGAGTACTAATGTTGGCGGTGGTCAAGTTAATTTTCATGGTAAAGTAACTGATGTTTCTTGCTCTGTTTCTGTAGATGGCCAAGGCAGTGATGCAAGCGTTTACTTAGCGCCAGTTTCACTAACAGAGGTCAATGCAGCGGCACCAGATACCTATTTAAAACCTAAATCATTTGTGATTGATGTTACGGACTGTTCTGCGGCAACGACTGCAGTGACCGGTGATAAATTAGGTGTTACTTGGACTGGTGGTAATTTACTGCAAAGTGGCGCGGGTAAATCATTAGGTTATTTAGCTAATACAGAAACGACAGGTGCTAAAAATATTCAATTAGTACTTTCTGTGAATGACGAAACTAATTTAGGTAAGAAAATTATTCCTGGTGAAGCTGGGCAAGAAAAAGCGACAGGCGATACAACTAAAGTTGCAAACGGTGCTCGTTTTCAATATTACGTAGGTTACGCAACTTCTACACCTAAAACTGTTACTACAGGTGAAGTTCAAAGTTATGCAACTTATGAAATTACTTACCAATAACAAAAAGAATATCTTTAATTAATATTTGAATTTTAATATTAATTAATAAGCATGATATTAAGAAGCGGTGGAGAATCTGCCGCTTTTATCCTGAGGTAAAAATGAAAGCGTTAGTATTTATATTTTGCTTATTTTTCAGTATAAACTTATTTGCTAGTAATATTATTGTTAATGGTACTAGGTTTATTTATCCTGGAAATGAAAAAGAAATTACTGTGCAACTAAGTAATACAGCTGATCGTCCTGCTGTTGCCCAAGCTTGGCTTGATACTGGGGATGCGTCCGAAACACCGGATACAATAAAAACACCTTTTCAAATTACACCACCTATTTCGCGTGTAGAGGCTAAGGGCGGGCAAACACTGCGAATTAAGCTAATGGATAAAGCGAGTATACCTCAAGATAGAGAAAGTCTGTGGTGGTTAAATATTTTAGATATTCCGCCCATGGAAAAGAATAAAGCTCAGGAAAATCAAAATGTATTGCAATTAGCAATACGTTCTCGTTTTAAGTTTTTCTATCGTCCGATTGGTTTAAGTAGTCGCGAATTAGCACCTGAGCAACTAATAATTAAAGCAAACGGTAATAATATTATTATAGACAATCCTTCGCCGTACTTTATTACTATTACAAAAATTTCTACTGACGGTAAAACAAGTCTGAATGAAAAAACTATTTTAGTAGAACCTAAAAGTCAATCCATAGTGATGTTAAAACAAACACTAAAACCTGGCAGTAACATCATTATTAATAATATTAATGATTATGGATCAGATATTGCGGTGAAAACCACCGTAAGATAGGAATATATAATGAAACAACGAGAGTTAATAAATAAATATAGCAATACACTCTCGGTGACCTGTTTTGTCACTGTATGTATAGCCTCTACTTTTCCTGCTTGGGGTGAAGAAGATACAACCTACGAATTTAATAGTGGCTTTATTATTGGTAGCAAAGAAGATATTGATTTAAAACGTTTTAATACCTCAGGTATTAGTCCTGGTAAATATTCTGTAGATGTTTACACCAATAATAATTGGAAGGGGCGTTATGATCTTAATTTTGAACAGACAGAAACAGGCGAGCTAGGAATATGTTATACACCTGCAATGCTCTCTGATTTTGGGATTAGTGCAGAAAAATTAAACCCTAAAATAGCCCAAGATAGCAAAGATTGTTTACCCTTAAGCCAATGGAATAACGAGAAAGATATTAGTAGTGTTTTTCATTCATCAACATTACGTTTAGATATTTCAGTTCCACAAATTTATGAACAAAGAATTTCTCGTGGCTATGTTTCTAACCAATTTTGGGAAACAGGTATTCCAGCACTAAACCTTGGCTACATGGCTAACTATTATGATAATCATACCAGTGGTTCTCAAGGTACTAATGATGCAAGTGCTTATATTGGATTAAATGCAGGATTAAGTTTCGACGGTTGGTTACTTAAGCATATGGGGAATCTTAGTTGGCAACGTCATGATGGAACAAATTGGAATAGTAACCAGACTTATCTACAAAAACCAATGGCATCATTAAAGTCTAAAGCGACTGTGGGACAGTTTTATACTGATGGTGACCTTTTTGATAGCATTAGTTTGCGTGGTGCGAAGCTAGCCACTGACGATAATATGTACCCTGATGGAATGACAACTTATGCACCAGAAATCAGAGGAATTGCACAAAGTAATGCTTTGGTGACTGTTAAACAAAATGGCTCCATTATATATCAAACATCAGTGCCTCCAGGGCCATTTAATTTAACTGACGTATATCCATCCGGTTATGGTAATGATTTAAACGTGACAGTTAAAGAAGCTGATGGAAGTGAAACTATTTTTAGCGTTCCTTATTCATCGTTAGCTCAGTTATTGCGTCCTGGCTATACCCGATATCAAGTGTCGAGTGGTAAAGCGGATGCGGATGGTTTAAGAAATCGACCTCTCATTTTGCAAGGTACTATTCAGCATGGCTTAAATAATACCTTTACCCTTTATGGGGGAGTTACCGGATTTGATGATTACCAAGCTTATTTAGTGGGTACAGGTATTAATACAGGTATTGGTGCTGTTGCTATTGACTTAACTCAGTCACGTACAGCATTTAAGTATAGAACTGAAACTGGACAAAGTTATCGTTTTACCTTCAGTCGTCTTTTTACTCAAACTGATACCAACGTAGTGCTTGCGGCATACCGTTATTCTACAGAAGATTATTATAGCGTTAGTAATGCACTGTATGCGATCGACAATGATAAGCGGGGAATAGAGAACACGTTAGGACGCGAAAAAAATGGTTTCAGCTATACCTTGAACCAAACATTACCTGACGGTTTTGGTGGCGTATATTTTACGGGGCGTGTTTCGACTTATTGGGATAAATCCGGTACCGAAAAGCAATACCAACTTAGTTATAACAATAATTTCAATCGTCTCTCTTATGGTATTTCACTCATGAGAGTTTATGCGGAAAATACTAATAATAAGAAAGATGACCGTATAGCGTTGAATTTAAGTTACCCACTCTATTTTGGAGAAAGTCAAAGTACAACGATTACATCGAATACGACTTTTAATAATGAAAAATTTGGAACAAGTCAAATTGGAGCGAGTGGTGCGTTTGATCGAGATAATAACTGGACATATGGCGTAAATACATCAGTTGCTAATGGCGGTGAAAAAAATGTAGGGATTAATACCGGCTACCGAACTTCATCAGTTAGTACCAATGCAAACTATAGTCAAGGACAGGGGTATCGCCAATTTGGTCTTGGTGCAAATGGGTCCGTTATTGTGCATTCAGGAGGTGTAACTCTGACACCTAACAGTTCAACGACCTTAGCATTAATTGAAGCAAAAGGTGCTGAGGGGGCATCGATAGTAGGTGCACCTGGGGCACAAATTGATCGTAATGGTTATGCTATCGCACCTTATGTTCGACCATACCGTATTAATAATATTGAGCTTGACCCAAAAAATAGTCCTGAAGACATTGTATTTGAAAATACATCTAGTCAAGTGGTTCCTTATGAAGGAAGTGTCGTAAAAGTTAAATTTGAGACTAAGATTGAAAAAAATACGCCATTTAATGTGATTAGACTCGGAAATAAAGCTTTGCCATTTGGTGCAAATGTGACTGATAAACAAGGCGAGTCTATCGGTATTGTTGGGCAAGGTGGCACTGTGTTTATTAATAATGAAAATGCAAAAGAGGCCATCATTAAATGGGATAATGGCCAGTGCTCATTCTCTTTAGTTGCAGGAAACAGTAAGGAAATTCTATGTCAATAACAACTCAATGGCGCTGGTATGTTGGCATTGGTTTACTCTTTACTGCTAGCTACGCTTCTGCTGCCTGTAATCGTTCCAATGCAAAAACTTATGAGCTTGATATGCGCATGGGCAGGGTTGTGGTTAATCCTAATCTTCAGGTAGGAGATACTATTGCAGAACAGCGATGGACTATGAGTGAAAACTCAAATGTTACTTATGGATATTGTGATGCAAGAACAGCGATTACTGCGCAAGTAATAATGCCGAATTTAGCTCCGCTTGGTAATAAAGTCTATCAAACTAACGTTGCGGGTATCGGAATGAAATTTCATCGAGAAGGTGCTGTTCGAATGACCTATCCGGATGTTTTTTATACACCTTCATCTACAAATTATTATTTGGCGGGCTCTGTTTTCATACTGACATTGATAAAAACTGCGCCTATAACAGGTTCCGGTACGATAGCGAGTGGAAACTATACTTCTTACGGTTATATACCTAATAATAATCCATGGTTGGTCACTAAATTAAATGCCGAAGCTATCACAATTGTTTCACCATCTTGTCAAGTTGAAGGTGGTACAGATAAAAATGTATTTCTTGATCCGATTAAGCGTTCAGAATTGAAAGGTAGAGGAACGACAGCTGGAGAGCGAAACTTTGATATTACATTAAGGTGTAGTGGTGGGGTGAGTGTATCCGGTTTTGCAAATGTAAAGATGACGTTTAATGGTGAAAATCCAGTTGGTATTAGCAGCACACAGGGTGTGTTGGTAAATCAAGCAGCGTCAAGTGCTGCTAATGGCGTAGGTATACAAGTTTTAGAGCGCGGAAATAAAAAACCATTATCGTTTAATTCTGAATATATAATAGGAAGGTTAGTTGATAAGCAAACACAAAATATAGATTTAAAATATATTGCTCGATACTATCAATACGGGTCAACAATTTCATCAGGGGAAGTTAAGTCTAAAATGGTTTTTGATATTACGTATGATTAGCTAATCTATTATACGTAACTATTTTTTAATGCGTATTCTTACTGAAAATGATTTATGAATTTATAATGAGTTAATTTGATATAAGGGTGTTTAAACCAAATTTAAATAGAAACAATAAATGTTTCATTGTTTCTATTTTTATTTAATTTATGCTTGATGATTTTAGTGAGGTTCACAATCACAGCATTTTATAAAATCAAAGATAACGTAGCATTTTTAATGCTATGTTTTTTGTTTTTGATAAATTGAAGTGATTGTGTAATGTGTTTAAGAGTAATTTTTAGACGTAATAATCACGCTTTCAGCTACATACTCAAACCCTTGATCTATTTCGTTAAAATCTTTATTTTTATTATAAAGAAGTTCATTTTTATAGTCTTGAAAGAACCATTCAATTGGACATTTTAAAACATCAGCAATATCTATTAGATGATTAATAGGGATTTTATTGATACCATTTTCATAACGGGATATTTGTTGTTGGCTCAACCTTAATTTATTAGCTAAATCTGCACCAGATAAACCTAATTCTTTTCTCCGATTTTTTATTTTAATACCGATAATACTATGAATGTCCATATGACATCCTCAATTTTTAGAAGGATTATTATTGTCTGTGATTTTTAATAAATTGTGCTAGCTATAGTATATTAAAAAACAATCTAATTTAAAAGTTTTATTACCCATAATTATGATAAATATTTATATGTTTTATGTGGAAATTTTAATGTTCTAACTGGAAATAACACTGCAATTAATGTGGTATCATTTACTTAATGAAAATAAAATTAATTATAGTTAAAATTACGTAACTAAATGATTTGATATAGATCCTTATCTACAAATAACCTGACGCTATTATTTGTTCCAAATTGGAACCTAACTTTAACTCTAAATAAGAGTATTTAATATTTTGTAATCTTAAATATAAGTGTTAAATAAAATAATGTTTTTTGTTGATTAAGTTACGGAAATGCTAATGCATTAATTAATAAGCAATTATTGGTAATTGTAGGCCCGTGACATTTCAAATTAAATTTATATTAAATTGATGTAAATTAATATGGCGCTATCAGGTTTAATATGTTTATTTTTTAAAATATAACATACTCTACAATTCTAATCGAATTTTGACATTCATTCGGTCATTATTAATTTTATGTGTTGATTGCAAATTTAACATAAAGAACTTGATGTATACTATAATTTTGAAGAGGTATTTTATTGATTAGCTGGTGAGGCCTATGATGAAACTATATATTTATGACCATTGCCCATTTTGTGTACGCGCGAGAATGATTTTCGGTTTAAAAAAAATAGCAGTTGAGGAAATTGTTCTATTAGATAGTGATATAGATACGCCAACTCGAATGATTGGTCGTAAAATGTTACCTATTTTACAAAAAGAAGATGGTAGTTATTTACCTGAAAGTATGGACATTGTCCATTATATCGATAAGTTAAATGAACCCAGATATGCAGGGGGAGAAGTCTCTGCGGAGATTGATGCTTGGTTCAAAGCCGTATCAAAGACAGTATCTAAGTTGGTCACACCTCGTTTTGTTGAAACTGATTTTCCTGAGGTGAGTACAGCTGAAGCAAAAAAAGCATACCTTACCCGAGTTACTAAGTCTTATGGTGATTTAACGGTATTATATAAAGAAACTCACACCTTGTTGATTGAATTAGAACCACAAATGCAATTGCTTGATATATGGTTAGAAAATCGTAACGATAATTTTGATCTTAATGATTTTATTATATTTCCAATATTACGGAGTTTAAGCATTGTAGATGAATTATCATTTAGTACTAATGTCAATAATTATATGGTGCGGGTAGCTAAAGCTACAGGTGTTAATTTGCTTTTTGAACAAGCAAAATAGAATATTAAACTCGCAGCTAATTTTTGGCTGCGAGTTTAATTCTAAATTGATACTAATTGATACTAATTGATACTAATTGATACTAATTGATACTAATTGATGTAATCACGTAACATGTAGACTAGGCTGTATGGGCCTTGAGTAAGAACTAACTGATTATGTGAATATGTTACAGTAGCGCCTTTGGTTAACATCTTATTAATGAGAATATCTAATTTTGATAAATCTTCATCTACACATTCGAGCTCTGTTTTACTTATACTAGTGACTAGTATTTTAGAGTCGGTGATACTGGCTATTCCATTAAATTCATTGCACATTGTCGCAGATGTGAACATATTCTCTCCAAATGATATTGATGGAAGAGTTTGTTTATAACGTATCGTTTTGCCATTTACCTTAGTTAGCACAAAATTATGATGAACTAATTTTTGTACTAATGTTTGGTTATCGTTGCCTGCATTTACTTTTGGTGTCTGACAAGCCGTCAATAGTAAGCCAAATAATGTTAGCGGAATTAAACGTTTCATTATTACTCAGCTTTAACAACATTTGGGCAAGTTTCACCAAGACTAATCTGGCGAATATTATTTAGAGTCGTAAGACTAATACTTGTTAATGCTTCTTCAGTTAGGAATGCTTGGTGTCCTGTGAATAACACATTGTGGCAGGACGAAAGACGGCGGAATATATCATCTTGTATAACATCATTTGATTTATCTTCAAAAAATAGGTCTCGTTCATTTTCATAAACATCCATCCCGAGTGAACCTATTATTTGTGATTTAAGTGCATTAATTGCTGCGACTGAATCAATAAGTGCGCCACGACTTGTATTAATGATCATCACACCTTTTTTCATTTTGTGAAATGCAATTTCATCTAATAAATGATGATTTTCAGGTGTTAAAGGGCAATGAAGCGAAATAATATCTGATTGTGCATATAAAGTATTCAAATCAACGTATTCAGCCCCAAGATCTAATACTGCTTGATTAGGGTATGGGTCATGTGCGAGTAAACGCATGCCGAAACCTTTTAAGATCCTTAAGGTTGCTTGTCCTATTTTACCTGTACCAATAATACCAGCGGTACGGTTATGCATATTAAAGCCAGTTAAACCTTCTAGGGAGAAATTGGCATCGCGGGTACGTTGATATGCCCTGTGAATACGACGATTGAGGCAAAGCATCATTCCGACTGCATGTTCTGCGACAGACTCAGGAGAATATGCAGGAACGCGAACAACTTGGATGCCCAATTCTTCAGCGGCAGTTAAATCAACATTATTAAATCCCGCACAACGTAAAGCTAATATACGAATATTAAGTGCTGCCAGCTCTTCTAAAACAGCACGATTAGCTTCATCATTAACAAAAATACAAATGGCATCAGCACCAACAGCATTCTTTGCAGTTTGTACAGTTAATGGAAAATCAAAGTATTCAATACTAAAATTAAACTCTGATTGTTGATTGACTTGCTCCATATGCTTACGATCATACTGTTTGGTACTATAAGAAACGATTTTCATCAAAGAGACTCCACAAATTTTCAGGAACCAAAAAAATAAATAATAGGTGAAAAAGAGCACCTACAAAGAATGAGATCAGGATAAGACAATTAGTGGTGTAAAGCATCAACAAATTAACAAAACAAGCCTCTGTTTACTTTTGATTATTACTCAGGTTTCATAAATTGCGATTTAATGTGAAAATAGTATAAGAGATATCGGCTAACAATAGTTGTGTACAGACAAAACAAGGAAGCAGTAAATGAAAAGGGCACTTAAAATTCTACTTTGGGCATTTATAGGTAGCATTACGCTCTTGGTTTTATTGTGGATAAATATTGCACGTTGGACTCCTATTGTAGCGGCATATTTTTTACCACCATCAGTAAGTTTGTCATTGACTGAGCCTAGACTTAATAATAAGCAACTTTTCATTGAGCAAGTAACACTTAATTCGGGCAATTGTCATTGGGTTGAACTTAACAATGTTCGATTATCACTGTTTCCTTTGCATGCAAAAATAAACAATTTAAATGTCTCTCTAAATTGTCCTAATGAATCAAATATTGATAATAATGAAGCTGTTACTCCCATTAATATTATTGAATTAATAGACAGTATCCCCTTGTTTTCACTCGTTATTGATAATGTAAATATTCAACCATGGTCGAATTATCAAGGAAGCCTTTGGCTATATAAAAATGAAAAATTGCCATTGAAAGTTCAATACCGTGGAGAAAACTTAACGCTTACATCATCAATTACTGAAAATCATCAATTAATCATTAATGATTTTGCGATATTGTTACCTGATCAAAAACAAAAAATAGAATTGGCTGGCGATCTGCAACTTCCTTTAATGACAGATCAAATGCCCGAAAATGGTGTGCTTGAAACGCAATTTAGGTTAACAGGGATTGAGAAATTTTTTCAGGCCAAACTACAATGGCAACATAACGAAGGTATATTGACCTTAGTTGATGTAGATAATGCTAAGGAATTACTTCATCTACCATGGTCCCTGTCAGCGGAGAGTTTAAATATTACCCAAGGGATATGGCAATGGCAGGATGCAGGAATACCCATTCAGGGTGGGATAACATTACAAATTGACAACTGGAATAATTCATTGAGCAACATGGTTATTTCGGGGCGATTAAATATGCTAACGCAGGCCAAAAAAGGTAAAGCTAATCTTGTTTTAACGCTTCCTCCTAGCCAATTTAATTTATTAAATACCGATATCACCTTCAGTTTAAATGGGCAAGTTAAATATGATGATATGGTTTTAGATATTAATTTGCCAGCTCGACTTACCGGGCAATTAATCTCACCGGCAGTGACTTTTTTGCCGAGTTCATTATTAAGAGCTTACGGAAGAGTGTCTCCAACTCTTGTATTACAAGAGGCTCGTTTACCTTTAGCAGGAACATCTTTGGGAGCAGAAGGTATTTCTGGACGGCTTCAAGCCATATTGAAAATTAAAGAACAATACTGGGGAGCCTTTGCTATTCATCTCGATGGCAATGCAAATAAATTCACACCTGATAATGGTAAATGGTTTTGGAATTATTGGGGAAATGCAAAATTGCCTTCTCTAGATGCACAATGGGATATTAAAGGGAGAGGTAGTTGGCAGGGTACTTTATTAACGCTTAACAGTTTGACTACAGGATTTGACCAAATTAAATACGGGCTTTTAGCGATGAGCTCACCGAGATTGATACTCACAAAGCCTTTGCAATGGCAACGTGATGAGAATAAAGCTAATTTTAATGGTTCATTACAACTTACTAGCAATAAAATGCAATTTGGTGAGTATAGCTATTTACCAAAAATAACAGTTAGTGCTGCTATTAAAGGTAAGTCTCCAGCAAACTTTCAATTAAAAGGTGATTTGAGTACGAAAGAAGTCGGACCTATTATTATCTTTGGTCGTTGGGATGGTGAGCGCTTAAGAGGAGAGGCTCGTTGGCCAGAGCAATCAGTGACTGCATTTCAAACGCTTATACCTGAAGATTTAGGTATTGAATTGCGTCGAGGTAAGTTATTTTCGCAAGCTGCTTTTTCTATGACACCAAATGATGGTTTTATTGCTGGTGGGCATTGGCGAGTCGAAAATACAAGTATGTGGTTAAAAGATGGTGAACTAAATGGTTTAGATTTTGTTTTGCCGTGGAGACTAAAAAATAGTACTTGGACATTAGGTGAAAAATCGTCAGTTAAATTACGAATTAAACAACTTACTAATTTATTTGAGTTAAGCGATATAACCGCAGATTTGATGGGAACTTATCCTCCATCAGAGATTAAACCGCTAGAATTAAGCAATGTTGGTTTTAAAATGTTAGGTGGTGAGGTAAATCTCGATTTACTTCGTTGGCCACAACATGATGCTGCCATTATTAAATTACACCAAATTGAACTAAGCCAGTTATTTACCATACTAAAGGTTTCACAATTTGCAGTATCAGGAAAAGTTAATGGAGAATTACCATTTTATCTTAATAATCCTGAATGGATTGTTAAAGGTGGTTGGATGGAAAATAATGGGTCATTGACTTTACGTCTTGATACTCAATTTGTTGAGTCAATTAAAAAAGATAATATCTCTGCGGGATCGGCAATTAGCTGGTTACAATATTTGGAGATACAACGTAGCCGAACTGATGTAAATGTGACTAATCTAGGATTATTAACAATGAAAACAATCTTAGAGGGATTTAATTCTCAAGAAAAGAAAAAACGTGAAGTGCATTTAAATTATCAGCAAGAAGAAAACATATTTCAATTGTGGCGTAGTTTACGTTTTGGCAGCAGTTTAGAAGAATGGCTAGAAAAAAACTTATAAAGGATGAATAGGTAAAGTGAAAATACTCAAAATAAGCGTAGTATTTATAATGGCAATGTTATTGTCATCTTGTATTAGAGTTGAGGTCGCGACACCAGAAAAGCCGATCAACATTAATATGAATGTCAAAATTGAACATGAAATTCAAATTAAAGCAGATAGACAGGTTGAGGAATTACTTAAAGAAAACAGTGAGTTATTTGGCGAGGTCGACGTAAAATGATCAATTTTATTAAAGCCATTGCACTATGTATTTCAGTTATCTCATTTTCTGCATTTTCACTGACGGTCGATATAGCGAAAGAGCAAGGTGTTATTGGTGAAACATTGTCAGGTTACTTAGCAGTAGTTAACGAAAGTAATAGAGATGCAGATCAATTAGTCAATAAAATTAACCGTGAACGTGAAATCAAGTACAGTGAAATAGCATCAAAAAATAACCTTAAAACTAAAGATGTCGCTAAAATCGCGGGCCAGAAACTAGTCGACCGCGCAAGTCAGGGGGAATATGTACGAGGTATTAATGGGCAATGGTTGAAGAAAAAATAACAAAGGTACTTTAGGCTATATTGATTCGATTCTTCTATTTTAAGGTACTAGGCAATTAATATATTTTTGAGCCTGAATGTATGCTTGGTTGGCAAATATATCTTTATAGATCTCATCACGGCTAGTAAAAATATAAACATGTTTGCTTTTTAAGCCAATAGCACCTTGTTCAGTATATTTAAATGTATGGCCGAACCCGGCGATAAAATCAAAATAGTGTTTTAAGTGAAAAGAAATAGTAAAATTGTATATCGGTGCCACAATGATAATGATGTTATTTTGCTTAATTTCTTCAATTAATTGATTTGACAGATCCAATTGTGCTTGTTGTTGCTTCGTGAGCGTGCCACTAGAGGTAAAAGCTGCTAGTATTTTGCTATCGAGTGTTGGGAGCAGATTGTTGATTACACTCCGAACAATTCATTTATCAGTTGGATTTTTTCCCTGCCATTGTTGAATAAAATAATCTGTCATTTTATTAGTTTATAATGTGAAGTATCTGACAGGGTACCTGACTTCAATGATAATATTTTGCTCATTTATTTTCTCAAAACTGATTGATATTGCGTGGTTAACGATTGGCGCGAGACGCAATTGATTGATAAATGAAAATTAGATTATAAATTTTAAGAAAATTGATGGTGTGTATATGCGATAACTAAAATCATAACCAAAAAATGAATGATGCCGCATTATGGGTAATTAATCACCATCATATAGTATATAAACATATAAAAAATAAGGATTTAAAAGTGAAATCCATTCTGACAGCATTAGAAGCTGATATTGGACAAACTTCATTGCGTGACCAGTGGTTTTTGAATAAACGACTCCGCGGTGTGACAAAAATACACGATGAAAAATCACGTCAGGCCGTTCTTGAAGTAATAAAAACGGAGATTGAAACGGCAAAACAAAAAATTAGTATGAAACGGTTAAATCCGCCAAAAATTGTTTATCCTGAAAATCTACCTGTAAGTCAGAAAAAACAAGCCATCCTTGAAGCAATTAAACAGCACCAAGTTGTTATTATTGCGGGCGAGACAGGTTCAGGTAAAACGACGCAAATTCCTAAAATTTGTCTTGAATTAGGACGTGGAATTCAAGGGTTTATTGGTCACACACAACCACGACGTTTGGCAGCTCGATCGGTTGCTGCACGTTTAGCCCAAGAGCTAGAGTGTGAAATCGGAACAAATGTAGGTTATAAGGTTCGCTTTAGTGATCATGTTGGTGAGAATACTCAAGTCAAATTGATGACTGATGGTATTTTGTTGGCAGAGCTACAAAATGATAAATTACTCCTGCAATACGATACTATTATTATCGATGAAGCTCATGAAAGAAGTTTGAATATTGATTTTATATTAGGATATTTGCGTCAATTATTACCTAAAAGACCTGATTTAAAAATTATTATTACCTCTGCAACTATTGATCCTGAACGTTTCTCTCGTCACTTTAATAGTGCGCCTATTATTGAGGTCTCTGGTCGTACTTATCCGGTAGAGGTTCGTTATCGTCCTATTATGGGGGATGATAACGATAGCGAGCGTGATCAAATTGATGGAATTGTTGATGCCGTCAATGAACTTACGCTTGAAGGACCGGGTGACATTTTGATTTTTATGAGTGGTGAGCGTGAAATTCGTGATACTGCTGATGCACTTGCTAAATTACAGCTTCGTCATACAGAGGTTTTACCTTTGTTTGCGAGACTTTCAAATAGCGAGCAAAATCGGATTTTCAATCCTCATGGCGGCCGTCGAATTATTTTGGCCACAAACGTTGCTGAAACATCTTTAACAGTACCCGGTATCAAATATGTGATTGATACCGGGTATGCAAGAATAAGTCGTTATAGTTATCGAACTAAAGTACAACGATTACCTGTAGAAGCAATATCACAAGCATCTGCAAATCAACGGAAAGGGCGTTGTGGCCGTGTATCTGATGGTATTTGTATTCGTTTATATTCCGAAGAAGATTTTTTATCACGAACTGAATTTACAGATCCCGAAATTTTAAGAACTAATTTAGCTTCTGTTATCTTGCAAATGACCTCCATTGGGTTAGGTGACATTGCTGGGTTTCCATTTGTTGAGGCACCAGATAAACGTAATATTCAAGATGGTGTAAAACTATTAGAAGAATTAGGGGCTGTTAAATCTCACCAAGATGTCAGTCGTGGTTATCAACTTACAGAAATAGGTCGTCAGTTAGCGCAGCTTCCAGTGGATCCTCGACTTGCTAGAATGGTGATTGAAGCAAGAAAACATGGTGCAGTGCGTGAAACTATGGTGATTGTTGCGGCGCTATCTATTCAAGATCCGCGAGAAAGGCCGCTTGATAAGCAACAGGCATCCGATGAAAAACATCGTCGTTTTCATGATAAACAGTCTGATTTTCTTGCGTTTTTAAACTTGTGGGATTATTTGAAAGATCAACAAAAAGAACTTTCAAATGCTCAATTTAGAAAAATGTGCCGCCAAGACTTTATCAATTACCTTCGTATTCGAGAATGGCAAGATTTATATACTCAACTTAGACAAGTCGTGAAAGAACAAGGCTTTGCGATTAATAGCATAGAAGCTGATTTTCGGAGTGTGCATGTTTCTTTGCTGGCGGGTTTATTGTCCCATATTGGGCAAAAAGATGCGGATAAACCTGAGTTTACCGGCGCAAGAAATGCACGTTTTACTATCTTTCCAGGCTCCGGTTTATTCAAAAAACCACCTAAGTGGGCAATGGTGGCTGAATTGGTTGAAACATCAAAACTTTGGGGCCGTATCGCAGCATCGATCGACCCTGAATGGATTGAACCGTTAGCAGAACATTTAACTAAGCATAATTACAGTGAGCCGCATTGGTCTAAATCTGAGGGTGCAGTAATGGCCTCTGAAAAGGTTACTTTATACGGTTTGGCTATTGTTGCGGCTCGTCAGGTTAATTTTGGTAATATTGACCCTTTGTTATGTCGCGAATTATTTATTCGACATGCGTTAGTGGAAGGTGATTGGGCTACTCGTCATGCCTTTTTTAAGGAAAACCTAAAGCTATTATCAGAAATTGAAGATTTAGAACATAAATCAAGACGTCGAGATATCTTAGTTGATGATGAAACACTATTTGCTTTTTATGATCAACGTATACCGAATGATGTTATTTCATCACGACATTTTGATAATTGGTGGAAATCAGCATCAAAAGAAAAGCCTGACCTGCTTAGTTTTGAAAAAAATATGCTCATTAAAGAGGATGCGGCGAATGTATCAGCACTCGATTACCCAAATTACTGGTATCAAGGTGATTTAAAATTCCGTCTGAGTTATCAATTTGAGCCGGGAACTGATGCGGATGGCGTCACTGTTCATATTCCATTGGCGGTATTAAATCAGGTACAAAATATTGGTTTTGATTGGCAGGTCCCGGGATTACGAGAGGAGCTGATTATTGCACTGATTAAGTCACTACCAAAACCAATTAGGCGAAATTTTGTTCCAGCGCCGAACTATGCATCTGCATTTTTGGAGCGAGTGCCTGCACCTGAAGGAAGCGTGCTGGATAAACTAGAGCGTGAATTACGTCGAATGACTGGTGTAACTGTCGATCGGGCATCATGGCAATTAGACCAACTGCCTGTACATTTGAAAATGACTTATCGTGTTATTGGCGATAAAAATAAAACAATCGCAGAAGGGTATGATCTTGATGCGCTAAAAAGTAGTTTGAAAGAAAAAGTGCAAGAAACTCTTTCTGAAGTTGTCGATGATGGTATTGAGCAAAGTGGTTTACATATTTGGAGTTTTGGTGAATTACCTCAACGTTATGAACAAAAACGAGGTGGATATTCAGTTAAAGCTTATCCTGCACTAGTTGATGAAAAAAGTAGTGTTGGTATTCGTGTATTTGAAACGGAATTTGAACAGCAGCAAGCTATGTGGGCAGGTGTACGCAGATTATTATTACTTAATATTCCATCACCAATTAAATATTTACATGAAAAACTACCAAATAAATCTAAACTTGGTCTTTACTTTAATCCTTATGGCAAAGTTCTAGAGTTAATTGATGATTGCATTGCTTGTGGTATCGACCAGTTGATTGCAAATCATGGTGGGGCCGTTTGGAATGAAGAACAATTTGAGCACTTAAAAGAGCTTGCCCGTGCAGAACTAAATGATGTTGTGGTTAATATCGCAAAGCAAGTTGAGCAAATTTTGACGACTGTATTTGCAATCAACAAACGATTAAAAGGGCGTGTCGATTTATCTATGGCATTGGCTTTATCTGACCTAAAAGCACAAATGTCAGGGTTAGCTTTCAAAGGATTTGTAACGGCTCATGGCTGGAAACGCTTACCTGATGTTCTGCGCTATTTAAATGGCATTGAACGTCGATTGGAAAAATTGGCTATTGACCCAAATAGAGATCGAGCTCAAATGAGCCGAGTTGAGCATGTGCAAAATATGCATCAACAATGGCTGTCAAAATTGACTCCAGTACAAAAAATGTTACCTGAAGTATTGGAGGTTCGTTGGATGATAGAAGAGCTGAGAGTAAGCTTATTCGCACAACAATTAGGCACTCCATATCCCATCTCAGACAAGCGAATTATCCAGACGATGGAAAGCATCGCACAACGATTATAATTTGTTGTGTAAGTAGTGTTATTTTAAATATCAGGCCCCTATCTTTTATAAAGGTAGGGGCCTTTTTTATAACATTACTATCAATTAAGAATTTTTAGTTACAACATACTATTGGCGTTCATAGAGATAAATAAGCATCTGAGTTGCTTTTAATATCAAAAAGCTAAACATGAAAAAAGAGGTAAGTTGTTAAATAAAGCAGATGGAATAGGGCGGAGGAATAAGTAAAAGAGCACTAAATTTAATCAAATTTAGTGCATATCCACATAGGCTTATTAAGCCATTAAATAATAAAGTGCTGGTATTGAAGTAATTGCTATGGCAAAAGCGGCAACTTTCTCAACTAATTTTAATGGTGATTTTGCTGTTTGCTGGGAGCGTGCATACAAGAAAACTAAAATACCAGGGGCGTATAGCACAACAGATAACAGCAAATTGATTAAGCCGGAAGCATATAATAACCATAAACCATAAACACTGGCGACTAAGCCTACCGCTAATAATGGCTTATTGTGACGCTCAAAGGCAACCTTCATTAAAAATGCACCTACTAAAAAATAAGGTACTAATATCATCTCAGAAGCAATAGTAAGCAACGTGTTGTAATTGCTACCACTAAGCCAGATTAATACTAAAGAAAGCTGTACCGCGCTATTGGTTAACCATAGTGATGATGATGGTGCATCATTAGCGTTAAGTTTATTAAATATTTTTGGAAATGACTTATACTGTGCGGCGATGTATGGAACCTCTGCGGCCATTATAGTCCAACTTAAATAGGCGCCACAGACAGAGATGATGAGTCCTGCGGCGATGATAATATTGCCACTTGTACCAATTAAATTTACCATTAATGTTGCCATTGACGGGTTTTTAATATCAGCAAGTTCAGCCTGAGACATTAAGCCTAACGATAGTAACGTGACTAAAATATAGATTATTAATGCAGAACAGACTGCAAATACCGTGGCTAAACCAACATCACGACGATTTCTAGCTCTAGCTGAAACGACTACTGCGCCTTCAATACCAATAAATACCCATAAGGTAATTAGCATAGTGTCTTTAACTTGTTGCCAAACAGGGACACCAAGCTCAATACCACTAAAATCGGCATTAAAAATATCTAATTTGAACGCGATGAAAGCAAGAACAATGAATAATCCAAGTGGAACCAGCTTCGCCATTGTTGCTAATTTATTAATACCAGCAGCAGTTTGTACACCTTGTAAGACTAAATAATGAACAAACCAGAGTAGAATAGATTCACCAATTAAGGCCTGCCATGTATTACCATCACCAAAAATAATATTATCAGGAGTATCAGTAAAAAAGCTTATTGCAGCAAAAACAATCACTAAATAGGAAACATTGGCGACGACAGCGCATAGCCAATAACCCCAAGCGGAACAAAAGCCAACAAATTCACCAAATCCAACTTTTGCATAAGTAAATATCCCACCATCTAAATCAGGTCGGATTCTTGATAATAATAACAATGAAAAGGCTAAAAAAAGGATACCAACACCGGTAATGCACCATCCAATAATCAGTGCCATTGGACTGGCCACTTCAGCCATATTTTGTGGAAGACTAAATACACCTGCGCCTACCATAGAGCTAAGCACTAAAGCGGTTAGGGCAGTGAGGCTTAATGTATTTTTCAATGTATATCCTGGTTGTTCTGCAATCAAAAGTTAAAATGACGTTAAAATAATCATTGTTATGAGTAATTAATCTATTCTGCCTTAAAATGGCAGTTAAATTGACTATCAAAAATTAAGAGTGGATTCTACGAATGAAATGGTTGAGATGCAATGGAAAAATATGCAGTTAATTAGCTATTTTATGCATATTAACGTTGTAATATTAATTTAGATTAAATTTGTTAGCTAAGTCATTGAATTGATAGCATGAGATTAATAAATACAAGCGCTAAAGAGTGGGTAGTGTAAGAAAATAGCGGGGGTTATTGTATATGGAATTAGAAGGTAAAAAAAAACCAGTTTTTATAAACTGGTTTTTTATAGGTTATTGATTTATTATTTGAATAAATCCGCGCTAATGGTAACGCTGCCACCATTAGACTGCCATTCTCTTGTTATATGGAAATATTTAGCACCTTTAGCTTCAGCACGTTTTGCAATTTGATAACGTACTTCTGGTGTATTGGTGTAATAACCTGAGAAAGTAATTGAATCGTATGGCACCATTTGTGCCGCCGCAGTTTTGTTGATTTCTTCGATAACATAGCCGTTTGGTAGGGTTACACTTGTGCGGCCCGGTTGGCTACTTGATGTCTCAAAGAAACGGCCAACAGCAACTGTCGGTTCTTCAGAAGATGCAACACCTGGAATACGTACTTTCTTAGCAGCTTCGCCACCTTCAGCAAGTAACGCACGGCCTGCATCAGAGTCCGCAGGAATAACTGCTTCATCTAATTGAACTTGGCGCTTAGGTGCATCTTTTTTGTATATATAAGCAGTTGCTAATGTGTTACCACCATCATTCATCGCAATATTACGAACGACGTAGAATGATGCTGCATCTTTCTCTTTAGCTTTCTTAGCGATTGCTTCATAGAGGTCAGGTTGAGAAGGGTAAAAACCGCTTACACTGACAGTATCAAAAGGTTCATACTGAGCAGCATCGGTTTTTGACATTTCTTCAACACCACCGAATACACGGCGATTTGATTCTTCAAATTTAGGTGCGTCTTTTGCAAAAACGTCAGCAACAACACGCATGTTGCCACTATCACCTATATCATCAAGGCTTTGAATGTAAAAGGCATACGCCCCCATTTTATCAGCCCTACGGGAGACCGCGTCAGATGCTTCATAAATAGCATTAAAGCGTCCAGTGACCGTTATACGCTCATAAGGTTTTAATTCTTCGGCCTGTTTTGGCGTTAACTCAACAGCTGCCTGACTAGCAGTAATACTAGATAATGATAACACCGCGGCTGCGATGACCGTAGTTTTCAGCTTCATACAAAATCCTTCCGCCTTGCGCAATTTATTATAAACGTGCTGAATCTTATTTGTACCACATGTCCATGATTATTACACGTAACTGTTCTTGTTGTCTCATGATTTTCTTTTTATGAGAAATAAATAATGATTGACTAGTCAAATTTACCAGTTATTTCAAAGTATCCAGTGTTTTATTGACCTAAAACTAAGATTTTCACTGCGAATTCCATTTACTGTTTAATAATCGTGATCAATTATGGATCAATAACGTTATTTTCAGTAGGTTATTAGCACATTTTAAAACTGTTTTATGCAGAAAATAGGACTTTTCCAAGAAAATGGTCATTTTTTTTGCAAACACCCTACATACAACATTACTTTAGGCTATAAAAGGGAACATTATGCGTATTGGTATACCAAGAGAACGACTTGCCAATGAAGCGCGTGTTGCTGCTACACCTTCAACAGTGACTCAACTTTTAAAGTTGGGTTTTTCTGTTTGTGTAGAGAAAAACGCGGGACATTTGGCCAGTTTTGATGATGCAGCATATGAGGCTGTTGGTGCAGAAATAGTTGATCGTGATGCTGCATTTGCAGCGGATATCGTTTTTAAAGTGAATGCGCCACTAGATGATGAAATTCCTTTATTTAAGGAAGGTTCGACGTTGGTAAGCTTTATTTGGCCAGCTCAAAATGCTGAACTAATGGAAGCGTTAAAAACACGCAATATTACTGTTATGGCAATGGATGCGGTGCCTCGTATCTCACGTGCGCAGTCACTTGATGCATTAAGCTCAATGGCAAATATTGCAGGTTATCGGGCAATAGTTGAAGCCGCACATGAATTTGGCCGCTTTTTTACTGGACAAATTACAGCCGCCGGTAAAGTGCCACCAGCAAAAGTCATGGTGATTGGTGCAGGTGTAGCAGGTTTAGCAGCTGTCGGTGCTGCGGGTAGCTTAGGCGCAATAGTTCGCGCATTTGATACTCGTCCGGAAGTAAAAGAACAAGTACAAAGTATGGGCGCTGAATTTCTTGAACTTGATTTCAAGGAAGAAGCGGGCAGTGGTGACGGTTATGCCAAAGTCATGTCAGAAGCGTTTATTAAAGCTGAAATGGCATTGTTTGCTGCGCAGGCCAAAGATGTTGATATTATTGTAACTACTGCGTTAATTCCTGGCAGACCAGCACCTAAGCTTATTACTAAAGAAATGGTTGAGTCGATGAAACCGGGGAGCGTCATTGTTGATTTGGCGGCTCAAACTGGAGGTAACTGCGAACTGACGCAAGCAGATAAACTCGTTGTCACTGATAATGGCGTGAAAATTATCGGCTACACTGATTTACCAAGCCGTTTACCAACTCAGTCTTCTCAATTATATGGTACTAACCTTGTTAATTTGATGAAGCTGCTATGCAAAGAGAAAGATGGTGAAATTGTCATTGATTTTGATGATTTAGTCATTCGTGGTGTTACTGTGATTAAACAAGGTGAAATTACTTGGCCAGCACCACCAATTCAAGTTTCTGCACAGCCACAAGTCAAATCTAAAGCAATAGAACGCGTCAAAGCTCCCGAGAAAAAAATGTCTCCAGCGGCTAAATATAGCTTGATGGCACTGGCTATTATTTTATTTGGTTGGTTTGCAAATTCGGCGCCAAACGAGTTTCTATCTCACTTTACTGTTTTTGCACTTGCGTGTGTTGTGGGTTATTACGTAGTTTGGAACGTCACTCATGCTCTGCATACACCATTAATGTCTGTCACTAATGCGATTTCAGGAATTATTGTTGTTGGTGCAGTTTTACAGATTGGTAGTGGTGGTTGGGTAAGTTTCTTATCCTTTGTTGCTATATTGATCGCAAGTATCAACATTTTCGGTGGATTTACAGTTACTCACCGTATGTTAAAAATGTTTCGTAAAGGGTAAGGGGTAACTTATGTTGTCGAGTGGAATTGTGACTGCAGCATATATTGTTGCTGCTATCCTATTTATTTTCAGCCTAGCAGGGCTATCGCGCCATGAAAGTTCTCAAAGAGGGAACGCTTATGGCATCGCAGGGATGGCAATTGCATTAATTGCTACCATACTTGGACCAGATAGTAGCAACATTAGCTGGATGATCATTGCAATGGTTATCGGTGCCGTTATTGGTATTCGATTAGCCAAAAAAGTTGAAATGACTGAAATGCCAGAGCTGGTGGCTATTTTACATAGTTTCGTCGGTTTGGCTGCTGTATTAGTAGGATTCAATAGCTTTATTGCTAGTGAAGGCCATGCTGATGCGGTTATGGAAAATATTCACCTAACTGAAGTCTTTTTAGGTATTTTCATCGGCGCGATCACTTTTATGGGGTCAATTGTCGCTTATGGTAAATTATCTGGAAAAATATCATCTAAGCCGATGATGTTACCAAATAAACATAAGCTCAACTTAGCTGGACTTATTATTTCATTCATTCTGTTAGTTATTTTTGTTAAAACAGAGAGTGTTGGTCTGCAAGTATTTGTTATGTTGATCATGACATTGATCGCATTAGCATTTGGTTGGCATCTTGTTTCATCAATTGGTGGTGCGGATATGCCAGTTGTTGTATCAATGCTAAACTCATACTCAGGTTGGGCTGCCGCCGCCGCTGGTTTCATGTTAAGTAATGACTTACTGATTGTCACGGGTGCGTTGGTGGGGTCTTCAGGGGCAATTTTGTCCTATATTATGTGTAAGGCGATGAACCGCTCATTCTTTAGCGTTATTGCGGGTGGTTTCGGTACTGATGGTACTGCATCAAGTTCTGACGAAGAGATGGGGGAGTATCGCGAAACATCGGCAGAAGACGTTGCTGAAATGTTGAAGAACTCAACATCAGTTATTATCACTCCAGGTTATGGACTGGCAGTAGCGCAAGCTCAGTATCCAGTACATGATATAACGGCTAAATTACGTGAACGTGGTATTAATGTTCGATTTGGTATTCATCCAGTTGCTGGACGTTTACCAGGTCATATGAACGTATTACTAGCTGAAGCGAAAGTACCTTATGACATCGTGCTAGAAATGGATGAAATCAATGATGATTTCGCTAATACAGACACAGTGTTGGTTATTGGTGCTAATGATACGGTTAATCCTGCGGCATTAGAGGATCCTAATAGCCCAATTGCTGGAATGCCAGTACTAGAAGTTTGGAAAGCGAATAACGTTATTGTATTTAAACGCTCAATGAATACGGGATATGCAGGTGTACAAAATCCATTATTCTTTAAAGAAAATACACAGATGTTATTTGGTGATGCTAAAGATAGTGTAGATGCTATTTTACGTGCACTCTAAAACTCAAAGGTGTTAACAGAAGGCTCTGCATGTAAATGCAGAGCCTTTTTTAGAGTGAAAACTGAACGAAATGTATGAAAATGTGAGTATTAGGCAGTCATGTAACTAAAATAAAGTGCTCGGACTTCGCTGCTATTCATCTGTTGGATTAATAGGACATACAAATCCATCGGGTTTAATTGCCAGTAAATCACATTTTAGTTTATCAATGATGTGTTCGGCGGTATTGCCGAGAAAAGCAGCTGAGATCCCCGTGCGCCCTAATATTCCTAGAACAACAACACCTGCTTCCAATTCTTCACACATATCGGGAATGATTTTTTCAGGTAGACCCTCGCGAACATGTGTGAATTTTTCATCGATACAGAATTTCTGCCGTAGTTCTTTCATTGCTATCAGATGTTGTCCACGTAATGCATTGTTATATAAGCTAGGGTCAAAATCAGGTAATTCAATTGCAATATTCATTGGTGCGACAGGATAGGCACTTACTAAATGAATATCTTGATCTTTCATAATCCGTTGAGCTAAATCTTTTGTTTTCTCGACCAGCTTAATATTAAGGTCGTCATGATAAGATTCTTCATTAGATAAATTAACAGCGACAACAGCTGAGCCATGGTCGGGCCAAATTTTATCTTTCACCATCCAAACAGGACATGGACATTTTCTTAATAAATGCCAATCAAGTGGTGTAAATATGATTGATTCAAAATTATCAGTTTGATGGGCCATTTTCAGTAATAAGTCATGTTCTCCGCCAATGACTTCCTGAATAATGGCTTCATAAGGCTTATTATGCCAAATGACTTTAATTTCAATATCAATTCCAGCTTCTAAATAAAAGTGTGCTTGTTGCTTTATCCATGCGGTTTTTTGGCTGATAACGCCTTTTCTCATTGCATGGCGTTCTTCAGGGGAGAGCAGCGTTGTCATATCGTAGGAAAGGTCATAGATAGGTAAAAACGCTTTTATCCGTCCACCATTACGCTGCACAATGTAGACAGCACGTCTCAATGCAGGTTGATCATCCTGATTTGGGTCGATCGCAACTAGGAGATTTTTGTAGTTTGCCATATTGAAATCCTCTCAACGTACGGATAGTTCCATAAGGATAAATTAAGTTATTGAGAAGAAATAGGCAAGAAAACTGAGGAAAAAAACAAAACCGAACCACAGAGATTGTGATCCGGTTTAGGATATTAGTTAGTAATAGCTGAAACTTTACCTGCGATATCAGTAAGTTTGGTCATATCTTCGATGGTAATATATTTACCTTTAACACTGAGCATACCACTTTTTTGGAAACGACCTAAAAGGCGGCTAATGGTTTCAACGGTTAAACCAAGGTAATTACCAATATCGCCACGCGTCATTGTTAACCTGAATTCTCTAGGTGAAAAACCACGCTCTGCAAAACGGTGTGATAGATTAAGAATAAATGCAGCTAATCTTTCTTCCGCATTTTTCTTGGATAAAAGGAGGATCATTTCTTGATCTCCTTTAATCTCTCCACTCATTAAGCGCATAATTTGTTGACGTAGATTAGGCATTTTGCCAGACAAATCATCGAGTGTTTCAAAAGGTATTTCACAAACCATTGAGGTTTCAAGTGCCTGAGCAAAACTTGGGTGCTGTGTATGAATAATTGCGTCAAAGCCAACTAAATCACCAGCAAGGTGGAAGCCTGTGATTTGCTCATCACCTTCCTCAGTAATAGTATAGCTTTTTATAGTTCCTGAGCGAATGGCATACAATGAACGTAGTTCATCGCCAGCCTTAAATAAGGCTTGCCCTTTTTGAATTGGTTTTTTACGCTCAATAATATTATCAAGTTGATCCAGTTCATGTTCATTCAGTGTGAAAGGAATGCAAAGTTGGCTAATACTACAGTCCTGGCAATGAATAGCACAACCACCAGACTGGATGCGACGAACAACTCTTTTTTCTGGGATCATATTAAATGCTCAATCAAGTTAGAATTATTGATATGAGTCAATTTTAACATAAGATAACGCGACTGGTAAGTAGTAATATAAAACAGAATTGACTTATTAAATAAAAAAGCAATAGATGTCAAAAGTAATAAGTTAATGAATTTAGAGGTAAATGCTGAATTAAGCAATATTATTAAATAATAAACTGGCTGTATATTAAATATAAAATGGCAAAAAATGAAAAAATGCTTTTAGTGTGTATTAAAATGTATTCATAAATTTAGGATTCAACCCATGTATACGTTAAACTAATTAGCATTAAATTAACACAAAAATAAACATATAAATATCAATTTTTTAAATAAACCCACAAAGGAAATCATAATGACAAACAATCAATTGCTCTTGCCTACTACAATGCAATTTGTCGATATTATAGAACCTGGGGGGGCGGATAAATTGCAATTAAAAGTAAAAGCATTGCCTCAGCTAGCTCCAGGTTATTTACTTGTCAAAGTTGAGGCTATTGGTGTTAATCGCCCTGATATTTTTCAAAGAATGGGTTCTTATCCGCCACCCGCAGATGCTTCGCCTATTATGGGGCTAGAAATTTCAGGAAGTGTTGTTGCTAAAGCTGATGACGTCACTGAATGGCAACTTGGCGATAAATTATGCGGTTTAGTTGAGGGCGGTGGTTATGCTGAATATTGTTTAGTGCACAAAAATATTGCGTTGCCATTAGGTCATTTATCTTTTATTCAAGGTGCCGCTATTCCAGAAAATTTTTTTACGGTGTGGGCAAATGTTTTTCAAATTGGAAAACTTAAAAAGAATGAAACAGTGCTGATTCATGGAGGCACCTCTGGAATTGGGAGTGTCGCGATTATATTAGCGAAAGCCTTTGGTGCAACAGTTATTACCACCGTAGGTTCAGAAGAGAAAGTGAAAGCGGCGGAGTTATTAGGTGCAGATTGTGTGATTAATTACCATACAGATGATTTTGTTCAAGTCTCATTAGATTATACCTCATCTCGTGGCGTTGATATGGTTGTTGATATTATTGGTGGTGATTATGTCGCTAAAAATTATCTTGCAGCGGGGAAATTTGGGCGAATTATTCAAATTGGCATGATGAAAGGAAATCCAATAAATTTGAATATGATGCCATTAATGGTTAAGCGATTAATTCATACTGGTTCAACAATGCGATCTCGTACAATTGAAGAAAAAAGCCAGATTGCCGCTGAATTAAAGCAACAGGTATGGGGTATGTTGCAAAATGGTGAAATAAAACCAATTATTAACAAAACCTATAAGTTAGAACAGGTTGCGGATGCCCACCGTCATATGGAATCAGGTGACCTTATTGGTAAAATTGTATTATTAAACAATTAATTAATTTTATTTCTTATGTGACTAATTAGTTGCAATATATTTTTATTTTGAGTGATCTTAATTTTTATTTATAACAAATTATTTACATTATCAAGTCTTTTTGGCGTAAATATCTCTTTACAGCTGACTAAATTTTGATTTTTTGTGCCTGACCACAAATCCGAATGAAATTATGCTGAGTTTATTAATATTTTAATGAATATAGATTATATCTATAGGCAAGTTGGTTTCTTAGCGGCTTGTCTATCAGTATTTAATTGAGGATTGATATTAAGAATAACAATGTTATTAATAAGTTGTTGTCTTATAAAGACATATGTCCGTTATTGCACTTTCCAATGATAATAAGTTAATAAACTTAAAAGCAACTGACTTGGGTCAATTGTGAATCGAAGGTGTAGTGATAATGAATAATTTTAAAAATTCAAATATGAATGTGGATGCATTATTTCTTGGGCCAAAATCTGAAAATGCTGTTTTTTTCAAAGAAATGATGGAGTATGCCGTTTCTGAACACATGCATTGGCGTTCAGGTTATCACCCAGAAGATCCAGAGCTTATCTCAACCGTCGATAGGTATGCCCCCGAATATAGGGATACATTGTATCGTACAGAAGGCATCCTTAATCAGCTTTCTTCTAAGCTTAAAACAACATCCGTTCCTTGGTTTTCGCCTCGTTATATGGGCCACATGAATGCAGATACCTTTATGATATCTAATCTCGCTTATGTAATGGCAATGCTGTACAACCCAAATAATTGTGCACAAGAATCATCTCCCACGACCACAGTACTTGAAATAGAAGCAGGGCTCGATTTATGTGCAATGTTTGGTTATGACACACAACAAGCATGGGGTCACATTACGTCAGGTGGTACGGTTGCTAATTATGAGGGGTTATGGGTTGCTCGAAATATTAAAACACTGCCTTTAGCAATGGCGAAACATCCACAAGCACAACACTTATTAAAAGATAAGACAGCGCAAAGTTTACTGAATATGTCCACTGATGCAGTGCTTGATTTAATGGATGAGCTAAAAAAACAAGGTTTATTTGAACAGGTCAGAGAAATGAGCTGTCGAGGTGAGGGAGTTGAACAGGGTCAATTAGGACAATTATTAGTCCCTCAATCTAAACATTATTCGTGGTTGAAGGCGATGGATATTTTGGGATTGGGTCAACAAAATATAACGCAATTACCTGTCGATGCTCATTATCGTACTGATATAGCAAAAATGCGTCAGATTGTATTTTCATTAATAGAGCAAGGTGAGCCAATATTAGCGGTTGTTGCGGTTGTTGGCACAACTGAAACAGGGGCAATTGATAATGTCGCTGAAGTTATCAAACTACGTCAAGAATGTGAAGAACGCTTTGGCGTTTCATTTTATGTGCATATAGATGCAGCTTATGCGGGATATGCATGTGCGATGTTCCGAGATGAAAATAATCAATTTCTTGATTATGAAATATTAATACAACGCTTCCATAGTGAAGGTGTTTTTCCAACAGATATTATTTGGCCACAACCTGATGTTTATGAAAGTTTTAAAGCACTGAGCCAAGCAGATTCAATCACCGTTGATCCCCATAAAGTTGGTTTTATTCCTTATGCGGCGGGGGCCATTTGTATGAAAGATAGGCGTATTGTTGATTTAATTTCCTATCATGCTGCTTATGTTTTCGAAGAAGTAGAGGAAAAAAACCGCAAATCGGAAAAACAGCATAATGTTTTATTAGGTTCTTCAATAATGGAAGGTTCCAAAGCGGGTGCCACAGCTGCTGCAATATGGGCTGCCCACCGACTTGTTCCTTTAAATCTTTTAGGTTATGGCAAGGTTATCGCTGCTGGGATCACCACGGCTAATTGGATGATTGAAAAAATTAATACCAGCAAACCTTATATTATTGATGGTCGAGAATTTCAAATTACCGTGATGCCGTCACCCGATTTTCACATGATAAATTTTATGTTTAGGGAGTGTGGAAATATATCGTTAGCTAAACAAAACCAACTTAATAAGCGTATATATGAATTATGTTCATATGCAGCAGGGCGCACGTATACTAATGATTTTTTAACATCATCTACTTCGCTGACTTATGAAGAATACGGTAATAGCCCACTGGAACTCTGCCGGAATGCAGGATTTACTGATGATGAATGGCATAAAGTGCGTTCAATCTATGTATTAAGAGCTGCAATCATGACGCATTGCCTACGTGATAAACAACATTTTGAGCGTTATTGGGTTGAATTGAGAAATATTTTTGAAGATAAATTACAACAGCTTATCGATGAAGAAAATAAACTTACTCATATTAATCAAAAGGTTTGTATTTAATTTTATTGGCTAGGATCTCAATATGAAAAATCGCACGCTAGGTAGTGTTTTTATTGTTGCTGGTACGACAATCGGTGCCGGTATGTTAGCAATGCCAATTGCAGCGGCTGGTAACGGCTTTATGGTGAGTTTGGCGATGCTGTTAGGTTTGTGGGCATTGATGTGCTATACCGCGCTATTACTCGTTGAGGTTTATCAGCATGAATCTCATGAAACAGGGATAGGTAGTGTAGCTGAGCGATATTTAGGCTCAGGCGGTAAATTTATCACCGGCTTTAGTATGATGTTTTTGATGTATGCTTTAACAGCAGCCTATGTCAGCGGTGCAGGGGAAATTATTACCTCTAATTTAAAGAGTAGTTTTGCAATTGATTTAGCTGATTGGCTAGGTATTGTTATTTTTACTGTTATTGGTGGTGGCGTTGTTTGTTTCGGTACGTCATCAGTGGATTTTATTAATCGTATTCTATTTGCTGCAAAAATTGTTTTTTTAGTGATGATATTGGCACTAATGATGCCGCATGTTGAGCAACAAAATTTATTATCCGCACCGACAGAAAAAATATTAATTTTATCTGCGATACCTGTTTTTTTTACATCATTCGGTTTTCATGGCAGCGTGCCCAGTATTGTGAAATATATGGGCGGAGATGTTAGAAAACTGCGCATAATATTCATTATTGGTAGTGCTATTCCGCTAGTCGCTTATATTTTATGGCAAATTGCCACATTAGGCAGTATTGGCACCACGACATTTGTAGGTATTTTATCTGAAAATGCCGGATTAAATGGGTTGTTAGATGCCATTAAAGACGTTGCTCAGTCGGGTAAAACAGAATTAATTGCTCAAATGTTTATGAGCCTAGCTTTAGCGACATCATTCCTTGGTGTAGCTTTAGGGTTATTCGATTTTTTAGCTGATCTATTTAAAAGACAAGATAATGCATCAGGACGACTACAAACGGGATTACTCACGTTTTTACCTCCGCTCATATTTGCTTTATTTTATCCTAAAGGCTTTATTATGGCGTTGGGCTTTGCGGCAATTGCTTTATCGATTCTGGCATTATTACTACCGAGCGCGATGGCTTTTAAATCAAGAAATATTAATTCACGTAAGTATCAGGTATTAGGTGGTAGTACTGCATTATTGATTGTGTTCCTTTGTGGCATAATTGTTATTGGTGTACAGCTCGGGATAGCGTTTAAAATATTACCTAATGTTGGTTAATTAACTGTCATTTGTTTTAGTCTTAGAAAGCCAGCCATTATAGGTTTTATCTGAATAATGGTTGGCTTTATTGTTTCTTTTTATCCTCTACTTAATAATGATTATCATTAGCACTTTATGCAAAAAACCGATATATCTAAAGCTGGTGTTTTCTGTAGAATATACTATTATATTAGATATATCGGTTTACTGTAGTAAAAACAATGCCAGAGAGTGTTAATGAACAGTATGCAACAGCCTGAAACATGCCTATGTAATGGCAAAAGTGTAAGGCGAATGTTTAATCCCAAACAACTACGTATCTACATTTTACACTTGCTTGCGGATGGGACCAATTACGGATACGAATTGATCAAAAAAATAAGTCAGGGTACTGCGGGTTTTTATTGTCCGAGTCCTGGTGTTATTTACCCAACGTTGACACTTTTAGAAGAATTAGGCTTTATTATTACAGGTAAAGATAGTGGGAAGGGGCGTAAATGTTATGCTATAACCCCAGAGGGCCGGTGCTTTTTATTACTAAAAGCAGATATCTTTGCTGAAGTTAAAATGAAATTAAATTATGCACAAGAACTTAAAGCAGGAAATCAATTTGCGAATGAGATTGAGTGTGCAGTAGATAAATTTAAATCGTTATTGAGGCATAAAATTGTTTTGCAGCAACTAACGACAGAAGAAACTGAAAAAGTGATTGAAATCATTAACAGCGCAGTTGATAGGATTGAACAGGTTAATGCCGTATTAGTGGCAGAGGATAAATAAGATGGCAAAAACTCATGATATTATTCAAGTGAAAGAGCATTTATATATGAACGAAATAATCAAACCAGTACAGAATAATTCAGCAGAAGAAACTAATGCTGAACAAGCAAAAAAACCAGCTACAGATGCTAAATTTAAAGAGGTTGTTTGCCCTAAGGTGCCGACATCTTATTTTAAGCGAGCAAAAAAACAAAAGGCTTAATATTAGAATTGATGGTTTACAAAATCTTTATTCATAAAGTGATTATCTCTAATGCATTAGAGGGAATTATTTAATGCGTTATAGAAAAACTTATCATTATTCAATGTTTATTTTAGCGATGAACTGCGTTTCTCATGAAATAAAGTGTCTGAAATATACGGACGAAAATGGAAGTGTTAAGTGTCATACGTATAGCTATTTTGTAAATTAAGTTAAATATCATTTACTAAATAATATCAAGCTTTCACTATAATTTCCCAACATTTGTAATCCCCTGACTACGCAAAGTAATCAGGGGCTATTTAAAAATCCAAATTATAAATCTAATTGTGATTGAATTTTAGCTATTTCATCAATCCACTGTTGTTGCAATTGTGGTTTTTGATGTGCCAACTTACGTAGTTTATCTGTCTGTAATTTTTCTTCTAATATCAATAGTTGTTCTAATAATTCATCTTCATGAGAAACATGGCTTTCACTTATTTCTGTAATTAAGTTAAGCGAATTATCTGCAATGAGAATATTATTCGATTGATGAGATTGTTGCTCAATTTGCTGATATATATCATCAAGATTGAGGTACTCTTCCAAGCGATTATTATGGATATACCAAAATCGCTGACAACTATTTTCTATTAACCATTTATCATGACTGACGACTAATAAAGCCCCAGAAAACTGAGTAATTTGCTCACTTAGTGCTTCTTTACCTTCAAGATCAAGGTGGTTTGTCGGTTCATCGAGTAAGATCAATTCATATTGAGCAAGGCTGAGTCCAATAAAAAGTAATCTGGCGCGTTCACCGCCACTTAAAGTTGAGACTTTTTGCTGATGCCTGATATAGGGAAACCCTGCGCCAATTAAGGCCATTTTCCGTTGGTCATCGGTTAATGGTGCAAAATTTCGCAATGCATCAAGTAAATTGTCATTGTCATTAAGCTGCGCTAATTGTTGGTCATAATAACCCGCACTAATTGCAGGATGAAATTTCAGTTGAGAACTATAACGTAGTTCTTGCTGATAATTTTGCCAAATTAATCGTAATAATGTTGATTTTCCACACCCATTAGCGCCAATAATAGCGATGTGATCGCCACTTTTTACTTGATGAAAACTTGTTGAAAATAAAGGTGTAGCATCAGGCGTTTTAATGCGTGCGTTATCGAATTCAAGCACTCTATTGGCGGGTATTGATTTGCCATTTAGCGCAAGTTTCCATTGATAACCCTCTGAAAGTTCAGTTTGTGCATCCTTCAAACGGTCAACTTGTTTTTCCATTTGCTTGGCTTTACTCGCCAGTCCTTCATTGTCATACACGCGTCCCCAAATAGCTAAACGCTTTGCACTTGAGGCAACACGATCTATTTCCTTTTGCTCTGCTTGGTGACGATGCTCGTCAGCAGCATCTTTTTCAATTAATGCTTTACGAGCAGCACTGCAAGGCAGCCGATAAAAATGCAATGTTTTATCACGTAATATCCAAGTACAGTTTGTGACTTTATCGAGTAACGATTGGTCATGAGAAACAAGGACAAAGCTGCCTTTCCATGACTGTAGGAAATTACCTAACCAAATCAGCGTTGGTAAATCCAAGTGATTACTGGGTTCATCAAGTAACAATAAATCCGGTTGAGAAATCAATGCACGGCCTAGCAACAAGCGGGTGTGTTGACCTCCACTGATTTCATTGGCTTTTTGTAACCATTGTTCAGAAGTAAAACCTAATTCAGATAACAGAACTTCAGCTCGCCAACGCTCTGATACCTTATCTTGTTCAGGCAATTTTTGTACTAATGCTTCAATTAATGTTAATCCAATAATATCATCAGGTAAGTGCTGTTCAATATAGGCAGTTACACAATGGTTGGCATAGGTAATGCTGCCACTATTTGGTAATAATTGATGAGTGATTAATTTTAAGAGAGTGCTTTTTCCGCTTCCGTTATGGCCAATTAAACCAATGCGATCACCTTGTTGCAAAGTGAATGTCATATCGTTTAATAGTGAACGAGTGGAAGTATCATAGTTCAATGATTTTACAGATAATAATGTGCTCATAGCTTACTCAAATTTTAGGCATAAAAATGCCAAGGTATCGTAATAACGATAACCCAGTAAGCTGAGGAAGTTTCCTTTAGTTAGTGTCTTCGCTCAGGCAGGATTATCGCAGTATAAAACTGTGAAAGCCTGAGCTTTGACGATTGCCAAAGAAGTGTGAATATTCAATTAGATCACACAACAGCATAGTTTAGCCTCCTTATTTTTAGGTTAAGTTGAACACTATTCTTATCATAGCAAATGATATCTTTTTAATGCAATAGCTATAATTGCGTTGTTTATTATTGGTTTATTGATTGCTATAACTAATTCTAATAATGGATATATTTAAATGAATTATATTTCTACTGCTAGTGAAATCGATGATAGCTATTTAAAATTGGCGCTCAAACTACAAGAGATCAAAAAATGAATATCGAAATAAAACCCGCTACTCTCGAAAATGCCACGTTAATTTTGGAGATGATTATCGAGCTTGCTGATTATGAAAAAGCGCGCCATGAAGTAAAAGCAACGGTTGCGGACATTGAAAACTCACTGTTTGGCCCGAATTCAAAAACGGAAGCATTAATGTGCTATGTGGATGGGAAACCAGCCGGATACGCTGTTTTTTTTACAAGCTATTCAACATGGCTTGGTAATAATGGTATTTATTTAGAAGATTTATATATTTCTCCTGACTTTCGTGGAACGGGAGCAGGAAAGACATTATTAAAACATATAGCAATACTAGCCTGTGAAAGAAAATGTCAGCGACTCGAATGGAGTGTATTGGATTGGAATCAACCTGCTATTGATTTCTACAAGAGCATTGGTGCAGAACCACAGGATGAATGGGTTCGTTATCGTATGGATGAAAAAACAATTATTAGTTTTGCAAGTTAGTTATCACTTGAAATAAAGTCGACAAAGTTGGTTTATAATTCATACTAAATAGAGACCAAAATTTAGATGAAGCCACTAATTTTATAATAATTAGTGGCTTTGTTTTTTGTTTATCCCTTTAAATCTATACAATTAATGCCTTATATACTCTTTTATATTTTTAATTTATTTTTTGTGATACATGCACTGTTACACCTAAGCAAAATTTTGATAAAATATCATTAAATTAGATAGATAGCTTTCTAGTAGCCTATAGGTGTTTTATTTTTAGGTTTGTGAAGAAAAATAATAATAATAAAAATTTCGAATTAAGTGATTATCCGTATCTATTTCATGCATAAACAGTCGTGTGGGTTTATTAATTCATCAGGTTAATAGTCAAAACTATTTTGTTCGTTATTTTCTTCGTTGAATGGAAAAGGAATAGTATGAAAATTAATAAGCAAAAAATATCTTTTTACATAGTTTTAATTTTAATTATTGGTGCGGGTGGTTTTTATTACTGGAATGCCAATTCAGGAGGATTACCTTCCGGTTTTGCACAAAGTAACGGGCGAATCGAAGCCACTGAGATAGATATTGCAACTAAAACTGCCGGTCGAATTGACGTTATTACCGTAAAAGAAGGTGATTTTGTTAAAGAAGGGCAAGAACTTGCTCGAATGGATACTAGAGCCTTGCAAGAGCAGTTACATGAGGTTCAAGCTCAGTTACGTCAAGCTATTAGTGCGGTGGTCACCGCAGAATCTAGTCTTATGCAGCGAAAAAGTGAGAAATTAGCTGCACAAGCCGTTGTTCGCCAACGAGAAGCGGAGCTTGATGCCGCACAAAAAAGGCTCAATCGTTCAAAAATACTGGTGAGAACTAATGCAGTGTCACAGCAACAGGTTGATGATGACACTGCACAAATGTTAGGTGCAAAAGCTGCATTAGAAGCATCTAAAGCTCAAGTTGCGGCATCGACAGCGGCAATTGATTCTGCAAACGCGGGTATTGTACAAGCTAAAACTCGTGTTGAAGCCGCAACCGCAACCGAAAGACGTATAATTGCCGACTTAGAGGATAGCGTACTAAAAGCTCCGAGAAATGGGCGTATACAATATCGTGTAGCGGAGCCAGGTGAAGTGCTAGGCTCAGGTGGTCGGGTGCTTAATATGGTTGATCTAAGCGATGTCTATATGACGTTTTTCTTACCTACAGAAGATGCAGGGAAGGTCGCTTTAGGGAGTGATGTACATATTATTTTAGATGCAGCGCCTAATATTGTGATCCCAGCGAAAGCGACTTTTGTAGCAAGTGTTGCACAATTTACCCCTAAAACTGTTGAAACACAGAATGAACGCTTAAAATTGATGTTCCGTGTTCGTGCGCGGATCTCTCCTGAATTATTAGAACAACACCTTGAATATGTTAAAACGGGTTTACCAGGAAAGGCGTATATCCGTTTAGACGCCAATGAACCATGGCCTGCTGACCTTGAGGTGAGATTACCACAATGACCAACAAACTGATGGATGATGTGATAGTAGATATAAAGCATGTCAGCCAACATTATGGTGATAATTGTGCGTTGGATGACATTGTACTTTCTATTCCTGCTAAAAAAATGGTTGGGTTAATTGGCCCTGATGGCGTGGGTAAATCTAGCCTAATTTCACTTATTGCAGGTGCTAGAGCTATTCAACAAGGTAGTGTGATTGTTCTCGATGGGGATATGAAGGATGAGGATCATCGTCGAGCTGTTTGCCCCCGTATCGCCTATATGCCCCAAGGTTTGGGTAAAAATCTTTACCATACGTTATCTGTTTATGAAAACGTAGATTTCTTTGGGCGATTATTTGGTCAATCCAAAGAAGAACGTGAATATCGGATACAGGATTTATTAGAGAGCACCGGCCTAGCGCCTTTTAAAGATAGACCGGCGGGCAAGCTTTCTGGTGGTATGAAACAAAAGCTCGGGTTATGTTGTGCCTTAATTCATGATCCTGATTTATTAATTTTAGATGAACCCACTACCGGTGTTGACCCACTATCTCGTGCGCAATTTTGGGATTTAATTGACCGAATTCGTGAACGTCAAACCAATATGAGTGTATTGGTGGCAACAGCTTATATGGAAGAAGCTGAGCGCTTTGATTGGTTAGTCGCGATGGATGATGGAAAAATTTTAGCGACGGGGCACGCCTCAGAGCTTAAAGCTCAAACTGCTTGTGACGATCTTGAAGCTGCTTTTATTGCGCTATTGCCTGAAGAAAAACGTAGTGGCCATAAAGAAGTCGTTATTCCGCCTCGTGATACCTCAAAAGATGATGTTATTGCCATCGAAGCGCAAGATTTAACTATGCGCTTTGGACAATTCGTGGCGGTTGATCACGTTAATTTTAAAATCCCGAAAGGGGAAATATTTGGTTTTCTTGGTTCTAACGGTTGTGGTAAATCAACCACCATGAAGATGTTAACGGGCCTTTTGCCTGCAAGTGAAGGGCAAGCCTGGTTATTTGGTCAAGAAATTGACCCAAAAGATATCGAAACACGCAAACGCGTAGGTTATATGTCACAGGCGTTTTCGCTTTATAGCGAATTAACTGTTGAGCAAAACCTTGAATTGCATGCGAAACTTTTTCACATTCCAGAAGCGCAAATAAAACAACGTTTAGATGAAATGTGTCAGCGATTCGAACTTAATGACGTACGCGATACAATGCCTGATGACCTGCCATTAGGTATTCGCCAGCGTTTATCTCTCGCCGTTGCGGTGATCCATAAACCCGAAATGTTAATTCTTGATGAGCCAACATCTGGGGTAGACCCCGTAGCGCGGGATATGTTCTGGAATTTAATGGTTGATTTATCAAGAAGTGACGGTGTCACAATTTTTATATCAACCCACTTTATGAACGAAGCGGAGCGCTGTGACCGTATTTCATTGATGCATGCAGGGAAAGTACTCGATTGTGATACCCCTGATAATTTGATTAAAAAACGGGGGCTTGAAACACTTGAAGATACCTTTATTGCTTACCTACAAGATGCCGTTGGTGATGCGGGTGCAGTGCAAGATAGTGCACCAGAGTTTCATGTTGATCCTGCATTAAAAGATAATGCCACGGAAGCATTAAAAAAACGGTTCAGTTTCCGCCGTCTGTTTAGCTATACAATCCGAGAAGGTATGGAATTACGTCGTGACCCTGTGCGTTCGACGCTTGCATTGCTCGGTACCGTTATTCTGATGTTTATTATGGGGTATGGTATTAGCATGGACGTGGAAAATTTACGATTCGCTGTGCTCGACCGTGACCAAACGGGACTTAGTCAAGGCTATACCCTTAATCTTGCGGGTTCTCGTTATTTTATCGAGCAACCACCAATTCAAGATTACGAGCAATTAGAATCAGGCATGCGCAGTGGACAGATTACTGTTGCCATTGAAATTCCACCTAACTTTGCTCGTGATGTTGCAAGAGGAACGCCAGTTAAAATCGGGGTTTGGATTGATGGTGCGATGCCAAATCGCGCAGAAACTGTGCGTGGTTATGTGCAGGCGATGCATCTGGCATGGTTAAGTACCATGGCGGCCCGTCAGCCTGCGGGCGTTGCGGGTACACCTGTCATTGATATTGAAACCCGTTATCGTTATAACCCAGATGTGCGAAGCCTACCTGCTATTGTACCTGCGGTTATACCGTTGTTGTTAATGATGATCCCTGCGATGCTTAGTGCTCTCAGTGTAGTGCGTGAAAAAGAGCTCGGCTCTATTATTAACTTATATGTAACCCCGATCACCAAATTAGAGTTTTTACTTGGAAAACAATTACCTTACATTGTGCTTGGGATGTTTAACTTTGTCCTACTATGTATTCTCTCGGTCTATTTTTTTGGTGTTGAATTTAAAGGTAGCTTTTTAACTTTATCTCTAGCTGCATTTCTTTATATCACTATTGCAACAGGAATTGGCTTGTTGATTTCATGTTTTATGAAAAGCCAAATTGCAGCAATATTCGGGACATCAATTATTACTTTGATCCCTGCAACTCAGTTCTCAGGAATGATTGATCCGGTATCATCACTTGAGGGTATTGGTAGATGGGTTGGTATGATATATCCGACATCCCACTTTTTAACTATCACGAGAGGTACTTTCTCAAAAGGTCTCAATTTATTTGATCTACAGGCATCGTTTATTCCACTATTGATTACGATCCCACTTGTGATAGGCCTGAGTGTTTACTTCCTGAAAAAACAGGAGTCTTAGTGATGATGCGTAAAATACAAAATATTTTAAATCTGGGTATTAAGGAATTACGTAGTTTGGGGCGAGATAAAGCCATGTTAGGGCTGATTGTATTTGCCTTCACGGTTTCTATTTACTCATCAGCAACAGTGACGCCAGGCTCGTTGCATAATGCACCTATCGCGATTGCTGATCAGGATAAATCTCAGTTATCGAATCGAATTATTAATAGTTTTTATGCACCTTATTTTTTACCTCCCGCGGATATTACGCCTAATCAAATTGATGAATTGCTTAATAGCGGTACTTATACTTTTGCACTTGATATTCCGCCCAATTTTCAACGAGATGTATTAGCTGGGCGTCATCCTGCAATACAAGTAAATATTGATGCAACGCGGATGAGTCAGGCATTTTTAGGCAATAGCTATATTCAAAACATTACGTTAGGTGAAGTAAATGAATTTTTAGCCAAGTCGCGTAGTAATGCCAGTTTGCCTGTTGATCTTGAGGTTCGTATGCGTTTCAATCCAAACCTAACGCAGTCTTGGTTTGGATCAGTGATGGCCATCATCAATAATATCACCATGCTTTCTATTGTACTGACGGGTGCTGCGTTAATTCGTGAGCGTGAGCACGGTACAGTTGAACACTTGATGGTAATGCCTTTGACACCTTTTGAAATCATGATGTCTAAAATTTGGTCGATGGGATTAGTGGTATTAGTCGCTTCGGGAGTTTCATTACTTTTAGTTGTGAAAACTTTACTTCAAGTGCCAATCGAAGGCTCAATACTATTGTTTATGTGTGGTGTGGCATTAAGTTTATTTGCTACAACATCTATCGGTATTTTTATGGGAACCATTGCACGCTCAATGCCACAGTTTGGTTTATTAATGATACTGGTATTGTTACCATTAAATATGCTTTCCGGTGGAATGACCGCTCGTGAAAGTATGCCGCAGCTAGTGCAAGATATTATGCAAACAATGCCAACGACCCACTTTGTTAGTTTGGCGCAAGCTATATTGTATCGAGGCGCTGGTTTTCAAATCGTGTGGCCTCAGTTCATTGTTCTGATGGTTATTGGTAGTGTGTTTTTTGGTCTTGCATTGATTCGCTTCCGAAAAACTATCGCAACTATGGCTTAGTAAAAATTAAAAAGCGCTTGCTGAAAGTCACTGTAAGCGCTTTACTTTCACATGTAATATTAATATAAAACCTATCAATTAATATTTATTGGTTCGGTTCTACCTATCAAATCAATAGTGCCTACTGATTGGATTAAGATGCTTATAAACAGTAACTTAATAGGCAACCCAACAGGAGGACATCAAATGTCACTAATTAATACAAAAATCAAACCATTCTCAAATCAAGCATTTAAAGACGGTCAATTCATCGAAGTTACAGAGAAAGATGTTGAAAATAAATGGAGTGTATTCTTCTTTTATCCAGCAGATTTTACCTTTGTATGCCCGACAGAACTCGGCGACGTTGCTGATCATTACGAAGAGTTTCAAAAATTAAACGTTGAAATCTTCTCTGTTTCGACAGATACCCACTTTACTCATAAAGCATGGCATTCAAGCTCAGACACTATAGGTAAAATCAAATATGCAATGATTGGTGACCCGACAGGCGCATTGACACGTAACTTTGAAAATATGCGTGAAAATGAAGGTCTAGCTGATCGCGCTACATTCGTTGTCGACCCAGAAGGTATTATCCAAGCAATTGAAATCACAGCTGAAGGTATTGGCCGTGATGCATCAGATTTACTGCGTAAAATAAAAGCAGCTCAATATGTTGCAAGCCACCCAGGCGAAGTTTGTCCTGCTAAATGGAAGGAAGGTGAAGCGACTCTGTCTCCATCTTTAGATTTAGTCGGTAAAATCTAATTCGTTGATAAATCTATTCATAGATTAGTAATACGATAGTGCAAATTGTAGGTAAGTGATAGTGATTATTAAGACACCTGCAATTTGCTATCTGACGGGTATATGTACCCGATTTTATCATTAAAAAGGGAATTACATGCTCGATAATAATTTACAGGCTCAATTGAAAGCCTATTTAGAAAAACTCACTAAGCCATTAGAGTTAGTTGCCAATTTAGATGACAGCAATAAATCAAATGAAATAAAACAATTAATTGAACAGATTGCAGCGTTATCAGACAAAATTAGTGTGCGAGTTGAACATAATAATTCGTTAAGAATGCCATCTTTTTTAATTACCAACCCAGGTGTTGACCGTGGTGTACGTTTTGCTGGCTCGCCATTAGGACACGAATTTACATCTCTTGTGCTCGCATTATTGCAAGTGGGTGGACATCCATCTAAAGAAGCACAAGAGTTATTGGAACAAATTGAAGCCCTCGAGGGTAAGTTCCATTTTGAAACATACTATTCATTATCATGTCATAATTGCCCAGATGTTGTACAAGCTCTTAATTTAATGGCTATTTTGAATCCCAAGATTAGCCATACGGCTATCGATGGCGGGATTTTTCAAAATGAAATTGAAGAGCGTAATGTGATGGGTGTACCAGCTGTTTACTTAAATGGTAAGGCGTTTGGTCAAGGCCGTATGACCTTAAGTGAGATTGTGAGTAAAGTTGATACTAATGCTGATTTACGTGCAGCTAAATCATTGACTGAACGTGAGCCATATGAAGTTCTGATCATAGGGAGTGGCCCTGCTGGTGCATCAGCTGCGATTTATACGGCGCGTAAAGGTATTCGCACCGGTGTTATTGGTGAGCGCTTCGGTGGTCAAGTCATGGATACTGTTGATATCGAAAACTATATTTCTGTGATCAAAACAGAAGGTGCGATATTTGCAGGAGCGCTTAAAAATCATGTTGATAACTATGATGTTGATATTATTGATGGTCAGTCGGTAACAAAACTAATACCGGCAGAACAAGAAGGCAGTTTACATCAAATAGAAACGGCTTCTGGCGGAGTTTTAAAATCACGCAGCATTATTATTTCAACGGGTGCACGCTGGAGAAATATGGGTGTACCGGGCGAACAAGAATATCGTACCAAAGGGATCACATTCTGCCCGCATTGTGATGGCCCATTATTTAAAGGTAAACGTGTTGCTGTTATTGGCGGTGGTAACTCAGGAATTGAAGCCGCTATCGATTTAGCAGGTATTGTTGAGCACGTGACAGTATTAGAATTTGCACCTGAACTTAAAGCTGATGCTGTTTTACAGCACAAAGCCCGCAGCATGAAAAATGTAGAGATCATCTTGAATGCACAGACCTTAGAAGTAAAGGGTGATGGTAGCAAGATGACGAGTTTAGAATATAAAAATCGTGCTGATGAAAGTACACATTCTTTAGCGGTTGCAGGTGCATTTGTACAAATCGGTTTATTGCCAAATACCAATTGGTTAGGAGATACGATTATTCGTAACCGTATGGGCGAAATTGAAGTTGATGCTCGCGGTGAAACGAATATCAAAGGTATTTTTGCCGCTGGCGACTGTACCACTGTGCCTTACAAACAAATCATCATTTCAGCCGGAGAAGGTGCAAAAGCCGCACTTAGCGCATTTGACTACCTAATCCGCACAAGTACCAGAACCGCTGAATAGGAGTTTTTTACTCTAAATTCAGTAGGTTGTAGTCTAAAGGCACTCGGGGGCGAGTGCCTTTTTTTTGTGTGTATTTTAATCAAAAAAGGCTCAAAAGTGCCTAAAAGTGTTCAAGTGTGGACAACTTGTGGACGATCTAAACGCTGATTTGGTGGTACTTGCAGCGAAGAAATGCATTCCAGTGTGGACAACTTGTGGACACGCCAAAGCTAAGTTTGCCTCGGTGTTCGTCGTCAAAATCACCCTAAAACGAACAATCTATTAAGCTAACTCTGTTCCTCCCTTTAATGGATTATACGTAATCGCAGTTAGCGCTGGTTCTACCCGTAAAAGCGGCACATATTCGCCAAACTCGTGACTTTATTATTGAGTTGGCCAAACAACGTGTTCAAGCTATTCAACTCGACCAGCCGCCAGTGATGGAGTTTTGGGATATGTTCGATTACTTGCAAGATAATGAAGCGTTTGGTGTGAATCATAGCGTTGAGCAGGGTGTTTATGTGGTGAATTTTAACCATATTGCACAGGTGGCCAGTGAACATCGCCAATCGATGTTGTTGAATACAGATATTAAGAATTTATTGAAATCGGGTCGAATGCGTAAGTTTGTGAGCGTTAAGACCGTGAGAAGTGTGGTAAACAGTCAGTTTAATAGTTCGCTTGCGGTGGGGAGTACTTTGTCGAAGCCGGATGTGCTTAGATGTTGGGTATTTCAAGAAAACAGTGAAAGCTAGTTATCGCCTATTTCCTTTCTATCGGCTTGCCTTGTGCAGCCTTTCTTTTATCTATCGATAAATCCCATGAATTAAGTAAATACTCATCATCAATATTCTATGAAAGCGTAGGTAAGTGAATCTATAGATAACAGAATAAGAATTGACTGTTATTTAATCGCTTTTATAAATATAGAGAATTTGTGGGAGGGGTTCGGAAAGCGGTTACATTGGTTACAAAATTAAAATAGTCTTGTATCTTATTGATAAGATATAAAAATATAGAAATAGTAAAAGGTTACAAATGGGTTACTTTGTGGTTACGTGTAACCGTTTTGAGAGGTTACAAATTAAAAACATAACTCATTATTTTATAAGGATGTAACTTTTTAACCCCTGTTTTGTAACCCGTTGTAACCAGCAAAAAGTTACAACGGAGTTGTTTGTAATCAGTGAGTTATAGGTGGTTTTGGTAGGGTGTAACCGATGTAACCGGTTTCCGAGAGGGGGGAGTTTTATAAGGCCAACAATGCTGCGAATGCTGCAATAGCAGCAAAAAATAAAATGAAAAATCCATATAGGTAACTATTTATTTTTTTTTGATTTCTGAAATTTAAATCGATAAATAGTAATTTAAGTCTAAAAAGATAAAGCATTGTACTAGAAGTGTTTTCAGCTGAGGTTGCAAGAGCATATTTAAAAAATAATTTAAAATTTTTCCTTATTTTTTTCCTGCTGATGCATTGTGGATGATTGTATATATTGATTAATAATTCATTCTCGTTAGCTTTAGTGAAATCATTTTTGTAAGGAGAAATAAATGTAAGGACACGCCCATCGTAGGTTTGTGTATACCAAATTGCAGCACCTCCTTCTTTAGTTTGTGAGAATACACCGTTGTTATTTTCATCTAATATAAAACTATCGCAAGGTAGTGTTCTATTACCACAGTGTACTTGTGCAGCATTTAATACGTTATAATACATTATATTCTTATCTTTTATTTCATCGCTCATATAGTTGCTAAAGTAGATTTTTTCAAAACTATTATCTATGATTTCATTATTTTTTAGTAGTTCGAATTCTTCTTTTAGCCTATTTTCAAGACTACGCCACATAACTCTTTTGACAATAGAGTTACCTACAGAGTCATTTTTTTGTTTGGCTATTTTTTTTATATAAGATAAATAGCGTTTCATAGTACTTAGCATTCCATAAGTTAAATAGGTTCGATTTATAGTATTAATATCATGATAAAGGTATTTTAAGATAGATTAATTTTAGGGGCGTCAAAAATAGTATTATCTTTCTGTTTTTAAAGAAAATAAACTATTTAAATTGACATTAGAGGGGATTTTGAACACTCTTTAGAGTTAACGAAATAAAGGGAGAAGCGTGAAATGCCTTTTTTAGAATACATATCTGATGATAATTTAATCAAAGAAGTAAAGTATCTTTTGGACAAGGCCGTAGAAAAAAGGCAAGATGCTGAAAAATCATTCAATAAAAATGTCATTGACCCATTTGGCGCCTTGTTTGAAGCCTCTGATTTCAATAGTCATGAAGAGTGGCGCAATTCTGAAATGGCTCGACAGTGTCAAAAAACCATTCAAAATCATGTGGGTACATTTCATCAGAAAATCCTAGGTTATGTCGATGGCTGGGAAGATTTAGGAACCGGCGGTATTGTTGATTTGATTAATCGTGAAAAGAAAATTATTGCAGAATCGAAAAATAAATTTAATACCGTAACGGGTGGCAACCTTGCCGCGATGTACATTTCGTTAGATGCACAAGTTTCTCCTAAAAATAGTCAGTTTAAAGGCTATACGGCTTATTTTGTTAATATTATTCCTAAAAAACCAGAACGTTTTAATATCCCTTTTATTCCATCAAATAAAGAAACGGGCGCAAAATGCTCTGAAAACTCTTTAATTAGAGTTATTGATGGTGCTAGTTTTTATCACATAGTAACAGGCCGAGAGGATGCGCTAAAAGAGCTGCATGAGGCATTACCTAAAGTCATCGAAGCTGTTTATCATCAATGTTATGGGCAAAAAGATTTTGTTATTCCTGATGTTGAATTGTTTATGAGTTATTTTACTGAAGCGTACGGAAAATAACCATGATCAATGTTTGACTTTTAACATGACTATATATACAGTTGTAACCATGATCAAGATTATCAGGAATCACTATTATGCTACAAGATGAATTTTCTATCGCTGAAGTTGCAGACCTTTTAGGTGTAACAAAAGAGACGTTAAGGCGTTGGGATTCAAGTAAAAAATTAAAATCAAAACGCAATCCTGATAATAACTACCGTTACTATGAAAAAGAACAACTTATGCAGTTCGAACAAATCCAAGCACTTTATAAAAGTAATTGGGATCATGAATTGCAAATCAAGCCAGCCAAAAAATTCACGGTATTAGAATTATTTGCAGGTGCAGGTGGTATGGCGCTAGGGTTGGAAAAAGCAGGTCTATCGGCCGTCATGCTAAATGAAATTGATAAACATGCTTGTAATACACTACGTTTAAACAGACCTGATTGGAATGTTGTTGAAGGGGATGTCGCTGGTATCGATTTTTCGCAATACAAAGGTAAGGTTGATGTCTTGGCCGGTGGTTTTCCTTGTCAGGCATTTTCTTATGCAGGGAAAAAAATGGGTTTTGAAGATACTAGAGGTACCTTATTTTTTGAATTCGCAAGAGCAGTGCAGGAAGTACAACCAAAAATATTATTAGCTGAAAATGTTAGAGGTTTACTAAATCACGACGATGGTAAAACCTTACAAACGATAGTTAACGCTATTGATGAAATAGGTTATTCCCTTATTACACCTAAAGTACTGAAAGCAATTTTTTATCAAGTACCTCAAAAGCGCGAAAGACTTATTTTAGTTGCTATTCGCAAAGATTTATTAAATTCAATAGATTATGAATGGCCATCACCTTACCATAAGGTAATGACAATGCGTGATGCATTGAAAGCAGGTGAATTATTTGAAACAGATGTGCCTATATCTGAAGGTCAAAAATATCCTAAAAGAAAACAAGAAATTTTGTCTTTAGTACCTCAAGGCGGTTATTGGCGTGATCTTCCTGAAGATATTCAGAAAGAATATATGCAAAAAAGTTACTATTTAGGCGGTGGTAAAACAGGAATGGCAAGACGTTTATCATGGGATGAACCTAGCTTAACGTTAACCTGTTCACCCGCTCAAAAGCAAACAGAGCGTTGCCATCCAGAAGAAACTCGCCCATTGGCAGTTAGAGAATACGCTCGGATCCAAACATTCCCCGATAATTGGGAGTTTTCAGGACCGATTACTGCTAAATATAAGCAAATTGGTAACGCTGTTCCTGTTAATTTATCCTATGCAATTGGGCGTTCTTTAGTTCGTGCACTTAATAGCTTAGAACAAAAAGAAGTTGTTGCTCATTGTGATGAAGAACTTCTTTCGGCATAATTTTTCACTGTAGTTATAGATACCGCTAAATTTAAAATGAGGCGGTATTTTTTGTTTTTAATTCAGTACTTTATCACTTCATAATTTTGCATTACATTGCACAAATTCAATATTTTCATATTTCCTATTCAGTACATACGCTGGCGCAGCTTTTCCACTCCGCACACTTGCACAAAATCCCACCCCTTTTGTGTGCGGGCGAGGCGGGGGAGCAAGCGCGCGCAAAAGGGGTAAAGGTGGGCCGCGCTGGCTATGTTGTGATTAGCCCGTGAGTGGTGTTATCTACGAGTATTTAGGCTATACAGCCGAGATGAGATAAAAAATAGATTCGGATATGTCGAATAGATAGAACGGCGCTAAGGCCGTCCTATTGTGTTTGAGCGGAAATGTTTGTGATCAGGTTTCCTACACTCGGTTGGAAATAGATTACTTTCAGTTATGTTCTCTGTACTTAGCTTGTGATGAATTATTTATAACTCGGCTCTTTCCCCTTCGCCTGCGTCAAAAAATCCAGCAACGCATATTGTTTAAAGCGGATCGCCTCAACGCCTAGCATGTCATTAATTGACTTCATGCTTTCCATAAGTGGCAATAACTCATTGAACCAAAACACCATTGCGGCCTTTTCGATATCGCCGAGGCTCCCGGAACCTTGCGGAATTATTCCCATCAACTGCGGTGGGATGCGGTGCATTGCGAACAAATCATTCTTTAATGCCCACAAACTCATCTTTTGTTATACAAGTCACCAGTCCAAAATGAATAGGGCTCGTGATCTTCACTGGATGGAGTCGAAAAGTGGTACGGCGTAAATGGATATGTGATGCCATAGCCGAGGCAACTTTACGTAATTCTAAGAAACGCGATACCCAAAATACCTCATCAAAATAGAGATCTCTGGTATACGATTGCGCGGTCGCAGTTGCGGTGCCAAGAAAAAACAGTATGCCGCCGTTGGATAACATAATTTCGTCACCGCCTTTAAGCTCAACGCCGACTTGCCTTGCGAACAATTGAATAAAGCGTTTGAACTGAAAAGCTTGAGCGCGGCTAGCAGAGAGAAATATTTGGTTATTACCGGTTTCCAATGCGGTTAATAAGGCCTCGCGGGCAAAATACCACGTGGTATCAATTTGCCGTGATTTAAGAATAAAGCGATTTCTTTGCGTGCGTTTATCCCACCACTGGCGCTGATACTCAAATAAGCTAATGTCATTAACATTAACGGATAATCGCGGATTTGAGGTAGATACCTTAGAGCTAACGATTGATGATACCGACGGTAAAATCGCGTTACCGGCGCGTGGGGCTGAGATTTCCGTATCCCTTGGTTGGCAGGGGGAAGCCTTGGTACATAAAGGGATGTATACCGTTGATGAAATTAGTCATTCAGGCCCACCTGACCAAATCACTGTCACCGCTCGCAGCGCGGATTTTCGGCAAGATTTCAACGTTAAACGTGAATACAGTTGGCACGATATCAAGGTGCCTGATGTGATCAGCGCGATAGCAGGGCGTTATAACCTCAAACCCGCGGTCAGCAAGCAATTGATGCACATTGAAATTGACCACGCCGACCAGACCAATGATTTAGTTAAAAGTCATTAATGAATATCTTCATGGCTGCTATAAATAAGTGACAATTCAGGGTGGTGCCATAAGCTGGCAGGAGTGACTGTCGTGCGTTCCCATGGGATCTGACCGATAAACCAGAATTTCCAGAAATTTAATTTTGCATTCGGATTTTTGCCTAATAATTCTTGAAAAGTTTCTTTTTTACCAACTTGAATATTGAGTGCAGTATCATAGAGTTCAAATACAAATTTTGAACAAAATTGTCTTGATGAATCATAATCAAAGCCCGTGTGGTAAAGCTTATTGAGTCTTGTAGGGACTTGGGATACTAATGCTAATTTTTGTTCTGTAGTCAGTGGTGTGGCTAAACGACGGATCCCATAACGGTTATTATTAGAACGTGAAATAAAACGTGAAAGGGTAGTTGTGGTGGATAATGGTATACGACTTTCTGCAATTAAATAATCTTCGCCATTATGCCCAATAATCATGCCAACGTGATTGCTCCAACATAATGAAGCAGATGCAATTTGGCGAAATAACTCGTTACCAATACTGGTAAAAATGATATCCCCGACTTCTAGGTCATAAGGGTAATTAATCTTTGTCATCAACACACCTCAAGGTGATTTAAAAAGCTGCATTGAGGTTATGTTATAAACAATTGGTGAATTGTCGCAATCAGAAAAAGGCTTAAAATAGCCCTATGTTTATATAGGGTATATGTTCCGTAATTTTTCGCTGAGTGCTTGAATACTATTTGTAATCTTTAATTCTGTGTGGGCAGCGTAACCAAATAAAATGGCATTATTATTTTTACTCTTGATGCAATATCTAGCTAGGGGTTGGGCACCAAAATTTAATAGGCGACACTGTTCTAAAATAACATGAAGGTCATAACCTTGTTTGATCCAACATACCGTGTGGATCCCTGAATCTGTCATTTCTACATCAAATATATCGGGTAAATATAAGTTAATTGCCTTAAAAAAAGCATTTTGGCGTTCATAACATATTTTCCGTATTTTTCTGACATGCCGTGCGTAATGGCCTTCTTGAATAAATTGAGCTAAAGCGGCTTGTTCTAAATAACTACACTGACTGTCACTGTAATATTTCATCATAGTAAATGCATCACTTAGCATTCGTGGCACAATTAAAAATCCTAAGCGAAAACCGGGGTACATCATTTTTGAAAAAGTACCTGCATAAATAACCCGCTGATGATTATCGAGTCCTTGTAGTGCTTGAATAGGCTTAGATAAAAAACGAAACTCACTGTTGTAATCATCCTCAAAAATCCATGCATTATTTTTTTGAGCCCAGTCAAGTAAGGCTAAACGGCGGGGTAAACTTAATGTGCCACCAAGTGGAAATTGATGGGATGGTGTCGTATAAATAAGTTTAGCTTCAGGATGATGTGTTGCTCCATAGGCAATATTCATTCCTTCTTGGTCAGAGAATATTGGGGCTACTTCAGCACCTAAACCCGTTAAAATCGCCTTTGCACTATCATAACCTGGGTCATCAAGCCAAACTTTGTCTCCTTGTTTTAACAATACTCTGGCGGCTAAATTTATTGCTTGTTGTGTGCCATTTACAATAATAATCTGTTCTTCTGAACAGTGTACGCCACGGGTTGAAAGAACATAGTCGACCAATAGTTTTTTAAGAGGGGTATAGCCATCAGGGTGATTGTAAAGAGTAATGGCATGTTTTGATTTTCGCCAAACACGGCCTAATAATCGACCCCAAAGTTCATGCGGAAATTGATCAACGCAACCAATACCAATATTAAACATTTGGTGTTTATCCGTAGACGGTCGTGATTGAACCCACGAATTGGTGAGATTATCGACAGTCGGACTAAGATTTAGTGCATGATATTTAGGTTTATCGAGGGTGTGTAGGCGATTATTGGTTTTGACTAACTCGTTAGGCAGGTTATTTGAAATATAAGTTCCAGAACCTTGCTTAGAATATAAATACCCTTCATCTGATAATCGTTCAAATCCTGCGATAACAGAATTACGTGAAATGGACATCATTTCAGCCAATGCTCTGGTTGACGGTAGCTTAATTCCTGCATTTAATCGCCCATCAAGAATAGCGTTACGGATAGTGTGATATACACTTTCTTTGATGTTCCCTTCTTTTAGTAATCTTTCCTCTAAAAGTAGTAATGGAAACTGCGCTTGTGGTTTACGCCGCATAAAAGTGGACCCTATTTAAATGCTAAAAGTGTGTCTTATACAGTACCAAATTGATATGTACTATAACGTCATTATCTAATATGTCTACTAAAGGAAGGGTTATTATGAATAATGCAGCATTGCCTGTAACAGTTGAGTTTGCGTCACAAGAACATTATCCACAATGGTTAGTTTATTGGTTAAAGTATCAAGAATTCTATAAAGTAGATTTAGATGAAGATGTTACATTGAAAGCGTGGGAACGATTTTTTGATAATGATGAACCAATGTATTGTGCTGTTGCTCTTGATGGCGATAAAGTCGTTGGTTTTGTTAACTACACATATCATCGCTCAACATGGGCAAAAAATAATTTTTGTTACTTAGAAGACCTTTATGTAACGCCAGAAGTGAGAGGAAAGCATGTAGGCAAGCAGCTAATTGAATTTGTTCATGAACAAGCTCAACAACAAGAGTGTGGAAGATTGTATTGGCACACACAAGAAACTAATTTACGTGGACAAAAATTATATAATTGGGTGGCTGAAAAACCGGGTGTTATTGAGTATCGAATGCCACTATAAGTATATAAAGTTAGTCGTTCTACCTACATTTCAGTATTTATTTTACTGACCCGTTGTTTAGGCTAACAACGGGCTTTTCGTTATTTGTTGGCTAGAAAGAATTTACTGTACCTCATTCATTATAGGACTTTACTTAAAAACTCGGCGGTACGTGGATTTTTCGGTGAAGTGAATAATTGTTGAGGTGTGCCTTCTTCTTGGATAATACCTTGGTCAATGAAAATAACACGGTCGGCAACCTCTTTAGCAAATCCCATTTCATGAGTGACGATAACCATGGTCATCCCTTCGGTTGCAAGGATTTTCATTACGGCAAGTACTTCACCTACCAGTTCAGGATCTAGCGCTGAAGTGGGTTCATCAAACAATAAAATAGACGGTTGCATTGCAAGTGCTCGAGCTATTGCCACACGTTGTTGTTGTCCCCCAGAGAGACTCGCAGGCCATGCGTCTATTTTATCCAATAAACCCACTTTGATTAAAAGTTGTTCTGCTTTTTCCAATGCTTGTGATTTCTTTAATCCTTTAACTGAGATAGGTGCCATAGTTAAATTATCAAGCACAGTCATATGAGGAAATAAATTAAAGCGCTGGAAAACCATCCCGATATTTTCACGCATCTTATTAAGGTCAGTTTTAGGATCATGAACATCAAAGCCATTGACTCGAATTTCACCGCCATCAGGTCTTTCTAAGGCATTTAAGCAGCGTAAAAAAGTACTTTTACCTGAACCTGAAGGGCCTATTACGCAGATAACTTCTTGAGGTTTAATCTCACAGGAAATTCCTCTTAATACGTGGGTTTCACCAAATTTTTTCTGTAAATTATTAACGTAGATCACTGCGGCCCAACCTTCTTTCCATATATTGCACGAGCTGAGCAAGGATAAATGTCAGCACCCAGTAAATTACTGAAATTGTTAAGTATGGTTCCCAATAAGTTGCATAAGCCCCTGATACTGTTCTTGCTGCGTAGGCTAAATCTGCTAAACCGATGGCAGAAGCTAAAGAAGAATCTTTAACAATAGCAATTGCATTATTTCCAAGTGGAGGAAGGATCCGGCGGAAGGCTTGCGGTAAAATGACTTTGCGCATTGTCTTCGCCCAGCTCATACCCAATGCACGAGAGGCTTCCATTTGCCCTTTATCAATAGATTGAATACCAGCACGAAAAATTTCAGAGACGTAAGCGCCTGAATTTAAAGTAATAGCAACAATACATGATAAAAACGCACCGTAATCGGAACGCAACATACGTGCTGTATCGACAGACATGAGTCCTGAAGTTACAAAAATTCCATCACGAGGATTGATAAATAAAGGAACTAATGCAAAGTGAACAACCATTATTTGTACGAATAGCGGGGTACCGCGAAAGGCGCTGACATAGAAACGAACGGGCCATTGAACACAATAACGTAAAATAGGTTTCCATACTCCTTGTTCTGCTTTGGCTGTGCGTCCTAAACCAAGCGTTAATCCCCAAAGTGAACCTAAAATAACGCAAATAATCGTACATTTGATTGTCATCATTGCGCCCTCAACAAATAGCGGGGCGTATTCTTCAATTATTTCCCAACGAAAAGCAGACATCTTAATGGTCACCCTGATATAAACGAGAAAAAGCCACCCTTAGATGGCTTGAAACTAAATATGGTTATTGTTTTGGTAATTCAGGGACGTTTTCATCAAACCATTTTTGGTAGATTTTATTATAAGTACCATTTTCAACAATTTTATCTAGCCCATTATTTATTTTTTGTTGCAGCTCAGTATTTCCTTTTGCAACCGCGATACCAAAATATTGCTTCTCAAATTGGTTGTCGTAAACTAATTTGAATTTTTTTTCTGGGTGAGTCTTGATGTAATATTTAATGACACCGACATCTCCAACCGCGGCATCAATACCATCCTCGTACAATTCTTGTAATAGTAATGGAGTATTATCAAAACGTTTTATTGATGTGCTATTTTTGCCAATAACGTCAGAAACGACAATATCGCCTGTACTTGAATTGACCACACCAACATTTAATTTTTTCAAACTATTTAAATCAGTTACCGTAGACATTTCACCGATGACAATAGCTTGTTCCGCAGGGAAATAGGGTTTAGAAAAATCTACCATATTTTTACGTTTATCTGTGATCGTAATACCTGAGATTATAATATCTCTGTCACCGGTGGATAATGTGGCAAAAATACCCTCCCAAGGGGTATTAATGAGTTTGACATCAAAGCCCTCGACGTCAGCAATAGCCTTAATAATATCGATATCAAAGCCTTCGAGCTGTTTTTGACTATTTTCAAATTCAAATGGACGATAAGTTCCACCAGAACCTACGGTATAGCTCTCTTTAGCGTAAACATTCCCTGAGAATGCGGCGAGTGTCATACATCCCGCAAAAACTAATTTCTTAAACATACAAACCTCTTTTTTATGCATTTATAGTGAATAAAAATACATAAAATAATCACGGCAGGCAAATGTTATTTTAAATTCTAGATTAGATAATGTTTAACTCTATTAATTTAGTTTAATTTTTATGCATTTATACGACGTTGAAAATAAAGGTGTGCTTATTAATATTTAAATGTGATCTAGTTTTGATTACAGGGAAATAAATGAAGACTCACTCATAAAGCGTATTATTAGCGCTTTTTTTACCTAACATTCACATTGCGTTAACGTTAAACTTAAAGTCTTTATTCGCTTAATACTATGAAAGAAATAAAATAATCGATTATGGAAAAGATTTTATTGGTGTTATGGCCATTGTTTGCACTTATTGCAATGGGGTTTGCTTTACGTCGAACGGCGCTTTTTTCTGTTGATTTCTGGCCGAGTGCGGAAAAGCTAAATTATTTTATTTTGTTTCCAGCTTTGCTGATGAATAGCCTAGCGACAGCGCCGCTTGATAATCCTAAATTACCGTTCTTAGCGAGCGCAATATTCTTTATTTTAGCTGTTAGCTCCTTGTTAGTTTTAGTGAATAAATATTTATTTAAAATAACAATTGGCCGATTTGGTGCTTACATTCAGGGAGTCACTCGTTTTAATACTTATTTAGGTTTAGCGATAATTGCTGATTTGTTTGGCACGGAAGGGATAGCGATAGCTGCGGTCATCATGGCAATTTTAGTACCGAGTACCAATATTATTGCTGTGCTGTCATTAAGTGCGGGTAAGAGGGTCTCTATTCAACAGCTTTTTCTGCCGATAATTAAAAATCCATTGATCATTTCTTGTTTTCTCGGAATTTTATTAAACTTATCACCCATTGGTTTGCCATTTGGTTCTGACCAGCTATTAAAATTGCTTGCTGCGGCGAGTTTACCTCTTGGGTTGATTTGTATTGGTGGGGCATTACAAACGGCAACGTTAAAAAATGAGTTTAAACCTATAATAGTGACGACACTAATTCGCTTATTGGCTATGCCTAGTTTAGCGATATTTACGGCTTATTTATTTTCATTACCCGAACTTGAAACGGTACTTTTAGCGATCTTTTTTTCTATTCCAACCGCCCCAACAGCTTACATTTTAACAAGACAATTAAAAGGTGATAGTCAATTGATGGCGGGAATTATTACACTACAAACAATAACCGCAATACTGACATTACCTCTTGTTTTGACGTTAGTGATGCATTAGTTTCTTCAAAGATACAATCATGTTTTAAAAGTATTGAGATATATTTTGCAACCTCCTTACAGTTACACTATGTTATCGAGTGATGACGATATTTGAAAAGGAGTTGAGTGTGTCTTTGGAAAAATGCCAGAAATATGAAAACCTATCTATTGAGGATGTTTTAGAGAAACTTTCATCTTTATATTCGAGTGCGATTGAATCATTAAGAGATTCTATCGCAATTTACGTTAATGAAGGGCGTATACCAGACACAGAAGCCAGAGAAAATGGGTTGTTTGCTTATCCTGAACTTTGTGTCTCGTGGCATGGTAAAGTAGATCATTGTGAAAAAACTCGTGCTTATGCACGCTTTGTAAAGCGGGGTGATTACAGTATCACAATAACGCAACCTGAGTTGTTTCGCGCTTATTTAGTTGATCAATTGACTATTTTACAGCAGGACTATGATGTTTCTTTTACTGTGCGTCCTTCCAAAATAGAAATTCCTTATCCTTTTGTTATTGATGGTTCTGACTTAGTACTTGATAGAAGCATGAGTAGCAGCCTAGCCACACATTTCCCTATTACTGATCTAGCCGATATTAGTGATGATATAACCGATGGTTTGTATCATGCTACGGATAAAATGCCGTTGTCTCATTTTGATGCTTTACGTGTTGATTTTTCATTGGCGCGGCTAAAACATTACACAGGAACACCGCCGGAGCATGTTCAGCCTTATATTTTATTCACTAATTATAATCGTTATGTGGATGAATTTGTGAGTTGGGCTTGTGAGCAGATTAAAGATCCAGATAGTCGTTATATCGCATTGTCCTGCGTGGGGCATAACTACCTTACTGATGAAAATGCGGATCCACAGATTGCAATATCAGATTTAACTTGGAAAAGATTCCAAATGCCTGCATATCATCTTATTGCAAAAGATGGCGCTGGCATTACACTGGTCAATATTGGTGTTGGGCCTTCTAATGCAAAAAATATCTGTGACCATTTGGCTGTTTTACGCCCTCATACTTGGTTAATGATTGGGCACTGTGGTGGTTTACGTGAAAGCCAAAAAATTGGCGATTATGTTCTTGCCCATGCTTATTTACGTGATGATCACATACTGGATGATGTATTACCGCCAGATATTCCTATTCCAAGCATAGCGGAAGTACAACGTGCTTTATACGACGCAACCAAGCAAGTGAGCAACATGCCCGGAGAGTTGGTTAAACAGCGTTTACGCACGGGTACCGTTGTTACTACGGATGATCGTAACTGGGAGCTGCGTTTTTTTGCAACTGCACGTCGTTTTAGCTTGAGTCGAGCTGTTGCTGTCGATATGGAAAGCGCAACTATTGCCGCGCAAGGTTACCGTTTTCGTGTACCTTATGGCACTTTGTTATGTGTTTCTGATAAACCGTTACATGGTGAAATTAAATTACCAGGGCAGGCTAATAGTTTTTACGAGGGCGCTATTTCTGAGCACTTACAGATAGGGATCCGAGCCATTGATTTATTAAGGCAGGAAGGGGATAAATTACACTCTAGAAAATTGCGAACCTTTGATGAGCCACCTTTTAGATAGTGCGGAGAAGTAATTAATGGATTTTATTCCAGTCGTTGAAACAGAACGTTTAATTTTATCAAAACATGAGCTTAATGATTTTCCTAGTTTAACTCGACTTTGGGCGAGTAATTCAGTGGCTGAATTTATTACAGGCGTTCCATCCACCGAGCGAGAATCTTGGATGAGAATGCTTAATTATGGTGGTTTATGGCCATTGTTAGGATTTGGATATTGGGCCGTACGTGATAAAGCGACAGGGTTATATCTTGGCGATCTTGGTTTTGCTGACTTTCATCGCGTTGTCGAACCTTCAGTAAAAGGGATACCTGAGGGGGGATGGGTAATTGCACCAGAACATCATGGGCAAGGATATGCCACTGAAGCCATGAAGGGCGCATTGATATGGCTAAAATCACAAAATAAATTCGAACAAACCATTTGTTTTATCGATCCGGATAATACGGCTTCATTGCGTGTTGCTAAAAAAGTCGGTTACGTAGAAGAAAAGGAAGTTTTCATGAATGGTTCTATAACAATACTCTTACGCCAAAAGTTAAATTGAATCGTCTTAATCTTAATAAGTTAGGTTATAACATGATGAACGATGAACTCGATATTTCCCAAGTAAGTCAATTATCGGGTCTAGCGCCTTCAACTCTTCGTTATTATGAAGAGAAAGGGTTGATTAAGCCTATTGGCCGTAAGGGACTTAAACGTATTTATCATAGTAAAAGTGTTATGACCCGTTTAGCATTAATAAGCATGGGGCAACAAGCTAAATTTTCTCTCGATGAAATTGGTAAAATGCTAAACCATAAAGATGGCCTTAATATAGAGCGCGCCAGCTTAATGACGAAAGCCGACGAAATTGAAAAGACAATTGCCAGTTTGACTGTATTAAAAGACGGAATATTACATATTGCAAATTGCCCCGAAGAAAATCATTTACTGTGTCCTAATTTCCAAAAAATAATGGAAACAAGTTTGAAAATGAATCGCAAAAAAACGTAACTGTTATTGGTACATTTTTATTATGCCATTATTGATAACAATTAATCCCATATTCTGCTATAGAATGGGATGGAATATCTGATTACACTCTTAAAATTGCATTATTGATTTTAAGGTTCCTATGTCTACTCAATTTCTTGCTTTTGAAAAACCGATTGTTGAACTTAATGAAAAAATTGATGCATTAATTGCATTTAAACAATCGGGACACCCATCTGAAATTAAACTCGAAGAAGAAATAAAGCTGCTTAAAAACAAATGTCATGCGCTAACTAAAACGATATTTTCATCGTTAGGCGCGTGGGAGGTCGTGCAGCTTGCGAGGCATCCTCTCAGACCTTATACCCTTGATTATGTTTCTTTGATATTCACGGAATTTCAAGAGCTTGCAGGCGACCGAATGTTTGCTGATGATAAGGCATTAGTGGGTGGATTGGCGCGATTAGATGACAAGCCGGTGATGGTTATTGGCCAGCAAAAAGGGCGCAGCACTAAGGAAAAAGTCATGCGTAACTTTGGTATGCCATCACCTGAGGGATATCGAAAGGCACTTCGTTTAATGAAGATGGCCGAGCGCTTTCATTTACCCGTGATTATTTTTATTGATTCTGCTGGCGCATACCCTGGTGTTGGTGCCGAGGAACGTGGGCAAGCTGAAGCAATTGCCCGTAATATCATGGAGATGTCTTGTTTAAAAACGCCGATTATTTGTGTCATTACGGGAGAAGGTTGCTCTGGTGGTGCATTGGCAATTGGTGTGGGTGACCGTATAAATATGTTGGAATACAGTACTTATGCTGCAATTTCGCCAGAAGGTTGTGCATCTATTTTATGGAAAGATGCTCAAAAGGCACAGATTGCCGCTGAAGTGATGGGACTTACGGCAACTCGGCTTAAAGAGCTTGGTATTATTGATACGATTATCCCTGAACCACTTGGTGGTGCTCATCGCGATTATCAGCAAGCGGCTAAAAATCTGAAACAACAATTGCTGGCAGATTTAATGGCACTAAACCAGCTTGATATTGATACTTTATTAGCTGAACGTTATCAAAAAATTATGGCATTCGGCTATTGCTAATGTTATTAATTCAAGTTGGTATAAAGCAAATTGTTGGGTATTGAGTGATGTCAGTGGATCTGAATTTATTAAAGATATTTGTTTCTGTCGCCACATTAGGTAGTTTTGCCCATGCTGCAAAACAGCTTTCTATGCCAACATCTAATGTAAGCCGTGGAATTAAGCAGTTAGAAGAACAATTAAGTTGCCGATTGATTGAACGTACGACTCGACGTATGCGGTTAACCGAACAAGGTACTATGTTGTTACAACAAAGCCAAAAATTGTATATTGAACTTGATGAAACTCTTCAAAAAATTCGTCATCCTCAGCGATTAACAGGGATGCTGCGCTTAACAATTCCTAGCGAATTTGGTAGTCAATTATTAGCCGAGGTACTTGCCAAATTTGCATTAGCTCATCCTCAGTTAGCTATTCATTGTGATACTCAATTAATGCCTCTCGATGTAATTAGTGATGATATAGATCTCTTGCTGACCTTTCATCGAGGTGAGTTGAAAGACAGTAGTTATCATTCACGGTTAATTAAATCATGGGAAAGTGTTGTCGTTGCCGCGCCAGAACTTATTTTAAAGACAGGTAAGCCTGAAACTACCGAAAAATTAGCAGATATGCCTTGTATTTCCAGTTTCAGTGCATTACAAGGTCAACCTTGGATTTTTATTGATAAAAATGGATTACAAAAAAAAGTTAATATTAACAGTCAATTTCGAGTGAATAGTGGGATATTGGCTAATGTAGCGGCTTTAAACGGTGTTGGTTATGCTATTTTAGCGTTAGAGCCTTGTCAGGCACAGATAAAACAAGGAAAGCTCAAAGTTATTAGCTTTATGAATTATAAGCCAGCACCGATTGAATTGAGGGCGATTTATGCAAGTAACCGTGCATTATCTCCGAAAATTGATGCATTTTTACATTATCTTATAGAACACATCTAACTTGTTGTTAGTTAAATTCAATTATTTGAGCCTAGGATCAAAGTTAAAATCAAGGGGCTTAACGTTTTGAAGAGCCTTTGCAAACTGCGGATGGTTTGGATTAATAATGGCATTGTATTCATAGGGAATGATACCCGAAGGAACAAGTAGTACAAGGCTATCTTGGTTATTCAACCAGGTTGTCCCGATATCAATTGTGGAGGTTGGTGCGGGGTCTTGTTGCCAATCTACAGGTAAGTTTTCTATTGATAACTTCATGGCTTGTTTGTCATTTATTTCAATAGAAAACAAACTATAACGCTGTAATAACTGCTCTTGGTTGATGTGTACCAGTATTTCTAGTGCGGCTAATGAAATTTGTGTTGATGCATAAACCGCAGGCGTTCCTTTGTGATTCCAGCGTCCACCATATAGTCGAGCACCTTGCCCAGACCACGCGTCATGGGCAAACTCTGATTTGATAAGCCGATATAAAATCATGAAAATACGCCATGCTCGATGCGACCAATTAAATCGATAACCTCAAGAGCGCCACTTTCAGTAGCGATGAGTTCAATTGGGCGTATATGCCCCAAACCTTTTACCGGTTGATTTAGCCAATTTGTGGCAGCCGTTTTATCACCGTTAAATAGGCGTACTGCGGCGTCAAATACACGGACTAAACGTGCTATCCGCTCACTTTCATCAATATTCAGTGGCTGACCTGCATTTTTACGTCGAGAAATATTGCGCTCGTTAATACCTGAGATCCGTAATAATTCACTTTTAGTCATGCCAGACCATTCTTGGATATCGTCTAATACGCTGACTGACAGTCCTTGACGTAAGAAGTGGGTAAGCTCAATGCCACGCTCAGCAGGGAGACCTGCAAAACGCCATAACGGCTTGATTGCCAGTGCAATATTTGACGTAGGGGGGGTAGGGATATAGTTTCTCATTTTAATCTCCTCCGACATTTGTCTTATATAGTATAGACAAATGTGATGGAGGAGTAAAATATTCAAATTCGTACTGAGTAAGATGTAGCAATATTAATTTGATTTAAGATGGATTATTAAAATTATCGATTATTTTGTTGCAGGTGGCAGGCCACGCAGACGAATGGTTAGACCATTTAGAAAATATCTCAGTAATTGATCACCACAATTGCGATAGTTTTTATGTCCTGGCTTACGGAATACCGCATTAAGCTCAGGTTTAGATACGCGAAAATCAACGAGTTGGAAGATTTCAATCATATCAGTGTCTTTCAGCTCGAAAGCAACACGTAATTTTTTGAGCATGATATTATTATTAATACGCTCTTCGACTTCAGGTACAGGGTGATTTTCATCTTTTCCACGGCGATGGAAAATTAAGCCATTTAAAAAATGACCCATAACATTATCATTACATTCAGCATAGTCATGGTCAGTTTCTTTTTTTAGCCACTTGACCATTTCTTCTTTAGTGACAGTGAGGCCTGCGAGTTCTACGATTTTGACCATTTGAGCATCACTCAAATCCAACATATAGCGAACACTTCGTAAAACATAATTATTCAACATGGTTATAATTTATCCATTATTTGTTAATATTATTAACAATAAAATTGGTGCAGTAATAAATAGAATCAACGGTAGCCTTCACCGCTATCAGACTTTTCATTGCGAAGCTTTTCATCGTAAGACACGAGGGAACTGTTTGATGAGAGGTTTTATTATGTAGGGAATAATGCGATAAAGCAAAGGTTTACGCCTTTGCTTCATATATTCAAATATAGGTGCTTGTATTTAAGCCATAAAATAAATCAGCCCATAAAAAAAGATGAGCGTGAGCCCGACCGTTAATAGCATATTTTTTAGTAATGATGCTGCAACAACACAAAATAGTGCACCCCATAAATAAGGATTATCAGGAAAACTGCGCATTTCATTATTTTCTAATAAAATGACGGGTGCACAGATTGCGGTAAGCAAGCAAGGTGCTGAATAGCTTAATGCTTGACGAATAATTAATGGCAACCTAACGGGTAATTGTGGAATTAAAAAAACATAACGTAAGGAAAAAACAATTACGGTTAAGGTAATAATCAGAGCCCAGATCATTTTTCTTCCTTAAGTAAGCGAGAAATAGCCACAGAAATAAACATACCACCGACTCCGGCTATAACGATTGCACTGCTAATAGAATAGGCAGATAGCACGACAGCCGTAATTAAAGAGAATAATACGCCACAAACAGTGCTGATTTTTTTTGTTAGTGAAACAACAATCGCTAATAAAGTCGCAACAACGGAAAAGTCGAGATGCAACCGACTAAGATCGCTGACAAAATTGGCCATGACAATCCCACAAAAGCTGGTGACTATCCAAACAACATAGAAACTAAAACCTACACCAAATAAATAGGGAAAAGTAAGGGCTTGTCGTTTTGCTGCGCTGATAGCAAAAAGCTCATCAGTGAGTAAAAAACCAATGCCGATCCGTTGAGGTGTAGTGAAGTCTTTCACATGGGAGCGCATGGTTAACCCATAAAGCAGATGCTGTGAGGTAATAAAAAAAACAGAAATAATAATAGTAATGTATCCAGCCCCTGAATTAATAAGTCCTAGAGTGACAAGTTGTGCGGCGCCAGCAAAAATCATCGCTGACATAGCGATACTTTGCCAAAAATCAAAACCGGCTTCCACGGCCATTGAGCCAGCCAGAACACCCCATGGAATAACTGCAAGATGCAATGGCGCTGCATGAACGGCTCCATCGATCATTTCACGCTGCCAATTATTTTTTTGTTGAGAATCCATATTAAACTAACACCTATTGAACTTTGTTTTTGATTTAAAATACGTATTTCGTTTTGATGATACAAGTAGCCCAAATAACCTGATGAGTTATAAAAAACAATAAAGAATGCATTAATTCATAAAAACCACCTTCAATGTTATATCTCTAAATTTAAAATAATTCACTAAGACTATTTAATCGTTAGTTTTGGCGTTTTTAATCGCCTAGCTGGCTTTTTTTGAAATTTTTAACTGGTAGAAATTCTTTTTCAGTACACTGCTATTTTATGATTAATTTTTAGTTTTATATTCCGATTTTTCAATCATAGAATTGCTAGATAGTCTGTTTTTGTTTTAATTTATAGCTAAATATCTTTTAGTTATTCATTTTGCTGGTGGTATCTTTCGTTAAAAATAAATTCAATGTATTATAGTAACCATGCAGAAGTAATGTGAATTTTTTGTTATAACTTTTATTGGGTTAGCGAGTTTCTTATGCTTGAAAATTTCGGTATTACAAACTTATGGACTTATCTTATTGGTGTGATTTTTATAACACTAGTACCAGGTCCTAATTCTTTATTTGTTCTAACTAGTAGTGCAAAATATGGTGTAAAGAATGGTTATAAAGCGGCATTAGGTGTCTTTACAGGAGATGCATTGCTCATATTTTTATCATTTTTAGGTGTGGCTTCATTAGTTAAAACATCACCAGTATTTTTTAGTGTGATTAAATATGCTGGTGCCGCTTATTTATTTTATTTAGGGATAAAAACTTTATATTCCGTATTTCATAAAAAAGAGCAGGGTACTGACGTCGATAGCATTATTTTAGCGACGAAAGGTACGTACAAAAAAGCGGTATTTTTAAGTTTACTAAACCCTAAAATGATAATTTTTTATGTCTCATTTTTTATTCAATTTATTGATCCTGCGTATCCAAGTGCAGCAGTGCCATTTTTTATTCTTGGCGTGATTTTAGAGTTCTGCAGCATGATTTATTTATCCATGTTGATATTTGGCGCAATAGCCGTCACCAATATGGTTAAGCATAATAAAACACTGTCCAAATTCTCAAATAGTTGCATCGGTGCCGTTTTCTTAATGTTTGGCGCTAAACTTGCTTTAACTGCATAAGGTATCCTCAATTCTGCACAAAAATAGCCAATGTTTCATGTTGGCTATTTTTGTGTCGGATAAGATTAACGTTTCATGTTTCCATTTGAAAAAGTGCTAACTTGCTGTTTAATTTTTTTAAATGAATTCGATATCATGAGCTTTTGCCTAATAAAATCAATTTTAAATAATACGTTAATTATTGGATAGCCATCGCGCTTTTTGTGCAGTTTAACGTGTAAACCATTTAGAACCCGCTACACAGATAATCACGCCGCAAGTAGATGCAATCATGACACCGCTCACTGTTTCATTTAATAACCAAGCAGAAAAAAGTAAGCCAAAAAATGGCTGGAATAATTGAAGCTGACTAACCCCTGTAATTCCACCTTCAGCTAATCCTTTATACCAAAAGAAAAAGCCTATTAGCATACTAAATAGCGAAACATAGATGAGTCCAATCCATGCATTTATTGGAATATTGGTTAAATTTTGAGGCCATAAAATAATACTCAGAATTAGCATGAGTGGTAAGGATATGACGAGAGCCCAACAAATCACTTGCCAGCTACCTAGTTGTTTAGAGAGAACTGCACCTTCAGCATATCCTAAACCACAAAGGACAATAGCACTTACCATATACACATCACCAATAATAGAAATTTCCCCTTTTTGCATTAACGCGAAACTCATGACAAGCAGGCTTCCTAAAACAGCGAAAAACCAAAATATTTTGTTAGGGCGTTCACCTGCACGTAGAGCACCAAATAAAGCTGTAATTAAAGGAAGTAAACCTAGGAATACAATTGAGTGGGCAGAACTAACATGTTGTAAAGCAAGTGCAGTGAGAAAAGGAAAGCCAATAACAACACCTATTGCAACAATAGATAAAGGAATTAATTGTTTTTTATGTGGAATATTTTGTTGTAATACCATTAAAATAATTATCGCTAAAACGCCTGCAAAAATAGCTCTTAGAATAGTTAAAAAATCAGGAGGGAATCCAGCTATAGCAGCCTTTGTTGCTGGAAGTGAACCACTAAAAATAACGACGCCTATAAAGCCATTCACCCATCCCCGAGATATATTTTTTTTATTGCTAATAATTTTATCTGTACGTGCCATTAAATCGATTACCTATTGTTATTCCACTTGAGGTTAATAACGTTAATCCACATAATCATGACAATCAAAAAATTGTCATGGATACAATTTCATGAATCAACCTCGTTATCAGCAATATATCGATGAAATAGCAGCAAAAATTAGGGATGGAGAGCTAAAGCCGGGGACTCGATTATTAACTCATCGTGAATTCGCAAAACAAGAGCATATTTCATTGGTGACAGCGTCACGTATATATCATGGGCTTATTGAGTTAGGTCTTGTGAGTGGTGAAATAGGAAGAGGAACTTTTGTTCGTGATATCAACTTATTACCTACTTTGAGTATTGAGCAGGATGTCACTGCTGAAATGCTAGATTTGAATTTTAGTTATCCAATTGCAAAAGAACAAACTCAACTTTTACGCAAATCTCTGCGTAAGCTCTCAGTTGGCGGAGATTTAGAAGGTTTACTATATTATCAGCAACACACTGGTCGTTTTCATGAACGTGCAGTTATTGCTAAATACCTCGTTCAGCAAGGGATAAAGCAGGCTTGTGCAGAGTCTACGGTACTTGTCAGTGGTGCTCAACATGGGCTTGTAACTATTGTATTAGGACTGTTTAATCCAGGGGATACTATTGCGGTAGATGCATTAACTTACCCAGGATTTAAAGCATTGGCAGATATCTATCACATTAATTTAGTCGCAATTCCAATCTTAGAAAATGGGCCAAACTTAATAGAATTCGAGAAAATATGTCATCATCGTAAAATACAGGCTTATTTCACAATGCCGACACTTCATAATCCCTTAGGATGGGTAATGAATTTGGCATCACGTAGAGCAGTTGTTAAGTTGGCAAGAAAATATAAATTTTTTCTAATAGAAGATGGTTCTTATGCCTTTTTACATCGTCCAATACTACCCCCATTAGCGTCTTTAGCGCCCGATATTACTTTTTACACTACGGGTTTTTCAAAAAACATTGCGACAGGCTTACGTGTTGGTGCTGTTGTTGCGCCAATTCAATATATTGAAAATATTGAGCGAATTATTCGTATTACTACATGGAATACACCAGCATTAACAACCGCAATTATCTGTGATTGGATAGAAACTGGACAAGTTTTCAAGATTGAACGAGACAAACGACGTGATGCCCGAACTCGACAGGTAATTGCCAAGCAAGTTTTGGGTGAACTGCATTATATTGCACACCCATGCAGTTATTTTATTTGGGTCCCATTACCTGAAGGGGTTCGTTCTGAAATAGTGATGAGTGAATTAAATCAACGAAATATTGCAGTAAGTAGTGCCTCATCTTATTGCTCTACTGCTGTTGTCCCGCAAGCGCTTCGTGTTGCGATTAGTACCCTAACGTATGAAGAATTAACGTTGGCGTTACAAACTGTTAAGTCAGTCGTGGAGTATTCAATTGATTTGTAATAGCGCATTATCGGTGCGATAGTCTCTCATTTATTACTGCATACTAATGAAATTAGACAATAAAAAGTAGAGAATCCTTATGTTGAAACACCTTGTGGCTATTGCGAGCCAATACGCAAAACCGGCTACATTTAATGGTTACATTGAGTGTGGACATGTAGCCGCGGCATTAGAAACAGAGGACGGCTCAATATATAGCGGGATTAGTATTGATTCTGCTTGTTCTCTGGGCTTTTGTGCCGAACATGCGGCAGTGGCTGAAATGTTGAAAGAGGGGAAGTCGGTCATAAAAGCGATTGTTGCGGTTGATGCATCCGGTAGTATTATTCCTCCTTGTGGGCGTTGTCGTGAATTATTGAGTCAACTATCGAATAAAAGCAAAGATACAATAGTTGGTGTAAATGATACAACTCAAGTCACCTTAGGGCAGTTAATGCCTTATGATTGGAAAAAAGAACGACTTTAACATTATGGAGGACAAACCGATGAATAAAGAGGTTAAGCATTTCACTGCAACAGCAATGATCCGTAATACTAATGGTGATTTTTTGTTACATGAACACCGTAAATTAGGTTTCTGGTTACCACCAGGGGGGCATATTGATCCCAATGAGGAACCTCAGGAAACGGTAGTTCGTGAGGTTTTGGAAGAAACCGGTCTTATGTGTCGTGTGATTAATTGTGGGCATCCTTTTAAGCATCAAGTGAGTAATTCATCTCATACACAATCGTTACCAATGCCGCTGGCTATTTTAAAAGAATTTATTGCGGATAAAAAAAAGGGCGACCATTGGCATATTGATATGGTGTATTTATGTGAATTGAACTCTTATGATGAAAAGCCTGCTGATGAATTTCATTGGGTACCATTTCATGAACTCGCTAACTTAAACATTCCTGATGATGTTATTGAGTTAGCGAATATGGTGAATGAGTATTATCAAAAGTGATAAAACAGGCTATTGAATATTAAAAAAGAGGAGCGAAATACCTAGTAATATCAATAATAAGCCAATTATTTTATCTACAATAAATTGATATTTTAATATTTTCACTCTAATAAGTGGTGCCGCGAAAAATATTGCGATAAGACTAAACCAAACCCAATGAACAAAAGAGATAAATAAGCCATAACTGAAATTTAAGAGTAATGAATTTCCGGATTGAATCACTTGAGTATAAACAGAAACAACAAAAAACATTGTTTTCGGGTTCAATGCATTCGTGAGGAAGCCATTTTTAAAGGCAGCGAATACTGAGAGTGAGGATACGGTTTCATTAGTAGCACTGATTTTGGATTTGTTGGTAAATGATTTAAAACCAATATAAATCAGATATGCGACACCTAATAATTTAATGCCAAAAAATAGCATAGGTGAATTCATAATGATGAGCGTAACACCAAAAATAGTATACAACACATGAACTTGAACGCCAATGGCAATACCTAATGCACAAATTAAACCTATTTTTGTTCCATAGCTGTAACTGTTTCGTGTCACCATAGCGAAATCAGGCCCAGGGCTTATCACGGCTAAAATAGTGATAGTGGCTACTGCAATTATTTCATTCATATTACGTTCCTAAAGATGATGAAAACTGACCTAATTGTTTAGTTAAATGAATCATATCGAATTATTTATTGTTTTTATTATCAATGGATTGAAGTTATTTGAAAAACGATTTATTCTGACACAAACCTGTAAGTTTTTGTTACCGATAAATGATGAAATTACCTCCTCTAGCTTCACTACATTTTTTTGATGTTGCTGCGCGCTGTGGTAGCTTTGTAAAAGCAGCGCAAGAGCTGCACGTCACGCATAGCGCTATTAGTCGGCAAATTAGGCTATTAGAAGAGCACTTAGGATTTGCGTTATTTGAGCGACGAAATAGAGCTGTATTTCTGACATCAGAAGGGAAACTGTTGTTTCAAACTACCTCGAGTATGTTTGAGCAGTTGAGTGCAACCGTTAACTTGCTCAATGAGAAAATCGAATCGAATGTTGTTAGTTTGTCTTGTGAGCCGACAATTGCAATGAAATGGCTTATTCCACGGTTGACCGATTTCTATCAACAATATCCACATATTACTGTGCATCTTATTGCTGCTGGTGGCGCTATTGATTTTACCAAAACAGGTGTTGACCTAGCGTTAAGGCGTAATGATTTTAAATGGCATGACGATATTTATGCCGTTAAAGTTTGTACTGAACGAATGGGATTAATCCAACGACCTGATTATAAAAATAGCAATTGTTCAGATGATATGACATTGCTAAGTACGACATCTAGACCTAATGCATGGCAAACTTGGCAACAACTGACAGGGATCGATTTTAGTCAAAATAAAAAAATCGCTTATGAGCATTTCTATCTTTGTATCCAAGCTGCACTTGCTGGGCAAGGTGTTACATTAGCGTCGTTCTTAATGGTTGTGGATGAAATTGCATCAAAGCAATTAATTGCGCCAGTAGGATTTATTGAAGAAGGTTCCGCTTATTATTTATTAGCGCAAAAAGCGCCCCCACCTGATAGTGCTATCGAGATTTTCATGAAATGGTTAACCGAACGTATTAATGAAAGTTTGTTTATTACTATGAATGATAAGTATCAAAAAAAATAATTATTTGGTTATATATTCAGCTAATCTCCCTGTAAAACAAAGAATTTATGACATAACCATTTCCGAGCGTGTTATCATTTCTCTATTACGATTTGGTGTCTTTACGTTGGAGTTAATAATGAGCAAGTTACGGGTTGGTGTGATTTTTGGTGGTAAGTCGACAGAGCACGAAGTTTCTCTGCAATCAGCCAAAAATATTATTAATGGTCTCGACCGCAATAAATTTGATGTATGCCTTCTTGGTATTAATAAAGAAGGTCAATGGCATGAATACAATGAAACAGATTTTTTATTGCATGGTAATGACCCGTCCCGTATCGCTTTAAACACACCTAAACGCAGTGTTGCTATTGTTCCTGGTAAAACCTGCGATCAGTTTATTTCGCTAGAAGATGCTAAGCCGTTACCGCAAATCGATGTTATTTTTCCTATTGTTCACGGTAACTTAGGTGAAGATGGCTCGTTGCAAGGGCTATTACGTATGGCTAACTTACCTTTTGTTGGCCCCGGCGTATTAGGCTCATCGGCATGTATGGATAAAGATGTCACAAAACGATTATTAAGAGATGCGGGGCTAAAAATAGCACCATTTATTACCATAGCGAAAAATGAACGAGAAGCCATTAGCTATGAAACAACGGTATCTAAGCTTGGTTTGCCTTTATTTATCAAGCCTGCAAATCAAGGCTCTTCAGTGGGTATTAGTAAGATAAATACTGAAAAAGAGTTTTACGAAGCACTTGATTTTGCTTTCTTATTCGATATTAAAGTCCTGATTGAAAGTGCAGTAAAAGGGCGCGAAATTGAGTGTGCAGTGTTAGGAAATGATGAACCATTGGCCAGCCCATGTGGTGAAATTGTTCTGCATGATAGTTTTTATGCCTACCATACTAAATATATTGATGAGAATGGTGCCTCTGTTGTTGCGCCGGCTCAGCTAGATGATGTTGTCAGTGAGAATATTAGAGCAATTGCTTTAGCGGCTTATCGTGCGCTTAATTGTCGTGGAATGTCTCGCGTAGATGTATTTTTGACTGAAGATAATGATGTTATTATCAATGAAATTAATACACTGCCAGGATTTACGAATATCAGCATGTATCCTAAACTCTGGCAGCAAGGCGGTATGACATATCAACAGCTCATTAGTCGCTTAATTGAGTTGGGTATTGAAAGTTATCAGCAAACTGCATCATTAAAAACCGTCTGCGACCCTCAATAGTTTTTATTATATTGCCGACTTTTATTAAAATAAGTCGGCAATAATTTCAATTTTCTAATTTATTTCTATGAGCATTGTGGTTGCCAATGATCTGGAACGGTAACTTGTCGGTGTTTTATCCAATCAATAATAAAGGCTAAGGAATTTGATGTATAAGCATCACGGCCTAAATAAAGAAAATAAGTTTGTTTCCACCAAGGCCATTGTTCCACTAATTGATAATTAAACCAAGATGCATTGAGTAAGCCGTGGGTGCCATTTTGAATTAATCCAACCTCACTGTTAGGATTATTCGCAAGTAAACGCTTATAACGGCAAGCATCGTTTTTTGCATCTACATTTAAATCTTCGCTTCCCCAGATTGCTAAAATTCGTCCGCTCATGAGAGGAATATCTTTTGATGAGTCATTGAGGTAATTGTTAACGACAAATTTAAAACGACCTGGTGTCATATCTGGACTAGTTTTGGGATCATGTGAGCCCGTAGCGCCAAAAATATCATCATCAAGTTTCAGTTGGTTAGTGACATGTTGTTCTATCTCATCATGAGAAATTCCCGTTTGATTTAGGCGGGTTCGATAATAAAATGCCCCTTGATCGCGCCAGTTTATTGCACCGCCGATAATGATTGAGAAATCTGGATGACTTTTGGCAGCGGCAATAGGGATGACCCATCCCGCCTGTGAAAAACCTAAATAGCCAATTTGTGTTATAGGGGCAGGATATTTTTCACGTAACAAGGTTAATGCAGCTTGTACTTCATTTGCTCGCTCTTCCATTCCTTGCGTTAGCCAGTTCCCCGAGCTTTCCCCAACCCCAGCTTTATCCCAACTAAATACACCAATTCCATTTTCGACAAGTGTATTGATTAAAGGGAGGTAACTGTCATTTGAAAATCGATTTTGAGGTCCATCACCATGAATAAAAATAGCAATAGCGTTTGGTGTTTCTGATTTTGGTAATATGAGCGTTCCTGAAAGAGAATTATTATTAGCTTTAAATTGAATTTCAACCAGTCTAGTTTTGTCTAAATCAAAATCATCAATATTGCTCGTTAAAATAATAGCCAAAGACGCCAGTATGGCAAGGAGCACTAAATATAAGAAAAACCGCTTTATTTTCATAGCGTAAACCTAAATAACGATCAATTTGTTTTGGAACCAATTTTGATGGTTAATGGTTCCAGTAACAGTATGTTATGTCAATCGCATTAGTTTAAATAACTACTTACACCAAACATAATTGATATAGCGGAAGAGGGGTTCAAAACCAAATTTCTTATACAAATCAAACCCAGCTTCGGATGCATCAAGGAAGCAGTGTTCAACACCTTGTTGGCGGCAAAATGCTAATGCATAGTCAATAAGTTGAGAAGCATAACCTTTGCCCTGATATCTAGGCTCTGTTCCAATATCATCAAACCGCGCGAGTGGTCCTTCAATCGTCACTGTCATCGAGGTGGCAGGTTCTCCATCTACAAGCAGCACTAAATGGAATTGTGGTGCGCCTTGTTGCAATGCATCTTCGTGATAGCGAACGTATTCGTTAATAACTTGATCATGTTCTTCGGATAAATAAAATGCAGAAACAAGAGGTTTAGCCCATAAAGAAAGATCGTGATTGGCAACGACGATATCGACCTGATTAGCAGGCAAGGCTACTTCACGTTGTTTATCTAAAGATAATGCCATTGCTGTTGTGACGCTGTCACGTTCATAGTTTAACGCTTCGGCTTCAGTAATAACTTGTGGCAACATTTCTTCAGGAATAACCAAAGTATGGTTTTTCTTTTGTGCAACAAATAGGTTATGCGCTTGCATAAAGGTATGAATAGTCGAATCTGGCTGCAAATAAATAAAGTTAAACGCTGGGGAGTTTAACGGTGTCAGATAACAAATAGTATGCTGTTCAATCTGAATGCTGTGCTCACAAATGGAGCTCCAAAATGTTTTTTCAATAGATTGGTAGTGTCTTAAATAGTAAAGCGGAATATTCATTCTCAGTTACCTGAAGCAAAACGTGTTAATCGATATGGGCTTAATGCAGCTTGTTTAATCCCATCTATGATCTCTTCTTTCGCTAATTTACATATCAAAGGGGCTAAAGTTATGGCCGCATGCATACTGATAATATATAAACCCTCGAAATCATCAACATTTCCGACAATTGGCATCTCATCTTTTGGCATAGGTCGCATTCCTATGTAAGCTTTTTCAAGATTAAGGGCATCCGTACCTATAAAGGATTTCTTTATTGTTGTTAAGGCATTTTGTGCGATAGCAACTTCACTGTCTTCAAGGCGGTCACTAATAAAATCTTCAGCGCACAGAATTTTACTTGATGATACAGGGCGTAACTCCATTTCTGGTGTTGAAATAATGTGATTAATAAAAGATTGTTCAGTTGGATTATTATAATGGACAATGATTGATGGTGACGCAGTTATTGGTAGAGAGACTCGTAATGATTGAGCCAATTCAATGGAGCCAACACCTGCGGTGATAATAATTTGATCGGCGCTGAACGTACCTTTGTTTGTTATCACTCCATGTATTTTATGATTATGGTGTTCAAGAGCTAGAACTTCATATTCTGGTAGGTAATTTACACCTCGTGCAATTGCTTCAGTTAGCAGCGTCTGGGTAGCGTGTACAGGGTCAACAAAACCTTCATCTGCTGAAAATGCGGCAACTTCAGGCAAAGACAGTAACTGAGGTTCTATTAACTGTAATTCATTTTTTGTTAGTGCTTTAATATTAAACCCTGTTTTCTGGTGGCTATGAATGAACTCATGAGTCGCCGCATCCGTTTCGTGCCAACTTATGGCGCCAGACCAATTAATATTGAGTTTACCCTGGGTAAGACTGTCAAGGTTTCGCCATTCTGTTAAGGCTTGCTGACGTAATTTACTGTAACCGTCAGGGCGGCCATAGGAGACATTTAACCATGCAAAAGAGTGCTGTGTTACACCTTCAGCCGCTTGCTGTTTGTCTATCAGCGTAATTTTACCTTTATAGTGTTGGGATAAATACCAAGCGAGCGTGGTTCCTACAATCCCTGCACCAATAATAATTATGCTGTTATTTTGTTTTGAAATCATGTGTTACCTGAATATTAAGGGCCAAATTAATGAGCAAAGCGTTTGGTCATTCAACCTGCGCATTTTTTTATTAATTATATGAATAATCAGTCTGTTATTATATCAACAAAGCATTAATCAGGCTGGTATTATTATTTAGGCGTAAATTGCAACCATAAGTTAAATAAGGTAAAAATGAAATTTCTATTTGAACAAGTCACCGTCTTTTCAGATAAAAAGTTGGATGGTAATCCATTAGCCGTTGTTGTCGGTGCAGATAGTCTAACTCATCATCAAATGGAACAGTTTGCAAAATGGACCAATTTAAGTGAAACCGTTTTTCTATTGCAGCCAAAACATCCCGATGCTGATTATTTCGTGAAAATTTTCACTGCAGAGGGTGAATTACCTTTTGCAGGTCATCCAACGTTGGGCAGTTGCTTTGTATGGCAGCAAATCTATGGGCAGCAGAATAAATCAACTATCACTCAACAATGTGAAGCTGGCTTAATTAATATTAAGCAAATAAATGGTCGTTTAGCTTTTATGGCTCCGCCAATGATCCGTACTGGTGAACTAGAGGAAAATGAACGAATTAAAATATTCAATGCGCTTGGACTTACCGATAATGATGTCGAAGCTTGCCAATGGTTAGATAACGGCCCAGGTTGGTTAGGTATACAGCTTAAATCTGTGGCTACATTACTTAGTGTCAAACCAGATTATGCACAACTGAAGGGTTATGACATCGGTTTATGTGCAATTTATCCAGAAGGCGATGATAAACAACTTGAGGTTCGTGCTTTTTGCTGTTCAATTGCAGAGGAAGATCCGGTTACTGGAAGCTTGAATGCGGTATTTGCTCAATGGTTAATACCTCAAGGAAAACTACCGAAACACTATGTAGCAGGGCAAGGCCAATGTGTTTCACGCAATGGGTTAGTTTATGTTTCATCGGACGAATATGGGATATGGGTGGGCGGTGACGTTGTCAATTGTATCAGTGGTACAGTTGAATTTGACTAATTATCAGTTGATTCAGGTTACCGAAAATAAGAGATAACCTGAATTAACTATCAAATTTATACTCGAATAAATCGAGTCACAAAAGCAATCATAACTAATAGAACTGAAATGATGAGCAATGCAGTGGCGAGAGAAAATTGAAACGCCACAAAACCAATAGCTGCGGGACCCGCTAAAATCCCTAAATAACCTAGTGTTGAAACCGCCGGAACAGCAAGGGCTTCAGGCATTGTGTTTTGTTTTCCTATCGCTGAAAACATCACCGGTACAATATTAGAGCAACCGGCACCAACTAAGGCAAATCCTGCAATCGCCAAAGGTAGGTAAGGCGACATAACCGCAATAATAAAACCAAAACATGCGAATAAGGCCCCTAAGAATACTACGCGAGCAGAACCGACTCGCATCACAATTCGGTCACCAGTTAGTCGGCCGATAGTCATTGTTGTGGCGAATGCCGCAAATCCTAGCGCACCTAATGTTTCGTTTAAACCATGGTGTTCAATTAAAAATACAGCGCCCCAATCTAATACGGCACCTTCTGAAAGAAATACGGCAAAACAAACAATACCAATGACGAGTACAATTCCTTTAGGTACCGCAATTAATGGGCCTGATGAGACATTAGCATAGTTTAGAAAACCATTATAACTGATTGCCAATAACACTAATCCAATAGCAGAAATGATCATGGCGGCAAAGACGGTAGGAACACCGAGGAGCAAAATAGCACTCATTGAACCGGCACCCGCAATTCCACCGATACTGTAAAATCCATGGAAACCTGACATAATTGGTTTATCTGAGGATTTTTCGACAATAACGGCTTGTATATTCATGGCACAGTCTGTTAAACCAATAAAAACACCAAATAAAAATAACCCAACAACTAAAAAGCTGATCTGTGACAATGACGGTAACATGGGTAATAAAAGACTAAAGGCAATGGTAGAAACAACCATTAATTTGCGACAACCAAATTTTGCTGCTAGTGCGCCGGTGACTGGCATAGCAATTAGTGCACCGCCACCAAAGCACAGTAATAGCATGCCTAGAGTCGCATCATTTGCCCCTGTATTTGATTTAACATAGGGAACTAGTGCTGCCCATGCGGCAGTCGCGAAACCTGCAATGAAAAAAATAATACGTGTCGAAATCTGCTCTTTTTTAGCAGGCGCTGAGATGATGTTATTGTCTAGTTGTTGAGTTGATTGCATATTTTATATTTTCAATGAATTAAAAGAAACTAGCCTTGGTTGAGGATAGTCAGAATTTGTTCATGTAATATTGGGCAGCCTGTCGCTAGGACTGCACCACCGGCTTCAGCTCTACCACCATCGAGAGTTGTGACTACGCCACCAGCTTGTTCAATAATAGGGATTAATGGCACAATGTCATAAGGTTCTAGTGCGTATTCAAAACAAGCATCAATTCTGCCTGCTGCTAACATTGCCATTGCGTAGCATTCCCCACCATAACGTGTCATTAAAACTTGTTCCGTTAAAGAACCAAAATGAATGTCTGGATGTGTTGCAATGGGTTCTGGTGAATTAGTGTGCAAAATAGCTTGGTTAAGTGCGATATTTTTACGCGTTTCTAAACGAAAGTGCCCATGTGCGCTACTCGTCCAGCTGCCGTTAGCATCGGCCCAAAAACGTTCACCAATATAGGGTTGGCTCATCATTCCCATTACTGCTTTTCCGTGATGTGTTACTCCAATTAAATTAGCCCATAAAGGTAGGCCACATAGGAAAGGACGTGTCCCATCAATCGGGTCGAGCACCCATTGAATAGATCCACTTCCACTAATACCGTACTCTTCACCTATGATAGCGTGATCAGGGTAAGCCGCTGTAATATATTCACGCATCAGTTTTTCGGCGAGTTTATCGGCTTGAGTAACCGGATCAAATCGATAATCTGCTTTTGGTTTATTCTGTAAAACTGTCAGCTCATTTGTTCGGTAATGCTCTAATGAAGCTTTACCTGCAATGTTCGCGAGCTCATGTAAAAAAAAGCTATCAGGAAGTAGGTTGTTAGTCATTTTTTATCCTCAGTCATTTTAGTAATCATAAAGTTTGACATCCGTTATTGCTCGATTATGATAGTTTAAACCATTAACAGGAACACTATATGCTCGATTATGCCGCTTTTCCAGATCAAAGACAAAATAAAATTCGCCAGCTACTTAATGAAAATGGTCGAGTAATATGTACCGTACTAGCGCGAGAGATGAGCGTATCAGAGCATACAATTCGTCGAGATTTAAATGAATTAGCACAAGAAGGTGTATGCCGACGCGTGCATGGTGGTGCGGTGAGTGTCTTAGTCGGTGCTGGCTCATTCGAGCAGAGAATCGAACAGAATCAAGCAGAGAAAGCTAAGATCGCGCAAAAATGCGCCAGTCTGATCAAAGATGCAGGTTGTATATTTATCGATGCAGGTTCAACTAATTTAGAAATCGCACGTTGTATACCCGATAATTTAGCGGTGACGGTCATTACTAATTCGCCGACTATTGCTATTGAGTTAATGAAAAAATCAATAAGTGAAGTTATTTTAATAGGCGGAAAATTAAATACTCAAATAGGTGCGAGTGTAGATAGCTCAGCAGTTAGGCAGATTAGCCAAATTCATTTTGATCAATGTTTTCTTGGCGGATGTGCACTTGACCCTCAAATAGGGATCTCTATATTTGATTATGAAGAAGCTGAATTTAAAAAAGTGCTAATTGAACAAAGTAGCCAGGTTATTATGGGACTTACTGTTGATAAATTACCGGGTGTAGCAAGGTATACTATTGCTGATTGTGACCAATTATCAATTCTCGTGATGGATAAACAGTTACCTAAAGAAATAATTCAGTTATTTGATAATAACTCAGTAAAAATCTTGTTTTCAGATTAGCTATTACACTAAATTACACTAAATTACGCTAATTTAGTGTAATTCAGTCTGCGATTTATGAACATCATGGTTGATAAATAATTAGAGCAAACATGAGAATAGGAACTTCATGAAAATCAAAACGATTTCACTTATTTTATTAATATTCCCATTTAATAGTATTGCTGAAAGTTATTCTTATCAAATGCAAACTCAACCACATAACGGTAAAGAAATTCATTATTATCTAATCCAAAAGGGAACGGCTAAATCTAAAAATTTGTTAGTTTTAATTCAAGGTTCTGACTGTAAAAGTGTGGTTAATAATCCCGATATGGTCAAAAATTTTGGCGCTGCTTTTCCAAATAATGACATTTTGTTAGTTGAAAAAACAGGTTTGACTGATCAAATCGGTCAAAATAACGAAGAGGTTGAACAAGCTAATTGCCCTGTGGAATATATGAAGAATGATTCTCCACTTGAAAGAGCAGAAAATTATATTTCTGTATTAAATCAGTTAAAGGATCATTACCAGCAGATCATCTTATTAGGAGGTAGTGAGGGAGCTGTCGTCACTAATATTATAGTTTCCAAAGTCGATTATATAAAAGCATCCATTGCTTTAAATTTAGGTGGTCGATATTTTATAGATGATGTCATTTATAGTATTAAAAATAATACTCCGGCTGAATATGTATCTGAATCAGTAGATGGATTTAAACAATTTGCACAAGCTGCAAAAGATAAGCAATTAGATGAAAATCAATTTGTAAGTAGTCATGGGCCTACTTGGTGGTATGAAAGCTTAACGATTGATAATCAAAGCTTGATTCAATCAATAAAAACTCCGCATTTAGTCATACAAACAATGGTAGATATAAATGTAGACGCACACAATGCCCAACGAATGATGAAGAATAACACTAACACCAAGGTATCATTTAAAAGTTATGAAGGTTTGGATCACTTTTTTAAAGATGATAAAGGCAAATCACAAACTTCAATGATTGTGACGGATATTCAAAGCTGGTATCAATCTATTAATCACTAGTAATTTAAGTACATCATTGCTGTATTGTCTTTATGGGGGCAATACAGCTGATGTTATTCATGAATATTAGATTTTTGCATCTTCAATCGCGTCATGAATTATATTTTCAAATAATACATGTTGGTTTGCCGGTAATAGCTGGCGATGCATTTGGCGGCGTTTATCAGTATTAAATAACTTTTCCGCTATCCAACCAGTTAAGTATAAAGCCGATAAGCAACCACCCGCTGTTACAATATTTCCACGAACAACTAATGGTTTATCTTCGAGATCTGCCCCCATATTTATAAAGGCATTCATTGCATCAGGATGCGTGGTTGCTGGTGTTCCATTCAATAAACCCAATTTCTGCAACACAAAAGAGCCAGCACAAATAGAACCAAGAATTTGTCGTGTATTATCGAGTTTAAATGCATTAATAAAACTTTCATCAGCAAGTACGGCTGGAATACCTTGTTGCCCGCTACTAAATAAAACAACATCAGCATCATTCGCGAGCGTAATATGACCGTCTGTTTCTACTTTTTGACCGAGTGTTGAGGTGTGAAAGGGCTTTGTGCCTAATACTTGGACATTCCAGTCTTCACGGCAGCGGCCAAAAATGTCACGCATTAAAAAATAATCTATATCTGTAAATTCATCAAAAATAACGATAGCAACTTTATACATATTTATTCCTCGAATTCTCTTATTTATTTTACGCTGAAACAAAGCTGTGATAATTAAAAATAGGTTTAAACCCTAACTTTTGATAAATACCTAGACCGTCACTGGAGGCTTCTAATACACATTGCTCAATGCCTTGTTGATGGCAGACTTGTAAAGCATGTTTGATTAATAGCGTAGCTAAACCGCGACGCTGATATTGAGCATCAGTTCCAATATCATCAAGACGGGCTATCTTGTTATTCAATGTTAGTGTTAGGGTAGATGTGGGTTGCTGATTATGGAATAAGACAAAATGCAACATATCGATTTGCTTATCCAATGCCCGCTGATGATAACGAATATATTCATTAATAACCGTATCATCACCTGCTTCATCATCTTCTGGCGAAATAGGAAATGCCGTAATCAAGGGTTCTGCCCAAGATGTTAAATCTTGATTGCAAACTGTAATATGATAACCATTAGGTAGTGAGATATCTTTTGCGTGATCACTTAGATTAGAATAGTCTAGGATCATTGCTGTGGACTCACCATCTTCAATAAGTTCTCTTTGCGTAACAACGAATTTAAATTTTTCTAATTCGCTATCTTGAATAACTAAAATATAAGGCTTGTTTTGTTGTTTAAATAAGTCTTCGGCTAATTCAAAACTAGCAATAGATGCATTTTGGTGTAAATAGATAAAGTTAAATGCAGGAATAGGCAATTCTGAGAAATAGGTAATTGTAGATTCATCGATATCAATTGTACTATGGCAAATAGCTTGCCAAAAATATTTTTCTTGTTGGTAAAAAAGTGTTTGGTTATTTTTCATTTTTTGCTCTGAATTTACAATTTAATAGAAATATTTTATAGGCATTAAATCCAGAGTTCTAGCTGTAGAGGAACATAACGCATTTATACAACCATTGTATTGCACTTTTTGCTAATTACTGGAAAATAGCTTGTTGACAATAACGAGAAATATCCATATTAAGGTAAATAAAGTGAACAAAGCGCCAGAGACTATTACTTTTTTCGAACGGCTACTACCTTTAGTTGTTTCGGGTGAAAAAGTTATCACTATTCGTGATGAAAGTGAAAGTCATTATATTCCCGGAACCGTTGTTAAAGTTTATGCGCTAGAAACTGCAGAATATTATACTGATATAGAAATACTCTCAGTCGATGCAATTTCCTATGATGATATTAATGAGTATCACGCTAAACAAGAAGCAATGTCCCTTGAGACATTAAAAAAACTGATCCGAGAAATTTACCCAACAGAGCAATTTTTGTATGTTATTCATTATAAGTTAATAAATTCAATTAATTAATTTAGCTATGCATTGCTTTGGCTATTTTGATAAATGCTTTAGTAGCTGGGGATGCTTCACTTTCATTATTGATGGCAAAAGCAATCGTTCTTTTTATTGCGGGTGTTAGCGGCTTTATGACTAAATCTTGAGCACCCTCTGGAATGGCTAATTGAGCCACAATTGACACCGCTTCCCCTCGAGCAACTAAGGAGAATGTGCTTAATAATTGTCTCGTTTTAAACTGAATTTTTGGCACTAGTTTTTGTGCATGAAATAAATCCATCACCGTTTTTCCTGATCCCGCTTGCGTTAAATTAAACGGGAATTCACATAGTTGTTTTAAAGAAACCTTATCATATTCAGCAAGTGGATGGCCTAATGGTAGTATTGCGACCATTTGGTCATCTTTTACTTTAAAAGTATCAAATCTTTCATCCGGTAATATAACAAAACCTATATCGATACGTTTCTCTTGTAGCCAGTGAATCACACTTTCATCATCACCTTCATCAACGATAATATTGATCAGAGGATATTGTCGGCGATACTGTGCCAGAATAGGTGGCAAGATGCGTGATGATGAACCAGGACCAAATGAACCAATTCGTAATACGCCTTTTTTTAATCCATTAGCTGCTTGCGCTTCTTGGATCATTGATTCTTGAATGCTTAGCATATTATGCGCCCGCATGAGCAAGATATTACCAATCTCGGATAAGGTAGTATGATTTTGTTCACGAACAAAAAGGGTAACGTTAAGATCTTTTTCTAGCGATTTTACGGCGTGTGATACTGCTGATTGAGAAATATTTAATTTCATTGCCGCCAGTGTGAAGCTTTTAAATTCAGCTACGGTAGTAAAAATTTCAAGTTGAGTTAATGTCATGAGTATTTGCTCATTTGCTTATGAATCAGAATAAGTAATAACTTATCACTATACCGTTATCTAGCAAGTCTAATATTATTTAATACGTGTTATAGAGGTATAGATGATAAGTGTAAAAGCAATAATTTTCCGATTTTCAATAAACGTTATTTTCATTCAAATGATCTTTGTTTCCATCATATGGGGAGGGACATTTATTGCAGGTAGAGTTTTACAACCTGAAATATCACCTATTTTGTCAGCATCTATTCGTTTTATATTTGCGGGTGTTTTTTTAATAGTATTACTAAGTTTCACTAAAATAGGTTGGCAAAAAATAACATTCAAACAGCTTATGCAAATTTTTATACTCGGATTAAGTGGGATATTTATTTATCAAATTCTATTTTTTTATGGTCTGCAAAACATACCCGCTTCCAGAGCTGCTTTATTAGTCGCAATTAATCCAGCAATGATTGCACTAATTTCATTTATCTTATGGCGGGAGAAAATTTCTTTAATTAAAGGTATTGGGATTATTTTTTGTGTTATTGGTGCATTTATTTTGTTGTCCGATAACACTGAAGATGTTGGCGGAATTTTTACCAACAAAGGGGATTTAGCTATTCTTGGTTGTGTGATTAGTTGGGGGATCTACACAGTCGCTGGTAAAAATGTCATTCGTGAGATTGGAGCTTTGCACACAGTAACTTATGCCATATTATTAGGTACATTATTACTCGTCATCATCTCTTGTGTGACAGGGGAATTAACTGTGAATAACCTTGAACGTTTATCGTTTTTAGACTTATCTAGCCTTCTATATTTAGGCGTTTTAGGTTCAGCGATAGCGTATGTTTGGTATTATCAGGGAGTAGACCAGTTAGGAGCAGCAAGTGCAGGATCATTCATTGCATTAAATCCACTAACTGCAGTTTTTATCGGTGCATTATTTCTTAATGAAAAAATAAGTATGATTGTTATTGTTGGTGGTGTGATGATAATTTTAGGTATTTTAATCGCAAATAAAAAAATTAAGGCCTAAAAATAAATTAGGGAAAAATAGCCACACAACAGGGTGTGGCTACAAAATTTACTTAAATCTATTTTGATGCTTTAAAATAAATTCTTTTAATGTTGTAGGTGCTTTACCTGTTATTTTTTGGAAATTATCAAATACCATGCCTGTTCTATCTAATTCACCCGAACTGAAAGCAATAAAGTGATCATAAATACTCTTCATATAGGCTAATTCTAAATTATTATTTAGTGCATGCTGCCAAAATTCATTGGGATCTTCTGCTTTATATTGAAAGGGAATACCAAGCTCTTTGGTAAGTAATTGGGCTATCTGATGATGACTTTTAGTTTCATAACCTAAACGGTAGATTTGTCCATAATGTTGCTTGGGTGAGGTCAGACAATGCGCAGCAAGTTCGGCGACATCAATGTAATCAACCCAACTTAGCACGGCATTACCAAAATAGGAACGTAAAATACCTTTTTGTAAATTATCATCCCCTTGATAACCTAGCAAATTTTGCATGTAAGATTCAGGGCGTAAATGAGTGAACTGTATACCAGACCATTCAATATAACGCTCAATCAGTTGGTGCCAAGCCCAATGGGCAACTTGTGCATTATCATCTCCGCAAGCACCTAAATGTACTATATAATTCACATTTGATGATTTTGCGATATCAATAAAAATTTTACTTTGAGCAAGCATATCAATAGTATAGCCTGTCATCATAAACACAGAATCAATACCGATTAAGGCACTTTTGATTGTTTCCGGTTTGTCATAATCCATTAAGATGGTCGTAAAAGGTGCTGAACTTAACTTGTTCGGGTCTCTTACAGCTAAAATAACATCTTGATAGCCCATATTGTGTAGTGCTTGAACTAAATATTGGCCAACTTGCCCAGTTGCGCCTGTCACTAAAATTGTATTTTTCATGGATTAAAATTCACTTTAATTACTGATAAATTAGAGCTTTTTACTCATCAAATATTCAAGAGTTTGTTGTGTTTGGCTGGTAAACATGATTTCTTTGATTTTTTGCATCCCATTGGATTGATAAAATCTAATGGCTTGATGATTATCGGCTAAAACATCAAGCCATAACCATTGATCTCCTTGTTTCATCGCAAGTTGTTCAATTATTTGAAATACTGCTTTCCCAAAGCCTTGACCTGTTGAGTGAGGTGAAAAATAAACTTTATTCAATAATGTACCGATTGCTGAAGATTCAGGGATTGGTAGATGATAACTGAGTTTAACTAACCCAATTGCAATTGATTGTGGGCTTTGAATTAAAAACCAATCTGTATTAGCCAGATTTATATCTGAAGTTATTTTGCTTGGTGTATATTCTTTAAAGAGGTAATCATCTAATTCTGTTTTATTATTCCATAAATGTCCGAAATGATGACAATAGCTTTTTATACCTATTTCATGAAGAATTTGGACGTCTTGCACCGTAGCTAATTTCAGTGTTATAGACATTTTAGTTAACCTTTTTAATTAGATATTGGTATAAGTATTTTTCATCATATTTATCAATGGTATTTCTTTAAGAGCGTAGTTTATAGTAATTTTAACGCTGTAAGCTAGGTTCATTGAAGGAGAGAGCATTTTTGATATAAATCGTCGATTTAATGGGTATCTATTTAGGCTAGGTGCGAGAGAAAAACAAAATAGCAAATTGCAGATGATACTTTTAGTAGAATAAATGGGATGAGAATCACCCCATAGATATTGATAGATAAAGTAATTAAATTGTTTGGCTAATTTCTGAGTAAGCAAATAATGCTTGCGCACCACCAGTATGAATAAATAAAACAGGTGTTTTTTCTGTTGAATTTTCTAAGTAATCTATTAGTCCTGCCATCGCTTTGCCGGTATAGACAGGGTCTAATAAAATACCTTCTTTTTGTGCCAGTAACTTAATCGCATCAAGACCTGCACTATTTGGCATTCCATACATAGGTGCAAAAAAACTGTCCCATAGCTGGATGTTAGGTGTGTTTTTAATTTCTAATAACTGCGCTAATTCCAACTGCAATTTTTCTACTTTTGGTGCTTGGTCTTGCTGCGTACGTGAAACAGTGACACCAATTAATTGGGTAGCAGGTAGTAACTCTTGTAAGCCAATAGCAAGCCCTGCATGAGTTCCGGCACTGCCTGATGCCACGATGACTTTATCAAATACAATATGTTCAGGTGTTTGCTGTTCAATTTCAATCGCACATTGTACATAGCCTAAAGCACCTAAGGCATTAGAGCCACCAACTGGGACAATATAAGCCTCTTGCAGATCCAGTTTTTTAATTAATTCAACCATTTGAGCTTGTGGATCGGTTAATTCATCACACATTACGCAGCGCGTACCAAACAAATCGGTTAAAAGCTTATTACCATTGTGTAGAAAATTTGCATCGTCACTTTGTATTGGATTTTCTAATAACGCGACACACTCAAGTCCAAACATTGCGGCAACAGCAGCAGTCTGTCTGACATGGTTTGATTGAATCGCACCCGCAGTGACAATAATCTTTGCATTTTTAGCTAAGGCATCAGCGATTAAAAATTCGAGTTTACGTAGTTTATTACCGCCCATCGCTAGTGGCGTCATATCATCACGTTTAATATAGATTTCACGCTCATATAGACGAGATAAGTTATTCAGTCGATTCAACGGGGTTGATGTATTAAGTAAATCAACTTTGTTGAATTGGGCAAATTTTTGTTGAAGTGACATCGTAAACTCCGTGATATTAATAGGTAAATCCTAAATAAAGGTAAATAGTGAGTACAATACTCGCAGTGACTAATGCATAAGGCATTTGGGTTCGAATATGTTCAATATGATCGCAATCTGTTGCCATTGAAGCGACAATTGCGTCCGCTGAAATAGGTGAGGTCATATCGCCAAATATCGAGCCGGAAATAGCTGCGCCAATCATATATTCAACTGGCATACCGACAGATAGGCCTAGTTGAACACCAATTGGGATCATAATTGCAAAAGTACCCCATGATGTACCGGTTGCCAGTGACATAATTGCACTAATAATAAAAATGAAGCCAATTGAAAAACCGGGTGCCATAACGCCTTGAGTAACTTCAGCAATGTATGCGCCGGTATTTAATTCAGCGGAGACATTTCCCATCAAAAACGCAAGGATCATGATTGAACTAATTTTTAGCATATTGGCATAGCCAATAAATAATTCCTTGAAGAAGTTATCGATATTTAATAAGCGGCGACCAATAAACCAGCAGAAAGAAACAGCTGTACCAAACATAACTCCCCAATAAACAGAAGTGGAGCCACTACCTTTGGTAAAATCACCATCACCTGTAATATATAACGCAATAGGGACCATTAAAACGGTGGATAGAATAGGAATGAAGAAATTTAAAACCGAGTAGGCGTGAGGGTGTTCAATAATATCGTCTTCATCAGCATTGTGTTGGCTAGACAGTGTAATATTACCCGCTACGAAACTCTCTTGGTATTTTACTTCGGCCTTTTTCATTGGGCCCCAACTTATATTGGTTAACACATAAAAAAGAATGGTAGCTAAAGATAGCCAAGCCATTAAATTATAACCAATCGATTTAATTAATATATCAAAAGGCTCGCCAGTAATAAGTCCTTGAGATATTTGCACTCCTATTAAACCCATGATCACCGCTCCCCAACCATTAATAACAGCAGAGGAACAAACTGAAACACATGCAGTTTGAATAATATATGACATTTTTTCTGGGGCGACGCCATATTGTCTCGCTAAATTTTTGGTTGAAGCGCCAGCAACGAGTTGGTTGATTGAGCTTTCAATAAAAATTAATGAGGTAATTAAAATGGCTAACAATTGAGTTGTAACACGGTTTTTGATGAGATTAGTTTTATTGGTTAATAACTGAACCAGTGCGCGAACACCACCAGTGACAACCACTAATCGCATTAAACCTCCTATCATTACCATAAATACAATTGTTCTGGTATTACCGGCAGAAGAAAAAGTATCGATAATGCCATCTACTGTACCTTTAACACCTAACAAAATATTGTGGTCGTTAATCACTGTAAAACCGACAAAGATCCCTAACATTAAGGAAAGCATCACTTGGCGAGTTAATATTGCCAAAAGGATGGTGACAATGGGGGTTATAATTGTCCAAATTCCATAGTCGTGCATGTGTTTACCTGTTGATTATTTTAAGAGATATTTTGATATTACTATTTATAATTATTGAAAAATCATAGCATTAATGCGAGGTCTATAAAAAGACTTTATACAAAATGTAGTGTATTGTGGCAAAAATTATGAGGGTAAACAATTTAAGTTATGTAAGGGAAGTGATATAAGAAGGAAAAAAGCCACCGTAAAATGGCTTTGAGCTTAAAAATAAATCAATAGTAATAATTATTTTGAATTGAGCCACTCACTGTAAGTTATACGGCTAATATTTTGGGTTTTAGTTTCATCAATCAATTCGATAAACTGTGGTTCAAGTGTGACGTAATATTTGAAACCACATTTTTCTTGAGCAATTTTTGATTGTTGGTTTTCCTGAAAATAACCACACCATAAGTTATCTAATTTTAAATTTTTAAAACCATGACGTATTATTTCGCATATCGCTTCAGGAATTAAGCCTTTTCCCCAATACGGAACACCAATCCAATAGCTGACTTCTGCATCATTAGCACCGATAGGAAAATTACTATCTTGACTCATAGAGAGGCCAATTAACCCTATAGCTAAATTATCCTCTTTTAAGGTAACTGCATAAACTTCATCACGCATAAAAATAGTTCGAATAATTTCGGCGCTTTGTTTTACGCTTTGATGTGGCGGCCAACCAGCAATGGGACCAATTTGAGGATCTTTAGCATACAAATATAAATATTCAGCATCAGTTTCTTGCCATGGGCGCAGTACTAACCTATCGGTGTAGAGAATCATATAATGGTTTCCTTATTAATTAGGTATTATTTAATTGTTTATCTCTATTTTAGGTATTTTATTGCAGTATATAAGTGCAAAACCTTGCTGGTTTGGGTACTTTTAACAACTAATGATATGATTTATTGATGAGGATGCATTAGAAAGAGAAAAATGTATGTTAAGGTGTTACAAGCATCAGTTTCATGTGCCAAAAGTGATTAGTATTGGTCAATCGTCATTGGATGAGTTGCAAGGAATACCGCTTTCGTTAACGTATGTTACCATTATTATCTGTAAACAAGGTTATGCAATTTTTAATATCAATTTTAAAAACTACATTGTTCGTAAAAATGATATCGTGATTTTATATGATGATACCTTCGCTATACTGCAACAAAAATCACAGCATTTTCTTGTAGACTATTTATTGTTGGATAAGAACTTCTCCACAGATATTGCATTTCAATTACCTAATTTTTTATTTGCTTTCTTTAATAAGCAACCTGTTATTAAGATTCTAAATAATAAAATAGAAATGTTGTCTCAATGGCAGAATTTAATGATGTATATTGTTAAAGAAAAAAAAGAATATTGGTTATTACAGTTGCGTAACCATATGCAAAATTTGTTTTTAGAAATTGCGAATAACACTAAGCAACTAGATGTAAAGCAACATGAAGGTTATAGCAGAAAAACGCATCTATGCTGGCGTTTCTGGGATTTAATTACGCAACATAGTAAGGTACATCGAGATGTTCAGTTTTATGCTGAAAAATTATCAATTACACCATTTTATTTGTCTCAAATAACCCAAAATTTCTTTAAAGACTCACCTAAGGTTTTAATCGATAGGCAGGTGATATTAGAAATAAAAGCACTACTTGAGATTGAGACATTATCAATAAAGGAAATTGCTGTACGACTGAATTTTGAAGATACTTCATATTTATGTCGTTATTTCAAACGGCATACAGGTATTACTCTATCGGGTTTTAAAAAACAGAGAAGGTGATAATAGCTCAGATAATTTATCATTTTTTAGCTTTGCTCAATTTTTTTTGAATACTTTTTTACAAAATCAATAAAACAGCGGAGACGTGGTGAAACAGCTTGATTTCGATAATAAACAGCATTAATAGCTTGTTTCATCACGATAGTTTCATTTCCAAGCACTTGAACAAGTTGACCTTGAGCAAAAGCATCCATAGTAACAAAATCAGCTGAACATGAAATTCCACTTCCTTGAACAGCAAGGTGAAAAAGTATTTCACCACTTGCAGCGGCAATATCGGGTGTAATTTTTAATAATTCGTTAGCACTGTTTTTTATTGGCCAAGTATTTAAAGAATCGGGATGTGTAAAGCCTAATAAACAATGTTGTTTGAGTTGTTCAACGTTCTGTGGAATACCATGTTTTTCAAGATAAGAAGGGCTAGCAACTAATCGTTGTTGGCTATAACCTAATAAGGTTGCATTTAATGATGAATCTTTTAACGTACCGATTCTAAACGCAACATCTATTTTTTTTTCTAATAAATTAGTGACGCCTTCATAGTTGTTTATTTCTAACTCAACCTGTGGATAACGTTCATGAAATATAGGTATTAAAGGGGCTATGACATGCGTGACAAAAGGTGTTGAAGCATCAATGCGCAATTTACCTGAAGGAATTGATTGACGAGCAGAGAGCATTTCTTCAGCTTCTTGTGCTAGGTTAATTATCTCTCTCGCTTTTTGCAAAAATGCAGCACCTTCTTCACTGAGTTTAATCTTTCGTGTAGTTCGGTAAATTAAAGTTGTTTCCATTTTTTCTTCTAAGCGTAACAGAGCTCGACTTACGGTTGATATCGTCATTCCTTGTTGTTCTGCTGCTGCGGTTATTGAACCGCTATCTACCACACTAATAAATGCTTGTAGTTCTTCAAATGTAATTTTCATTATTGCATTTCCGGCAAAAGTTATTTCCACCATAACGGCTTTTTCATTGCCATACAATATGAAAAAATCAGCCACATCAATTTAGTTGAATGGTTTATTTAAAATAGGGTTGTTAGATGAAGATTAATACTGCACTTTTAGCGTTATCAATAGGTGCTTTCGCTATTGGAGCGACTGAATTCTCTCCAATGGGTATGCTGCCATATATTGCAGAAAATATACATGTTGATATTCCATCAGCAGGTTCAATTGTTGTGATTTATGCATTAGGCGTCATGATTGGTGCGCCTATTATGACATTATTATTAGTCAAAAGACGGCCTAAAGTTGCTTTGATTTTTTTAATGTCTATTTTTACAGTTGGTAATCTACTTTCAGCAGCATCTCCCGATTTGGTGACGCTGTCACTTTCAAGATTTGTAACCAGTTTAAATCATGGCGCATTTTTTGGTATAGGGGCTATCGTTGCGGCAAGTGTCGTTCCACCAGGTAAACAAGCGAGCGCCATTGCTGCGATGTTTATGGGGTTAACAATTGCTAATGTCGGCGGTGTACCATTAATGACAAAATTAACCCAAGCTGTGGGCTGGCGAGAAGCGTTCTATTTAATCTCAGCACTCGGATTAGTTACTATAGTTGGCTTAGTGCTTGCTTTACCCAATAATTTGCAAGGTCGTGAGGTCAATGTGCGAAATGAGTTACGTATTTTGCGCAAACCAGAAGTTTTGTTAGGTATGCTTGCAACTGTATTAGGCGCAAGTGCAATGTTTACCTTATATACATACATTACACCTATGTTAATGCAATTTATTCATGCATCTGATCAGATGATTACGGTTATGTTAGTCATTATTGGTATTGGTTTTACTATAGGTAATTATATTGGTGGCTTATTTGCTGATAAATCACTGTATGGTACTTTGTTGGCACTTTTCATTCTACTTGCCGTAAGTATGGCTGTTTTCCCCTTTATTGCGGTTAATGCAGTAGGCGCAGGTATAGGTCTGGCATTTTGGAGTATATTTAGTTTTGGCTTAGTACCACCAATTCAGATATTAGTAATGAATGCTGCTCCTGGAGCGCAAGCTTTAGCATCATCAGTAAACATTGGGGCATTTAACTTAGGTAATGCCATTGGTGCTGCGATTGGTGCTGCTGTGTTATCTTATGGCTCTAGTTATACTATGATTAGTTTTATGGGGACAATTGTTGCAAGCCTTGGTGTTGCTATTATTTTACTTATTATTCGCAGAAATTCTAAAACAAAAGGTGTAACAAACGCAGTTTGTGCTTGTAACTAACGATAATAAACAGACCTGAAATTAATGGACCTTTTTATCTTGATAACCTTAGCTTATCATCAAATAAAAAGGTCTTTTTTATTTGTTTTTTGTCTATTCATTATAGTATTTATTATCTAATAATTTTTGGTTTTAAGCTGGCGCATTACACTGGGTAATCGAATTAAAAAGCAAGAGATGGAGTTTGTTGTTTTACATTGAGTTGGATAATGAAGATAACAAAACTAGCAAGGAGTTTTATTATGACAATTCAAAATATGTGGTTAACCGATGAACAACGTTGGCAAGCGATTGTTGAGCGTAATAAAGCCGCAGATGGCTATTTTATTTATGGTGTAAAAACATCGCTTATTTATAATCATCCATCAGTTGCAGGGCGATTGCCTAATCGAAATAATGTAAAGTTTTTTGATAATGAACAACAAGCATTGGATGAAGGCTATCGTTCAGGGAAGCGTAGCCGTTATGAAACATCTCAATTGACGCAATTCTATCAAGATAAAATAGAACAAGCTTGCCGCTATATAGAACAAAACGAAATGTCTTTAAAATTATCTGAACTTGCGGATCATGTTGGTATCAGTCGTTTTCATTTTCATCGATTATTTAAATCACAAACAGGCTTAACACCAAAGGCTTATGCAGATGCTTTTCGCCATAAGAAAATGCGCCAACAATTACAACAAAAAAATAGTATCACTGATGCTATTTATGATGTGGGATACAGTTCAACTAGTCGGTTCTATGAAACATCGACTCAACGATTGGGTATGACCCCTAAAAATTGGAAGGCGGGTGGAGATGGTACTAAAATTTACTTCGCGCTTGCAGTTTGCTCTCTCGGAAATGTACTTATTGCTCAAAGTCCGATTGGTGTGTGTGCAATTTTTTTAGGTGATGACCCTGAGCAGTTGTTACGAGATTTGCAGGATAAATTTCCACAGGCTGAACTCATGGGGGGAGATGCTGAATTTGAACAACTCATTGCGCATGTTATCGGTTTTATTGAAGCACCAGAAATTGGTTTCAATATGCCACTGGATATTCGTGGTACCGCCTTTCAACAGCGAGTTTGGCAAGTGTTGAGAGGTATTCCTGTAGGACAAACTGTTAGTTATAGGGATGTCGCTGAAAAAATGGGGCAACCTAAAGCCGTACGCGCGGTTGCTAGTGCTTGTGCTGCCAATATGTTAGCAGTCGCCATTCCATGTCATCGTGTCGTGAGAAATGATGGGGCACTGTCAGGATATCGTTGGGGAATTGATCGGAAACGAGCACTTTTACTCAAAGAATCCATGGATAAATAATCAGAAACAATATTTACTTGTAATAACTATATCTTGTTAACACTATTTCAACCTGAAATGGGCAATTGACCTATTGTGACTAAGATTCCTTTTGTATGTTCAATGTCATTAATTTGATTATAACTTATTTTAAGGAATTCATGATGGTGACTAGTATCTATAAAGACCTCGCATTAGCCCCCGCTGGAGAGCAAAAAATCGCATGGGTAAAATCTCATATGCCTTTATTGCGCGCATTAGAAACACGTTTTATTAAAGAAAAACCTTTTGCGGGAAAGCGTATTGCACTTTCTATTCACTTAGAAGCAAAAACAGCCTATTTAGCTCAAGTATTAGTTTCTGGCGGAGCAAAAGTGTCTGTCACTGGCAGTAATCCCATGTCGACTAAAGACGATGTTGTTGCTGCTCTGGTCAAATGTGGCATCAATACTTTTGCAATTCATGGTGCAAGTACTGAAGAATATCAACAATTTGTAAAAGAAACATTAGCCTGTGAGCCTCATATCGTCATTGATGATGGCGGTGATTTAGTGCACGAATTGCATAGCGTATACCCTGAATATGCGCACCATGTGATTGGCGCCTGTGAAGAAACAACCACTGGTGTATTAAGAGCAATTGCACGTGAGAAAAATAATGAACTGAATTTTCCGGTGATTTCTATTAATGGTGCGCAATCCAAGCATCTTTTCGATAACCGATATGGTACGGGGCAGTCTACATTCGATGGCATCATGCGAACAACTAATCTTGTGATTGCAGGGAAAAAAGTTGTCGTTGCAGGTTATGGCTGGTGCGGGAAAGGCTGTGCTATGCGAGCTAAAGGCTTAGGTGCGGAAGTCATTATTACTGAAATTGATCCAATTAAAGGTCTAGAAGCAAAAATGGACGGCTTTGGTGTCATGACAATGGAAGAAGCTGCTCTTGTCGGGGATATTTTTGTAACTGCGACAGGCTGTTGTGATGTTTTGACTGCTGTACATTTTAATTTAATGAAAGAAGGGGCGATCATTTGTAATACAGGTCATTTTGAAGATGAAATAAACTTAAAAGACTTACAAACTATTAATGTCGGAACATTTGAAGCCCGTGAAAATATTGACGCTTATCGTTTAGAAAATGGACGTACTCTTTATTTACTTGGACGCGGCGCATTGGTCAATATTGCTTGTGCTGATGGTCATCCTGCTGAAATTATGGATATGAGTTTTGCATTGCAAGCACTAGGAGCTGAATATTTAATTAAGCATACTTTAGATAGAAAGCTGTACGCGGTTTCGGATGAGATAGACCGTGAGGTTGCCCGCCTTAAATTACAGGATATGGGTATTTCTTTAGAAACACTTAGTGACAAACAATACCAGTATTTGAACGCCTTTGAACTGAAATAACCAGCCGGAGGACGTTAATGTCAACACTTAATAGTTTGTTAGGAATGGTGGTAATACTTCTTATCGCCTTCCTTTGTTCTAATAACCGCCGCAAGATAAACTTGCGACTCGTTTCCATCGCATTAATATTACAAATCACATTTGCATTTTGTATGTTGTATTTACCTACGGGTAAGCAAGTCATGATATGGATGGCAGATAAAGTCACCGCATTATTAGATTATACGCAAGTTGGTACTCAATTTTTACTAGGTGGGTTAGCAACAGATAAGATGTTTGAACTGTTGGGTAATGATGGTTTTATTTTTGTTTTCAAAGTATTACCTGTTCTCGTTTTTTTATCTGCGCTATCCGCTTTATTGTTTCATATTGGGATCATGCAAAAACTTATTTTATTAATCGGTGGAGGGTTACATCGTTTATTAGGCTCATCTCGTGCGGAATCAATGTCATCTGCTGCAAATATTTTTCTTGGCGTAACTGAAGCACCATTAGTTATTCGCCCATACTTAAAGCATTTATCGTCATCAGAGTTTTTTACAATTTTAGTCGGTGGAATAGCATCTATTGCAGGAACGGTATTACTAGGTTATGCACAATATGGTGTGAAAATTGAATATTTATTAGCAGCTTCTTTTATGTCTGCACCGGCCGGATTACTGTTTGCAAAATTGTTTTATCCAGAAATAGGGGTAACGAGTGATAAATTTACAACTGGCGACTCCATGCGTGGGCAGAAATCAGAATACCGTAACGGCATTGATGCGGTAACCCAAGGTGCGAGTACTGGTGTGACAATGGCACTTAACATTGCGGGTATGTTATTGGCATTGTTAGCAATTATCGCTATGTTCGATGGTCTCATGATGTGGGCAACGAGTTTCACTGGTTATGAAGTTTCTCTCACACAATTAATTGGTTGGTTATTTTCACCTGTAGCTTGGTTATTAGGGGTTGATTGGGCTGAGGCTCAATTTGCAGGGCAATTATTAGGTCAAAAGGTCTTATTCAATGAATTTATTGCTTATGCTAATCTACAACCCTATTTAGATGGTGGAATTTTACCCGCGACAGGTGAAGCATTAAGCGTGAAAACGCAAGTCATCTTATCTTTTGCATTATGTGGTTTTACCAACATTGGTACAATTGGTATCGCTATTGGCGGAATAGGCGCAATGTGCCCAGAGCGTCGTGGCGAATTAACCAGTATTGCATTTAAAGCCTTTGGCGCTGCAATATTGGCTAACTTGATGAATGGTGCGATTGCTGGATTAATTTTAGGATAATAACTGAGGTGGCAAAATGATAGATGAAACGCCTTTTCGCGAGTTGTGGTTAAAATTCAGTGAACAAGAGCTATTGCCCAATGTTGATTGGTTATTTCGTCATGCGCCGCCGTCAGTTAAAAATACTTTCTGCACCATCCATCTGCAAGAAGGATATAAATTGATTCATCAGGGTACGGAGAATCAGTTTGTTTATATTATTATTGAGGGTGAGTTTGTGGTGAACAAACTTGCGGGTAATGGTAAAGAATTAGCATTAACATTGTGTTATCGCGGTGAGTTTTTAGGCGAAATGGAAGCTCTCTGCCAACAAAAACATTATTATTATGATGTAATTGCGCTAACCGATGCTCGTGTTATACGAATTCCATCAAATAGTTTTCTATCATGGGTTTCTCAAGACCATCGCTTGTCTATTTTGTTAAATCGTCAATTATCCAAGCGTTCATTAATCAATGGAGAACAACGATTAATGACAGCGGTAGATTCCATTGAGAAAAACTTACTTTATATTCTAGAACAATTACCTAGTCATCAAATTCGGTTACCTAGAGATACATTGGCCGCAATTTTAGGTACTTCTCGTCGTCATTTAGATAAAGTTTTATTTAGACTAAAAGAACAAGATGTAATTCAACAAGAAGGCCAAGTCATCATATTAAATTCAGATAGTTAATGGCTTAATTAACATGTCGATGGCGCCTTGAGCTACAGCGAATAAATTTGCCTCGGTTTCTCCTGCACGAGCTCTTAATGAAATTGAATGCAGTATTGCAGTGATAAGCTGTGCGGTTAAATCAATATCACAATTTTCTTTTAATTCTCCATCAATTAAAGCTTGCGTAATAGCAAGGGCAACTTGGTTTATTTGTGCCTTAATGACATTGGCTAAGTGCTGTTGTACTTCTGGAATATCAACTTCAGCTGAGGCAGTAGAAAGGATCATACAACCTAATTGCCCATGTTTCCCAGTATATAATTCAATCCCAACTAAAAAATAGCGCAGTAGTCGTTGCGAAATATCGTCATTGTCATTTTGTTTATTTAGGGCTTCACTATAGCGAGTTCCGGCTATTTTACTGAAATGTTCAATTGCTTTTTCATACATGGCAAATTTGTTTCCAAATGCGCTGTATAAGCTAGGTTTATTCATTTCGGTGGTTAGAACCAAATCATCCATAGAGGTTGCAGTATATCCTTTACGCCAAAATAGTTCTGTAATGTGATTAATCGCAATATCGCTATCGTAGCGACGAGGGCGTCCTTTTTTTTTCATTTTGTACCACTCAGTAAGATATTTATTTACTTATTATTAGATAACTGCCATTATTTTACCATTCGGTATAAAAATAGGGAAGCATAATGAATATTGTGAACGGTATTTATGGTAAAACGACAAAATCTATTATTAAACTTGTTGATGGGGGAAGAAGCAATCAATCTACTCCATTGAAAATAGGCATATTTGTTAGTCCCGGTTTTATGCCAATGGATATCAATGGTGCACAATCTGTTTTTACCATTGCGGCTGCTGAAATTTATTTTATTTGGAAAGAAAAAGAGTTAGTTGAAGGCTATATTGGTTGGCCTACAATGCCAACAATGACGTTTAACGATTGCCCTGATGATCTAGATGTATTAGTTGTAGGGATGGTTCCACCTGAAATCGTTGAAGATATCGAAGTCTTAAACTTTTTTAAGCGCATAGTGCCTAAAACAAAATATGTTATTGCAACATGCTATGGCACATTAGTGCTTGGTGCCGCAGGGTTACTTGTTGGTCGTCGGGCGACGAGTAATTCTAATGTTGTGCCTATGTTAAGTGATCTTGATGCGATTCCAGTTGCTGGAAGCGATGTGATCATCGACGGTAATATTTACACATCGGGTCCTGCTACGGGTTCTTTTGATGCATCGTTATTAGTTTTAGAGCAATTAAAAGATACATCATTTGCACAATTGGTCGAGTTAGCAATTGAATATGACCCAAGACCGCCATTTAAAACGGGTTCTCCATTGCTTGCGGGCACTGAATTAACCGCTATTTCGCAATCATTAACTTCGTCTATTAATCAGCAATATCATCAGTCAGCAATTAAAGGTTTTAATCTGATGAGGAAATAAAATAGTTAATATTAAGTGCCTATTATAGGTGTTTTTTCATAATAGGCACATAGATAAAAAATATTTAAATTTTGTATTAAAGTTAGTGGTTCTTCATTTGTTTTATTTATTATAATGTGCAGTTCCTGCTGAGTAACCTTTAAACATCAATTTAATGAAAGTTATTTTTATCCATTTAAATAATGTTTCATATTTTTTGGCCTTTATATTTTTCATGGCATTTTTTCCTTATATATTTTTTAAGTTTATTTAATAACCAAAACAAAGGCTGGGTTAAAATAAATTTAGTATGAGGCTTGCCACTTGTGTTCTTTTCATATTCCATAAAATATCCTGTTGGTAGGCTAATCTTTAATTAGAATTACATGGTGTAAATATATAAAAAAGTGACAGATGAGTTTTTTTACAAAATACAGATCAAATCAGTCTGTTTTGTATTACAGTACAGATACGGCAAAAAAGTTAAGGGTTTAAGCGTGTTACTGTATAAAAAAATAGCGCAGATGCTACAGGATAAAATTAATCGTGGAGAGTATCTCGGCGGTGAAAAATTGCCATCAGTTAGGGATATTGGTCGAGCTCATGATGTGAGTATCACTACAGCACAACTGGCTTATCGCGAGTTAGAAAGAGTGCAGTTGATCTACGCGGTACCGAAATCAGGTTATTTTGTCATCCCAGAAAAAACACATGCGCCATTACCTAAAGTTGCTAATTATATACAAAAACCTGTTCAAATAGCGCAATGGAACCCAACAATGGGGTTTTTACGCGTTTCAGAAACGCGGGGTGTGACATCTTTATCTTGTGCAGTACCGAATATTGAAGATAAAAGTCTAGAACCGTTGTGGCAAGAAATGGGTATGATAGCTCGACGTAAGAATTCCTTGACACTTGAGTATGACAGCTTACAAGGCTTAGAAGCGTTACGTGAACAAATCCATATTATTTCGGATGATCGTCAACTATTTACACCTGATGATGTTGTGACAACCACAAGTGGCCATCAATCTTTAGCTATTGCTTTGCAAGCTTGTACACAGGGGAATGACGTTGTCGCTGTTGAATCGCCAGCATTTCCCGGTTTATTACAAACATTATATGGGTTAGGACGTAAAATAATTGAGATTCCGACTGATCCTGAAACTGGAATTAATCTTGATAGACTTGAGGAAGCATTTGAATGTTGGAAAGTAAAAGCCGTTGTGGTGACGCCAACATGCAATAACCCAATGGGTTGTATCATGCCTGAATCTCATAAAAAACGATTGTTAGAGATTGCCATAAAATTCAATGGAACAGTAATAGAAAATGATTGTTTGGCTGGCTTAGCGTATGAATATCCAAGACCATCGACAATACAGTCACTTGATAGCGACGGTCATGTGATTTTATGTAGTTCATTTTCTAAAACCGTAGCGCCCGGTACACGTACTGGTTGGATTATTCCTGGAAAATATAAAGAAAAAGTTATGCATTTGAAATATCTTTCCCACTGTTCGGGGGAAATATTTATGCAGCAGGTGATGGCCAATTTTTTAAAAGAAGGGCACTATTTTTTGCATTTACGCCGAATGCGTCAACATTATAGTGAGTTACAGTGCCAATATAAGGAGCTGGTTGAGAGTCATTTTCCTGCACATACGCGTATATCAAGACCACAAGGTGGATTTTCACTTTGGGTTGAACATTTACCGGTCGATAATCGAAAGCTATTAGATATATTACACCGTAATAAAGTCACGGTCTTGACGGGAGAACATTTTTCTACGAGTGAATGCTTTGCTAATCACTTGCGTATTAATTATGCGTTACCATTAATTGCAAGAAGACGAAATGCGATTAAAATACTAGGTGAAACATTAAAATTAACAAGTTTATAGTACATTTTTTTTCACTAAAGCAAATGATATTATTTTTCTAATTATTACAATCCCGCTGAGTTTTAATTAATGAGTCCATAGGAAATGGATTCATTAATTAGCGGTGAGTATTAAGATGTCGCTACAATTGATTGTAATTTTCTAACTCTCATTCCATTTAGCATACTTAACCAAGCGAGCACAGTAACAAATATAAGGATAATAAAAATAGAATAAGGGGGTAATTCAGTTAGTACAATCCCCGTTAGCATTGGATTAAATGCCCCACCTAATAATCCGAGTGATTGAGCAGAAAAATAACTCGATTTCATTCCTTCTGGTGCAATACTATCTATTAGCATATATTCACCCGGCGCGTAAATGAGTTCTCCTAAGGTGAAAATAAAGGAAGCTAACGCCCATAAATATAAGTTTTCACCTGCATTCATAAACACCACTAAGCTAACAACAAAAAATAAACTGCCTAACGTCATCAACTTTCTAAGATTATCAGGATTAATACGTTTACCGACAGTATATTGTAAGGTCACAACAACAATCGCATTAACAGGCAATACGACTCCGATAACGGCTTGTGCAAATTCGCTATTTGCTACCGTGATGACATATTGAGAAATCCAAGTAATAAAGGAGCCAAAGACTAAAGAACCAAGAAAAGTCGATAAAATAAACCAGGCTAAAACGCGATCATGCAGCATTGCTGCGGGATTCCATACTCTTACTTTACCATCTTCATGTTGTGCAGGTTTGATGCTTTGCACAAAGCGCTGAATAAAAAAAATCGGTATGGTCGCTGAAATTGCAGCAAGCCAGAAAGGTAAATTGATGCTATACATCAATAACCAAGTTCCAAGTGGCGGACCAATTGTCCACCCGATATTAATAAAAGTATAATTGAGAGAGAAGATTTTGGCCTTCAGCGCGACGGAAAGTGTATCTGCAAAGTAGCCTTTTAAGACAGTTGAGAAAACAGAATAAGAACAATTAACCAAGGAAAAAAATACGACAACTAGCATTGCATTACTCATCAGAGGGATAGCAATAAAACCACTAATAAAAGCCATTATCGCTAATAACATGCAGCGTTTCTTATCAACGCGATCGGCTAAAATACCGAACCCCATACTAAATAAAATACCAATAGTTAAGGCAATACTCATAGCTATGCCAACGATATCAATTGCCATATGATATTCACGGGTAAGATAAATGGCCATAAAAGGCAAAGTAGCACCACGTCCTATCGTTAAAAGAAGAGAGGACACTAGCAATGCACTATTAGATATATTGGATTTTGACCACATAACTCACGACCTAAAATTATAATAGTTGTTATAGAATTAATAAATGCTACTCAAGGAATTTACTGCGGGTAGATATGATAAAATACATAAAAATAATGTCGCAAGAAATGGCTTATTGCCCTTAAAAATAAAAACAATATTTTGATTATGCCAATGTCCCATTAGCCACCAAATATCTGGTTATTGGAGGTCGTCTAAATTTAATTAGCGTAATCTGCTGTCACTATCTATTTGATTTTTAGTTAAATAAGATGAAAATTAAAAACTAAGCCAATTATTCTATTGTTTCATGTCCTTTCACTGGTATATAAACTATTAAGCGATTACCTTTTTCAATATCAAAGGTGAGCGAACTGTAATCATAGATTTGCTGTTGATTTTGATAGTTGATTTCACGTATGCCAGTACAGGGCTGGTAAATTTCATGTCGATGCCATAAATCGTTAAAAAGAGTTGATTCAGAATTTAGGGTATTAATAAGTTTTTTAATATTAGGGTTATTTTTTGTTCGTGCATAATCTCTACGAAAACTAGCAAGTAATTGCTGAGCAACTAATGGCCATTGGTTAAATCGTTCACGGTAACGTTCATCAATAAACAATAAATAGAGAAAATTACATCGGTGAGATTTTGCTTGTGAAAAATGGAAATAATGATCTGCTTGTGTGTTAAATGCTAATACGTCCCAATGTAAATTTAAGACATAGCAAAGATAATCGTTAGGAAAATCTTTAATCATTCGTGATATTGCAGGGGGAACATTGCTTTCCGTATTTTCAGTCGCAATAGGTTCACGATTTTGTGTTAATAGATATAAGTGTTGGCGCTCAGCACTATTTAAATGTAACGCAGTTGCTAAGCTATCAAGAAATTGGGTTGATACACCAATATCTCGTCCTTGTTCTAACCATGTATACCAAGTTAACCCGACGCCAGCGAGAGTCGCTACTTCTTCACGACGTAATCCTGGAGTTCTTCTGCGAGTTGTTCGAGGTAATCCCATAAGTTCAGGGGATAACCTTTCACGCTTATTTTTCAAGAAATCAGCAAGTTCAGGGCGAGTTCTTTGTCTATCTTTCATATAGCCTATTGTATTTAGTAATAGTATAAGTAGTTAAATTGTAACAGGATAATTAATTTATTATAGTCTTCATTTATTGGGCTGTCTAAATGAGAATTATATGAATAAACATCAAGGAATTGCCTTGTTTGTATTGCTGCTTGCAGGTTTCGTGACAATTTTTGATTTATTTGTCGTTAATGTTGCTATTGTGAGCATAGAAAAATCTTTAAATGCTAGTCTTACTGAATTGACATTAATTATTGTAGGATATGAATTAGCTTTTGGCTTATTACTAATCACAGGGGGAAGATTAGGCGATATTTTTGGTAAAAAAACATTGTATCAAGCCGGTATGCTATTTTTTATTCTCTCATCGGTACTTTGTGCTTTAGCACCTACGGCAATGCTATTAGTGATAGCACGATTTATTCAAGGGTTATCATCTGCTATTTTATTTCCACAGGTTTATTCAAGTATCCGCATTAATTTTGATCAGCAGCAAGCCAAAAAGGCTTTTGGTTATTTAGGTATGATGTTAGGGCTTGCCGCGATTGCAGGACAAGCTTTCGGTGGATGGTTAATAACTTTAAATTTGTTTGGGCTAAGTTGGAGAACTATTTTTTTAATTAATATTCCAATTGGTACTTTAGCTATCGCTTTATCTCATTACTTATCTGAAGGAGATAAAATTAAGGTCAATTTAGATTGGGTAGGTGTTATTTTATCTAGCAGTGGGATTGGTGTAACACTATTACCTTTTTTAATGCTACCTATTTGGGGATGGACTTTAAGTAGTTCTTCCATATTAATTATAGGATTATTGTTGATAGCATTATTTGTTTATTATGAAATTAAATTAGAACAAAAAAGGAAAGTGCCTTTATTGAGCATAAGAATATTGAATAATCGTCCATTTGTGATTGGTCTGTTCATCGTTATGTGTGTTTATGCTACCTCGTCAGCGTTCCCATTGTTGCTATCAATACTATTACAAAATGGGTTAGGGCTGACGCCATTACAGTCAGGTTTAATGTTTGTTTCTGCCAGTATTGGTTTTGTGATTTCCTCTTTCATAACCCCAAGTTGGGTAAACCGATATGGCGATAAAGTTTTATTATGTGGGGCTGTATTATATGGTATTAGTTATATCATTTTGATGATGAATATAAATGTTACATCATCTTTAATTCATTTCAATGAATTGATATTGATTTTATTTTTTATCGGATTCACGCAAGGGATGATTATGACTCCAATGCTAAATTTAGTGCTATCAACCGTTCAGGTGGAGTCTGCAGGTATGGCTTCTGGTTTTACGGCAACGTTACAACAAATTGGTGCGGCTATTGGCGCAACGGCAGCTTTAGTTATTTTACAATATAAACTACAACATACAGTAAGCAAAATGACATTTGAGCAACTTAGTAATGCTGTAAGTTTTAGTCTTTTATTTAATGTCATTATGGCATTGTGTGCTGCGGGGCTTCTTTGGTTATTGATAAGATTAAAATAAAAAATCAATTAGCTTTAGATATACTTATATTAGCTACTCATAGAGCTAATAATTCGTACAATTTATATTATTAATGATTTTATTTACTTCCAATGATAATAAGTCTCAATCTTTATTGTTTTGTTTTAATTTAAATAATTATATGTTATTTCTATTCTAAATATGAACCATTAGTTATTTGAAATAAAAAGGACTTTTATATGCACAAGGTGAATTTAAAACAAAATAAAATTAATTTTCAACAGCGAGATATTATTACATACATTCAAAGAAATATGTTTAATAAAGATATAAAAGAAATATTAGCTAAGGAGGGAGAAAGGAGAGGGATTTCAAATGAAGGTTATTGCTATGGTTTTGTTAAATCATTCCTTCGATATTCTGCCAGTGGTCAAGGGGGAGAATATTTAAATAAGCTAAATACATATATAGATATAATAAATTCTAAAAATAATTCTTCAAATAAGATCACTGAAATCGAGATAGATGCTCAAAAGTATCATGCGAGAGAATCGTTACATAAGTTGATAAAAGATATTGTAAGTGACCAGCAGAGTATTGATAAGTTAGTTAGTATATCTATGTTTTATTCGGAAAACAAATATCCAAAAATAACACCCGGAGGGAAATTTAATGAATACATTATAGAAACAATTAATTATAATAAAAAAAATAGTAAATATAGGTTTGATCGTCTTTATGATGATATTAGCAAAAAGCAAATTGATTTAGTAGAGCGTTATTATAGTGCTCTCTTTGAGAGTAAGCATTTTTTTAATACACCAGAAGGAAAAATGATAGAGTTAGAACCCCAATTCATTACATTAAAAGAATATTTTTCGGATAGGTTGCCAGCATTAAATTACCAATTTTCAGATGATGATGCTGCTATTTTTATAGAAGCTATAATGCTAAAAATAATGAATGATATATCATCGCGTGAAAATGATATGGATAAAAACCATGGTATTATTTACAATGAAGGCTATAGTTCGGATTTAAATAATAAAAACTATTCTATTTCACTAGAAAAATTCATGTCCGAAATGAAACTATCAAAAAAAAATAAAAAAACTGTTTTTTATCAATTTAATAGTGAAGCTCATGCGATGGCTATCACAGTAAAATACGAACCAGTATCGAATAGTTGGGCATATTCATTTTTTGATCCAAATACTGGACTGATGAAGTTTCATGATCAAGATGATTTTTTCAATTATCTCAAAGAAAAGGTTAAAACTAACAGTAAAAACTATGAATTTTCTGTTTTAGATAATGGTGACTATGAAGTTAACATTACAGAATTTACAATTGATAAAAATGTTGCAAAGGGTGGTTATTTAACTGATTCATCTACGGAAGATATAACACGAACTAAAAATAGGTTACTAAGCGAAAGAGCGGTATCCATTTTTTTGGATGTAAATAAAAAATATAAGCTCAGTTATGAAAGCTATGATCCTCAAAATCAGATAATGAGTTTAAATTTGGATTTTGATGGTAAATTTATAAAGATACACACAAATTGTATTGATGGGGCTGACCTTTATGTGAAATTAAAAAATAATCTTTCATTGCTAAGTAAATTAGAAAATGACATTTTTATAAGTGAGGATAGCTACCAATTATTTAATATAGATAATAATGTCGACCTAAGTAAACTTTCTACTGAAACTCGAATAATAGATAAATCATTAGGTAATCCATTTGATAGGCTAGATATTGGCTTTAATGATGTCTACCAGAGTTATATTAAAGAGCCACATCCCAAACCTGCAGTTGGGGAGCAAACACCTTTAACGAATTATATCGATAACTGGACAAATCCTTTTGATTCACAAAAAGAATTAAGTGCATTCCCAAAAGAGAATACTAGACTGGTTAACGCCTCAGAATTTGATCATAATGTTGTTATTCAAATTGGCTATGATGATACTATTGGCAAAATAACCGCTAATGCAATGTCGAAACACCCAAATAAAACTACAGTTATACAATTTGATGTTGCAAGCCAACAATGGAAAGTTTTACAGGGTGACTTGGATGCTAAAATATCAGGGAAAATTCGTTGGATTGTAACGGGTCATGGTCAGTATACATATACACAGAAAGAAACTTTGTATGAAGGTAGTACCTCAAAACAATTCTCTGAAGGAATGATTTATTTAAAAAATAGTGTATTAACACAATACCAACCAGATAAAGTCGTATTAATTGGTTGTAATTTAGCTCGTGGGGGCGTTAATCAAAATTTCGCATTAAAAACGAGTATTGAATTATCGAAAAATGATTTTAACGTGCCTTTAGTTGCCTATAACCGATTAGTTGGAAATACCATTTCTGGAAAAAAAGTTTTCTGGCCTATTGGACGAGAGGGGCATTATTTAGAAACGAAAGATCATCGCCTACTTTTTGTTGTTGATAAATTAACTCAAAAAGTATTCATTAATGATAAACCTGCTGTTGTCTATTTTATTGAACAATTACACAAAGGAGAATTATTTCTTTGGCAGTTACTGAATGAAAGTGAGTCTGATTTCATGCAGATCTTCAAAAATCCAAACAATAATAAAATAGATATTGAATTAATAAGGAAAGTTGCATTTAATCATGATGCTTATAAGTTATTTATTGATGAAGTTAAATTTAGCGATAAACTAGGTGATGGCACTTTCTACCAACGCTTTACAAAAACCTTAGATAGTTGTGATATAAAAGAGGCTCCATTATGGTTAATGGTTGATAGTTCAAAAATTGAAAATAAAGTAGCTCATAGTAGTATTGACAGTGATATTGATAGCAATAATCTTATGGTAATTATCCGGTCTGGTTATGGCGATTTTGGTAAGTTACAAGTAGAGAAGTTAGCATCAACTAACCCAAATAACACACTAATTATTCAATTAAATCCTAATTCTCAAAGAATGATGGTAGAGTATGGAGATGTAGAAAAGCTATCTAAATATTCTAATCAAAACTGGGTTTTAATTGACAATATTACTGAAGACTTGAATTTTAAACAAAATTTAGCAAGTGGGCTAATAAAATTAAAACAACGCTATAAACTTAATGATCCAGGAAAAATTGAATTACATTTAACAGATAAAAAAGAAAAACTAACATTACTAATGAAAACCGAATTTCATTCTGAGTTATCTAAATTTTTAAAGTTAAATGGTTTAGATTCAGATGTCAGATTAAATAAAGGTATAGATAATGAATTAATAGTGAGTGATAAACCATTATTACCACCTAAAAGAATAAGGCTTGATGTTGCATCAATTGAATCTAGGGAGGCAATAGAAACCAAAAATAATATTAGTCTTTTTCTTGAGGAAGTAGCAATAGGGAAATTAGTGCTTTCAGATTTAACTTTATCTGAGCATCCTTATTTAACTCAATATTTTTGTAAGGAAAATGGTGATTTAGATATTAATAAAATAAACATTGCAGTTTATGACCCTATTGTAAATAGAAAGGTACAAGATTTTCTTAATATGGCGAGTCCATCTAATTCTATTGATAAGTGGAATGATTTATTTCTTGATGATCAAGATATCACATTAAAACAACAGGCAATAGAAACTAAATATGTTTTGGATTTTTTAAGCTTACAACCTGAGAAAATAATATATCTAAGCCAGATTTCAGAAAAACGATTGTATTCATTATTTCCTGCTGAGTATGGTTTTCATCGAGGAGATGTCCTCTCTCTAGTTAACGATCCACAAAGTCTAAATTTATATAATGAGCAAATTGATCGCTTTTTGGTGAGTTATAATGAAAGTAAAGTTATATTTAAAGGGGATTCACTAAAGCAAGCGTTACAGAAAATTGCCGATATCAATAATTACCAACAGAACAATTTAATTCAATTATCAATAGTTACCGAAAATATCGTATCGCACACAGATATTAGTGCGACCACTATTTTTTCAGTTGATCATAAATCAATTCATCACATTTATAGTCTACTTCATCAATCAGATAATCTCGATGGTAATGAACTGAGTTTTCAAAAATTTATAATGACAATAAATGATTTAAAAAATAAGTATGTATATAATCGATTATCACCTGAAGAGCATGAGTTATTAGTAAGTTATAATGATTTTTATCAGCGAAAACTATCTGTCCTAGATACAATGGGAATAACTTATAAAGATCAATATATAGCTGATGTTTTACAAAATTTAAAGAATAATCAAATTACGTATTTAAAGAATGAATCAGCTATTTATACCATAATAAGCTATTCGAACGATGGGAAATATTACTTAAGTTTACTCGATAGTACAGGAATGGAATTTAAAGTTTCGAGTCATCACTTTAATGATGCACGATCACAGTTTTCATCTATTTTTCAAAAGCATATAATGCAGACGATTAAGCAACCAGATGGTTCTAAAATTTCAATTGCTCAAAAAGTGGGTTTTCAGCATGATAGTGTAAGCGATTGTAGGGCGACCGTTCAACAAATAGATACTGATAGTCCTATTTATCGTGAATTTAAACAAATAAGACAAAATGAATTACAGTATATTAATCATATAAATGAACGATTATTACTGTCTTCAAGCATGAAGATTAGCTTTGGAAATACAATAATTACGGTTGAGCAATTAAGTAAATTAGGAGCAACCATCGATGGGGTGCCACTAAATGGTGAACATATAAAGCAAGTTGACTGGAAAAATAACATTCAGTTCGACGCAAACCAATTAGCTAGTAGACTTACTATTTTGGGAGACAATCAAGACGATATTAATCTTATTTTAGTGTTGAAAAATATTATCTCAGATAATGAAATTCAAACTTTAATTGCTAAAGGAGCGACATTTCAAGAACGTGCTGTATTGAAGAAGCAACTCAAACTAATTCAACATAGTAATATTATTGAAGATAATGCAGTGCCAGAGATAGTTAAATCGTTAAATAAAGCCGGGACTAAATTACCGGTTTATTCTCGTATCGCTAATCGTTTTGGACAAGGAATGGGGGCTGCTGGTATATTAATGACGATAAATAGTATTTATCAATTAATAGATATGCTCCATGACCCTAATTTAAGTGAATATGAGCGCTTAGAAGCTCAAAAAAATCTGTATATGGCATGTTCTAATGCTTTCTTTAATTACGGCGATATGGTTTTACAACCAATCTTACTTAAAATAGCCTATGGTAAAGCCGGTTCTTTTCATGCGGCAAATCAATTAGCTGCCCGATTAACTATTATTTTTAATCTTATAGGGATGGGGTTAGATGTTTATCAAGCTTATGAAACTTTTAAACAGTTAGATAAAATAACTGATCCTAAAATACGGCAAGATTTAATTGTGGCAGGCTCATTATCAATTGCAAATATCGCGGTTGCTGGATTGACAATAGTAGGAATCATTCTCAGTTCATCTGTTATTCCTGTTATAGGCTTAGTCATTGGTGCAACATTACTGGTTGGTGGGTTAATCTACAATGGTGTGCGAAATGTTGAAAGAATTGAAGAAGAGTTGGGTGAGGAATTAGTTTGGCATGATAGATTAGAGGAAGGTCTAAGAGGCGCCTTCGGAATATCTCCATCTAATAATATTTTAAATCTTTTTAGTTATAAACAGCATATTACTTACTTTAAAAACAGAAATTGGCAACAAGACTTAGATGCATTTAAAGCATCTCAATTATTTTCTGGTTTTCAAGAACATTTACAGTTTGTTGAAAATCCAATTCTAGAGGTTGAGCATAAATATTATATTTACTCAAAGGATAGTGGGCGGGTTATTACTGATACCAAATTTACCAAAAAAATAAAATCAAATATTTTTTCTCATATTGATATGGATGATAAAGGCCCAGTTTATACTCAAAAACAAATTGATTTTATTAGCACAAACTTAAATTATGATGAAAAAGCAAATCGATGGCGTACAGTTACAGGAAATTATAATTTTTTATTTCATTTTAATTTTAAATTTAAGTTAATTAAAAAAGTCGCACCTCTATCGTTTAAACAAGTTGGAAGTGAGAGTATGAATGAAGTTTTAATTTTAAATCCTAGTTATGAGAACCAAACACTCTCTGTTTTTTCTCGAGAGTTCTTACTTGATGATATGTATCGTTCACAAAAAAATAAAAATTTAGTTTCACAACTTACTGACTTACCAACAAGTGAAGTACGTTTTTTTAGACTAAGAAATAGTCATTCAAATAGATATCACCCTGACATTACTGGGGAAGTTGATATCAATGATATGGGCGACGAATACATAAATGAAAGTGAAGAAATTAGTAAGAGAATATTAAGTGAAAAGCCAGAAATTATTTATGAAGGTATGATAAATATTGGCTATAAGTATGAGGAAAAACCGAGGTCTAAAGATATAAGTTTTAACGCTGGTGGCGGCAATGACATCATCATAGGAAAGAATAATTCGAGCAACCATTTTAGCTACGTTTCTGGTAATAAGTTTTTTGTAGGTGGCGCTAAAAATGATATTTTCAATATTTCATTAATCGATAATCAGTTAAAATTCGGAGTAGAGAAGTTATATTTTGATGGCAATGGCGGAAACGATACCCTAAATATAACAAATATCTCAATAAACAGTCTTATAGAGATTGATTTAAATAAAGAAAAATCAAAGTTAGTATTGAACTATGGTGCTTCTAAAGAGCTCTATTTAAGTGATATTCATAATGTCATGCTAAGTAACTCGCGCTCAACTAAATTTTTTATTACAGGAAATGATTCAGATAATGTGATTGATGCCGGTTCGAGTAACGCCTTTATCAATGGTGGGCGAGGTAATGACCAGTTGATATTTGAGTCTGGTATTATTAATGGTGGTGATGGAAATGACAATTATTACATGCGCCGATTTGATTGGAGTACTTATATTAATGAGACTAAAGGTCCAACAGATTTTATTTATTTAACTGCGAATATTTCAGAAAATGATATCGGTTTTAGTGAGGTTAATTTAGGCTATTCTCTTGACGAAATTAAAGATATTCAATTTTCTGGCAATAACTTAGTTGTCACTATTTATTCTCAATATACTGTGAAAAATAGCGAAGTTGTAAAGTATAATTTACAAGCTAATTTAACATTGGGAAATGTTTATCGTGAGGTGAATGGAACATTAAAAGTTAATCATCAATATAGACTACGTACACTAGATGGGTTTATCTTAAATAGCCAATTAAAAGATATTGAAAAAGGTAAGTTTATAGATAACAAACAAATTTATGAAGTCACATATCACCAAGACAGTGATTCCTTACATAAGAAGACAGGTAAATCGACACGAATTAATATGCCTGAAAATATAATCTCTATTGGGGATGAGCGATTATACAGTGCTCCCCATTGGGGGAAATTCAACTTTATTGGTTTGATCAATAAGTTAGATTATGAAGGTAGTAACACGAATGACCAATTATTAATGGTAGACAGAAATAGTCAAATCATGGTGAGTAAAGGCAGTGATCTTTATCAAATTAGCCCCGAGCAGTTTGTGCAAGGAAATCTTACATTCGACTTTTCTAATGTACAGGGTAATTATACCGAAAATGATCGTGTTATTATTGCATTACCCTTTGAGAATGGCTTTGAACTGCAATCTGACCGGCAATCTTTATATCTAAAGAACCGTTTCGGTGATAAAAAGTTGACGCTTAATTTTATTAATTATGATGAATCAATGTCAAAAAGTGTTGTTATTCAAGATAGTAACAGTAATCTATTTCAACTAGAACTAAATAAAGGTGGTCACAGCATTGTATCTGCACTAAATGTTTCTTCAGCTACTGATAATGACGACTACCTTCGTATTCCTACTGGCTTTAAAATACCAAATTCTATTATTGCTGGGCTTAATGGCCATGATGTTATTGAAGTAAATAATAGTGATGGCGTTATTGTCGATGGTGGTGAAGGGAATGACATTATTAAGGTAACTCAAGGTTACAATGTACTTTATGGTGGTGGAGGTAATAATTTCGTTTATGGTGGGATTCAAAGTGATCTCATGTTATCAGATATTGGTAATGATGTATTGGTAGGTGGGGAAGGTGATGACAATTACCTTATCGATGGTAGCCGTGGTGATGGGATGACGACAATTGTCGATGAAATCGGCAATAATCATGTACATTTATGTCATTTTTCAACTCAATATCAAGAAATTATTGAGGATGGGGTGAGTTTCCGTGTATATAGTGCGATATCATCACCGCGTAAAGTTAGAATAAAGTATTCTAAACAAACTGATAGCATTCAAATGAGTATTAATCACTATCAATCATTACCTAGCCATATTCCCATCTCAGCGCAGTCTAATATGGATCAGTTAGTAAAACATTTAAGTATACAAAAACAGAAAAGAGAACAATTAGATCCATTGATTATTTGGCGGCCAATGGATGAATTTAAAAATACGCTTGTTGGTAGTGATTTTACGCCTATAGATCAAAGCTCGGAAAAAGTTTATGTTAATGAGCATTCACCGTTCAGACAATTAGTATTAAAAAATACAGGGAAAACCCAAAGGTTGTGGGATAAAAGTGGTCATGGCCGTGTATTGATGGCACAAGCTCAAGAAGGAAGTATTTCAGTAAAAGATGGCAATAATGTTCTTTACAGTGACCGGGGGGAAAACAATCTATACGGCGGGAAAGGGAACGACATATTGATTTCCAATGGCACTGATGGAATGCTAAATGATGAGGGAGGGAAAAATATTTTTATTATTAATGGTGATAAAAAAGGTGGTGCATATATTCGTAATTTTGGTGGGCAAAATACGATTCACCTTATTAATTTTAAACCATCCTGTTATCGAGAGGCTCCTAATAATATCGAAAATAGTACGACGTATACCTATGAGTCAGAAAATGGCAATAGAGTGAAAATTTATCAATATCCAAACATGCAAGCACCGACAGTCGTTCACCATAAAATATTAACTGATATCAATGACAATTCTGTAGAACAACAATTAGATTATTTAGTTAATTCTTTAGCATCAATACGTATGCAGGATGAATATAGTAGCGTTGAGGTGGGGGAAACGAAAATATCTTGGGACCCTATAAATTATGTTGAAAATTTTATGCAAAAAGTCAGTTAGTGTTAGGTGGGGATAGTTAAATTTTAATTTAAAATAAAGGGCCAAATTAATTACAGTCTGATGTTGGCCCTTATTTACGTTTAACTATAATGCAGCCATATAAACTCGGCGGCTAACTTCTGGTGTAATATCCTGATGTTCACCTAAGGTGACCATGTTGTGTATTTCTAAGCTTTTTACCAATGGTTCAATAACATTTTGCGTTAAATTATAGTCAATAAAGCGGGTTCCAACCTGCATTTTTTCGAAGAACTCACGCGTTAACTCAATAGCTTTGAGAGCTTTTTCTTTTTCAGTGCCTTGTGATATTCCCCAAACTTGTTCAGCATATTGAGCAAGTTTAGCTTGTTTTTGCGGCAATTTTTCAATCAACATCGAAGGCAATACAATCGCTAATGTTTGAGCATGGTCTAAACCATAAAGTACGGTAATTTCATGGCCTAGCATATGTGTTGACCAATCTTGAGGTACACCAGCACCAATTAAACCATTGAGCGCTAATGTTGCTGTCCACATCAAATTTGCTCGAATATCATAATCTTTTGGCATTTCTAATGCTTTGGGACCAATTTCAATTAATGTCTTGAGTAAGCCTTCAGCAAAAACATCTTGCACATTAGCATTTACTGGATAGGTTAAATATTGTTCTACGATGTGAACAAAAGCATCGACTACACCATTGCTTATTTGGCTTGGTGGTAATGTATAAGTTTTGACTGGGTCTAAAATTGAAAATTGAGGGAAAACTTTATCACTCATAAATGCTAATTTTGACTGTAATTCTGTACGAGTGATCACTGAACCTTTATTCATTTCAGAACCGGTAGCGGGTAGAGTTAATACCGTACCAAAAGGAAGTGCTGTTTTAATTGTTGTGCCGCCACTGGTAACAACTTCCCATTTATCACCTGGGTAATTAACTGCTGCCGCAACAAATTTAGTGCCATCAATAACCGAACCTCCACCTACGGCCAGTAAAAAATCAAATCCTTCCTGTTCAATTTTATCGACAGCCTTTATCAGGGTTTCATAGCGGGGGTTAGCTTCAATACCGCCAAATAGCCCAAATTCTCTATTACCAAGGGCATGCTCAACCTCATCTAATGTACCTGTTTTTCTTGCGCTTTCACCACCAAATAAAATAAGAACTTTGGCATTTTTAGGCACCAATCGATTCAATTCTGCGACTTTACCTTCACCAAAAACGATACGTGTTGGGTTGTAAAACTCAAAATTATTCATATGCAGACCTTCGTTTAATGTGGAAATTGAAGAATTCAGTTACACCGTTTAATAACAGGCATTGAAGTGATAATAGATTATTGAATAATTATAAGGGAAATAATTGATTCTATATACTATAGAGTTTTATATTGAATTTTTTGAGGGATTAAAAGAAAAGTATCTTACTGATTAATATGAATTACTTCTTAATTTTTGTTATTTTAAAAAATAATCGGGGTAAATTTATGAAGTAAAATTCTATGAATATATTTGACATTCTTTTTTTTTGCGCCTAGATTTAATTCATTCAAATGAATTAAATTCAATAAACACGTAGAGGTAACCATGAAAAATATATCGATTCCTGCGGCATTTACATTAAGTGAACGTGATAGACGATGGGCGTTAGCAAGGCAAATCATGCGAGAAAATAATCTCGAAACTTTGATGATTTATGGAGATAGAGAATCAGCAGCACCTGCTCCATTTTGTATTGACCACTATTTTACTAACGACAGATTAGGTTCAGTTGTGTTGTTTCATCAAGAAAAAGACCCCATTGTTGTTACATTTGCGCCTATGATGGTCGCTGATCATATGCAAGCTTCAATAAGAGGGGATATGCAGTGGATATCTCCAGAGCAAATAATGGTTGGTAAAACAGGGCGAAATATTGGTCAAATTCTAATTGATTTAGGTGTATCTGCTCATGCAAATATTGGTGTTATTGGGTTAGAGCCTTACCCACCATTTTATTTCGATGGAGCTATGCCGTTCAATACACTTTCAGGCATTAAAGAAAAACTCCCTAATGTAAATTTCATTCCAGTTTATAAATCTTTTTTCCAACTCGCATCGATTAAAAGTGAAGAAGAAATCTTACATATTAAGCATGCCGCTATGATTGGTGAAGCAATGAGCGAGGCCATGAGGATCACTGCAATACCTGGAAATACAGAAGCTGATATAGCAGCAGCAGTGACCGCAACTTGCCTGTCAATGGGGGGATTTACTGCTGAAATATTAATGGGGTCAGGACCTGAATATATTGGTTGGGGGCAGCCCGCTTGGCAATATCGATCACAAAAACCTCGTGAAATACAATTGGGCGATATTGTTCTGACTGAAATATTTGCATTGTATGGCATGTATGAGACACAGCATCAAGCCGCAGTTGCTGTAGGAAAAATCCATCCAGAAATTGAGCGAGCTGCACAAGTATCTAGAGAATGCTATGAAATTGGCGTGGAAAATTTAAAAGAAGGGATCACATTCGGCGAATTGGTTGATAAAATGGAGAAACCGCTTTTACAGGCAAAAGGGTGGCATGTACATCCACTTATCCATAGTATTAATCCATATGGTCCTATTGGTTTTGGGACCGCTCCCGGAATTGAAGTGCTGCCACTAGCACAAAAATATGGTCATGTGAGTCGTCTTCCTAATCCTGGGCGCGAATTAGTATTAAAAGCTGGGATGACATTTGCATTTGAACCTAATTGTGCTTTTGATTACCATTTGTGTAATCTAGGCGGTACTGTGATAGTCGGAAAAGACAAAGGTATTGAACTTAATAATAATTCAACTCATCTAATGCGTGCAGATGTGTAATTAAATAGGATAACGGCTGTATATGACTGAAATAAATAAAAATATACTTTCATCTGAGTTGACTAAAGAAAAACTGATAAATGAAGGGATCAAATTATTTGCTCTTCATGGTATTAATGGCGTAAGAACACGCCAACTTGCTGAAAATGCGGGTGTAAACCAATCGGCAATTCCTTATCATATGGGTGGAAAATTGGGCGTCTATACAGCTGTTATCCGTAAAATTGCGACTGAACTGGCTAGGGAGAGTAACGTTGAAATTTTTGATTCGCAATTTACACAGATACGTACACAATCACAATGTGACGCTCAAAAGGCAGAAATGTTAATTAAGTTATTAATGAATGGGCTAAGCCGTGCATTACTTGCACCTGAGCGTGAATATTACTCAGTATTGATTCTTAGAGAGCAACTTGAGCCTACTGAAAATGCAGAAATTATTTTTAATGAATTTATTGCCCCGTTCCATGTAAGATTGTCAGATCTTGTTCAGTTTATTACTCATCACGATAAACAAACTGCAATTATTATTGCTCATGCCTTGATAGGACAGATATTAGGTTTTGTCATTGCTCGAAAATCTGTACTAAAAAGATTAGAAAAAAGAGAATTAGACCTTTCGTTGATTGAACAAATTTCGGAACAAATAAATATACTCGCGTGTAGAGCCATCATAACTCAATAGAAAATATTATTTTTTTTTGTATCATGTGGTGATTAATCGCATTGTTTTTAGCTTAAATCATCTTTGTTATAGGCTTTTTACGTTAATATATTTGGGTAACTTGTATAGGTTTTCGATAAAGATTCTAACTATACGACTTATGGCAAATATATTTTTATTAAAAATGGAGCGGAAGAATTATGCAGCGTTTTATGAATCTAGATCTTCCCCCCGAACCTGTTATTAATAGTAACTGTGTTAGAAAGCGCTTAAAAAATAGTGTTTGTGATAATTGTGCATCCAGTTGCCCAGTTGGGGCAATTTCATTTACACAGATGAATGCCAAAATTGATAATGAGCTGTGTTTTCAATGTGGTAACTGTTTATTTTCTTGTCCAGTTGATGCGATTGAAAACATTACTCCTCACGAGCGCACATATCAAAATAATTATCTAATGATTAATCACGATGAACCATTAGCAACAACGGAAGAATTAATTGTTTGGCATCGTCAGTATCAAATTCGTGGTATACAAATTGCCTCGCCATTGGTTGATAAGTGGCTTCCAACCCTTGCAGCTTTGAATATTAAATTAAAAACCTTACAAGAACCTATTTGGCAATTAATAATTGTTCAACCGCCAGAAGTTGACAGTGGGCGTCGTATGATGTTATTTCGTCAAAAGTTAGATCAAAAACCTTTAGATAAAGGTGTAGTTAAAACAGGATTAAATGCAAGAAAACAATTTTATCCAGAAGATAGTTGGTTTCATATTGAATTAGATGTAGCAAGTTGTATTTTATGTGGTGCATGTGCCAAAGTTTGTGATGAAAATGCGATTGAAATTGGCGATAACCAATTTAATTTAGATGATAAACGTTGTACAGGTTGTATGAGCTGTCAAGTTGTCTGTTTTCCAAAATCAATTCATGTACATGAACACGTCGCTAAAAATAGTGAACCCTTGACTTTTCAATACTATGACGCTAAATGTCATACTTGTCAGTTGCCATTCTTTTCATGGACAGCTGATAATAAAACTTGCCCAATTTGTACTCAACATAAGAAACAAGGTTGGCTATAGAGTGAGTAATTTAGCTTTTCTATATTGATTTTAAAGGCCCTGAATGGGCCTTTTTAATATTTATGAATGTGACGCATTTTGTAGATGAGTAATAATTAAATTAGCAATATTAGAATTTAAAGCAGGCGGGGTTTCATGTCCCATTCCATCAATAATTTCTAGTGTTGCATTCGCAATATTATGTGCAATATCTTGACCCGCAGCTAAAGGAAATAGCGGATCAATAGAACCATGAATCACTAATGTAGGTGCCGTAATATTCACTAAATATGGGCGAATATCACCAGTGACTATGACTGCAACTATTTGGCGTGTAGTTCCTTGTGGCGAGTAATTTCGAGCCAATGCTTGTAAAATATAATCACGATAATATTCTTCATCAAATGGACAACTTGATGAACTAATTCGGCGATAAAATACTAATTGACCATTTAAATAGCCATCAATGTCTTCTTTTGGATTAATACTTGGCCTGATTAGCATATCCAGAACATCTGGTTCACTTTGCGGTAAGCTTGGATTGCCCGTTGAGGACATAATTGGACATAAACTAATAATACGCTCTGGCGCTTTTGCAGCGACTAATTGCGCGATTATTCCTCCCATTGAGCGGCCAATTACATGGGCTTTGTTAATTGATAAAGAGTTTAAAAGGTGAATAACATCATCAGCCATATCAAATAGAGTATACGGAACCTCAACTTTTTCCCCATTTTGTAATTTTTGTACCAATTCGTTTAAATCAATGGGAGGGGAATCGTTGAAATGTGGCGATAACCCTGCATCACGGTTATCAATGCGAATAATATAAAACCCAGCCTTGGCTATTTGTTGGCAAAAATCTTCGGTCCAGCTAATGTTATGCCCACCTAAACCTGGGATCAAAACAACAGCAGGGTTTGTCGCGATACCAAAGGCATCATAGAAAAGCGAGATTTGTTGGTTAGTAGTCATTTTTCATCCATGTTCTAAACAGTTATGTTATTTATCCAATAAGTTAGCCTAAAAGTTAATCATAATAAACAAGAATAGTGACTATTTTTTAGTATAAGTTTGAGCTATTTTAATTATTATTATGACAAATAACATTATATTAAGTTAAATAATGAAATATTATTATCAATAAAAGAGCATGAATATCATGATGGATTGATAGATTACCTATAATTAATATTTTTAACCTCGCTGCTGTTAGTTCTCATATAGATGTTATTTTGTACATAAAAATGCGATAGAAAGTAATACTATAGCAATGATTAATACTGTATTTATTCCAGAAAGTGCAATTAGTAAGCTTCCTAATACTGAGCCAGCAGCAATTCCAATATTGAAAATGGAGATATAAAGAGAACTCGTAATTTCAATGTTTTTTGAACTGTTAACGATCATCCAAGTCATTAATGCTACAGAAACACCTCCATATGAAATACCCCACAAGATCATATTAATGCTAGTATTAATAATATTTAGGGGGGCTATAATAAATATTATTAGTGCTAAAATAATACCTGTAATAATTAGTCTTATAGATAAGTGCAACCGTGAGTTTGAACTAATTCCAAAAATAAAGTTACCCAATATACCTGAAACTCCATACAGTAATAAAATAATACCGAGTTTTTCGCCAGAGATATCACTGCTTAATAGTAAAGGTCTAATATAAGTAAATACTAAAAAATGACCAGAAACTAATAAGAAAGTCATTAATAATGCGATATAAATAATTGGTCTCTTAATTTGATATATAAAAGCCTTTATTGTAGGTATTGATTGCACAGGAAGAGGGGGCAAATAATACATTAATAATAATGTCAAAGTAAAAGATAAGCTACCCATTAAGAGGAATGCTTTACGCCAACCTAACCATTCGCCAATGAAAACGCTTAGAGGAACACCAATAACAGATGCGGCTGCGACACCGCCAAATATCAATGAGGTTGCAATACTTACTTTTTTTGGCGGAACAAGGCGTGGCGCTATTCCACCCGCAATTGACCAAATAATTCCAATACATATGCCTACAAAGGCTCGGCTAATAAGCAATAGACTAAAATGAGGTGTAAATGCAGCAATTAAATTGCATGCCATTAGCAAAAATGCGCCAAATACTAAGATTATCTTTCTGTCTAAAGTTCGAGTAAATAAGATAATAATTGGAGCACTGATTGCTGCAATTATTGCGGGTAGTGTCATTAATAGGCCAGCAGTGCTGGTTGATACTAAATATTGTGCTGCAATTGGATTTAATAAACCAATTGGGAGCATTTCTGTGGTCACGACTGTAAAGGTGGCAAGTGTAGCAGCAAGTACTGCTTTCCAAGAATGTTGATAATTATTTGATGAAGACCCTATGGATGAATTTAAAGACATCTTGATTCCAAATGTAATTTGACTTGTCAGTTGATCATATATGGGAGAGTATTGTTTATAAATATGCTATTCATTGCTTCATTGGGGACAAATCGTGTCAAATAAATCATCATTAATTATGGATAATCTATTCGATTTAAAAGTATTTGTAGATGTGGTTGAAACCAGTAGTTTTACAAAGTCATCTGAAAAGTTAGAAATCTCTCGTTCCGCAGTGGGAAAATGTATTGCACGATTAGAAACACGGTTACAAGTACGCTTATTAAATCGTACAACCCGGAGTATAAGTCTAAGTGATGAAGGGCATACAGTTTATGAGTCTGCATTAAAAATATTATATGAGATTGAAAATGTTGAAAATATATTAAGCCAAGGTCAGTTGGAGCCTAGAGGGCTATTACGTATAACGGCACCTATTGTTTTGGGGCGACAATACATATTGCCTTTAATACAAATTTACCTTCAACGTTGGCCTGAAGTTCAAATTGACATGGATCTTTCTGACAATTATTGCGATCTTATTGGCGAAGGTTTTGATATTGCGATCCGAATTGGTGGTAATGATGATAATAGGTTAGTCCGAAAAATATTGGCACCTCATCGTTTTATTACCTGTGCATCCCCTGAATATATAAAAAATTACGGAATTCCAACGAATATTAATGAGTTGAAAAACCATAAAACTCTTTCATTTCGTCATCGGGGCAACTCGGTACCTTGGCAATTCAATACAGAACAAGGCTACCAACGTTACTTAACAAAAGGGCGATTATTGCTTAATGACACTGAAGCTATACTGGATGTCGCTTTAAAAGGACATGGAATATGCCAGCTAGGTGCATTTTTAGTGGGTAAATATATTTCTAGAGGTGATCTCATACCTGTGTTAAGCGAGTATTCCAAGCCAGAATATCCTATTTGTGCACTTTATCCTACGAAGCGTTATTTACCCCCTAAAGTTCGTCAATTTTTGAATTTGTTTGACGAATACTGGGGAGGTAAGGCAATTTGGGACTGATAGTTTTATTCTTAACTTTCTTTTTTTGCATACAAATAAACAGATGCACGAGAAACCCCTAAATGTTGGGCGACCGTTTCCATTGATTTTTTAACATCTAGTAAACCTTCATTACGCAGTACTTCTATCAATACTTTTCTATCTTCGGCTTTCAAGGTTCTAGGCGTTGCCGCTAAAGCGGCAGCAAATTGGTCAATGCGTAATCGAATAGCTTCGGTTCCGTTAGGTTCAATATGCTCTTTGATAGGGCTTGTGCCGACTTGAGTAAATTGAGACAACATACTTTGCATTCCTCTAAATAAAGTCATATCTAAATTTAAGCAAAGTGCTGCGATGTAATCGCCATTATCATCTTTTATCCCAATAGATGTACTTTTAACGGGACGTCCATCAGAAAATTGATTGGTATAATTAGCGATGATGTTAGGAAAATCAGAAGACTGAATTCTAGCTAATCCAAGCTCGGTGGTAGGTTCACCTACAAGCCGACCAGATAAATTGTTATGAATAGATAAAATTGAGTGCTCAGGATTTTTTAAATCATGAACAACAACTTCACAAAATGGGGCTAATGTCTCACTGAGTCCTTTAGCAATGGTATCTATTTGTGCAAGTAACGTATTTTCTTTATCATTTGGCATTAATAACCCCTTCATCTACCAGTCTTTGTATAATTTTAACCTATTTTTATATTTGCTAATAGATGAAGGAGAAACCGTTCGTTATTAACGACTACTATTTACATATTATAAGCCAGCAATAATTCGCCGCTATTGTGAGATTAGTTGTGCAAAATGTTTGATGTCAACATTACCACCGCTAACAATAATACCCACACGCTTACCCTGCAATTGTTCCTTTTGAGCGATCGCCGCAGCAAAAGAAAGGCATCCGGTAGGTTCTACTACCATTTTCATTCGCTCTGCATAAAATTTCATACATTCAATTAACTGCTCATCTGTTGCGGTAAAAATATCATCAACATTTTTTTGAATAAGGGCAAATGTATATTGGCCGATATGTTGTGTTTGCGCACCATCTGCAATGGTATTGGGTGTATTGATATGAATGATTTTTCCTGCGCGGAAGGATTGCTGAGCATCATTCCCAGCTTCCGGTTCTACGCCATAAATTTTGCAGTTAGGAGAGAGTTTCTTCGCAGCTATTGCACAACCTGATAATAACCCACCGCCCCCTAAACAAACAAATAATGCATCCAGCTCACCGACTTCCTCAATTAACTCTTTTGCTGCGGTTCCTTGTCCGGCAATAATATGAGGGTGATCAAATGGTGGAATCAGGGTATAGCCGTGTTTTTTAGCTAATGATTGGCATAATTGTTCTCTATCTTCTGTATAACGATCAAATCGAATGACTGTCGCACCATACCCCTCAGTTGCTGCAACTTTAACGTCAGGTGCATCAATTGGCATTAATATAGTCGCAGGAATATTAAGAAGTTTTGCTGCAAGTGCAACACCTTGTGCATGATTGCCAGAAGAGAATGCGATAACGCCCGCTTTTTTTTGTTCTGGGGTAAATTGTGATAACGCATTAAATGCACCGCGAAATTTAAATGCCCCCATACGCTGAAAATTTTCACATTTGAAAAATAATTCAGCCCCAAATTGTTGGTTAGCCGTTCTTGATGTCATGACGGGTGTTTTAGTTGCATATGGTTTAATGCGTTGTGCAGCGGCTTCTACATCTTGATAAGTTGGTAAAATTAAGTCTGTCATGTTTATACCCCATAAAGTATTGAATATCTAAGCTATTATTGCAGTTGCCTCTATCTCAATAGCAGATCCAAAATGTAATTCTGAAACACCCGCGACGGCTCGTGCTGGTCGGAAATTACCAATCCACTGCGCATAAATTTCATTGAATACAGGCCAATTATTCATGTCCGCAATATAAACACGGACTTGTACTAAGTGCTGTGTTGTTATTTCAGCGGCAGTTAGACAAGCCGTCAAATTTGATAATACGAGCTTTGCCTGTTCTGCAAATGAACAGTGAGCTTTTACTACACCTAGTGAGTCGACAGGTAATTGCCCAGAAATAAAAACAAAACCATTTGCGCTAACACAATGAGAATAATGGCCTCGTGGTGAAATAAGGTCAGGAGCATTCGTATATAAAATAGACTGACTCACAGATTACCTCGTCTTATTAAGTTGATTGGATTTATAGTCTATTATTAGACTATGTGTTTAGTCAAGTGTCTTTCTGTCATAAATTAAACAGTAGAAAAATAGTGCTTTGAGCAGAAATATTCTATTTTAGGTATATCAATTATCACTAAAAGCAGTGCAAATTGTGATATTAACTCTTTGAACATAAATGTTATTTTACGTGTTAGCTTGAAGTTAATAATCGATATCAGCTGATTTTTAGGATTAAATTAAAATTAATTTCAAAATTGTTAGAATAAAAAGCCACGAGTTATGGTATGGAAACTTCTGATTAAAAAACGATTAAGAATAATCAAATTGTGACGATAAATAATAAATGGTAAGAAGTTGTTATATAAATACTTTCAGGGATCTAACGTGGCTAAAATTACCTTTAACTTATTGTCTATTTTTGGCAAAAAAGAATCTAAAATCGCCGAGCAGGCTATACAAGAAACACTTTTACCTTTTTGTGTATTTGATGAAAAGTTACCTAAGGAAATATTGGAATATATTATTGAAGGCAAATCGCCTGAAATACTGGTTAAATTAAGCCAATTAGATAATGAAAAAGCAATTCAATTACTGGATAAGCCAGGGACAGTTGATTGGTGGTGGGGAAGTAATAACTTTGATACTAATCCGTATTCAAAGGTCATACGTCAAGGAATGAATGCTCGTCACAAAATGTATGCAAAAGTTGGTGCTGAAATAACAGTATCTCAGGTTGCTAGATTTGCCAAAGTACTCGCCGCTGCCTGCCAAGACTTGAATATTAAGTTATTTACTCAAGAGCTTCCATCATGGGTTATCTATCTTTTAGGTGATGCTTTTGCGAAAACATTTGATAATTCACGAGAGAGTAAATTAGAACATCGCAAATACTGGAGTTTTAATTTATTGGCAGAAATTATTGAAAAAGAAACGGATAAGCCCGCGAATAATATTCTATATGCCATTTTTGATAGACAGAACCTATCTGATTATCATTATGATAACCTTAATCGTTTATTTGTTATTCCAGGATTTAAAGAATATCTTTTAGCTGAGCAAGATTTTATCAAGCAAACGTTAATTAAAAATTTATCCGCAGCAGGACAAATTCAACTTATTAATACGTTAAAAAAGGATAAAGACCTTTATTCCGCCTTTGCGGATATATTAGTTATTTTTGCTACGAGTGCATTAAAAACAGTGCGTTCGGCCGCTGAACCTATTATGGCTATCTTACCTGAAAATTCAGTTAAAATTCATTTAACTCATGTCTTACTAGAGGGAACGCCAAAGCAGCGAACTCAAGCAGCGGATCTATTTGCGCGTATTGGTAAGTACAGAGAAACACTGGAACAGGCGCTTAAGGTCGAAACAAATAAAACGGTTATTAAAAGCATTGAAAGTGCCATTTCTCGCTTTGATGTGATGGATACTGCGAGTGAAGTTAACGAAATTGAATTATCGCCAATTATTGAATTGGCAGATACGCCACTTCCCGAAAGCGCTAGAGAATTATTAGTTAATAATTTCAATGAGATGTTATTAAAAGCAAAAGAAAATGCTGAGCGTGAGATTGAAGAGAATAAAAACCAAAAACATAATTATAATTGGTCTCAAAAACATTACAAAGAATTCCAAAAAAATAGCATAAAAGAAGTCAGTAAAATTCTTGATAAGCTAAATTTAGGTAAAGAGCCTATAACGAATGATGAACACAATATCGTTAAATATAAAGAGCGCATTACCAATCTTCCAGAATTTACGTTGTTTCATGCATTACGTCTGATTAATAATAATCGTTCTCAAGTTGAGTTTTTATCTCAATATCAAGTAAGCCAAGGGATACCTCCACGCATTATTGGGCAATTGGAGCTACGCCAATTTGAATTAGTGCTCGAATGTTGTCGTTTTAAAGATGCAAAACGTTTGATTGCAGATTTATGTTTACGTTCTTATGCGGATGGTTTATCACTATTTTCTCGTTCAGAGCAAATTTGGCCATTCTTTACCCAATACTCTGATTTTTTAGCGGAAGCATTAGGTTTAATTCCTCAGCAACAGGTTCAGCGTTCATATCAAGAATATGATGCAACTAATGCGATTAAAGTTTTAGCTATGTTACCTAAAATTTCTGCGCGATTTATACCTCGAATCATGGAACTTGCTCTTGGTGAAAATAAAACGCATCGCTTAAATGCGCAAACTTTACTTGAAACTTTACCTAATATTCATCTCAATGCAGCTGAAGGATTAGATTCAGGTAAACAAGAAATTCGTGTCACTACTATTGAGTGGCTAGCGCGTCTGAAACACCCCGATTCTTTAAAGTCACTGTATGATTTATTGAAAAAAGAGAAAAGGGAAGTTGTTCGTGCGGCACTGTTAACCGCGTTAGAACAATTTGATGAAGATATTTCAAGTTATTTGTCGCCAAAAGTCCTATTAGCTGAAGCGCAAAAAGGATTAAAGGCCAAAGCGCCAGCTAGCATGGCATGGTTTAATTTAGACAGTATTCCTACGCTGACATGGCAAAATAATAAGCCCGTTGATGGTGATATTATTCGGTGGTGGATCATTTTAGCGGTGAAATTAAAAATGCCTGCTGGGAATGGATTATTACAACGTTATATCAGTTTATTATCAGTCGAAAGCCAACGTCATTTAGGTAATTTTATTTTAAATAGTTTTATCTACCAGGATACGGCAGGTCCATCATTGGAAGAGGCAATGGCGGAAGCTGAACAAAATGCACCACAAAGACTAGCTAATTACCAAAGTAGCCTTAAACGCTGGCCTGAATATTATGCTAAATATGAAAATTTCACGCTTGAACAAACTATTAATGAAATTAAAAGTGAAGTGCTGCGTCGGTATTTAGGTTCAGCTATCAGTGATAAAGGAATGCTGGCATTAATTTGTGGTATTGAAGGACATATTGCTGTTACTGCATTGCGTAATTATATGCGAGATCACTATCAACGACGCGCGCAAATTGAAGCAATGATTGATGCTATTGCAACGAGCAATGATCCACTGATTATTCAATTATTACTGTCATTATCTCGCCGTTATCGTACGGCTTCAGTTCAAGAAAAAGCGCGAGGTTTGGTCACTCAAATTGCACAGCGTAATGGTTGGAGTGCAGATGAGCTAGCCGACCGTACTATTCCAACCGCAGGAATGGATGAAACGGGTACGCTGCTTCTTGAGTATGGCGACCGCAACTTTACGGCAAAACTTGATGCTCAGCAAAAATTGGTGCTCTTCAATCCAGAAGGGAAAGAAATTAAAGCATTGCCGGCAGCACGTAAAACTGATGATGAAGATAAAATAAAAGAATCCAAAAAACTGCTGACCTCAAGTAAAAAAGAATTAAAACAAGTCATTGAACTACAAACTGCGCGCCTTTATGAAGCAATGTGTGCGGAGCGTCTTTGGACAACATCAGACTGGCAGGAATATATTCAAACTCACCCAATAATGCGTGGTCTGATTGAAAAACTCGTTTGGATGGAAGTAAATGATGACAAAGTTATCAATGTATTTCGTCCTTCAGACGATGGTTGCTTGCTTAATATTGATGATGATGAAGTGACATTAAGTGCAAATTCTTTTATTAAATTAGCGCATGCAGCGTTAATTTCTGAAGAAGAAAGCAACGGATGGATAGCCCATTTTAAAGATTACAAAGTGAAATTTTTATTTTCACAAATGGTACATAGAATTCCTGATTTAGACCTAACGCTTAATGAAATCGAAGATCGAAAAGGCTGGATAACAGATACGTTCACCTTACGTGGTGTACTCACGAAAATGGGTTATCAACGTGGTCAAGCCGAGGATGGCGGTAGTTTTTGTCATTATTATAAGCATTTCCCAAGCTTAGATTTTTACGTCTATATTGAATTTAGTGGCAGCTATGTACCGGAAGAAAATATTCCCGCTGTTTTGTATTCATTAAGTTTTGAACAGTCTCAGCAGAGCTCTTGGAATAGACGTTATATTGAATTAAAAGATATTCCATCGATTTTATTAGCGGAAAGTTATGCAGATTATTTAAAAGTTGCTGAAGCTTGCGCCGGCTTTGACCCAGAATGGGAAAAGAAAACACCTTGGTAAGGGTTAATTTAGGGTATGGAAATGACGAATAAAAAGACAATGAGTGCGAATGTACTACGTGAAAGTGCAGAAGTCCGCTTTGCTGATGAGTTAGAGCGACTGACTCAAGCGGATACACTCAACCCAAAACCTCAAGGTTGGTTACGTTCACCTCGTGCTGTTAGGCAATTTATTTTGGGTGATGATGCTCTACAAATTACGCCGAAATTCTTTGGTGACGACGCCCTTGTTGATAGGGCTATAGTGACATTACTGGGTAAACAAGGACTGATGTTAGTCGGTGAACCAGGTACAGCAAAATCGATGTTATCGGAATTATTGGCAGCAGCAATTAGTGGTGATTCGGGTTTGACGATCCAAGGAACTGCTGGCACCACTGAAGATCATATTAAATATTCATGGAATTATGCGTTATTACTGGCGGAAGGTCCGACAGAAAAAGCATTAGTTAGCTCCGCGTTACATCAGGGAATGCTTGAGGGTAAAATTGTTCGGTTTGAAGAAATTACCCGTTGTCCACCTGAAATTCAGGATGTATTGGTCAGTTTAATGTCAGAAAAACAGATGATGATCCCTGAAATGAAAGATAACGCTCGCATTAGTGCAAGGCAGGGATTTAACCTAATTGGTACGGCAAACTTACGTGACCGTGGTGTTCATGAAATGTCATCGGCTCTTAAGCGTCGATTTAATTTTGAGACAGTTAAACCGATTCAAGACCCCGCTTTTGAAATAGAGTTGATTAATAAGCAGCTTAATGCCGAATTAGGTGAGTTAAATACGCAAGTGACTATACCGGCCAATGTGATCGAATTACTTGTCACGACGTTTCAAGAGCTTCGTTCTGGTAATACTAAAGATGGCGGTAATATCAAGACGCCTGATGCGGTGATGTCGACTGCCGAAGCGGTAAATATTGCTTATGCCTGTGCATTAGAAGCACATTACCTAGGCGATGGCACGCTGAGTGCAGGTGCCGTTGCTCGTCAACTGATTGGTGTGGTATTGAAAGATAATGCTGATGATATTAAACGAATGCGTTATTACATTGATAATGTTGCAAGAGAAAGGGCGAAACAAAGTAAAGAATGGAAAGCTTTTTTTGAAGCCTCTCGTGAATTTTGGCGATAATTTTTAAAGTAAAAAAGTCTTAAAAAATGACCCCAAATAGGGAATAACCTAAATAAGTATTCGTTTTTGAATCACGCCATCAATGAGTAGGAAATATTTCTTGCTCATTTTTTAGATTAGGGAATATTACGGTGAGTTTGCCATCCATATTTTTACCTGAACGTCTTAAAAGTGCACTTGAACAGTGGCAAGCACTTAGTTCTCATCAGCTTTATTTTGCACCTATTCGCCATCATAGCCCTGCATGTTCTTATAGTGTGTTATCCCTAATTGAACAAGTTAAACCCGATTATGTTTTAATCGAAGGACCCGACAGTTTTAATTCGCTCATTTCTGGCTTATTGAATGAAGAAACTAAACCACCGGTTGCGATTATGGCACAAACAGAAATTAAAAATGAGCAAGATGATAGCAATAAAAGTGACCCTGTCACACGATCGGCTTATTTTCCGTTTTGTGAGTATTCACCGGAATGGCAAGCGTTACGGGTAGGTCATCAACATCATGCTAAATTAAGGTTTATTGATTTACCTTGGACCGAACAAGTCAATGTAGATGAAAGTACAGAAAATCAAAGTTTACAAAAAGAACGCTACTTAGCTCATAGTCTGTTTATTACACAACTTGCTAAGAAATGTGGTTGCCGTGATCATGATGAACTTTGGGAACACTTATTTGAATTACGTACAATTGAATCTTTAACTCATTGGCAATCATTTTTTCACGATAGTTTTATTTGGTGTGCATTAGCGCGTCTAGATTATGAGCCTGAAGTCCTTGAATCTGAAGGCTCTACGCAGCGCGAAATACACATGCAATCGCACATTCAAGCAATCAAAACACAAGAGCCTAATGCAAAAATTGTGATTGTTACGGGTGGTTTTCATACCTTAGCCTTAATCGAAGGGCTAGCGAATAAGTTGACTGAGAATTTTGAATTATCATCAATCGAACAGAAAAAATTTTCTCAAAAACAGCAATTAGGTGAAAAAGATAAAGCTTGGCTTATTCGTTATAGTTATGACCGGCTAGATGCTTTAAATGGCTATGCTTCTGGGATGCCATCACCGGCATTTTATCAATGTGTTTGGGAAAGCTTGCTACAGCAACGAGCCGATCAACTTAATAATAAAATTATTCCAACTCTTAATTATCGTAACCAATTAGGTATTCATTATTTATCTAAAGTTGCAGAAATATTAAGAGTCAAACAATTTGATGCTGCTCCTGGCTTTTTATCAGTCAAATTAGCGGCTGAACAAAGTTTTCGTTTAGCCATTTTTCGGGGACATACTGGGCCGGGACGTTATGATTTGCTCGACGGATTACAAAGTGCCTTTATTAAAGGCAGCTTAGATGAAAGCCAAAATGAATTGTGGCATGAAATACAAACCTGTTTTTCTGGATTTATCTTGGGGCAGATCCCCAAAGGAACCATAGCGCCGCCGTTAGTTGCTGAAACCTATGAAATAGCAAAAGCCTTTCGTTTTAAACTTGAGGATACCTTAAGTAAAGTTAGCCGGTTAGATGTATACCGTAATCGCCAGCACCGTATGCGTAGCCGCTTTTTACATTTGCTCGCTTTTTTGGATATTCATTTCGCTAAACATATCACTGGACCTAATTTTCTTTCTGGTAACCAAATGGATTTGTTGTTTGAGGAATGGCGGTATGCATGGACACCTAATGTAGAAGGCGAGTTAATAGCTTTATCTGAAAAAGGCACCCAGCTTAAAGCGATTGCTCTGAATCGATTACTTGAGATGGAAAAAAATCTTGAAGAGCAAGGTATAAGCCGCTCAAGCCAGAATGTTGTGGTTTTATTAATGCAAGCGGCCTTAATGGGATTGCATCAACGAATTCCAACATTATTTATGCTTCTTGACCGTTATATTCAGCAAGATGCTAAATTTGAGTCACTGATTACTTGTGGTCATAAATTAGTACACTTATGGCGAGGTCGTAGTTTCTTTGATATTGATGAAGATCTTGTTATAGAACAACGATTAGATAAGGTTCTTAAACAAAGTTTTTATTGTTTTGACCAATTATCACAAGGGGATGAACAACAGCAAGAGTCGTATTTTAATGCGCTGCTTTCATGCCGAGAGCTAGTTACTTTCATGCCTGAAATTAACCCTAAAAGTGATTATTCCTCTGATTTTTATCATCAGTTAGCACGCTTAGATGGAAAGCTAAATCATGCACCATTACTCAAAGGTGCCGTTGATGCATTACGATTTTTAGGTGGGAAAATTGATGATTCAGTGCTCACAACATCAATTCAACGTACTTTTAGCGCCGGTAGCGATCCCGAAATTGCGATTGGTTACTTTATTGGCGTTATGCGTGCTGCGCCTGAATTAGTTATACGTATACCTTTGTTGGTGGAATTATTAAACCAATTATTGAGCGAATGGGACGATGAACGGTTTATTCAAGTTTTGCCTGATTTACGATTTGCATTTAGCCAATTAACACCAAAACAAAATGCGCAGATGGCACAATGTATTGCGCAAAATTTATCAATTAAAACACAAGATTTAACGCTTCATCAAACTGAGTTCAGTGAAAAAAATATGCTACATGCTATTCAACTAGAAAAAAAAATACAGCAACAGTTGGTTGAGCAAGGTTTACGAGGTTGGTTTGATAATGCAATGGAGGGCAAATCATCATGAGTCAAAAAAAGACTGAGAACGAAGCGTTAACGGAAGAACAAATTCAATTAGCTAAGCGTTGGCGTCTAATTTTAGGACAATATGCAGACAATGCGTTAGGGCAAGCGACACTCAATGCGAATGAACTAAAAATTGAACGCTCACTTGATTTTTTATATCGACGTGAATATCAACGACGTGGATTACGCCAGGAAAGTGGACGTCATGGCTCATTAGATGCATCTCAATTAACGGCTGTAAATTGGTTAAATCAAGCGCGAAAATTGTTTCCTAATAATACTTTTGAGCGAATGCAATCACAGGCTTTAGAGCGTTATGAAATCAGTAGCCTATTAAAAGATCCTCAAGCACTCAATGCGATGGAACCCACTAAAGCGCTAGCTAAATCGTTACTAAGCTTACGGGGAAAGATGAGCGAAGAAACTCGCGATGCAGTTAAAAATATTATTCGAAAAGTTGTCGATGATATTTTAAGCCAGATGAAAAATCAGTTTAGGCAGGCATTAACGGGTCGTCGCAATCGTTTTAGTCGTTCATTTATTCCTAATAGTCGAAATTTTGATTGGCGAGCAACTATTGCTGCTAATTTAAAAAACTATGATCAACAAAACCAACGTTTAGTAATTAAAACACCTCATTTTAATTCAAGACAGCAGCAACATTTACCCTGGGATGTCATTCTGTGTGTTGACCAAAGTGGTTCGATGGTAAGTTCAATTATGTATGCGGCTGTTTGTGCCAGTATTTTAGCTGCATTGCCAACGGTGAGAGTTTCACTCGTCATTTTCGATACTCAGGTTGTTGATTTAAGTCATTTAGCGAATGATCCTGTTGAAGTTTTAATGACAGTGCAACTTGGGGGCGGTACGGATATCGCTAAAGCCATGCAATATTGTGAAAGCTTGATCCGTAATCCAAAACGAACCGTTATTTCTTTGATTAGTGATTTTGAAGAAGGAGGGGCATTGAATAACTTGCTCAATTGCACCCAGCGACTTCATAGCCAACAAGTCAAGCTACTTGGGCTTGCTGCTCTCGATGACGAGGCATTGCCCGTTTACGATACTGAAATTGCACAAAAACTCGCAGATAGAGGAATGCATGTAGCAGCGTTGACACCAGAACACTTTGCTCAATGGCTTGCGGAGGTGATGCAATGAGTTGGAAAACAGTTTATTTCCATTATGACGACGATGCACTCGCAGTATTTGCTAACGTTGGGTTACTTCGACGTGCTCGCAAAGACATTGAAAATGGGAAGGTAGTGCCTATCGATTTAACTAATGGCAGCTTTAATAGCGATGGCCAGCAAGTTAAATTGGATGAACAGGGAGTGCAACAGGCGACTTGTGATTGTATTGCTTCTGGTTGCTGCAAACATATATTAGCGGCAATACTTTGGTTGCAAGCTAATATAAGCGACGATATATCTGCCTTAAATAAACCCCTTCAAGATAATCACGCACAAATACCGGCAGAGCCAGTACCTTTACTACCTGAACTGCTAGCGTTAGAAACGGAATATTTAATTAAGCAAACTACCAAAGCAGATTGTCGATTAGCCATTCGGTTATTACAAGCTTGGGACAACATTGAATTACGTACTGATGACCAATGTACGCAATTTAAGATTTTCTTACCTGATTACGAAGAGCCGATTATCTATCTTCGCGGTAATGGTTTTCAAGGAATGTTGTCATCATTACCAGAAAGGCAAAAAAAAGCGCTACATTTGGCCGCTATGGCTAAGTTGTTTACTCAACAAAACCAGCAATGGTTGTGGCCAGATGATTTGGTTGTTGCAACAGAGACTAAGCAAACATTAAATAATGATGATAAAGCGGTTATTGAATCAATACAGATCTTTATTCAAAATATGCTGCGTCAAGGCTTATCCCATATTAGTCAAAGTAGTGCAGCTCAATTACAGTTATTAAATATGTCCGCTCGCGCGGAAGGATTGCCTAGACTAGGGAATTATTTAAAACGATTAAGTAGCCAAGTTAAGTTATTAGCGAATAAACATTTTACGATGGATGAAGGGCAAGTATTGCGTCTGATTGCACGAATCTCGGCCTATTTATATCAATTACTTCATGCAAACGAAGACCAACTTATTTTATTGCGCGGGCGAGTTAGGCAGCAATATGAAGGTAAAAATACAACGCTAAATTTAATGCCTATTGACGCTCAATGGTGGCAAACTCAAAGTGGAGCAATTGGGGCAACTTTCAGTTTTTGGGATACCAAAGATAAGAAAGTTATTCAAACTACTCAAGCAAGGGCCAATAGACTGGATGCTAATTTTAATCGTACCAATGTTTGGCAAACGTTAGCTATCTGGAAACAAACTGCTGATAATCTTATGCGAAATTCATTTGAATTACATGAGCCTAGGTTATCAGATGAAGGCAAACTGGCAGCCAGTGGAGAGAGTTACGCACTTAATCATTCAAATAAGTTTATTGCAATAGCCGATTACCAACAGCTTCAAACGGAATATGGCTTTAGCGAGTGGCCTAACGCCGTCGAATATCTCTCTAACTTACAAGAGGATAATATCTATGAACCTGTATTACTTCATATTGATAGTTATGAGCAACTCTATTGGAATGAAACTGAGCAATGTATTTTATGGGCAATATCAGATAAGAATCACAATACCGCCTTTTTGCGTTTAAATTGGCAAGGTAATGAAAGCAATAAAATTGAAGAATTGCGTTTTATTACTAAACAAAAACTTCCTATAGCTGCGATAGCAGTACAAATTATTTATCATCAACAAGAAATCCAGTTAGTACCAAAAACTTTATGGTTTAAAAAAGAAAAAGGGATCGAGTTATTTTATTTAGACTTTGAGTTTATTCCTCGAAAAAAGAAGCCCTCGAATTTTATTAATCATATTTTAGAGTATATGGCGAAAAAACAACACACGAGCGCTAATTTTATCCCTGTTCCAACCTTAACTCAGCAACTGACAAGGCCTATTTTTTCAGTGATTGAAACTCAAGCTTGTACGGGCAGACAGCAATTATCGCAAAGTCAAAAAAATGAATTAATTTATGTTGTAGGAACACTACGAGAGCTTGGTATGGAGTGGTTTGCCAAACAAGTTGAGTTTTTTGCTAACTCTTTGGATCAAGAGTCAGAAGCGCTTTTGAAGTTAGTCTACTTATGTGAACAATTTGAGCGTTCGCAAATGCCACTACCATTTGATATACATTGATGATTTTTATAAGTGGATGACGTTAATATGTGTCATCCACAAATTCTAAGATTCAAATGACGCTAAAAATAAGCGTAAAATTTGGTCGAGAGATTGTTGTTGCGCTTCAGGAAGACTGGAAATAAGACGTGTTTGATTTTGTGTGTGAGCCTCTATCGCCTTATTAATTAAGGTTAACCCTTCAGGCGTTAAAGTAACTAAAAAACCTCTCCCATCTTCAGGGTTCACATATCGTTTAACATATCCGACTTTTTCTAACTGATCGATACGATTTGTCATCGTTCCAGATGTAACCATTAACGTGGTGAGCATATCGCTTGGGCTTAAGGTAAAAGGGGAGCCGGCTCGACGCAAAGTAGCAAGCACATCAAAACTTGAACGATTAAGACCAAATTGCGCAAATACTTTTTCCATTTCGCGAGCTAAGTGGTGCGCTACATTCCCTAAACGACCAATGAGCCCCATAGCACTAGTATCGAGGTCTGGACGCTCGCGTTCCCACTGTTGAGTGATTTTATCTATTCTATCCATAGACAAATAATAGTTTGAATTTATCTTGACGTCAAGGTAAGTTAAAACTATCTTGATATCAAGATAAATTAGTGGGTGTTTTATATGAACGATATTAAAAATAGATATGTAATTTTATTATTAACTGCATTGGCTCCTATCGTTTGGGGAAGCACCTATTTGGTGACAACCGAAATGTTACCGAAGGGAATGCCTTTAATGCTGGCTGTATTACGTGCATTGCCAGCCGGATTATTATTACTATTATTTATACGAAAGTTACCACAAGGCATTTGGTGGGGACGTGTAGTGATGCTTGGGATTTTAAATTTCTCACTTTTTTGGTGGTTATTATTTATTGCAGCTTATCGCTTGCCTGGTGGGGTTGCGGCTACAGTAGGGGCAATTCAACCATTAATTGTATTGTTCCTTAGTCGATGGTTATTAAATAGTCAGTTGTCTTTTTTATCTATATTAGCTTCTTTTAGTGGAATTATTGGAGTGGCTATTTTATTACTGACACCTAATGCAATGCTTGATATGACTGGAATAATTGCTGGGTTTTTAGGCGCATTTTCGATGGCTGCTGGAACTGTGCTGAGTCGTCGCTGGCAGCCGCCAGTTAATGCTATAACATTTACTTCTTGGCAACTAACTGCTGGTGGATTGGTATTGTTACCTTTTGCATTATATTTTGAACCTGCATTACCACCGTTAACATTGATTAATTTTATAGGTTTAAGTTATTTAACTATTATTGGTGGAGCTTTGACTTATGCTCTTTGGTTTAGAGGTCTAGCTATATTAGGACCAAGCTCAGTTGCTTCGTTGGGGTTTTTAAGTCCAGTCAGTGCTGTATTATTGGGATGGATAGTATTAGATCAGCAATTAAGTATGTTGCAATTCATCGGAATGCTGGTGATATTAGCCAGTGTATGGGTAAGCCAGCAATCAGAGAGAAAGCGAGCTTTAAATCAATATAAAGAATCGATATAACTGCATTGATAACTATCATATTTATCTCAATGTCTTATTAATAGAAATAAGGCATTATATAATTATGTATTTACGCAGTTTTTCAAGTGGATGATAATTATGTCGTTGTTTCTGAAGTTTCATATTTTAATGCCTATTTTATTTGCTTCGTTATGTTATGGATATGAACCTGAGCAAGGCGATATTATTTTCCAAACGTCAAAATCAACACAGAGTTTAGCTATCCAAAAAGCAACAAATTCACCATACAGCCATATGGGAATTATATTATTTAATAACGGTAAACCTTATGTTTACGAAGCATCGAATGTGGTTAAATTTACTTCATTGCAGATGTGGATTAACCAAGGTGTCGCCAATAAGTATGTTGTTAAAAGAGTAAAGGGTAGACTAAGTGATTCGCAAAAAGATAAATTATATCAACAGGCTATGTTATATAAATCTAAACCTTATGATTTAGCTTTTTCTTGGTCTAATGATAAAATGTATTGTTCTGAATTGGTCTGGAAAATTTACTACCATGGTATTGATGTAAAAGTTGGTAAGCTAGAGAAACTGAAAGATTTTGATTTAAGTTCAAAAGCAGTTAAAGCTAAGCTTGCGGAACGTTATGGATCGAAAATACCTTATAATGAGACCGTAATTTCACCTCAAGCGATGTTTGAATCACCATTATTGGTATTGGTAGATGAAAAATAGCCATAAAAGTAAGAAGATATATTTTTACATTATACCTGAATGGTCTATTTATTGAAAAATCATTGATCAAAAATCACCTTAATACTGCGAAATTGAAATCATGCTATTTTCTGACGAAGAGAACAATATTGTAATTGCTGAAGATGCTTATTTGTTAAAAGGATTTCTTTTAGGACAAGGGGAACCGTTATTATTAGCATTAAGCAATGTTATCTTGCAGGCTCCACTTCGTCATATGGTGACGCCTGGTGGTTATAACATGTCAGTTGCAATGACTAATTGCGGGGACTGGGGATGGGTGACAGACGAAACCGGTTATCGTTATTCTTTACGTGACCCTGTCACAAATGATCCATGGCCCGTTATGCCTGAAATATTTAAAAAACTGGCTATCGATGCAGCAAAAAGCGTGGGATTCAATCACTTTGAACCAGACGCATGTCTCATCAATCAATACAGTGTAGGTTCTAAATTATCTCTACACCAAGATAAAGACGAAGTTGATTTTTCACACCCCATTGTGTCTTTTTCGTTCGGATTACCTGCAATGTTTGATTTTGGTGGTATAAAGAGAGAAATGCCGAAAATAGCTATCTTACTCGAACATGGTGATGTATTAGTCTGGGGTGGCCGCTCGCGCTTAAATTTTCATGGAGTACGAAGTATAAAAGCAGGCGAGCATCCTTTATTAGGACCTTTTCGTTTTAATATAACCTTTCGATGTTCTCATTAGGTCACTGCTTAAGCTTAATTATATGATTAGCTATAATAAGTTAACTATATAATTTTTATATCATTCATAATTTAAAATAGTATTGAATAATTAATTAGATACGCATATAACTATGACATCTTTGAATGAGAAACCAACAAAGCAACGATAGGTAGATTCCATGTATAGTTTTTTAAATGATTATAACGAAATAGCACATCCTGCAGTAATGAAAGAGTTGAATAGCTTGGTTGGGCAGCGTTATGAAGGTTATGGCACAGATAAACTTTGCGCGAGTGTTGCGAAACAAATCAAAGAACGAATTGGAAGAGCAGACGCAGATATTCATTTTTTTAATGGCGGAACGATCACCAATTTAACGGTGATTTCACATGTACTAAGGCCTCATCAAGCTGCGATTTCTGTGGATTCAGGACATATCTCAACTCATGAAACGGGGGCTATTGAAGCGACGGGCCATAAAGTCATTACTGTACAGTCTGAGTCAGGAAAACTTACCCCACAACATATTCAAAAAGTGTTGACTGAGAATGGGGATGAACATACGGTTCAAGCTAAATTAGTCTATATTAGTAATTCAACAGAGATTGGTACGGTTTATCGTAAAAGTGAAATAGTTGCTTTACGTGAAATTTGTGATGCTAATGGTTTATTCCTATTTATGGATGGCGCTCGTTTAGCATCCGGTTTGATGTCCAAATATAGTGACTTAACTATTGAGGATATTGCACAACTTACTGATATTTTTTATATCGGTGGAACTAAAATAGGTGCTTTTACTGGTGAAGTTTTAGTTATTGCTAATAGTGCGTTGAAATCTGATTTTCGCTTTAGCCTTAAACAAAAGGGCGGTTTACAGGCAAAAGGCTGGTTGCTTGCTGCACAATTCAAAGCTTTATTTGAAGATGATTTATACTTTAAATTAGGTCAACATGTGAATGATATGGCTTCACAGATTGCTATTTTCTTTAAAGATAATGGATTTGAATTTTTAGCACCAACAGAATCAAATCAAGTATTTGTGATCTTACCTAATGAATTAGCAAAAAAATTATTATCAAAATACGCATTAAATAAAATATGTGAACCAGAACCAGGTAAAACTTGTGTTCGTTTTTGTACGTCATGGTCAACTCGCCAACAAGATGTAGACGATTTTATTTCTTCATTTAAGTTATTGCGCTAATGATACTAAGAGTGAGCTTAGTATCGATTTGAGTTCACTCTCTTTTAAATTTGTCTTTCACATCAATCTATAGGTTTAGCGATTAATAGTCCGCTTAGTAAGATATTCACAGTTTCAATACTTTGGTTAAGTCTACGATCACTATTTCCCTCAGCTATCCAGCAAGCTGCCTCTGACAATCCCCCATTAATGAGTAACGATAGCGCTCGAGGATTAACGTCAGCAATGTATTTTTGGTCAATAAGTTGGGTAATAATTTTTTCGACTTGTTCAATACAACGAAGATTAGATTTTGCCAGTGTTTCACCAAGTACGGCTTTGGCATCACGTAATACAATTCTTTGATATTCAGGCTCTAATGCCATTTCCAGATAGGCGTAACAGCGTTGACAAAAACTTGCCCATATATCAAGTGAACCATGGGTAATCGCATATAATCTATCATTCATTTCAGTATCAATTTGTTCCACAACCGCAGCTAATAAGCCTTTTTTATCGCCAAAATGATGATAAAGAGCGCCTCTAGTTAGATCAGCACTTGCGGTTAAGTCATCCATTGAGGTTTCTGCGTAACCAAAACGGCAGAAATAATCACGTGCGGTTGATAATAGAACAGCTCGTGTTTCTTCCATTTGTGTTTGAGTTCTTCTGGCCATGAAACCTCTTACATACGTTACGTATAATTGTTTACATTCATCTCGTATCAATATATCATTTTTATACATACATTGCGTATATAAAATTTAGTATTAACTATGGAGATATTAATGATAAGCCGCTACCAAGAAATTTTTCGGGCACCGGGAAGTAACCACTTTGTTATTGCTGGCTTTTTAGCGCGCTTAGCATTACCTATGATGGGAATTGGCATTATTACAATGTTATCTCAATTAAGAGGAAGCTATACATTAGCAGGAGCAGTAGCTGCAACTTTTGTCTTAACTTATGCCTTATTATCTCCAGCAATATCTCGTTTAGTGGATAGGCATGGACAATTTTATATATTACCTCGAGTCACTATTATTAGCGCTGTAGGTATCAGTATTATATTAATGGCAACATGGTTTGAATTATCAAACTTATGGTTATTTATAGGTGCCTTTGGGGCAGGTTTTATGCCAAGCATGTCAGCAATGGTGAGGGCAAGATGGACTGCTATTTATAAAGGTCAGCCTATTTTACAAACAGCCTATTCGTTAGAAACCGTTTTTGATGATGTGACATTTATTACAGGGCCGCCTTTATCTGTTGGTATAACAGTCGCGTTATTTCCTCAAGCAGGGTTACTTGTTGCTATGGTTTTACTTATCATTGGGGTAGGGCTTTTGGTATTTCAACGTAGTACTGAACCCAGTATCTTAAAATATGTTGGCGTGGAGTCAGATAATAAGTCGATTTTACGGATAACCGGCTTACAACTATTGATTGGGCTAATGATCTCTCTAGGCATTATTGTTGGGTCAGTGGATATTCTCAGTGTTACATTAGCGGAACAGCAAAATCAACCCGCTGCAGCTAGCCTCGTATTATCTGCTTATGCAGTCGGCTCTTGCTTTATGGGACTTATTTTTGGTGCGCTCACGTTATCGACGCCATTGCCTCGCTTATTATTTATAAGCGGATTATTAACGCTATTATCTATCGTCCCGTTACTATGGGTTGATAGTATTATCTCTTTATCCATCGTTGTTTTTATTTCAGGATTATTTTTTGCACCAACCATGATTATTGCGATGTCATTAGTCGAAAATATTATACCCGCAAATAGATTAACTGAGGGTATGACCTGGTTACTTGCTGGTTTAAATATTGGTGTTGCGATAGGTGCAGTTTTATCAGGGAAAGTGGTTGATACTTTTGCCATAGACTACGGTTATTATGTTGCTATTGGAGGAGGAGTATTGGTATTAGTTGCCTCTACGTTTAGTTATTTTCAATTAACTTGCCATTATCATTCTGTGTCTAATCTAGGTGAATAAGATTTAAATTGAATTTAAAAGACATCAGTACAGCTAAAGTGCAGTTAATTGCCTCATTAGCTAAGTCAAAAATGTTAATATACCGCCATATTAATTTAGTGAATGAGGTAACCAGATGCACTCCCCAGTATTTAGACACGCAACATTAAACGATGCTGAGCATTGTTATGCGATTGAAGTCGGATCTTATGAAGGTGACGAAGCGGCAACGCTTGAAAAAATAACGACACGTATTCACCAGTATCCTGAAGGTTTCCTGTGTATGGAAATAGATAATGAAGTTATTGGCTTTATTAACGCAGGCTGCGCATGGGATGTGGTGATGTCTGATGAAGAGTTTAAAGAACTTATTGGTCATGACCCCAAAGCACCTAATGTAGTTATTATGTCGGTGGTCATTCATCCTAAATACCAAGGAAAAGGGTATTCATCATTGTTAATGAAAGAATTTATTTCATTGATGCAAAAAGATGATAAACAAACGATTCATCTCATGTGCAAAGAACAACATGTCGACCTTTATAAACATTTTGGCTATGAATATGTCAGACCTTCAGCCTCTGACCACGGCGGCATGGTATGGCATGAAATGGTAATGAAGTTTTAATTATTAGTTCAACAGTCTTTCAGGAAAAAGTACATTAGTTCGGGCTTTCTAATTAAATTCGTCGTGTACTTTTGCTGCTTTTACGATTTCTCGTATATCTTTATTCTTTCTTCGTCTGCAAACTGTTTATTAATAACTAAGTCGTTTTTGAGAATTAACTCTATTGAGAACTAACTATGCCTTGGACTTTCTCCCATCCTGCGATTGTTTTCCCATTAAAGCACTCTAGGTGGGGACAGTTTTTGAATTTACCCGCTCTGATTTTAGGTAGTTTAAGTCCAGATTTACTCTATTCGTTCGGGTTATATCGTTTTGCGAGTACAGCTCACCATGTCGTTGGTTGGTTTTATACTGCATTTCCATTGTGTATTTTTATATATGTTATGGTTTATTTACTTATTGAGCCGTTAAAGCAAATCATTCCGTTTCCTATGCAAAAGAATAAGTTATGGAATAGACGCTATTTTTTTATCTTAATTCTATCTTTATTTCTCGGAGCTATGACTCACATTATTTGGGATTCTTTTACCCATGAATCTGGCGCTGTTGTGAGAAATTTTTCACTATTGCAATTTAATTTTATTCATATGAGCGATAAACAAGAGATTGCGATTTATAAGCTACTTCAGCATATGGGGTCACTGCTAGGATTGATTTATCTTTGTTTTAAATATTATCAGTATCATAAAACGCAGCCAAATGTCACCCAGAAAGAAAACGCTATCAAACTTAAAAACTTATCCTATATTGCCGTAATTTCGGGGGGATTAGCGCTACCAGTGGCTTATCATTTGACACCAAAGGTAACAAGTTTCCATTTTAATCGATTTGTTTATCTTGAACTGACTTTAACCGTACCTTTTTTCTTCGGGTTAGTCGTGATATTGGCACTTTTAAAACATAATCAATTACTCGGTCGTTACCATTAGGAAAATTACCTAAAAAAATATTCTAAGACTAAGGTAACTGCAAACTGTCAATGCACAATCATGTTATCATAACGGTAGATAGCATTAATAAATATGGAATAATAAAATGTTGATATGGGTAGATGCGGATGCATGTCCTAAAGTAATTAAAGAAGTTTTATATCGCGCCGCAGACAGAGAAAAAGTGCAAATTACTTTGGTAGCAAACCAGAGGCTCACGGTTCCACCTTCACCGTTTATTCGAACATTACAAGTTCCAGCAGGTTTTGATGTTGCAGACAATGAAATTGTTCTACGCGCTCAAGCAGGGGATTTAATTATCACCGCAGATATTCCGCTTGCTGCTGAAGTCATGGAAAAAGGGGCTATAGCACTTAATCCGCGAGGAGAACGTTATAGCGAAGCCACAATTAAAGAGCGACTCACTATCCGTGATTTTATGGATACGATGCGAGCAAGTGGTGTTCAGACGGGCGGCCCTGCAACGTTAAATCAACGCGATCGTCAGCAATTTGCCAACGAGTTAGATAAATGGTTATTGCATAGAAAAAAAACATTAAAAGCTTAGTGTTACTAGGTTCCAAAAAATTTTAATTTTGTGCAGTAAATGTGTATTTGCAAATAGAGTTACAGATAATTTCATGCTTATAATGGTCTTCAAATAAATTTGATGAAGAAAAAAATCATGGATCCAATACACAGTATTATCGTGACTCTTTTTTTATTTATTCTCACTTTTTTTAACCCAGGCGCTAATTTATTTATTGTTGTACAAACAACATTAAGCTCAGGTAAAAAGGCTGGTCTAACATGTGGTTACGGCGTTGTATTAGGCAATGCTATATACTCTGGTCTCGGATTGTTTGGCTTAGTCACTTTAATGTCAGAGTTTGGCTATTTATTTTCTTTAATTAAAATTTTAGGCGGTTTATACCTTCTTTATTATGCCATTAGTGTGTTTAAAAATAGGACGCAACTTAATTTATCTACACAAAATTCGTTAGAATCTTTTCCCGTAGTCACGTATTTTCGTCGAGGGCTCATTTCTGACCTTTCGAACCCTCAAACTATTTTGTTTTTTATTAGTATCTTCTCAACCACCATTACCCCAACGACACCACTTTGGACCAAAATTATTATTTGGTTAGGGATTGTTATTGCTTCTTTAGTGTGGCGTATTATTTTATGTCAGACTTTTTCACTGTCATCAGTTAGACGAACATATTCTCGTATTCATAAGGTAGTCGGAAAAATTGTTGGCTTCATTCTCGGTGGGTTAGCAACGCGATTAATTTACCAAGGGATATCTGAGTTAGTTTTCAGAAAATAGATTTTAATATTAAGTAGTTTGACGTTTAAGTTCTATCTGTTTGAGTATACTTATCTCGATGTCTAGTTCACTACTTTAATAGGGATAAATAGCGGTAATATCCATTTTTTTTTGCTGTGTTGTGATGTGAAAATTCTGATAGTACCAATCGTAGTCGCTATAATGGTTCATAGAAATGGCCCATTAGTAGGGGAGGTGATATTTTAATTATGCCATCCTAGGTTTAAATAGAACGCACTGATAATGCTATTTATTTTCTTATTAAACCTAAATGAAGAAAGCACTTCACTATCAACTGATAAAGAAGTGCTTTAGCGGTATCGAATATAAGATTTTTATATTAAAACAGCACCTTTAATTCTGGTTTTAACGTTCTTCAAGCGGATAGCTGCGGAAACTCCATAAACCTAAAGCTTTCAGACCATCGCGGTAAATTCCTTGAATATCTTTTTGGCTAACCTTTTGTAATTCAGCCAGTGGTTTATCTAAAGCAACAATGCCATAGAATTGAATATCACGTGGACCAGTTTCCCAGCTCGCTAAAGTAAAAATAGCATCCGCTCGGCGAATATGGCTGCCAGAGCTAATAAGTACCGTATTTTTTATGCGGTGCTTAGCCAAAGCATATCGACTATAAAGTGCATTTTCTACTGTTGTGCGAGCATAGTTATCTTGATAAATACGTTTTCCATCGATACCATTTTTTAATAGCCAATCCGCCATAAGTTTTCCTTCAGTTTTATTATTCTGAGGCACACCACCCGTGACTAATATAATTGAATCAGGGAGTTCTTTAGCGATTTGTAACGTTTTTTCTAATCGTTTTAATAAAATGTCATGCATGCTTCCGTCTGGATTAAGCGCATACCCTAATGTCACAATAGCTGTGTTATCACCGCTTTCACGTAGTTGTTTTTGCAATTCAGGAGAAAGATTATCGGTAATTGGCATTGTAGTAACGCGATCGATAACTTTATAAAACTCATCTAACTCCAACGCTTTATTTGGATTTAATTCATTTAATTTTTTTAGATAACTTTCACTATCTTGAGTTTTACCGGCAAATCGGGACCAAGCTGATAGATAAATTAGCGCATCAATATCATCAGGAGCAACGTCAAGAATATCACGGTAAATAGTCAGTGCTTTTTCAACATCATTATTGTAGATATATGCACTTGCAGCACTGAAGAGTAGATCTACGCGATAAGGTTCAAGCTTATGAGCTTGTAACAGTTTTTGTGCCACAATTTCAAGATTAGATGGTAGCTTTCCGGTAAAACCAGCATCAGAAACTCGTGATGGATTTTTGAATGCTTGTAGTGCTTCATTTACCAGTAAATCAACTGTTTGGCGCTGAGTAACATAATCCGTATAATTTGCTTGCGGTGCAATAACTGTGGGTGCTGCGATACCTTGAAATGAAAGTGCTAGGCCAACAGCAAGTGCTGCGATTGTTTTCACCTGAAAGCGATTCGTAAAAGGTTTATACATGGTTATTTTCCTTTTAAAATTAAGTTTATTTTTATATGTGCTTGCAAAACAATATGATACTAACAAAGGTTTTATTGAATTAGGAAAGTAACAGTGAGAAATCAAATACAGATCTCATTAATTCTTATCGAAAAATAAGATAGGATACTTCGATAAAGGAAAGTACCTACTGAAATCATAGGTAAACGCAGTTTACCCTTACAATTTCATTGTAAGGGTTTTGATAAAGAATTCTTTGAATGATAGGTTAACTAGTAAGAAAATAAGTCATGACGTTTGAAGATCTGTCTCTGCTTGGATTGATCCATTGACCGTTAATTAGATCAAAATAGATACTTTATACATTAGCAGCTAATGAGCCACTGCATAACTTCTTCATAAGTGCCCTTGAATACGATTCGGTCTTCTTTTTTACTCAATTGGTAGCGATACATCGGGTCATAATATTCAATAAGTAAAGGACATAACCATGCAAAATGAGCTTCCGTATTACCATTTGTTTTTTGTTCTGCGAGGGCGTTATCTAGCAAATTAGTTAATTCGACGGCTCGTTGTGACCCCAAACGCTTACGGATCGCTGATAATCCGTGGTGGAGATATTCACTATAAGCAGCCCATCCTTTTTCATCACCATAGGTGATTAAAAAATCATGAGTCATTCGGTCAAAATATTCTTCTTTTAATCGTTCAATTCGACGTTCAAAAGGATCTTCAACAACAGCAATAGTCGCTTTTTCCATTTGAATGCGTAAAGGATCGGGAATGCTATTGGCTCCGATAGCGCGACCTTCATCTTCTAATATCCAGTGAGTTTGTTGGTCTGCTTTTTTAAGCATTGCAATCGCAAGATGATTTTCGAAAGTGGCTTGGCGAAACTGTTCTTCTAGCGTACGGCCAAAAGAAGAACCACGATGCCGAGCAATACCTTCTAGATTAATACCATTAGCTAGGTCTCGAACAAGTGTTGTTTTACCACTGCCAGTACATCCACCAATTAACGTAATCGGGCGCTGTGATAAATTATTTATCGCATCAATTGTTGTTTGGCGTAAGGCTTTATAGCCACCAATAATGAGAGGGTAATCAATCCCAATGTCTTTCAACCATTGCTGAACAATATGCGAACGCATACCGCCTCTAGCACAACAAATATATCCTTGGGGAAAGTGATGGCAGGCTTCACGCCATGCCGCTAGGCGGTTATCACGAATATCACCCTTAACCAATTGGTGACCGAGAGCCACCGCTTTTTCCGAACCATGCTGTTTATAGCAAGTTCCTACCGCAGCACGCTCTTCGTCATTCATCAACGGTAAGTTGTAAGCGGAAGGCATTGAACCTTGATAAAATTCAATTGGTGCTCGCACATCGATTAAAGGGGTGTCTAAGGTCAGGATTTGACGAATATTTTGAGGCGATGGGACTAATTCCATAATAAAGACTGTGATATCAATTCAGATTGTAATGGACTTTATTATACTCCGAATCCTATTTGATGGCACGCAGCGATGATAGTGGTTGCCATTTTATTATGAAAAAATTTTATGTCTAACCTTATATTCCTCATAATTAAATGATAAAGAATTGAAAAATAAACCGAGTTTCATGTCAAATTTGTATTAAAAATTTCGTTAGTAATTTCAAAAGTGTTATATTGATTATAGACATCTCAACATGAGTAGGGTAATACAATGAAAATGCTAACGATTCAAGAAATGACCGAAGCTCAGAAGATGCAAGTTAAAACACGGCTGGGTCAGGAGAGGAAAAGACTAGGACGTGAATTAACAAACGCAGAAAACAATAAAGTTAAAGATCAAATAATCCTCGAAATCTCAACTGAAGTTGAAAAAGCCGCTAAAAAAGTTAGAGCTCAAAAGAAAAAAGATAAACTAGTTTCTAGTGATGAGACCTTTAGTTGGTCATCTAAAAATCATAGTCGAGGGTATCGTTAAAACAACCCGCTTAAAAGCCCTGAGAAGGGCTTTATAGTTTCCATGATTTATTTTTAATATCCCACACTGCAAGTAATATCAAACAAATTATCCGTAGTGATTTTATATAGATATTCATACCCGATAATAATTAACCGGTTCTCTAAACTAGGACTAAAATTTTCAGAAACATTGCTTTTTATTTTCTAGGTAAGCCCCAAGGGTCAAAATCATTTCCATTTGATTTATCAATAAGATCATCCTCAAGGGAATCGAGATAAAGTGCTTCGACTTCTGCGCGAGCCCATGGTGTACGGCGAAGAAACTTTAAACTTGATTTAACACTGGGGTCTTTTTTAAAACAATTAATATTGACCAATTTCCCCAGCTCACTCCAACCATATCTTGCCACTAAAGCATTGACCTGCATTTCAAGCGTTACGCCATGTAAAGGATCTTTATTTAAATGTTCGGTCATGGGTAGTCCTGTCTTCAGGTTATAAAATAATGGGATTTAGGCGGGAAGGTTACAAGAAAGAAAGATAAATGACAATGGAAGGTCAGATGCAAACGTATATTAATTATTTACGGTGTAAAACATCTTATGTAAAATTTCAACAATGAATTTAACATAACGACCATCGAGATTAAAAATGGTGCCTGCTATAGCACCGTATAATGGATTATTGATTAATTTCACGCCGATATTTTTAACCATTCGGGGTCAATATCTAGGCTACCCGCTGAATCAACAGCGGGAATAATATTTTTTCAAGAATATCAGTATCTAAAAATGTCACTTTTGCTCTAATTAGTCCGAAGACGTTAAAATAGTCCTCGTAAGCCAAGGCAATATATCTTTTTTCCTACTAATGAATCCAAGTAGGGAAACACTACTGAAGTGGAATTGATTGTCTTGTGAAAAATATAACGTTGAGTTTTGTTTAAAAATATCCGTGACTACCAATACGGCAATATCAAAGTTGCCTGTTTGATTTTGTTTGGCTAATTGAGCTAGAACCTCAGGAAGAATAGCTTCAATTGCAGACATTGAGGTGAGCTCAATTTGGGAAATCAGAACTGAAAAACCGCTGATTTGATAGCGTTTAGCATCCTTCATAAGAAGATAATCAGCCGATAATCCATGAATATCAGTTTTAGCGGCAAGCAAACCTTGAACAAATTCATCATAGTTTAGTTGGCAAATAGCAGACAGAGATTTTACCGCAGCGATATCATGGCCAGTGGTTGTCGATGATGTAAGGTTGACGGTATCACTCAGTATTGCGCCTAACATCAAGGTAGCTTGAGAAGCGGAAATAGGCTGTTGGTTTTCAAGAGTAAGTATTTGCCAGATGATTGTGGCACAACAACCAACCGAACGTATCCAAACGTCTGGTGGATTTTGTGTCATTACGGTTCCTAGCCGGTGATGATCAATAATACCAATGATATTACTGAAAGCTAAAGAGGGAGGTCCTTGTTCTGCATCGGTAAAATCAACGAGCCAAACTGTTTTTTCATTCAGTGCTATATTGAGAAGTTCGGGTTGAGCTACATTAGCTTGCTGTAAAATAAAAGCGGTTTCCGGCGTGATTTCACCTAGACGAAATGGCGTTGCTAGCTTTCCTTGGCTGTTTAACCAATCAGCTGTAACAATTGCACTACAAATACTGTCACTATCGGGATTTTGATGACCAAAAACGTAAATCATATAAGGACCTAATTAGTGGTTTTTTAAAATATGTTTAGCGACAAGGTAACCTGATATTGCATTTAACCCAGCACCAGGCCATGTTGCTGCGCCGATCACCCATAAATTTTTAATCGGTGTCTTATAACGGGAATATCCGGGAAAAGGTCTAAATATATAATTTTGATTAATATGGTGGCTTCCAGAAACACTATCACCATTGACAAGATTTCTGTTATTTCGCATTAGATCTTCAGGTGAAAGAACCGAATAATCTAAAATTTGTTGTTTAATATTAGGGGCATATAATGAGATTTTATCAATAACACGTTCAGCGTATTGTTGTTTCATAGAATCCCAATTACTAATTTGAATTTCATTTAAAGCATCACTGTTTGGTGCGTATGGCAGTGCTCTTACCTGAACCCAAAGCGTTTCTTTACCTTCTGGCGCTCGAGTTTTATCATGTCGGCTTTGTTGACCCACGACAAGCATTGGATTATGAGGCAATATTCCATTCTGAGCTTGATTAAATGTAGTCGCTATATCCTCAGTATAAGGTCCGATATGTACATATCCAAAATTAGAAAAATCCTCTCCAGCATTCCATTCTAAATGGCCATCTAAAGCAAAGTGCAGCATCATCGTGCCAGCACCATACCGATATTTTTTTGCTTTTTGTATATATTCACCGGGCAAATGCTCTTCTTTTATCAAAGTATTCACTATTTGTGTTGGCGCTATATTGCCTATAACCGCTTTTTTAGCCCCGAATGATTGCCCATCTTCTGTTTTTACTCCAATTGCTTTACCTTTTTCGACGATAATTTCAGTAACATTCTGACCCGTTAATATTGAACCACCATTATTTTCAATAATTTTGGCTATACTTTTTATCAAGTTACCCACGCCACCTTTACTGATGGATAATCCATGTAAATGGTCACTCATACCTTCGACAAAAGAGAAAGTAGCTCCTCCTGAAATATCAGGACCATAATCTAAGTGAAATGCCCATGGAATAAATAATGCGCGGACTTTGGGATGAGAAAACCAGTCTTCTGAAAATTCACGAGTAGATTTGAGTAGTAATTGAATTAGACTAAGTGAGTCGGATAGGCCAAGATGCCGAGTCATTGACCATAGCTGGCGTGCTGCTTTAAAAGAAGGGAGCTCCATTTGCATCAACGGAGTAAAATGTTCTGATGTTTTTTGAAAATAGTTAAGTAATTTCCAGAAAGCATCAGCATCATTATTCGAATACTTTCGAAGCATGGCATCTGTTCTATTATAGTCTTGATATACGCCAATACCGTCACCATCAGGAAAAACATTGGAATAGGGTTTATCACTGGTGACAATTTCAAATCCGTTGTTATGTAGTTCTTTTTGATATTCTTGATAAAAAGGTGAACCTAAAAACATACCAATATTGGTTGCATAAAGGTCATGATGAAATCCCGGTTGTGTTATTTCAGCGGAACGAGAAGCGCCGCCAATATCATTTTCACTTTCTAAAACAACAACTCTTAGTCCTGCTGTCGCAAGCACTGCGGCAGCCACAAGTCCATTATGTCCACTACCTATGATGACTATATCGTATTCAGTATCCATTTCATTCCCCAGCGATTAGTTTTTGTTATATTTAAGTACCTATAAAGTAATAGATACTGTTTTATTAGAAATGATGTATATAGTGTAGGCCGATATATGTGTTTATCAAATAATTAACATATCAAAATATGTCAGTTATTCAAGGGGCTGAAAACACACTTGAAGCTTACGATATGAGTAAAAGAAGGGCAGTTAAATCCTGCTGTCGCAATGAATATAATTTTAATCGATTTGCTAATTACAGGGCTAGGAAGTAGGGAGGAGCTTTTTCAATGCATCAATAATTAAAGAACAAAAGGGTGTGACCTTGTCCATTTATAGAAGGTGAGTATGGACAAGGTTAATGTTGGTTTTGCCGCTTCAGCTGATTAAAAGCTTATAAACCACGTTTTTCCATTAATAAAGCTAAGTCGATCAGGCGGTTCGAAAAACCCCATTCGTTATCGTACCAAGCTAGTATTTTTACCAGTTTCCCGCCAATAACTAATGTAGAGAGACCATCAATAATTGATGATCGAGTATCACCACGATAATCTGCTGATACCAGAGGTTCATCATTATAACCTAAAATGCCTTTTAATTCGCCAGATTCAGCCGCTTTACGAAATGCAGCATTAATTTCTTCTACCGTCGTTTCGCGTTTAAGATTCACAGTTAAGTCTACAATAGATACAACAGGGACTGGAACACGTAAAGAATAACCAGTCATTTTGCCATCTAATTCAGGAATAACTTTACCGATAGCCTTTGCCGCACCACTAGAATAAGGAACAATAGACATTGCTGCGGCGCGTGCTCCTCGTAGATCTTTTTCAGGCTGGTCGTGCAAAGACTGGCTATTAGTATATGCATGTGTCGTATTCATAAGACCATGTTCAATACCAAACACTTGGTGTAAAACTTGTGCAGCAGGTGCTAAGCCATTAGTTGTGCAACTGCCATTACTGACAACTTTGTGCTTAGTGGCATCATAATATTTATCATTGACACCCATTACGATAGTGATGTCTTCATTTGTTGCCGGAGCAGAAATGATGACTCGCTTTGCACCACCTTTCGTGATATGAAGTTCAGCTTGAGCTTTATTGGTAAAAAAACCAGTAGATTCAATAACAATATCAACACCAACGCTACTCCACGGGATCATTGCAGGGTCTTTTTCTGAAAAAACACTGACTATCTCCCCGTTTACTAATATTTGATTTGTACCTGCTTTAATATCAGCGTTTAACGTACCTGAAAGTGAATCATATTTGAGGAGATGAGCAAGTGTTTTGCTATCGGTAAGATCGTTAATAGCTACAACTTGAAAATCATCGCGGCCTAAGGCGGCTCGAAGAACATTGCGGCCAATTCTGCCAAATCCGTTGATACCAATTTTAACCATGATAGATACTCCTGAATTTATTGAACTGGGGCAATACTAATCCCGAACGGGTTTGGCGTAAATGACAACAAAGAATCAATTTATGCCATATTGCGTGAATGAAAACGTTCACGATATTCCGTTGGCGTCACATGTAGATTGCGCTCAAAAACCCTGCGAAGATTCAGGCTTGTACCAAAACCTGTAATATCCGCAATTTTTTCAATATGATAACTTGTTTGCTCAAGGTACTGTCGGGCTGTAGTTAATCTAATTGCTTCAACATACTTTGCTGGAGTAATCCCCGTTTTTCTAGTGAAGACTCGAGTAAAATTACGAGGGCTCATTGCGATTTTTTCAGCTAAATTTTCAACAGACAAATCATTACTGAGATTATCTGTTATCCACGTTTGAAGGTCTTTGATAGGTCCGCTATCAGCCTGATTTAGTAAGTATCGGCTAAACTGTGCTTGCCCTCCAGGACGATGTAAAAACAGAACGAGATCTTGAGCAACGTCTCTAGCCAGATTAAATCCATAATCAGTTTCAACCAACGCAAGAGTAAGATCTAAACCTGAACTAACGCCACCGGATGTCCAAATCATTTCATCTTGAACATATAAAGGGCCTCGTTCAACCGTTACTGACGGATAATGAGATTGGAGAGTATCAATTAACCGCCAGTGTGTTGTAGCATGGCGGCCGTTGAGTAAACCTGCTTTGGCAAGTAACATTGCACCTCCACAGATTGAAACAATTCGTTCTGAATGTGGAGCCGCCTGTATAAGCCAATTAACGATATTGTTATCTTCCTCTTCACTTTGTCCTCTTCCTGTGACCATTATAGTATCGCGGGGAAGGCTAGGTTCTAGATCACAGAGCCGCTGATCCGCAAGTAAATTAAGCCCAGAAGCACCATTAATTACGTGATATGGTTGCGTAGTCGCAATAGTGACCTGATAAAGTGGGAATTGAATATCTGCTGGGCGCAAATTGTTAGCGTGCATGAGAATATCAGCGATACCCGTTGCTTCAAATAATATTCCACCGTCAGGTATAATAATTAAAAAGTTATGCATAGCGTTAATAGTCTTAATTTATATAATAAGAGACAACTTTAGTTTATTGATGAAACTAAATCATTAAATTTTCCAAATTAATTAAATAGGGCTTTGAAGCGCTAAATCATTGAAAGACATCTCATGAAGTTATTGGTTGTTACTTTTCATTTAGATGCTACAGGTGCCTACCATAGAGAAATGGTGCACCAGATGGGACAGGGGGAAGAACATGAAATTAAGTCTGTAATCTATATGGATATGAAGTAAATGTACTATGCACCTAATGCAAGAAACGGGAGGAATATCAGAAATTACTAATACATTGATTTATCGAGGGATGGATCTGGAATATGGAGTTATTTACCGTCATAGTCAATTTAACATAATATGCATTATGCGAACCTAAGTGTGAAATGAAGGAATCCAGCGTTTTGGTTGGTTAATCATGTTGCTATTTTTAGGCTTTAAAGTCAGATCCTATCCATAAACTGAATGTGTTCTAATCAATATTTAGTAAGCCCACTATTTTCTTCGCACTTAATCGTCACTACATCTTTACTTAATTGGATTTTCTTAACCAACCGTATATTGTCGACTTTCATTTATAAAGTTACACCGGTAACGGATAACCGTAAGTTCAGATTATTTGGTTTTTGTAGTTAAGTCGAGTTAGCGTTAGAATGGATTTACTATTGAACTTATGATTGAACAACAATAAAAACCTTGAGGTATTCATGATTATACTAGTGACAGGTGCAACTTCTGGCTTTGGTGAAGCAATCGCACGTAAATTTATACAACATAACTTCACCGTTATTGGCACAGGCCGAAGAACCCAAAGATTGGATGCTCTACGTAATGAATTAGGTGAGAATTTTTATCCTTTAACTCTTGATGTGCAAGATAGGAAAGCAATCCAAGATGCGGTGGCTAATTTACCGGCTAATCTTAAAAAGATTGATATATTAGTCAATAATGCAGGACTTGCATTAGGTTTAGAGCCTGCATTTAATGCGAACCCTGATGATTGGGAAGTCATGATAGATACCAATACTAAAGGTTTGGTTAATATGACCTACGAAATTTTGCAAGGAATGGTCGAAAATAATCACGGCCATATTATTAATATTGGTTCAACCGCCGCAACTTGGCCATATAAAGGTGGCAATGTGTACGGTGCAACCAAAGCCTTTGTGAAACAATTTTCTTTAGGCTTACGTGCTGATCTACAAGGTAAAAAAATTCGCGTAACCGACATTGAGCCAGGTTTAGTCGGAGGTACTGAATTCTCAAATGTTCGTTTTAAAGGTGATGATAGTAAAGTAGAAAATATCTATAAAGGTGCAGATGCACTAACGCCAGATGATATTGCAGAAACAGTGTTTTGGGTGGCAACCCTCCCTGCCCGTATGAATGTAAATACATTAGAATTGATGCCCGTATGTCAAACTTTTGCAGGTTTAACTATACATAAAGAGCAATAACTTTCGTACTATTCTATAAAGACGAAACTGGCTACTTTTAGCTATACTATGTTTAACTATCTAGGTCAGTAAGGAATTGATATGAGCTCATCACAAAAGTTTTTAAAAAATAGTTTCGCTGCAATATGTTTTTGCCTACCGTTACTTTGGGTATCATCGGCGCAAGCAAATACCTCTTGTACTGCGGGTAGCACTTGTGTTTCTGTGGGTAAAGGCGACGATTCGTTAAATAAAGAACAAGCTCGTCAAGAAAAGCAGCAATGGGATGAGACACGAATGCTACGCTCTAAAGTGAATGCGCGTACCGAAAAAGAGTTTGATAAAATCGACTCAGCTTTTGATGCAAAAGATAATTGTGAAAAAAGCGTTAACTTGAATGCATATTGGGAGCCTAGTACTAAACGCTGCCTTGATGTAAGCACTGGTCGCCCCCTAGCAAGACCATAATACATTGACTTACAATCTATTCATTAATCGGGAGGTTTCATGTACAAGAAAATTTTAATACCATTATTTTTAATGGTACTTGCACCTGCTTTCGCTCAAGCATCATGTGAAAGCGTAATTGAAGAGATTAAACAGAAAATTATTAATAATGGCGTACCTGCGGATAATTTTAGCTTAGTCGCTGTCCCAAATGATGAGGTCGACCCATCAAAAGGACAAGTGGTAGGTCATTGTCAAAATGATTCTTATAAAATCATTTATACTCGACATTAATGATTTTTTACTTTTAAAGTACACTAAAGGGCGCTAAGCGCCCTTTTCTTTTAGACATACTACTGAGCAGAACGCCTTATGGACTTTTGCAGTTTTTCTGAATCTAGATAATGACCTAAGTCTCTTTCTTCTGGCCTTAATAGATAAGGGATTTCGCCTAATAATGGAGCTTTTATATGTTGCTGTAGTCTCTCAATGATTTGTGCGTAGTGAGCTAAACCCGGGTTAATTCTATTCGCAATCCACCCTGCAATCGGTAAGCCGTCAGCTCTAATAGCATCAGCGGTTAATAGCGCATGATTCACACAGCCATTTTGAATACCAACAACGAGGATCACACCAACAGTTTCTTCTTTAAGCCAGTCCGCATAAAAAGTATTATCATCTAACAGGTAACGCCAACCTCCATTACCTTCAATTACAACAACATCACATTGGTCGTTAAGATGTTCTAACCCATGTTTGATTTTACTAAAATCTATGATGTTTTTATGATTATAATTATCAACAATTCTTATTGGATTAATTTCATCATAAGAAACGAGATTTTTAGATACGCTATGAATGAGTAATGCATCTTTATTCCTGGTTCCTTCCGGAGTATCAATACATTGATCTGCTATTGGCTTATATCCAACAGCTTTAATTCCTTGGTGATTAAGAGCCTGCAATATTGCAAGCGTCGATACTGTCTTCCCGACATCTGTATCTGTCCCGGTAATAAATAGGTTCATCATGGTATTTCTATCCTGAAGTGACAGACTGTGCAGCAAAAGGCTGTAAAAATGATATGGATTCAGTTTATTAGAATGGGAAATTGATAATTTTGCGTTAGCTCAATTTTATGCAAGATAGCGAAAAGTTTATTAATAGATATTAGCCTTGTAATAATTGCAGTAGCAAAGAACCATCATATAATGACTGTTTAATTAATGAGGTTTCACTTTCTTTTATGGAAAATTTAGATTTTTCTATCTGTAAATGTAAATGATACAGAGGAGTTGATTGCTGACTTATATAAGTATATAAGCGAGAAAAAAAGACAGTTGATACAGAATTTAATGGTGAATTGATTAAAATTAACTGAGTTCCAAAGATATTTACCATCATAGCTAAAGGTGTAGCGAGTTGCTCCGCAACTTTGTCTATTAGAAAGAGACATAATTTGTCTTCTTTTAATATTCCATGGCAGATGGATTCGAGTGATATTAAACCATTATTTAATATTGATAATGGAAAATCTGTAAGTAAGGCTTGTGCTTGCTGTATAATCGCAGGCATTGAAACAAGCGCTTCTAAGCAACCAACACCCCCGCAATAGCATTGCCTATCATTGTTTTTACTTGCTTGAATATGACCAAAAAGAATTGGGCGGTGAGTATTTGTTTCCAAAATTTGGCTATGATTTAATACGGCGACATTAACTATTTTATCTAATTGTAGATAAATGACATTTGCCACTCGGTTCGCAGAGTTTGCAAAATGGTCGGCTAATGCCAAAGCATTTACTGATGAATGCAGATAAACTGGAAGACCTATTTTTTCTGTTAGGTATCCACCAATATGTAAATTATTTATATCAAAATTGGGCAATCGATAAATAATCTTTGAATGAGAGTCTAAAATACCATCAGATAAAATACTAATTGCAGTGACACGTTCTAGATACTGTTGATTGGATTCAAAAAAATGACTGATTAGCGATGAAAGAGATTCACAAAACTCGGTATTGTTTCGCACTTGAAATGGATATTCATTTTCAGCAAGAGTTCTAGCATTTATTTCATTAAGTGCAATATTAACCTTTTGATTTTCAATTCTAATTGCAAGAAATTGCCAACCTTCACTTTCAACCACTAATCCAATCGCTGGTCTACCACGTAGGCCTAAAACAGGAAATTCAAGTTCCTTTATTAAATGTGCATCTATTAGTTCGCGTGTTATTTTGGTAATACTTGCTGGTGCTAACTGAGATTGTTTCGATAGTGAAATACGAGAGATTGGACCATGTTGATCAATGACTTGATACACTATTCCAGTGTTTAGTTGTTTAATTTGGTCAATATGACCGGTTTGATTTAACATGGCTAGCGCCCAAATCCTTTACAAAGCAATTAGTTATTATGCCTTAATATGTGTAATAATGATTTCATATACACAGTAAGTGTGATCTCGATCACGCCAGAGTACCAACAATATTTGCAAGTAATAAATTGGTTAATTTTTTAGCGGCGGCAGGTAGAACTCTACGAGTATTGTAAACTAACCACACTTCAGAAACCGTTTTAATATTAGCTAATTTTATATATCGTACACCATCAATTTTCATTCGCGTAAATGATTCCGTAATTATGGAAATTCCCATACCAGCGGAGACTAAACCTAAAATCGTCATGGCTTCCCCTGCCTCTTGAGATATTGTTGGCACAACGCCGGCAGAAGCAAGTAATTGGCTAATTTCATCGTAAAGCGCAGTGCCAACTTCTCTTTCAAAAAAAACGAGCGGATATTTAGCGAGTTGCTTGATATCAATGCCTGTATTTTCAAACTCTAATAGCGGATGTCCTTCGTATACTGCGACCATAAAAGGTTCTTTAAATAATAGTTGATAATCAAGTTGTTCAGGTAATAGCGTATTACGCATAATTCCAATATCAATACGGCCTGTTATCAATGGTGCTATTTGTTGTTTGGTATTCATCTGATGCATATGAATAGATACATCGGGGTAAGTTTCTCGATATTGACGTAAGCTCATCGTCACTTTGTGCATAAAAGGTGTTGTAGAGGTAAAGCCGATTGAGAGCTCGCCTAATTCTCCTTTTTCCATACGCGCTGCTTTAATTGCAGCGGCATCGACTTGGGATAAAATTTGGTACGCTTCTTTAAGAAACATAGTCCCCGCGGGTGTTAAAGAAACATTCCGATTATTACGTTCAAGTAATTTAGCGTTGATTTTTTCTTCAAGAATTTGAATTTGTTGACTTAATGGTGGCTGAGATATGTGTAAGCGTTCAGCTGCACGGCCAAAATGAAGCTCTTCAGCGACAGCAATAAAATAACGCAAATGTCTTAATTCTATATTCATGCTGTACTCTTATTTAATTGATATTTTAAAAGTATCATTTGTTATTATTAATATATTAGACAAAAGATTGCAAAATTTCTATTCTTTGATCGAAATCAAATGATATGAGGTTGATCAGACAAGGAATATTCATGGAACAATCATCAAATAGTCTAATTTCCGACCAATCAGTCGATGAAAAACATTCAGTTAATGATTTTGACGCTGATCAACCTATACCGGTCCCCCCCAAAAAGCATTATATACAACGTGATGATGCTTTATATTTACGTGTAACTTTGTCCTTCTTTACCGTAGGGTTTGCAACTTTTGCTTTGTTATATTTTGTACAACCTATCTTACCGCTGCTATCTGAAGATTTTAATATTTCGCCAGCAACAGCAAGTTTATCTTTATCTTTAAGTACTGGATTGATGGCATTAGGATTATTGATTACCGGGCCAATATCAGATGCTATAGGCCGTAAAAATGTCATGGCTATCTCATTAACTTGTGCTGCTCTTTTTACTTTACTCAGTTCTGTCATGGAAAGTTGGCAGGGTATCTTAATTGTTCGCGCTTTAGTTGGACTCTCTTTGAGCGGTGTTGCCGCCGTTGCAATGACCTACTTAAGTGAAGAAATTCACCCAAGCTATGTTGCGCTTTCTATGGGGCTTTATATTAGTGGTAATTCTATTGGTGGAATGAGCGGAAGGCTTATGACGGGTGTGATTGCTGATTTTTATTCTTGGCGAATTGCGGTTGTCATTTTGGGAACATTGGCCTTATTGGCTGCTATCGGATTTTGGCGATTATTACCCCCTTCTCAACATTTTAGAGCTAGCTCCCTTAAACCTAAAAGCTTATGGGTTAACTTGCATCTTCACTTGCGTGATAAAGGGTTACCATGGTTATTTATTGAAGGCTTTGTCCTAATGGGCGGTTTTGTCACCATGTATAACTACATTGGATATCGCCTATTAGCAGAACCTTATAATTTGAGCCAATCTACAGTCGGAATGCTATCGTTAATCTACTTAACAGGTACCTATAGTGCGACTAAAACGGGTAGCCTGACCATAAAATACGGATTCGGTAATATTTTAATCGCATCGCTAGTCTTTATGCTCATTGGGATTTTACTAACATTACACCCTAATATTTGGGTTATTCTTTTGGGCATGACTGCACTGACTACCGGATTTTTTGCTGCGCACTCAGTGGCGAGTAGCTGGGTTGGACGAAGAGCAAAACGCGCTCGAGGTCAAGCATCATCATTATACCTATTTAGTTATTATACTGGCTCAAGTGTCGCTGGGACTATCGGGGGTATATTTTGGTCTCAGTATGGTTGGAATGGCGTTGCTATTTTTATAGCAGCTATGTTGCTACTTGGCGCCATGATTGCTTATAAATTAAAAATTAACTGCTAACCTATCATTTGCTACTGATAAAAAATGAAATTTATCTATTCTCATCATTAATAGACTCTATATTTTCTATAAATGATGAGGATATTCAATGAAACAATTTCTGTTACTTCCATTATTGCTGTGTTGCAGTTTTTTGGTTTGGTCTCACGGGTATGTTGAATCCCCAGCGAGCCGAGCATATCAATGTAAATTAAAAAATAATATTGACTGCGGCCCTGTGCGATATGAGCCACAATCAGTCGAGGGCTTAAAAGGGTTTCCCCAACAAGGGCCTGCTGATGGACATCTAGCAAGTGCAGGTATAGATAGATTTTATCCAATTGATTTACAAGAAACTTTTCGTTGGAAGCATAATAAAATAAATCAAAGCAATGTCGATTTTTATTGGCGGCTTACCGCTGTACATAAAACTTCTAAATGGGAATATTTCATTACTAATCCTAATTGGGACTCCAGCCAGCCATTATCTCGAAGTCAGTTTAATTTAACCCCCTTTTGCAAGGTTGAGAAATTAGAAATACCAGAGGATCAAGTGCATCATCGCTGTGATTTACCAAAAAATTACAATGGTTATCATGTTATTTTAGCGGTATGGACAATAAGTGATACTCAAAACGCATTTTATCAAGCTATTGATATCGATATAAATTACGAACTGTTAAAATAACTCACACACTTCAAAAACCGTTTATCTATCGGTACTTTCTTTTTAGCCCTCTTTTTTACGGTTTAGCATTGATAATCGTCAATGCTAATGTTAACTTGTTTTGTATCACAAATAGAATGTTGTAACTAAATAAAAACATGAATAACAATAAACAAAATTTAATTGATTGTTTCAATCGTTTAGAAGCCCACATAAATGAACTCAGTCATTTATTGTTAGCGCAATCTATGTTTATAGCTAATGTATTCCGTTTACCTGAAATACTCAAAGGTGATGAAACCAGTGAAATATCTTCAATATTAGTCGAAAAAGTAACAGGGAAAAAAGCGCTTAATGACATTATCCAGCTAATAAGTCTATTATTTATCCATAAAAAATCAGGTCTTGTTAGTAATAAATCTGCGATACGATTACCAGGAGCAATTTGTGTTGAAACATCACCTGCTGGATATCTGCAGTTTAATAAATTAATAACTCAAATTAATTTATTAAAAATTGAAATAAAAAAAATAGTAACTCAACTAGATGAATCACAACGTTTTGATTTTATAAGAGAAAGCCTTCATGGGTTATTAACACTAAATACTTACCGTACCCTCACCCTACTTTCTGATATTGATACCATTCGCTTTGGTTGGGCAAACAAAAAAGTAATCAATAAAATGACTAAAGAAGAGGTTCTTAATCGTCTGCAAGACAGTTTTGAAAGTGGCCGAGGGCCAAGTGACATTCCTAAAGAACAATGGCAAATACAACTGATGAGTGAAATAGCCCTTATTCATTCGCTGCCCCATGATGCCGTACTAAAAACACAACGCCCCGTTAAAGTTCAACCTATTGCTAGAGTTTGGGATAAGGAACAACAAAAACAAACACAATTTGCTTGTGCCACACCTTTGTTTGTTTTCGCGGTAGACAAAGAGCTTACAGACATTGTTATCGGCGATCTTCCTGATTATCATATGGATAATATTGCTATTCGTAATCGGCCTAAATCAAAACCGGTAGAATTAATTATCCCTCGTCTAAATTTATATATAGAACGCTAATCAGTTAAAGAATAAAAAAACACCTACTGTTTTAAATCAGCAGGTGTTCTAATTTAACAAGCTTTGGTTTTTCCAATAGCTTACGACTTCATGCTACCAACCATGTCTTCAGGACGAACCCAGTCATCAAATTGTTCTTCAGTTAAGTAGTTCAATTTAAGCGCTGACTCTTTCAGAGTAAGCCCTTCTTTATGTGCATTTTTGGCAATTTCAGCCGCTTTGTCATAACCAATATGGGTATTCAATGCAGTGACTAACATCAGTGATTCGTGAAGTAATTTTTCAATACGCTCACGATTTGGTTCGATACCGACTGCACAATGCTCGTTGAAGCTACGCATACCGTCAGCTAATAAACGAACTGATTGTAAGAAGTTATCAATCAACATTGGGCGGAATACGTTGAGTTCAAAATTCCCTGATGCGCCACCGATATTAACAGCAACATCATTACCCATAACTTGAGCACAAAGCATCGTTAAGGCTTCACACTGAGTAGGGTTAACTTTACCTGGCATGATAGAACTACCTGGTTCATTCTCTGGAATTGAAATCTCACCAATACCACAACGTGGACCTGACGCTAACCATCTAACATCATTAGCTATTTTCATTAATGATGCAGATAATCCTTTAAGTGCACCATGTGCATGAACGAGGCTATCGCAGGTTGCCAATGCTTCAAATTTGTTAGGCGCCGTAATAAATGGCTGCCCTGTTAGCTCCGCGATTTTTTTCGCCACACGAACCGCATATTCAGGATGCGTGTTTAATCCGGTACCAACAGCCGTGCCACCTAATGCAAGCTCACATACATGTGGAACTGAATTTTCAATATGCTTTTCACTGTTTGCCAACATAGTTGCCCAGCCAGAAATTTCTTGGCCTAATGTCAGTGGGGTTGCATCTTGTAGATGAGTACGTCCAATCTTAACGATATCTTTAAACGCTTTTGCTTTAGCATCCAATGTTTTTTGTAGGATTTTAAGCTCAGGCAAGAGATGTTCACGAATAGCAACAACTGCCGCAACATGCATTGCTGTAGGAAATACGTCATTTGAACTCTGGCTTTTGTTCACATCATCATTTGGATGGATAAGACGATCATTCCCTCGTTGTCCACCTAGAATTTCACTACCACGATTCGCTAGCACCTCATTCATGTTCATGTTACTTTGAGTACCAGAACCAGTTTGCCAGATGGCTAGAGGAAATTCAGTTGGATGTTTACCAGCTAAAACTTCATCTGCGGCTGCAATGATGGCATCACCACGTTCTTTAACTAATAACCCTAAATCCATATTCACACTAGCCGCTGCTTTTTTAGTGATAGCGAGTGCGTGGATAAGAGCAACGGGCATTTTTTCTACAGATATACGGAAATGTTCTAAAGAACGCTGCGTTTGCGCGCCCCACAATTGGTCAGCAGGTACTTCAATTGGTCCCATTGAGTCTTTTTCAATGCGAGTGGCTGCCATTACTATCTCCTTAGATACATACACAGAATAATTGATTTTAGAATCATCTGCTTGCAGGTAAGCAAATAACCGAGCAGTATGATGCCACAAATTGAATTTCAATTATGAGACTTAGTCGAGCTTATTGTGTTGTTGTAAAAAGGAAATGAGTTGATTTTCTAAAAAGAAGAGAGTTTTGCTATGCTTAAAATGATAAATAAAGTTCAACATTATGATTGGGGTAGTAAAACAGCACTTACTAAGCTGTATGGCATATCTAACCCTAATAATTTACCCATGGCTGAGCTTTGGATGGGCGCTCATCCAAAAGCCAGTTCTGACGTTATTGTTCCTGAATCAAATCAGGTTATTTCGCTTGAAACGCTTATTAGTAGTGATCCTGATAAATATCTAGGAAAAAATATCGCTCAGCACTATGGGCGGTTACCTTATTTATTTAAAGTGCTATGTGCGGCGCAACCTTTATCTGTCCAAGTACACCCGAATAAGACTTATGCCGAGGTTGGTTTTGCAAAAGAAAATGCCGCAGGTATTTCTTTAGACTCCCCTATTCGAAACTATAAAGATGACAATCATAAGCCCGAATTGATTTATGCTTTAACACCGTTTAAAGCAATGAATGCATTTCGCCCTTTGTCAGAAATAGCGCAATTACTTGATTTTGTTTCTGCTGCACATCCTGATATCCAGTTGTTTGTCCAATCACCGAGTGAAGAAAAACTTGCAAGGCTTTTTGCACAAATTCTTAATCTTGCAGGAGAACAAAAAGAACTTGCATTAGGTGTGTTAAAAGCGGCGTTAAATAGTCGTCAAGGTGAACCTTGGAACTCCATTAAACAAATGGTGAGTCTGTATCCTGAAGATAATGGATTATTTTCACCACTTCTTCTTAATGTTGTTGAATTGCAACCCGGAGAAGCAATGTTCTTATATGCGAGAACACCCCATGCTTATTTAGAAGGTGTTGGTTTAGAGGTAATGGCGAATTCAGATAATGTTCTACGTGCAGGATTAACCAATAAACATATTGATATTACAGAACTTATTGCTAACATTGACTTTAAGCCTACCAAGGCTGATGATTTACTGAGCATCCCTGAAAAATATGGAAATATCTGGAAATATAATATTCCAGTAGAAGATTTTTCATTTAATATATATTCTATTAACGATTCGGGAATAGCCGTCGATAACAATACCGCTTCCATACTGTTTTGTATTGAAGGTGAGTTAGTTTTGAGCTCAGGTAATGATATCATCAATATTGGTTCTGGAGAGTCAATATTTTTACCTGCTTATGAGGAAAGTATTTCCATTAAAGGTAATGGAAAGCTTGCCCGAGTATTTAATATTTAGTGTCAAATTCTGTATTTAACCTGTTTTTTATTAGTAATATGAAAACGGTTATATAAAACTTATACAATATTTTAAGGTGCGTTAAAAACGTACTGAAAGGATGGATGTTTATAATGAAAAAGTCATTAGTCGCGATTGGTGTTATCGTTGCTGTAGGTGTGGTATGGACTGGAGCATCATGGTACACAGGCTCAAAAGTTGAAGATGAACTCAATAGAGTAGTTACTAAAACCAACGATTTTTTTGCTGTAAATACCCCTGAAGCGGGCGTGAATTTTAAAGTAGAAAATTACAAACGTGGTGTTTTCTCTTCACAAGCAGATATCGTGATCAGCTCTGCTGACTCAGCAACACCTACAGACGCTATCGTATTTAAAGCCAATATTGACCATGGTCCATTCCCTATTTCTCAAGTTGCTAAATTTAATTTAATGCCAAAATTGGCTGCAACTCATATGGAATTAGCTAACAATGCGACAACTAAAGAGCTATTTGAAGCAACTAAGGGTAAACCATTCATTACGGGCACAGCTGTAATTGGTTATTCTAAAAGTATTGATACTAACTTAGAACTTATCCCTGTTGAATATAATAAAGATGATGTTGCATTATCATTCAGTGGTTCTAAATTGGACGTCTCTACTTCAGCTGACCTAGAGTCTGTAGACGCTTCATTAATCACTGACAGTTTGGTGATGGGTAAAACCGATAAATCAGAAACAATGACCTTAAAAGGCTTAAAACTTGTTTCTAATGTGAAAAAATCACAGTACGGTTTCTATACAGGTACACAAGAATTTGTCATTGCAGATACTGATTTCAATATCCCAGAAACTAAATTCTCTTTTAAAGATTTCAAAATTGCTAGTGATACATCCATTAACGGTGAAGATGTTAAAGGTAATGTTTCCTACAGCATTGGCGACTTAAAAGCACTTGGTGAAAACTTAGGTTCAGGCCAGATCACAGTTGCTATTGAAAAATTAGATGCTAAAGCTTTAGGTAAATTTGTTGAGCAATACAACAAAGCTCTTAGCGAAGGTCTAGCAAGTGGTGACCCATCACAAGCAACTGAAAAGTTAGCAATGGAAATGATGAGTACAACACTGCCAGAACTAATGAAAAGCAAACCAGTTTTCATTGTTAGTCCATTTACTTGGAAAAACGAAGCTGGCCAAAGTTCTATTGACTTAAACATAACGTTTAATAAATGGAATCAAGACGAAATTACAGCTTTAGCAATGTCTAACAAAGTAGATGAAGCAATTAAACAGCTCATCAGCTCTTTTGACTTTAGCATGAAACTTAATAAGCCAATGCTTATTGAATCAATGACTCAAGTGATGATTTTAGACCAAGGTGTCCCAGTTGATGCTGCCGCTAAAAAAGCAATGAAAGATGAAATCACGACTGAGTTTGCTGGTGTTCAGCAAATGTTAACTTCTGATATGTTCTCTTCTCCGTTTGAAGAAATGTTCATGACAGATGAAGAACGTGCTGCGAAAGCAAAACAGAAGAAATCGCCTTGGATGGTCGATAGCGCAACTGACTTAACAATGACGATTAAATTTGCTGGCAATGATATTACTTTTAACCAAGACAAATTCACTTTAGCTGAATTCTTGACTAAAATGAAAGTAATGTCTAACCCAGCTGATGATATGAATTCAGAAGTAGAACCTGCACCAGAAGTACAAATGGAAGCAGAAGGCGCTGAACCTGTTGAAATAGCACCACAAGCGGAAGCAGTTCCTGCTCAATAATTTACTTTTTTCTATAAAGTAATGAATAAAACGCCAGTCATTAATTGACTGGCGTTTTTGTATCTATAGATAACCACTCTATCATTATGTGACAGACATCTAACTTTTAATGTAACAAATGTATTTATTTCACATATTGCGTGACTCAACATTGATTTTTTTGCAATAACAGCCAATATAAGAATAGAAAATAGATAAGGAGTCACTACGTGATAAATACACGCTTACCTTTAACTGATTTACATCGCCACCTTGATGGAAATATTCGCCCAGAAACGATTCTTTCGCTTGCTGAGCAACACAATATTGAATTGCCTGCATATGAACTAGAAACATTAAGGCCCCATGTTCAAATCATTGGACAAGAGGCGGATCTTGTTGGTTTTTTAGCTAAGCTCGACTGGGGGGTTGCTGTTCTTGCTAACCTAGACGCTTGTAAGCGTGTTGCACAAGAGAATGTGGAAGATGCATTCAGAGCTGGCATCGATTATGCAGAACTACGTTTCTCTCCCTACTACATGGCAATGAAACATCAATTACCCGTTGAGGCAGTCGTAGAAGCCATTATTGATGGTGTTCAAGCGGGTTGTCGCCAATATGACATCAAAATTAATTTAATTGGTATTCTTAGCCGTACATTTGGTCAAGAAGCATGCTCACTTGAACTCGCTGGACTTCTCGCCCATCGTGACAAGTTATGTGCATTAGACTTAGCTGGTGATGAACTCGGTTTTCCCGGTAAATTGTTTGAAGACCACTTTTTAAAAGCTCGAAATACTGACTTAAATATTACCGTTCACGCTGGTGAAGCAGCAGGAGCAAGTAGCATTTGGCATGCGATTAATGAACTTGGTGCACAACGGATAGGTCACGGAGTCAAAGCTATTGAAGATCCATCATTAATGGAATATTTGGCTAAGAATCAAATCGGCATTGAAAGCTGTTTAACCTCGAATATTCAAACTAGCACAGTAACCTCTTTGGCTAATCATCCATTGAAAACATTTTTAGCAAACGGTGTGTTAGCTTCAATTAATACTGACGACCCTGCCGTGCAAGGGATTGAACTTCCTTATGAATATGAAATTGCAGCGCCACAAGCGGGACTTAGTCTCAGCGACATTGAGCAAATTCAACGAAACGGACTCGCAATGGCATTTTTATCAGATAGTGAAAAAGCAGCATTAATGCAAAAAGTGGCCATACGATAATACCTTCGCTATCTTCAAAACAGGGTGATTTATAAATTATTTCATCCTGTTTAACTCCCCTCCTTAATAAAAATATACACAGATGCTGATGTAATATAAGTAATTAACACTTAAGCATGTTGTAACTAAAATGGATTTTATTCTAACTTAATAATAACTCACGCGATATTAGCCGAACCATCGCGTGAATTAAATTTTATTTATTCAATAAGCGTTTTGCATACCTTTGCGCTAATACTGCACTCACCATTAGCTGAATTTGATGGAAGATCATCAGTGGCAATAATATCACCCCAACTGTTGCAGCAGGAAAAAGTACATTCGCCATTGGCACTCCATTAGCTAAACTCTTTTTAGAACCACAAAATACGATGGTTATCTCATCTTCCTTACTAAAACCAAATAAGCGTGCCGCTGTAGTGTTAATAACGATAACAATAAATAAGATCACACAGGTAACGATTGATATCATCAATAATGAAAATGCATCAATCCGTTGCCATATCCCTTCTACCACTGCCTCGCTAAAAGCAACATAAACAACTAATAGTATCGATGACCGGTCAGTGATATTAACTAATTTACGATGACGATTAATCCAATTGGCAATTAATGGGCGCGCTAAATGTCCAACAACAAATGGCAACATTAATTGCATCAGTATCGAGCCAATTGCATTGAGTGTATCAATAGCTTCGCTTCCGTCAGCATCCATTAAAAAACCAACCAGTATAGGTGAGAGAAAAACACCTAAAATACTTGATGCCGATGCACTACAAATAGCAGCAGCAACATTACCGCCGGCAACAGAGGTAAAAGCAATGGCAGATTGAACGGTGGCAGGTAACGCACACAAATATAAAAAGCCCATATATACCGTTGGAGACATCCAATCTGGCACCAAAAAGCGTAAACCTAGCCCTATGATAGGAAATAAAATAAATGTACTGGCAAAAACTAATAGATGTAGCTTCCAATGCCCTACACCCGCCATAATTGACTCTCGAGATAATTTAGCACCATGCATAAAAAACAATAATGCTATTGCAGCTGTGGTTAAGTATTTAAAGGCTGTCTTAATTTCACCTTCACAAGGAAATAGACTCGCCACTACAACCACACATATCATGATTAACAAAAAAGGATCTATTCTAAACTTCGCTAGTAAATTCATTCTATTATCCAAAAATAAGAGCCTGTTTATCGCAGGCTCTATCATTAAATTAAATCTTAAAAAATGACTTCAATTGTCCGTTTTTCTTTTGCGGAAAGTATACCAGCTTCAATCAATTTCATTATATCAATGGCTTCATTTGGCGTAACTGGGTTTGCTTTACCTAATCGGATAGCATCATGAATTGCCTCATAATAGCCGCCGTAATTGCCCTTTTCATTCGGCCATTCCTGAGTAATGAATTCGTCACCTTGTGACAGGGTAACTATTCCTTTGTTTTGATCTTCTCCCCAGCGCTCATCTTGTGGGAATAAACCATTTTTCAAGCAATCTTCTTGCGTATCTAATCCATACTTTACATAACTACCTTTCATTCCATGAATAATATAAATTGGCATGGGCGCTGCTGCGAGTGTAGTTGAATGGAGTACAACTTTTTTATCTGCATACTCAAGCATTGCATGGAAGTAATCCACAGCCTCCGCGCCAGGCCTTATTTTACCCAGGTCAACGGTAATACCTTTAGGTTTGCCAAAATACTGTAAGACTTGGTCCAATAAGTGAGGCCCTAAGTCATACCAAATACCCGCTCCCGGAATATCAGCTTCACGCCAGCGTTGTCTTACAACCGGACGAAAACGATCAAAATGTGATTCATAATATTTGATCTCACCGAGGCAGCCATCTTGAAGAAGTTTTTTAACGGTACGAAATCCTGAATCCCAACGGCGATTATGATAAATAGAGAGTAATTTCCCTGCTTTTTCTGCTTGCTGTTTTAACTTTAACGCTTCTTCAACATTTAATGTAAAAGGTTTATCGACGACAACATGCTTACCCGCTGCAAGTGCATCACGACTCAGTGGGTAATGAGTGTCATTGGGTGTTGGTATAACAACCAATTCAATTTCAGGATCAGCAAATATCGCTTCTGGCGAAGAAACGACATTAATATTAGGCCAATCTGCTTTTACTTTACTTGGATCACTACTTGAAATCGCGGTTAATTCAAAACCGGCAAGACGGGCTAAAAATGGTGTATGAAATGTTTTACTCGCATAACCATACCCTATAATACCAACTTTAATCGGCTTAGACATATTGACCTCGTAGATGCATTTAACTTAAATAGTCAGAAAAGTATAGATAGCTAAAAAAGTACCATCAGAATGAATTAATTAGCAAATAAATCTATGGTAGGATCAAAAAATATCATCATGTTAATATAGCTAACGTTTTACATTAATGGACTTTTAATTTTATGACCTCTGTTTATAACGCTAACCGTATCACTGGCTGGTTACTCGTACCAGCAACTTACCTATTACTCACCTTTATAGCGGTTTGCAGCATGACAGTGATGTATTTCATTAAACTCTATGAAATAGTAACCACCATTGAAAATTGGACGAATTTCATACCGATGGAATGGTATGTATCTTTTGCCATTTCTATTGCGATGACACTGTTTAGTGTCTATATCCTTCGACTGATGTTTTCACATTCTCGCCATTTTCCACGCCGGTTTATTATTTGGTTGTTGATTTTATTGCTGCTTGGTTTAAAAACTTTTGCATTCTCAACGATTGATGATAAGACCGCATTACAAGTTCTCGCTTGGCCACTATTTGGCGCAGGATTCTTTGTCCCATATTTAAAACGTTCTGTTCGCGTTAAAATGACTTTCACACAAGATCGATAAGCATCACAAAAATAGATTGTTATCATACAGACTGTTTAACTGGCTATAGCCAGTTTTTGTACTTTTATTTCTATTTTCAGGCAATGAAATGACTGACTATCTTCTTCTATTTGTTGGAACGGTGCTGGTTAACAACTTCGTCCTCGTTAAATTCCTCGGCCTATGCCCTTTTATGGGCGTATCAAAAAAACTCGAGACCGCCATTGGAATGGGCTTTGCGACAACATTCGTTATGACACTAGCTTCTATTAGCTCTTGGCTGATGGATACCTTAATTCTTATCCCTCTCGACCTACTCTATTTACGCACCCTCAGCTTTATACTGGTTATCGCAGTTGTGGTGCAATTTACAGAAATGGTTGTTAGAAAAACGAGTCCAACCCTCTATCGTTTACTCGGTATTTTCTTACCCTTGATCACCACAAACTGTGCAGTGCTAGGTGTCGCTTTACTCAATATCAATCAATCCCATAATTTTTTACAGTCAGCAATGTATGGATTTAGCGCAGCAGTTGGCTTTTCTCTTGTTATGGTGTTGTTTGCCGCCATCAGGGAACGCCTTGCTATCGCAAATGTCCCTGCACCATTTCGTGGTTCTTCAATTGGGCTGATTACCGCAGGTCTGATGTCTCTTGCATTTATGGGCTTCAGTGGTTTGGTGAAATTCTAATGATGTCTTTATGGATTGCAATTGGCATATTAGCTGTTTTGGGCCTTATATTTGGTCTGATCCTCGGATATGCATCCCTACGATTTAAAGTTGAACAAGACCCAATCGTTGAAAAGCTCGACGCTATTTTACCACAAAGTCAATGTGGTCAATGTAGCTACCCTGGTTGTCGCCCCTACGCAGAAGCCGTGGCTAATAATGGTGAAATGATTAATAAATGCGCACCGGGTGGCGAGCTTGTCATGCTCAAAATTGCAGAACTAATGAATGTTGATCCTCAACCTATTGATGGTGATGACTCAGCGCAAAACCCTATTCGTAAAGTTGCCATTATTGATGAAGAGAATTGCATCGGTTGTACAAAATGCATTCAAGCCTGTCCTGTTGATGCTATTGTTGGTGCAACACGCGCCATGCATACAGTAATTGAAGATTTGTGTACTGGTTGCGACCTCTGCGTTGCGCCTTGCCCAACTGATTGTATTGAGCTGGTCCCTGTGAAAACGACTACTGCAAACTGGAAGTGGGATCTTAACTCGATCCCTGTTAAAAATATTTCTGTGGAACCTCTAGAACAACGCCAAATATTAACTAGAGGTGAGTCACATGTTTAAGCTTTTTAGCTGGCTAAAAAACGATGATATTTGGGACTTTAAAGGTGGTATTCATCCACCGGAAATGAAATTGCAGTCAAGCAAAGTGCCTATGCGCATTGCCTCTGTACCTGATGAAATCATCATTCCTTTACAACAACATTTAGGCCCTGAAGGTGAATTAATTGTTACTGTCGGCGCCCATGTTTTAAAAGGACAGCCTTTAACGAAAGGATTGGGTCGAACAGTTCCGGTTCATGCCTCAACATCCGGTACTATTACGGCCATCGAGCCAATGGTTACGGCCCATCCATCAGGTCTTAAAGAACTTTGTGTTCGTATTAAATCAGATGGAAATGATGAGTGGTGCCCACTCTTCCCAGAAAAGCATTATGAACAACTTACTACGGCACAATTGCTACTAAAAATTGAGCAAGCTGGTATTGCCGGCCTTGGTGGTGCAGGGTTCCCTACCGCATCAAAACTTGCCGGTGGGCAAGATGCTATTAATACATTGATTATCAATGCTGCTGAATGTGAGCCTTACATTACAGCAGATGATAGATTAATGCAGGAACATGCAATTGAAGTGATTGAAGGATGCCGAGTTTTACAACACCTTTTAAATCCTGACCAAGTATTAATTGGTATTGAAGATAATAAACCTGAAGCGATTGAGGCGTTAAAACACGCTATCACTAAGCGAGACAACAAAATACTCATTAAAGTTATCCCGACAAAATATCCCTCAGGTGGCGCAAAACAATTAACTAAAATACTAACAGGTAAAGAAGTCCCTTCGGGGGCTCGTTCTTCTCAAATTGGTGTTTTAATGCAAAATGTCGGTACTGTCGTTGCCATTAAGCGCGCAGTAATTGATGGACAGCCATTAATTGAGCGCGTCGTCACTGTCACCGGTGAAGCTATTCAAAAACCAGGCAATTTTTGGGTTCGACTTGGGACTCCTGTAAAATATCTTCTTGAACAATCTGAGTTTATACCCGAGATAGAACAAATGGTGATCATGGGTGGTCCACTCATGGGCTTCACCCTGCCTGACTTAAATGTACCAGTCGTTAAAATTTGTAATTGCCTTTTAGTTCCAACAATGGAAGAAGTTGGCCAAAAAGCATTAGAAGAAGCCTGCATTCGCTGCGGACTCTGTGTTGACGCCTGTCCCGCTGCATTACTACCACAACAGCTATACTGGTTTAGTAAAGGAAATGAGCACGAGAAAGCGCAAAAACATAACTTATTCGATTGTATTGAATGTGGTGCTTGCGCTTATGTTTGCCCAAGTAATATTCCTTTAGTGCAGTATTATCGCCAAGAAAAAGCAGAAATCCGTGAACTCACCCAAGAAGAGCGCCGTTCTGCTGAGGCTAAATTGCGTTTTGAAGCTAAACAGCAGCGTATGGAGCGAGATAAACTTGCTCGTGCAGAGCGCCATAAAAAAGCAGCTGTACAAGTTGATGACATAAATAACGATGCTGTTAATGCTGCATTGGCAAGGGTTAAAGCCAAGCAAAAGCTTTCCAATGAACCTATCAAAATTATTTCTGGTGAGCTACCGGATAACAGTGCGGCCATTGCCGCTAGAGAAGCTCGCAAAGCACAAGCTCGAGCCAAACAAGCCGAAAAAATGGCAAATGAACAATTGAGCTCCCCATCTCTAGATATCAATGAAGATCCTAGAAAAGCTGCGGTAAATGCAGCACTTGCGCGTGCAAAAGCCAAAAAAGCGGCACAAGAACAATCTCAACCTGAATCGATAGCCACGGAAACAGTAACAACATCAACCGAAACGGAAGTTGACCCACGCAAAGCGGCAGTCGCAGCTGCGATTGCACGTGCAAAAGCCAAAAAAGCGGCACAAGAGCAATCTCAACCTGAATCGATAGCCACAGAAACAGTGACAACATCAACCGAAACGGAAGTTGACCCACGCAAAGCGGCAGTCGCAGCTGCGATTGCACGTGCAAAAGCCAAAAAAGCGGCACAAGAGCAATCTCAACCTGAATCGATAGCCACGGAAACAGTGACAACATCAACCGAAACGGAAGTTGACCCACGCAAAGCGGCAGTCGCAGCTGCGATTGCACGTGCAAAAGCCAAAAAAGCGGCACAAGAGCAATCTCAACCTGAATCGATAGCCACAGAAACAGTGACAACATCAACCGAAACGGAAGTTGACCCACGCAAAGCGGCAGTCGCAGCTGCGATTGCACGTGCAAAAGCCAAAAAACTAGCCCAAGCACAAACGGAATTAGCGACACAAGTGACGATTGAAGATGAACTAGCTCCTGCCGCGCAGATGCCAATTGAAGAAGAAACTGATCCCCGTAAAATTGCAGTAGCTGCAGCAATAGCCCGCGTGAAAGCGAAGCAAACTCAGAAACAAAATGAACAGACAACTACAGAGTAAGTGATAAAAGATGAAATTTAGGCCACTTGATGCGAAAAATCGCCGATTAAAAATAGCTAGTGCCCCATTTACTCATGATAGGCAAAGTACCAGTCAGATAATGTTCTGGGTTTTACTTGCAGCAATCCCCGGTATTGCTGTTCAAACCTATTTTTTTGGTATCGGTACACTTTATCAAATTATTTTAGCGATGGTGACGGCTGCTATAACAGAAGCTATTGCAATTCGCTTACGCAAACAACCTATACTTCCCGTACTGAAAGATAATTCAGCGATTGTAACTGCCTTATTACTTGGCGTAAGTTTACCGCCATTAGCACCTTGGTGGCTTATCGTACTCGGTACTGTATTTGCCATTATTATTGCCAAACAATGTTATGGTGGATTAGGGCAAAATCCATTTAATCCCGCAATGGTTGGTTATGTTGTCTTGCTTATTTCATTTCCCGTCCAAATGACTAACTGGTTACCCCCACAAGAATTACAAACGCTTTCTATTTCTGCAATGGATAGCTTATCTGTCATTATGAGTGGTCATACTCCCACTGGAGTTACTTTAGAGCAGTTACGGATGGGTGTCGATGGCATGAGCCAAGCGACACCTTTAGATAGCTTTAAAACAGGTTTATTAACCCACTCTATATCTGAAGTATTACAGCAACCTATTTTGCAAGGGTCTCTTGCTGGTATAGGTTGGCAATGGGTCAATATTGCTTATCTTATTGGTGGTTTGATTATGCTTAACCGCCGTATTATTAGCTGGCAGATCCCTGTCGCATTTATCGGCACTTTAGCATTTTTCTCTATCATCAGTTGGTTAATTGATGATGGCCGTTATTCGCAACCTTTAGTTCAATTGTTATCAGGCGCAACGATGCTTGGGGCATTTTTTATCGCAACCGACCCAGTCACCGCCTCAACGACACCTAAGGGCCGAATTATATTTGGCATCATGATTGGATTTTTAGTCTGGGTAATACGCGTTTATGGTGGATATCCAGATGCCGTCGCCTTTGCGGTATTATTGGCCAATATTACAGTGCCATTAATTGACTACTATACGCAGCCTCGCGCGTACGGACATGGACATAAGTAGGAAACCAATATGTTAAATACGATGCGACGCCATAGTACAATTTTAGCACTATTTGCTGCGGGAACTACCGCACTCAGTGCCGCAGTCTATACTTTGACTAAAGAAACTATTGCGGAACAAGCAGCTCTCGTACAAAAGAAATTACTCGATCAAGTCGTGCCATCTGAGCTATATGATAATGATTTGGCCAAAGAGTGTTATCTTGTCACCAATGAATCTGTTTTAGGTAATAAACTACCAAGACGGCTTTATATAGCCCGAAAAAATGGTGAACCCGTTGCAGCCGCATTAGAAAGTACCGCTCGCGACGGTTATTCAGGTGCTATTCATCTTTTAGTTGGTGCGGATTTCAAAGGTACGGTACTAGGAGTCCGAGTGACTGAGCATCATGAAACACCAGGTCTTGGTGATAAAATTGAAACACGTATTTCTGATTGGATAACCCATTTTAGTGGTAAAAAAATGGAATCCGATAACGACCCTAAATGGGCAGTAAAAAAAGATGGTGGTGAATTCGACCAATTCACTGGCGCAACGATAACCCCCAGAGCGGTTGTTAATGCCACAAAACGTACCGCTGTATTTATGCAACATATACAGCAAGAATTATCGAGTTACCCTATTTGCGGGGATGAATAATAATGAGTGAATCGAAAGATCTGATGGTTCAAGGGTTATGGAAAAATAACTCTGCTCTAGTGCAATTATTGGGTTTATGCCCATTATTGGCGGTTTCTTCAACAGCAACCAACGCATTGGGGCTTGGATTAGCCACGACGTTAGTTCTAATTTGTACTAATGTTGCTATCTCTGCCTTTCGCCGCTGGGTTCCGGCAGAAATACGTATCCCAATTTATGTTATGATCATCGCTTCGGTTGTTAGTGCTGTTCAAATGCTTATTAATGCCTATGCCTTTGGCTTATATGAATCACTTGGAATATTTATCCCTCTTATCGTTACAAACTGTATCGTCATTGGGCGCGCCGAAGCTTATGCGTCACGAAATCCTGTTCATTTATCTGCGATAGATGGCTTAGCAATGGGACTTGGTGCTACCGCTGCACTTTTTGTGCTTGGCGCAATGCGTGAAATTTTAGGCAATGGAACCCTATTTGATGGTGCCGATTTATTACTAGGATCATGGGCTAAATCCATAAGAATTGAAGTCTTACACCTTGACTCACCATTTTTACTCGCTATGCTGCCCCCAGGTGCATTTATTGGCTTAGCCTTAATGTTAGCCTGTAAGTATTTGATAGATGAAAAAATGAAAAAAAGAGCCGCCCTGAAACTGGATCAACAACCAGCCCGCGAATATGAAAAACAACAAGGGTGCGGTAGTCATATTTCTTAAATTAATATTATGTGAGCAATGAATAAATCAAAACGCCTTGAGATTCTAACTCGTCTACGCGATAACAATCCTCATCCAACAACGGAGTTAAAATTTAACTCCCCTTTTGAGTTACTTATTGCGGTATTGCTTTCAGCGCAAGCAACTGATGTCAGTGTTAATAAAGCAACCGCAAAATTATATCCTGTTGCAAATACCCCAGAAAAGCTCATGGCTCTGGGTGTCGATGGCATAAAATCATATATAAAAACCATTGGCTTATTTAATACTAAAGCTGAAAGTGTTTTTAAAACCTGTAAAATTTTAATTGAAAAACATAATAGCCAAGTTCCAGAAGACCGTGAAGCGCTTGAAGCTTTGCCGGGTGTTGGTCGTAAAACAGCCAATGTAGTACTAAATACTGCATTTGGTTGGCCAACAATTGCTGTTGATACGCATATTTTTAGAGTTTGTAATCGTACCAATTTCGCATCAGGTAAAAATGTCGTTGAAGTCGAAGATAAGTTATTAAAAGTCGTCCCAGCAGAGTTTAAAGTTGATTGTCATCATTGGTTTATACTACATGGCAGATATACTTGCATTGCGCGAAAACCGCGTTGCGGCTCTTGTATTATCGAAGATTTATGCGAATTCAAAGACAAAGTATATCCTGAAAATTAATAAATTTGACTCTCAGCTAATCGTTATTAACCTTTAGTTAATTCCTATTAGCTCTCAGATATGGTTAAAAGCGCATTTTTTTCTTGCCCTAATACTTTGTCTTACGTAACAATAGAGTCAAACTCAACCTCACAAAATAAATGGTAAGTATGTTTCAAGATAACCCATTGCTCGCACAGCTTAAACAAAAATTACATGCCCAAACCCCCCGAGTTGAAGGCCTAGTTAAAGGTACTGAAAAAGGTTTCGGTTTTTTAGAAGTTGATGGACAAAAAAGTTACTTTATCCCACCTCCGCAAATGAAAAAAGTCATGCATGGTGACCGCGTTATTGCCTCCGTACATACAGATAAAGACCGTGAATTTGTAGAGCCAGAAGAGCTTGTAGAACCTTTTCTTGAACGTTTTGTCGGTAAAATTCAGAAAAAAGAGAACGACAATCGATTATTTATTATCCCTGATCATCCTTTATTAAAAGACGCTATTTCCTGTCGCCCAATAGATGGAATTACACATCAATTCAAACAAGATGACTGGGCCGTCGCACAAATGCGTCGCCATCCCTTAAAAGGAGATAAGGCATTTTATGCAGACATCACTGAATACATTACTGATGGCGCTGACCATTTTGCTCCTTGGTGGGTAACGTTACGCCGTCACCAATTAGACCGTGATGAACCACAAATGGTTGACTGTGAGCGTGATGATCAGGGTATTGAACGTGTTGATTTAACTGAGCTGCATTTTGTGACTATTGATAGTGCAAGCACTGAAGATATGGATGATGCGCTTTATATTGAAAAAACTGAAAACGGCGATTTAAAATTATTTATCGCCATTGCTGACCCAACTAGCTATATCAGCGAAGGAAGTGAGCTCGATAAACTCGCCCTTTCCCGCTCTTTCACTAACTATTTACCGGGTTTTAATATCCCGATGCTGCCGCGCATATTATCTGACAATCTATGTTCCTTACGTCCAAATGAGCGTCGGCCAGCCTTAGTTTGTGTTGCCTTGATCCACCAAGATGGCTCTATTTCTGAAAATATTGAATTTTTCAGTGCATGGGTAGAGTCAAAATCTAAGCTAGTTTATGATGAACTTTCTGATTGGCTAGAAAATACAGGTAGTTGGCAGCCAAAGAATGAAAGCGACAAGCAACAAATTCTGTTATTAAAAGAGATGGCAGATAAACGCCTACAGTGGCGTGATGATCATGCACTCGTGTTTAAAGACAGACCGGATTACCGCTTTGTGTTAGATGATAAAGGTGATGTCGTTGACATCGTTTCAGAAAGCCGTCGTAGTGCTAATCGCATTGTCGAAGAAGCCATGATAACGTCAAATCTGTGCGCTGCGTCTGTATTAAAAAATAAATTAGGTTTTGGTGTCTTTAACGTACATATGGGCTTTGACCCATTACAAATTGATCAAGTAGTTCAAACCCTTAAAGATAACGGTATTGAAACAACAGCGGAGTCACTACTTTCACTTGAAGGATTCCGCCAATTACGCCTTCAATTAGATTCACAACCTACCCAATTTTTAGATAGCCGTATTCGCCGTTATCAGACATTTGCAGAAATTAAAGCCGATCCAGGCCCACATTTTGGCTTAGGATTTAATGCTTATGCAACATGGACATCTCCAATTCGTAAATATACCGATATTGTCAACCACCGCCTGTTAAAGTCCATTATTGCCGGTAAGCCATCAACCAATAAGCCGAATGAAGAACTGTCACTTAAACTGGCTGAGCGTCGCCGAGCTAACCGTATGGCTGAACGAGACGTTGGAGATTGGTTATATTCCCGATTCTTGAAGCCATTTGAAGGTACTGATAAAAAATTTCCTGCTGAAATTATTGATATTACCCGTGGCGGTATTCGAGTCAGACTGACTGGCAATGGTGCGGTCGCTTTCATCCCTGCGCCATTCCTTCATAGCGTACGCGATGAAGTTCAATGCAGCCAAGAAACAGGGTGTGTTCTGATTAAAGGTGAAAAAGCTTATCAGCTTAACGACATCATTGATGTCAATATTGCCGAAGTTCGTATGGAAACTCGAAATATCGTTGCTCGCCCTGCGGCATAGTAACAATTGTGCTATTATCTAAAGACTGCTGACAAAATCGTCAGTAGTCTTTTATTTTTTAGCCTTAACACAAAAATCGCATTTAACGTTAAAAAATCTACATTTATTGATATTTATTCCTGATTATTCTTATTTGTTAAATCAACGACCATGATATTTTAAACATGTAATAATTTGAATTTAAGGATCAATAAAATGAATACTCTAAGCAAACGCATTCTATCTTTTGTTATTGTAACGACTATCGCTATCAGTGTTGGCGCATGCTCGAACATGTCGAAACGAGATAAACATACGACAATCGGCGCTGGCGTAGGCGCAGTTGGTGGGGCAATACTCACTGATGGTAGTCCACTAGGAACGATCGGTGGTGCAGCGGTTGGTGGTATTATTGGTCGGCAGGTCAAATAGACCATAGCCAGCTGGACTCAGATTCAATAATAAGGGGAAACATTTGATTTCCCCTTACTTTTCAATGCTACTGGATTAATTAGCGAATCAACCACCAGCTAATTTAACTTTAAATCCTTTGGCTTCAAGAAGTTGCTTGATAAAGTCACGCTTTTCACCTTGGATCTCAATATTACCGTCTTTAACTGCACCGCCACAACCACACTTCTTTTTTAATTCAGCGGCGAGTAAACTAAGTGCATTATCATCAAGATCAAGGCCTGTCACAACGCATACACCTTTACCTTTTCGTCCTGATGTTTCACGACGAATCCTAACAATGCCATCACCTTTTGGTCTTTCTGATTTAATTTTCTCTTCTTCGATACGACCAACATCAGTGCTATAAACTAAACGGCTATTTGAGTCATTCATTACAACCCCTTGATTGACTGATTAATTTGTTGCAACGTCAAAGTTGGGTTATCACTACGCGTAATGGGACGACCAATGACCATATAATCAACCCCTGCTTTTACCGCATCTTGTGGCGTCATAATACGGCGTTGATCGCCAATATCACTGCCTAATGGGCGAATACCAGGCGTGACTAATTTAAAATCGTTGCCACATAAATCTTTTAGACGAATAGCTTCATGGGCTGAACAGACGACACCATCAAGACCACATTGTTTGGTAAGTAGAGCAAGACGTTCTGCATGTTCCGCGGGGGTTGCATTAATACCAACGCCAATAAGATCAGACTCATCCATGCTAGTCAGCACAGTTACAGCTGTTAATAATGGTGCATCTTTGCCATAGACTTCCAGTGAATTACGCGCAGCTTCCATCATACGAGCACCACCGCTAGCATGCACATTCACCATCCACACCCCCATTTCAGCAGATGCTGCGACAGCTCGAGCAACCGTATTTGGAATATCATGGAATTTTAAATCAAGGAAAACATCAAATCCACGCTCATGAAGTGACTTAACGAATTGAGGACCATTGAAAGTAAACATCTCTTTACCCACTTTTAGACGGCAATCACGTGGGTCAAGACGATCAACAAAGGCTAACGCCGCATTTGCATCATCGTAATCAAGCGCAACAATGACAGGCGAATGCGTCATTACGCAGGTCTGGTTCTCAGTTGAGGAAATCATTTCATAGCCTTTAATTGAGTTGTAATAATTGAAAAGGTGACGTTGTCACTGACCATCTAATCCTCTTATTGGCTTGATAGTGTCCCAAGAGCGACAAGATGGGCAATGCCAATAGAGTGAATGTGAGGTAAACCCGCATTTATGACAGCGATAATCAGGTTTTGTTTTAATTTGCTCACCAACCATTTTACGCAATAAAATCAAACTTTCTTTCGCCCGACCATCTTCTGCTTCTTGAAGGTGGTAATCCATCAAACGATAAAATAAGCGCATGGTTGGATGACGTTGTATTTGATCATTAACGTAACTGGCAGCCGCTTCTCGATTTTGTTTTTCTGCGATGATATCAGCCAAATACAGTTGGGCAATCGCACCTGAATTGCCTGCAACACATTGACGTAAGTAATCTTCCCACTCATCAGAATCGCCAGTATGTTGGTAGCAGTCATAAAGAAGAGGTAAAGCCTCCGCGACAAGTTCACGATCTTGTTCGTAAACTTGCTTTAAAACATTAATTGCTTTTTCAAAGTTAGCTTGTTCAATAAAAATGCGCCCTTTCATAATTGAAACCCGCGCACAATTTTTATCCGCTTGAGCCGCTTTATTAAGTAAATTCAGCGCATCATCAAGATCATCACTACCGAGTTGCTGAGTCGCAAGTTCACAGTAAAAATGGGCAATTTGTTCACGTAGCTCATCGTTACCTAGCTTGACTAGTTTACCCGCAACATCTATCGCTTTGCTCCAATCACTGGTTAACTGATAAATACTTAATAAAGATTGTAATGCACTTTGTTTGAAATCGATTTCATCAGTAAGTTGTTGAAACATATTCTCAGCACGGTCATAAACTCCAGCGGTCATATAATCTCGACCTAACTGCTGAGTTGCTAAAAGTCTTTGTTCAAATGAAAGAGAGGCACTTTCCACCAGCGACTGGTGAATTCGAATTGCGCGTTCAACTTCGCCGCGAGAGCGAAATAAATTACCTAAAGTGAGATGGGCTTCAAAAGCAGAGCTATCTTCTTTCAACATATCCAAAAATAGATCAACTGCTTTATCTTGTTGATTGGATAATAGAAAATTCACGCCTGTTACGTAATCACGTGACAAGCGATTCGCATGTTGCTGCTTATCTTGTTGAACGCTTCTGCGCCCCATGTACCAACCGTATGCTGCGGCAACAGGTAGCAACAGAAACAGCAACTCAAACATACAGGACTATTCCTTATCCTGAGCTGTCACTATCGAGGTTGACTCTGAAGTTTTTTTATCTCCAACCTCTAATTGTGACTCTAAACGTTTAATTTTACGTCGTGCATTTTTAAGACTTACAACAGTGCGTAAATAAAAGACTGCACAGATTAGCCAACCAAGCACAAAACCGACACCAAAAAGTAATGCAAGCAGAGATGATAAAGAAAAATCCCCTTTTGCTATCAGGTAGTTAAATGTAATTACCTGATCATTGCTTGAGCCCAGCGTAATCGAAATGATAAAAAAAGCGACCGCTAGTAATAAAATCAGAAAATATTTCACATTTGTTCCCGTTGTCAGTTCTTATGATCCTAAAATATCTACCTGATAAGGTAGCATTTCCGGCGCATTCAGACAAAGTAATTTATTTTATACAAACTACTTTAACTAAAATAAAACACCTATTTTCAGTCTCTAATTGCAATCACGATCAACCATCTTATTTGAGAGTTTATAATCGAATAATGCATACCCAAAAATGGCAAAACAACCGCTAATAATAATAGAAACAATTATATCTATTGGCCAGTGCATCCCCAAAATCATACGACTAAATCCAATTCCTTCTGCCCAAATAGCTAAAAATAAACAAAATGTATATTGGCGACGTTGCCATAACAGCCCTATCAGTAGCAATGCCCAACCAGCAGCAAATAACATATGCCCAGAAGGAAATGAGTAACCAGTTTCTGATTGCCAATGTGCAAGCTGCCATTTTGGAACGTTTTCATTTTGGTTCACCGTTGTTTGAACTAGCTCTGCACGTTGTAGCCGTGTTAAATCATAAAATTCTGAATTTGAAATATCATATTGTTGTTCTATCCAAACAATATAGGGTCTAGGCTCTTGAAAATAATTTTTAAGTATCGACTTAAGACCCTGCATGGCTAATATGCAAAAAATCATAATAGCGATCAATTTAACAAATAAATGACGTTGTGAACGGAACACAAATAATGTGATAGAAACGAAAATGAGAGAAGTAACAATGCTATAAGGTGCGCCTGCCGTATCGGTTAGCCAAAGTATCCACTTCATCGATTTTGGCTGATTTTCAGGTGACCAATTCCATCCTATCATCATTAATATAATCGGTGGAATTAACAACAACACAGCAAAACAGGTAACAATATAAACGTTTTTTTTCATCTCATGTATTCCATACAGATAAGTTATTTCCTATACATAAATATTACATTCACTCTTCGTTAACTCTGCTATAGTAATATACCGCTGGCAGTGTGCAAAGGTGTCAGCCTCTATATGCTAAACGTTATAGAGTATCGATATTTTAAACTCAATGTAGTTTATATCGATTAACGTTAATAATTAAGCAAGAGTTACTTTAACTAATGAATGAAAATATGCAGCTAAAACGCGTAGCCGAAGCAAAATTACCCACTCCATTTGGCGAATTTCTGATGGTTGGCTTTGAAGAAATCGCCACAGGTCATGATCACGTAGCACTAGTTTTTGGTGATATTACCGGCTCTGTGCCTATTCTTAGTCGTATTCATTCTGAATGCTTAACGGGTGATGCATTATTCAGCTTACGTTGTGATTGTGGATTTCAATTAGAAGCCGCACTCTCTCAGATTAGCAAAGAAGGTAGAGGTGTTCTTCTTTACCATCGTCAAGAAGGTAGGAATATTGGCCTACTCAATAAAATTCGTGCCTATGCATTACAAGATCAGGGTTTTGATACCGTAGAAGCTAATCTAAAACTGGGTTTTAAAGCCGATGAGCGTGATTTTACGCTTTGTTCTGATATGTATAAACTACTAGGCATAAATGAAGTTCGTTTATTGACCAATAACCCGCAGAAAATTGATATTATGCGTGAAGCCGGAATTAATGTTGTAGAACGCGTACCTTTAATTGTTGGACGTAATCCTAGCAATGCGCACTACCTTGATGTCAAAGCTGAAAAAATGGGTCATTTGTTATTTAAGCATCAATAATCATATCTAAAGGAAGTGCGCCCCCGCGCTTCCTTCCTCCAATTACGCCTTATTTATATATCCGATTATAACAATCAAATGTTAGACATTTACGCATTGTCATATTCACATTCTTTTTATAAGGTTTATACTGTCTGCAATATTATTACCTTGATAAATATGTCAATAATTGCTGCCAATTATACCTATTTTTCATACTGCAAGGAGATATTGTGAATAACCTGCATTCCATTCAGCGCATGAGAAGATTGCGTAAAAATGAACAATTTCGCGCCCTATTTCAAGAAACTCACCTATCACTAAATGACTTGTGTTTACCTATTTTTATTGAAGAACAACTCGATGATTATATGCCAATTAAAAGTATGCCGGGCGTCATGCGCATCCCTGAAAAGCGTTTGGCTTATGAAATTGAACGCATTGCCAACGCAGGCATTAAATCCGTAATGACATTTGGTGTTTCGCATCACCTTGATGAAACAGGGAGTGATGCATGGCATGAAAATGGCCTAGTTTCACGTATGTCACGTATATGTAAAGACACAGTTCCTGAAATGATTGTCATGTCAGATACATGTTTTTGTGAATATACCTCTCATGGACATTGCGGCGTAATGCATGGTGATATCGTTGATAACGACACCACTATTCATAATCTCGGTTTACAAGCTGTTGCCGCAGCGCGCGCAGGGGCTGATTTCATTGCGCCATCCGCAGCAATGGATGGACAAATTGCAGCAATTCGCCACGCACTTGATACCGCCGGTTTTACAGATACCGCTATCATGTCTTACTCCACTAAATTTGCCTCAGCACTTTATGGCCCATTCCGTGATGCCGCAGGTTCTTGTCTTAAAGGTGATAGAAAAACCTATCAAATGAATCCAATGAACCGCCGTGAAGCTATTCGCGAATCATTAATTGATGTACAAGAAGGCGCTGATGCATTGATGGTTAAACCCGCGGGTGCGTATCTTGATATCATTCGTGATTTACGTGAATGTACACAATTACCCATTGGGGCTTATCAAGTCAGTGGTGAATATGCGCAAATTAAATTTGCAGCTCAAGCTGGTGCTATCGATGAAACTCGAGTAACACTTGAAACATTAGGCTCAATTAAACGAGCTGGTGCTGACCTCATCTTTACTTATTTTGCATTGCAACTTGCTGAAGATAAAATTTTATAAAGAACAGTAATCATCCAGATAGCATTCAATTGGAAAACCCAAAGCCAATAGCTGTATATAAACACAGTTATTGGCTTTTTGGTATCTTATCAATAGATAACTACGCCACCAAAATATTTATTAATTTGAACTTCGTTACTTTAGCCTTAATAACCACTGCTACGACTGGTCTCAGGCTTATTTACTGACAAAATTCATGACTAATAATAGAGAGCCGAGCTAGAAAATTAATGTATTTCATTCGGAATGTTTATCCATTAATAGAGACAAAAACGCCGATACTGTGTTTATATACAGTATCGGCGTTTTTTCAATATAAGTGTTCTTATAACTTATCGATGCTCAATTCTAAGTGCGTTGTAATTTAAGTTGCTGAGATAAACTTTGTGCATATGCTTGAGCTGATTCCTCAGTTAATAAGCCTGCAATAAGTAAATCTGATTTACCCGCTGATGTTTTTGCTATCACTCCCCATGAATCAACTTCAGCGGCAATGCTATCAATGCTTTGATCTAACATAGGAAAAATTTCGAAGAAATCTTTTAGGGGGGCAATTGAGATTGAGGAATAATCAGCATTCATTCCTAATGGAAATTCTTTATCGGCATATAATCGTAAATCGTGGACTTCAGTTTCTGGCGTTTGCATCACAATGGAATATAAATTGGGAATATGTTCTAAAATATCTCGGACTTCATCATTCGCTCCCACACAATGGGAAGTACTTACAAGAATATCTGCTGCCCATAAAGCACCTTTATAAAAATCAATTTCATGGATCTCTGCCATATTTATTTCCTTTACGTTATTTTCAATAGATGCTGTTACTTCATTAAATCAGACTACAAGCTATATATCGTAAATGTAATCAAAAAAAACAAACTGGTTCATGGTTAACTTCACATAAAGCACTAAAAGTACAATATTTGATGTTCAACAGGTTTAATTCATTTCTCCCAACAACTCAAACAACTGCTATCACCATAACTTAGAAACAACATTAAAATATTGAGAAAAAACAATATTCATCAAGCAATATGAAATAAAAAACGCCTGCGATGTAAGTTCACGCAGGCGTTTACAGTTTGGTGCTAATGAAGCATTTGTCTAATCACATAATGCAATATGCCACCATGACGGTAATATTCCATTTCTGTTGCCGTATCAATACGACAACGAGTGGTTATTTCTTTAATATCACCGTTTCCATAAGTAATTCTAACGATGATATCTTGCCCTGGTGTCAATGATTGCAACGATGCCACATCGATTCTTTCATCGCCTTTCAAACCTAATGTTTTACGTGTCATCCCATGAGTAAATTCAAGGGGAACCACCCCCATACCAATAAGATTAGAACGGTGAATACGCTCATAAGATTCCGTTATTACCACCCTAACGCCCAGTAAATTGGTTCCTTTCGCAGCCCAATCACGACTAGAGCCTGAACCATATTCTTTACCCGCAATAATCGCTAATGGTCGTTTTTCTTGCTGATACAACATAGCCGCATCATAGATTGCCATTTGCTTACCTGTTGGAATATGTAATGTATATCCCCCCTCAACACCCGGCACCATTTCATTACGGATACGAATGTTAGCAAATGTCCCGCGCATCATCACTTCATGGTTACCACGACGTGAACCATAAGAGTTAAAATCAGCAGAATTCACACCATGCTCTTGGAGATAACGTCCCGCTGGGCTATCTTTTTTAATGTTACCCGCCGGCGAGATATGGTCAGTCGTGACCGAATCACCCAAAATGGCTAAAATACTTGCCCCTTGAATATCTTCAATCACATCAGGGACTGCACGCATATTTTCAAAAAATGGCGGATGACGAATATAAGTCGAATCTGCTTGCCAATGATAGGTTGATGAACTTTCAACTTCTAATGAACGCCATGCATCATCACCATCAAAAACTGCGCTATATTCTTTACGGAACATATCCGTTTTCACTTTTTCAACCGCTAAAGCAATTTCTGCACTTGTTGGCCAAATATCTTTGAGATAAACATCATTACCTTGTTTATCTACTCCTAAAGGCTCTACTTTAAGATTGATATTCATATTACCTGCAAGCGCATAAGCAACAACTAAAGGTGGTGAAGCTAACCAGTTGGTTTTGACTAATGGATGGATTCGGCCTTCAAAATTACGGTTACCCGATAATACAGCTCCTACTGTCAAGTCGGTTTGTTTTATCGCATCTTCAATTGGTGTTGGTAATGGCCCTGAGTTACCTATACAGGTAGTACATCCATAACCCACTAGGTTAAAACCTAATTTATCAAGGTAAGGCGTTAATCCGGCTAAGGCGAGATAATCAGTAACAACTTTAGAGCCCGGTGCCAAAGATGATTTCACCCATGGCTTACGCGATAACCCTTTTTCAACCGCTTTTTGCGCTAAAAGCCCTGCTGCCATTAAAACACTTGGATTCGAAGTATTGGTACACGATGTAATCGCGGCAATCACAACTGCACCATCTGTTAATTCAAAAGATTGATTTTTATAATTAACCGTTGGATGTGCGTTTCTTTCTTTTTTATTCACCTCTAATTCAACCGCACCGCGAAATGCGACTGGAACTTGGCTCAGTTCGACTCTATCTTGTGGGCGTTTTGGGCCTGCAAGGCTAGATTCTACGGTAGACATATCCAATTCTAATGAGCTGGTAAATATGGGCTCATCCCCTTGATGGCGCCAAAGTCCCTGCGCTTTACTGTAAAGCTCCACCAGCGCAATATCATCTTCACTGCGACCCGTTAATCTCATATAGGCAAGTGTCACGTCATCCACAGGGAAGAATCCACAGGTTGCACCATATTCTGGGGCCATATTAGCGATAGTTGCTCTATCAGCCAACGGTAAATCAGCTAATCCATCACCATAAAATTCAACAAATTTACCAACGACACCGTGTTTTCGCAGCATTTGCGTGACAGTTAACACTAAATCCGTTGCCGTTATACCTTCGGGCAACTTACCGATTAATTTAAATCCAACCACATCTGGAATTAGCATCGATACCGGCTGACCTAGCATTGCGGCCTCAGCTTCAATACCACCAACACCCCAGCCAAGTACGCCTAATCCATTAATCATCGTGGTATGTGAGTCGGTTCCCACTAAAGTATCTGGATAAGCATATAACTTACCGCCGGTTTCTTCATGCCACACAGTTTTACCTAAATATTCAAGGTTAACTTGATGACAAATACCGGTTCCCGGTGGAACAACTCTAAAACGATTAAACGCTTTTTGACCCCAGCGTAAAAATAAGTAACGTTCATGGTTACGTTGCATTTCTATTTCAACGTTTTCCCCAAATGCATTTTTTGACCCAAATTCATCTACCATCACGGAATGGTCGATAACGAGATCTACTGGTGATAATGGGTTCACTTGGTTAACATTTCCACCCAATGACTTAACCGCTTCTCGCATTGCCGCGAGATCCACTACAGCAGGTACACCTGTAAAATCTTGCATGAGAACCCGCGCAGGTCGGTAGGCGATTTCTCTTTCTGCATGGGCTTCTTTTTGCCAATCAATAATGGCTTGTAAGTCCTGTTCAACCACTGACTTACCATCAATATTACGTAATAGATTTTCGAGTAGAACTTTGAGGGATTTAGGTAACCGAGCTCCATCACCTAACTTTTTTTCGGCAAGTGCTAAACTAAAGTAATTATATTGCTTGTTTCCAATATCGAGCACCGCTGCACTTTGTGTTTTTAGATTCAACGACATAACTCCTCCTTGGTTTTTTATGACGATGGCAATACCACACGTCAATCACCATTATTTTTTATAAACCTCTTTTAATCATAGTTGCTCAAAAAATTTCATTTATTGATTTCGTGCCAAATACACAATGAAACACACTTTAGTGTAGGATAATTTAGGCTAAGATGTGAACTTAAGGCAAATGATCACCTTTATCATTACATTTCGAAGGGATTTAAATTTGATTTTTAATTTTTGAACAATGTACATTTAAATTATTTTCAAAGCATTTTAGCCCATAGCTAGGCGGCAAAAACACAAATCCCTAGGAGCGTAGATAACTACGTGACTAGGGTTTGTGTTTGAAGCCAACAACGCTATGGGCTAAAAGGCAAAGAAAATCAAATTATAGGGAGTTTTATATCTTTAAAAAACGCTTCTATATCCTCATTATTTCTTAACGCAACCGCCTTATCTACCACATCTCGGGTTAAATGCGGTGCAAAACGCCACATAAAATCATACATGTAGCTACGTAAGAAACTGGTTTTTTTGAATCCTATTTTTGTAGTGCTATAACTGAATTTATCACGCATATCAATAATAACTAAATCACTATCATTAACGGGATCAACTGCCATACTTGCGATAATCCCAATACCAAGCCCTAACCGAACATAAGTTTTAATCACATCAGCATCTGTTGCAGTGAAAATTATTTTTGGCTCTAATCCTATTTTTTGAAATGCAATATCCAGTTCTGAACGACCAGTAAAACCGTGGGTATAGGTCACAATTTGATATTGTGCGATATCTTCAATAGTCACGTTCTTTTTGGTGGCTAATGGATGATCTTTTTGTACGACCACACAACGGTTCCAGTGGTAGCAAGGTAACATGATCAAATCGCTATAAAGGTGTAATGCTTCTGTTGCGATTGCAAAATCACTATTACCTTTGCACACTTCTTCTGCTATCTGTGTTGGCGTCCCTTGCTGCATATGTAAAGAGACATTAGGATAACGCTCAATAAACCCTTTAATCACCGGAGGTAATGCATAACGAGCTTGTGTATGCGTAGTTGCAATGCTAAGGCTACCTCTATCTGGGTAAGTATGTTCCCCCGCTACTGAGCGTATCGCATCAATTTTAGACAAAACTTCCCTTGATATACGAACTACCTCTTCACCTGCGGGAGTGACATGTGTTAAATGTTTACCACTACGAGCAAATATTTGAATACCAAGCTCATCTTCAAGCATACGAACCTGTTTACTGATCCCCGGCTGTGAAGTGAATAATCCTTCGGCTGTAGAGGAGACATTCAAGTCGTGATTGACGACTTCAACAATATAACGCAATTGCTGCAATTTCATTTTTAGGTCTACCTCTTACAAAGCGACTTGCCAATCGCTATAGCTAAAAAATATTAGTTATAACTAAAAGAAATATAGATTATGTTCTATATAACTAATATATCATTATTTAGATAAGAATAAATAGCATGATGATAAAATTTCATCTAAGTCATACAAAATCATCAGCCGACGTAAGATTTTGCAAAGTAGAATTAAATTTTTTCTGAAGTATGATTGAATAATAAAAATATTATGTTGTTAGATTCACCTTAGCTTTTACAACTTAAAGGTGAATATACAAATCCTTAATAAAGAGAGGTTTATGCATGCGTATCAACGTATTGGCTTTACTTATTGGCATATCAACTGTTTCCCTTGCATCTAATTTGTATGCAAAAGAAGTTTCATACGGTCAACAAAAAATTGTGCTATCTGATTCGATTCAACCAGGAAATGATTTTTATCGTTATGTTAATGAGGATTGGATAAAAAAAGCAAAAATACCTACAGGTATGCCTCGTATTAACTCCTTCGTTGATTTGTATCTCAATACCGAAAAACAAACACAGGCAATTATTGCACAGTTACAAGCCTTACCAGAAAGCGCTCTTAGCCATAACCAACGTAATATTCGAAATTTATATTTAAGTTATTTAAATGAAGATGCGATTGAAAAAGCGAATATCTCGCCGATAAAAAGCGACTTAGACGCAATTAAGCAAGCGAAAGATCATAATGATATAAGCCGTTTAATGACCTTACCCGCATATAACTCACTCATTTCCTATTGGGTCGATTTAGATGCAAAATCACCTGATACTTATGTTCTTTATATCGGTCAAGGTAGCTTAGGATTACCAAATCGTAACTACTATCTTGATGATACCCCGCAAATGGAAGCAATTCGTAAAAGCTATATTGCCTACATTGAAACTATTTTAAAATTAGCGGGAGAAAAAGATGTCGATAAGAAAGCGCAGCAAATATTTGACCTCGAAAAATCAATAGCTAAAGTACAATGGAGCCCAGAGGAACGCCGTGATACCCTCAAAAATTATCACGCAATGACCTTACCAGAAATGAAAGCATTCACTAAAGGTTTTGCATGGGAAAACTTCATTAATCATTGGCAACTTTCAGATAAACAATTAGAAAAAATTGTCGTAGAAACCGATACGGCTGTAGAAAAGACAGCACAAATTTATGCGCAAACACCAATATCGGTACTAAAAGACTATCTAATTTTCCAATATGTTAGCAGTAATGCCCGTTATTTAAACCAACAATTTGTTGATGCCAATTTTGATTTTTACTCGAAAAAACTCAATGGGATAGAAAAACAACGTACCCGTCAAGAACGTGCGTTACAGACAGTTAACGCCCTGCAAGGTGAACCTTTAGGGCAAATCTATGTTGAACAGTATTTTGATCCGAAATCAAAAGAAAAAATTAAAGATCTGGTCAGTTATGTGAGAGAAACATTCAATTCACGTCTGAAAGTTAATGACTGGATGGATGACGCGACTCGACAAGAAGCACTCAAAAAATTAGACCAATTTACTGTAAAAGTAGGATACCCAGATCAATGGAACAACTTTGATAGTATTAATCTCAAACAAGATGATTTACTTGGTAATTACAAACAAGTGAATGAGTGGTCTTACAAAGACGCCATCAGCAAAATAGGTAAACCGGTTCGCAAATGGGAATGGGGAATGACACCACAAACCGTTAACGCTTATTTCAATCCAGTACAAAATGAAATCGTTTTCCCTGCGGCGATCTTACAAGCACCGTTTTTTGATCCTAACGTTGACCCAGCCTATAACTATGGCGCTATTGGCGCAGTTATTGGTCATGAAATGGGGCATGGATTTGATGATCAAGGTAGTTTATATGATGGTACGGGCCAATTGCGTAACTGGTGGAGTGAAAGTGCCAAAACGCATTTTAAACAAAAAACCGATAAGCTAGTCGACCAATTCAATGCTTTTGATGTAGATGGGCAAAAAGTCAATGGGCAGCTAACGTTAGGCGAAAACATTGGTGACTTAGGTGGGCTTAACATTGCGTTAAGCGCCTACAAACAGTTTGTCAAAGAAAACTACCCAAATGGCGAAGCCCCTATCATTGACGGAACTACTGGATTACAACGCTTCTTTATTTCATGGGCGAGAACATGGCAAGAACTGTCAAACAAAGAATCAGAACGTAATAAAATCTTAACCGACCCGCACAGCCCAAATCAGTTTCGTGCAAATGGCGTTGTCCGCAACATCGATGATTGGTACCAAACCTTCGGTGTTGATAAAAATAACCAACTCTATTTAGAGCCTGAACAACGTATCCGTATTTGGTAAATACTGACTATAAGGCTCTAACTTTTCTTAATAAATGGAAAATGGAGTTACCTATATAATTCAGTAGAAACTAGTAGAATATTACTCTAAATAATTCGTGCTGTGGCAAGGCAGCGAGCGAGGATAGCTCGGGGAGCATACAAAAGTATGTGACCCGAGTAGCCGAGTGCAGCCAACACCGCCACAGCGCGAAGTATGAAGAGTAATTATTTGATTATCCCACAGGCCATCCTCGCCCCCCCACCACCGAGTGCTTCAGGATTGTCTGAATAATTATCACCGCCAACATGTACCATTAATGCATGATTTTTCACATCATTAAGTGACTTTAACCGTGGTGCGAGAACCGCATAATCCGCATTACCTTTAGCATCTGCCACTAAGCCCGGTAAATCGCCTAAATGGCCGCTATTATCATAAGGACCTTTATGCACACCTGTTTTCTCAGGATCCATATGACCACCAGCTTTTAATGCTGGCACTATTTTGCCCTCTTTTTCACCCGGTTCACAACTTGGGTTGGCATGAATATGAAAACCATGAATACCAGCTTGTAGCCCAGTTATTTTCGGGGTGAACAATAATCCATATTCAGTTTCAGAGATAACGACTTCACCGATTGCTTTACCCTCTCCAGTTGTGGTCGCTTCTTTTAATACGACAGTTGTGTCAGCGGCAAAAGCCGCACTTGTCGTAAATAATGCAGCAAGTAAACAAATCTTGAACTTCATTTTACCTCCAGTAGATAAAATTTATCTATCGTTCCATCGACTTACCTCATATTGATATGAAGTAAGAACCGTTTTATTGTTGAACGCAATAATGCACAGCGCTATTTCACGTTAGCACATTTAAGTTAGTACTTTTGTTCAAATGATTTCTTTAGTGAATAAATGATAGTTACATCACAATCATTTAATTAATGAGTACATTGAAGGAAAGGAAATGTTTACTAAAAAAATGGTTCCCAATGCAGTCGCAGAAGGTTCAATCGCATTACGCCAGAATGCTTTCACACCCGGTATACCACCACCAATCCACGAGTAAAAAATAGAGCCAAAAACATAGTAAATTAGGGTCGCAACCATAAATAACCCAATAGCACGAGCAAATGTCATTAATAGCGCCGCGTCCTGACTTGCCATAGTCGCCGCAAAATAACAGCCCAACCCAACAGGTGCGACTTTCATAATAATTGAGACTATCTTCATCACAATAGTATTGGCATCATCAAGAAATGCAGCGATACGCTTACCTGCATCAGCAGATTGACCAATTGCGATACCTGCAATAATGGAAATCATGATGAGCGCTAAGATATTTGACTTAGAAAATAGACCGACAAAGTCACTGGTCGTTATCATGCTGACAAAATCCATATTTCCCGCGCCTGCATTGACAGACTTAGGAAGATCAATCGTGACGCCTTGCGCTGGGTTATACCATAACGCTAATGCAACGATACCCGCCGCTGGGATAAGTGCCATGGCTATAGAGACAATAAAAATAATACCAATTATTCGCCCCAAGCGTTTAAGGTCGGTCATTCCAGCAATTGATGACATCACACTGATCCCAACTAACGGAACAATGATCATAAATAGTAGATTAAGAAATATTTGTCCCACTGGTTGCAGTTGGATAGCAAATGTTGGGGTATAAATACCAAGTAATCCCCCAAGGATAAGAGCAAAGAGTAGAATAAGAGACGATTTGTAGGGTTCTAGTCGAGTCCACATATCGGATACCTTTTAATTAAAATTATATTTATCAGGATAGAAATCACATTTATAAGTTTTGTAATTTCCCTTCCCTGTATTTTGTGATGCATATCACTTAACTTGTTTATTTTTCATATTGTTATAGCTTTCTTTCCTACAGGGTAATAGTTACACTTTTAAAAAGGGATTTAAATGGCATATTGATACTGTTTTCTCAAATCACTTGTGAATTAAAGGAAAGAATGAGCTCACCAATTTCACTCAAGAATTTAGAGTTTTTTGTTAAAATTGTTGAATGTGGAGGTCTTTCTGAAGCCGCCACACAACTTAATGTTTCGCCTTCAGCGGTCAGTAAAAATTTAGCAGCGATGGAAAATACATTAGGAACAACATTAATTAAAAGAACAACGCGTAGCATTACATTGACGGATGCTGGACAGTATTTTTTTAATCGGGCACTTAAGTTATTGAAAGAATTCGATGATACGTTGAATGCAACATCTAGCTATTACGAATATCCTCAGGGAGAATTGCGTATTACCTGTTCCATTGCTTTTGGCTATTCTCGTCTAGTTAATTTAATTGATAAATATCGTGAGCAGTGTCCAGATGTTAATTTATACATTGACCTTAACGATGACTTTGTTAATTTAAATGATACCGACTTTGATATTGCATTAAGAATATCGTCATCTCCCCCACAGAATTACGCCATGCGTAAACTAGCGCCTATTCGATGGGCTTATTGTGCAACATCAGATTACTTGGCTAAAAAAGGTTTTCCGATGAGGCGCACTGATTTGGTAGATCACGATTGCCTTATTTATCCAGGGCTGACGCCCCCAATAAAAATGACCGATGAACATAACCGCCAGCATCAATTGAAAGTTAGAGCTCCTATTCAGGCAAATAGCAGCTTAGTTCTACTGAAATCTGTGCTAGAAAACCAAGGTGTTGCTTGGTTACCCACTTATCTTATTGGCGACCATATTCAAAAAGAAGAATTAATACCGTTATTACTTGATGGGAATGTGACTTATGAAACTCATGCTTTATATGCGCTTTATTTCCCAAGTAAATACAGTAATCCTAAAATAAGATCATTTATTGATTTTCTTATCTCAGAATTGCAACCTGTTCCTGCTTGGGATTCTTGGATACCCCAATAAAAAAATACCAGTCAACTTAGCTGACTGGTATTTTTATGAGTTTCATTTTTTCAAATGCAATTACTTTTCTTTAACTACCCACTTACCATCGACATAAAAAGCACTCCAACCCGTTGCCTTGCCATTCTTTTCAGAAGACACATATTGCTGTTTAGTCTTGCGACTAAAACGTACAACAGTTGAATTACCTTCAGGATCTTTCGCTGGTGCTTCCGCTAAGTAAGCTAATTTTTCAGGTAATCTATCTTTAAATCTTTGTAACTCTTCAACTAATGGTGCTCTAGTTTCCCTCGATTTAGGGAATGTATTGGCAGCGAGGAATACACCTGCGGCGCCATCACGTAGAACAAAATAAGCATCTGACTTTTCACACGGTAATTCCGGCAACGGAACAGGATCTTCTTTCGGCGGGGCTATTTCACCACTTCTTAAGATTTTACGTGTGTTTTTACATTCTTCATTAGTACAACCCATGTACTTACCAAAACGTCCCATTTTCAAGTGCATTTCAGAACCACATTTGTCACATTCAATGACTGGGCCATCATAACCTTTGATACGGAATTCGCCTTCTTCGATCTCATAACCTTCACAAGCTGGATTATTACCACAAACATGTAGCTTACGTTGATTATCAATCAAATAACTATCCATCGCAGTACCACATTTTGGACAACGACGTTTTGCTCTTAAGGCATTAGTTTCAGCATCTTCACCTTCCAGAATATTGAGCACTTCATCTTCTGGAATTAAATTAATTGTTTTCTTACAACGCTCTTTAGGGGGTAAAGCATACCCAGAGCATCCGAGGAATACACCAGTAGATGCTGTGCGAATTCCCATATGGAGAGAACAATCAGGACAGGTGATAGACGTGATAACCATTGGATTGGTTCGCATTCCGCCTTCTTCCGGATCTTTTTCTGCAACTTCGAGCTGCTTACTAAAGTCGGAAAAGAACTCATCTAATACCGCTTTCCAATCTGCACTGTGATTCGCTACATGGTCAAGTTGGTCTTCCATTTTAGCTGTAAAATCGTAGTTCATCAGATCATTGAAATTCTCTTCCAATCTATCTGTGACGATTTCACCCATCTTTTCTGCATAGAAACGACGGTTATCAACTTTCGCATATCCTCTATCTTGGATAGTCGAAATGATGGCAGCGTAAGTAGATGGACGTCCAATACCTCGTTTTTCTAATTCTTTAACTAACGATGCTTCACTAAAGCGAGCTGGTGGCTTAGTAAAATGTTGCGTTGGTAATAATTCAACTAAAGATAGCTCTGAACCCACTTGAATCGGTGGCAAAGTTTTATCTTCATCGTTTTTACGTAACGCAGCCATCACTCGAGTCCAACCATCAAAACGTAAAGTACGTCCTTTGGCTTTTAACTCAAAATCACCCGCTTTAACTGTCAGCGTCGTCGAATCATATTTTGCTGGTGTCATTTGACAAGCAACAAACTGATTCCAAATAAGCTGATACAACCGTTTGGCATCATTTTCCATATCCTTCAGTGTTTCAGGTAGAACATCTACACTTGAAGGTCGGATAGCTTCGTGCGCTTCTTGAGAGTTATCTTTACTGCTATAAACGTTGGCATCTTTTGGTAAATACTTTGCACCAAAATTGTCATTTATATAGCCACGAACCATATCTAATGCATCCTGACTCAAATTAGTTGAGTCGGTACGCATATAGGTTATATAACCGGCTTCATAAAGGCGTTGAGCCATCATCATCGTTTTCTTCACACCAAAGCCAAGGCGCGTACTGGCCGCTTGCTGTAAGGTTGAAGTGATATATGGCGCACTTGGCTTACTTGATGTCGGCTTATCTTCACGGTCAATAACCTGAAAACGAGCTTTTTCAAGCAATTTAACTGCCGCATCTGTTTGTGCTTTATTGACTGGCTTAAATGCTTTACCTGCTTGAGAAGTGACTTCCATGCGTAAGTTTGTCACATCTTTATCAGATAAATCTGCATGTAATTCCCAATATTCGACAGGAACAAATGCTTTAATTTCGCGTTCACGCTCAACAATTAATCGTACTGCAACCGATTGTACTCGACCAGCAGAAAGACCACGAGCCACTTTTTTCCATAATAATGGCGATACCATGTATCCCACTACTCGGTCCATGAAGCGACGAGCTTGCTGAGCATTTACCCTATCGATATTCAACTCGCCAGGGCTTTCAAACGCTTGTGTAATCGCATTTTTAGTTATTTCATTAAATACGACACGGCTAAAACGTGATTCATCACCACCGATAACTTCACGCAAATGCCAAGCAATCGCTTCCCCTTCGCGGTCGAGATCCGTCGCGAGATAGACATGGTCAGCATCTGCTGCCAATGTTTGGAGTTCAGAAACGACTTTTTCCTTACCGGGCAAAATTTGATAATTTGCTTTCCAACCATGGTAAGGGTCAATCCCCATGCGTTTAACTAACGCTTCTTGAGGATCTTTTTTCACCTTTTTGGTTTTATCGGTAGATGAGTCTGTACTCTTTTTTTGTGAGCCGGTTTGTGAACTAGAGCCGCTTTTCGGCAGATCACGAATGTGACCAACGCTGCTTTTCACAACGTAGCCACTTCCAAGATACTTATTGATTGTCTTGGCTTTTGCCGGGGACTCCACTATAACAAGAGCTTTACCCATAGTTACCTTTACCTAAATATCAACAATGGCGCATTTCTGCATTAAAATGCGCAAAATGGAAATCTCTTTTTTATATTGCGACACAATCACAATATATCAATATGTTTTTGTACAATAATTTGTATTGAAACAAAACTTCTAATCTCAGTCACGTTATTATAAAAAACAGATAAAACGCTCTAATCAACTGATTTTAACCGGATTATGTTGTTTAAATACTATTGAAAAACACACACTGTACCTGATAAAATGCTATAAGCAACCAATTATTTTTTCAAGGGAGCGATTCAATGCAAGATAATATCCAATACATTACAAAAAAAGAACTACTTGAAAAAGCCAATGATATCATACAGAAACACGATGATTATATTCATGGCATGTTTGTGAATACTGTAGAGCAACATCGCAATACTTTAGTGTTCAAAGGCGAGTTCTTTTTAGATGACAATGGAATTCCTACCATTAAAAGTACCGCAGCTTTCAATATGTATAAACACCTAGCACATATACTTTCAGAACAGTATCGTCTGAATGATGAATGACCTGAAAAAAATTACCGGCTTGACGCCGGTAATTTATATATTAGTTTGATAATAAAATATTTGCGAATATTCGAGCAATTATAAAAATGGTTTTTGTCCACGCTGCCACCAGCGCAATAATAATTTATCAATATTTTCTGAAACGCTACCTGTAAATCTATCCATCACTTTTTTACTTATTACGTAACGAATACTGATAATTTCTTTGGTATCAATCGCATTAATTATCGCATCATCGCTCACACCAATTTGGTCAACTAAACCTTTCTCTATAGCTTGCGAACCATACCAATATTCACCCGTGGCGACTGCATCGATATCAAGCGATGGACGGTTCATATGCACAAACTGTTTAAACAATTCATGAGTTGAATTTAAATCTTCGACAAATTTTTTGCGACCTTGTTCGGTATTTTCACCTAACATGGTTAACGTTCTTTTGAATTCACCAGCTGTATGCAATTCAACATCAACATCATGTTTTTTGAGTAAACGATGAATATTAGGAACTTGGGCGACAACACCAATCGATCCAATAATAGAAAATGGCGCGGCAATTATTTTGCTTGCGATACAAGCCATCATATATCCCCCACTCGCTGCCACTTTGTCAACAGCGACAGTTAGCGGGATATTTTTTTCTTTTAATCTCACTAATTGAGAAGCCGCCAAGCCATAACCATGGACCATTCCACCTGGACTTTCCAAACGCAGTAAAACTTCATCTTGTTGATCCGCAACCGCAAGGATAGCGCTGATTTCTTCTCTTAAAGAAGTCACTTCACGCGCGTCCATACTTCCTTTGAAGTCTAATACATATAAACAAGGCTTTTTAACCGCAGTTTGTCCTACTTTAGCGCCAGATTTCTCACTTTTTGATTTTAATTTAAGCTGTTTCTTAAATGCTTTTAACCAAGCTTTTTGCTCAGAATCATTCATTTTGATTTGCTGCATTTGACGCTGACGCTCACGGTAATTTTCACCTAAGTCAGTGATTTTTAAAGAACCTTTAGCACCTTGACGACGCATTCCTGCACCAAATACAAAAACGGCAAGTAAAACAATAGCAACCACAATTGTGACAACTTTTGCTAAAAATAGTCCATACAAAGAGAAATACTCCACAAATTGATCCTTCTAATATTAATCTTTAATAAAAAATAGTCTCATGATTGTAACCAAACAACCAGAAAAAAGTCATATTGCCACATAAAAATAGACTAACATCTATGTAAGATTAGCCAAGAAACACGATTAGTGCGATGATACCGACAATATGTTAATAAATATGATAGGAAAGAATATGCTTCAATATCAGCCAAGACAAGACCTTTTAAAGGGTAAAACTATCTTAGTAACAGGCGCAGGTGATGGCATTGGTCGTGAAGCGGCTTTAACTTATGCCCGCTTTGGTGCATCGTTAATATTAGTCGGAAGAACTCGACAAAAACTGGAATCGGTCAGTCAAGAGATAACAAACTTGACAGGTAAACCAGCCCAAATTCATATTTTAGATTTACTAACAGCAACGAGTGATGACTGTCATTCTTTAGCTAATAACGTTGCAAAGATATCTCCTCACCTTGATGGCGTGTTACATAACGCAGGTATTCTTGGTGTTGTCGCACCCATCACAGAACAACCAACTCAATTATGGCACGACGTTATGCAAGTTAATGTAAATGCCACTTTTATGCTGACTCAAGCCCTATTACCTTTATTATTAAAAGCACCTACGGCTTCATTAATCTTTACTAGCTCTAGTGTTGGCAAACAAGGCCGTATAGGTTGGGGAGCATATGCTGTTTCTAAATTTGCGACCGAAGGTTTAATGCAAGTTCTTGCAGAAGAATATAAACATACTCAATTACGCGTAAATTGTATTAATCCAGGTGGAACACGCACCAGTATGCGCGCAAGTGCTTTCCCTGAAGAAAACGCTCAGAATTTGAAAACTCCCGAAGAAATTATGCCAATCTATATTTACTTAATGGGTGACGATAGCTTACGTAAAACAGGCACTAGCTATGATGCACAGCCTGGACGTAAAGCAGGTCCAGCGGAGTAACTTTATGTCACAAAACCGACATGAAACACGTCAACAACGCTTAAAAGATAAAGTTGATGCACGCATTGAAGCGGCGCAACTTGAACGCGGTATTCTGCTCGTATTCACGGGAAATGGTAAAGGGAAAACAACAGCGGCTTTTGGTACCGTTTGTCGAAGTGTTGGTCATGGCAAAAAAGCGGCTGTAGTTCAATTTATCAAAGGTAGCTGGGACAATGGCGAACGTGAGTTACTTGAACCTCATGGAGTTCCTTTCTATGTGATGAATACCGGTTTCACGTGGGACACTCAAAATCGAGAAACAGATACGCTCGCGTGCCTTGAAACATGGCATCACGCTAAACAGTTGTTAGCTAACCCTCAGATCGATTTAGTTATCCTTGATGAATTAACTTATATGATTAGCTATCACTACCTTCCCTTAGAAGATGTCATCACTGCATTACAAAATAGACCTGATAACCAATCCGTTATCATAACGGGTCGTGGTTGCCATCGAGATTTACTAGCTCTCGCAGATACCGTCACTGAAATGCGCCCAATAAAACATGCCTTTGATATTGGCATTAAAGCTCAAAAAGGGATTGATTGGTAATAAACTCAATAGCCAATAACGTTGTTATTGGCTATTCAACTCGCCATAAACTCATTCAAACTAATTAAGCATCAGAATTCCTGCATTAAATATCGCCCTTGTCTGGTTCATAAACGTAAGATATTTTTGTTTTTCCACCATCGAATACTCTTCACTACCTAATTGCCCATAAATACGCGTCATTCGAGAAACTAGTTTATGGTATTGGTTATAATAAAATTGCTTCTTATCTGAATCTGTTGAACCTCTATAGTCATTAAGAAGTTCAAATATATCTAGTGCATACATTTGCAAATTTTCATCAGTAAAATTAGGTGCAGTTAGCGAATAATCAAAGATTAATGTGACTGACTCTTTTTCATTATAAAATACCTTTTTTACTAATAACTGCGATATCAAAGCATCATCACTACGAAGCAAATCCAGTAATTCTTGGCGAGAAAAACATTTCGTTTTCACTTGGCTGACCCCTGTATAAGTTGTCAGAATATTAGGCACCTCATCACCAATAGCAAAATCACAATTAAATGCATTATTATCAATAATATAATTATTGCTACTATTAATTTTTCCCTTGAGATGATAATCACCCACGATCACATCCTGAGTAGTTAAGTGATAAATTGAAGGGATACCATTCGTACCATGTACGAAATTGTAGCTGTAGTATAGTTGGTGCTGCGGGTTTAATATTCCACCTTTATTATCTGGATAAACCATAAATTTGATTAATTGATTATCTCTCGTTGACATAGTATGCATACCAACACCTAAAAATAGACTTCCAACCGTATGTTTGGGGATAACGACAGATTTTTCATCAATTAAAAAAACGACATCTTCCCCCATATCATTACTAAAATAAAATCGACCACTTTCAGGCTGTATTGGTTGATAAACATCGCAACCAGAGATGCTAATACTCAATATTCCTAGCCAACGCACTAATTGGAAAGCCGTCATAAAAAGCCATAACCTATTTTAATTTTGATCTACATCAAAATAGTGTATAAATGAAATTATCTCAATCTAAATTGAACAATTTTGTGATAAAACATAATTAAAATTAATGTAATCACGAGAAATTTTTCTAATATGAGGTAATTACATCACTGACATAACCTTAGAATTTCAGCCAATTTATACCGAGAGATTTTAAACGATAAATTGATGTGTTTCTCATCAAATATGGGAATTTAATTCAAAAAAAAATAAAAATACTATTGAGTTAATTAATTGTCATATTTTAAAAAAATCAAAAAAAATAAATTTAAGTATTACATTTAATAGACATTATCCTATAAAAGCGTTAATTATATTTAATAAATCACGACACCAGAAAATATTCATTAAATTAAACATGAGTTAGATTATCCTTATTAGAATAACTTAACTATAAATACAAAAACATCATTTATACATAAGTGTAATTACCTTAGTATTAATCCCCATCATATCAATACTAGAGTAACTGTTACTTATTGAACAAAAAGAAATTTATTTATTTAAATATATTTAATCCTGCATATTTGTGATTGAACTTACTTTCAACCATCGTACAATTTCATAATCAACTTTAATATTATTAATTTTTATTTAAAGTTTTATTGCATCATAATTTAACTGCAATAATGGATTGTTAATTATTTTAGATTCTGTCTATTTTAAGTTTAAAGGATATATATATGAAAAATTATTTAAATAATAGTTCCAATACACCAATATTGAAAATTAAACCTGTATTTTTATGTGTTTCAATTATATTAGGATTATCGACCGTTGCTCAAGGTGCAATCACATCAACAAATGGTGCGGGTATCTTAACCCAAGGAAATGGCCCTACTATTGTTCATATCAAAGCACCTAGTCAAAATGGCGTATCTCATAATATTTATAGTGCATTTGATGTTGACCAAAAAGGTGTTATTTTAAACAACAGTGCAAATAATAGTAATACACAAATAGGCGGTAGAGTTGGTGGTAATGCTAATCTTACAAATGGCAGAGCTAAAGTTATTTTAAATGAAGTTAATTCAGTATCTGCAACCACCTTAAATGGCATGATTGAAGTCGCTGGTGGTAAAGCACAAGTCATTGTTGCCAATGCTTCTGGAATAACCTGCAATAACTGTGGATTTATTAATACCAATCGCGCAACACTCACTACCGGTAATGTTATTTTAGCCAATGATGGTTCAATTACGGGTTACAATGTTGAGAAAGGAAAAGTGACTATTAATAACCATTTTGATACTAACTCTCCTACCGATATTATCGCTCGTTCAATTGCTGTCAACGGAGTTATTAGCGCAAAAAATATCACCGCAACTGCCGGTAATAATATTGTCAATAATAATGGTCAAGTTGTTGGACGTACAACGGGAGCGGGAGCTCAACCCATCGTTGGCATTGATGTATCTGCTATAGGTGGTATGTATGCTGACAAAATTTCTTTAATCACAACTGAAAATGGTGTTGGCGTCACTAACGCTGGTAATATTTCTGTTGGTAATGGCGGTTTATTGATCGATACTTCTGGAGGACTAATCAATACTTCTGCCAATATAACCTCCTCAGGTTCGATCAACATTAAATCAATGGGTCTAACCAACAATAGCGTCATAAATGCAAATAATGATATCGATATCACCATATCTAATCCCAATACGTTAAATAACAATAATGGTAGAATTGAGGCAAATAAAGGAAATGTAAATATCACCACATTAGGCTATATTACTAATGCGAATGGCGTGATTAAAGCCGCTAAAGATATTAACACGATTTCAAATACACTCGTGAATGATAATGGTTTATTTAAATCAACTAATGGTGATATTAACATTCACTCTACGGGTGCCATATATAATAGAGATAGTATTCAACTTCCCAACAATCCGAATAAAGGCTTTATTGCTGAACGCGATGTTTCTATCAATGCAATTAGCTTACTTAACGAAAACTCGAATGTCACCGCTGGTAGAGATCTTAATATCAAGGCTCAATCAACCGTTGATAATATCTCCAATAGTAAAATAACGGCTAAACGCAAAGTCAGCGTAAGTGCGATGAATTTAACTCAATTGAGCTCTGAGTTAAATGCACAAAATGGTAAAATGGATATTGATGCTTCGGTTTCATTAACTAATGATTCTGTCTCTAAAATTCATAGTGGTAAATTAATCAATATAGATACTTATAAATTAGTTAATACGGGTTCTATCATTTCTGATAATGGCCTAAGTAATATAACCACATCAGTATTAAGCAATAATGCAGGTTATATTAAAGCTAAAAATTTAGATATAAAGTCTCATGACCTCAATAACCTAGGTGGTTTGATCAATGCTGAAAGTAACTTAAACATTGAAACAAGTGCATTGAATAACACCTATAGTGATGAATTCCAATATGTTAACACCAAGTTTGGATTAACAAATCAAAATGGTGGATTACAAACCAATGATGGTGCAATTACCATTAAAGGGGATACACTTTATAACTGGTATGGTTCCATTGCTGCTAATATTAACAAGCAGAATATAGCTCGAAACGATATTGATATTATTTTAAAAGCTGGATTGCAAAATAATTATGGAGCAATCACGGGTGCTAATAATCAAAAAATTAATGTCGGTAACCTTGATAACTACGCCGGAAAAATTGCAGCAGGTAAAAACCTTACTGTTGATTCTGCTATTAGAATTGAAAATAGTTATGGGATACTAAGCTCAAATAACACCACAAAAATCACTAGCCCAACAGTAACAAATGGAACTACGGGTACGATTTCTGGCAATAAAGTTATTGTGAATGCAATTCAAAAAAATTAATTTAAAATCAATGAGACAAGAAAAGTAATTACATTTTCTTCATTATCATAAATTAATATAACAAAAAAGGTTATGGGTAAATGACTCAATCCCATAACCTTTTTGTTCAACACAACACTCTCAAACTAAATGCGTGTACGGCGTTTCGCAGTTGGTTTCGGTTTTGATGCCTGACGCTTAGATGCAGGTCTTGAAGCTACCTCAGTCGCACGCTTAACCGCACGACGAATTTGATTCGCTTTCAGACGTCGCTGATCACGTTCAACAGCAACCTTGCTTTCTGTTTCAACGGAAAGCCCAACTAATTCTCTTAGGTAATTTGTTTGCTCGAGACCTAATTCAGTCCAACCACCACGAGGAAGCCCTTTAGGTAAATCAATATCACCGTAACGTACACGGATCAAGCGACTAACTTGAACACCTACAGATTCCCATAAGCGACGAACTTCACGGTTACGTCCTTCAGTTAAAGTCACGTTATACCACTGGTTCATACCTTCACCACCACGGTATGAAACAGTTTTAAAAGAGGCAGGACCATCTTCTAATTGAACACCCATCGTTAATTGACGAATTTTCGCATCATTAATTTCACCGAAAACACGAACCGCGTATTCACGCTCAACTTCACGACTTGGATGCATCAATCTGTTTGCTAATTCACCATCTGTCGTAAACAACAACAGACCACTCGTATTAACATCGAGACGTCCTACTGCTATCCATCTTGCTCCTGTGAGCTTAGGCAAACGAGTAAATACTGTTGGACGACCTTCAGGATCATGGCGTGTGCATAATTCACCTTCAGGCTTATAGTACGCCATAACGCGGCAAATTTCTTTTTCAGGCTCTTTAATCGCTAACAGGCGACCATCTAACCGAATTTTAGTTGATGCTGTAACTTCAACCCGATCGCCCAATGTTGCAATTTTACCATCAACACTGACTCGACCAGCTTGTAAAAATGTCTCAACTTCTCGACGGGAACCATGCCCAGAGCGAGCTAGAATTTTTTGTAACTTTTCAGTCTTTTGCGATTTATCGCTCATATAACCCTCTTACTGTCGCCTTCACAGGCGTCAAATAACTTGCTGTACTAAACTTAAGGCCTAGCACAAAAAAGTATAAATTTAAAAACCCGCGCATTATACACAGGTTTGCAGTGAACCCCTATTACTAATCTTTGCGACTCTTTGCAACAATAAATCTCAGTACAATCGATTTCTTATTCAAATGGTGATGGGTCACCAGTACCGACTCGCAGAACAACAGGAGTATCATCGGTAAAATCAATAACTGTTGTTGGCTTTTGCCCGATATAGCCACCATGAATAACTAAATCCACTTGTTTATCAAGTAAATCACGGATTTCTTCTGGATCTGATTGGGTAAAGTCATCACCAGGCATAATAAGACTCGTGGACATTAATGGCTCGCCAACCGCCTCTAACAAATCCCGTGCGATTGGATTTGAAGGCACTCGTAACCCAATCGTTTTACGTTTTTCATTCATCAAACGACGTGGGACTTCTTTCGTTCCACGCAAAATAAAAGTATAGTTGCCAGGCGTATTATTTTTAATCAGGCGAAATACCGTATTATCAACATGCGCATAATTAGAAATCTCAGATAGATCTCGACACATCAAAGTGAAATTATGATTAACATCGATTTTGCGAATGCGACAAATTCGTGCAAGTGCGTCTTTATCCTCTAAGCGACACCCGATGGCATAACCGGAATCTGTCGGATAAACAACAACTCCACCTTTATTTAAGATATCAACACTTTGGCTAATTAATCTAGCTTGTGGATTATCCGGGTGAATGTAAAAAAACTGACTCATACATACCTCTAATATTTGATATCGATGCATCACTTAGTAAAATGATTATAGTAATGCCATCTACTTTCAAAACTTTAATGTATTGAGAAAAATAAGGTAATTATCAATACATTTATCTAATAGATTATCTAATCCAAACCCCAATCTAATCAAATAACATCATCGTTTTGGGTGTAATACCGTATTGCAACCTATAGTAAGCTTAATTTACGGTAAGTTAATATTATTATTCTACACCGCATCGATAAGACATCAAAGTTTCAAACTGTTTTACTTGATTTAATCTGTTTTGACCTCATTCCAAAGCGTCCAAACAGCTTGAGTATCATCTGGCAGCCATAAATTCCGACCTAACTCTATCCATGAACAGGGGCGGTGAAAATCTGAACCCACTGACGTTCTCAGATCTGCTGTTTTCGCAAGCTCAGCCAAAAATTGTTTTTCATGTGGGGGTTGCTGACAATGTGAAACCTCCATCGCATCACCCTGACATTCTTTAAAATGAGCAATGACTCGCTTTAACCATTTATTTGATAGTTGATACTTAGACGGATGGGCAAGTACAGCAACACCGCCCGCAGCATGAATCGCTTCTATCGAATCTTGAATACTGCACCATTGAGCTGGAGCATAGCCTGTTTTACCTTTCGATAAATAACGTTTAAATACTTTATTAATATTTTTTTCTTTACCAATTTGAACCAAATGTTGAGCAAAATGTGCGCGTGTTACTTGCCCTCCACCTGATAATTTAACCGCATTCTCCCAAGCATCATCGATACCTGCTTTTTGTAATCGCCTACCTATTTCTTGCCCTCGTTCTAGCCGACGTGCCGATTGTTCATTCAACAAATTTTTCATTGAATTAGCAGAGACTGAGAAATTTAACCCCACAATATGAATTTCTATATTTTCCCATAGAGTTGAGATTTCAACACCATTAATTAGTTCGATTGGCCGTTGATTTTCAAGAATATAATCTCTGGCTTGAATAAGCCCATCACAAGTATCGTGGTCGGTAATCGATAGAATATTTATGCCCATTTCTATCGCACGCTCGACTAATTCAGCAGGGGTCAGATTGCCATCTGAAGCATTCGTGTGACTATGCAAATCATAGCGAGTTAGTAATGGTGTCGAGACTTGCGACATAATTATAGCTACTCCATTTTTTATATTTTAACTATTTTTCTGAAATCACATTTCTGAAATCATTAATAAAAATCCTTGACACAAAGCGCGCGATCCAGTTTACTAGTACGCAAGATAGCTTATAGCGAAAAGATTTAAAATTAAACCCTGTTTATCCAGTGAGGCATTATATGAATTTATGTAATTTATCAAATCGTTGGTGGCGTGACTTCCCTAATTGGGCGGAAGCTGCACACGCATAGATTAATCATGCCTCAGTGCCGAACCCGCTCTTATATAGCGGGTTTTTTAATGTCTGAAATTAGCGTAAAGGCAACAAAATGAACAAACAAAACACCACATTAGCACATTTTAATTATCTGGATAGCCCAATTAACTACCAACCAGATCCAACATTGCTGTTTAATCACTTATGTCAAAATAAGCCTTCAACCATGTTGTTGGAATCTGCTGAAATTAATAATAAAGCAAACCTACAAAGTTTATTGATTGTTGAAAGCTCGTTACGTATTCGTGCCTTTGGCCAACGTGTTGAAATTGAAGCCTTAACAGATAACGGCCGTGCATTATTACCTTTAATACTCTCACAATTAACCGACCATATAGAAAGTAGCACAATAACTATTGATAATTTAGTGGTTATCTTTACTAAGCCAAACAATGATATAGATGAAGATAGTCGTTTAAAAGCTTCATCTTGTTTAGATGTATTACGTTCGTTACCTGCACTGGCGCAAGCCCATTCAAGCAAACCTGAAAATATTTTTATCGGTGGATTATTTGCTTATGACTTAGTGGCAAATTTTGAGTCATTGCCTCATGTTAAAACAATTAATAACTGTCCCGATTACTGTTTTTTTGTCGCTGAACACTATTTAGTGATCGACCATCAGAACCAAGCTGCTCGTATTAAAAGCTGCATTTTTACTGATAACAAATTACATATTGAAACACTGACACAACGTCATCATCAAATAATTGCTGCTTGCCGCCCTTTTTTACCCGCACTACCACCTGAGTCTCTGGTGAATTTTACGGTTAGCATTAATAAAGATGATAGCGAATATGGCACCGTGGTTTCTTCATTAAAAGAAGCTATTTATCGTGGCGATATTTTTCAAGTCGTCCCATCACGTAAATTCACTATGCCATGCTTATATCCGCTCATCGCTTATCAAAAACTTAAAGCACAAAACCCAAGCCCTTATATGTTTTATATGCAAGATAGCGATTTCACGTTATTTGGTGCCTCTCCAGAAAGTGCGTTGAAATATAACGCTGACAGCCGAAAGGTAGAGATCTACCCTATTGCAGGAACGCGGCCTCGTGGCCGTAATGCACAAGGAGAAATTGACCTTGATCTCGATAGCCGTATCGAACTGTCTATGCGTACAGATGAAAAAGAACTCGCAGAACACATTATGTTAGTTGACCTTGCTCGTAATGATCTCGCTCGTATATGTGAAGCGGGTAGCCGTTATGTCGCTAATTTAACGAAAGTGGATCGCTACTCTTTCGTTATGCACTTAGTGTCTCATGTAGTAGGTAAATTACGCAGCGACCTTGATGTTTTCCATGCATATCAAGCTTGTATGAACATGGGCACATTAACAGGAGCACCAAAAGTGAAGGCGATGCAATTAATTGCACAATATGAACAAGAACGTCGTGGCTCTTATGGTGGTGCTGTTGGTTATTTCAACGGAAAAGGTGATTTTGATACTTGCATCGTTATTCGTTCGGCTTATGTCGAAAATGGCATTGCGACGGTACAAGCGGGCGGTGGCGTTGTTCTCGATTCCTCTCCTCAAGCTGAAGCTGATGAAACCCGTAATAAAGCACGCGCGGTTATTCGCGCTATTGCCCAAGCACACCAAGTTGAGGAGTTATTCTAATGGCGAATATTTTATTACTAGATAACGTTGATTCCTTTACTTACAACTTAGTCGATCAACTCCGTTGTAGTGGTCATCAAGTCGTGATTTATCGTAACACTGTACCGGTTGAACATATTTTATCTGTCTTAAACGGTATGGAGTCGCCTATTTTGGTTTTATCTCCAGGCCCAGGAAAGCCAAGTGAAGCTGGCTCAATGCCTGAAGTCCTAAGCAAAATAAAAGGTCAAATTCCTATTATTGGAATTTGCTTGGGTCATCAAGCCATTATAGAAGCATACGGCGGCACCGTTTCAGCGGCAGGTGAAATACTGCATGGTAAGTCATCAATGACAACCCATGATGAATTAGCGATGTTTTCAGGTTTAGAGAATCCAATTTCTGTTGCTCGCTATCATTCACTGGTCGGTAGTCAAATTCCTGAATCTTTAACTATCTGCGCGCAATCAAATGGCATGGTCATGGCAGTACGCAATGATAACGACCGCGTTTGCGGTTTTCAGTTTCATCCTGAGTCTATCTTAACCACACAGGGAAAATTGTTGTTAGAAAATACAGTGGCGTGGGCTCTTTCTGCTCCCAATCAACAAACAACACAACATTCGCACTAATGGGAAAGAGAGAATCAATCATGCAAAATATTTACGATAAATTATTTAATGGCAAAGCAATAACACAGCAAGAGAGCCAATTTTTATTTAATGCCATTATTCAAGGTGAGCTGACCGAATCACAACTAGCTGCCGTGCTTATCAGTATGAAAATGCGGGGTGAGCAACCACAAGAAATCGCAGGTGCTGCATTAGCTTGTTTAGAAAACGCGCAGCCTTTCCCTCGTCCCGATTATCAATTTAGTGATATTGTAGGTACGGGTGGTGATGGCGCAAATAGCATCAACATTTCAACAGCGAGCGCGTTTGTTGCCGCCGCATCGGGGATCAAAGTGGCGAAACATGGTAACCGTAGCGTTTCTAGTCGCTCAGGTTCATCAGATTTATTATCTGCATTTGGTATTGCATTAGATTTGAGTGCACAAAGTGCGCGTGATGCTCTTGATGATTTAGGCGTGTGTTTTCTATTCGCGCCGCAGTATCACAGTGGATTTCGCCATGCTGCACCTGTACGCACTCAATTAAAAACAAGAACACTGTTTAATGTACTCGGCCCATTAATTAACCCTGCACGGCCGCCGCTAGCGTTAATTGGCGTCTATCAGGCATCCCTTGTAGAGCCTGTAGCCAAAACATTACAAATGCTTGGTTTCACCCGTGCAGCAGTAGTTCACAGTGGTGGAATGGATGAGGTTTCTTTACATGCCACGACCCAAGTTGCAGAGCTTAAAGATGGAGCTTTACGACAATACCAACTCACTGCCGATGACTTTGGTTTAATGCCTTATCAAATCCGTGATTTAGAAGGTGGAACGCCCGATGAAAATCGCATTTTACTCAGCAATCTGCTACAAGGTCATGGTGAAGCTGCTCATGAATCTGCGGTAGCAGCAAATGTGGCCATGTTAATGCGCATTAATGGTCATGAAAACTTGAAAGAAAATAGCGAACACGCATTAAATATTATTCGTAGTGGTAAGTCTTTTGATCTTGTCACTGCACTAGCTGCAAGGGATCACTAAAATGAAAGCAACCGTATTACAAAAAATTGTTGATGATAAATTTGTTTATCTCGCAGAGCGAAAAATTACGCAACCATTAGACAGTTTCATCACTAAGGTTGAACCGAGTCGCCGTAATTTTTATCAAGCGTTAAGCGCAAAACGCCCTGTATTCATTTTAGAGTGTAAGAAGGCCTCTCCTTCAAAAGGATTAATTAGACAGGATTTTAATCCTGAACTGATCGCTAAAACATATGCGCCTTACGCTTCTGCAATTTCTGTATTAACTGATGAAAAATATTTTCAAGGTAATATGGAGTATTTAACGATAGTGAGTAATACCGTTAAGCAACCTGTGTTATGCAAAGATTTCATCGTTGATTCATATCAAATTTATCTTGCTCGTTACTATCAAGCAGATGCTATTTTACTTATGTTATCCGTGCTTAATAATGAGGAATATATTGCACTAGCAGATGTTGCGCATCAATTAAACATGGGTGTACTAACTGAGGTTAGTAATGAGGAAGAGTTAGAGCGCGCGATAAAATTAAACGCTAAAGTCGTTGGTATTAATAACCGAGATTTACGCGATTTATCTATCGATTTAAATCGTACTCGTCAATTAGCACCCCGCTTAGCCAAAGAGACTATTGTGATAAGCGAATCAGGTATCAACCGATATCAGCATATTCGCGAATTAAGTGATGTTGCTAATGGATTTTTAATTGGTAGTGCGCTGATGGAACAAGATAACCTAGAGTTAGCACTACAAACATTACTTGTGGGTGAGCATAAAGTCTGTGGCTTAACCCGAGAGCAAGATGCAAAAGCGGCGTTAACTGCAGGCGCCAGTTTTGGTGGGCTAATTTTTGCTGAAAAATCCCCACGAAAAGTGACATTGTCACAAGCAAAGCAGATTGTTCACTCAGTTCCATTAAAATTTGTAGGTGTTTTTCGTAATCAATCCATAGACTTTGTTTCACATATCGCAAGCCAACTCGCACTATCCGCGGTACAGCTTCATGGTAGTGAATCCGCAGATTATATTGAACAACTCCGCGATCTCCTTCCTGGGCATTGTGAAATCTGGAAAGCCGTTGATATGTCACAATCTCATTTTTCAGACTATGAACAAGCACAAGTTGATGTATTACTACTTGATAACGGCAATGGTGGTACAGGAAAAACATTTGATTGGACGACAATCCCGACAACCATAAAGCATCGGATCATGATAGCTGGTGGTTTAAATATAGAAAATTGCCGACAAGCCGCGCAATTAGTGTGTAACGGGCTCGATTTCAATACAGGTGTTGAAATTGAACCTGGAATTAAAAGTGAAGAAAAAATAAATCAAATTTTTACATCACTAAAAGCGGAACAAGCCCTTATTTAAATATCGTTGATTCAATATCAACAATATATTATTAAATTTAATTGACGAAATGGATAACAAAAAATGAGCAAATTAGACCCCTATTTTGGTGAATTCGGCGGGCAATATGTCCCAGAAATTCTGATCCCAGCGTTGAATCAGTTAGAAGATGCCTTTATTGAAGCCCAAAGTGATGCCACATTTCTAAAAGAATTTCATGACTTACTTAAAAATTATGCGGGACGCCCTACAGCTCTCACCTTATGCCGTAATCTTACGGAAGGTACCAAAACTAAGCTTTACTTAAAACGCGAAGATTTATTACACGGTGGCGCGCATAAAACGAACCAAGTTTTGGGTCAAGCTTTACTGGCTAAACGAATGGGAAAAACTGAGATCATTGCAGAAACAGGTGCAGGCCAACACGGTGTTGCAACTGCACTGGCTTGTGCGCTACTCAATATGAAATGCCGCATCTATATGGGTGCAAAAGATGTCGAACGCCAGTCACCAAACGTCTTTAGAATGAGACTGATGGGCGCAGAGGTTATCCCTGTACATAGCGGTTCAGCCACCTTAAAAGATGCATGTAATGAGGCACTAAGAGACTGGTCTGGAAGTTATGAAAATGCCCATTATCTGCTGGGAACAGCCGCAGGCCCACACCCTTATCCAACGATTGTACGTGAATTTCAACGTATGATTGGAGATGAAGCCAAACAACAAATCTTAGAACGAGAAGGACGTCTACCTGATGCTGTCATTGCTTGTATTGGCGGCGGCTCTAATGCAATTGGTATGTTCGCTTCTTTTATCCCTGAAGAGCAAGTTAATCTTATTGGTGTCGAACCTGCGGGTTTAGGCATTGAATCAGGCCAACATGGCGCGCCATTAAAACACGGTCGAGTGGGTATTTACTTTGGTATGAAATCGCCGATGATGCAAACAGATGAAGGACAAATCGAAGAATCTTATTCTATTTCAGCAGGTCTCGATTTTCCCTCTGTCGGCCCTCAGCATGCCCATTTAAACAGTATTGGACGTGCTGAGTATGTTTCTATCACGGATGATGAAGCTTTAAATGCATTTAAATTACTGTCGCGCAAAGAAGGTATTATACCCGCTCTCGAATCTTCACATGCTTTAGCTTATGCTTTAAAAATGGCTGAAAAAGAGCCAAATAAAGAGCAATTGCTAATCGTAAATTTATCCGGCCGTGGCGATAAAGATATTTTTACTGTGCACGATATTTTAAAAAGTAAGGGAGAAATCTAATGGAACGTTACACACAACTTTTTCAACGTTTAGAAAATAAAAATCAAGGTGCTTTCGTTCCCTTTGTTACTTTAGGCGATCCTGACGCTGAGCTTTCTTTAAAGATAGTTGATGCTTTAATTTCTGGCGGAGCAGATGCATTAGAAATCGGTATTCCCTTTTCTGACCCACTTGCCGATGGCCCAACGATTCAAAATGCCAATTTACGTGCTTTTAAAAGTGAAATAACACCAACAATTTGCTTTGAATTATTAAAACGAATTCGAGAAAAACATGCTGAAATTCCGATTGGTTTATTAGTCTACGCAAATCTTGTATTCAGCAATGGAATTGAAAACTTTTTTATTCGCTGCCAAGAAGCGGGTGTCGATTCAGTTTTAATTGCTGATGTTCCTATGAGCGAGTCTAAACCGTTTCGCGATGCTGCTTTGAAGCATAATATTGCCCCTATTTTTATCTGTCCACCAAATGGCGATGATGAATTATTGCAGAGTATCGGACAGCACAGCCGCGGTTATACCTATTTATTATCAAGAGCGGGTGTTACAGGAACAGAGAAACGTGCTGAAATGCCATTAACGCATTTAATCGACAAACTTAAACAATACAATGCCGCCCCCGCTCTGCAAGGATTTGGTATATCTGAACCGGCACAAGTTGCTCAAGCAATAAAAAATGGTGCTGCTGGTGCTATTTCAGGTTCAGCTGTAGTTAAAATTATTGAGAATAATCTTAATAGACCTGATGTTATGCTGGCCGAATTAACCCAATTCGTTTCTAATATGAAGTCAGCAACTTTTAAATAATGAGAAAAAACCGTCAAGATGATTTGTTGGCGGTTTTTTTAATTTAAAACCCTTTTTATTCTCTCTAATTAAAAACCCCTTCATTATTCAAATACAAAATACACTATTTAAGGATATATTTAGTGTTTATTTAAAGTAAATTAATATTTAAATTCTATTATTGACAAGACTACTTTTACTCTCTATGAATAAACAATCAATTTAAATTAAAACTTAGATAAAAAAGCATCATCAAGCAGTAAAAATAACTAAACCTAATAACAAACAATAAATAACCCTTATTAATAGCATCTTATTATAATTTAAAGCTAAGTATTAATTCATGCGTAATAATAACTACAATATCCATATTAGAGTAATTACAACGCAATGATTAATAAGTGAAAATTTGATCTTGATATATTTACATCTTACATTCAAATTATTGTAGGCATTTATGTTACATATATATTAACCATAGGACTTTAAAATAATTAATTTTTATTTAAATTACATTTAAAGCATAATTAACTGGCTGTAATGGAATTTAAGTATGCTATTTTTTAATTAATCTACAGTCTAATTTAGGGATATATATGAAACAAATTAACAATAAATCACTCAATCGCCCAATATTGAGAATTAAACCTGTATTTATAGGAGTATCCATTGTTTTAGGTCTTGTTTCTGTCGCTCAAGGGGCCATTACTAATATTAACGGTGCTAACGTTATTAATCAATCAACCGGACCTACTATCGTTAATATTAAGGGCCCAAGTACTGGTGGTGTATCACATAATATTTATAGCCAATTCGATGTTGATCAAAAAGGCTTAATTTTAAATAATAGTAATACAAGTTCTGTTACCCAACTAGGCGGTACGATTAACGGTAACCAAAATCTTACAGGAGGACCTGCTAGCGTTATACTCAATGAAGTTAACTCTAATAAAGCGAGTACTTTAGGCGGTATGATCGAAGTTGCCGGTGATAAAGCTCAAGTCATCGTTGCTAACGCATCAGGAATTACCTGTAACAATTGTGGCTTTATTAATACTGACAGAGTCACTCTAACCACAGGAAAACCACTTGTTGCTGGTGGTGCGGTTATCGGTTATAACGTTGAAAAAGGCCAAATTGTTATTAAGAACACTTTAGTTTCAGATTCACCAACCGATATAATCGCTCGAGCAGTCTCTATCGGTGGTGATATTAAAGCTAAAGAAATCAATGTAGTTACAGGTAATAACTTTGTTGATGCAGATGGTAATTATGTCACTAATGTCACAGGTGTAGGTTATAATTATCAAGTAGGTATTGATGTCACATCTGTCGGCGGTATGTATGCTGATAAAATCACCTTAGTTTCCACTGAACACGGTTCTGGCGTTAATAATGCAGGCACTATTGCCGCCGGTACTGATGGTTTAACAATAAGTTCAGTAGGATTGCTAACAAATAAAAATAATATTAAGTCTAATGGTGCTATTAAAATTGATTCTATTGGATTAAAAAATCTATCTAATATTACTGCAACCGATAATATAGATGTTGTAGTAGATCAGTATAATTCAATTATTGATAATAGATACGGCCAAATCACCTCCACAGGTGGTAGCATTAATATGGCGAATTCTACTACAATCGATAATGGTGCTGGTATTATTAATGCGAAGAATGATATTAATCTTAATACAAGTTTATTAAACAATACAAATGGCAGTATTAAAACAAACAAAGGTGACATAAATATTAAAGCAATAACAGGAATTCAAAACTATCACACTTTAAAACCTGGATCACCTGCTTCTGAAAATAAAGGAATAGTTTCAGGTAATGATTTAGTTATCAATGCAGGTTATGTCTACAATAATAACTCAAATATTACAGGCCGTGATATAACAATAAACTCTCGCAACTTAATCACTAATGCTAATTCAGCTGCAATATCTGCTAAGCGTAGAATTAGTCTTGATGCAATGGATATAAAAAATATTTCCTCCACAATAACATCCACTAATGGAAAAATGGATATCGTCGCTGGCACCGCTATTACAAATGACAGATACTCTTCTATTAGTAGTGGTAAAGCTATAAATGTTAAAGCTAATGTGTTAGAGAATCGAGGTTCTATCACATCTGCAGCAGGTAAGTCTGTATATAACCTTACAGGCCTTTGGAATGATAACGGCTACATTAAAGGTTATAATTTAGACTTTAATACCAATACATTTTCTAATAATAGTGCATTTATCCTCGCTGAAAATAACTTAAATATTGCAGCTAATACTGTAAGTAATCGAAGTTCAATTAATTTTAAAAATCTGACTCCAAGCTTTGGATTGATTGATAAAACTGGTGGGCTAAAATCAGATAATGGATCAGTTGTAATAAAATCAAATAGTTTAAATAATTATTATGGCAATATAATTGCTAATATTTCAGAGAAAGCTGCTATTAAAGGTGATATTGATATTACGTTAAGAAATGATTTGGATAATCGTTATGGCAAAATTTCAGGGATGAATAATGTTAAATTAAACGTTGATAAAATTAACAATACATATTTAGGCGTAATTGAAGCAGGTAAAAACGTTATTATAGATGCATTTACAAAGATTGATAATGCTGGTGGTAGAATTAGTTCAACTGGCACAACTAAAATAACTACTCCTGCCATATACAATGGTAGTACTGGCATAGTTTCAGGTTCAACAGTTATAATTGATGGTAAATTATATTATTAATAATATAACCCAAGGGCCTTTTGGCCCTTTTTTTTAGTCAAAAAACTAATATTAAAGATAATCAAACACCTGAACATAAAATAAAAAATCAATCATCAACATATTTGAAACTATTAATTCCTAATCTGGATATTTAAACAACTCCCTTTTTATTTAAAATATAAGTGGTGTCTATGAAGTTTCGTTATTTATTTTTATCTATTTCATTATTTCCTTTTTTTTCATCAGGTAACCAACTACCTGTTATCGATCAACAAATTAACAATCAAATTAGTCAAGATAAATCTCGTCAGCAACAAACTCAGTTAGAAACTAAAGATACACTCAATAAAAAAGTGGAAAAGTCGAATAACATTTTAATATTCTCAGAAGAAAAAAACTGTTTTGAAATAAAACAGGTTACGTTAATAATAGAACCCAAGTTACCGTCTATGCGGCCTCTTCAGATGTATGCAAATCAAGTCATCGGACACTGTATTGGTATCAACGGTGTCCAAACACTAGCGAAAGGTTTGCAAGATAAAATAATTAAAACGGGTTATATCACAACGCGCGTCACCATCCCCGAACAAAATATTGGTGATGGTAATTTAATACTTCAAATTATTCCGGGAAAAGTCGCAAACATAAAACTAACCGACGATAGTGATAAATATATCAATTTATCCACTGTCATGCCGACTAAAAAAGGGGATATTTTAAATTTGCGCGATATTGAGCAAGGCTTAGAAAACTTAGAAAGAATACCAAATGCAAAAATTGACATAGAATTATCGCCTAGTCGCGAACTTTCAAGCTCTGACATCACGATTAAACGGGATAAATCACCACATTTCAATGTCGGTGGCTATTACAGTAACTCAGGGAGTAAACAAACAGGTAAAGACCAAGTGGGCGTCACGCTGTATGGGAATAATCTCACGAGCTTAAATGACACGCTCTATGTATCGGCAGGTAAAAACTTAAACAACAAAGCTCGTCATAGTTCAAATAACCAATCAATTTACTATGCTGTCCCCTATAACTATTGGCTTTTTTCTGTTTATGCTAGTCAAAGTGACTATAAGCAAACTATTAATGATACCGTCATGAGCTACAAATACTATGGTGATAGTAAATATTTGAATGCGACTGCTAGCCATATCTTAGTACGTGGTCAAACATATAAAGATACGGTATCAATGCAATTAATGAAACGAAAATCCAAATATAAGCTTGAAGATGTCACTTTACTGTCGCAGGAAAGAAACCTTACCAACATTAAATTAGGCGTGAATCATCGACAAAATATTGATAATGCAACTATCGATGCCTCACTAAATTACCAACGTAATGTTCCTTGGTTTGGTGCTGAAGAGAGTTGGGATATGAAATATGGTGATGTCAGTACACTAGGGCGAGTTATTACATTTGATGCCAGTGGCATGATCCCTATCGTATTTGATAATTTCGTCATGAGCTATAATCCACAGCTATTCCTACAATACTCCCGTGACCGTTTAACTATTCAAGACCAATTCTCTCTGGGAAATCGTTGGACTGTAAGAGGATTTGACGAGGAGTTTTCCCTTATTGGAGACAAAGGCTTTTATTTTCGTAATGAATTCAATTTTTATTTCCCTGGGATCTCCATCTACCCGTACTATGCTATAGATTATGGACGCATTATTGGCGATATCTATCCTATAGGCCTTTATTCTGATGATCAATTAATCGGTACGTCCATCGGTATGAGAGGCAACATTAATATCTTTAGCTATGACCTCTTTTTGGGAACACCGCTGTATAAACCTGATGAATATGAGACAAGTAGTGTCAATGCCGGTTTAAATATTCAATGGTTCTGGTAGTCATCTAAAATCACATATTCAAAAATCTAAAGGGTTAATTTAATTGCGCCTCGCATTAGATTAGCCCCTTCCTATTTTCATTTAACAGAAATTAAATCATCAATAATAATTTTCAATAATTTACCATTACATTTATCACATAATGTGATTACTTTAATTAATTATTGCACAGGCTTATTTGTTGTATAGCTTTAATTCTGATTATTGTTCTCTATTTGGTAACTATAAATTAATTGTTATTTTTCTTTTAAAATTATCTCAATACCCTGAAATGGTGATAAATAAATAGAAACGATACAAGTAAAAACAAAAAATCCGAGAATATAAATACTCTCGGATTTCCTACTACACTCTAATCCATCAGATTTCAGGAAATATCCTGTTTTGCATCCTGCTAAATACTTAGAAGCGGTAACCAACACCGAACATAAATACAAACGGGTCTAGACGTGTATCAACTTTATATTGGTCATCACCTGCTTTAAATTTAACGTCAGTTTCAATATTCATCCACCAAACAGAGGCGTTTAACATCCAGTTGTCAGTTAACATATAATCCATACCTGCTTGTGCGGCAAAGCCCCAAGAGCTAGATAAGTCTAAGTCACTTAAACCTGCTGTTTTACCTGTTGAGTTAAATTTTTCATCAAAAAAGAAGGTATAGTTAACACCGGCACCTAAATAAGGGCGCAGTTTGTCTTCTTTACTACCAAAATAATATTGAGCCATTAACGTTGGTGGTAAATGTTTAACTGTTGCAATATTTCCTGTTGGACCAGTACCAACTTTATGTTCAAAAGGTGTAGCTGCTAATAATTCCACACCAATATTATCGGTGATCATATAACCAAAGGTTAAACCTAATTGAGTATTATTATTAGCATCAAAAGAACCTAAATTACCTACTCCTTTTATATCAACAGCATCTGATCCTGCATTAGGTCTTACGGTTGCAGTACCCGCACGAAATAAGAAATCGCCAGCTTCGTGAGCAATTGAAATTGCCGGAGCTAGAGTTGCAGCAGCTAAGATAAGCGCAGTGAGTTTTTTCATTATCAATCCCATTCCTGTATTTTTATTTTAGGCAAATATACCTTATTATATAAATTCATGTTCAAATCAAGATCACATCTTTTACTAATTTACAGACAACATAATAAATATGATTATATTATTTCATTTATATTTTTTTAAATTTTGATTTAAATCAATTTTTGACAAATAAGCATCGAAATATAAAATGATTTTTCATTTCATTATATTTCCATCACGCTTATAACTTACATTTAAAATACATGTTAAGTGTATTTGATTATAAAAAACATTATTAACACCTATTTAGCGTGTTAATTTCAAATAACAATTATTGCTAACTCCCAGACTTTTCTTATCTTTCTCTACCTATGAGCAGGATACTCAGTTACAATTAGCTAAAATTATGATCTCATTTGTAGATAGGAGCAGTTAGATGTCCATTTCGGCCAATTCACTCATCAGTGACAGTATCAATTTTTTTAAAAATCAGTTGAGTGGCCTATCCACAATCGTACTGTTAGCAACTGCGGTTAGCCTGATTTTTTACGCTGTCATGATCCCAAATGAGCAAATGATAGGGGTACTTATTGAAGCGCAAAGTAAGCTAGTCGAAGCGGGCAATTCAGGCTTGCAAGACTGGGTACTTAGTCTTTCTGAAGCGGATAAAAGCAGCATTTTACGTGTATCTTTTGGGTTGATATTATCAGTAACACTCGGCAGTCTAGTATTGATTTGTGGTGTACTATCTTATATAGCAGGAATGTCTCAAGGTGAGGAAATGACAGGTACGCAAGCCATTGTATCGTCATTATCTAAAGCGCCATCCATGTTTCTGTTATTAGTGGTTTGCTCGCTGCTTATTCAACTAGGTATCACTATTATGGTGCTTCCTGGTATTGTGCTTGCCATTGGTTTTTCGTTAGCCCCAGCGATTCTTATCAGTGAAAAAACTAATCCATTTAGTGCTATGGGTAAAAGTTGGAAGATGGCTTATGCCAATTGGCGAATTGCATTACCAATGGTATTAATCTGGATGGCGTCACAAATGCTAGTGAGTGTTTTACTCAGCAGTGTCCAATTAAATCATATTGTTGCTAACGGTATTTCGTTCCTAATAAATAATATTATTGCCGCTTTTGCACTAATTTATTTCTACCGTTTATACATGCTGATTAACAAAAACTGACTTAGCATCAATTCAAATATTCAGGGCGCATAATAAATGCGCCCTTTTTTTGACTCACTAAATAACAATTTTTGTTTTGCTATTTTTTAAGAATTATCTGTCTTCATGTTTAATTTGTTCAGAGAGTGGCATAACACCATTACAACATTTTAGCGTACCCGCAGTTTGTTCTACCTCATCAATTACTCGCTCTTCTACTGCCTTTCTATCTTCTACACATTTTATTTGTATTTGCTGCTTACTCTGAATTAAGCGGATTGCAAAATAAATATCTGGCACAACTAATAAATCATCATCAGAACGTATAATTTTATTTTGTTCTAACCATCGATTAACGGAGGTACGCCGCCCTGCTAAAACCAGAGTAACCCCTTTTGCTTTCAATGAAGTCACAATGTCATTTAGGGCAGAAAAAACGCTAACATCATTATGCGTAAAGCTCACCGCAGCATCAACGATGATCCAAGCGGGCCTTTTAGGCTGATTATCTAAATGTTTATTTAAGCGTTCTTTGAAATAATTAACATTAAAATAAGTCAGCGGAGAATTAAAACGATAAATCAAAACGCCATCTACTGGTTGGATGTCATTACCCGGCGTTATAGAGTGCAACATGCCTTGATCATCAACACCTAAAAGCTGATCAGTCGGACGAAAAATAATACGAATAAATTGCAACAAACCTAATAATACCGCAAGCCCAACGCCACTAATAAGCCCAACGACTAATACGGCACACAGCGTAAATATGCAGAGGAAAAAAGCCTCGCGATTACGTTTACGCATTGAAAATATACTTCGGAAATTAATTAATGATAATGTCGAAATAACAAGCACCACACCCAATGCGGGCATCGGTATATAACCGAGTAAGTCCATAGAAAAAAGTAAAACAGCCAATATTGTTAATGCTGCAACTATTGAAACTAATTGTGTTTTCCCGCCCATCATATCATTAACAGCTGTTCGGCTACTTGCCGCGCTCACAGCAAAGCCTTGCGACAATGCCGAGGCAATATTCGCCAATCCCAAAGCACGTAATTCCTGATCAGCATCAACGGTATAACCATTTTTACTTGCAAAGCTACGCGCCGTCATCATAAAACTCACAAAGCTTATCACCGCAAGGTTTAAGGACGGAATGACAAGATCGCGAATTAATCCGGGAGGGAAATCAGGCATAGGGATTGATGGCAATCCATTACCAAGATTTCCAACAATACTCACCCCATATTGTTCAAGATTAAATAACAGACTCGCAGCGGTAGCTAAGACCATAGCAATTAATAATGAAGGCCATTTACTACGAATTTTTCGAATCACAATCGTGATAGTTAATGTTGCCACTGCAATAATTAACGTTGGAATATGTGTTTGAGATAACGATAAAGGAAATGCAATTAAGCGCTCAATAAAACCGGAAGGTAGGGTCGTAATACCAAAAATTTTGCCCAATTGACTGACAACAATCGTCAATGCCACCCCATTGAGTAATCCTTGTAGAATCGGGCGAGACAAAAAATCAGCAAAAGTCCCTAATCGAAATCTTGCCGCAATTAAACACCAGACCCCCGTCATCAAGCTCATCACAATGATCAATTGCCACCGCGTATTGGCATCACCCATTGCTAATGGGCTAACGGCTGCCGCTATTACGGCGCACGTTGCCGCATCAGGCCCAATAATAAGCTGTTTTGAAGTACCAAATAAGGCATAAACAAACATCGGCAATATACAGGCATATAAACCCACGATTGCATTAACACCCATCAGTTCTGCATAGGCGATGGCAACAGGCAATGCCACAGCAGCAACCGACAGCCCCGCCTTCACATCAGGCCCTAAGTCTGCAAGTTGATATTTGAACAGCGTTTCTAATCCTGGCATCCAGGCAAATAGCCTAGCTTTAATCATGTTCTGAAAAATCCCTATAAATTAGGTAGTTAAAATAATATACACACTATTTATATATCAACCGCACAAGTTAATCTAGAAGTAAGTCAAATAACAGTAAGATTGTGCAAATATAATTGGTAACAATGCGTGTTTATTGGTAAAAAGATGCAAACTTTTAACAATCCAAGCAAAAATCAGTTAAACTACTCCATTATCTTGACGTTGAGGCTATGTATTCACTGTTATGAAACAACTTATTGATTTTATTCCTTTAGTCATCTTTTTTATCGTCTATAAGCGATATGATATTTTTTATGCGAGTGGCGCCTTGATGGTTGCGACTCCTCTGGCATTACTTGCGACTTATCTGATCTATAAAAAAGTAGAAAAAGTGGCGAAAATTACCTGCGCTATTGTTATGGCCTTTGCCGCATTAACACTTATTTTCCATAGTGATGTCTTCATTAAATGGAAAGTAACTATCATTTACGGTCTTTTTGCTATCGCGCTACTAGTAAGCCAGTGGTTCACTGAAAAACCATTAATTCAAAGAATGCTCGGTAGTAATCAAGAAATTAAATTGGCTGATAGTTATTGGGCAAAACTCAACAGTGCGTGGGCTATCTTTTTTATAGTCTGTGCAATTGTTAATATCTATGTTGCCTTTTGGATGGCACAAGATATTTGGGTTAACTTTAAAGTCTTTGGTTTAACGGCTGGTACACTTATTTTTACAGTTCTCAGTGTGGTTTATATTTTTAAAAATATGACCAAAGAACCTGTAGAAGAACATAAAGAATAGGCTTTATAAATTATATTTAGCTTCGAAACATAAAAACCTGCTATTTAATAAAAGCAGGTTTTTTTATTTAGATGACAACATCATTATTCAGTCATTATCGACCAAACGCTTTATTTATCTTTTTATCGGTATTGTATTGAGATAATGCATATACCGACCATATCGCTGCGGGTATCCAGCCAATGAGCGTAATCTGTAAAATTAAGCAGATAATTCCCGCAAAAGGCCGCCCAATGGTAAAGAACTGAAACCAAGGTAGTAATAGTGCCAATATTAATCTCATCATGAATCTCCCTAATTATCTTTCATCGATAACATGTCATCTTTTTAGTATAGACAATCTAACCTGTTAACTAAATGTAAAAGACGTTTCTTGTTTTTTCTTTGCATTAATTTAGTTTATTACAGGAGGCGTTTGACACACTATAGTCAATATTGATGATTAACGTATTTTCTTCATACAAAAATCATTTGGTTATAAATCATCGTGGCAGAAGATGTTGTTCTAGTTTACTATTGTCACTATAATTTGCTATAAAAGTATAATTATCCTTTAAATCATTATTTTAACTAAGAGTTGGATATGCAATTACCTAACGGGGAACTCGTCTTACGCACGCTGGCTATGCCTGCGGACACCAATGCAAATGGCGATATTTTTGGTGGTTGGTTAATGTCTCAAATGGACATTGGCGGCGCTATTCTAGCGAAAGAAATAGCACTGGGACGTGTTGTCACCGTCGCGGTTAATGGTATTAAATTTCAAAAGCCTGTTGCTGTAGGTGACGTCGTTTGTTGCTATGCACGTTGCGTAAAAACAGGTAAAAGCTCGATCACTATCAATATTGAAGTTTGGGTAAAAAAAGTGGCTACAGAACCCGTAGGTCAACGTTACCGTGCAACTGATGCCATTTTTACTTATGTCGCAGTCAATGACGACAGTACACCTCGTGAATTGCCAAAAGAAAAACAACATTTTCAGTTAGAAAGCTCAGATTAAACTAGCTTTACGACTTGCAAATATAGCCATAAAATAAAAAATACCGCTGTGAAATAATTATTCACGGCGGTATTTTTTATCAAGAAAGTAATGGGGTAACTTTATAATATGACTTCTATTTTTATACTTGGCTAACCGTACCATCAAGTTTGAAATAAATTTCTGTCACATAACCTTTAGCCGGTTGTTTTTCATATGCCCAACGATTCATCGCACGTTTAACGTCTCGCTCAAATAATCCTTTTGGTGAGACTTCCACAAATTCAATATTCGTCACACGCCCATCTTCATCAATATCATAACGGACTTTAACATAACCTTCTTTACCCAGTCGTCGTGCGCGATCTGGATATGGAGGAGCCTGCTTACGTAACGCTTTAGGCCCACTCTTACTCGTTGATTGGTTGTTAGCCGGGCCATTATTTTTGGCAGTCACATTCGATTTTTCTACCTTCGATTGTGAATTAGACTCTGTGTTTGAATTATTTGTTGCCAGCTGCTTTTCAACAGGCTTAGCCTCTTCTTTAATTTTTTTCTTTTCTTCTACTTTAGGTTTTGGTTTCTTTTTAACTTCAGGTTTTTTTTGCGGTAAAGCAATAGCTGGCTCAACAACGGGTTCAGGTTCCACGATAGGTTCTGGTTCTGGCTCAGGTTCCACCGGCGTTTCTACCTGCGGTACAGGCTGAGCTGCGGGAGCCTCTTCTTCAAACGCTATCATTGCAATGCTCATAGGTTCTGGATTTTTAACCAAATTTGGTTGATTGAAAATCCAAGCCATTGCGAGGCCCGCATGTATAGATAACGAGATAACAATAATGAAAACCCAACGGATCCAGCGCATATGCAATTTCTACCCTACACCTGTACTTAATGAATATGACTGATAGTTTAAATGCAAATAGCAATCATATTCAATAAGCTTTATCACTCAAAGTGAAAAATGTGAATAAAAGCCTTAATAACCCTACTCACACCATTGAGCAAATAACAGAGAATGACGACGTTTATAAATGTCAATTTTACGCATTGAGTAGATGTGCATATTACGCCTAGAATGCCCTTCCAACCAGCGACGACGGCGTCTAAGAGCCTGTCTTAACATTCTCCAGCGAGCAACTTCATGCCTACTACGTCTCATTTATTGTGTCCTTTTCAGATGAATAATTAATTTTCAAAAAATATTATATTCTTTTGCTCAAAGGAGCCAAGTAGAACTTTTTTAACCCCTAAATATCCATATTAAATAATTACAACTATAAATAATAAACAAGCTAAATTATAATTTCATTATAGATTTATGCATTTAACAAAGCTTTTGTAACCAATTTTTGCTAAATTCTATTAAGTTTAGTTTTGATCATGATTTTATATGGTGAAATTTAGCTAAACTCTCGTTTTTTGACACTATTTCTTCCATTTTTCACCCTGTCAGTGAGGCATGCAATCAATTATGGCAACAGTCTATACTTTCGTTAGCTGGCTATTTTTTTTCCTTTATTGGCTAATTATTGCAGCTGTTACGGTTCGAATTCTAGTAAAACGAAGACCTGTGACTTCAGCGATGACGTGGTTATTAATTATCTATATCCTGCCATTGGTCGGTATCATTGCGTATGTTGCTTTTGGTGAGTTACATTTAGGCAAGCGCCGTGTCGATAAAGCACATCACATGTGGCCATCAGTCGCAACATGGCTAGAAAATTTACGTCATTCAAAACATATATTCACGTCAGAGAATAGTCCTGTCGCCGAGCCTCTGTTTCAACTCTGTGAAAAACGCCAAGGCATTGCTGGTGTAAAAGGCAACCGAATACAACTCTTAACAACTTGTGAAGACTCTCTCAAAGCGATTGTTAATGATATCAACAATGCGCAACACTCCATTGAAATGGTATTTTATATCTGGCAGCCTGGTGGTCTTGTAGACGGCGTTACAGACGCCCTTCTTAACGCGGCTAAGCGCGGTGTCAAATGTCGTATTATGGTTGACTCTGCGGGTAGCTGGCATTTTTTCCGTAGTGATTATCCAGATAAAATGCGCGCAGCAGGTATTGAGTTCATTGAATCGCTTAAAGTTAATTTAATGCGTTTTTTCTTACGCCGTATGGATTTACGTCAACATCGTAAGATAGTCATTATCGATAATTATATTTCATACACCGGTAGTATGAATATGGTCGACCCACGCTATTTTAAGCAAGATTCAGGGGTGGGTGAGTGGATTGATATACTGGTTCGAATGGAAGGCCCTGTAAGCACCACCTTGGGTATTGTCTATGCTTTTGACTGGGAGATGGAAACAGGCCAACGTATACTGCCACCGCCGCCTGATGCCAATATGATGCCATTTGAACAGGCCAATGGACATACAACGCAAACTATTGCCTCAGGGCCTGGTTTCCCTGATGAGCTTATTCAACAATCTTTAATGACAGCCATGTTCTCTGCACGTAAGCAGTTAATTATGACGACCCCCTACTTCGTACCGAGTGATGACCTGTTACATGCCATTTGCACTGCTGCAATGCGTGGTGTTGACGTCAGTATTATTATGCCTCGTCAAAATGACTCATTTTTAGTACGTTGGGCAAGTCGCTCGTTTTACACCGAATTACTTGAATCTGGCGTTAAGATTTATCAGTTCGAAGATGGCTTACTACATACAAAAAGCGTCCTTGTCGATGGTGAACTCAGTTTAGTCGGCTCAGTTAACCTAGACATGCGCAGCTTATGGTTAAACTTTGAGATAACTGTTGTCATCGACGATAAGAGTTTTGGTAGCGATCTCACGCTTGTCCAGTATGACTATATGGCTCGCTCAACTCGCTTAGAAATAGATGAATGGGAACAACGCCCATTTTGGAATCGTGTCGTTGAACGCTTATGTTATTTCTTTAGCCCATTGTTATAATTATAATTTTTAGGAACGACCATGACAGCAACGCATAATACAAATTTAATTGATGAAGATGAAATCATTGAAATCGCATATGACCTTTTCCTCGAAGGGGCAATGGATAATCTAGAACCTGCGGATCAATTAATTTTTGCTTTACAGTTTGAAGAGTGTGGTGCGGCAGAAATAGTGCCCATAACTGATCACTGGCAAATGATTTTAACAAATGAGCTTGAGTTAAAAACGCTAAGTGAAGTCGTGATCGGATTGGCGAAAACAGCCGAAGATGAGCTAGATGATATTTTTGCACGAGTTCTCATTAGCCGTGATCCTAAAAAACCATTCCATCATATTTTATGGAAAAACTAGTTTTTATCTAAATACTTTCAAATAGTTATTGCCATGCAGTAAAAAGGGCCGATTGGCCCTTTTTATTTTTTTAACGCTAATTTTAAACCACTATGATTAAAGCGGATCAATTTTTAAACATGATACTGCATGTTTAAAACTACCTTCCAATAATGGTCTTGTTTTACTACATTCCTCATCCGCCAGCGGGCAGCGCGTTCTAAATACACAACCAGACGGTGGGTTAATCGGTGATGGAAGTTCCCCATCGAGTAATTCAATCACTTTATTTTTTTCTTTGTCAGGATCGGGGACAGGAACAGCAGACATCAGCGCTCGAGTATAAGGATGTAATGGATGATTATACACCTCGTCATAAGTACCTAATTCGACGGCATGACCTAAATACATCACTAATACGCGATCTGATATATGTTTCACTACCGCTAAATCATGGGCGATAAAAATCAGTGAAAGCTTCATTTCGCGCTGTAGTTCCTGCAACAAATTGACGACTTGTGCTTGAATGGAAACGTCGAGTGCTGATACTGGCTCATCACAAATAACCAATTTAGGTTCAAGAATCAACGCACGGGCAATCCCAATTCTCTGGCATTGCCCGCCAGAAAACTCATGCGGATAACGGTTAATCAGATTAGGTAATAAGCCGACCTTCAACATCATCGCTTTTACTTTTTCAAGAATCTGAGTATGTGACATTTCTGGATGATAAGTTTTGAGTGGTTCTGCAATAATATCGCCAATGGTCATACGTGGATTCAGTGATGCCAATGGATCTTGAAAAATCATTTGGATATCACTACGCACATTACGCCATTCTTTATTGCTCATTCCAAGTAAATCTTTGCCTAACCAACTCACCGTACCATCGGTCGCTTTAACTAAGCCAATGAGGGCTCGTGCAAAAGTTGATTTACCGCACCCTGACTCACCGACAACACCTAAAGTTTCACCTTCATAAAGACGCAAAGTAACGCCATCAACTGCTTTAAGACTTTTATCTGGCTGCCAAAACCATTGTTTTTTATCTCGAATCGAAAAGTGAACTTTAAGATCGTTAACTTCCAATAAGACTTGCCTATCTTGTTTTTGCCTGTCTTGTTCTTGATTAGTAGATTGCTGTGTCATGCTAATTCCTCCACAGGCTGAAAGCAGGCACGTAGGCGATTTTGTGAGAATCCTGTTAGCAGAGGTTCATTTTCAACACATTGAGCACTAGCAAACTGGCAACGAGGAGAAAATGGACACCCTTTAGGCAATCTTAATAGATTCGGTGGATTGCCTGGAATAGTTGCCAGACTTTCGTCATCACCATCAAGACGCGGTACCGCAGCAAGCAAACCTAAAGAATAAGGGTGTGATGGCGCATAAAAAATATCGCGCGCAGTACCATACTCCATGGTACGCCCTGCGTACATAACCAATACTTTGTCACATACACCTGCCACAACGCCTAAGTCATGTGTTATTAAAATAATAGCTGTATCAAATTCACTTTTTAGCTCATTTAAGAGCGTCATAATTTGTGCTTGCACAGTAACATCTAATGCGGTTGTGGGTTCATCTGCAATCAATAGCTTAGGTTGACATAATAATGCCATTGCAATCATAACTCGTTGACGCATTCCACCTGAAAATTCATGGGGATACATATGCATACGTTTACGCGCTTCTGGCATTTTCACTGCATCAAGCATACGAATAGATTCTTCAAATGCCTCATGACGACTCATTCCTTTATGAAGCATTAAAACTTCAGAAAGTTGGATACCTATTTTTAGATAAGGATTTAATGATGTCATTGGATCTTGAAATATCATCGATATTTCTTCAGCTCGCATTTTATTAAGTTCTTTTTCCTTTAAATTAAGGATCTCTCGCCCATTAAAAATAGCAGAACCCCCAATGTGGCCATTTTTGGCGAGTAATCCCATTAATGCAAATGCCGTTTGTGATTTACCTGAGCCCGATTCCCCAACAATTCCAAGGGTCTCTCCTGCACTTAATTCAAAATTAAGTTTATTAACCGCTGTCACATCACCATCTTGTGTAGAAAATGTCACATTGAGATCTTTTACAGTTAAAAGAGGGCTTTTAGATGTCATTATTGTCATATATATCCCCTTTAACGATCTTTCGGGTCGAGGGCATCACGTAAGCCATCGCCGATAAAATTGAAACAAAATAATGTAATCACTAAGAATCCCGCAGGTATAAGCAGCAACCAAGGTGTGACTTCCATTGAATTAGCACCATCGCTGAGTAATGCCCCCCAACTACTTAACGGCTCTTGAGTTCCTAAACCTAAAAAGCTTAAGAATGATTCAAACAAAATCATACTTGGCACTAATAATGATGCATACACCACAACCACCCCGAGCACATTAGGGACGATATGACGTAAAATAATATGTCGAGTACTTACACCACTCACTAATGCAGCTTCGATAAATTCTTTACGTTTAAGACTTAATGTTTGCCCACGCACAATACGTGCCATATCAAGCCAAGACACCATACCGATGGCAACAAATATCAGTAAAATATTGGTACCAAATAAAGTGACTAATAAAATGACAAAAAACATAAAAGGAAATGAATTTAGAATTTCAAGAATACGCATCATCAATGAGTCAATTTTGCCGCCGACATAACCCGCCAATGAGCCATATAAAGTACCGACTATAACAGCCACGAGTGCGGCTGCGACACCAACCATCAATGAAATTCTTCCACCAATAGCGACTCGAACAAGTAAATCACGTCCAGATGCATCGGTCCCGAAATAATGTCCTGTTGCTGCATCTGGCGGCATAGACATCATTTCCCAATCCGTATCATCATAAAGAAATGGCGATAACATCGGAGCAAAAATAACAAACAACGTAATTAAAAATAAAATGCATAAACTAAAAATGGCGGCACGATTATGAATAAAACGCCGACGGGCATCCTGCCAAAGACTACGCCCTTCAATATCAAGCTGCTCTGTAAATTGCTCCAGAGCTTCACTATTTTTTTTATTTAATAACATAGTGGGTCTCCGGTCTAATAACGAATTTTAGGGTCAATAACGGCATATAACACATCAACGATGGCATTAAAGGCAATCGTTAATATACCCACTAATATTGTCAAACTCAGTACCAATGAATAATCTCGGTTTAACGCGCCATTAACAAATAATTGCCCAATCCCCGGTAAACCAAATATAGTTTCAACAACCATTGAACCAGTAATAATGCCAACAAATGCAGGCCCCATATATGACAATACCGGGAGTAATGCAGGCTTTAATGCGTGACGTAAAATAATGGTTCTTAACGGTAAACCTTTGGCGCGGGCAGTGCGAATGAAATTAGAATGCATAATTTCAATCATAGAACCACGAGTGATACGAGAAATACTCGCAATATATGCTAACGAAAGTGCAACCATCGGTAAAATCATGTGTGTGGCGTTACCACCATCCCAACCTCCACCTGGTAGCCATTTTAAGTGAATGGCAAAAATAAGTACCAACAGTGGAGCCACAACGAAGCTTGGGATGACAACCCCCGTCATGGCAAAACCCATGACTGTAAAATCCCACTTAGTATTTTGATTAAGTGCAGCAATCACCCCCGCAGTTACACCAAAAAAAACCGCAACAATAAAAGCAGTCGCGCCTAATTTGGCTGATACCGGAAATGCCTTAGCCACTAATTCATTAACACTGTAATCTTTATATTTAAATGAGGGACCAAAGTCGCCTTTAGAAAGCTGAACAAGATAATTAAAATATTGCTTATACATCGGATCATTAAGATGATATTTGGCTTCAATATTTGCCATCACTTCCGGCGGCAATTTTCTCTCCCCCGTAAAAGGACTTCCAGGTGCAAGTCGCATCATAAAAAATGAAATGGTGATAAGAATCAAAAGTGTCGGAATTGCTTCAAGTAAACGACGCAAAATAAATTTAAACATTGCCCTTTCCTACTTCTATTGCCTATTAGGCTGTAATGGTCAAATGAAGTCTGGCCCATCATTAGAGCCAGACTAATATGACTAGTGCTTGATAATATAGAGATCTTTAGTATGTAGGTTATCTAATGGGTCTTTACCACTATAGCCACCCACATAAGGTTTAACTAAGCGAGTATTTACATAATAGTAAAGAGGGACAATTCCGGAGTCTTTATCAAGCAATTTCTCAGCTTGCTTATATAATTCGGCACGTTCTTCATCAGTCTTAACTTGTAATGTTTTTTTCATTACAGCGTCAAAGTCAGTATTTTTATAGTGAACGGTATTATTACTGCTATAGGAAAGTAACATATTTAAGAAAGAAGAAGGTTCGTTATAATCTGCACACCAACCTGCTCGAGAAATATCATAAGTTCCTTGATGACGACTATCTAAGAATGTTTTCCATTCCTGATTTTCAAGTTTTACTTCTGCGCCGATATTTTTCTTCCACATTGACGCAGCGGCAATAGCAATTCGTTTATGTAAGTCAGACGTGTTATATAACAAATTAAACTTCAGTGGATTCGATTTATTATACCCAGCCTCTTCCAGTAATTGCTTCGCTTTTTCATTACGTTGTTCCTGAGTCATATTAGTATACCACTCCGGTTTTTCTGCATTCATCCCATAAATAAAGGGAGGAGTAAATCCATATGCAGGAATATCACCTTGCGCCTTCACTTTATAAGTGATCACATCTCTATCCATTGAAAGCTTCAGCGCCTCTCTCACTTTCGGATTATTAAACGGCGGTTTTTCATTATTAATTTCATAGTAATAAGTACACAAATATGGACTTACACGTAATTCATTCGGCATATTTTCTTTTAAGCTTTTGAATTGTTCTATTGGCAAATTGCTATAAGTCATATCAATTTCACCACTACGATAGCGGTTAACATCTGTAACTTCAGAAGAGATCGGCAGGAAAGTAACCTGATCTATCACCGTATTCGCATTATCCCAATAAGTTGGGCTACGCTCTAAAACAATACGTTCATTAACGGTCCAATCTTTTAATTTATACGCACCATTTCCGACAAAATTTTGTGGTTGGGTCCATTTGGCACCGTATTTTTCAATCGTTTTTTTATTAACGGGTGACATGGATGAGTGAATTAACAATTTAGGAATATAAGGCACTGCCTCACTTAACGTAATAACCAAAGTATGGTCATCAAGCGCTTTGACGCCTAATTCTGATGGTTTTTTCTTACCGGTAATAACATCATCGACATTGAGAAAATGGGCGTACTGTAAATAGCTTGCATATGGTGATGCGGTATCTGGATCAGCTAAACGTTGCCAACTGTATACAAAATCCTGCGCAGTAACAGGGTCACCGTTTGACCATTTTGCATCTTCACGAATTTTAAATGTCCACTCAGTAAAATCTTTATTTTCCCAACTCGTTGCTGAGCCAGGTAAGATTTCACCATTTGGGCCAACAATTGTAATACCTTCTAGCAGATCTCTTGCTAATGCCGATTCAGGAACACCTTCAATTTTATGAGGATCAAGTGATTGAGGTTCTGAGCCATTATTGCGTACTAAAAGTTGTTTTTCTGCCAATTCGACACCAGCAGGGATTGTTGCTGCAAAACTACTTGCAACACTACCCGCCATGAGTCCAGCAGTAACACTTAATGCAACAAGAGTTTTATTGATTAATTTACTCATCGTATCAGCTACTCCCTTACTATTATTATGATTGTGTTGTTGATGTATTTACTTACTTAAGTTTGTAAGCACTTTTTGTAATTATTTAAATGTTATTTATCATCTTCTCTTATATATAACCGCTTAATATCCATATAATCAAGAGGGTCTTCACCTTTAAATCCACCAACTGTCGGATTTATCATTCGAGCACTAACGCGGTAATAAACAGGGACAATCGCAGAATCGGCATCTAATAGCGCTTCAGCTTGTTGATAAATTTGATTACGTTCGAGGGGGGTTGGCGCTATTAAGGCTTTTTCGAGTAGTGCATCAAAGCCTTTGTTCTTATAAAACGCCGTATTATTACTATTTTGCGATAACATCATATTCAAAAAAGAGGTAGGTTCATTATAATCCGCACACCAAGTTGCTCGAGCAACATCATAATTTCCTTCATGCCGACTTTGTAATGATGTTTTCCACTCCTGATTTTGTAATATAACTTGCGCTCCAATATTTTTTTTCCACATAGAAGCTGCAACAATAGCTTGCTGTTTATTTTGATCGGACGTGTTATATAAAAGAGAGAACTTAAGCGGATTTTTTTCATTATATCCGGCTTCGGCTAGCAATAGCTTGGCTTTTTGATATCGTTGTTCTGGGCTTAATTTAACCCAACTAGGTAATGCGAAATCACCATTATTAATAAAAGTAGGTGTAAAACCGTAAGCAACAGTTTGTCCTTGCGCAATAATTTTATTTGTAATGGTTTCTCTGTCTAAGCCTAATTTAATTGCTTCCCTCACCCTTGAGTCATTAAATGGTGCTTTTTGATTGTTAATCTCATAATAGAAAGTACACAAGTATGGGCGTACATATAATTCATTTGGTCTTTCTACCTGCATTTTTTGAAATAGTGCGGGAGGAATGGCCGAGTTTGTAATATCAATTTCACCACTACGGTAACGATTAATATCACTAACTTCAGAGGAGATTGATAAAAAGGTAGCTTGGTTAATTCGACTATTTTTATTATTCCAATATTGCGGATTGCGTTTAACAACAATACGTTCATTAACAATCCATTGATCTAATAAATAAGCGCCATTTCCGACAAAATTTTGAGGTTGGGTCCACTTGTCACCATACTGTTCAATGATTTTCATGTTAACGGGTTTCATCGCAGTATGTCCTAACATGTCCACAAAATATGGAACAGGACGACTTAATGTAACTTCTAAATGATGATTATCTAACGCTTTAACACCGAGAGATTCAACTGGCATATCTCCTTTTAATATTTCAGCAGCATTTTCAATATAGGCATTTTGTAAATAACTTGAATAAGGAGAACCTGTCTTTGGATCAGCTAAACGTCGCCAACTGTAAACAAAATCTTCAGTAATAACCTGAGTCCCATCACTCCAGCGTGCATCTTCTCTTAATGTAAAAATCCAACGCGTATATTTATCATTCTCCCAATTTTTAGCGACTCCAGGTGTTAACTTTCCGTCGATATCCGTATAAACCAATCCTTCTAATAAGTTCAAAATGATATTACTTTCAGGAACACCTTCAACCTTATGCGGGTCAAGGGATACGACTTCAGAGCCATTATTAATAGTAATTATTTGCGGTGATACATTTTTAGTAAGTTCATTTGCCTTAGCCTCTAACGCTAAAAACAAAAAAGGAAGTATGCTCAAATATGTTATCGATTTTGTCACTACATCCCCCTGAAGTTGTTAATAGTATCTTATCTATTAGATAGTTAACTGATAAAACGAGTCTTTCAACTAAAAATATCGCTAGTAATATCTACCTTTCAACAATCAATTTATTAACATTAATTTAACATCTAATAAAATTTTAAGTTATTCTTAAATTTCCCTCAACCATTAATTTTATAAATATAATTAAATTACAATAAGTTAGATAGACTCTTTATATAATTTCTTAATAATCATTAAAGTGAATATAAACATATCATTAACAAACACCAATTAGAATAGTGAATAATTTTACTTAGCTCACAATTCCACATTTTTTATGCCTGATTTGGCAAAAAATGCGGCATATAATGACAAAAAATATTTATTACCAAAATCACCTTTAAGTGCCTATTAAATAAGCAGTTAAAATATCCTCTTACAATATCAATAATAATAAGAGTGGCTCACTTTAATGGTAATACTTTGATTTTTTAAAAGTAAATGAGATTAGAGGTTGGATAGCCGCCTAGGTTTAGCCGGCTATTTTGAATAGAAGAATATAAAAATTAGAGTAAACCAGGAAATATCGCTTTCACACCAGTGACAATGAATTCAATACCTAATGACATAAGCAGTAAACCCATAATACGAGTCACAACGTTAATACCTGTTTGCCCAAGATAACGAACAAGTAAAGATGCTGAACGAAACAATAACCAACAACAAAAAGCAAAAAATATACTCGTAATCGCTAAACCGATAAAATTCTGCCATCCATTCCATCGAGAAGACCAGACAATACAAGAACTGATTGCACCAGGTCCTGCCATAAGTGGTAATGCCAAAGGTACCACTCCGATACTGTCGCGAACGGCGGTTTCTGTTTTTTCTTGTTTATTTTGTTTATCTTCACCTATTTTTCCGCTGATCATCGACATCGCGATCGTTACAATGAGTATTCCACCCGCAATACGAAACGAATCTATCGAAATACCAAAGAGTGCAAGTATTGAGTCACCCACTAATAAAGAAATACAAAGAATAATCGCTACTGAAGAATTAGCGACCGTATTTGTTTTATTCCTTCCCGCAATACCTTGATAGTTAGTCATACTAATAAACACCGGTAGAATTCCTACTGGGTTTACTAACGCAAATAGACCAATAAAAAACTTAATATAGCCCGATAAATCCAGTAATGCTGCGCTCACCCATTCATATCCTTACAAGATTCTCATTCGAGAGATTTCACCTATTGCTAATCTTATCATTGATACAATTAAATTCCTTGAACAAACCATGATTTCCTTTAATTTGATTATGTTACTTTTTATCTTCCTTTTAATGGTGACTTATTTTTGTAACTTAAAAATTGTAAAAAGTTTTAAAATTCACCTTCTATCCGACCATAAAGGTAAATTTATTAATAAATATTCATCATCAATTTAACTTAAGCCGAAATATTCATGCTGAAAGGTGTCAGCTTGCATTTTTTGTGATTAAGATCACTTTATTTAATTACTAATTTGCTAACCTGTTACCAACTGATAGAGACACTACCTTGCAGATAACAGATCATTTCATTCAATTTTAAACAGATTTTTAAGCCAATTAGCAGTAACGAGCAGAAATATTAATAAAACTATCTATACTTTTCTTTCCGGCTAGTCTTATTACTACAGTATTTATAGATGCATTGCTCATTGGCTTAAAAATTTAACATTTATCAGGAGTAATCTATATGTCCGTAACTAACGTTACCGAACTCAATGAACTCGTTGCTCGTGTCAAAAAAGCTCAACGTGAATTCGCAGGCTTTTCTCAAGAAAAAGTGGATAGAATTTTTCGCGCTGCTGCACTTGCTGCCGCAGATGCGCGTATCCCATTAGCGAAGCTCGCAGTCGAAGAATCAGGAATGGGTATTGTTGAAGATAAAGTGATTAAAAACCACTTCGCTTCAGAGTATATCTATAACGCATACAAAGATGAGAAAACCTGTGGCGTGCTCTCTGAAGATCCAACATTTGGCACAATTACTATTGCTGAACCTATTGGAATCATCTGTGGTATTGTCCCAACAACAAACCCAACCTCTACTGCTATCTTTAAATCACTGATTAGCTTAAAAACGCGTAATGCCATTATTTTTTCACCACATCCACGTGCTAAAAATGCCACTAATCGTGCAGCTGAAATCGTCTTAAAAGCAGCAATTGAAGCTGGGGCACCAAAAGATATTATTGGTTGGATAGATGCACCGACGGTTGAACTTTCAAATGCATTAATGCACCACACTGACATTAACCTGATCTTAGCGACAGGTGGTCCTGGAATGGTTAAAGCAGCTTACAGCTCAGGAAAACCAGCAATTGGTGTTGGTGCAGGTAATACACCAGTCGTTATCGATGAAACAGCAGATATTAAGCGCGCAGTTGCCTCTATTTTAATGTCTAAAACATTTGATAATGGCGTTATTTGTGCCTCAGAGCAATCTGTCGTTGTTGTTGATGAAATTTATAACCAAGTCCGTGAACGTTTTTCTAAACATGGCGGCTACCTACTCCAAGGTAAAGAACTTAAGGCCATTCAAGATATCATCTTAAAAAATGGCAATTTAAATGCAGCTATCGTTGGTCAGCCTGCCTATAAAATTGCAGAAATGGCTGGTATCACCGTTCCAGTGACCACTAAAATCCTAATTGGTGAAGTTAAAGTCATTGATGATTCAGAACCTTTCGCTCACGAAAAATTATCGCCTCTTTTAGCTATGTATCGCGGTAAGAATTTTGAAGATGCTGTTGAAAAAGCTGAACAATTGGTAGAAATGGGCGGTATAGGCCACACTTCATGCCTTTATACAGATCAAGACAATCAACATGCTCGCGTTAATTATTTTGGCGACAAAATGAAAACCGCTCGTATCTTAATCAATACCCCTGCATCCCAAGGTGGTATTGGTGATCTGTACAACTTTAAATTAGCACCATCTCTAACGCTAGGTTGCGGTTCTTGGGGGGGTAACTCCATCTCAGAAAACGTTGGACCAAAACACCTAATTAACACAAAAACTGTGGCGAAAAGAGCTGAAAACATGTTATGGCATAAACTTCCTAACTCAATTTACTTCCGCCGTGGTTGTTTACCTATTGCTCTTGAAGAAATTGCGACTGACGGTGCAAAACGCGTACTCATCGTAACGGATAGCTACTTGTTTAATAATGGCTATGTAGATGAAGTCGTTAACGTTCTGAAAAAACATCATATCGAAACAGATGTGTTTTTCGAAGTTGAAGCTGACCCTACTTTGTCTGTTGTCCGTAAAGGTGCAGCGCAGATGAATGCATTCCAACCCGATGTGATTATTGCATTAGGTGGTGGTTCACCAATGGATGCAGCGAAAATTATGTGGGTAATGTACGAGCATCCAGAAACTCATTTTGAAGAATTGGCATTACGCTTTATGGATATCCGTAAACGTATTCACCGTTTCCCTAAAATGGGTGTAAAAGCAAAACTAGTTGCAATCACAACGACATCAGGTACAGGTTCTGAAGTGACACCATTTGCCGTAGTGACAGATGACAAAACAGGCCAAAAATATCCACTTGCTGATTACGCATTAACACCAAACATGGCCATTGTGGATGCTAATTTAGTCATGGATATGCCTAAGTCATTGACCGCTTTCGGTGGTCTTGATGCCGTCACTCACGCACTAGAAGCTTATGTTTCTGTTTTAGCAAGTGAATTTACTGATGGGCAAGCGCTTCAAGCTTTAAGTTTATTAAAAGAATACTTGCCAGCAAGTTATCATGAAGGTGCTAAGAACCCTGTAGCAAGAGAGCGCGTACATAATGCAGCAACCCTTGCTGGTATTGCATTTGCTAACGCATTCTTAGGCGTATGCCACTCAATGGCTCACAAACTTGGTTCTGAGTTCCATATTCCACATGGTTTGGCAAACGCATTGTTGATTTGTAATGTAATTCGTTTCAATGCAAATGAAAACCCAACAAAACAAACTGCATTTAGCCAATACGACCGTCCTCACGCTCATCGTCAATATGCTGAAATTGCCGATCATCTGGGATTAAGTAAATCAGGTGACCGTACTGCGGCTAAAATACAAAGACTATTAGCATGGTTAGACGAAATTAAAGCAGATTTAGGTATTCCTAAATCTATACGTGAAGCTGGTGTTACTGAAGCTGATTTCTTAGCGAAAATAGACAAGCTATCGGAAGATGCATTCGATGACCAATGTACAGGTGCAAACCCACGCTACCCGTTAATCTCGGAAATTAAACAGATCTTATTAGACTCATTCTATGGCCGTGAATTTTCAGAAGAAATTGTAGCCCCTGCTGAAGCACCAAAAGCAGAAAAGAAAAGCACTAAAAAATAGTTAATAGTTAATAAAAAAAGGCACTGCATATTATTTGCAGTGCCTTTTCTTTTGAGTAGTTTTAAACATTTATCATATTTAGATATACAACAAATAGTCTATTCTGTTTAGCTTCTATATTAATGCAGTGTTAATCACTTAAATACACTTAAAGAGAGAAGTAAGCATCAATTCATCTATTAAGCTAGTTTAGGCTTGCCCTGCTCTTAACTAAAGTGAATTGGCTTTTTAGGTATTACTCCACTATTCATTAATTTGGCCTGCTCAATGGCTTCTGAGTAGTGTTTGCGACATACCGATATATACTTTTCATTTCCGCCTATATCGACCTGTGCGCCTTCATACATAGCAATACCATCACTACCAATTCTTAATACTTTATTTGCTTTACGCCCACAATAACAAACCGTTTTAAGCTCAACTAATTTATCGGCCCAAGCTAACAAATATTGACTACCCTCAAATAATAATCCTGAAAAATCTGTCCGTAATCCATAACATAAAACAGGAATATCCGTGTTATCGACTATATGACATAATTCTTCTACTTGTTTTTTTGTGAGAAATTGACATTCATCAATAAGCACACAATGTACTTTTTGAATACTATTTTCATTATTGATAACATCAGCCATATTGGTTATCGGTGTATATAACAATGCTTCAGCTGATAGTCCTATACGTGATGATACTTTCCCTTTATCAAATCGATTGTCTATCTCAGCAGTAAAAATAACCGTACGCATCCCGCGTTCGTTATAGTTATACGATGATTGTAGTAATGAAGTCGATTTTCCAGCGTTCATCGCTGAATAATAAAAATATAGCTGAGCCATCAAGCTGTTTCCTTAAGAATAATATGCCTAATAATTTTATCATAAAAAGCACTATTAAATTAACAACAAGGATAACAGAGTGCCCTACTTATTGAAAATTTAACTATTTTTATGTAAACATAACATCTCTTTTTTAAAAATGTGTATCTTATAGGCAATAAAATCAATTTGATATTAACTATAAGCGGTTTAAATTAAGGCACATATAGCTAAGTAAGCTCATCATAAAAAGAAAATTTAAGTTAATTCTTCTTACTTTATTCACTAAATTCATAATGTATCGTTATGATTTTTACAGAACTAAGAGAAATATGTTCTTAGATACTTTCGTCTAATTACCTTTTTTTCAATAGTTCTGTTATTGATAATAGTTGTATATATAAACCAACGGAAACTTTATATTTCTTTTGTAAAAAAATTGCATTCTTTAAAGATAACTTTTAAACTACTAAAGTAAATTAGCTATTGCAGAATTTAAAATAGCATTCTATTATTAGCATACACATACCAACAAATAATTTGAGACCAGGAAAATGAGCGAATCTTTAAAAGCGTTAAATAACATCCGTACTCTTCGTGCTCAAGCTCGCGAAGTAACTTTAGAATCTTTAGAAGAAATGCTAGAGAAATTAACTGTCGTTGTTGAAGAACGTCGTGATGAAGAAAGCCAAGTTCGCGCTGAATTAGAAGAGCGTAACCGTAAATTAGAAAAAGTACGTGAAATGATCCTAGAGCAAGGCGTAGATTTAAATGACCTTCTGCAAACTATGGATTCAACTAAAACTACAAGTACCAGAGCTAAACGTGCTGCACGTCCAGCTAAATACAAATATATCGATGAAAATGGCGAAAGCAAAACTTGGACAGGCCAAGGCCGTACTCCAGCTGTAATCAAAGTTGCCATTGAAGAACAAGGTAAATCTTTAGATGATTTCTTAATCTAATTAGCCTAAAAATCTATTCTAAACACCCTTTTTATAAAGGGTGTTTTTGTTTAAATCCTAATATAACAATTTATATTAGCCCTTCTTAAAATTACTCATTCATACTTATAAATCTAGAATAACTCTATATTAATCATCATATTTAGGTTTTCACTGACTCCATCGAGTTACTCTAAAAAACAGGCTTATAAAATAAGCCGTTCGATTAAAGTAAAGATATGTAATTTCAATCACACTTAAAAATATATTTTTAGATAACGAGTTTATGAATTTAGTCCGATTTTTCAAAAAAAAATAACCCGCCTATGCTAAATAAACAATGTTAATTGCCTCATAAAAATGAGTTCATTTACTTATTCTAGATGTACAAAAAAAGGCCTTCACTTTCGTGTTGGCCTTTAATAATATAAAGAGTAGATATATTATTTCAATGTAGCGGATGTATTCAATTTATCTGCTAATTCTTTCACCCACTGAGTAAAATCTTTTCCTAGCGTATCATGTTGTATGCCATATTCGACAAATGCTTTCATGTAACCTAATTTATTACCACAGTCATGACTCTTACCACATAAGTGGTATGCTTCAACAGGCTCATTGTTTGCCATCATTAATGTAATAGCATCCGTTAATTGTATTTCATCACCAGCGCCAGGTGTTGTTTTAGATAAAGCGTCCCAAATCTTTTCGGATAAAACATAACGGCCAACAATAGATAAATTAGAGGGTGCTTCATCTTTACGAGGTTTTTCCACCATACGGACGATTGGCTTACTATCTCCAGGCTGCAATATTTCACCATTACAGTCAACAATACCATAATTAGAAACCTCGTCCTCAGGTACAGGCTCAACGAGTATTTGGCTAGCACCAGACTCTTCATAGTGATCTAACATTTCTCTAAGATTGAATTTAGTTAGGTCAGTACTATAACGGTCTAAAATAACATCAGGTAAAATAACAACGAATGGCTCATCACCCACTAATGGCTTAGCACATAAAATAGCGTGACCTAATCCTTTAGCAATACCTTGGCGAGTTTGCATAATTGTCACATGCCTTGGGCAAATAGATTGCACTTCATCAAGTAGTTGACGTTTAACACGAGCCTCTAAAATCGCTTCAAGTTCAAAACTAGTATCAAAATGATTTTCAATCGAGTTTTTTGATGAATGTGTCACTAATACTATTTCATTGATGCCTGCTGCAATACACTCATTAACAACATATTGAATAAGTGGTTTATCAACAATTGGCAACATTTCCTTTGGAATAGCCTTAGTTGCAGGAAGCATGCGAGTACCTAATCCAGCAACAGGGATTACCGCCTTACGCACTTTACGTTTTATCATTTATCGAAGCTCCAGAAATTTCCTAAGCACCTGCGCCTAATATTTCAGAAATATATAGCTGTGCATTTTCAGTGCGCGGAAGTATATCAGGAATCAACTTTGAATAAATAGCGATGAGTCTGATTAGCTGTTTTTAATGATATTTGAATAATAATGTTAAGCTTGGTTTAAGTTTGTGGGCTAAACATCAGTTTAATTTTTTGACTATTATTACGAATTAAACATTGCCACTCAGACCCCTTAATGTCGAGCTGATTTGATTGATAAAAAGTCAAAGTTCCTAAAGGAATACTTCGTGCTAAGTTAAAATTCCCTTTTTCTGTTGTCACTTCAGCTTCAAGGCCTGCACTAGCCAATATGATAGACTTGTTCTTCGTATTAAAGTAACCCAATAAAAGTGGAAATTGCCCATTAAATCCAGAGTCTTCAAGTAAATAATTTATTTGATTAATTATCTTATCAATTTTTGGCAATTTTTTATCTGGATGGCTCACAGCACTCTTTAATAAGTCATTAAACACCACGCGGATCAAAAACGCAGCCATAACCCCCTCATGAGGGGATCGTTCTGTATCTATACAATAAAAGCCGATTTGACTATCTGACAACGCAGCTAAATCGAGTAATAAACCAAATCGATTCGCTTCATTCAATTGTCGATAATTAATCCTATAATTATTTATAATCTGGCTCACTGGTGGCTGTAACTGCCTTAATACTGGCATTATATCGTACTCATCATTTTCTAATAAGCTCGATATATTTTGCAATTCCCCCTCAGCCAAAAACGCGGTATTGTATTGTTCAGGATACAATGCGCGATGGATAGTTTTCTTAACCTCATCTAGATTTTTTATTGGTTTAAGCAATGCATCTTTCGCTCCCAGACGAAACATTCTATCCAGTTGAGTGAAATCCGTGGTTGCAGAAATAACAATAACCGGGATATTTATTTCCCTATTCACGAGCTCTATCATGAACGCCTCGCCATTCATGATAGGCATATTTAAGTCACATAAAATAATATCAGGGGCGATATTATGGGCAGTCAGTAGCTCTATAGCCATTTCACCATTGTCGGCAGTATAAACCTGCGTGCCTATATTTTTAAGGTAATCCCCTAAAATGCTTCGAAAAACCTTTTCATCTTCAATTATGAGTATTTTTTTATTTATCATCATTCACCCACCTGCAACTACTCAAACCTGGTTTAATTAACAATACTATTATTCATCCAACAAAATCATTATCTACCCATTTTTAAAGTATAGTGATTTTTGCACCGTATACTTATTTTTATCGAGAAAAAATGAATCTATTACTTGAAAATATTTGCCCTTGTGGGAATCAACAAGAGTTTAGCCACTGTTGTGAACCTTTCTTGCTCGGTAATGCGATACCTGAGACACCTGAGCAATTAATGCGCTCAAGATATAGCGCTTATGTTTGCAAAAATGCAGACTACCTCATTAACACTTGGCATCCTGATTCTAAGGCTCAAAATTTTCGCGAAGAGATAATTAAGAGCTTTGAATCGACCCAATGGTTAGGCCTTCATGTTATTAGTTCTTCTTATGCTAAAAATTCAGATGAGGCATATGTCGAATTTTCGGCTTGCTTTATTGATGAAAAAGCTGATGATAAACAACTTATTCATGAACGTTCCCGTTTTCTTCGCACTAATACGCGTTGGTATTACATAGATGGCACTACACCGAAAGTAAGCCGCAATGACCCGTGTCCTTGCGGTTCAGGTAAAAAATTTAAAAAGTGCTGCCATAGTTAGTGATATGTTTTATCAAAATTCGTTAAGTGCACAGTTTGCCATTGGTCTACTATTTTTGTTTACCCATTAAATAGTTAGACTTTTGCTAGTTAAGGATTAGACAGCTTCATGCAACACAAAAATGTACAAAAAAAAATTCTCAGGACTATTTGCCCTGACGCGAAAGGACTTATCGCCAAAATTACCAATATTTGCTATAAGCACCAACTTAATATCGTTCAGAATAATGAATTTGTCGATCATCTGACCGGCCGCTTTTTCATGAGAACTGAACTTGAGGGGATTTTTAATGATGAAACCCTTCTAGCAGATCTTGACGATGCTCTACCTAAGGGTTCAATACGTGAATTGAATTCATCTGGGCGTCGCCGCATTGTCGTTATGGTGACGAAAGAAGCGCACTGTCTTGGCGATTTACTGATGAAAAGTGCTTACGATGGCTTAGACGTAGAAATTGCAGCGGTTATCGGCAACCATGAAACGTTAAAAAATTTAGTCGAGCAATTTGGTATTCCTTTCCATCATATTAGCCATGAAGGCTTAACGCGTGAACAGCACGACGAAAAAATGACGGCTCAAATTGATCAATATCAGCCTGATTATGTTGTATTAGCAAAATATATGCGCGTATTAACTCCTGAGTTTGTACAACATTATCCAAATCAAATTATCAATATTCACCATTCATTCTTACCTGCCTTTATTGGTGCTCGCCCATACCATCAAGCCTATGAGCGCGGTGTGAAAATTATTGGTGCAACGGCACATTTTGTAAATGATAGCCTTGACGAAGGCCCAATCATCACTCAAAACGTGATTAACATTGATCATACGTTTTCTGCCGATGATATGATGCGTGCAGGGCGTGATGTTGAGAAAAACGTACTCAGCCATGCCCTATCTTGGGTATTGTCTCAGCGTGTATTTGTTTATGGCAACCGGACCATTATTTTATAAGTTCGTTCTTTTATAAGTTCGTTGTTTTTAAAGCCATGCTTTTAGAAAGTCACATGACAATTAAAAGCATGGCTTTTATCTGTCATGAGGATCTCAACAAGTCACTTTATAGAAAGTGATATTTAAATATAATCGTTTTTCATAAAACACTCATCTATAACTGCAACTGTGTTAATTTGTTGTTTTTACAAACATAAAGAATAAAAAAACAGCATTTAGATCTTTTTTTATAATTAATACTTTACAGGGGCGCGTCATTTGATATGATGCCGCCCGCTGAGAACGATTACAGCAATTCAAAATCTGGTGGGATACCCAAGCGGCCAAAGGGAGCAGACTGTAAATCTGCCGTCATCGACTTCGAAGGTTCGAATCCTTCTCCCACCACCATCTAAGATTGTTTTTTACCTAAACTGTCAACAACTCCCATAAAACGATTTAAAACACTTGAATGTGCCTTAGATTTATAGATATAGCAGTTACTTAGCTCTAACATGCGATTCAATGATAAGTAAATTAAAGATTTATCATTTAGCTCATCTTCAGGGTAATGATCAATAATCCCAATAAAATCACCATCCTGTATAAAACTCTGACAACACCCAATATTATCCATTTGCCTAATACTTGATTTACTATCTGTCGTTTCGACTTTTGCAAGCAAATCTGCCATCAAGGCGCTTTTATAAAAAGCAGGGTCACATAGCCATGTACTTTTTTGTAGTAATTCAGTCACGTTAGAATTAAATTTTTCATACAGTTCTTTTCTACAATATATTCCTAGTGGTGAGTTTTCTATTTTCCGCTGTAAAGAAAAACGTTCGCTAATAACGAGCTCTGAGCTTAAAATTAGGGTGTTACCATCATAATCAATAATTTCATCCACCTCATCATAATTAAACCTTAGAATGTTAACTTGAACATTATTTTGATGAGCAGCCTGATAAAGATTAATTAAATGATTTTCCTTACCCCAGTCATAATAAATATTAGCTTCATTGACAACATATCCAGAAAAATGTTTTTTTGTTATTTCTTTTTCTTGTAAGTATAAATCCCTAAGATCGTTATAAAGCTCCTGGCCATCCTTAGTTAATGTCATTCCAAATTTTTCTCGTTTAAAAAGTCGCTTACCTAGGCTAGTTTCAAAATCTTTTATTGATTTAGCGATAGGTGGCGTCGTGCGGTTCATCACCCTTGCCGCCTTGCTTAGCGAGCCATTTTCGACAACTGCCATAAACGCCTCTAATTTTCTTGAAAAGAACATATCTATGACCCCACTATTTATTAAAATATTAACTAACATGATTATTTTTAAAACAATCATTTGTAAGTCAGTCCATAATCTTAAACATCTAATTAAAAATTAAATTTAAATTTTCATTAAATGAATAACAATATTTCTTAAAAGTATTTTTATATTTTCCAACATAGCAAAGCAATATATAATATTGTTTCATTTGATTATTTTTTATGACCCCACTATTAAATCACATTAAAATACAAATAACCAATTGACTTTAAATGAAAAAAATAATTATTAATCATAAAATTAATAATTATTTTTTAATTAAGAATAAACATTTTATATTTAATCAAATTTAAATTTGTCTAATAAATTATAAATTACTCTATAAAAATATATTTGATAGTTACACTATTCTTATCCTCTGGTAGAATCAGCTAAAGTGATAACTAAAAAATAATAGGTACAATGATCATGAAATTCATCTCCTTTAACATTAATGGCCTAAGAGCTCGCCCCCACCAACTTGCTGCTATCATTGAAAAACATCAACCTGAAGTGATAGGCCTACAAGAGATTAAAGTCCATGATGATATGTTTCCTCATGAAGAAGTCGGTAAACTTGGCTACCATGTTTACCATCACGGACAAAAAGGCCATTATGGAGTCGCATTACTATTAAAAAATGAACCTATTGCCGTAAGGAAAGGCTTTCCTACCGATGATGAAGATGCTCAGCGTCGTATCATCATGGCAGATATCGAAACAAACCAAGGCTTATTGACAATTGTTAACGGTTACTTCCCTCAAGGTGAAAGTCGCGACCACCCGACTAAATTTCCAGCAAAAGAAAAATTCTATCGCGACTTACAAGACTACATTACCACTACACAAACTGAAGACTCTCAACTTCTTATTATGGGTGATTTGAATATTAGCCATACCGACCTAGATATTGGTATTGGTGAAGTCAATCGTAAACGCTGGTTAAAAACAGGGAAATGTTCATTTCTGCCAGAAGAGCGGGAATGGCTTGATAGACTCATGAATTGGGGATTAGTCGATACTTATCGCGCTAAAAACCCTAATGTATCAGATTGTTATTCATGGTTTGATTACCGCTCTAAAGGTTTTGACGATAACCGTGGCTTACGAATAGATTTACTTCTAGCGTCTAAAAAGCTTGCCGAACAGTGCACTGAAACCGGTATTGATTATGAAATTCGAGGAATGGAAAAACCTTCTGATCATGCACCAGTTTGGGCTGAGTTTAATTTAACAAAATAAGTTCATGCTTGTAGAAATACAAAAAAGGAGCCATTGGCTCCTTTTTAAATTTAATTATTCAATTTTAATCACTTTTCTTTTTACTTTTTTTATCACTTTTGACTTTAGTGACTTTTTTAGTGCCTTTGCTTGCTGCAACCGGTGGTAACTCTCTAAAAGCACGCAAATTTGTATATTGACGGGCCTGATGTATCAGTTGAATCAGTGTTTGGCTTAGTGGTTGCATAAAATCATCGTAACGGGTTTGTTTCTCACTAATTTGAGTTAGTCGAGATTCCCACTGAGCAGTCATATCTGGCAATGTCGCCATATCGGGTAGCACATGAATTAACGCTCTACCAGCAGGAGAAGAGTGAATATTTCGACCTTTTTTAAACAAAAACTGTCTTTTGAATAGTAAATCAATAATACCCGCTCGAGTCGCTTCCGTTCCCAAACCATCCGTTTCACGCAATACTTTTTTTAATGCTTTGTCTTGAACAAATCGAGCAATACCAGTCATAGCCGACAGCAATGTTGCATCAGTAAAAGGTCTAGGTGGCTGAGTTTGTCTCTCAATCACTTCCCCCTTCTCACACAATAGCTCATCACCTTTACTCACAACAGGTAATGGCATTCCATCATTTTCTGCATCGCGCTCTTTACCACCAAGTACGACTCGCCAACCCGCCTCTGCAAGAAACCGTGCTTTAGCATTAAATTTACCGTTTTCGATTTCTAAATCGATTGTGCATTTTCGATAAACTGCATCAGACATAAATTGAATAATATATTGACGAGCGACTAACTGATAAATATTAGCTTCATGTTCTGTTAGCTTCGTAGCAGATGTTTTAGCCGTAGGAATAATCGCATGGTGGGCATCGACCTTTTTGTCGTCCCAACAACGATTTTTTTTGTCTAATTCAGGTAATTCAAACTCAGTAAGCTCAGGTTGATGCACTGCAATGGCATTAAGCACAGAATGACGCCCAGCAAAATGCTCATCGGGTAAATATCGACTATCAGAACGCGGATAGGTAATAAGCTTATGGGTTTCATATAGGCGCTGACAAATATCGAGGACTTCCTGAGCGCTTAAGCCAAATTTTTTAGCCGCTTCAATCTGCAACGCAGAAAGAGAAAATGGTAACGGCGCGATTTCAGATTCACGTTTATCTTGATATTGCGTGACAATCGCAGGTTTACCTTCAATGCGTGCAATAACATGCTCAGCTAATGGACGATGAAATAAGCGACCTTCTTCATCTTGATAGTCGAGACAAGATTCACTTGGCTGCCATGTTGCCACAAAGCGTTCATCCAGTGGTGTCACTATATGCGCTTTAACTTCAAAATAATCTTTGGAAATAAAATTTTCTATTTCTTCGTCACGTCGAACGACCAGCCCCAAAATCGGAGTTTGGACACGCCCAACTGACAGAACACCTTGATAGCCACCTCGTTGGCCTAATAATGTATAGGCTCGAGTCATATTAATACCGTAAAGCCAATCAGCACGCGCTCTAGCTAATGCTGATACACACAAAGGGATAAAGTCACGGTTTTCTCTTAATCGCTCTATTGCTCTTTCTACTGCCTGTGGATTAAGGTCATTAATCAGACAACGTTTAACTGTCTTTCTTTTTTCATCGGGTAACTTTAAAAAATCGAGAACTTCATCTACCAGCAACTGTCCTTCTCTATCAGGGTCTCCTGCGTGAATAATGACAGTTGCTTGCTTTAATAGCACTTCAATTGTTTTCAGTTGTTTGGTTACTGAGGGCCGCGGTTTTAATAGCCATTTATCCGGGATAATTGGCAAATCTTGTAAATTCCAACGGGCGTAGCGCGGCTCATAAGCGTCCGGCTCAGCTTGCTCTAATAGATGGCCAATACACCATGTCACTGTTTGACCATCACCACATTGAATAAAACCATCGCCCCGTTTATGAGGTTTTGGTAATACATCCGCAATTGCCCTAGCAAGGCTGGGCTTTTCCGCAATAAACAAACGCATGAATTAATCTATCACTTCAATTAAAGGTCCATTGTCCCTATGGGGTAATAATTTACCGATAGACTGTAACAAAACACCCTGCTGCTGTGCAATGTCTTTAATTTTAGCTATTTCTGTAGGTTTCACTGCAATCAGTAATCCACCTGAAGTTTGTGGGTCACAAAGTAATTTACGCTGTAAATCGGTCATTGGTGCAATAAGATGACCATAACTATCAAAATTACGTTGAGTTCCACCTGGCACACAACCCGCTTCAATATATTTTTCTACATCCGCAAGTTTAGGTACTTTACTAAATGAAATTTGTGCACGAACACCAGAGCCTTCGCAAATTTCACTCAAGTGACCTAATAGTCCAAATCCCGTCACGTCAGTCATCGCAGTAACACCATCAAGCGGGGCAATCACTGCACCTAATTTGTTTAATTGGCACATTGTTTCAGATGCAAGGTTTTGATGTTCAGGTGATAAAACGCCTTTTTTCTCAGCGGTGGTCAGAATACCAATCCCGAGTGGTTTGGTTAAAAATAGCTCGCAATCGACTGTAGCCGCACTATTTTTCTTCACATAAGCAGTATTCACCACGCCAGTCACAGCTAAACCAAAAATAGGTTCTGGTGCATCAATCGAATGTCCACCCGCCAATGAGATCCCTGCATCAGCACAAGCTGCGCGACCACCCTCAATCACTTCACGGGCAACTTCAGGTGGTAACTTCGCAATTGGCCAACCTAAAATGGCAATCGCCATAATCGGTTTACCGCCCATTGCAAAAATATCACTAATTGCATTTGTTGCCGCAATACGACCAAATTCAAAAGGCGAATCAACAATCGGCATAAAAAAGTCAGTCGTACTGATGATGCCAATCCCATTACCTAAATCATAAACTGCAGCATCATCTTTTGTTTCATTGCCCACTAACAAATGTGGATCATGAAATTTGGCTTGCTCTGTATGTAGAATTTGTTCAAGCACTTTTGGCGCAATTTTACATCCACAACCAGCACCATGGCTGTATTGCGTTAATCTAATTTTTTCAGTCATTTTAATCTCTTTAAAAATGCGTTACAAAACCTGTCATATCAGGACGTTGAACTTTAACTGGTGCTTTTAGTTCGGGTGTTCCTAAATACAGAAAACCCACAATATGATCATTTTCTTCACAACCCAAACCTTCGCGAACAACAGTATCCTCAGTCCATGAGCCAGAACGCCAAATACCACCAAATCCTTGAGCAACAGCAGCCATTTGCATAGCTTGTACCGCGCAGCTTGCTGCCACTATTTGTTCCCATTGCGGTACTTTAGGATGATCTTGAACTTTAGCAATAACTGTTATAATTAGCGGTGCACGAAAAGGTGCATTACGTGCTTTTTCTTCCACTTCAGCACCTAATTTCCCGTCTATTGCAGCTTTTTCAAGGAGTTGACTAAATTTTGCGATCCCTTCATTTTGCATCACTATAAAATGCCACGGTCGCAATGAACCATGATCAGGGGCTCTCATCCCCGCCGCGAGTATATTTTCTAGTTCTTCACCTTGTGGGGCTGGTGTTGTCAGCCTTGAAGCTGAACGGCGATTCAACAAAAGGGTTAAAGCATCCATTTTCGTCTCCGATTAAGCGTAAACTGATATGATAGTCGTTTAAACGAGGAATCATACTCACTTTATATATTTGTTATTTGTTGCTGTCCGTGAAACTTAATCCATCTGATATCATTGACTAAGTGGCTCGTATCAGCAAAAGTGTGTACCAATTACTTTATTAATTCATTGAATTGTATCATTTGTATGTATTGAAAAATATAATCATCACATTGTACCTCTCTCATAACCGTTTTGTTATGAATAATAATGTGTTTGATTTACGTACAACTGTATTATTAAACATACAAAACTGTATCGATTACGTTCTGGAGAAGTTATGCGCCAAATATGGGAAATTATCGCCACCGTCTTTAAATTTAGCTGGCGAATACTGAATTTTATTAGGGAACTCGTATTCAACACTATTTTTATTGTGTTGTTCTTTGTGGTAATAGGTTCAGTTGTATTATATCAATCTGATTCTAAACCCGAAAAAAATTATTTTGGTGCACTTTATGTCGATCTTCAAGGTGTTATTGTTGATCAAGTTTCAGCGCCCGACCCTTTTGGGCGAATGAGCAGAGAACTTCTTGGCACATCAAATAGTCGTATGCAGGAAAATTCACTATTTGATATTGTAGATGCCATACGTAACGCACAGAATGATGACCGGATCACCGGTATGGTACTGCGTTTAGATAACTTAGTCGGTGCAGATCAACCATCTCTTGCTTATATTGGCAAAGCGATTAAAGAATTCAAAGCCTCGGGTAAACCTGTTTACGCCATCGGTGATAATTTTAGCCAACCTCAATATTATTTAGCCAGTTTTGCTGATGATATTTATCTATCACCTCAAGGTTCTGTGGGTGTCTTGGGCTTTTCTACCAACAGTATTTATTATAAATCGCTACTAGAAACCTTAAAAGTTAGCAGTCATATTTTTCGTGTTGGTACATATAAATCAGCCGTTGAGCCTATGATGCGTGACAATATGTCACCTGAAGCACGTGAAGCAAACCAACAGTGGTTAAATGCATTATGGCACAATTATCTTTCGGCCTTAGCAACCAACAGGAATACAACGGATAAACAAATTTTTCCGGGTGCCGATGAGATACTGAATCAGTTACGTGCCAATAAAGGCAGTAGTGCACAATATGCACTAAAACAAAAATTAGTAGATAAAATTTACACCCATGAAGAATCTGAAAATATTTTGACTAAACACTTTGGTTGGAATAAAGAGGATAAGCAATTTAACAGCATTAGTATCTATGATTATTCGGTTCAAACAGCTGATACCTCAACAAATAAAACGGGTAATATTGCCGTTATTGTTGTACAAGGTGCCATTATGGATGGACCGCAAACAGCTGGGATCGCAGGCGGTGATACTATTGCTTCACAAATTCGTGATGCTCGACTTGATGACAACATTAAAGCCATTATTTTACGTGTAAATAGCCCAGGCGGAAGTGTCAGTGCCTCAGATTTAATCCGCAGTGAATTAGCCTCTGTTCGCGCAGCAGGTAAACCTATAGTTGTATCTATGGGAGGAATGGCGGCATCTGGAGGCTATTGGGTATCAACCCCTGCCAATTACATTATTGCTAGCCCAAGCACACTTACCGGCTCTATTGGGATCTTTGGTGTGATCAACACATTCGAAAATACCTTAGAAACTATCGGTGTCTATACTGATGGTGTATCAACTTCACCACTCGCAGACCTTTCACTAACAAAAGGTATCACTCCTCAGTTTTCAGACATGATGCAATTAACTATCGAAAATGGCTATGAAACATTTATTGGCTTAGTGGCTAAATCTCGTCATAAAACACCAGCGGAAATAGATAAAATTGCACAAGGTCGTGTATGGGTTGGTCAAGATGCCTTAAAAAATGGTTTAGTTGATGAACTCGGAGACTTTGATGATGCTGTATCAAAAGCCGCAGAGCTTGCCAAACTTGATTCCGTTGAACTCGATTGGATGTCGCCTGAGCTTTCATTTATGGATCAACTCCTCCTTGAGCTAACCACAAATGTACAGGCCGTGATGCCCGATATGTTGCAAGCGTTCTTGCCTCCTGCCGTTGCAACTGATATCCGCCAACAAGCACAATTCTTTTTAAAAATGAATGATCCACAAAATCGATATGCATTTTGCCTGAACTGCGCTGATATTAACTAAATATTGCCCCCTCAATCAAATGAGGGGGATTTATCTAGAGTTACAGCACCGTATCTGTATATCAATCTATAAAATATTATTTTATCCGTAGATAATCCCAATTAAATAAGTCAAAATCCCTGACATCCAGTTCATGATTTATTTGAACTTATCTGTACATGACTTAGGTAAAAGATTAGGTAAAAAGATGCAGAAGAAATCGATTTATGTTGTCTACACTGGCGGCACCATCGGAATGAGCCACTCAGCTCAAGGCTACATCCCCGTTTCTGGCCATTTACAAGCCCAATTAGCTAAAATGCCTGAATTCCATCGCAGTGAAATGCCTGAGTTTACGATCCGAGAACTTCAGCCACTAATCGATTCATCCGATATTACCCCCGAAGATTGGCAATATATTGCTGATGATATTAGTCATAACTATCACCAATATGATGGCTTCGTGATCCTGCACGGTACTGATACCATGGCATTTACAGCTTCTGCTCTGTCTTTTATGTTTGAAAACTTAAAGAAGCCGATTATTGTGACAGGGTCACAAATACCATTAGAAGCATTACGCTCCGACGGTCAAACTAACCTATTAAATGCGCTATATTTAGCCGCGAATTATCCAGTCAATGAAGTCGGATTATTTTTTAATAATAAGCTTTATCGTGGAAACCGAACCGTAAAAGCGCATGCGGATGGCTTCGATGCATTTAGTTCTCCTAACTGCACACCACTAATGGAAGCAGGTATTCATATTCGCTCATACAATACGTGCCCGGCACCTATTGGTATCGGTGAATTGAAAACGCACCGTATCACCCCACAACCAATAGGCGTTGTTACACTTTACCCAGGCTTATCGATAGATATCGTCCGAAACATATTACAACAGCCAGTAAAAGCATTGATTTTGCGCTCATATGGTATCGGTAATGCACCACAACAGCCTGAGCTATTGCGCATCTTACGTGAAGCCACTAATCGCGGTATTATCGTGGTGAATTTGACCCAGTGTATTTCTGGCAGAGTTAATATGGAAGGCTACGCAACTGGTCATGCCCTTGCAGAAGCTGGTGTAATTAGCGGTTATGACATGACATTCGAGGCCGCATTAAGTAAATTACATTATTTACTTAGCCAAGATTATACCTCATCACATATCCGTGAATTAATGCAAAATAATTTACGCGGTGAGCTAAGCTATGCAGATGAATAGTACTATAAATCAATATAGGAACTGAGAACGTAATGAAATCAGCCTTATTATTAGTCGATTTACAGAATGATTTTTGTTCAGGCGGCGCATTAGCTGTTCAAGAGAGCGAAAAAGTCATCGATACCGCCAATAAGGCGATTGATATCTGCCTAAAAAATAATATCAAAATTATTGCAAGCCAAGATTGGCACCCCGCGACACATTTAAGTTTTGCCAATAATTCAGGTACTCAAATTGGCGATATTGGTGACTTAAATGGTATTCCACAAGTTTGGTGGCCGGTTCATTGTGTACAAGGCGAAATAGGCTCAGACTTTCATCCTGAGTTAAACATACAAGCCATTGACGAAATTTTTACTAAAGGTGAAAATCATCAAGTTGATAGCTATAGTGCCTTTTTTGATAATGACCAAGTCACTCAAACACGTTTACATCAATGGCTACAACAGCAACAAATCACACACTTAATCGTAATGGGCATTGCGACAGATTATTGCGTTAAATTTACAGTACTTGATGCCCTAACATTGGGTTATCAGGTTGATGTGCTAACCGATGGCTGTCGTGGTGTGAATTTATCAGCGCAAGATAGCCAGAATGCCTTACTCGAAATGCAAAAATCAGGTGCTAAATTAATTACTCTCAATACGTTAAGTTAAATTCAAACTGCGCCTTGCTTTCATGCTCGGCGCATTTAGCGCTTATTTACTATCTCAATAAATCAAAATGCGCATCACTCACACTCAGTGACAACGTCACTTTTTTATTATCTTAATCTTAAGAAGCAAAGCATTTCTCAGCGTTAAGCGCCATTTTTAGTTTAAAATCAATCATGATTTTGTGGTTTCAGTGTTGCTAACATATCACCTTGAAAAATGGATTTTAATTCTTGCTTACTTTTCATGGTAATTTGTCCATCAGTCCCGACAGTCATGTGATCTGGATTATGGTTATTGCGAGATTGCCATAATAATACCATTTGTAAGCTGTGTTCTTTTTGATCAGGCGTTAATACTACCCCATCAGGCCATTTACCAAGCTCTACCGCTGTTACCAAACGCTGGTATATTTCAGGTGTCATCACCGCAAGCAACTGTTCAATATGTTCTGCATCTATTTCTACGCTCACAAGAGTGCTCCTTAAATAAATCTTACAAAACTGAGTGTTTAAATAATTCTTTTTCCATTTATTTTGCTGAATCGATATTGCTATTTTATCTTTATGGTGTTCAGCAAGCTTCAGCATCATGAAATACACTAACCTAAGGTTTTTTCACCATTATCGTCATCTAAAAAACTTAACGATGCTGAATTTATACAGTAACGTTGCCCTGTTGGCTGTGGTCCATCAGGAAAAACATGCCCTAAATGTGCATTACAGTTTTGGCAACGAACTTCAATTCGATGCATACCATGAGAGACATCTTCAATATATTTTATCGCCCCTTCCTTGATTGGTTCATAGAAACTTGGCCAACCACATCCGGCATCAAATTTAGTCTCAGAAAGGAAAAGTGGCGTACCGCAGCACAAGCATTCATACACACCATCTTTACGGTTATGTAATAATTGCCCACTAAAAGGAGGCTCTGTTCCTGCCTGCTGCGTAACATAGAGCTGCATTTCATTTAAATCAGATAAATCAATAGGTTGTTTGACTTTATTTGACATGTATTACCCATGTATTTAAATTAAAAGATGGTATTAACACAATCATACACTAATTCTAAAACAACAAAAATTTAACAACATTTTTTGTAAAACTATTCTAGACTAATAAGCAGCACACTTTCCCATTTGATTTGTGAGCAGTATCACATATATCACTGATGGATGGTTTCATTATGCTGCGCAACCCCGATAATACGTGCGGCGATATTTGCCTCTAAAGTGGCTAACAAATAAGCAGTTAGTGGTATCAGAATTGATTTTTTTCAATAATTGACACGATTCCGCTTGACGACTGGCAAGGTTTTGGTAACTTTAACTGTAACTTAATTCACGAATAAATAGCTGGTGGAAATACTATGACTATCAAAGTAGGTATTAATGGTTTTGGTCGTATTGGCCGTATCGTTTTCCGTGCTGCACAAGAGCGTTCAGATATCGAAATCGTTGCTATCAACGATTTGCTTGATGCAGACTACATGGCGTACATGTTGAAATATGACTCAACTCATGGCCGTTTCAACGGTACTGTTGAAGTTAAAGATGGTCACTTAGTCGTTAACGGTAAAAAAATCCGTGTTACTGCAGAAAGAGATCCTGCGAACCTGAAATGGCAAGAAGTGGGTGTTGATGTTGTTGCAGAAGCTACAGGTCTATTCCTGACTGACGAAACTGCTCGCAAACACATCCAAGCTGGCGCGAAAAAAGTTGTTCTGACTGGCCCTTCTAAAGATGACACTCCAATGTTCGTTATGGGTGTTAACCATAAGAACTATGCAGGTCAAGAAATCGTTTCTAATGCTTCTTGTACAACTAACTGCTTGGCGCCTTTGGCTAAAGTTATCAATGATAACTTCGGTATCGTTGAAGCGTTGATGACAACAGTTCACGCAACAACTGCAACACAAAAAACAGTTGATGGTCCTTCTCATAAAGACTGGCGTGGTGGTCGTGGTGCTTCTCAAAACATCATCCCATCTTCAACTGGTGCTGCAAAAGCTGTTGGTAAAGTTATCCCTGAGTTAAACGGCAAACTGACTGGTATGGCATTCCGTGTACCAACACCTAACGTTTCTGTTGTTGACTTGACTGCTCGTATTGAAAAGCCTGCTACTTACGCTCAAATTTGCAAAGCTATCAAAGATGCATCTGAAGGCGAACTGAAAGGCGTTCTGGGTTATACCGAAGATGAAGTTGTATCAACTGACTTCAACGGCGAAAAACTGACTTCAGTATTTGATGCTAAAGCTGGTATCGCTCTGAGCGACAACTTTGTAAAACTAGTTGCTTGGTATGACAACGAAACTGGTTATTCAAACAAAGTATTAGACCTAATTTCACATATCTCTAAATAAGAGATATTACGTTATTAGTGTTTACGGAGCCGCCTTATGGCGGCTCTTTTGTATCGCATCAAATGGTTATATATCACTTCTTTTTTTCAATCTCTTGTCTTATCATTCTTTATTCATTTGAAGCGCTATAATACTTTCACCACCTAATAAACTGCTGTCTCTGTCCCATCAAAACAGGCGGAATATCATGCACGATAAATTATTTGCATTACCAGTCATTAAACAGGTCTCTGCATACATTACTCAACGCCAATTGGATGAACTTCCTCTTATTGTGGTTTCTCACCCAAAAGTTCGAGGCGTCGTAAGCCTTCAAGGGGCTCAGTTAATTGATTGGCAACCAGCAGGACAAAAACCCTGTTTATGGCTCAGCGCGGAGAGCGCATTTAAAGAAGGCACTGCAATCCGTGGGGGTATTCCTATCTGTTGGCCTTGGTTTGGTCCTGTAAACAGCCCTAGCCACGGTTTCGCTCGTATTTTGCCCTGGAAATTTACTGCTCATAACGAACATGAAGACGGCGTAATTCTCACTTTCACGTTAACGGATACAGAATACAGTCGTAAATTGTGGCCTCATGAATTCACATTAATCTTACGAATGAAATTAGGTGAAACTTGTGAGCTTGAATTAGAAAGTTATGGTGATTTTGAAGCGACTGCCGCTTTACATTCCTATTTCAATATAAGTGACATTCAAAAAGCGACAGTTTATGGCCTTGGCGATCACTATTTAGATACCGTTGCTGATAAAGAAGTTTATATTTCAGAACCGCTCAAATTTAATAAATTGACTGACCGTGTTTATACCGAACCTGAAGAATACAGTTTATTACGCGATGATGGTTGGGCTCGTACCATTGAAATCCACCATTATCACCATAGTGATGTCGTTTGCTGGAATCCATGGGCTGAATTATCTTGCAGTATGAAAGATATGCCAAATAATGGTTATAAGCAGATGGTCTGTGTCGAAACAGCCCGAATTAATAAACCGATGATAAGTGAAGCCCAGCACCCTGCTCGTTTATCATTAGTCATGGTTTGTCGAGATAACAAACCTCAAGCCTAGTGCATAAAAATATAGAAAAAACAAAACCCCAAAAGTATCTACCTTTGGGGTTTTTTATATTAACTTTGATAAGTCTGTAATAGAACACTTATCCGAGGTTCATCACTTAGAAAGTATAAGTGAAGCCCGTCCATACAATAGCCGACACTGATTTATTCACCATCGGACTATCTTTGACTTCACTAGACATATGGTCAACACGACCCGCAGCGAATGCTGTCCAGTTTTCATCAAAGCGATAATTACCTGATAATTCTAAGAATGGCGTCCAGCTAGAGCCTGGCTGGTAACGTTTTAATCCACTATTGCGAGACTCTTTTGAAGAGATACCATATTCATATCTATTTTGGTTCTCACTGTCCCACTTGATACCGATACCTGGTGTCAATGTCCATTTATCAGCTTGGAAACTATAGAGATATGCCGTTTCAGCACGTAAACCATTACTAATCCCCAACATATCACCAGAACCAATAAATCTTAATGTACCCCAATCAGCTTTATGTTTATAAGTAAAACCGCCCATTACGGTATCACGGCGACGATCTAACTCACGCATCGCGTTATCGTCATTATCTTTAGGCTTGAAAAATTGAGGATAGTAATAAGCATCCAGTGACAGTTGGTCAACACCATCATTCCACAGGTAGTAACCTGCTGCTAAAGTATGAAAATAGAAATTCTCACCTTCATAGTTAATGACAGGGACTGGCGTTACATAGTCTCGTGATTTGATGCCTTTATAGGGAGTAGATTGAGCCAAAACTGACGCACCTACTGACCACGTTCCTGCAACTGCAGCACTTGATAACATACCTAATGCGACAGCTAGTGTTGTTAATTTAATTGTTTTAGACATACAAAATCCAAGAGTAAATGAAAATGATTTAGAGGATATGTTAACGCAATATAGAACATTTCCCAATATTAGCCTAATAAATCACATTTAAAGCTAAATTGGTAAACTTATCTATATTGAATGATTACCTGTATTATATACAAATATATTAATAGCTCACAGGAACTCTTTTGGCTAATGCACACATTAATTGATAACCAATCGTTCCAGCCATCTGAGCAACATCATCGATAGGGATATTTTCTCCCCAAAGCTCCACAGATGAGCCAATATTCGCATCAGGACAATCAGTAACATCAATCGTTAGCATATCCATCGACACCGCACCTAACAGCGCATGTTTAGCGCCATGGCACCAGACAGGCGTACCCGTTGGCGCATGTCGCGGATAGCCATCTGCGTAGCCACAAGCCACTGTTGCAATACGCATCGATTTTGTTGCAGTGAACTTACTACCATAACCAATAGATTGCCCGGCTTTAATCTGATGAATAGCAATGATTTCTGATTTTAACGTCATCGCAGCTTTAAGATTTAAATCAACCACATCAGCCCATTTACCACTAGGCGAAGCGCCATAAAGTATTATTCCTGTACGAACCCAATCATAATGTGTCCCACTGTGCCAAAGTGCAGCACCTGAGTTAGCTATGCAAGTTGGTAAAGACAAATGGTCAAATTGCCTAATTTGTTGCAACGGAGTCTTTATACCCGTTTTAATGTCAGAATTTGCAAAGTGGCTCATTAGCGTAATTTCACCCACATTTGCCATCGCATTTAACTGACTAATGACATTCATATATTCATCTTGGGAAAAACCTAATCGGTTCATTCCACTGTTTAGCTTAATATACACCGATATTGGCGTTTTCAATGGTGCTTTTGCTATCGCGGCTAGCTGCCATTGACTATGAATACTTGTCGCAAGCTGATATTGCTCAATCACAAGTAAATCTTGTGCTTGAAAAAAGCCTTCAAGCAATAATATTGGGCCTTTCCAGCCTTCCTCTCGTAACAAAATAGCTTCATTAAGATCTAAAACAGCAAAACCATCCGTTTCTTGTAAAGCACGCCAAATTTGTTTTATACCATGACCATAACCATCAGCCTTCATCACTGACCAAATTTTGGCTTGCCCAATGTGTTTGCGCACGACGGATAAGTTATGCGTTAAATTTTGTAAATGAATAACCGCACTGATTGGGCGTGGCATATTAATTCCTTTATTATCGAGGATAATCATCCTCACTGTTTTTTAGCCGCCCATTTAACGTACTGGCGATAAATGTCCACTAGATACCAATTTTGTATTAAAGCCATCTACATATCGAAATACTGACAAATCATCGAATTTGATATCCGGCTTATTGCCAGAAATCAAATCTGCAAGTAGTTTTGCAGAACCGCAAGCCATGGTCCAACCCAATGTACCGTGGCCAGTATTAAGATAAAGATTACTGTAAACAGTTGCACCCACAATTGGCGTACCATCTGGCGTCATCGGACGCAACCCCGCCCAGAATTGAGCTTGATTTATATCACCGCCACCTTGATACAGATCTTGCACAACCATCTTTAATGTTTCACAACGCTTTTTCAAGACATCTAAATTAAATCCCACAACTTCAGCCATACCACCGACGCGAATGCGGTCATCAAAACGAGTCACCGCTATTTTATAAGTCTCATCAAGCACTGTCGATACAGGAGCTCGTTGTGTATCTAAAATAGGCATCGTCAATGAATAACCTTTTAATGGATACACGGGTATTTTAACTAATTGCTGTAGTATCGCGGTTGAATAAGACCCCATAGCGACAACATATTGATCAGCCTTAACCACTTCACCATCAATTTTTACACCACTGATTTTATTACCATCCGTTAAAATTTGTTCAACTTTAGCGCCAAATTTAAATATCACACCTGCGGCTTGAGCCATTTTAGCCAGCTTTTTAGTAAATTGCTGACAATCACCAGTCTCATCATTGGGCAATCGCAATCCGCCAGTAAGCTTATCTTTCACATATTCAAGAGCAGGCTCAACTTTGATTAGCTCATTTGCTGTTAACAATTCGTAAGCAACGCCCTCTTGCTTTAGAACAGCGATATCATTAGCCGCATTATCAAATTGTTTTTCTGTTCTAAACAACTGCAAAGTGCCCGCTTGACGACCTTCATAATTAATACCAGTATCCGTTCTTAATTGCCGAATACAATCACGGCTATACTCCGCGATGCGCACCATACGACTTTTATTCATGGAGTAATGTTGAATATCGCAATTTTTTAACATCTGCCACATCCAACGTAATTGGAATAATGATCCATCAGGTTTAATGGCTAAAGGTGCATGCTTTTCAAACATCCATTTTATTGCTTTTATTGGAATGCCTGGTGCCCCCCAAGGCGTTGCATAGCCAGGTGAAATTTGTCCTGCATTCGCTGCGCTCGTTTCTTCTGCAACATCGAGTTGTCTATCAACAACGATCACTTCATGCCCTTGCTTGGCTAAATACCATGCGGTTGTAACACCGATAACACCTGCGCCTAAGACCATAACTTTCATATACCCACCTTACGCATGACTATAATTTACTCAATAGAATAATATTCTAGTTTTCATTTTCCAATACAGTTGATTAACATTTTTAACAATAAAGTCGAATGTTCCATTAAAAATCAGATTTCCTCGATTCAATCATATATTCTGCTAACGACATTAATCACATGAAAAAAATTATTTAAATATATCAATACAATATAGTGTTAACTAAATTAATTTTTATAATATGAATAGAGAGATACAGACTTTTATACTTATCAAGCGAGATTTTATATTGATACACTATTTATCGTTAAATTCTAGACGTCGAATTCGAACAGTTTATTATGCTTGTATTTTTTAATTTAATAGAATTTAATACTAACTAAGTCGTTTTATTACTGTGTTATCAGCAAAACATGAAGATGAAAAGTAAGCTCAACCTATTTGGAATAACTATATGAAGATATTGCGAAGATACAGCGGAGATAAAAAAACCAGTTACAAATATTGAACTGGTTAATTATAGGATTTTCTTTACTCAATATTTCTAACGAATAAGCGCTAAATCTGAGGGCATATTACCTTGCATACTATGCCAAATTAGTCCACTTTCCTTACCATAATTCCTGACACATTCCATAATACGGTCATACGCTTGTTCGCGACATAAATTAGATAATTGCTGGTAAAAATTCAAAGCAAGGCGTCTAGCTTCTGGGTTCGAGAAATAATAGCGTCCCACTCGGGTATACAGCCCTCTCAAGCCATTAATAATTAATCCATAAATTGGATTACCGGATGCAAAAGCGAGGCCACGGAAAATATTGTAGTCTAAATCACTAAAAGCATCGGAATTATCTTCAACTTTGTCTTTTCCAGATAAAACTTCAAGAGATTTTTCTGGATTATTACGAAAAGCGGTACGAATAAAAATAGCCGCAATGTTTGTTCTTACCGCTAGCAAATTATCAACCAGTTGCGGAACTCGGTCATGGTCTAATCTTGCGAGAGTTTCAAGAATATTTAAACCTGACGTTTCCCAATAATTATTCACTTTTGTTGGTTTACCATGCTGAATGGTTAAGCAGCCATCACGCGCTAATCGTTGTAATACTTCGCGAAGTGTTGTTCTTGTCACGCCAATAAGTTCAGAAAGCTCGCGCTCGGCGGGTAGAATTGTTCCCGGTGCGAATCGATTGTTCCAAATACTTTCAATTATATATTCTTCCGCGAAGCCTGCCGGACTTTGAGCTCGAATTACCATATTTTTATTATTCCAAACATTTTTAGACGGATTTAGACGAAAGCATATCAGATTGCCACAAAATGAGATAGTTAGACTCACAATAAACAATGCGGTTAATCATAAAAATTCCATATAATTCATATATTATCTATTAGCAAAAGGACTTAAATAATACAAAAGATAAGCGTACTATGTAGGGCAACATCACACAACATCCCCAAAAGAGGATAACAAATCATAATGGATTTTAGTTTAAAAAGAGCCTTTTTGAAAAATTTTCTAGGCAATTCACCGGATTGGTACAAGTTAGCAATTATTTTATTTTTAATTATTAACCCAATTATTTTTTATTATGTTAGCCCTTTCGTTGCTGGTTGGCTTTTAGTGATTGAGTTTATATTCACATTAGCAATGGCATTAAAGTGTTACCCACTACAGCCTGGTGGCCTGCTCGCCATTGAAGCCGTTATCATGGGTATGACAACACCCGCACAAATTTCCCACGAAATTAGTAATAACCTAGAGGTTGTTCTTTTACTAATTTTTATGGTGGCAGGCATCTATTTCATGAAACAGCTATTGCTGTTTGTTTTCACGAAACTACTAATAAACGTCCGTTCTAAACGAATTCTATCGTTATCATTTTGCTTAGCAAGTGCGTTTTTATCTGCCTTTTTAGATGCACTTACTGTGATAGCTGTCGTTATTAGTGTCTCTATTGGTTTTTATTCTATTTATCATCAATACGCATCGAGTCATCATAATAATACCGATCTACAAAATGATAATTTCATTGATACCGTAGAGAAAAAACAAACCCTTGAACAGTTCCGTGCTTTTTTACGTAGCATAATGATGCATGCCGGCATTGGTACTGCCTTAGGGGGTGTAATGACGATGGTTGGTGAACCACAAAACCTCATTATTGCTAAACATGTTAATTGGGATTTCATCACCTTCTATCTACGTATGGCGCCAGTCACTGTTCCTGTTTTTATTTGTGGTTTATTAGTTTGTTATCTTGTCGAGAAATTCAAATTATTTGGTTACGGAACAGAATTACCCTCAACAGTGCGCCAGATATTAACTGAACATGATAAAAAAATGAGTGCCAAGCGTACTAAAAAAGAGTTGGCTCAGCTAATTGTTCAAGGCTTAATCGGTGTATGGCTTATTCTAGCCCTCGCATTTCACCTTGCTGAAGTAGGACTTATCGGCCTTTCTGTCATTATTTTAACGACCACTTTTTGTGGGATCACAGAAGAGCATGCATTGGGTAAAGCATTTGAAGAAGCTCTTCCCTTTACTGCACTATTAACTGTTTTTTTCAGTGTTGTCGCCGTTATTATTGATCAACAATTATTTACACCATTTATTCAGTATGTTCTGCAATCCTCCGAATCCTCTCAATTATCACTATTTTATTTATTTAACGGATTACTCTCCGCAGTTTCAGATAATGTATTTGTTGGTACGGTATATATTACGGAAGCATTAAAAGCCGCTAATGAAGGGCTTGTTTCACAACACCAATATGAATTACTCGCGGTGGCAATTAACACGGGAACCAACTTACCTTCCGTTGCAACACCAAATGGTCAAGCTGCTTTCTTGTTCCTGTTAACCTCCGCGTTATCACCACTGATTCGTTTGTCATATGGTCGTATGGTATGGATGGCATTGCCTTATACTATCGTAATGACTATTGTAGGCTTACTTGGTGTCGAATTATGGTTAATCCCTATAACTAACTGGATGGAAAGCATTGGTTGGGTTTCACTACCTTAGTTTTCGGATATAATGCGCATTAACTTAACGATATCAATCTTTATAAGCCGCGATTTTATGCGGCTTATTTTGTAATGTTAGGTAAAGCCTACTCAAAAAACCTTTAATTTGATTTTTGACGCTTTTTTTATCAGTCGGTTAGAGGCAAAATGGCACATCACTAATTTAGGGAATCTAAGTATGTTCAGATTTTTTAACTACTGCTCACAAGGACGAGGCGCATGGCTATTAATGGCCTTTACGGCGTTTATGCTGGAATGTGCTGCGCTGTATTTTCAGCACGTAATGAAGCTACAACCTTGCGTTATGTGCATTTATGAACGTGTCGCTTTGCTCGGTGTTATAGCCGCAGGCTTAATGGGAGCCATTGCGCCAAGAAACATAGTAATCCGCTGGATTGCCATCATCATTTGGATTTATGCTGCATGGCGAGGCTTAGAACTTGCATGGGAACATACCATGCTACAGCTCTACCCATCACCTTTCGCATCTTGTGATTTCTTTGTCAATTTCCCAGATTGGCTGCCATTACAAGAATGGGTCCCTGCTGTATTTGAAGCTTCTGGTGACTGTGCAGTAAGACAATGGGCATTTTTAGGTTTAGATATGCCACAATGGCTAATTGGTATTTTTGCTGCTTATTTACTTATTGCTATCATTGTTTTAATAAGCCAATTTTTCCCATCCAAAAAATAGTCTTAAAAAATACCCCATAGTTAATGATTAAACATATGGGGTATTTTAATTAGTCAGCCAGCAAAGATTAACTGTCTCAAATCCGAATCAGCAATTACATAACAATTTCCAATTTTACAGGAATATTTTTGTATGCCGGAATACCACATTGTGGGTCAAAATTATCTAACGTAATCAAATTGTTTGCTTCTGGAAAATAAGTCGCAACTGAACGATCTGCCATATCGTAAATCACAACCGTCAAATTATCTAAGCGACGTTTTGTCGGTTTTTGATTGCTATCTAATGCAATAATATTAACCTTATCACCCGCTTTCAATTTCTGTTTTTTCGCTTCACCTTCACTGATAAAGACGACATCTCGCTGACCAAATACGCCGCGATAACGATCATTCATTCCATAAATGGTGGTGTTATATTGATCATGACTACGTAGTGTCGCAAGTATCAACTCACTATTAACCGCAGATTTTGGATCTTCAATTACACCTTCTGTAGGCACAAAGTTAGCTTTACCTGATTGAGTTAACCAACGACGCTCTGAAGCTGCATTGGTAAGATGAAAACCACCAGGAATTTTAATTCGTGCATTGTAATTATCAAAGTCAGGTAAAATCACTTCCATCGCATCGCGGATAAGATCATAGTTATCAATGAAGTTATCCCATTCAACTTTAGTTGCGGGTATTGTAGCTTTAGCAATACCCGCTACAATTGCACATTCCGATTTTAAATACGGACTGACGGGTTTTAATAATCCTTTAGAAGCGTGCACCATAGACATAGAGTCTTCCACTGTAATGCACTGTGCGCCACTCGCCTGCCTATCAATTTCACTACGTCCTAACACCGGCAATAAAAAAGTATTTTTAGCTGTCAGTAAATGGGAACGATTGAGTTTAGTTGCAGTATGTACAGCTAAATCGAGTTTTTTCATACCTGCGTAACAAGCGTCTTTATCTGGCATAGCAACTGCTAAATTTCCACCCATACAGATTAATGCGTTAGCACTACCCGCAGCGATAGCTTGCATACTCGCCACTGCAGCATGACCAAATTCACTTGGAGGCTGAAAACCAAAACGTTGCTCTATCTTATCCAAAAAATGCTTGCTTGGTTTTTCTGTGATCCCAACAGTACGATCCCCTTGCACATTAGAATGACCACGCAACGGGCAAATTCCAGCACCTTCACGACCGATATTGCCTTTTAATAGCAACAAATTAACCAGTTGCTGAACATTTTGCGTACCATGCTGGTGCTGAGTTATTCCCATGCCATAACAAATAATGGTATTTTTTGCTTCACTATAAAGGTCGGCAATTTCCTCAATCGCTTCACGGGATAGTCCTGAAACGCGTAAAATATCTTTCCACCCTGTGGTTAACACATCATTTTTTAAGGCATCATAACCGTGAGTGTGGGTTGAAATAAAATCGGTATCAAGAATAGGTGGCTGACCTGCTTCAAGCGCAGTTTGATGACGCTCAATGAGTACTTTCATCACGCCTTTAATCAAAGCAGTATCACCACCAATTCGTACTTTATAATAATGCCCAGCCAAAGGTGTTGATTCTAATGTAAGCATTTCAACGACATCTTGTGGATATGCAAAACGCTCAAGACCTCGCTCTCGCAACGGATTAATAGCAATTATTTTAGCGCCGCGTTTAGAAACCTCACGCAATGAACTCAACATACGAGGGTGGTTGGTACCCGGATTATGCCCAATACAAATCACTAAATCCGCTTTATCAAAATCTTCCAATAATACCGTTGCTTTACCTACTCCAATGGATGCAGCTAGCCCAACACTAGTAGGTTCGTGACACATGTTAGAACAGTCAGGAAAGTTATTAGTTCCATATTCACGAGCCAATAACTGATACAAAAAAGCAGCTTCATTGGATGTACGGCCAGAAGTATAAAACTCAACAGTATTAGGGTCTGAATAGTTTTGCAGTTTTTCACCTATCTGCTTAAATGCCTCATCCCACTCAATTGGCTCATATTTATCTATTTGAGGATTATATTTCATCGGATGTGTTAAGCGCCCTTCGTCTTCCAAATGAAAATCATCCCAACTGAGTAATTCCGTCACTGTATGCTTAGCAAAAAATTCAGGTGTAGTGCGTTTTGATGTAGCTTCCCACGCAATGGCTTTAGCGCCATTTTCACAGATATCAAATGACGCAGTATGCTTAGGATCTGGCCATGCGCAACCGGGGCAATCAAAACCATCGACCTTATTCATATCAAACATTGCAATCACATCATGGCCTATTTCCATTTGGCCACGCAACGCTTGAGCAACAGCTTTAACGGCACCCCAACCTGCGGCTGGGCCAGTATACTCCTCAATTTTCTTTTTCATTTTTCATTACTCTTCATTGAATTGAAAATAAATAGTTATAATTGTTAATATACTTTTTTATAATTTTAATTATGACCTTACAATGAAGGTTAATAACTTTTCAAATGAAGATCAATTATTTATTTAGAATAAAAAACTGGCAGTCGAAATAAGATAATCTATTACGTACAATAATATAATTATCCTACACCTTATTATCGTAATATAAAAAAACAATAAACGCTTTAATGGCAAAATAAACCAAATAAATATATTTTCGTAAAAACAGTATGTTATGGCGCTTTTACATTTAAGAAAGAGTATAGTTTAAATTTAAAAGAGGACTAGTGATTAATTAAATACTTAACGGCGTAATGTTAATAATAATGATATTTATTTAACTAACCCCTATATTTTTAAATAAATATGGGGGTTAGTTTATTAAAATATTTTTCGCAGTAATATACATCACGATATACATGAAATAATGCGTGGGAAATTGCTTATTAAATACAGCTACCACTTTGAATGATATCAGCCGCACAACGCTTTCCATTAGCAAATTGGCAAACTGCTGTTTGGTTGCCATTCAATTCTAATGTCATCGCAGGTAATCCACCAGCAGAGACACAAGCCTCTTGCGCCCCATAGCCTAAATTAACAACTTGTTGGGCATACTGTGCATCCGAATTTTCCGCTCGTGTCATCTTACTTGATTCAGAATTACTGCAAGCAGTAAGCATTAAAGAAAAAGTACTAATTAAACTTATTGAAATAATCGGTTTTAACAGAGCACTGATTTTACACTTCATCACATTCTCCAATAATATCAGCTTCTGTTCCCTCTAATCAGTGATACTGCTTCTTGAAAACAGATTAATGGCAACATATTAACTATCTATTAAGCAGCATACCAATAATTGTGGATAAATCGAGCTTTTGGTTGTAAATATTAATAATCGCCCTAGTTAGCTACACTATGCTTAGCTACAACTATATTGAATAGACAATATACGAGTGTTATTTAATTATATAGTCAAAATATACTGCCTATAAAATAATACTTTCATGACAATAAAATTAATTAGTGAATGCTTGATTGAGGTAATTTATCCTTAAATGATTCTTTATAGCGTTTAAAAATATAAATACACCAAATCAATGAGATAATACCAAATGCTGCACCAACATAGCCAATATACGTCATACCCATATGGATGATAACTTGATTACCAAGTAATGCCCCACCACCAATCCCAAGATTAAAAATACCTGAATAAATTGCCATAGATAGATCGGTCGCGTCGGGTGATAAGTCAATGACTTTGACCTGCATTCCTAAGCCAATACACATAATCGCTATTCCCCAAAATATAGATAGAGGAATAAGGGACCCTATATCTCCGCCTAGTGGCATCAATAATAGTAAGCAGACAGTTAATACACCAATTGCGGTAGGTAAAAAAGTTAATGCGTATTTGCTGCTATAACGACTAAAAATAACACTGCCGACAATACCTGCGGCACCGAAAATAAGCAGCAATATCGTGGCAAAATTTTGACTTTGTAAAGCAACATCTCGTACAAATGGTTCAATATAGCTATATGCAGCAAAATGTGCAGTAACAACGACAACCGTCAATACGAATATACCCACCAGTGCGGGGCGCTTGAATATGATAGGCAAACTTTTTAAAGATCCCGAATGCTCACTTGGTAAGTGAGGCAAAAAGCGTATAAGTGCAATCATTGTGACAGCAGCAATCGCACCTATAGATAAAAACGTCATGCGCCAACCTAAAAATTGTCCAATTACACGACCAATAGGTAAACCCAATACTGTTGCTAATGCTGTCCCCGTTGCCAATAATCCTAACGCCTGCGCTTTTTTACCTGCTGGTGCAACTCGGATAGCAAGCGATGCTGTAATTGACCAAAATACAGCATGTGATAATGCGACACCAACTCGAGCGCCTATAAGCGCGTCAAAACTCCATGCAAAGCCCGAAATAATATGGCTAATAATAAAGACAATAAACAAGAATACTAACAACTTACGCCGTTCAATTTTACTGGTTAGTAGCATCAGCGGTAATGACATTATTGCCACTACCCAAGCATAAATCGTGATCATCAGCCCCGTATGAGCCACTGTCATATCAAAACCTTCAGCAATATCACTTAACAATGCCACAGGCACAAATTCTGTTGTATTAAAGACAAAAGCAGCTACTGCTAATATCACAACTCTTATCCATGCTGTTTTTCTAGAAACCTGAGTCATTGTCTAATACCAAGCCTTATTTTTCCATGCGTTAATCTGCACAAAAAATACAATACCATTGCGCAAAACAACAAAAAGGGAGATTAAGATAAAAGCAACTTTAACGATGACTAAAATGTATCGAGGCACAATTTTACGTGTTTGCCGTCGCTACATGTTTATTTTCGCCTTGTGTATGCTATAGAGAATTATGTGAATCATATCACACTATGAGGCATCTTTTAAAGACACTCTAACTAAGAATGTCAATACAAAACAATCAATATTCAATCTTATTACTTTTCAATAAATACAGCTGAACATTCAGATTAAATTGCCCACTTATGCTTTTAATAACAAAAATAAGACAATCTTGTTGATACTATCCTCATGCACAGCCATTTCTACCACATTATCATTAATACCACTTATGTTAGAACACATCGGGATTTTTTCTGTGCTACAATCTGCGAATTACTGTTTATTATTAAAGGAATCTCTAAATGAAAACCCATTTCCCTACCGAGCCTGATGTTAATACCCTTGCGGATGAGATCACTTGTTTAAAAAATTTAGTCACACATATGCTTAAAGCGATTGGCCAAGCAGATGCAGGTAAAATTTTAATTAAAATGCAAAGAGAAGTCGCATTAATTGAAGATGAAAAACAAGCAGAAACATATAAAAATACACTAGAGCAGATTAAAGCAGGCTATCGCCAATAGAACATTTAGCGATAAATGCTATTTATAGCATATAACCGTATAAAAGCGGTTTATACTGCACAAATAACTAAGTTTCATTTATCGAAATAGCCTATCTTTGTTCATGAATTAAACCATTCTTTATTCATTTAGCTCCCCCTTCAGAACCCTATGAAGGGGGCTTTTTTTATCAAAAAATTAAAGTCAGCTGATCAATATCGCTCTATTTAGCTAGCACTCCACGTTCATCACTAGATAAATATACTTAGCTCTATTTTCTAATTAAAACAGACATTTCATATATATTTATAATTCAGTACTAAAAGTTAGTATTTCTAGTCCATAACCTTTGAATAAAAGCTTCTATACCAAAAATTAAATACCTTTGAACATAAAAAAGCCACTCAATAAATTTTGAGTGGCTTTTACTTCATTCAAATTATTATTTAACTTGTCATTTGATCTATGCAAATACTATTTTAAATACTGTCCTGAGCGCAGCGCTTCAATACGCTTGTCTAACGGTGGATGTGATAAAAATAACTCACTAAATGCTTTACCGCGACCATTAATACAAAATGCCATTAAGCGCCCTTCTTCTTGTGGCTCATAGCTGGTTTTTAATCGTTGAAGCGCAGCTATCATTTTTTCTCTACCCACTAACTGAGCAGAACCCGCATCAGCATGAAACTCGCGGTGACGAGAGAACCACATCGTAATAATGCTAGCAAGTATCCCAAATACAATCTCTAATACCATTGAAACTGCAAAATAAACCATGGGATTGCCGTTGCTACTTTCATTTTCATTATTATTGTTTGACATAAACCCAGCAACAAGCTGTGCAATAATACGAGAAATAAAGATAACAAAGGTATTCACAACACCTTGAAGCAACGTCATTGTCACCATATCACCATTAGCAATATGACTAATCTCATGCGCAATAACCGCTTCTGCCTCATCTCGGCTCATGTTTTCTAACAAGCCCGTGCTAACAGCAACAAGAGATGCATCACGGCGAGCTCCCGTTGCAAATGCATTTATATCAGGCGCATGATAAATCGCAACCTGAGGCATTTGAATACCTACCTGTTGTGCTTGGCGCCCTACTGTGTTTATTAGCCATCTCTCGACATCATTACGGGGTGACTCAATAACTTCACCACCAACAGATTTAAGCGCCATCCATTTAGACATCAATAGAGAAATGAATGCACCGCCAAAACCAAACAGCCCAGCCATGATCAACAAACCTTGAGCACTACTGCCTTGAATGCCCGTTAAACTTAAGATTATCCCAAACACAAACATAACCGCTAAGTTTGTGAGCAAGAATAAAACAATTCTCATCATTTTTATGTATTCCTTGGTAAAAACAGATATCACGTAGAATTTACTTTATAAATAAGGTTTTTTCACACTATTTCAAGTCAATTAACATGAAAAAAGCAAAAAACGACATAACTTTACATATAATATGAATAGATGCCTCAAAAAAGATTGTTTTCTTGCAATATTATATAAAATGATACTGATAACTCACTGTTTTTAAAAGTACAAAAATAATCATTCATTTTCTAGATAATTAACTTTTAAAATTCAAGGCTTGATATCAACAGCATACATATGAGTAACCCTCTAGTTTCCGCCATCTTATACACAACATGAGACTAGAGACACATATTTAACTTTTTATTTATCAAATTTAATTCATTCTTACTATCTCTATTAGTATGCAATGATGACAATAAAATACCATCTCACGTCAAATGAGATGGCATCTATTCAAAATAATGATAAATGTCGATAGACTAAAGTTAATTAGTCGTATTTTTTGGCGCTTTTTCTTTGGTATCTTTTACGGTTTTCTCTTTTGCAACTTTAGTTTTTTCTTTATCAGCGGCTTTGGTCACTTTTTCTTTTGTTGCTTTAGTAGTATCTGTACCAGTCGCCTTAGCAGCTTTATCCTTTACCACTTTAGTCGTGTCTTTATCAGTATTTTTGGTCGCTTTTTCTTTTGTTGCTTTAGTCGATTCTTTATCAATATCCTTAGGTATTTTTTCCTTTGTCGCTTTTAGTGGCTCTTTATCTACTTTCTTCGTGGTCGTACTTTTTACATCTTTAATTTTATCAGCAGTGTCATCTGATGCTTTGCCAATTTTTTCACTGGTCTTCTTATTTGCTTTTTCATTCGTCGTTTTAATTGATTCTGTTACAGAAGGCTTGCTTGATGACTTTGAAACACTCGCGCCAGCTACACCCGCTTTACTGTTAATTGAATTTTTTAACTCTACAGTACAGACCTGTTCAGAGCGGCTCGTTGAGCCATCATTACAAATAAATTGGCCGCCATCACAACGATCAATTCCACCCTTACTGCCTGAACAAGGATAATTCCTTGCATTAGCAGTACCTAATGATGAAATCACTATAACGATAACCGCAATCAATCCTAAAAATAATTTATTCATTGGCATTACCTCATTAATAAGGAACATACCCTAAAAGTTTAGGATAAATTAAGCAAAGGTAAAGAAATCTATAACTAATTGAAGTTGAGAGTTTTAAATATTGCCAGTGAACTAATAATGTAAATGTAATACACACAAAAAAGCCAGCTTTCGCTGGCTTATTGAATAATCTATAGCCGAATAAATTTATTTTTGGTTAGATAGCATCTTGGTATTCTGCTTAGCCAGATCTATTGCCATTTTAACCGTTTCATCCAAATACGGATCTGGGCCTTCGTAATCCTTAGGTAAGTCCTCAAGTGACTTAAGTAATGGTTTACCTGCTTTGGAATTACGTTCATTTATGCGTTTTAGCTTAGTCGCTTCAATTTCATTATCTTCTTTTTCTCGCTCCGCATAATTAAGTGATATCAGATTCTTACTCTCTTTATTCACCTTATAACGTGCAATATCTTCATCAATATAATTAAATTCAGGGTCTTTGCTAATACGATCTAAATGCTTGGTTTTTATGACAGATAAATCCCCAGCAACATTACCGGCCTTCGTATAGTTTGCAGGCGGAATACTATCCCAAGGAAGCGCGTTATCCTCAAAGCTCTCACCTGTTTCCGCAGGATCTTGCCCTGTTGGCATGACAACATCAGGTGTTACACCTTCACGTTGTGTACTACCCCCGTTAACACGATAAAACTTCTGAATGGTATATTGTACTGAGCCTAACGACGGCCATTCTGGTTTTAGCATTTGATCATAAACACGGCTCAAGCTTCTGTGTTGCTGAACGGTACCTTTACCAAAAGTTGGCTCACCTACAATTAACGCTCTGCCATAATCTTGCATTGCTGCTGCAAAAATTTCTGATGCAGATGCGCTAAAACGATCAACAAGCACGACTAATGGGCCTTTGTAATAAACAACATCGTCATCATCTATGTCTTGGCGAACTTGTCCGTTGTTATCTCTAACTTGGACAACTGGACCTTTAGGAATAAACAAACCAGATAAAGAAACCGCTTCTGTTAATGCACCACCACCATTACCTCGAAGATCAATAATCAAGGCTGATACATTATCTTTTGCCATATTTTGCAGTTGAGTTTTAACATCATTAGTTAACCCAACATAAAAACCTGGAATGTCTAATACAGCAACTTTATCTTTACCTTGTTGCTTAATTGTCAGTTTTACAGCTCGATCTTCCAGTCGGATCTGCTCCCTTACTATAGTGACTATATGTGGCTTAGCCCCTTTAGTATCAGAAACAACCTCTAGCCGTACTTGACTACCTTTAGGGCCTTTAATTAGCGCGACAACATCATCAAGACGCCAACCAACGACATCAACAATTGGCTTACCAGTTTGGCCGACCCCAATAATTTTATCGCCTACTTTCAGCTCTTTACTTTTAGATGCAGGACCGCCCGCAACTAAGGAGTTAATGACTGTGTTTTCGTCATCTTGCTGTAATACTGCGCCAATCCCTTCGAGTGATAAGCTCATCTCAGAATTAAATTGCTCAGTATTACGCGGAGAAAGATAACTGGTGTGGGGATCTATTTCACGAGCAAAAGAATTAATAATGAGTTGAAATACATCCTCACTTTGCGCCTGAGCCAAACGTCTTAAAGCAAAATTATAACGTTTAGTCAGCTTTTCTTTTATCTCTTTGTCATCTTTGCCGGCGAGTTTTAGATTTAGCCAATCATATCGTACTTTTTGATCCCAAAGCTTATCAAGTTCTTGATTATCTTTAGGCCAAGGCGCTTTCGAACGATCAACTTCTATTGAATCATGTGCATCAAGATTCATTGGCTGATCGAGACGAGCAAGGGCATATTTAAATCGTTCAAAACGCCTTTGTTGCGAAAGGTTATACAGGTCATAAAATTTATCTAACTTGCCATCTTCAAGCCACTGGCCAACTTTTGCTTTATCTTTAGCATATTGGTCTACATCGGATTGAAGTAAAACATTATGTCCGAAATCTAACATATTCAGATAGCGGTCAAATATTTTCCCAGAAAACTCTTCATCTAAATCAAACTGACGATAATGGGAACGAGTGAATCTTGAACTCACTCTTTCACTCACTGTGCCATGTTGTACATTCTGTTTTAAAACAGGTAACTGGGAAGCAGTGACTGGCGTCACTGCTTGAGTATTAGCAATTGCACTGCCGAAAGTCGCTAAACTAACAACAAGTGCTATTTTAAGAAGCTTGTTCATGACCTGATGGACCTCCGTATCAGAACTTTAAATGTTCCGCGCGCACAATCATTGCCAGTCCACTTGGCAATTGAACCCTAACACCGTCTTTAGCAATTTCCATTACAGAGGCATCCATTACACTCGACCCAACTTTAACTTTTAAAGATTGGCCAATTTGTAATGCATTGATATCAGTTACTGATTTCAATGTTTGTTCTGGTGCAACGTTATTACGACGTGGGGTTTTTGCAGGCGTGTTTTGCGGGCGTTCTTTATTGTCTGACGGACGGCGGCGAGGCGCATTTTCTTTTGCAGCTTCAGGGCTACGAGCGGTTTTTTCACTCGGCTTTTTAGCGGCAGGACGTTTTTGCGCTTTTTGCTCAGCACGTTGTGCTTGAACTCTTGCTTTCGCTTCAGTTAATTGCTGACGTGCATGTGCAATGTGCTCTGCGTCTAATTCGCCACAGTCATCGCCATTCAAATCAACACGTTTAGCTCCCTCTTTAACACCGTAAAGATAACGCCAGCTAGAGGTATACATGCGCAACGCAGAACGTAGCTGCGTTTTACTAATACCATCTTCTTCGGTCAGACATCCTACGATATCTTGAAAAATTCCGACTTTTAACGGACGAGCTTCGCCTTCAGCGATAAAACAACGTGGAAAACGCTGCGCTAAAAATGCGATTACTTCTTTACTACTTTTCAACTTAGGTTGATTTTCCATGAAATTTCCTGATAACAACAATTTTGCCAACCTCACGGGCATGAACAAGCCGACATTATAATCGTGTTGCTGACAATTGCCACGTTACTATTAATTTAACATACCAATATTTAGTAATATTTTGGCGTAGAACACATTCCCAGGTGTTGACACAACTGGTTTACAATGTGTTGCAACCCATCCTCATCTTCTTGGTCGAACTGGTCGAAATTTGGGCTATCAATATCTAGAACACCGATAATTCGCCCATTTACCGCTAAAGGAAAGACTATTTCAGCGTTACTTGCCGCATCACAAGCTATGTGACCTGGGAAAGCATGAACATCTGCCACACGTTGAACTAGATTGTGACTAAAAGCGGTTCCGCAAACACCTTTGCCAAACGCTATCCTGACACAAGCCACCTTTCCTTGAAATGGCCCTAGCACCAACTCTTGTTCATTACTCAAATAAAACCCAACCCAGTTCACACCATCTAGACGTTCAAATAGCAACGCACTGGTATTCGCCAAACTTGCAATTAAATCATATTCTCCTGCCAGTAAGCTAGATAGATTAGCTGAAAGTTCGAGATAATACTTCTTTTTATCCATAGTTATTTCTTGTATTTATCAAGTAATTAAAAAAATCATCAATAAGAGTAGCGTTAAGGTTACCAATTTGTGACTTTGTCGTAAATTTTTTTACACTAGATTACATCATAGTTAACCCATACAATAAGCGCATATGAATCAAAGTAATCATACTGACATGATTTTGCAACGCTGTTGCTACTGCAACCAAAAAATACATTTACCTAACTTTAGTGTACGACAAGTCATTGTTTGTCCACAATGTTTAACTCAACTCGATGATGGCCGCTCGTGGTCATTAAATCGCTTATTGATACTTGCAATCACCCTATTAATGCTTGCTCCTATCGCTTTTTGGCAGCCATTGATATCGATTAATTTGCTGGGAGCACAGATTAACGCCAATGTTATCGAAGGAATAAGGTTAATAAATCAACAAGGCGACCCTTTTACCGCCAGTATTGTGGCTTTTTGTGCGATCGTTGCACCATTATTATTACCGACCTGCATTATTTATTTATTTATTGGTCAACGCTTAAATTTAAATCTACGACCGATTTTATTAATTCTTCGCCACCTAAAAGAGTGGGTGATGCTCGACGTATATCTTATTGCACTTGGAATTGCGTCCATAAAAATGCAAGACTATGCCACGGTATATATCAATAACGGCTTAATTGCTTTTATTACAATGTCAATTGTCAGTTTATTAATCATCATTCACATGAATATTGATCGGCTTTGGCAATATTTTTATGTAGTAGAAGATGCACCTAAAACTGAAAACACGTTGACTTGTACTGCTTGCCATTATACTGGGGTTCCTAATTCACAGGGGAAATGCCAACGTTGCCATCGCCCTTTACATTACAGAGAACCACTCAGCCTCCAAAAAACGTGGGCAGCTTTACTTGCCGCAATAGTATTACTCATTCCTGCAAACTTATTACCTATATCAATTTTTTATCTTAACGGAAAACGTATAGAAGATACCATTTACTCAGGCGTTGTTTCATTAATCGACTCAGGAAATTGGCCTATTGCCATTATTGTATTCATTGCCAGTATTCTGGTGCCATTTATTAAAATTATCATCATGATATTGCTACTATTTTCAATTCAGTTCAACAGTAAAACTGATCCTGTGTTACGCATGAAACTGCTTAAAATTGTTTCATGGATAGGCCGCTGGTCCATGCTTGATCTATTCGTGATTGCATTAATGATGACACTCGTCAATCGTGACCAGTTAATGTCATTTACTATGGGGCCTGCGGCCTTATACTTTGGTACAGCTGTTATTTTGACCATACTGGCCGTTGAATGGTTAGATAGTCGTCTTATTTGGGATTCTTATGGAAAATCAAAATCAACAAAATGACCCTTCTGAACCCGTAGAAGATGTCATCTTACGCAAAAGAGTCAGTATCTCACCATTTTGGCTACTCCCTCTTGTTGCAGTATTTATTGCGGGTTGGCTTTTATTTCAGCATTGGGTAGAGAAAGGAACTGAAATCACTATAGAGTTCTCATCTGCTCCCGGTGTTGTGGCAAATAGAACACCCATCCGATACCAAGGTGTCGAAGTTGGCCTTGTCCAGTCCGTGACTATCAGTAAAGACATGAAAAGCATTATCGTGACGGCAAGCGTCAATAAAGATATGCGTTCAGCACTCACATCAGGGACGAAATTTTGGTTGGTCACACCGAAAGCCTCCCTTGCAGGCGTTTCAGGATTGGATGCTTTAGTGGGGGGGAACTATATTGGTATGTTACCCAATGCAGGAGATGAACAATATCAATTTGTTGCGCAAGATAGTCCCCCTCAGCTCAATATTGATGACGGTGAATTGCTCATTTATTTGACAGCTAAAGATCTTGGTTCACTCAATGAAAATTCGGCTATTTATTTCCGCAAAGTCCCTGTCGGTTATATCTCTGATTACTCTATTTTACCGGATGATAAAGGCGTTTCTATTGCCGCCGTCATTGAGAAACGCTATGCCAATTTAGTTCGAGAAAATAGCCAATTTTGGAATGTATCCGGTGTTGAGGGTGAGATTAATTTAAACTCCGGTGTAAATGTAAAAATGGAAAGCCTTTCCGCTGTAATTAACGGCGCGGTTTCATTTGATTCGCCATCAGGGAGTAAACCTGCACAAGAAGGCCAACAATTTGTATTGCAAGCCAATAAACAAGATGTAAAACAGCACCAACAACAAGAGAAAGATAACCTTCGCCTTTCTTTATGGGCTCAAGATACCTATGGCGTCAATGATGGGCAACCCATTGTTTATCGCGGTATCAAGATAGGCGAAGTGTTACAACGTCACTTATCTGATGAAAAAGTGAGTTTTAATATCACTATTTTTGATGAGTATCGTCATCTTGTAAAAAATGACAGCAAATTTGTGGCTAACAGCCGCATTGATATGCAATTAGGCCTTAATGGCATACAATTCCAAGGCGCTGCACCTCAAGAATGGATTGAAGGTGGTATTCATTTACTTCCCGGCAAGGGGAAAGAACCACTTCCTGATGAGTTCCCATTATACCGCAGTGACGACAATGCCAAAGCGGGTATCCTCGGGTCTGCACCTCCAACCACAATAACATTGAATGCATCGAGCCTTCCTGATATTCAAACAGGTTCTGTCGTACTATATCGTCAGTTTGCGGTCGGAAAAATTATTGCCATTAAACCGACCGATAGCAGCTTTGATGTCAAAATTCACATATCAAGTCAATATCGGCATTTATTAACAGATAAAAGTGTATTTTGGGCTGAAGGCGGTGCAAAGGTTCAGCTCAATGCAAATGGTTTAACCGTTCAAGCAGCCCCTCTTAGCCGCGCAATAAGCGGAGCGATCAGTTTTGATAATATACAAACGGGCTCACTCGACTCCGTTCGCCAGCATACACTTTATTCGACAGAAACTGCGGCAAGAGCAATTGGAAGTGCTGTCACATTAACCACATATGATGCATCAAAATTATCTGAAGGTATGCCAATACGTTACTTAGGGATCAATATTGGTCAGATTGAATCGCTCAAACTATCTGCTGATAATCATGAGGTCAGAGCTAAGGCCATCCTCTACCCCGAATATGTGCAAGCGTTTACTAAACTCGGCAGCCGCTTTGCGATAGTAACCCCTGAGTTATCCCCTGCTGGATTTAATAATTTGGACTCCCTGCTACAGCCTTATATTAGTGCTGAGCCGGGTAGAGATAATAGAAATCGTTACCAATTTGAATTACAGACTGCCAATATTACTGACTCTCGTTATTTGGATGGTCTGACTATCTATCTTGATGCTAGTGAAGCAGGTTCAGTACAAGTTGGCACTCCAATCTTATTTAGAGGCTTAGAAATAGGAACTGTCACCAGTTTATATTTGGGAGAGCTTTCCGATCGCGTTTATGTGGTAACGCGTATTGGCAAAGAGTATCAATATTTGATCCGTGACAATACCCAATTCTGGTTATCTTCAGGGTATAACCTGACCTTCGGCCTAACGGGCGGCGTAGTGAGAAGTGGGACATTCAAGCAATTTGTCCGTGGTGGTATTTCTTTAGCAACACCGCCTACTATACCACTTGCACCTAAAGCTAAAGGTGAACAACATTTCATTCTAAAATTAGAGCCACCTGCAGATTGGTTAGACTGGGGAACCGCTATTCCTAAGAAATAATCCCTATCGAGGTGCATGCTTGCAATGCATTGCACCTCCCTTACTTTTCAAGTAAAAAAATATTTTGGAAATCACTTCCAATTATACTATGCTTAATTCTGTTGGCCTGAGTTTTTCAACCTTAAAATTGACGATAGAGGTATAGCTATGAGCATAGTGACATTGAAAATATCATCCTATGAAATAAATGATGCCATCATGTCGAGTCAAAAAAGCGACACGATAAGTATTCCTTGTGATTCCGATACGGATTTTTGTATGCAATTAGATGGTTGGGATGAACATACCAGTATTCCCGCGACTATTGATGAGAAGCCTGTACTACTCTATCGCCATCACTACGATAAAGATAACCACCATTGGATAATGAAGTTAGCTTAATGACGCCATGTCATAATGATGAGTTATTTTTATGCAAGATATGATGAGCAGCAAACTAATAGGCAAAAAAAGAGGCCTGGTAGATTCCGATTACCTGGCCTTGGGAAATGGCTCTGGCAGAGCCGTGCGCTAAAATTGCCATTGAGACGTAACAAAGTACAATTTAATACTAGCCTTCAACTCACGTTCTTACCACTTTAATTAGCCATTATTTTACATATTATTAACACAATTTATTGCTTAATTTTCTAAGATTGAACTATTTGTTTAATAGGTTATACCTATATGTTTAATTACTCAAACCTTTCAATTTTATAACCAATTAATAAATAACAGAAAAAATACAATTAAGTTGTATTTAAAATAATTTGAAATGGATTTATAACTACTATTTATTATCACACAGCTTTTGAGCTTCAATTTGCAATGGCTTAATTCGCTCTGCCGTTGTCTTATCTGTATCCTTTGGCGCCAATAAGATATCAATCGGTTGTGCTTTTATTTCTTTTTTCTCCATGAGGGATGTTGCAATATCATTCAAAGGATACTGCATCAAGGTTGCTGGATTAATAACAACCATGGCACCATTACTGCGACATTCCAACATCACTTCTTCTCGTGTAAACGGCCATTCATCACCAAACTGTTTTTTACTCACAGTTGTCAGCGGTGCAGCAATAGCAGAACCCATCATTATTCCGCTGAGTAATAACGAACAAATAATTAATTTGTATTTCATTAAAATGACCTTGTAAAAATGATAAAGCAACTATTATCAGCCTATTATACTCGATTTAAATAACAAATTAAGCAGGCTGATATGTTGCAAATATAGAAACTACCAATATAGCCATTGTACCAAGCAATAATTCAACCCAGCTATTAATAATCAAATAATTTACACGTCCCTTCTGTTTGATACTTGGTACGACGATATATCGATTGACCAAAGCAAGTAACACCATCACGCTGACTAAAACTATTTTTAACCATAGTAATGATTGATACTCAGTAGCTGAATAAACAAAAGGCCAATCAGGTAACAACGTCATTGAACTAATCACGCCAGTGATCAGTACTAACCCAACCGCAATGTGCCCTATTCGCGAAAAACGCGTCATAGTGCATATGATTTGTTTATCAATTCCTGCCACCAATTCTTTTTTATGGCGTAAAAATTGTATACAGATTAAAAATGGCCATAAGCCACCAAACCAATATGCAGCACTAATAAGATGAATAAATTGATTAAATCGATGAAGTGTTCCAGTTAGGCCATCGTACATTGCCGCATGACCAATAAATGCATGCAAACCTAACATCACAATAGAAAGCATAAGAACGAGGTGTAATCGAATTTTCATTGGACGAATAAATATTACGCCAAATAAAATAACTGAACACAATAATTCCCAGCGCCAAACCTGGCCGAAATTTGTACCCAGTACACCCTGCCAAACGCTCCAATCGAGGGTATCTTGCCATCCATCACCCATTAATCCCGCTTGTGCAAACATCCAAGCAAATGCGGTTATTGATGAAAGTGCCGCACTAAATATAATACTTTTATTTAGATAGCGGCTTAACAAGTAACTAAACTGGCCATAACTAAGTATAGCCGCAAAAATTGACATTCCACACATCAACATTGCAGCTATAAAATGAACAAAGCGAATGAGCGTATAAAAAGCTTCCAGTGACATATTATTTCACAGTGAAACTATATGTTCCTTTAGTTTTATGACCATCCACAGAAACAACACTCCAGTTGACATCGTATTTACCGATCGCAAGCTTATCTTCAATAGGAACAATCACTTTTGTATCATTAGCTGGATCAAGAGTAGCTTTACCGGTTTTAATATTTTGACTTTCAGGGCCAACGATATCCACCTTAGTAAAGTTAATTTCTATTCCTTCAGAGAAATTCAGAGTAATGGATTCTGGTACTTGCTCTACCGCGGCGCCTTCTGCCGGTAGCTGATCTTTTAGATGAGCATGGGCAAAAGCTTGTTGGAATGACATGCCTAAGAATAGAACAGCAATAGCACTCAGTTGACGCCATGAAGATTTAATATGGTTAATTGGCATTATAACCCCTTAATTTGCAGGTGAATTTAGATTTATTGCCAATCATTATACGGAAAAAAAGCAGTTTTACCGCTTAAAAGAGAGATTTAAAGACCTAGCATGTGAGTTTTAACACAAAATGAAAATAAAAAAGCTTATCGTTCATACCTCAAGCGGTTTAACTACAGATTTATATAACAACTCGGGGCACATAAATAACTATGTGCCCCGAGTTTAATTATCTTATCACTCAGGTTCCCTAGCAATGATAGGAAACTAATTGAGTGTTAACCGACTTTATCTATAGTAGCTAGATATGCGCAGCTGTTGACATGTTCTTGAGATCTTTATCCAGCAAGAATAGTGATTTACCTGATTCTCCCACCATGTCCAGTTTATCAAGAACAGATTTAAACAATTTTTCTTCTTCATGCTGTTCAGAAACATACCACTGCAAGAAGTTAAATGTTGAGTAATCTTGAGTACTCATCGCCAAATGCGCTAATTTGTTGATCTCAGCAGTAATAAGCTTTTCATGCTCATAAGTTTGGGCAAATACATCACCAATTGATTTAAAATCAACTGGCGGCTCATTAATTTGACCTAGGCGTGGCAAAGCACCGGTATCACTAAGGTAATCAAATAAGCGTTGCATATGCTCCATTTCTTCTTGAGAGTGTGCTTTCAAAAATGCAGCTGCGCCTTCGTAGCCTTTATCACTACACCATGCACTCATTTGCAAATAAAGATTTGCAGAATAAAACTCAAGATTTAATTGCTCATTTAATTTTTTAATCATGTCAGTAGTTAACATATTTATACCTTATTGGTTAATAACTCATGGTGCTATTATGCACAGTATTAAAATAATTAAAACCCCAAAACAATATTAAAACAAAAAAATACAAATTACTGATTATTAATAACATTTAGTAAGAAAAATAATAATCAATCTCATTATCTTTCATCATTTTTTAATCTATATAATCAACGTAATAATAGGTTAAATATAGGCGATTTAATCTATTATTTAAAATAAATGTATTGAGATTTTTTCTCATTTAATTGCTAAACTCTCCTGAGATTATATTTAATTGCAGAGATCCGACATGAGCCATAACCTAGCTTTGCTACCTAAAGATGAAATGGACAAAATCAATACCGACCTATTAGCTTCAGGAGTCGCATTTAAAGAACGCTATAATGTACCGATCATTCCTGAGGCCGTTGAACGTGAACAGCCAGAGCATCTTAGAGAGTATTTTAGAGAACGTTTAGTTTATTATCGTCAATTATCTCAGCATTTTGCTCGTCTTCCCTATGAGCCAAGAAATCGCTAGAATCACACATTATATTTACAGATTAACGTTATAAATGTGCATAAAAAAGGAGAACCTAATGATTCTCCTTTTTATTAATGCATTGTAAAACCCTAATTAAGGGTATTATATGTAATAGTATCTTGCTCACAATCAACTACAACTCGATATTGTAAATCTGATTTTGAACCTCTTACCGTTAGCGGTATTGTGTAACCCGAGTCAGTTTTAGTGACGTCATTATCATTAACCCACGCGATCGCTTTTTTACCTAATATCGCTTTCTCATCAGCCCAACGCGGTAACCGGTTATTAATAAAATCTTTTTTTACCTGTGCCGCAATTTGTGGTTCGGTTAGATTTTGACAACTGACAAACGCAGCCGCTTTACCTTCGTCCTTATTAACACTCATAGCAACAGAACTAAAAATCAGAGCACAACCACCTAAAATAACAGCTATTTTTCTATTAACTTCCATACTATTCTCCGACACCCATGCTACATAGGCTAAAGTTTAATTAGTTTTACTACTCATTTATGGATTAGTGATATTTTTATATCCCTATTTTTAAGACACCTTTAATTTATTCTTTAAAGTATTTCTTATGAGCAGAATGCGTTAACTAATCTTAAACTTATCAGATTTACACATAAATGTTAATAGGATGTTTATTTTGTATTAATTTTCGTATTCACCGTCATCTTCATCTGAATCGTCGTTTTCATCTGTATTTTCATATTCGTTCGCATTATTATCTTCGTTTGCATCTTGTTCTTCAAAGATAGCGTGAACTTGTTCTCTTCCTTTATGGCTCTCTCTAATTTCCTGTGCAATAATTGCAATGGCTTCACCACTACTCATTCCATCGGCTATGAGTTGATGAATTTTGTCGACGGCTTCTTGCTGTTCTTCATGGTTTAGTACTGGGATGCCTGAAAGCATGTTAAAACCTCATTAATTAAAGATTAAAATTAATTGTACAGAAGTGAATTGTGCAAATTTTTAATTAAATTTTAACAGTTCTTGCCTTATTAAGATAAGATTATATGTTAATCTCACACTATCCACTTACGAAACCTAATTTTAGCTCACCATAATGGTCATCAATAAAATTCAATTACCCTACAGCCCTGATGTGGCAATCGATTTATTTACTCCCTTAGCGCACCAGCCCTGGGCTATGCTCTTACATTCAGGTAATGCGCAACATTCACATAATCAATACGATATTATTGTTGCCGATCCTGTAGCTACCATTATAACAAGTGGCGGACAAACAACAGTAAATGAAAGAAACGAAAACGCTTATATCCCTGATGATGCACCGTTTGAAGTCCTTCAACAACTTATTGATAAATATAAAGTACCCAAATTAATTGATACAACACTTCCTTTTAATGGCGGTGCCATGGGAATTTGGAGTTATGATTTAGGCCGTTATATTGAAAAAATTCCAGAAAGTGCAGGCACTGATATACAATTTCCTGATATGGCCGTTGGTATTTATTTATGGGCGGTAATCATTGATCACCACAATAAAACGGTGACATTAATTAGTTATGATGATGCAGACTCCCGATTAACTTGGTTAAAAAAGCAAAAAGCACCGCGTAAAAACACCTTCAAATTGAGTACAGCTTGGCAATCGAATATGCCAAAAGCGCTTTATCATCATAATATTATGCAGATCCATGAATATTTACGTAATGGTGATTGCTACCAAATCAATTTAGCTCAAAGATTTAAAGCTAAATATAAAGGTAACGAATGGGATGCATTTTTAACTTTAATAGAAAGTAATCGTGCACCTTTTTCTTCTTTTATACGACTCCCCGACAATGCTGTCATCAGCATTTCACCCGAGCGTTTCATTTTATTAAAAAACGGTGAAATTCAAACTCGCCCTATCAAAGGGACATTACCCCGATTAGATGATGCAGAGGCTGATATCGCTCAAGCTGAGAAACTGGCTAACTCGCCGAAAGATCGCGCTGAAAACTTGATGATAGTAGACTTACTACGCAATGATATTGGCCGTGTTGCCACTCCAGGTACAGTCAAAGTTCCTGAATTATTTGTCGTTGAAGCATTCCCTGCGGTGCATCATTTAGTCAGTACCATTACCGCAACACTGAGTCCCCAATATACAGCAACGGATTTATTACGCGTTTGTTTCCCGGGCGGTTCGATTACAGGTGCCCCTAAAATCCGAGCGATGCAAATCATAGAAGAGCTTGAACCTCATCGCCGTCATGGCTATTGTGGCGCTATAGGCTATATTAGTTTCTGTGGCAATATGGATACCAACATCACTATCCGCACATTATTGACTTATAAAAAACACATTTTTTGTTGGGCGGGTGGTGGTATTGTTGCAGATAGCCAAGCGGATAAAGAGTATCAAGAAACGTTTGATAAACTGTCTCTTATTTTGCCTTTACTGGGAGAACTAAACCTCGATGACTGAACTGAATGATTTTATTAATCGCTTTCAGTTTACATTACCACTTGCCCGTCAACCAATTAAACAGACGGGTAAGTCTGCTGCCGTTTTATTGCCAATTATTAACAAAGCCAATCCAACGTTACTACTAACGCAACGCTCCCCTCTACTACGCTCACATGCCGGACAAGTTGCCTTTCCTGGTGGGATGAGTGATCCAGAAGATAGCACTATAATAGCAACAGCCCTACGAGAGGCCTATGAAGAGGTTGCTATTCCACCAGAAAAGGTACAAGTTCTTGGTCAACTCGCGCCAATGCAAAGTTATGGTGGATATCAAGTCACTCCGGTTATTGGTTTATTGCCGGATAATCTCACTTATCAAGCTAATCCTAGCGAAGTATCTTCTATCTTTGAAGTTCCTTTATTTGATGCGTTATCTATCCAACGATATAAGTACATAGATATCAAACGCGCTGGTCGTCCAAACCGAATATTCTTCTATTGGTACAATGGACACCTCGTTTGGGGTCTCACCGCCGCAATTATCCATCAATTAGCATTACAACTTAACTAAACACCCTCGCTTTACTGTTCTGATATATTTACCATAATAATCAAAAATATTTAGCATAAACGTCTGGGTGGCATTTTTATCTAAATTATTTTTTCATAGACAATAATTCTTGTTTCAACGCTTTTTAAACTTAATAAAATACAATTTGTGCTATTAATGACCAATTCACCTAACGAAACTACCTTATTTTAAAAAATACTTTAAACTTACTGGTTAACACTACTAAATAACAGTAAAGTAGCGCCTTTTAAAATAAATCACTATATATTCATCTTTTTTTTAAGGAGTCCTGCGTGATAAGCGTTTTCGACATGTTTAAAGTGGGCATAGGCCCTTCAAGCTCTCATACTGTTGGTCCAATGAAAGCTGGGAAAGAATTTGTCGATGATTTAGTAAGCAAAAAACTATTATCAGCCGTCACTCGCATCTCTGTTGATGTGTATGGCTCATTATCGCTTACTGGAAAAGGGCACCATACTGACATCGCAATTATTATGGGGCTAGCGGGTAATTTACCTGCCACTGTCGATATTGAATCTATCCCTGCCTTTATTGCTAATGTAGAAAATACTCAGAAACTGTTGCTGGCAAATGGCACACACTCTGTCGATTTTCCTCATGAAGGCGGTATGAACTTTCGCCAAGATAATCTTTCATTACATGAAAATGGCATGACTATTCATGCTTTTGCTGGCGACAAAGAAATTTACACCAAAACTTACTATTCTATCGGTGGTGGTTTTATCGTTGACGAAGAACATTTCGGTCAATCGACTACAGATAGCAAACCCGTATCTTATCCTTTTAAATCAGCGGAAGAGTTATTACTTAACTGCAAAAAATCAGGTTTATCGATTTCTAGCTTAATGATGAAAAATGAGCTGGATTTGCATGCTAAAGATGAGATATATGCCTATTTTGGCGATGTGTGGCACACCATGCAATCTTGTATCGAACGCGGTTTAAATACTGAAGGTATTTTACCTGGACCTCTAAGAGTTCCACGTCGTGCCCCTGCGCTTAACCGACTCGTTACATCGTCGAGCAATCTTTCAAATGATCCGATGAATGTGATCGACTTGATCAATATGTTCGCTTTAGCCGTTAACGAAGAAAACGCTGCTGGTGGCCGTGTTGTCACAGCCCCAACTAATGGTGCTTGTGGTATCGTTCCAGCAGTATTAGCTTATTATAATCACTGTATTGAGCCTGTTACCCCTGAATTATATCTACGCTATTTCCTTGCATCAGGGGCGATTGGTATTTTGTATAAAATGAACGCCTCTATCTCTGGCGCTGAAGTTGGCTGCCAAGGCGAAGTTGGTGTTGCATGCTCTATGGCAGCAGCAGGCTTGACAGAATTGTTTGGCGGTAGCCCAGAACAAGTCTGTATTGCCGCTGAAATTGGTATGGAGCATAATTTAGGATTAACTTGCGACCCAGTAGCAGGACAAGTTCAAGTTCCTTGTATCGAACGTAATGCCATTGCTTCTGTAAAAGCCGTCAACGCTTCGCGTATGGCATTGCGCAGAACCAGTGAGCCCCGCGTTTCACTCGATAAAGTTATTGAAACTATGTATGAAACAGGCAAAGACATGAATGCTAAATATCGTGAAACATCTCGCGGTGGTTTGGCAATCAAAGTTCAATGTGACTAAGTTTCTTAATGATTTTTGCTACTGGTATGATCAAAGCAACATTAACTTAAGCTAGACTTATTTTCCAATACATAAACCTTCTCAACTATTTTCATACAAGAAAAACATAGTTGGGGAGGTTTTTTATTCTAATCATTAAAAACTCTTTTTTAGATTCGATAAAAAAGAATTCTCAAATCATCTCGTCATTTAAAAATAGTTTAATTCACAAGCTATATTTATCAATTTCACGCATGTCATCGGTTGATTTTTAACCTTAAATACAACATTTTGATTAACTTAAAAATATTACTCAATATTATTTTATTCTAAAAACCGTAGTTTTAGTGCGTATAGATTATGTACTAAATCAGTTAATTTAGCTTAGTGAGTGTAAATTTTGGTTTTTTTATTCAATTTTTGACTAGTATTTGTTACCGATAACAGCGTAACAAACTAAAAATAACACAATTTTTGCGTTAAAATAATAACTATTTACATATTTTAAATATAATATCATTAATTATTAAGTAATTTTAGGTATATTCTTATTTTTCTGACACGAAACAAGTTTTTAGGATAAAGCAAAATGATATGCTGTTGCCGATTTAGTTACTTATAATATATTTATATAATAATTAGCTGATAACATAGATCGTCATTATTCAGCTACTATTATGTAGCAGGGGAAATTGATAAAAAGGAGCCGCTTTTTTTAGCTTCAATTTTATCCACATATTTATTCCGTTTTTATCTGTTGAGAGGAAAAAATAGTGAGTATAGCTATTATGATTGGTACCCACGGAGTCGCTGCTGAGCAGTTACTTCGAACCACGGAAATGTTAATAGGCGAACAAGATAACGTTTCGTTTATTGATTTTGTCCCTGGTGAAAATGCTGACACCCTGTTCGATAAGTACAATCAGAAATTAACTGAATTAGATACCACCGCAGGGGTGTTATTTCTTGTTGATACATGGGGGGGAAGTCCGTTCAATGCCGCTAGCCGTATTGTCAATGAACATGAAAGCTATGAGATTATCACTGGCGTAAATGTGCCCATGCTTGTGGAAACATTCATGTGCCGTGATGATAATCCATCGATGAGTGAACTAATCAATACTGCATTAGAAACAGGCCGTGGTGGCATTCGTCCATTCAAGTTTAAAGAAACTGAAGCGCCAGTCGTTTCTGCACCAGTTAAAGCTCCTGTCGCACAACCGGTTATTGCAGGCCCGGGAGAGCATATGGTGATTGCACTAGCGCGTGTTGATGACCGTCTGATCCATGGTCAAGTCGCGACACGTTGGACTAAAGAGACAGGCGTTAAGCGTATTATTGTCGTGAGTGATGAAGTTGCTAAAGACCATGTCCGTTCCACATTACTAAAACAAGTCGCACCTCCTGGTGTTACTGCGCATGTTGTCGATGTTGCTAAATGTATTCGTGTTTATAACAATCCTAAATACTCAGGTGAACGTGTAATGCTACTGTTTACTAACCCAACTGATGTAAAACGGCTTGTCGAAGAAGGCGTTGATATTAAATCGGTTAATATTGGCGGCATGGCATATCACGAAGGTAAAACCATGGTGACAAATGCAGTTTCAATTAACCAAGAGGATATCGATGCATTTAATTATCTGAACGATAAAAATATTGAGCTAGAAGTCCGTAAAGTGTCTTCAGACAGTAAAGTTCGGATGATGGATTTGATTAATAAACTTAAAAAATAATACTTTTTTGGGCATCAATTTATATTGATTTTGCACCATTACTCAATAACAGATTTATAAACTTGTTTGGTTACAGGAGATTAAACAATGGAACTTACCGTTGTTCAAATAGTACTGGTCTTCGTCGTTGCTTGTATCGCAGGTATGGGTTCAATCCTCGATGAATTTCAGTTCCACCGCCCTCTTATTGCCTGTACGCTCATTGGTATCGTATTAGGTGATATGAAAACCGGTATCATCATTGGTGGTACGCTTGAAATGATAGCATTAGGTTGGATGAATATCGGCGCTGCGGTCGCACCTGACGCTGCTTTAGCATCGATTATTTCAACTATCCTTGTTATTGCTGGTGGACAAAGTATCGGTGCTGGTATTGCAATAGCAATCCCATTAGCTGCCGCTGGCCAAGTTCTGACGATTATTGTTCGTACCGTCACCGTTGCATTCCAACATGCCGCTGACCGTGCTGCGCTCAATGGTAACTTATCAGCAATTGGTTTCATCCATATTTCGGCGTTACTCCTTCAAGCAATGCGAATTGCAATCCCAGCGCTAATTGTTGCGGTTTCAGTGGGTACTTCTGAAGTTCAACAGATGTTAGATTCTATCCCTCAAGTTGTAACTGATGGTCTGAATATTGCTGGTGGTATGATTGTGGTTGTAGGTTATGCAATGGTTATCAATATGATGCGTGCAGGCTACCTAATGCCATTCTTCTACTTAGGCTTTGTCACCGCTGCGTTTACTGACTTTAACCTTGTTGCCCTTGGGGTAATTGGTACTGTAATGGCGATTCTTTATATCCAACTCAGTCCAAAATACAACAAGTCACAAGTTGTTGTGACACAAGGGAATAGCAGTAATAACAATCTTGACAATGAATTAGACTAGGAGAAGCACAATGGTAGATATCACAAAACCGGCAGCGAAAAAGCTGACACAAAGCGATATTCGAGGTGTATTCTTACGTTCTAACCTATTACAAGGTTCTTGGAACTTCGAGCGTATGCAAGCACTCGGTTTTTGCTACTCAATGGTTCCTGTTATTCGTCGCCTTTACCCTGAAAATAACGACGATCGTAAGCAAGCAATCAAGCGTCATCTCGAATTCTTTAATACACATCCGTATGTCGCAGCCCCTATTCTCGGCGTAACGATGGCAATGGAAGAACAACGTGCCAATGGTGCGGATATTGATGATGGTGCTATCAATGGTATCAAAGTCGGTCTCATGGGCCCATTAGCTGGTGTCGGTGACCCTATTTTCTGGGGAACTGTTCGCCCAGTATTTGCAGCCTTAGGCGCAGGTATTGCGATGACTGGTAGCTTACTTGGCCCAGTTCTGTTCTTTGTCCTGTTCAACTTAATCCGCTTATTAACTCTCTATTATGGCGTTTCATATGGCTATAAAAAAGGGATTGATATTGTTCAAGATATTGGTGGTGGCTTCCTACAAAAACTCACAGAAGGAGCGTCAATACTCGGCCTGTTTGTCATGGGGGCGCTCGTTAACAAATGGACACACGTTAATATTCCGCTCGAAGTTTCACGGATTAAAAACCCGACGACTGGGGTAGAAAATATTACCACCGTTCAGATGATCCTTGACCAATTGATGCCAGGCTTAGTGCCGTTGTTGCTCACATTTGCGTGTATGTGGCTTCTACGTCGTAAAGTCAATGCATTGTGGATAATCATTGGTTTCTTCGGTCTAGGTATTCTCGGTGCTTGGCTAAACTTTTTAGCACCGTAATTATCTGTAATTATTTAAATGGGAGGTTGCAGCCTCCCTTTTTTAATTTTAAGCTCTATAGTATGTTTACTTAGCCAAAGGCACTCCAATGACCTTAAATGATTCAATCCTCGCTATTATCATTTTGATCATGCTTGTGTATGCAATTTATGATGAGTTCATCCAGCCATTACTCAAAGGGAAGACCCTCCTAAAAATTAATCTAAAACGAAAACATCGAGTTGATGCCATCATTTTTATTGTATTAATTTGCATCGTTATTTATACAAATATTATCCGCCACGGTAGTTTATTAACCACTTACTTATTAATGATTACTATTTTAATGTCGATTTACTTAGCATTTATAAGAAGACCTAAGTTATTTTTTAAACAAACAGGTTTTTATTTTGCTAATACTTTTATTTTATACGATAGAATTAAAACAATGAATTTATCCGAAGATGGAATATTAATAATCGGATTAGAGCAAAAGAAAATCCACATACAAGCAATGCATCTAGATGATTTTCAAAGAATTTATGATTTCTTCATTAATCATAAATAATTCAAATATATATTCTTAAGAAAACTAAGGTTAATTAAATATTTAATTAGCCTTAATTTTCTTAATATCGCAAATGAAAATTATTCTCAATACGATTTAATAGTCAACAACGAAAAGTGTTGCCTTTATAATAAATTATGGTATCTTTCATCCCACGTCATTGGGGAGTAGCCTGTTCTGGAAATATATTCTTTCCAGAAAGTCCGTATCAACATGCTCGTTTGATTTTAAACGTGGTGCGGACACCATAATTACTATAATTATAGGTTGGCAAGACCATAGACACATGAATAAGCCTTTTGGTTGGGGGTAATTTATGTGTATATGGAAACACCCAACCGAGGTTATGTTATGAGCTTCTACGCCACCCTCATTTTAGCGCTTGCGCTATCAATGGATGCCTTTGCTGTTGCTATTTGTAAAGGTTCCGTGCTACACAAACCCCATTTTAAAGAAATAATACGAACTGGTTTTATCTTCGGCTTAATTGAAGCGATCACACCAATTATCGGCTGGGGAATTGGTATTTTAGCAAGCCAATATGTTATTCGTTGGGATCACTGGATTGCCTTTAGCCTATTATTTGTTTTAGGTGCCAGAATGATCTGGCAGAGCTATAAAAAGAAAGACGATGAATGTTGCACTAAACCCTCAAGTAATAGCTCTTCAAGTCTTATATTATCGGCCATTGCCACCAGCCTTGACGCCATGGCAATAGGTTTAGGTTTAGCATTTTTACAAGTTGATATTGTCCACACTGCGATGACAATTGGTTTAATGACCATGATTATGGCAACAATTGGGATGATGATTGGCCGTTACGTAGGTCCGATACTTGGGAAAAAAGCTGAGATCATTGGCGGTTTAGTATTGATCGGTATTGGCTTTAATATCTTATTTGAACATTTAGAATTGTTCATGTACGGAGCATAGTTCTAATTCAATTGTATCCCTCCCATTATGAGAGGGATACAACATAAATACCTTTACTCACCCTGATATTGATAAACCCGAATAAGAAAATCTGCTGTATATAAGCTCTCTTTAGATTGTTTTAATGTTTGCTTAACCTCTTCAGAAGCCCGCCATGCAAAAGGCGTCATCGCTAACAATTCATACGCTTCCCCACCCGATAAATTCATTTTGTAGTTTAAACGACACTCATCGAGTAAATTAAAATTAGGTAAATCTTCGTTTTTCTCTGGGTGCAATTTCACTTCATCATAGATTAATGCTTTTAATTCTTGCAGATGTTCTGCTGCTGGCGTTACTGTAATTAATATTCCGAACGGAATGAGTACTCGACTTAATTCTTCGGCTTTACATGGTGCGTAAATACGCACGATGGCACCGATACTCGACTCTGGAAAGGGTAATCGGTGGCTAGAAGCGACACAAAAATTAACTAATTTATAACGTTTGGCCGCAAAACGGATTGCGACTTTAGAGACATCTAGACCAAATACGGTAGCCTGACTAAATTGCGTTAATAATGACTGTAAAAAATAATCAGTGTAGTAGCCTTCTCCACAACCAATATCAAGCACTGACTGATTTTGTTCCGGCAAATAACCGGCTAATTTTTCAGCGACTTTATCACGCATTAATTGATAATGTCCCGCATCTAAAAATTGCCGACGAGACAGCATCATCTGAGCGCTATCCCCAGGATCTTTCGAACCTTTATGTTGTACCGGAAGTAAATTAACATAACCTTCTTTAGCCCGATCAAACTGATGGTTTGCTTCACAACGGTAGTTATTATTAATTAATTGAAGGGATTTAAAACAAAGGGGGCATTGATAATTCATATAGTTACACTGATTTATAAATAATTCGCAGTATACCATAGATCATAATAAGCAGCGCCATAGGAATTATTCGCCCATGGCACCGATACAGGATGATAACCTAAATAAAATTAAATCGCTGTTTTAGCAACCTTTGCGGTCTTTCCTTTACTTTCTTTTTTCTCTACTTTCGCCTTCATAGTATGTGCTTTAGCGGTTTGATGTGCAGTTGCAACAGGAGAAGCAGGCTCAGTTTTTACAGTTGTATTTGCAAATGAAGCACTAGAAACAGCTAAAGACAATACGGTTGCGATTGCTAATAACTTTTTCATTTTAAGTACCTTAAGATTTTAGAAGCAAGGATGTTCTTGCCACACTAATTAACCATAATTCATGAACGCTCCACAATAGGACAAGATTAAAGTTTATTAAACATTTTATAGGTTATTTAGAGTGAACTATATTTTCATTTTGTTGATTATTTATTTACTTTAGAAAAGTCAAAAAAATACAATAAATATTATTAATATCAATGAATTAACAAATAAAAAATTAGCTATGAATTTTTTCATTTTAAAACATCGATTAACAGCAATTAATTTGATATCTCTTTAAATCTATTTTTAATTAGTTATTCGTATATTTCATTACTACTTTATTTTTTTCACTATATTGTTAGTATCTAATTAGAAAACTAAATAAAATTTAATAGGAAATAAATTGCATACTCGATTAGCGATACCTCAAGAGGCCGAACGTCTCTGGATTATTCGAAACCAAGCAATCAGAGCAGGCTGCCAGACAAGTTTGACTCGTGAAATTATTGATGCTTGGACACCTAATACAATGCCCGAAAGTTACCGAACTATGGTTAAAAACAATCCATTTTTTGTTGTCGATAATAAAAACGGCGAAGCAATTTCTACAGGCTTTTTAAATTTAACTGAAAATAGCGTTGATGCCATATTCACACTACCTGAATATAGTGGACAAGGTGCCGCAGGATTGATCCTTAATGCCATTAAAACTGAAGCGATACAACGAGGAATAAAACAATTAACCCTAGATTCTACATTAAATGCAGAAAAATTTTATCAACGACACGGCTTTATCTCTGTTCGCTATGATAGTTATTTTTCAGCATTAGTTCAGGCTAACCTACCTTGTATTCATATGTCTATTGAACTTTAATGTCGAACTCGATAAAAATCACATTGAAGTAAATAAAAAAGCCGCTCAGCAGAAATGAACGGCTAATTGCACAGAACAATGTGAGTATCTAATAAATATGAGCAATCATCCGAATCTAGTAACTTAAAAATCAGCAAATTCAGGAATATGTTTACGTCCATGAGATTCAAGAAAATCTAATACTCGGCGCGGCGACACATTTAATATTTGTGATTGGGGAAAATCAATAGAATCAAGCATTTCAACGACTCGATCAAAGCGACCTAAATAGCCAGCATGGTGTGAATCAGAGCCTAATGCGACCCAGCCTCCCGTTTCTTTAACTGCTTTAGCAATTTCTAGACAATTTTTCTGGCTACCTGCTCTTGAATGCAGGAATGATGAATTATTCATCTCTAATGCAACATTACATTCTTTAGCAGCTTGTGCGACCGCTTTAATATCAATTGGATATTTAGGATTTCCAGGATGCGTAATGATTTGTACTTTTCCACTGCGAATAGTGGCAATCATTGCCTCAGTATTCTCAGCTAAACTTTTAGGCTCTAATACAGGCTCATGAAATCCGGCTAATATAATATCAAGGTGACGCTCAATTTTTTCATTACAATCAGTTTCGCCCAGCTTATTTTTTATATTGGCTTCAATACCATATAACAATCCGACACCGCCCATAATCCGTGGCAGAATTGGCATATTACCAAAATGCCATTCATGAGGAGCATCTTGCATTTCTGGTCCATGATCAGTAATTGCAAATAATTTCACACCGCGGCTGGCCGCTTCTGCAAAATACTCATTAACGGTACTATAAGCATGAGTACTTGCAATGGTATGTGCATGTAAATCAACTTGATACATAAATAATATCCTTCTAATTCTACTATTTAGCGTCTAACCCTTCCTGATAATGAAAGGATTCAACACGCTAACACATCGGCTCATAGGATTCGATAGCTATTCGTATAAACAGCACATAATCAACATATTATAGAATAATATATAATTTCTTATCTCATATTTGCTATTAAAAACCCGCCAATAAGGCGGGTTTAAAAAACAATTTAATCATGAAATATCATTAATCCACCAGCACTCGCGGATTAGTTGCTCCCCAAAGGATCGACATTTCAGTAAATAGCGCACCACTAATATCTTCAACTTCTTCGGCAGTTATTTCAGCTTTACCTTGTTTACCAAAAAACACCACTTCATCACCAGGTTTAACTTGTTTTAAATCCGTGATATCAACCATAACGGTATTCATTGATGTTTTTCCTAATACAGGTACTTTTTGCCCATTAATCAGTACATGTCCTGCATTACTAAATACGCGTCGGTAACCATCAGCATAACCAACAGGGATATTCGCTAATACTGAGTCACGTTTTAACGTATAGGTTCTGTCATAACCTACCGTATTCCCTTTTGGATAATGATTCACAGCTGCAATATTCGACTTGAACGTCATCACACGTTTATAGTCATTTGTTGCCACCGTATCACCATAAAAAATACCGCCAACACGCACCATATCAAGCCATGATTCAGGGACAGTAATTGTGGCGTAAGTATTTGCGACATGCAAAATAACATCCTCACGTTTTAATCCCGTTACCGCTAAAACCTGTTTAGATTGCTGATTAAATTTAGCTAAATCTTTTCTAATCTGCGTTTCATCTTCTTCTGGATAATGAGACATTATTCCAACAATCTTTAGTTGAGGTAACTCAGAAATTAGTTTTGCATCATTTAACCCTTGTGCATTGCTAACTTCTAACCCATTACGTGACATACCCGCTGAATTAAGCGCTAAATGAATAGGGATTATTTTATTTTGCTTCAGTGCAATCGCATTGAGACGCTGCGCCATATCCAAGTTACCAATTAACTCTTCAACATCATAAATGCTAGCTTGTGCCATTTCTTGTTCAGTGGCATTACGTACACGCATCAAGCGCCCTTTAAATCCTAATGCTCTGACTTGTTCAAATTCTTGGTTATTCGTTAAACCAATACATTGCACGTTATTTTCAATCATAACAGGCGCAACAAGAGATAAATCATGACCATAGGCATCTCCTTTCAATACTGCGCACATTGAAGATTTATTGCCTAACAAGGCCTGAACCTTTTTGACGTTGTAATCCAGCGCACTACGGGAAATTTCTACCCACGCATTATTTACAATGACAGGCTGCACCTGTGCATTTGCCGTTGTAGTAATATTGGTATTCGCGGGTTGTTGGCATGCTGTCACCACCAGTAGTGGTAATAATGCTAAATATTTCAGACGAAATGACACTTATTTATCCTTAGCCATAAATGATAACTTTCCCCAATCGATTATTTTTTAATTTTGGGGAGTTAATATATACATAGCATGCATATAGGCTTCGAATAATAACAAGATGAATGATTTGGACAAGTAATAATTGAATATTTGTTGAATAAATACGTGAAACTGACGCATAAAAAACCAAATATCATCTTTGATCTGTTTTAAATAGGCTTACTCAGTTTTACCTCAGTAAGCCCTTCACTTCCTATCACTTGAACTATTTATTATCTACCCGGACGAACATGGTTGTTAATATAAAAGACAGCGCAAATACACCACAGACTCCGAGGACTGCTTGAATAAAGTTCTGAGTCCCACCAGCAAGATAGGCAGGTAAACTAAAGACGGACGAAAGAATGTAGCTAGTTAAATGAGTATCAAGAGTCACCGAAATTGCTCCGAATATCCCCGTAGCTAAACTCGCCATGAATAGTGCTTTAGTATATTTAGTCAATACACCGAATAATGCAGGTTCTGTGATTCCTAATATTGCGGTAATACCAGAGCCTAAGGTAATTGAGGATTGCTCTTTTGAGGCAATTTTACGCTGTTTGTACCACACTGCCATCGTCGCGCCAGCAATCGCCAAATTGCCTAAGCACATGATAGGCATCAGTAAATCTTTCCCATATAGTGCAAAGTTATTTAAACTGATAGGTGTCATACTGTGATGAATACCAAATACAATGGTAATTGGGCGAGTTAACCCGAATACAAAACCAGTTAAAGTCGGTGATACATCAAGTAGAGAGCTCACTACCCAACCTGCGCCGTTGCTAAGCCACATACCCGCAGGCGCAACAACAGATAACACAACTGTAGATGTTACAGTAAAAGCTAATAACGGCGTGAATACAGGTTTGGCCGATGCAGGAACTAATTTATCAACTAATGGTGTAATTTTTGAAAGCACCCAAACGGCTAAAATAGCGGGAACAATCGCACCACCATAATTCAATAATTCAATTGGTACAAAACCGAATACAGATAGTTCAGGGGAACTACCCGCAGCAGAAAGCTGCCCCGCTTTTTCAACTAATTTCGGAGCCATCATTGCTGCTGCAACGGCTAATGCAATATATTCATTCACTTTAAAGACTTTAGCCGCAGAGAATGAAACTAACATAGGTAAGAAGAAAAATACGGCAACAGAAATAGATCTAAAGAAAAATACAGTGTCTGACGTCTCAGAAATAACCTTGGTTGCAATCAGTCCCGATAACAGCCCCATTAACATACCAGATCCTGCTATCGCAGGAACTACGGGTCCAAAAATGCCAGCAACAACTTGCATGGCATTTTGAAATAATTGCCCTTTCTTTTGTACGCCCTTATGTTCTATTTTTTCATCTGTAGCTGAACTGACATCAGTCAGTGCATTAAACCATTTTTCAACTTCAACACCAATAACCACCTGGATTTGCCCTTGAGCAATCACAACACCTTTTACACCTTGAATGCTTTCTAGCCTTTCTTTATTTATCAGTGATTCATCGATTAATTTAAAACGCAAACGCGTCATACAATGGGTAATACTTTCAATATTTGCGTTACCGCCTAATGTCGCGATAAGTTGCTCTAATGTTGCCTTAAAAGCATCTTTATTTACTGCTGATGTTTCTTTAATTGGCTTATTGGTACCTGGCAATGACATTATATTGTCCTATTTATTTATTATCATTTGCTCATATTATCCATTAGCGATAATTATCCAATCAGTAGATATGTGATTTTCATCACATTAAGCCCTACGAAATAATAAAATTAGATTATTTTTATCAATTGGTACGTTTTTATTGCCTAATCCTATACCGTATCGAACCAGTTAATTTTAAATTAAATTTGCCTCTTGAAATCTATATTTATTCGCTGTTACATAAGCAGATTCAGTTAGCCAGAGGATGTTAAAAGTGAACATAAATATAATTTCAGATATTAAATGCATAATTACTAAACCAGATAGACATAATCTCATCGCAGTGATCGTTGAAACTGATTCTGGACTAACCGGATTTGGCTGTGCAACCTTTCAACAGCGCCCCCTTGCCGTAAAAACAATGGTAGATGAATATTTAAAACCATTATTAATCGGTAAAAATGCAAATAATATTGAAGACCTCTGGCAAATGATGATGGTTAATTCTTATTGGCGTAACGGTCCTGTTATCAATAATGCAATTTCAGGTGTTGATATGGCACTTTGGGATATAAAAGCAAAATTAGCCAATATGCCTTTACATCAGTTATGGGGGGGTAAATCGAGAGATGCTATTCAAGTATATACTCACGCAACCAGTGATACGATGGAAGGATTATATCAGCAAGTCGATAAATACCTCGCTCAGGGTTATAAACATATTCGCTGCCAACTTGGGTTTTATGGTGGTATACCGACTGATATGCACACACCAGAAACATCAACAGCCGGTTCATATTTTGATCAGGACCAATACATCGACAATACCCTAGAGATGTTCAAGAATTTACGGGCTAAATATGGAAAATCATTTCATATTTTACACGATGTACATGAACGATTATTTCCAAATCAGGCCATACAATTTGCCAAAAATGTTGAGCAATATAGCCCTTATTTTATTGAAGATATCCTGCCACCAAACCAAACCGAATGGCTAGATAATATTCGAAGTCAATCGAGTGTATCCTTAGCCTTAGGTGAATTATTTAATAATCCAGAAGAGTGGAAAGCACTTATTATTAACCGTAGAGTCGATTTTATTCGTTGTCATGTATCACAAATTGGCGGTATCACTCCAGCCTTAAAGCTCGCTCATTTGTGTGCAACGTTTGGTGTTCGCGTTGCTTGGCATTGTCCACCGGATATGACGCCTATTGGCGCAGCAGTGAATACTCATCTAAACGTACACTTGCATAATGCCGCTATTCAAGAGCATGTGACTTATAAACCGAACACATTACGCGTATTTCCTAATGCTGTAGAACCAAAAAATGGTTATCTCTACGCGACTGAACTAAATGGGATAGGTGTTGAAATGGATGTGAATGCAGCGAAGGATTTTCCTGTTGAATATCGCCCTCATGAATGGACCCAAAGCCGCCTTCCTGACGGAACTATCCACACACCATAATTATGCAATGGCCACATAATTAGTGGCCATTTTTATCTCTGTAGTTAAGACTTTCTGTATTAAATTGAGTGTAATAAGTACATTGATAATTGATATCGATAATATCGCTCACAACAAAAACCTCGCCTGTTTTCAGAAAACCTCTATTGGTGATATTCATTGCGGCACTAGAACGCTTACAGTCAAGTAATACGGCATCTTCCTTTGATAAATTAATTGCTCGATAGCTTGTTAAATAACTATCAATTTCTAATCCCAATGAAAGAACATGTTTTTGCAACGAACTTTCAATGACTTCATTCGAAATATGGGTAAATATTTTAACGGGTAGCTTAGTCTCTTCAATTTGTGTGACTTTACCTTGAATTAAACGTAACCGTTTTATATGCCAAAGATATTCATCATTATTAATTGAGAATACTTGTATTTCATGGGGAGTCGGTAAACGTTTATTGAGTTTGATTTTTTTATAGGATATCTCCCCAAATTTATTTTCAGTCACCGAGTTATAAATAAGCGGTTTATTAATAATTGCCGTATTAACAAAATAACCAGAACCTAATTTTGATTTTATAACACCAATTGCTTCAAGTTTGGCTAATGCTTTTCTAACTGAAAACCGCGAAATTTCATATTTTTCGGCTAACTCTCGTTCAGGTAATAGCTTTACCGTAATAATACCTTGGCAAATTTTACTAATGATATCTTGAACAAGTTCTTCGTATTTCTTCATCGCGAATTTGCCTATTTATGCATGACAACATGATTAATCGTATTCTACACTATCAGCTATATGACTCATGAATAATACCTTACATTTCCCTATAGATTAATAAAGGTGTCATAAACATATTTAGCACTAACAAAAAAGCCCATTTTTACATGGGCTTAACTTATTATTTTGCCAGTCAGTGCCAGCGAGTTCTTATTGGGGGATTATTCCCACTCAATTGTCGCAGGTGGCTTGCCGCTAATATCATAGACTACCCTTGAAATGCCTGTAACCTCATTGATGATGCGGTTAGAGACACGACCAAGGAAATCATATGGCAAGTGAGCCCAATGAGCGGTCATGAAATCAACAGTTTCTACTGCACGCAATGAAACAACCCAATCATATTTACGGCCATCACCCATTACACCGACAGAACGAACTGGTAAGAATACAGTGAAAGCTTGGCTAACTTTATTATACAAATCAGCTTTGTGCAGCTCTTCAATAAAGATAGCATCTGCGCGACGGAGTAAATCACAATACTCTTTCTTCACTTCACCTAATACGCGAACACCAAGACCTGGGCCTGGGAACGGATGGCGATATAACATGTCATATGGCAGACCTAATTCAAGACCAATTTTACGCACTTCGTCTTTGAACAGCTCTTTTAATGGTTCAACCAGACCCAGTTTCATGTCATCTGGTAATCCGCCAACATTATGGTGTGATTTAATAACATGCGCTTTACCTGTTGCTGATGCAGCAGATTCAATAACATCAGGGTAAATAGTCCCCTGTGCTAACCATTTTATTTGCGGTAATTTTGATGATTCTTCATCGAAAACTTCAATAAAAACATGACCGATTTTTTTACGTTTAGCTTCAGGATCGCTAATACCTTTTAGTGCATTAAGAAAACGATCTTCTGCTTTCGCATGAATAATGTTTAGGTCAAATTTACCTTCAAACATATCCATAACTTGGTCTGCTTCGTTTAAACGTAATAAACCGTTATCAACGAATACACAGGTCAAACGCTTGCCAATGGCACGATTCAATAACAATGCTGTTACCGAAGAATCGACACCACCTGACAGTGCCAGCAATACATGGTCATCACCAATTTGTGCTTTTAAACGCTCAACTGTATCTTCGATGATTGCAGCTGATGTCCATAAAGCCTGACATTGGCAAATATCTAAAACAAAACGTTTTAAAATATTCAAACCTTGATGGGTATGCGTCACTTCTGGGTGGAATTGAACACCATAGAATTTTTTCGCCTCGTTTGCCATAATGGCATACGGGCAACTTGGGGTGCTGGCGATAGTTTTAAAATCAGCAGGAATTGCAGTAACTTTATCACCGTGGCTCATCCAGACATCTAAAACTGGCGTGCCATTGGCATTTAATGAATCTTGAATATCACGGAATAGTTCGCATTGTTCAGTTACTTCAACATTTGCATAACCAAATTCACGCTCTCCAGAAACTTCAACCGCGCCACCTAATTGCATCGACATAGTTTGCATGCCATAGCAAATACCTAATACTGGAACGCCAGCATTGAAAACATAGTCGGGTGCACGAGGACTATCAGTTTCTGTTGTGCTTTCTGGTCCACCAGAAAGAATAATACCGTTTGGATTAAATTCGCGAATTTGTTCTTCTGTAACGTCCCACGCCCAGAGTTCACAATAAACGCCAATTTCACGGATACGACGGGCAATTAGCTGAGTGTATTGCGAACCGAAATCAAGAATAAGAATGCGATGTTTATGGATATTAGTTGTCATTTGAGGCGAATTCCAAAAATTCAAGTCAAAAAATAAAAATTGGTGGCTCTATCTGGTATGTAAAGCCACCCTGTAACGTTATCTGTTATTGCCCCAAACGATAGTTCGGAGATTCTTTTGTAATCGTCACATCATGAACGTGGCTTTCTTGAATACCTGCGCCACTGATGCGAACAAATTCTGCTTTAGTTCTCAATAGCTCAATGGTACCACATCCAGTCAGACCCATACAGGAACGTAAACCACCCATTTGCTGATGAATGATTTCTTTTAAACGGCCTTTATAAGCAACGCGCCCTTCAATACCTTCAGGTACCAATTTATCGGCAGCATTATCAGACTGGAAGTAACGGTCTGAAGAACCTTTAGACATTGCACCGAGTGAGCCCATTCCACGATAAGATTTATAAGTACGACCTTGGAATAAAATGGTTTCACCTGGAGATTCTTCTGTGCCTGCAAACATGGAGCCCACCATGACACAAGAAGCACCTGCGGCGATTGCTTTAGAAATATCACCCGAGAAGCGAATACCACCATCCGCAATGACAGCAATACCGGTACCCGCTAATGCTTCTGCCGCTTCGGCAATTGCTGTAATTTGCGGAACACCCACACCAGTTACGATACGAGTGGTACAAATTGAACCTGGGCCAATACCAACCTTAACAGCGCTAACACCTGCATCAGCAAGGGCTTTCGCACCTTCTGCTGTCGCAACGTTACCGCCTATAATTTGTAATTCCGGGTATTTTTGGCGTGTTTCGCGAATACGCTGTAATACACCTTCTGAATGTCCATGAGATGAGTCAATCAACAGAACATCAACGCCAGCAGCGACCAGTGCGTCTACACGCTCTTCGTTACCAGCGCCTGCCCCAACGGCAGCCCCAACACGCAAACGGCCTTGCTCGTCTTTACATGCGTTTGGTTTACGCTCTGCTTTTTGGAAATCTTTAACAGTGATCATTCCTAACAAATGGAAGCTATCATCAATGACGAGTGCTTTCTCAACACGTTTTTCATGCATTTTTTGTAATACAACTTCGCGTGCTTCGCCTTCCTTGACCGTAACTAATTTTTCTTTAGGTGTCATTACCGCAGTAACGGGTTGATCAAGATCGGTCACGAAACGCACATCACGGCCAGTAATAATCCCCACTAATGCATTATCAGTAGAAACAACCGGGTAACCTGCGAATCCATTACGCTTAGCCATTTCTTGAATTTCACGAATTGTTGTATCTGGGGTGACCGTAACAGGATCAGTCACCACTCCACTTTCATGTTTTTTCACACGGCGAACTTCTTCCGCTTGACGCTCAATGGTCATATTTTTATGGATAAAACCAATACCACCTTCTTGAGCAAGTGCGATAGCGAGCTCATATTCAGTGACAGTATCCATTGCAGCTGAAAGCATAGGGATGTTGAGGCGGATTGTTGCAGTGAGTTGAGTAGACAGATCGGCTGTATTAGGTAATACAGTAGAGTGTGCAGGAACGAGTAAAACATCGTCGAAAGTTAGTGCTTCTTTTTTAATGCGTAACATAGGCAATATCCCACCAGGCAGCGTTATGGAAAGGTATAAAATATTGCCGCGGAATTATACACACCGTAATCGATTGCTTCCAGCCTTTTTTTGAAAAAAAACTTGCTAACGTCAATAGCTACGTTAGTATCTACTCATTAAGTCATTGTTTTAAAATTTGATCTGGCTCACATGTCGACACAACAAAATAACGCAATTTATTCTGTCAGCAAGCTCAATCAGTCTGTTCGCGAGCTGTTAGACAGCCAAATGGGCAGAATTTGGCTCACCGCTGAAATTTCTAATTTTTCACAACCAAGCTCCGGTCATTGGTATTTGACGTTAAAAGATGACAGAGCACAGGTTCGTGCGGCCATGTTTCGCGGTCAAAATACCCGAGTCAGCTTTCGTCCGCAAAATGGGCAGCAAGTGCTTGTCCGCGCCACAGTAACACTGTATGAGCCACGTGGTGACTATCAACTCATCATTGAAAGTATGCAACCTGCAGGTGAAGGATTATTACAGCAGCGCTTTGAGTTGCTCAAACAAACATTGAATGCACAAGGCCTGTTTGATATTGCTCATAAAAAACCGTTACCTACACCTGCAAAATGTGTTGGAGTCGTAACGTCGGCAACAGGTGCGGCGCTACATGATATTTTACATATACTGCGTCGTCGTGACCCTTCTTTACCCGTCATTATTTATCCAACTCCCGTTCAAGGTGAATTGGCTCCTGCACTTATTGCTCGCGCAATAGAAATTGCTAATTTACGTAATGAGTGTGATGTGCTGATCGTCGGTCGTGGAGGTGGTTCTTTAGAAGATCTTTGGGCATTTAATGAAGAAATCGTCGCTAGGGCTATTTTTTCAAGTAAACTGCCTGTTATTAGTGCTGTTGGTCATGAAACTGATGTGACAATAGCAGATTATGTTGCTGACGTAAGAGCACCAACCCCGTCTGCCGCGGCCGAGTTAGTGAGCCGAAATCAAACTGAAATGTTACGCCAAATCCAGTCTCAGCAACAGCATCTTGAAATGGCGATGGATTATTACCTGGCAAGCCAGCAGCAACGCTTTGCTCGCTTGCAGCATCGATTACAGCAACAACACCCACAATTACGTCTTGCAAGACAACATCATCAACTTAATTTACTTGAGCAAAAATTAACTCAGTTGATGACTCGCCAATTGCAAAAAGCCACCTTCCATTTTGAAAAATATGAACGCCGTTTATTGCAAACTGATATGCGTCCACAACTGCAAAAACAACAACGACAACTTCAACAAACTCAATATCATCTACAAAATATGATGTCTGGACTTGTAAATAGTTATCGTCAACGTTTTGCAGTTGCATGTTCAAAGATGGAAGCAGTAAGCCCTTTAGCTACGCTTGCTCGTGGATTTAGTATTAGTGAAACAGCGGAAGGCGCTGTACTGAAAAAAACTAATCAAGTTAAATTAGGTCAACAACTAAGAACACGCCTCAACGATGGTTGGGTTGAAAGTGAAATCACGAACATTCAAAAGCTAAAAGCAAAAAAATCAGTGAAATGAGCATTTCCACCACTTATCTAATGAAAATCATTCAGATAAGTGGTGGTTAATTTATTTATTGCTTAAAAACGCACCTGCCCACCAAGCATGTAAGTTCGCCCTCTTGCAGTGGCATTATTTTTTCCTCTCTCTTCCATAATGGCCGTCGAGTTTGCGCGATTTAATGCATCAGAATAATTTTCATTGGTAATATTGTTAACCGTGAACATCAATTTGATGTTTTTATTCATTTCATAATCTGTATATAAATCAATTACTGTGGGTTGCTTCTCATATTTATCTTTTAAAGCATCACCATTATTATCTACGATAGACTCCACACCAATACGTTTCGATGGACCCGTCCATGTGATCATCGTCCCTAATTTTAATTTTTCGTCTAACAGCCTAACACCCGTATCTAGTGTAAGATAATAATCAGGTAATTCTGTAAAATCACCCGCACTGAAATCAGCCATCCGCGCTATTGAGTTCGGTTGATCGCCAGTTTCCTTTGTATACGAAACTGTAGAATAAAAAACACCTGCATCATAGTTGGCTTGTAATTCATAACCGCGTAAATTGACATCACGAGGGTCATTAGTATAAATATAACTTTTTTGTATAATGTCAGGTCCTTCTTTATCCCAAACATCATCATTCATTAAGCACCATTCAAATTCGGCATCATTCCTTGGGCGACATAATAAGTAAGGTTTACTGGTAATATAATCTTTAATTTTTGTATGGAACCAAAGTGCTTTTAAATTAAATTGATCGCCTTCAACCACTAAATCTGGTCTAAAGCTATTAAACCCAATTTGCCATGTTTGTGCCTTTTCTCCTTTTAAAAACGGATTCATTGATTGTCCACCATTTTGCGAATAAAAAACTTCTTGCGAATTTGGTGCACGCATTGAATGTGCGTAGCTGACAAAAGGTTGAAATTCAGGGATCACTTCTGCGGATAGCAATAACCCTGGGTTAAATCCACCTTCTCGTAGATTTAAGTTTGCTTCTTCTTGCGGGAAACATTTTTCCGTTTCATTACAAGCAGGTTTATAGCCATTTAAACGATAATGGGTGTAATTTAAATCAAATGTCGCCGTATAAATATCATATTTAGCCTCAAGTTGTGTATAAGCACTTATTAAGTCTTGCGTTCCACTTGGTGAGAATGGATTATAAATCAACGTATCTTGATCGATGACCGAGCTGACTTCTTTCTGATATTTAGTTTTCATCAGTTTTGAACCCGCTAACCATTGGTAATCTACAGCGCCATAAGAAAAACGGCTGGTATTAAACATATTAATGCCATCTGCCGTATTTTCTGATTTACCCTCCCTCAATGCCCAACCTAATGAGTCACCTTCAAATTGTTGTTTACTTTTTCCATGATTCGCCAATAACTCGAAATCAATAAGTTCATTTAAAGGTGTATATTTGTATTTAAGGTAATAATCTTCACTGTCAATTTTTCGACGTGTTAATTTATTTTGAAAAAAGCGCCCGCTGAATTCTAATTCATGGCTATCATTTGGTTTAAATTTTAATTTAGTGAGTTGTGATTGAGGCTTTTGCTTATAGGTTGAATCAGTAGCAAAATCCTCACTATTATAACCAGAACCATTTTTATAACTGCCTGGGATATTGAGCCCACTGACGGCAATTAACCCACCGATATAACCATCCTCTGAATTTAATTGCGATTTTCCAGCAACAGCGACCATACCATTATAACCAAGACCGTTATCTCCCCAGCTCGCTTTACTACGTAACCCATATAAATTATGGTCAAGTAATACATCATCAATACCAATTGTTCTAAAATTTGCACTTCCAGCTAATGCATTAATACTGTTGCTACCATTTAATTGCCCTTTTTCAACTTCAACTTTTACAATAAAGTTAGGATCAATTAATGCACCGAATTCATTATTTGGTTGTTGCCCGTGAGTATAGCTACTTGGAGAAATACCATAATAGCTTTGCGTTACCCCATCGACCATCATATTGACACGGCCAAAACCACTAAGCCCACGAATATTAACACTCACAGCACCTTGACTAGCATCCATTTGCGTATAGGTGCCTGGCATGGTACGGATAATTTTATCCATTGACTGTAATTTATTTTCAGTTCCCACGGCACTAAAAGCGCCAGGTTTTTCTAATGCTTTGACTAATGCGGTTTGTTTCTGCGCCCCAGAGACCTTCAATCGACTAAATTTCACCACTTTATCGTCTGTCTTAGTTGGTTGCTGTGTATTTTTAGCAAAAGAAAAGCTAGGGTATCCAGTTATGATTAAACTGATCCCCATATATATTATTTTATTATTCATCAAACCATTCCTGTAAACACATGAATTACTTATGTGCTCACATGCCACAGCGGAAAATTTGCTACCGCTAATAAGAGAACGGCAGTAAATTATAATTTATTCACTATAACTTGCTACCGTTACCCTTTACTATCTTAGCTCTTGGCTAATTATTATTTAATTACTTTAAACGAGGAAAATAAACATCTTTATTTTCTAACATCAAGATAAAACTATAATCCAAAGCGGTATCATCTAACGCGTTAAATCTCCCTGATTTTCCGCCATGTCCCGCATTCATATTTGTCTCTAATAACAATATTGAATTACCTTGTTTCATATCGCGTAATTTTGCCACCCATTTAGCAGGTTCCCAATATTGTACTTGGGAGTCATGCAACCCAGTAGTAATGAGTAAATGAGGGTATTGTTGTGCCTTAATATTATCGTAAGGGCTATAAGATTTTATGCGCCAATATGCATCTTCATTTTCAGGATTACCCCACTCGTCATATTCACCAGTAGTCAGTGGAATTGAAGGATCAAGCATTGTCGTCACCACATCAACAAATGGAACGGCGGCAACAACACCTTCATACAGTTCAGGGGCCATATTAACAACCGCTCCCATCAACAAGCCTCCCGCACTACCACCCATTGCATAAATATGCCCTGCTTGACCGTAACCTTGATTTATTAACGCTTTTGTTGCGTCGATGAAATCAGTAAATGAATTCATCTTATTGATTGTTTTACCTTGTAAATACCAATTTTTACCCAAGTCACCGCCACCGCGAATATGGGCAATAGCATATACAAAACCGCGATCGAGTAATGATAAACGAGAAGAACTAAATGATGGGTCGAGGCCATAGCCATAAGCGCCATAACCATATACTAACAACGGATTTTTGCCTTCCTTGAACATGTCTTTACGATAGACCAATGAAACAGGAACTTTTACGCCATCCGTCGCCGTTATCCATAAACGCTCACTTTGATAATTGGCTTTATCAAAATTAGGTACTTCTTCTTGTTTTAATAACTGTTTTTCTTGCGTCTGCATATCTATTTCATAGATAGAAGAAGGTGTAGTCATTGAAGAATAGCCATAACGCAGCTTATTCGTATTTGGCTCAGGGTTACTTGAAACCCATGCCATATAGGCAGGATCATCAAAACTGACATAATTTTCAGCTTTTGTTTGCCAATTGATTTGGCGAATATTGACTAAGCCGTTAGCACGCTCTTCCAATACAAGCCATTGATTAAAGAGTTCAAAACCTTCTAAATCAACATCATCACGAGGCGCAATTAACGTCATCCATGCATCAGAATTATTTTCACTCGTGTAGAGCCCAAATAATGGGTTTTCATGGTTAGAACGAATATAAAATTTATTATCAAAATGATCAGGGTAATATTCAACACCGGTTTGGCGAGCTTTGAATACTTTGGCTTCCTGTGTAGGAATATTTGCATCAATCAATCGATATTCGGACGTTTCAGTGCTCGTGATACCAATTAAAATATAATCTTTAGAAGTCGATTTAGATAAACTCACATAATAAGTATCATCTTTTTCTTCATATAACAGCTTATCTTGTGCTTGTTTTGTCCCAAATTGATGCGAAAAAACTTGGTATGGCAGCAAAGTTTGTTTGTCTTTATTTACATAAAATAACGTGCTGTTATCGTTAGCCCAAACAATATTGCCCGACGTATTTGTTAATGTTGCTTCTTGCCATTGTTTATCACCAACTTGACGGAAAGAAACAGCAAATTCATTGCGACCTTGTTTATCTTCTGCAATTGCTATCATCGTATTATCAGGAGAGATGGCTAATGCGCCCATTCGATAATATTCTAGGCCATCTGCCCGTTGATTGCCGTCGACAAGCAAAGACCATTCACCTTTGCTATCAATCGGGCGTCTTTCATAAATTGAATAGTTTTTTCCAGCTTCAACCCGCGTTCTGTAAGTATAACCATTATAATCATACGGAACTGATTCATCATCTTGCTTCATACGAGAAAGCAATTCGTCATAAATTTGTTTTCTTAGCGACTCGCCAAGTTTAAGCTCTTGTTTAGTATAGTTATTTTCTTCGGTTAGATAATCGATTATCTCTGGTGATTTTCGTTCGTCATCTCTTAACCAATAATAATCATCTACACGTACATCGTTGTGCATTGTCATTGTATAAGGTTGTTTTTTTGCCTTAGGTGCTGACATGTAATCCTCCGCAAGGCTATTCCCTGCATATAATCCAAAGAGTGTAATAATACAAAATTTAGTGACCCCAAGAGATGCTAACAATAAATGTAATCGTTTGAACATTTTTTTTCCTAACTAATTAATCATTATTTATCGTAAAATCAATTGCCATTTCTACTATCACACGTCCATTTATCAACATGTCAGCAGGTGGTTGGGGTAATGGTTCAGCTCTTGAAAGCACATTTTGCGCTTCTCTGTCCAAGGATTGAGTTCCTGATTTTGCCGCTAATGAGCTCGCTAAAACATAACCTTGCGCATCAACTTCAAACTTAACAACAGGACTACCCATTCGATTTCGTTTTTGAGCATCTGCGGGGTAGCGCTTAAATTTATTAAGCTGCCCGAGCACCAAAGCTTCCCAACGCCTTTTCTCATCCAGTTGTGACTGAGATTGGCTATTTATCTGCGCGGCTATGCGTTCAGATTTTTTTAACGCAGCAGCGTCACTCGTAACTGGTGCATCACTCGCTTTTGAATGATCACTTTCAATTTTTTTAATTTTTGGAACCTTATTTTCCTTTTGCTCTTTTTTAGGCTCAGGTAGTGACTTTTTCTTGTCTGTTTTCGTCACTAAAATTTCAGCTTGTTCATTGATGAGCACCGAAGGAATTTCCATCTCTTCTATTTTTGATTCTTGTGCTTCACTTGCCACTGATAATTCTTGAGTTTGACCTATATTTAATTCAGTTAATTGCTCAGCTTGCGCATCAATAGAAAGCTCCATGATCACCGAAGGTGGTGGCAATAGCTGTTCTCGTTGTTCTTCATACATGTTATGAATAAACAAGCTAATAATTACAATATGTAAAACAACAGCTAAAACGGCTGAACCTGCCATTTTAAATGTTTGTCCTTGCCCTAAAGTCATTGTATTCATTTTTATCTTTAATCACACAAAACGTGAATGATAATCAATAACAAATGCAAATGAAAACTATTTCTTATATTTTCGACTAAATCATTCGCAGAAGTCATTGATTATTCATGATATGAAACTATTTCGTTATTGATTATTTAGGTGTGTACCAAACATAATCTGCATGTAAATGATCAATTTCATTGTCTTGCTCAGAGATAATCAACACTTTAAATTCAGCATTTTCATCAAGATCTTGTACATGTAACGGTACTCCGATGGCTCTTGTTGCGTGATAACCACCGACAAATAAAAGTGCAGGTGTTGGAGCCTTAATGAGTGATTCAGCCATTCTACGATCGCGTAATTGTTGAATAACAACCATCTTGTCTACTTGTTCAGCCGTTAATTCGCCACCATGTGAACTTTCAATTGTTTTGCTAATGATTTCCTTAACGATGGGCTGCGTTGAACGCTCCCCCGTTAATACAGGGGAATTATGATAAGCCTCTGTTATTTCTTGTTTATCAAGATTGGCAGTTAATAATGGGTAAGGTGTTTTTAATAGCTGTTTAACCAATTCACCATACTGCTCCCATGGCCAACCATTTTGCCATTTAAGTGTTGATTGCAATTTTTCATCTCGTATATAGAGATTACCTTGCATTTCAGCTTTAATATTATTGACCTGAGCTTGTTGTGAAGGTGTAAGCATTTCAAGTAAAACAGATCCTTGAGGTCTTACTTTGGGCATTTCTTGTGAAAGCCATTGTTCTATTTGGTGATGGTATTGATTGTCATGTTTTTCACCGACAATTACTCTAGGAGATTGCGAGAGCTGTTGAACTAGCTGTTGTGGCGTAATTGCTTTTCCTGTCGATAGATCGATAATTTTCCCTTGAGCGGTTAGTTTATTATCTAACTGGACGGGAGATTGCACTATTTTTTGAGTGCATCCGGTCAGAAATAATAGCCCGATAAAAAGAATCGATGCACTGCCCTTCAATCCAACTGATATCATTATATTTTCCATATCTAAGTAGTTAATCCACTCAAAATACAGATAATGAGAATCATTTACAATTAAAAAAGACTTCTACTTATAAAAATAGAAGTCTTTTGTTTTTAAATTAAACTAACAGGCTTATTAAATATAAAACCCTATTAATTTAAGGCCTTATAATTAAAGTGGATTAGTTTGAGCTTCAACTACGGCTAATGCCACCATATTCACGATACGGCGTACAGACGCAATCGGAGTCAAAATATGTACCGGTTTTGCTATTCCCATCAACACAGGTCCTACTGTCACACCATCTGAACTCGTTACACGCAATAAGTTATAACTAATACGAGCAGCTTCCATATTTGGCATAATCAATAAGTTAGCAGAACCTTTTAATGGGCTATCTGGCATAACATCTTTTCTGATTGATTCAATTAATGCCGCATCGGCATGCATTTCACCGTCAATCTCTAGGTGAGGATCGCGAGATTTAATCAATGCTAATGTATCGCGCATTTTTTGAGCCGACGCGCAATCAGAAGAGCCAAAACTTGAACGCGATAACAATGCAACTTTTGGTTCAATACCAAAACGACGCACGGTATCTGCGGCCATAAGCGTAATTTCAGCAAGTTCTGCTGAGGTTGGATCTTCATTAACATAGGTGTCAGCAATAAATGTATTACCCGTAGGCAAGAGTAATGCATTCATGGCACCAGCCGTGTGGACGCCATCTCGGAAGCCGAATAGGTCTTTAACCACATTGTAATGCTCACCATAACTTCCCACAGTACCACAGATCATGCCATCAGCTTCACCACGTAAAACCATAATGCCACCGATGAGAGTCGGGTTACCTATCACTGCACGACGCGCCATTTCTTGTGACACACCACGACGTTTCATGATTTGATAATATTCTTGCCAATATTCTTTATAGCGCGGGTCATTTTCGTTATTGACGACTTCAAAGTCTTTACCGAGCTCAAGATGTAAGCCCAATTTTTCAATGCGCATCTCAATAACACTTGGACGCCCTACTAAGATAGGGAATGCCAAACCAAGTGAGACTAATTCTTGCGTCGCATGCAATACGCGCTCTTCTTCTCCTTCAGCTAAAACAATGCGTTTTTTCGCTGTTTTTGCTAAAGAGAAAATAGGTTTCATGAATAAATTTGTTTTATAAACAAACTGATTGAGCTTTTCAATATAGGCATCAAAATCTTGAATTGGACGGGTTGCAACACCAGAATCCATCGCTGCTTTTGCCACCGCAGGCGCAATTTTCACAATTAAGCGAGGATCAAATGGCTTAGGAATAATATATTCAGGACCAAAAAATAAATCTTGATTACCGTAAGCAGAGGCAACCTCTTCACTTTGCTCTGCTAATGCGAGGTCTGCGATAGCGTAAACGCAGGCCAATTTCATCTCTTCATTGATAGTGGTTGCGCCAACATCCAATGCACCACGGAAGATAAATGGAAAACACAGAACATTATTAACTTGATTTGGATAATCTGAGCGTCCAGTACAGATAATTGCATCTGGGCGTACTTCTTTTGCCAATGGTGGCAGAATTTCAGGTTCAGGATTAGCGAGCGCTAAAATAAGCGGATCTTTAGCCATCGTTTTCACCATTTCAGGTGTTAAAACACGAGGGCCTGAGCAGCCTAAGAAAATATCAGCGTCTGGAATTGCATCCGCTAAAGTACGTTGGCCATTATCATCAATCGCATATGCTGCTTTGGTCACATCCATTCGGTCATCACGACCTTTATAAATCACACCTTTTGAATCGCACACCGTAATATTTTCACGTTTTAATCCTAACGCCACTAACAAATTCATACAGGCAATTGATGCGGCACCGGCACCCGATACCACCAGCCTTACCTCACCAATCTCTTTTTTGACGATCCTTAAACCATTAATGACGGCAGCTGTACAGATAATTGCGGTTCCATGTTGGTCATCATGAAACACCGGAATTTTCATTCTTTCGCGCAGTTTTTGCTCAATATAAAAGCACTCTGGCGCTTTAATATCTTCGAGATTAATACCGCCAAAAGTAGGTTCAAGCGAGGCTATAATGTCAACAAGCTTGTCTGGATCCGTTTCATCGACTTCAATATCAAAGACATCAACACCAGAAAATTTCTTAAATAATACGCCTTTTCCTTCCATGACAGGCTTACCGGCCAAAGCACCGATATTGCCTAAACCCAGCACTGCCGTTCCGTTTGAAACAACACCCACCAAGTTTCCTTTTGCAGTATAGCGATATGCTTTTAAAGGATCGGCTGCAATTTCAAGACAAGGGACGGCAACACCTGGCGAATAAGCTAATGCGAGGTCACGTTGCGTCGTTAAGGGTTTAGTTGGTGTTACAGTTATTTTCCCTGGATGAGGAAACTCATGAAAATCAAGAGCACTTTGTTTTAATTTATCATCCATCATCAAGTCCTTTCAAAATAGGTAAGGTAAGAGCGATAACAGTATAAACACATCTTTCTAGCAAATCATGATCATGCTGGCAATTTCCAGAAAAATCTTTTGGTTACGATGAAAATGAGTAAAAAACTAAGTAAAGCGTTCTCGGGTTTTAGAATAATAGCAATATTATTAGTTATAACTCTATTTCTACAAATAAATTACTTACTTCAATCTTCATTATTATTTTTCCAAATTTAATGTATTATTTAAATAACAAGAAGAAATTGAAATAAAAATTAAAACATAATTTCGTCATGTAATTCATGGAATTTAAATTATTAACAAATAGATTGAATCAAGCCATTAAATAATAGCTCTAATAGTTAATTTTTAATTCTTTATATTATCTCATTAAGCGCTAGGACATAAAAAGGAATTAACTATGTCTAATCACACCGTTATGATTATCGATGAACACCCTATTATCCGTTTTGGATTACGTCAGTTAATGGACTCCGATGAACATTTTACCGTTACTGCAGAGAGTTGTAATTGCTCAGAAGCACTTAATATTGCTACGCGTTTACAGCCTGACATGATTATGATTGATATTAATATGCATGGAAATAAAACGTTTGAAACCATGCGATTACTGCGTAAACACTGCACTAACAGTTACCTACTCGTTCTTTCATTATCCACAATGAAAACAGATGTCTATAGTGCTATCGATGCAGGTGCTCAAGGCTATCTATTAAAAAACTGCGATCTTGATATGCTGATGCATAGCTTAAAAAAGGCAACTGCGGGCCATCACGTTTTTAGTGAAAAAATATACCAACATTTGATTACACGCCATCAAACAACAGAACCATTATCTAACTTAACCCGTCGTGAATGTGAAATTATCCATGAAATGGCCGCCGGTTTAAAAAATAAAGAAATATCACAGTTATTATTTATCTCGGAAGAAACTGTAAAAGTTCACATTAGAAATATTTTAAAAAAACTACATGTTCGTTCGAGATTAGAAGCTAGCTTACTTTATATGCGTTCAAAATAAATGATGCAATAATAACTTAATCACAAAAAATTATTATTTTAAACTCATTTAATATGAAGCTTATTAATTAACAAGTATTAATCAATAGTCCGTCATTCAGTATATGACTAACGTTTTCATTTATAAATAATAAATCTTTCCTATTCAAAGGGGTAGACCAAAAAACCATTTTCGCGCATTATGTTAAGCAAAATAGTAAGTCATCAGAGGACTACGCGATGCCAAACACCCCTTCTTCGTCTTATATTATGTATGGAATTAAAAACTGTGACACCATTAAGAAAGCACGCCGTTACTTAGAAGATAATGAAATTCCCTACCAATTTCATGATTACCGCGCTGATGGTCTCAATGATAAGCTGTTATCGACCTTTATCGCGCATTTGGGCTGGGAAGTTCTTGTTAATAAAAGAGGAACGACATGGCGAAAACTAACAGAAGATGAAAAAAACTCAGTTATTGATGCTAACAGCGCAAAAAAAGTATTGCTCGACGAACCTGCAATGATAAAACGTCCTGTACTTGTTTCTTCAGATAACCGCTACATCGTGGGTTTTTCTGCCGATGAATACCAACACTTTATTAAATAAACAGGAGATTAAAATGGATTGTCCTGTTATTAAACTGGCAAAACAACTTATCGCTCAACCCTCTATTAGCCCAGATGACCATGGCTGCCAAGCATTACTAATAGAACGTCTTGCAAAAATAGGCTTTACCGTTGAGCAAATGCCATTTGGGGATACGTTAAATTTTTGGGCTTATCGTGGAATGGAAGGTGAAACTCTTGCATTTGCAGGCCATACAGATGTTGTTCCGGCTGGGGACCCCACTCATTGGCAAACACCTCCATTTACCCCCACTATTATTAATCAACATCTTTATGGGCGTGGCGCTGCGGATATGAAAGGCTCAGTTGCCGCAATGGTGGTTGCTGCCGAGCGTTTTGTTGAAAAACATCCAGAGCATCGTGGTCGTCTTGCCTTTCTAATTACTTCTGATGAAGAAGCTGCGGCGACAAATGGTACAGTCAAAGTAGTTGAAACATTAATTAGCCGCAATGAACGTCTAGATTATTGTTTAGTTGGTGAACCCTCAAGCCAATCTGAACTTGGCGATATCATTAAAAATGGTCGTCGAGGGTCTATTACGGCGAATTTAACTGTTATTGGCACGCAAGGACATGTTGCTTACCCCCAACTAGCGGATAACCCCATTCATCGTACAGCCCCTTTTTTACAAGAACTTGTTACGACCCAGTGGGATAACGGTAATGCATTTTTTCCTGCTACAACAATGCAAATTGCCAATATTCAAGCAGGAACTGGGGCAAGTAATGTAATCCCCGGTGAACTTTTCATTCAATTTAATTTTCGATTTAGTACAGAACTAACTGATACGATGATCCGCGAGAAAGTGATCGAAATGCTCACTCGCCATGGATTGAACTATAAGATTGAATGGTCACTTTCAGGGCAACCATTTTTAACAGGTGACAGTAAACTTGTCACTGCAACAAGACAAGCCATCAATGAATTTACAGGGCGTACTGCCACCCTTTCCACCAGTGGTGGCACATCAGATGGTCGATTCATTGCTCAGACAGGTGCACATGTAATTGAGTTAGGTCCATTAAATGCCACCATCCATAAAGTAGACGAATGTGTCAGTGTGGACGATTTAAAGCAACTCGCCTTAATTTATGAAAGAATTATGGAGTTGCTATTATTATGATCACTATTGATATGCTAACCGGTCGTTCTTCAGACCACTTAGTCACATTAGGTGGTAACCATCGCTTGCAATTTAATACCACCAAAGCCTTTCTCGCGATGCAACAAGCCGCAGCTAAGTCTGGATTTAAACTGCAATCAGCGAGTGCATTTCGCGATTTTTCACGCCAATTATTAATTTGGAACGAAAAGTTTAGTGGTAAACGTCCCGTGCTTGATGCCCAAAGTCAACCATTAGATATAGCAACACTAACTGAAGGGCAACTGTGCGAAGCGATTTTACACTGGTCAGCACTACCAGGTGCAAGTCGCCACCACTGGGGAACTGAGATAGATATATATGATCCCTTGAGAATCCCTGTCGGTCAAACATTACAATTAGAGCCTTGGGAATACGAAGAAGGTGGCTATTTCGCCGAATTAAATAACTGGCTAACAGATAATATGGCGTCATTTGATTTTTATCGCCCTTTTACTGCCAAAGACGCCGGAGTGGCTTATGAGCCTTGGCATATCAGTTATTGGCCACTATCTCATGAAGCTGAACAGCTACTCACTCCTGATGTTATCAGACGCGTTTTATTACAAGAAGATATTAATGGTAAAAGTTGGTTATTAGATAATCTTGATTATGTGTTTAGACGCTATATTAAAGTGCCTGATTAACCCTTTTGATATCAACCAGTATGCATCAGCGACATATCGCCATAAACATAAAGCAGATGCATACGGTTATTTCTATTACTGTGATTTTTGGTACGGTTGTTTAAAATAAAATTATTTAACGTTCTGTTTTAGTACGTGTTGGAATTTGTTCATCAACCACAGGCAAACGGTACATAAAAAAGAGTAACCAACAAAGCAATGCTAATAAACCTATTTTCAACCACCAAAAACTCACAACCCAAATAGAAAAAGAAAATGTGATTAATATTAATGCAATCGCTTTTGGCTTCGCCCCTTTAGGTAATCCTTTATACTTTTGCCAATGACGAATATAACCGCCAAACCATGACCGATAAAGTAACCAATGATGAAAACGAGGAGATGAGCGTGAAAAACACCAAGCTGCTAGCAGTAAAAATGGTGTTGTGGGTAATACCGGTAAAATCACCCCTGCGAAAGCTAAAATGACGGCGAGCCAGCCTACCATTATCAGAAATATTTTTTTTATACTCACTTAGGTTTTCCCGTATAAGACAATAGTCCGTAAAATATCCTTATAAAACCTATGGTAACCTCGAAGATGACCAAGATTATACTCTAATACCAAATGCGCTAAATGAGAAGGAATCTCTTTTATCTTTCCCCAATATCAGATAATTTTTAATTGATCATACTTTTCCTACTAGTGCATAAATCTATCTTTTTCATCTTATAAATAAAAAGGCTTCATCATTAATTGATTTCTTTTACTTACTCACATTTGAACTAAGCTAAAATGAAAGTATGGATAATTCACTATGTCTTTATAAGGCTATAAGCATACAAATGATAAGGGATTATATTACTAAATCCACAATATGCTGTGTCATAAATAATTCCGTTAACAACCTTTCAACTTGAAATATGAAGAATATGTTTTATATCGGGTAAGAATGGTAGAGAGATAATGAAACACTTATCTTTATTGACAGCAGTTGTTATTTTCACTTCCAATGTTAATCGTGGATATAGTTAAACTAAAACATTGGGAGAACAACAAAGCGGTAAAATTACCTTTATTGGCAATGTTGTCGAACCATTATGTGACGTTCATTTCAATAACACTAAATATGTCAGTATTGAGTGTTATCATGATGGGAAATATATAACGAAATCTAGCTCACTAACACAAATAAAGAAACTTAATTTTAGCTATGTGAAAGTGAATATAAACACGTTAACTAAAAAAAGATATTAAACTTATATTATGATTAATACGTATAATTTTAAACACTTAATCGGGATACCCAAATGAATAATTGAAGTATCCCGATTTTTTATTACATGTTTATCTGACTATTGCATATCTATCATGAAAATAGCCTTACTATTCGCCTTACCCGGTTTAATTATTTCAGGGGGATATTTAACATACCTAGCGCTAAAGTTTAACGTTATTATTTGAGTACCCGACCCCGTTTGTACTGGAACCGCTATCCAGTTATTATTGGTAATGGGAATCCCGTTCCCTAAAGTACCGAGTGAAAGCACTTTCACTCGGCCGCCAACCGAATTTAATATTTCAATAGCTACGCCTTTCGCGGTTGAACCTAAGTCAGGATCTAATAGCAAATAATTTTGCTCATTATTCACCCTATTTTCCTCATTAGGTGCGAAACCATATTTTACTTTTGTAGCGCCCCGCTGGCATTCAAGTGTAACTGAAAAATTTGCTGGGGTTGAAGGAAGGCTAGTTGCTGAGTGCTGACCTAAATTGACGACAGAGGTCACTTGATTTATACCGCAGGCATTAATAACTCGCCCACCAATAACTCGCTGAGCTAAATTAGTATATGAATTAGCGGCTGAAAATGTTGTGCCTGGATTTAAACCTGGTCCAGAAAATCCAAATACTCCGCGAGAAACGATACCCACTTGGCTTAAGTATGCATTTGAATTAACGGCTTGATCTGAACGAACTTGATTAATAGAGATACCCGAAAAATGTTTTAATGTAATATTAATTTTATTTGGATTAATTGAGTCTATATCATATCCAGTCAGTTTTTTTCTTTGTACTGCGTTATTAAACTGTGTTGTTGTATCCGTATTTGAACCAATGAAGAAATTAAACATCATGCCCGTCATGTTAGTTGACCAATATCTAATACCGGCTAAAGTAAGACGCGGGGCATTATTATTAATAATTCCAGGTGGCATATAATACATTTCATAAATTGAGTCCTTATCAGTTAGGTCACATTGAAAAAGAACCCTATCTAATGGAATACCAGTTTGACCGGATATGTTACTAGGCGATATATATTCATATGCTAAAAGTGTACCTATTGGTTGATATACTTCCCTATAGATCATCAAGTCAGTTTTTGACCCAACTCTCACGGGATTTCCAGAATTACCACTTGGTAATCCACCATTCCTTACAACACATGTAGCTTGGGATAATTCGGACATAAAAAATAATATAAATCCGAAAAACATTAAATCACGTTTAAGCATAACTCTCTCCGAACATAACACAAGTTAAATAAAGAAATAACTAGCATGAGTCATTAAACCCAATGGTGGAATGACACTTCCAAATAAATAGCAATAGTTAACGCAATATTTAATATGATAAATTAAAAGATAATATTATATCAATAATACTGACAAACTGATTCAGGTATGGAGTTGTTATTAGAAATATTATAATTGAAGCTACAACGCTGCTTATTATTACTTCCCCATCTGACAGTAATCTTTCCTTGTGCTGATTGAGAATTAAAATAAACTAATCCTCCTTGCCCAACTAAACCTACTTTTCTATTATTTTCATCGTATATATCAGCGCCAAATGGTACAGACTTATTATCCTGTAGCTTTATTCGATAAGTAATATTCATACCTTTTTTAGTCTCAAATTTAACTAACACTGAAGATCCTGCATAAGGTGCTATTTTTACCATATTGTTATCAATATCAACATCTGTACTCATATTCTCAGAATTAAGATAAAGGGTATTGTATTGATAAGGTGTAAGTGACGGTACTATTGCCTTCCCTCGTTTATCAATGACTATATTACTCCATGAAGATATTGAAGCACCTTCTGCTTCATCTGCTTCCACAATAGCAAATGTTTCGCTTAAATAACGAGATGGTACGATGCCACCTTGATAAGCAACCAATGCACCGCTTGCCCCAGCGGAAAGTGATTTAAAATCATTACCCTGAGAATAACCAGCATTAACAGAAGTCACTGAAAAATCTTTTTGAATATTTCCAGAGAAACTACTATCCGACTGTCCAATATTACTTATTGATGCATTCCAAGCCATTGATTTATCATCGCCAAACGTACTACTCACACTCGTATTATTTAGCCAACGATCTTCAGAACGTGAGATTGAGCTAGACAATAACGTGTTTTGTTCTGGATACCAGATAGAGAATGGTACTGACACGTTAAATATATAGTTATTATCAGTAGCATTGTTATCATTTCGATACATTTTAATATAGCTAAAACTATAACCAATTCCTTTAAAGCTATTCATATAACCCGCTTGCAATTGTTTGGTATCGGGTAAATTATCACGCCACGTTTGCAATGAGCCACTCGCATATACCGAACCATAATCTGCTAGGTGTTGATTAATCGTTAACACATATTGTGCACGCCGGGGATTAATATTATCCCCATCAAATAAATCGTTCTTTGTATCGCGACTTGCTTCATACAAGCTTAAATAATTTTGTGACTCATAACGATAGCCTGCTAACGCAATATTGGTGCCTGTTGTATTTATATCTTTATTCCATGTGACTCGAGCACGAGTGCCATTATAAATTCGGTTATTATCTAATTCAGATTTTGAATTAGCTACATCAAAGCTAAACGCGCCAATTTGCGTATTTACGGCCAGTCCAAGCAAACCGGATTGATATTTATTTGAATACTGCAATCCTATAAATGGAGTGACAATATTACTTAGCCCATATTGCACTGTTGACTGAATAAAAATATCAGAAGAAGTATCATCACCACGCAATCTACCACTCACAATGCTGTAATCAATTTGTCCTGGCCTCAATAAACCGGGCACTGTTGAAAATGGCACAATAAAACTTGATACATTGCCATTCGCTTCTGTCACTTGAACTGTCAGGTCTCCACCATAACCTGTTGCATACAGGTCATTAATCGTGAACTCTCCCGGGGATACGTTCGTTTCATAAATAACATAACCGTTTTGTATTACCCTCACACGAGCATTACTATTCGCGACACCTCTAACTGTAGGCGCAAACCCTTGCAATGATTGCGGACGCATACGATTATCGGTTGTTAATTCTGCACCAGTATAAGAAAAACTGTCAAAAATATTTCCATTAGTAAATGATTGCCCAATGGTTAATTCACTTTCAATTTGCGGAATTGCTCTTTGAACATATGTTCTCACATTCTCATGTCTAAATTTATTATCCTGGTTATATTGAAGATTAGATTGATGTCTAAACCTGTATAAACCTAAATTAACTCCTGTTGATATATTTCCATATACAGAATGGCTATCTTGGCCATGATTACGACTACTATAACCATTGAAATTATAGTTAAGAAATAGTGCAGGGATCCCTTCGGTAAGTGCGCTAACAGGTACTAATCCACGCGCGTATTGTTCTACCATAATTTGTGGAATTAAAATATCTAAACGTAATACATCCTGCTTAAGCTTAATTTGCACATCTTTCGACAACATGTGGAGGTCTTTGCATTGCTCAGTAGATTTGATATTTTTTAAATATTCTGGCTTTATTTGAAAGCTATCAATATCTTCTTGAGTCAAACAAGGAATAACTTTCTCTTGCTTGTTTTCATAAAACCTAATCTCTTTATTATAAATAAATTCGTTATTTAGGTATAGATCAACAAACCAATTACCCGGCGTATTTTGATCTTCTGTCAGCTTATCTATTGATATATCTTTAGCGTTTCCAAGCAAAAAACCTTCATTATATGAATATTTTTTTTCAGGCAGTTTTTTTTCTAAAGCAAAAGCTAAGCGACCACTCATTAAAGATAGCGAAATAAATATAAGGATTAATTTAATTTTCATAGCAATACCATTATTTATAAATTATATTCATAGGTATCTAAACCACCGTAATCATTAATAACTGAGTAACTAATTTTTTTAGCATTAATAAATGCATTAGGTACCCCAGTCCCACTATCACTATCAAGGATCACATCTGAGTAAGGTGCTACCATTTTACCTTCTAATTTCATTTTATTAGATGCATCATGAATAACGACATCTTGAAAAGTTATAAACCAAGGTGAATTATTTTTGATAAATAACGCATTCCCTTTTGTCGATTTTTTGAATGAAAAAATAAGTTTTTCATTTAATAATTCAGGCATTCCTATACCTGTAGGCCTAAAAAATAATTTTATTCTAGATCTAATTGCAATTTGCATCGTATTTTTATTTGATTCAATTGCATCTTCTTTTTCTGGTGGAATTTCTAACACATTTAAATAATAAATTGATTCTCTGTCTTTAGGTAGTGAATCACCAAGATAAGTTAATCTTAAATTTTGCCCTGCATTTGGTAGCATTTTAAATATCGGTGGTGTAATAGCAAATGGTGTTTTAATATCCTCAGGAAGCTCATTAGGATCGCCTTTATCTAACCAAACTTGAACCAATGCTGGCCATTTATTTTCATTAACTAGTTGTACAACTTTACTTTTAGATTTTTCATTATATATAATACGAGTGCCATTAATAATAACACTCGCATAAAGTGATGTTGATATCATGAATAGAAATACAAATAAGAATATTTTATTTATATAGGCGAGTCGAATTGACATAATGACCTAACCTTGCATTTTTAATGTAATACATGAATTTTTCAATTTAGCTGTCAGGAGAATTAAATTCTCCTGACAGCATTATTCATTATGGGTATGTAAGCGTATAATTTACTTGTGCAGTAACATTACCCGGAGCAGTTACTGTATCCTTAGCGAAATAATAAGCCTGATACGCAAGTTGAGCTGCGCCACCAACAATTGGAGTCGAACCAACAGGTGTGCCATTTACCTTCGCAACATTACCTCCTTGATCTGCTAAACCAATCTGGACGTTTGCAGGTGCAACAGAAGGAATCAAATTACCTGTCGCCGCATCGCCATTTGTTAAGCTTTCGAAATTTGCCGCTACATCAACACCGCTGACAGTACAATTAGTCAAATCGATAGTAAAAGATGTATTTCCGGCAGTAGCACCAGCCGCATTCAATGCAGTAGTAGACACTGTGGGCAAATTAACGGTAAAGTCACCATTAGTACCTGAGCTGACTTTGCACGTTGTCGCCGTAATTTCACCATTAAATGTAATAGTACCATCAGCTGCTAATACCGATGCTGAAATTGAAGATGCGATAAATAAAACTAAAAATGTTTTTTTCATATTTAACCTTTATAAGATAAAAAAATCTCAACCTTTATTTTTAAAATAAAGGTGACAAACTACATATATAGGGATAAATCCATTTAATACTGCCATCCAAAACTAGATAACTAACGTACTTGCGATAAATATATTTTTATCATAATCAGATAATAAAAATACGACATTTATATTAAAGGCATTAGCAAATTTAGCTAATGACTCAACATCGATTCTATTTATACCACGCTCAAAACGAGAAATTTGCTGTTGGCTTATTCCTGTCATTTTAGAAAGAGCTTCACCACTTAAACCTTTTTGAAGTCTAATTGTTTTTATCTTTTTTCCAATCGATAACGAATATTTATATTTTTCAATTTCCATAGGTTTCACCTCTGATCTTATTATCAAAGTTTAGATTCAGATTAGTTTCTAACTAATATTTTACGCATTCATAACTTAAAAACAAACAACATCACTCATTAGTGAGTAAAACAAATTCAATTTACTTTTATAAGTATTCGTTAAGTTAATAACTAAGTAACCCCAATAAAAACATCATGTTATAAAAATCAAATAGAATAGAATTTATAACTAAATAATCCCCATTTACGCTAGCGATTGGTGACATATAGCTGACCAATGTCAAAAAATAGATAGTTACACTATAAAAATGAATTTAAATTTAAATATATATTATCCGTTGAGACTTTTTAGTTCATTTCGCATTACAAATATTACTTGAAATTAATTAAAGCCATTGTAAACAATCATAAAACAACAATCTTATATTGATATTTACTGTAAAATAAGACCCTAATAGAAATGTAAAATAAGAATAATGAAGAAAGCTACTTCTAGTAGTCAATGGCATTATTTAAAGAACCAGCGCTAACCTATTTACACACTATTACTTCATGATATCGTATGGAGTTTATTGGCATATCTATATTTGATGTGTTAACTATATTTTTGATTAAACCAAGGCTAAAATTAAATAAAAATATTTCATATAAATATATTAAAAAAACCCTAGTTCTCATTTAAAGTGCGCTAAAACGATTCAATTATTCATCATTACTTATTGTAACTTTAAATCACAAGCCTATTACACTGATAGCACTTGATTTTTGTAATGTAAAAAATTCAGTTAATTAGCATCCATAAATAAAGCATTATCGCTAACTATGATTAGCCATTGTTAAAGTACTTGCAATTATCGATGTTCTCATCAAATACTATCCGTATAACTAAGTGATTAAATCCGAATATCATCAAAATTTGAGGACATATATGCAATGGTTAACTGATTATTGGTGGGTTATTTTACTCATACTTATCGGCATTATTTGGAATGCAATCAAGGCGATGAAGAAAATCGACCCTAAAAAATTTATTGATAATAAACCTGAGATACCACCCCATAAAGATAATAATCACCTTTGGGATGATGAAGACGATTGGCCTAAGGATAAGAAATCGTAAATTTTTGCTCAATCATGGCTGTAAGTTCCAATTGCTGATAACGAATATACAGACCGACTTCCAGCCTTGCTTGTTTAATCCACTGTTTTTGACCGGCCAAACCGACCTGTGTGCAAATTTCCGCTATAGATAAGCCGTCACGAAAATAAAGGGCTAGCACACTTTGAGAGCCGCATTGATGTTCAGCACTTGGTGGTTTAATTAGGTTGTCCTGCATTAACAAGCGCTGAATCGCCGCGCTACTTGCAGCCATAGGTCTGCTATATTGACTAAAACCAATTAATTCCATCCAATCTTCAGTGGTAAGACTTTGCTCTTGGCTACTTTTCAGATTAAATTCATTCAAATCGTTACGCCAAAATAGATCTCTTTGTAATAAATAGTCAGCTCTCGAATACAATTTTTGTGCTTCAACTGAAATTGGCATTATTGCCATCGCCGAAAAACAGCCACTGCTAGCCTCTTTGTGGCTACCAATTCGCACCAACCCAAAACCTGCAGCTTGCCAAAAAGCAAGTAACTCTGGCGTTAAACCAAAACTGACCGATAAATAATCTAACCCCTGCTGTTGCGCCTGTTTTTTTTGTAATTCAATTAGCTGAAAACCTATTTTTTTCCGACGATAAGCAGATTCGACCGCAATTCGCATTACTCTGCGCGAGCTCATTTGTGCAGCAGAGGGAAAATAACTATGTGCAGCAAGTGATTGTGCAACTAAATTACCTCTTGGACGCCGCAACCCAGCCCAAATTTGCCAGCTTAATGCTTCATCTAATTTCCCCTCGCTTATCATCCATAACGCACCAACATAACGTTCAGATTGATGACTAACGTAATGATCCCCCATTAAGCAAGCAACCGAAAAATATTGATTTTGAGCGTCAAGCAAGCGACGTAAATCAAGCGGAGAAGTTCGATAGTGGGCACTCGTCAATAACCCATAAAATCTGCTGAGCCGTTCAGCGTTATTTGCAAGTTGAGATTGTGAGATAATTTCAAGTTGAATATTTCCATCAACCGGAAGCTGTTGTGGCGGCTCAGACAATAACAACGCTTGGTTTAGCCAATTTTCAAGTGGGTCATTGCGAGCAAATCGGATAGGTTCATTTAACGTTAATGCCGTAAAATGGTTAAGCGTAACGCAAAATTTATTAATAAAACCTCGCCCTGTGCCTTCATAACCATCAACCGTGGTGGTCATTAAAACTCGAGGAAAATAGGTAATAATTTGTCTAAGAATATATGTTGGAATCGTCGCTGCTTCATCAATAATCAACCAGTCAGCACTGACTTGCTCACCGCGTTGGCAATATTGGAGTAACGTATCTGGCGCCCAAAATGTTAATGACTTTCCTGCATATTGTTCTAAAACTTGTGTCGCAACTTTTGCGGGTGCACAGCACCAACATTCCCCTTGCCATTGCTGAATCAACATTCCAGCGACAGTAGATTTACCTCTACCTCGGGCAGCAATAATGCCCCAAATTTTTTGCTCTACCGATTGCGTTGTAGACAGCATCTGGTTAAGTGCGAATTGTTGTTGCTGAGTCGGCTGGCCCGTTGGCGATTGCCAAGTAGGACAATCAGTTAATAATGCAAACTGCGGTTCTTGTCCTTGCTGATAAATAAGGGTTTGTGGTGAAGCTTTAATAATGCGCTGAATATGATGAATAAAATTTGGCGTTGATATAATACCCAATTGCTCATTCCAACGTACACTATCTGCATCTTCACTTTGAGGCCAAATTTCTTGGGGTGGCGTACAAACCACCAATAAACTTCCTGCTTTTAGCGTGCCAGCTAATATTGCAAATGCTTCACTATGAAAACCAGACCTTGCATCAAATATAGCGTGAGTATACTCACGTCCTAGTAGTAAATGGGCTTTTTCTGGTAACATCGCTGCCGATAAGTGGGAAGATAAAGTTAGCCAATCACCTGATAATTGAGCTTTAATTTGAGTAAGCTGTTGTTCTATCCACGTATTCTCTCCCGATAACACCAATAACCGGCGAAACCCACATTGGCGTAATTGTGCACATATATCGGGTAATGAGCTATACATAGCTATCTAAGACTTACCAATTAACAGTGACAAAATACCCGCTGCAATCAGTGGCCCAACAGGTACACCTCGAAATAATGCGACACCGATAACCGTACCGACCAATAAGCCTGCAACGGTAGAGGGTTGATGCGACATGAGTGTCACCCCACGACTACCAAGCCATGAAACTGCAATACCAATGATAATTGCTAATATTGATTTCCAATTTAAAAATGAACTCAATACGTCATGTGCAGATATTTTACCGCTGGCTATCGGCGCCATTACACCAATAGTAAGAATAAGAATACCAATCGTCAGACCATATCTTTCCACCCAAGGAAAAAAATCATTTAATGGCGTGATCCGAACGACAAGCAGAAATAGCATCGCTAAAGTGACAGTCATGTTATGACTGATAATACCCAGCCCAGCTAATACTAATAAAATTATCAACGTCGAGTCGACATTGCCCATAATCATTCCCTGTAAAACAACTGTCTTGCATTCGCAATCAGTAAAAAACACATAGATTAAACATGTTATTGACTCATCATTGAAGAAGCAAATATTTACCTAATATTTTCCGCTTACAACATAAAAATAGTTTTAGCGGTTATTTTTCTCCCTATATTAAATCAATGTTTGTACAGATTTAAGGAAGAAGAGCATTCATTATTTAGTGTGTAATATCAGTGATCCTACTTGAACTACTTAAGCTAAATAGTCGGAATATTAGCGACTCTCTAAATTTTAAATTATGCTTTTTCCTGTCTTAAGTGCCGATAAACATCAACTAATAGCAAGTGTTACTGAAAAATAGCTGGAAAGTCTTTACGCTCAGACAAGATTTTATAATCACGTATAATGATGCAGGGTAATCTATATTAAAAATTTATAGCTTATTATTTTTAATACTTTTATCTGTTTAATTCCTCGTGAGAAGCTTTACACACCACTATTTTTAGGATTGATGAAATGAGCAAACCTTTATCACCTTATTCAAGCGCTCGCTATATCGCTATCCGCTTGAGCCCGGGAGAGGATGTAATCCTCACTTTACGACAACAAATTCAACAACATAATTTACAAGCTGCCTTTATTGCAGGATCAGTTGGTAGTTTAACCGATGTTGCTTTGCGCTTTGCAGGCCAAGAAAATAGCCATCAAACCTCTGGAAAATTCGAAATTGTTTCTTTAATTGGCACACTAGATGCTAATGGAGAACACCTCCATCTTGCAGTATCCGATGAAAATGGTCACATGAGTGGCGGGCACATGATGCCTGGCTGTACGGTTAGAACCACTTTAGAATTGGTGATCGGCGAACTAGAAAATAATACTTTCATCCGCGAGCATTGCCCTTTATCTGGTTACGACGAACTCGTCATTACCTCTCGTTAATTTTATTATTGGTTATATTTTGCAAGGATTAATGCTGTCATGACAAAATCCCCCCTTATTTCTAGTCGTACATTAGCTTTAATTGTTTTTTCTATCGCAATTAATATGATTGGTGGACAATTAAGCTCAATGCTTAAACTCCCTATATTTCTTGATTCTATTGGTACATTAATTTGTGCGTTATTAGCCGGACCATGGGTGGCCTTATTCAGTGGTTTATTAACAAATTTATTATGGGGACTGCTCAGCGGCCCTATTGCTGCTGCCTTTGCACCCGTCGCTATGATGATAGGATTAAGTGCAGGATTATTAGCGCGTGCCGGAGGATTCCGTACATTGCCCCGCGTTATTTTATCTGGCGTAGTGATAACTTTTGCTTTAATGATTGTTGCTGTACCAATAAGAACTTATTTATTTGCAGGAACTACGGGTAGTGGTGCAGACTTTTTTGTCGCTTATTTTCATGCTGTTGGGGATAATTTACTTGAATCTGTCGCCATCACCGTACTCGGTGCGAATATTGCTGATAAAATTATTTCAGCCTTAGTTGCTTGGTTATTAGTTCGCCGATTACCTGAGCGCGTACAAAGAAGTTTCCCACAAATGGCGAAGGTTCGCTAAAGATGCACCCTTTCACCTCGTTAACTATATGGTTATGGCTCAGTGCTAGCGCAATGCTTTTACCTTTAGGTTGGCCGCTAATTATACTCAGTTGTAGCCTATTCTCAGCATTAATCATTTGGCCAGCCGCTCGTTTTCGTTGGCGCTTTGTCGCATGGATTATGCTTCCAATGGCAGCAGGACTCTGGCTGATCCATAGCGGATGGCTGTCCCAACTATTAACAGGTGAAATGCTACAAAATAATCATCAAGAAAGAGCGATGGCATTATGGTTTAGATTACTAGCCATAATCAGTGGCTCTCAATTGTGGTTACAGTATGTGCCAACCGAGCGTTTCATTCGTGCGTTATTTGCTAGCAGACTCCCTGCTAGCTTTTCTTATTTATTAGCTGGACCTTTATTACTCGTCGAACAACTTCGCCAACAGCTAGCCAGTATTAAAGAAGCTCAATTAGCGAGAGGGGTTCCGCTTGATGGTAATTTCTGGCAACGGCTAACTTCATTACCCACAATATTATTACCTCTTGCCAGTAATACTTTAAGCGAGCTCAGTATTCGTGGTGCAGCATTAGATATGCGAGGGTTTCGCTATACTACTCAACGCACCACGCTTAATCACCCTATCGATAGCCCATCTCAGCGCTGGCTGCGTTATGGTCTTTTATTACTTATTATTGTTGAAGGTGGGTTAACACTGTGGTGGTAAATTTACAACAAATGAGCTTTACGCCCGTTGGCTTAGAAACACCCATATTAGGCCCCATTGATATGCAATTAGTGCGCGGGGAATGGCTATGTGTGCTAGGCGGTAATGGCAGTGGTAAAAGTACCTTAGCGCAATTACTATGTGGATGGCATCCCGATTTACTCAGTGGTCAATTGCAAGGAACAGCGCAAGCCATAGAACAGCCTTTAGCCGAAGGCTCTCTCGTCACATTATCGGCTAATCGACAACTTATCCAGCAATCGCCACAACTACAATTATCCGGTTGCGCGTTTACTGTTGAACAAGAAGTTGCATTCGGTCCCGAAAATCTAGGTTTATCACCTAACGATATTACTCAACGAGTTGATGAAGCTATATCTTTGACATTTTGTGAGTCATTACGTTACCGCCATCCTGCCACGCTTTCCGGTGGCGAAGCCCAACGTGTGGTTTTAGCTGGCGCGCTTGCAATGCGCCCACAATTGTTATTACTAGATGAAGCATTTAGTCGCTTAACACCGAGTGCGACACATCGCATATTATTACAACTTAAACAACACACCCAACATAGCGGCTGTAGTGTAATTTTATTCGAGCGAAATTTGTTGCCGGCCCTTAGCTTTTGTGATGATTTTTTACTGCTCGATTCAGGTCATACTATTGCTCACGGCGATATTGAGCAGATATTCACCGCAGCTCAAGAAACGATTAATATGCCTGATGCGTGGCGTACCCTTGGTCATTTGGTTAAGTCGGGGCATTGGAAAAATTCTATCCCTCGCAATGATAACCAATTGCTCCAAGCATTTAAGGATTTTTATGCTACAGCTTGATAATTTAACCTATCGTTGGCCTAATTCAGTGAATGACAATATTTCACCGCTGTGCTTAACCATTAATTCAGGCGAATGGATAGCATTAGTGGGCGATAATGGTGCAGGAAAATCAACCTTATTGCGCCTTATTGCCGGATTATTAAAACCCACTCATGGCAGTGTGTTGTTTGAGAATACAGCTTTAACGAATTATTCAGCACCTGAACGCGCCAGCAAAATCGGCATTTTATTTCAAGAAGCAGAAAAACAAATCTTTCATAGTACGGTAATGGATGAGGTTGCCTTTGGGCTTCGTAGGCAAAAATTATCCAAAGAAGAAATTCAACAACGTACCCTACAGGCTTTAGACGTTTGCAATTTAGTAGAGGTAGCACACAAACATCCACTTGACCTCCATTCAGGGCAGCGCCGTATGGTCGCGGTAGCCTGTTTGAGCGCCGTTGCACCCAAATTATTGCTACTTGATGAACCTAGTCGAGATTTCGATGCACGTTGGATGGATTGTTTTGAGCATTGGCTAAATCTACAAAAAGCGCAAGGCACGACGGTCATTACCATCAGCCATGACCTTGATTTTGTTGCTCGTCATTTTGATAGAGCCTTACATTTATCTGCGGGTCAATTAATTGGAGATGGTGATATTGACCAAATTTTACGCCACGGTGAATTACAGCCTGCCTCAGAACTTCCCGCACCAACGCTAATATCACTGAGCCATGCTTTGCAATTACCCCTACAACGTGAGCCTCATTTCTGGGCTACTCAATTTATAAATGCGACTAAAATGAATCAAAACGCCTAAAAAAATAGCCTGCATTTTGCAGGCTAAAAAAACATCATTTAAGGAAAATATATTAATTTGTTAGTCGAGTTGAACACCGATACGGCGAGCAACTTCTTCATAAGCTTCAATCAACCCACCTAAACTTTGACGAAAACGGTCTTTATCCATTTTGTTCAATGTCGCTTTATCCCATAAACGGCTACCATCAGGTGAAAACTCATCACCAAGAATGACTTGACCGTTGCACAAGCCAAATTCCAATTTAAAATCAACAAGAATGAGCCCTGCATCTGCAAAAATTTTGCTTAACACTTCGTTGGCTTTGTAACTTAACAGTTTCATTTGTGCTAAGTTTTCTTGGCTTACCCAACCGAATGTTTCGCAATAAGACTCATTGACCATTGGGTCATGCTTTGCATCATCTTTTAAGAATAAATCAAATATTGGAGGATTTAATACCATACCCTCTTCAATGCCAAGGCGTTTCACTAATGAGCCTGCAGCGCGATTACGGATCACGCATTCAACAGGTACCATATCCAATTTTTTAACCAAAGCTTCAGTATCAGATAACAAGGCTTCCATCTGGGTTGGAATACCCGCCTCTTCTAGTTTGCTCATAATAAAATGATTAAATTTGTTATTTACCATTCCTTTACGATCAAATTGCTCGATGCGCTCACCATCGAGTGCTGATGTATCATTACGGAATTCCAGAATTAATAAATCAGGATCCTCTGTGGTATAGACAGTTTTTGCCTTCCCACGATACAACTCAGCTTTCTTTTGCATTTTACACACTCCAGAGATGTGGCTAAACGAAATAGGATATCAACCTGCGTTGCAGATTCAGATAACTAACAGCAGTGCTGCGATAACTTAAAAAAACTCAACTCATTGTTAGTTTTCTGCTCTGTTTCAGTTAGTTACCGAATATTATCATTCGTCATTGCTAACTAACTGATATTCAATATTTAATAACTCACTAACCATTATGATAATCAAAATATCATTCAGACGCAAACGATTACTTAACGATGAACACTGATTTTTTGTCCATTTGTTTTATGGTTTATTTATTCAAATGAATAGCAATTTCAGAATTGATTTTTGCGAGTAAAAACTGAAGAATGGCGATTTAACCGTATTATCTAGAGATTAGTGGTATTTTACTTATAGCAATTAATCTATGTGTATGAATATCAATGTCGTTCCCCCAAAATAGATCGCTCCAGTTCGTATAAAAATCATTCATATTTTTAATCACAGTCAAAGGTCTATCTTCGACTGTACCATCAGAAGTATAAACGTAATATTGAGTATTAAATGCCCAATCAATCATTGATTCCCAAAAACGTCTCCCGTCATCGGTATGTTCTTCATCAGTAAGCATAATACAATATGTATCAAGTAGATAAGCAAAAAATAAGCTGGGTAATTCTCGAATAACATTTTTATGGATCGATGAAATTGTGCGCCATACTTTAATTTGTGTACACGTTATTCTATCCAAAATAATATCTTTTCGAAATTTTAACTCAACCAAGTAAACGGTTTCAGGAATATCGCCCACAGTTATCAAACGATATTGCTCTTTTTTTTCTGACTTAACCAACCGATAACCAATAGAAATATCATAATTTGGTAATTCAAAATCACCAATACCCTCTCTAATAAAGGTAGCAGTATGTGAAATATTGCCCTCAGTTGTTCGTAATTTTCGATTGAAACCAGCCCCTGATATTTTCCTTGGCATTACATTACTGTCTCTATTTTTTATCCTCTCAATTCGATTATTATGCACGACAGATCCCTATAATGTTGCCAATCTATAAGTAGAGTATATCTGAAAACAAATTGATTATAAATCCACCAAATATTCTTATTTTTTATATTACTGATTAAATATAATTGTGCTTAGTCGTAATAAAACGAAAAAAACCGTAACCCAATAAATGCGTTACGGTTTATATTCAAATCAAATAATTAATAATTATTTTTTAGGTGCAACTTTACTAAATGCGGCTTTCAATGCAGCAACCATTTCATCATTTTGTTTTTGAGTTAATGGCACACCTTTAGTATTGATAAACTGTAGGCTACTACGGTTATTCAAATCACCAACCTGAATTTTATAGTCGGCTTCTGGTACTGATGGGTCATCAACACCAAGTGCTTGCCATTCAGAGCTGCTTAGTCCTTTATATGTCACCATAACAGAACCTGTAGAACGGCTACGATCGCCGACTTTCATACCGACATTTTCCAGTGTATGAGGCAGACGCTCCCACACAGCATCAAACGGCGCACGAACAATGACCAATGGTAGACCTGTGGTGTCACTACCGGTTTGAACATCAATAATACCATAAGCATTCTGAATGCTATTTTTATTAGATGTATCGCGCAATGCAAATAAATTATCGGTTAATTCATTTAACAGCAATTTATTATAACGTTGCATTTCAGCGGCATCGGTAATCGATTCGGTACCCTGCTGCATTCCTAAATTAGTCACGGTCAGCGCTATCATGTTATTTTCTGGTTGCACTGTAATTTTATGGCGGCTTTCGATTGCCACATCTTCATCTGCGCGATCCCATTTAACCCAATTGGTTTCAATTGAATGTGAACCATCATCTTTTGAAGATACAGGAATACCGCGCTGTTCTAGGATCAATGTCACTTGTGACCATAGAGCACTATTTTCAGGGGTATTTTCTAGCAACAAACGACTCGCATTAGCGCTATCTTCTGTACGCGAACCGGACAATTGCGAAATAGTCAGTACTGGTGGGCGAATATCAAGTGCTTTCCCTATCGCTCCTGTTGATGTTGCCTTAGGAATATCAAACTCACCATTTTGTTCTGGTAATGTAATTCCTTGAGGCGCATTCAACATTTTCAATGGCGCAGCATTGAGATATTCTTCATCACCACTGACCTGACGTTTATAGCGCTGATCGCTGGAGCAGGCTGCCAGTAACACAACAAGTGACAGGCCAGCAACCTTCATAACCTTCGATTTTTGCAATAATGTTGCCATTAAAATTCCCTAAATTTTACAGTAACCCAGCGAGCTTCAGAGCTTCCTCTACCTTCTGCTGACCTGATGCGGTTAACGGTGTCATTGGTAACCGTAAAGTATCATCGGAGATCAGGCCAAGACGGTGACAGCCCCATTTCGCTGGAATTGGATTTGGTTCAACAAATAACTGATGATGCAGTCCCATCAGTCGTTTATTTAATTCACGAGCCTCAGTATATTTGCCTGCAAGCGCTAAGTCACACATTTTTACCATCTGTGCAGCTGCAACGTTTGAAGTTACTGAAATTACACCTTGGCCCCCGAGTTGCATAAAATCAAGTGCAGTTGCATCATCACCTGTGAGCAATACAAAATTATCATCAACAAGTTCTTTGATTTGGTGAACCCTTGCTAAGTTCCCTGTTGCTTCTTTAATTGCAACAATATTTGCTAATTTAGCTAAACGCCCCACGGTTTCTGGTAATAAATCACAACCAGTACGTGATGGTACATTATAGAGAATTTGAGGCAAGCTCGTGTTTTCTGATATTGCTTTAAAATGTTGATAAAGCCCTTCTTGAGACGGTTTATTATAATAAGGTGTTACCGTCAAGCAAGCAACTACACCGCTGTTTTCGAAATCTTTCGTTAATGAGATAGCTTCTGCTGTCGCATTGGCGCCTGCACCAGCAATAATAGGGATACGTCCATCGGCTAATTCTAACGTAGCTTTCACCACTTCAACGTGCTCTTTGTGATTTAGCGTAGCAGATTCACCAGTAGTACCAACCGATACAATAGCAGATGTACCGCTTTCAACATGATAATCAACCAATCTTTTTAGGCTTTGTTTATCTAAACGCCCAGCTGAATCCATCGGTGTAATAACTGCAACAATACTTCCCGTTAAAAAATCTTTGTAGTTTCCGTTAGCCATGGCGATAACCTCTAAAATAGTTGAACCCCCATGTTACTTTTTCATATCGAAGAAGAAAACCACCCAAACGCAAGATTTTAATGAATTTTGTTAATGCCAGCAGCATAAACTTAAATAGAAGTAATAATTCACTGATATTTCTCGCAAGAGTGAGTCACTCCTCTTGGCAGATTCATATTTTTATGGTTTCCTTATCATTATCTAAAGTTAGTTTTTTTATGACGATACTTTTTATGGCAATATTTTTTATGGCAATATTGTCGGTCGAATGAAAACTGACATAATACAAAAATAAGGAATAGACTTTGCCTCAGACTGAACAGCAATTTCTCGTTATTACCGCGCTGGGAACAGATCGTCCAGGCATTGTGAATACAATAACTCGCCTTGTTAGCGAATGTGATTGTAATATTGAAGATAGTCGCCTAGCGATGTTTGGCAAAGAGTTTACTTTTATCATGATGCTGTCGGGTAGCTGGAACTCTATCGCCCTCTTAGAATCAACACTACCGCCCAAAGGAGCCGAGTTAGAGCTTCTCATTGTTATGAAAAGAACTAAAAGCGTTCAAACCACTTACTATCCATCGACAGTGACTGTCAATATTGTGGTCGATGATGCGCCTCGAATTGTCGAGCAATTCACAAATTTATTCACAACCCAACAATGTAATATTGCAGAACTTGTTTCTAAAACTCAACCTGCCCATAATAATGTACCAGCCCAACTAGAAATTCAAATTACGGCACATGACCCATTAGATGATAATGGCATAATAATAAAAAATAAATTTCAACAACTATGTACAATGCTTAAAGCTAAAGGCAATATCAGCATTGTTAACAACCCCAACATGCAGAGTTAATGGAGATATAAGCAATGAACCCATTGAAAGCCGGTGATAAGGCGCCACAATTTAGCCTTCCTGACCAAGATGGTGAGGTTATCAGTCTGTCTGATTACGAAGGTCAGCGTGTATTAGTTTACTTTTACCCAAAAGCAATGACGCCGGGTTGTACTGTGCAGGCTTGTGGTCTACGCGATGAAATGGACACACTGAAAGCTAAAGGTGTCGAAGTTTTAGGGATCAGCACCGATAAACCTGAAAAATTGGCGCGTTTCGCTGAAAAAGAACTATTGAACTTCACTTTATTATCCGATGAAGACCACCAAGTCTGTGAACAATTTGGTGTATGGGGCGAAAAACAATTCATGGGGAAAACGTATGATGGAATTCATCGTATTAGCTTTCTTATTGATGCTGCAGGTAACGTTGAACACGTATTTGACGACTTTAAAACCAGTAATCACCATGAAATTGTACTTAACTACATAAACACTCACAACTAATCTAATTAAATAGGGTTGTTATGTTGTATTCAACCCTCTTTTTCAAAACCTGCAATATGTCACTCATTATCCAACTGATAAATAAGCATTTATCATCAATCGCTCATCGTCAAATTAAGCATAAAATTTTGTCATTCCCCCCGTCCCCTAAAGGACGAGGCTCTTATTAGCGCAATAACTATTTACTGTCTTTACTCTCTAGCTTTTCACTATCACTGGTATCTTCTGGCCATGCGTGGATCACGGCTTTAATCAAAGTGGCGAGAGGAATAGCAAAAAACACCCCCCAAAATCCCCATAATCCACCAAAAATAACCACAGATAAAATAATAACTAATGGATGTAAGTTTACCGCTTCTGAAAACAGAAGTGGAACAACAATATTGCTATCAAGCCCTTGAATGACAAGATAAACAATAATCAAGGACCAAAAGTCACTACCAATTCCCCATTGAAATAGTGCCACCAGCACAACCGGAATTGTCGCGGCTACCGCCCCAATATATGGGATCAATACCGATATTCCGACTAATACGGAAAGTAACACCGCATAACGCAAATCAAAATAAGCAAAACATAAATAAGTACAAACACCAACAATCACCATTTCAGTGATTTTACCACGTAAATAATTCGCAATTTGTTGGTTCATTTCCAACCAAACTTTGCTAACTAACACGCGATTTTTCGGTAGCAATTTAACAAAACTTTTCCCTATTCTGTCTTTATCTTTAAGTAAGAAAAACATCATTAACGGAACAAGCACTAGATAGATAGCGAGGGAAAAAATACCAATCAAAGACGCAACTGATGCTTTTACTACCGAGTCTGCCACACCAGATAAACGACTACGCAAGTTATCTGCCATCATGTCGATAATGCCAACATCAACTAAAGCAGGATATTGTTCAGGTAATTTTTGAGCAAATTCATTGAAACGCGTGACCATACTCGGTAAATCAGCAACTAAATTAATTCCCTGTTGCCATGCTGTAGGTGCAATTATTAAAATGACCATGGCACTAATTCCTGCAAATAAGGTCAAAATAATGCTAACAGCGAGAACCCGAGATAAACCAATACGTTCAAGTAAATGTGTCGGCCATTCCAACAAATACGCTAATGCAATTGCCACCAATAACGGAGCCAATATACTGCTAAAGAAAAAAATAATAAAAAAGCCGATAACGAGCAGAGTAAAAAGTGCAACAGCTTGTGGGTCAGCGAAACGTCGGCGATACCACTGTAAAAACAATTCCAACATTCATTGGCTCCTGGGATATTAATGCAAAAAAATGCGCTTAAAATAAAGGACAGTTCTTAAATTATCGAAAATTATACCGAATAACTGATTTTACGATAGCTTTTGCTATCATATCCCCTAAATAATTCGTGCTGTATGGGATACCATGACCAAATGACTAAAAAATTTAAATATCCACTACTGGCTTTATTAATCACTGCACTAATGAATAGTACAGTACTCCCTGCGTATGGCGCTATTGAAGATACGTTACCCGATATTGGTACAACCGCAGGAGCTACACTAAGTATTAACCAAGAAATTATCATGGGTGATGCAATTACGCGCCAAATTCGCGCCAGTACACCATTAATTTATGACCCATTACTTACTCAATACATTAACAAATTGGGTATGCGTTTAGTTAAAAATGCCGATTCAGTTAAAACACCCTTCACGTTTTATCTTGTAAATAACCCAAATATTAACGCTTACGCCTATTTCGGTGGTAATGTCGTCCTGCATTCCGCGCTCTTTCGTTATAGCCAAAATGAAAGCCAGTTAGCCTCAGTTATGGCTCACGAAATATCTCACGTTACTCAGCGCCATCTTGCACGAATGATGGAAGACCAAAAAAGCACCACACCGCTAGCCATTGCAGGAACCATTGGTTCATTACTGCTCATTATGGCTAATCCACAAGCAGGATTTGCAGCGCTAACAGGTACTATGGCGGGTGTACAGCAAGGTATGATTAGCTTTACCCAAGCCAACGAACAAGAAGCTGACCGCATTGGTTTACAAACGTTAAGACGTGCTGGGTTTGATCCTCATGCAATGTCTGATTTTATGCAAACAATGTCAGACCAAACCCGCTATATGTCTAAGCCGCCTGAAATATTACTGACTCACCCATTACCAGATAGTCGTTTAGCCGATGCACGTAACCGCTCAAATCAATATCCAAAAGTGAGCACGCCATCATCACTGGATTTTATGTTAGCCCGTGTACGTATCTTGTCGATGTATAGTGAAGATCAAAAGATCGCTTTAGACCAAATAATTGATAACTATAGTAAAGGTTCTGAACAAGAACAGCTCGCCGCGAAATACGGCCAAGCCTTACAACTATCTCAAAATAAAAAGTATGCAGAAGCAGAAAAAATAGTCAGCCAATTATTAGCAAAACAACCTGACAATCCGTGGTTTATCGATAGCATGACGGATATTGATATTGAACAAAAACAAGTAGGTAAAGCCATTACTCGCCTGCAAAATGCGTTAAAAAAATCACCCAACAATACTGTTCTAATCGTTAACCTTGCCAACGCATTAGTTAATGGCCATCAATATAAAGAAGCCAGTAAGCTGTTAAATAAATATACGTTTGATTACCCTAATGACCCTATCGGTTGGGATTTATTAGCAGAAGCATCGGCAAAACAAGGTAATCGAAACGAAGAACTCGCGGCTTACGCTGAGGGAATGGCGCTTAGAGGCAACTATGATAATGCAATCAATTATCTCAGTGATGCTAGCAGAAAAAGCAAGCTCGGCAGTTATGAACAACAACGCTACGATGCACGTATCGATGAATTGAAAAAATTACAATTACGCGACAGTAATGCCAAACCGTAAGGAATAATCGTCATGACGGATAATATTAAGATTTACCATAATCCTCGCTGCTCTAAAAGTCGAGAAACGCTCAATCTTTTAGAAGAAAGAGGCATTACGCCAACGGTAATTGAATATTTAAAAACACCGCCTAGCATTACTGATATTAAAAAATTGCTAACAATGCTTAATTTTAACGATGCGCGCCAATTAATGCGTACTAAAGAAGATTTATATAAAGAATTAAAACTTAGCGATGATTCATTGAGTCAAGAGCAGCTCATCAAAGCGATGCACGATAATCCTAAGTTGATTGAACGCCCCATTGTGGTCAATGGTGATAAAGCTAAATTAGGTCGCCCACCTGAACAGGTATTCGATATTTTATAGCGTCTATTATTGGCAGTCATTTGGCTGCCAATCATTTCCCTAGTCGGAGAATGTTATAATTTGAGAGTTTCTTTTACAAAAGGGATGGTCAGTTTACGTTGTGCAACGATAGATGCGTGATCTAACTTATTGAGAATATCGAATAAAGTACCCATTTTTCGGTCAAGGCGCTTTAAAACAAAACGACACACATCTTCAGGTAGTTCAAACCCTCTTATCCGAGCTCGTAATTGGAGCACACAAATTTTATCTTCATCACTTAGTGGATGTAGCTTATAAATTTGTCCCCAGTCTAGCCTTGACGCTAAATCAGGAAGAACCAAATCAATTTGTCTTGGCGGCCTATCACCCGTAATCAAAAGACAAGTACGCCCGATTTCTAATATTCGATTGTAGAAATTAAAAATGGCCATTTCCCACTCTTCATCTCCAGCAATGCATTGAATGTTATCAAGACATACCAGTGATAAATGTTCCATACCCTCTAAAACTTCAGGTACAAAATAAGCTCGTTTATCTAATGGCACATAGCCTACAGCCACACCTTGCTCCGACAATTGAGCACAAGCTGCATGAAGCAGATGACTCTTTCCCCCGCCTTCACGAGACCAATAATAAATATAGCTCCCATGAGATTGCATAATCGCTGATTTAATTGCAGATAATAAGGCATCATTTTCCCCTGCATAAAAGCTGGCGAAAGTTTCATCATCGGGTAGATAAAGTGGCAGTGAAAGCTGTGATGGTGTGTTCAGAAGCACCTCTGACTGTGCAAATCAATTAACGCGGACAAGTTTACCATAAATTTCAAGGATAGATGAACAGTAAGAATTTCAATTGCCGGCGTATTTCGTCACACCGGCAATTAGTTTTATCTTTTCATATAGAAAAAGTTTATTTTTTCTTCGTATCGACTTCTTCAAGTTCCGCAGTGACAAATTGCTTTTCAGGGCGTACAAAAGTGATAAAACGGAACAGTAACGCCATTCCTATACCCACTACTGTTGCCAATGCCATTCCCTTAAGTTCTGCTTGTCCAATATGAATAACCGCGCCGCTAACCCCAATAATTAAGATAACTGACGTTAAAATTAGGTTTTGTGGTTTGTTATAATCTACTTTTGAGTCAATTAAAACGCGAATACCGGAAGCACCAATCACACCATAAAGTAATAAAGAAACACCGCCCATGACTGGAACTGGCACTAACTGGATCGCCGCTGCTAATTTTCCGACACAAGAAAGTAGTATGGCAATCACAGCAGCACCACCAATAACCCATGTGCTATACACTTTCGTTATGGCCATTACACCGATATTTTCACCATAAGTGGTATTAGGCGTCGATCCAAAGAAGCCTGAAATTACTGTCGAAAGTCCATTAGCAAACATTGAGCGATGCAGGCCGGGGCTTTTCATTAAATCGCGTTCAATGATATTCGCGGTGACGACTAAGTGACCCACGTGCTCCGCAATAACAACCAGCGCAGCAGGTAAGATAGTTAATATCGCAAACCATTCAAAACGTGGTGTATAAAAAGTCGGTAAAGCAAACCATGGCGCTTCAATAACTGGTGTAAAATCAACAATACCCATGAAATAGGACAACGCATATCCGCTCAACACGCCGATTAAAATTGGAATAATCGCCAGAAAGCCGCGGAAAACCACTGCACACAAAATGGTGACCGATAAAGTGACAATTGAAATAATTAGCGTGGAGGATTCAACAGGCACGCCTTCTTTTGGTAGTAAACCCGCCATTCCTGCCGCTGTTTGCGCCAGCTCTAAACCGATAACTGCAACAATTGCACCCATTGCCGCAGGTGGAAACATGACGTTAATCCAACCTCGTCCCGCAATTTTTACAATTAAAGCAACAAGGCAAAACAGCACACCACAGATGATAAACCCACCAAGTGCAAGCTCATATCCTAACGGTAGCAAAATTAATACTGGTGAAATAAAAGCAAAACTCGAACCCAAATAAGCTGGAATTTGTCCTTTACAGATAAATAAATATAACAATGTGCCAATACCATTAAATAACAGTATGGTTGCAGGATTAACACCAAACAAAATAGGTACGATAACCGTCGCCCCAAACATAGCAAACAGGTGTTGTAAACTCAGTGGAATAGTTTGTAGTAGAGGGGGTCTTTCTTCAACACCGATCGTACGACGTGTCATTTCGTTTTATCCTTTTAATAATGGATTTTATAATTAAGAAAATAATAATTAAACAAACAAAAAAAAGCCGACTCATTAAGTCGGCTCATTATTATTTAGTACCAAATATCTTATCGCCCGCATCTCCGAGACCCGGAACGATATACCCTTCTTCATTTAAATATTCATCAATAGAAGCAGTATACAATTCAACATCTGGGTGAGCGGCTTCAAGTGCTTTAATACCTTCCGGCGCAGCAACAAGAACCAAAATTTTAATTGCATGACAACCTGATTTTTTCAACAAATCAATTGTTGCAATCATAGAGCCACCGGTCGCTAACATCGGGTCAACGACTAGCGCCATACGCTCATCAATATTTGAAGCTAATTTTTGGAAATAAGGGACAGGTTTTAGTGTTTCTTCATCACGATAAACACCCACCACACTGATACGTGCACTTGGAATACTATCTAGAACACCATTCATCATGCCAATACCTGCACGAAGAATTGGGACTACCGTTATTTTCTTACCTTTGATTTGTTCAACTTCTACCGGACCGCACCAACCATCTATTGTTACTTTTTCAGTTTCTAGGTCAGCGGTTGCTTCATAAGTGAGTAGGCTACCAACCTCTGAGGCCAGTTCACGAAAACGCTTAGTACTTATATCATGAGCTCGCATCAGGCCGAGTTTATGTTTAACGAGAGGGTGTTTTACCTCAACGATCTTCATGGGTTTCTCCTACTGTTTTAGACACTGGCGGACAAAAAAATCGCCGGATTATACCTCTTTTTTCGGTAGATGCCACTAGATTCCGCTTGACTCAGGTCAAGATTTAATCAGTTAGATTTTGTTTTTTTAAATATATCTGCTAATTCAAATAGTTAATTAGCTAGTTTATATGCTTATCTCTAAGCGATATTATAAGGATGAATACTAAGTGTAGCTAACACCATCGCAACTTGGAGAGTCTTTGCCATAATTTTTCATTAACAAAGCTATCGCAAACGTTTGCGTTGCCTGCTAGAATATCTATCAAGATAGTTTATTTTTCTAAATATGCAATTGCCTTGGGGGCCGTAGTGACTGATAAAACCTCTCTCAGCTATAAAGATGCCGGTGTCGATATTGATGCAGGTAACGCATTGGTTGAACGCATTAAAGGTGTAGTAAAAGAAACTCGCCGCCCAGAAGTCATGGGAGGACTCGGAGGCTTTGGTGCATTATGTTCCCTGCCACAGAAGTACCGTGAACCAGTTTTGGTTTCAGGTACAGATGGCGTTGGCACCAAATTACGTCTTGCGATGGATTTAAAGCGTCACGATTCGATTGGTATTGACCTTGTCGCTATGTGCGTTAACGATTTAATTGTACAAGGTGCTGAGCCCCTATTCTTCCTCGACTACTACGCAACAGGCAAATTAGACGTCGATACAGCGGCAAGCGTCATCACGGGTATCGCTGAAGGCTGTAAACAATCAGGTTGTGCCTTAGTGGGTGGTGAAACTGCCGAAATGCCAGGTATGTATCATGGTGAAGATTATGACGTTGCTGGTTTCTGTGTTGGTGTCGTTGAGCGCTCAGAAATTATTGATGGCACTAAAGTCAGTGCGGGTGATGCATTAATCGCTTTAGGATCAAGTGGTCCTCATTCAAATGGCTATTCTCTCGTACGCAAAATTTTAGAAGTCAGCAAAACTAACCCAGAAAATACTCAGTTAGAGGGCAAATCACTCGCTGATCATTTATTAATGCCAACTCGCATTTATGTGAAAAATGTCCTTGAGCTGATCTCTAAAAATAATATTCACGCTATCGCACATATTACAGGTGGCGGTTTTTGGGAAAATATTCCACGCGTTTTACCTGATAATACTCAAGCGATTATTGATGGCGATAGCTGGCAGTGGCCGAGCGTATTTAGTTGGTTACAACAAGCAGGTGCAGTTACAACACATGAAATGTATCGCACGTTTAACTGTGGTGTCGGTATCATTATTGCTCTGCCTCAAACCGAAGTTGCCTCTGCGTTAACATTACTCACCGCATTAGGTGAAAAAGCATGGCAGATTGGCACCATCGGCCAATTACCTGAAGGTGAAGAGCAAGTAGTGATCCGCTAATGAAAAAAATTGTTGTCCTCATTTCCGGTAGTGGCAGTAATTTACAGTCATTAATTGATGGTTGCCATAACGGCACCATCAATGCTGATATTGTTGCAGTAGTGAGCAACCAAAGCGATGCATACGGTATTATTCGAGCACAAGAGGCGGGTATTCCCGCCCTTTGTCTGAATGCTAAAAACTATCTTAGCCGCGATGAATACGATGCTGCTTTACTGGAAACAATAGCGCAATATCAACCTGACTTAGTGGTGCTTGCTGGTTTTATGCGAATTTTATCATCGAATTTTGTTAAAAATTTCTCGGGTAAAATGCTCAACATACACCCGTCTTTGCTCCCTAAATATCCGGGGTTGCATACTCACCGAAAAGCCCTTGAAAATGGCGATAAAGAACACGGTACTTCTGTGCATTTTGTCACCGAAGAACTTGATGGCGGCCCTGTCATTTTGCAAGCAAAAATCCCACTTTTTACAGACGATACTGAATATGGTGTCATTGAGCGGATCAAAACCAAAGAACACCACATTTACCCGATGGTAGTGCAATGGTTTGTGAATGACCGATTAACAATGATTGATGGCAAAGCGGTGTTAGATGGCAATCCACTTCCTGCACAAGGTGCCGCTGTCGAGTGACCGTTATTAAGCGACACCCGCTAAATCGCTAGGCTAATCAAATCAAGGGCCGAAAATAATTTCTGCCCTTTTTCTCTTTATTCTAACCTTATTCGTTATTTTCCCACCTAAACTGGATAAATCTTCGCCATGAAAAAAAACTCTCTGCGTTGAGTCATTATTTTATTACAAATAAATGGTATCCTTATCATGGTTCTTAGAAGTTAATTCAGTGTGTTTATTTCTGTTTTTACCAAAACGGCAAAATCGATATATAAACATATACCAAAAATAATTAGAGGTGTTATATGACTACCGGGCAAGTTCATCCGTTTAGGTTGCGCCCACTTGAACGTGAAGATTTGGCATTTATTCATCAAATTGACAATAATGCCAGCGTGATGCGTTACTGGTTTGAAGAGCCTTATGAGGCTTTTGTCGAACTTAGCGATCTTTACGACAAACATATTCATGACCAATCTGAACGTCGTTTTATCATTGAAAATGATAGTGAAAAAGTCGGCTTAGTCGAACTCGTTGAAATCGATTACATTCACCGACGCTCTGAATTTCAGATAATCATTGCTCCACATTATCAAGGAAAAGGCTATGCAACGCGTGCAGCCAAACTTGCGATGGACTATGCTTTCTCTGTACTTAATTTATATAAGCTTTATCTCATCGTCGATAAAGAAAATATAAAAGCTATTCATATTTATAATAAACTAGGCTTTCATACTGAAGGCGAATTAATTGACGAGTTTTTTGTTAATGGTCGCTATCATACAGCAATTCGTATGTGTGTTTTTCAACACCAATATTTTGCAATGAAACAACAGTCTGATAATCCTGAAAGTGTTGTCAGTAAAAATGCAGCCATTAAGCAGCGCGTTTAATCAAAGCTAAATTATTCATATTTATACATTGATATCTAATATCAACGGCATATAAGTATTAACGCTTAGAGTATTACGGAGCAATAATGTCCCAAGAACGTCTCTATCATGAAAAAGAGTTAAGCTGGCTGGCTTTTAACGAACGCGTTTTACAAGAAGCCGCTGATAAGCGTAACCCTCTCATTGAGCGAATGCGTTTTTTGGGCATTTATTCCAATAATTTAGATGAATTTTATAAAGTCCGTTTTGCCGATGTGAAGCGTCGGATTTTAATTAATGAAGAACGTGGCTCAGCCAGTGGCTCTCGTCATTTACTTAAACGCATCCAATCTAAAGTCGCCAAACAAGAACAAGAGTTTGACGTTTTGTATAATGATTTACTGCTTGAAATGGCTCGCAACCAAATATTCTTAATTAACGAAAGACAAATATCCCCACGCCAACAAATTTGGGTACGTCAATATTTCAGACAAAACTTACGTCAACACATTACCCCGATTTTAATTAATCGGGATACGGATTTAGTCGAGTTTCTAAAAGATGACTACACCTACCTTGCCGTTGAAATTATTAACGGTAGTGATATTCAGTATGCGTTATTAGAAATACCATCAGATAAAGTGCCGCGTTTTGTTAATTTGCCTCCCGAAATGCCCAAGCGTCGAAAGTCTATGGTATTAATTGATAATATCTTGCGATATACCCTTGATGAAATTTTTAAAGGCTTCTTTGACTACGATAAGTTAAATGCTTATTCCATGAAAATGACACGCGATGCAGAATATGATATTGCGACAGAAATGGAGTCCAGCCTACTTGAAATCATGTCATCGACCCTGAAACAGCGCCTTACCGCGGAACCTGTGCGTTTTGTTTATCAGCGAGATATGCCTGATGAAATGGTGGTTCTTCTACGACAAAAATTGGGGTTATCTAATGATGACTCTGTTATTGCGGGTGGACGTTACCATAACTTTAAAGATTTCATTAACTTCCCAAATGAAGGTAATAAAAACTTATTAAATAAACCATTGCCGAGACTTCGCCATCGTTGGTTCGATAATTTTCGCAATGGATTTGATGCCATCCGTGAACGAGATGTGCTGCTCTATTACCCTTATTACACATTTGAACATACCTTAGAATTACTGAGACAAGCGTCTTTTGACCCCAATGTGCTCTCGATAAAAATCAATATTTATCGTGTCGCTAAAGATTCTCGGATTATTGATTCCGTTATCCATGCCGCGCACAATGGCAAAAAAGTCACAGTGGTGGTTGAGCTACAAGCGCGCTTTGATGAAGCCGCCAACATCCATTGGGCCAAAAGATTAACTGAAGCAGGCGTACACGTTATTTTCTCTGCGCCAGGCCTTAAAATCCACGCTAAATTGTTTATTATTTCGCGGATGGAAAATGGCGAAATTATCCGCTATGCACATATTGGAACCGGTAATTTTAACGAGAAAACCGCGCGTCTCTATACTGACTATTCATTACTTACTGCGAATGAACAAATCACCAATGAAGTTCGCCGAGTCTTTAGCTTTATTGAAAATCCATACCGCCCTGTTTCATTCGATAATTTAATGGTATCACCACAAAATACCCGCACTAAATTAAATGAACTCATTGATCAGGAAATTAGTAATGCTCTCGCCGGATTACCTAGTGGTATTACATTAAAAATCAATAACCTTGTTGATAAAGAATTAACCGATAAACTTTATGATGCATCAAATGCAGGTGTCAAAATCCGCTTATTAGTACGCGGTATGTGTTCTTTAGTTACTGGTCAGGCGGGTTACAGTGAAAACATTCAAGTAACCAGTATTGTCGATAGATTTCTTGAACATGACCGCGTTTACGTCTTTTCAAACGCCGGTGATGAACAGGTCTTTATTTCGTCAGCTGATTGGATGACTCGTAATATAGACTATCGTATTGAGGTCGCTGTTCGCCTGCTAGACCCACGTCTTAAACAATTAGTTTTAGATATTCTTGAGTTACAATTTAACGATACTGTAAAAGCGCGTTATGTTGACAAAGATTTAAGTAATCATTATGTTCCTCGCGGTAATAAACGTAAAATTCGTTCCCAACTTGCGGTTTATGACTATTTAAAATCACACGAAACGCCTGATACAAGAGCTTGATACTATGCCAATAACCAATACATCTACGACTAGACCACAAGAAATTGCGGCTATTGACCTAGGTTCTAATAGTTTTCACATGGTGATTGCACGTATCGTTAATGGTGCATTACAAGTGCTTACTCGCTTAAAAAAACGGGTGCATCTTGCTGACGGGCTCAGTGATACCAATGAACTTAGCGAAGAAGCAATGGAAAGAGGGCTAGCTTGTTTAGCGCTATTCGCTGAGCGCTTACAAGGCTTTTCACCTGAAAACGTTTGTATCGTAGGCACCCATTCATTGCGTGTGGCAACGAATGTAAAAGATTTTTTGCAGCGCGCTAAAGGCATAATGCCCTATCCCATTGAAATCATTTCAGGACAAGAAGAAGCGCGATTGATTTTCATGGGTGTTGAGCATACTCAACCGGAAAAAGGCCGTAAACTGGTTATCGATATTGGTGGTGGCTCGACTGAGCTTGTCATTGGAGAAAAATTCGAGCCTCTGTTAATTGAAAGCCGCCGGATGGGATGCGTCAGTTTTGCCCGCAATTATTTTCCTAATGAAACCATTTCGTCTGAAAATTTTAATCGAGCCTACCTTGCAGCCTGTTTGAAACTTGAAAATGCCGCTATCTTATTTAAAAAACAAAGCTGGGATGTCGCGATGGGCGCTTCAGGTACCATCAAAGCGGTACACGCAGTGTTGCTCGAAATGGAAGAAAAAGACGGTATTATCACCCGTGAACGACTTGAAAAAATAAAACAAATGGCCTTGAAGTATAAGTCATTTTCTGCGGTAAATATTCCCGGTCTTTCTAATGAACGCAAACATGTTTTTGTGCCCGGATTAGCGATTTTAATTGCTGTCTTTGATTCACTTAATGTTAAAGAATTACGCCTTTCTGACGGTGCCTTACGTGAGGGTGTTCTCTATGAAATGGAAGGTCGTTTTCGCCATCAAGATATCCGCCAACGCACTGCACTAAGCCTAGCGGAGCACTATAATATTGATAGAGAACAAGCCAAGCGAGTTCTTAAAACGATGGAAGAGCTTTATTATCAATGGGGTAAGCAAAATCCCAAACAGTTAAATCCACAACTTGAATCAATACTTATTTGGGCAGTCATGCTGCATGAAGTAGGTTTGAGTATTAATCACAGCGGTATGCATCGACATTCCGCTTATATTCTCCAGAACACTAATTTACCCGGATTTAATCAAGAACAGCAATTACTGTTAGCCACACTGGTTCGTAATCATCGCCGAGTGATTAAATATGATGATATTCCGAAATTTAACCTTTATAAGCGAAAACAGTTTATGCCGTTAATTCAAATTTTGCGGCTATCGATACTGTTAAATAACCAGCGCCAATCGACAACGACCCCATCATCGCTAAGAATAGAAACCGATGATGACCATTGGAACCTATTTTTACCTGCTGAATATTTAACACGAAATGCACTTATGCTACTCGATCTTGAGAAAGAAAGTGCTTATTGGGAAGATGTGCCAGGTTGGCAATTAACCATCAGCCCAGAATATGAGTAACTTCAATCTATCATTTGTAGTGATTTAAACTTAGCTATTTGACTTATAAATATAAAATTGACTACCTTATTACTCATATATTTGATATTTTGCCGGGATCGGTGACAATGGTAGTAAGATATTTCGTCAATTAGCAGACGGATTAGTTTAGAAGCGCCCTTAGCGCTCTTATTGTTTTAAGGATTAAAATGTCACAACATGCTTTTTCTAACGAAGCGGTATCAACGGTAAATCCGCACTCTCAAAAACTGGCGCATATCCGCCAGCAGATCCTGACGATATTTTTGGATGACGAAGAATTCGTTCATCGCCTTGTTGAAAGAGATCAACATGTCGATAGTGATGACAAAGCATTTAGTGAAAAAGTCAATACTGTAAAAGAGTTACTACTTGACCTACACACCGCCGATATCGCGGATATTTTAGAAATGCTGCCTTACGATGAGCGTCTTGCATTATGGCGCCTTGTCGATAATAACGACCGTGGTGAAGTGTTAGTTGAGGCTTCTGTTGCCGTTTGGGACAGCCTGATTAAAGATATGTCCGATAGGGAACTTCTGCGGGCCGTCGCCAATTTACATGTTGATGAACAAGCTTATATTGCCGAACATTTACCTCGCGATACCATGCGCAGGCTGCTCACCTATTTAGACCCAAGTTTACGCAGCCGTATTCGCGAAGTTTTGCAATATGCAAAAGACAGTGTTGGCCAGATGATGGATTTTGAATTTGTCACTGTGCGTCCTAATGTCACCTTAAAAACAGTGCAACGCTATCTACGTCAACGCGGAAAAATTCCTGAAGCCACAGATAAAATTTTTGTTGTCGACAACAATAATTACATTCAAGGGGAACTTCCTCTTACCACAATACTTATCCAATCTCCTGAAAAAATTGTCGCAGATGTGATGAAGACCGATACGGTCACCTTCTTACCTGATGAAAAAGGCGAAGATGCGGCAAGTGCGTTCGAACGGTATGACTTAATTTCTGCCGCGGTGGTTGACAGTAATGGCCTGTTGATGGGACGACTGACTGTTGAAGACATCGTTGATAACTTAAACGAAGAAAATGATAATAGTATTCGCCGTATGGGTGGATTAAGCGCCGAAGAGGACGTCTTTGCACCTGTAGGACAAGCTGTTAAAACACGTTGGGCATGGCTTGCAATTAACCTTTGTACTGCGTTTGTCGCTTCTCGTGTTATCGGTGTATTTGAAGATACTATCTCTCAGCTAGTGGCCTTAGCGACACTGATGCCGATAGTCGCAGGGATCGGGGGTAATACCGGTAACCAAACCATTACGATGATTGTCCGCGCAATTGCCCTACACCAGATTCAAAATAATAGCTTCTCATTCCTTTTAGTTAGAGAGCTTGGTGTAGCCATGATTAACGGTGTCGTTTGGGGCGGAATTATGGGTGTTGTTACCTACCTTCTCTATGGAGACCTCGCGATGGGTGCCGTTATGACGCTCGCAATGATACTGAACTTACTGATGGCCGCCATTATGGGAGTATTAATTCCGCTTATCATGCTCAAAGTTGGTAAAGACCCAGCCATAGGCTCAAGCGTTATGATAACTGCGATTACTGATACTGGGGGTTTCTTTATTTTCCTTGGCCTTGCCACGCTCTTCTTGGTTTAACGCTTTATTCAAACATGCTCAGCTTCCTTCTGGGCATGTTTTTTTTACAATCCCCCAGTTTATATTTTCATACTACTTAATCAAACTAGCCAGACAGCAATAAACAGGTCATTTAGACTGATGCTATTTATTCAAATAGATTTATTCGCTACTACTATTAGTTGTAATTAATGCCATAAAATATAGTTTCTCTCCTTATTTTTTAATAAAAAGAGTAACAATTCATTTATTTTCTATAATTTAAGACCTTAAATTACCAACGCCAATATACGATCGTCTGCCAAATTGTTATTATTAACATCATATAATGTTATTTATCCTCACATTGAATGCTTAAACCATAAAAAATCAACTAATAAGAATGTTATGCTTGTTTTAATAGTCGAGGTTTACAGAATATGAAACTTTCTGCTATAAATGAGGGTATGCAAAAGATACACAGTATTAACTAGGTTCATCCATCCAACGTTTTATACCGCTTATCTGCACACAACTAATATTAATTAATCACTAATATATTTATTCAAAGCAAAAACAGCTTGTTATTTCCCATTAATATTTTGGGGCATTTCAGAAGGATAGTATTATGACATCGCAAACAACTGGCCAGCCCTCGGCAAGACCCTTGGGCAAAGAAGATTATAAAACATTAGGCTTATCCTCATTAGGTGGAACCTTAGAATTTTATGATTTTGTTATTTTCGTCTTTTACGCAAAAATCATTTCTCAGCTATTCTTCCCAGGAGATAATGAATTTCTTGCACTAATGGCGACGCTAGGTTTGTTTGCTGCGGGTTACCTTGCCCGTCCTCTTGGCGGTATTATTATGGCCCACTTTGGCGATAAAATTGGTCGTAAAAAAATGTTCACATTAAGTATTTTCTTAATGGCATTTCCGACCTTTGTTATCGGCTTTTTACCCACTTATGCCACGATTGGTGCAGCAGCACCTTTACTATTATTATTAATGCGTATTATGCAAGGCGCAGCAATTGGTGGTGAAATGCCAGGCGCTTGGGTCTTTATTGCAGAACATACCCCTAAACAACGTTATGGTTTAGGCGTTGGCACATTAACCTCGGGTATTACCGGTGGTATTTTGCTGGGCTCTATTGTCGCAATTATTATTGAACGTTCTTATACTTCACAGGAAGTTCATGAGTTTGCTTGGCGTATTCCTTTCATTCTTGGTGGTATTTTTGGTTTTATCTCTGTTTATTTACGCCGTTTCTTACAAGAAACACCGATATTCAAAGAGCTAGCCGCAAAAAAAGCCTTATCTCAAGAGTTACCTGTAAAAACAGTCATTCGCTCTCATAAACAAGCTTGTATGATAACCGCTGCATTGACGTGGTCATTATCAACCGCGATCGTTGTTACAATTTTAATGACGCCTGATGTGGTGTTAAAGGGCATCTATAATATTGATCGTAATATTGCGCTGCAGGCAAACTGCGCTGCCACCTTAACGCTAACTTTAGGCTGTATTTTCTGGGGATGGCTAGGTGATAAAGCGGGTACTCGCGCATCAATGACTTTTTCTTGGGGCGGCCTTGCAGTAACAGCAATTTATTTTTACTCGTCTTTATCTACAGATATCGCAGCCAATACTTTGATTTTTAACTATGCCTTAATGGGATTCTTTGTGGGGGCTATTGCAACGACGCCGATTATCAGTACTCGTGCGTTCCCACCTGAGATTCGTTATTCTGGATTATCATTTGCTTATAATGTGGCTTATGCGATTTTCGGTGGATTGACCCCAATTTTGACCGGTGCTTGGCTACAACAGTCACATATGGCACCCGCTTATTATGTCGCAGGCGTATCATTGTTAGCAGTGGCTGTTGCTTATGTACCTCTTTCTTGGAAAGGGTGGACAGCCAATAGTACTAAAATTGAAGATAGTGCCAAGGTGTTAAATACTAGCACCACACATTAATTAACTACCCGTTTTGGTTGCACAAAAAGCAGGGAAATACATTTTTCCTGCTTTTTCATACACTTTAAGATACTAACTGAAACAAAAATATAAAACGTATTTTCTAAACTTTCTGCCAATATTTTTAGTTATTCGGCGTTAATATCTCTATTTTATCAATTCAATTTATTAACACTTCAATTACTACTTTATCCGTGCCCTTTTCTTCACTTACTTAGTGCTAACCAAACAATTATGTATATATAAATTGACACTAATTCATATTTCCTCCATTTTTCTTTGTACCTATCGCGCTAAACTATTACTATGTTATTTGTGTAACTGACTCTTTTTCAGTTAGTTTTTTGCTCTAAAAACGAACTGACTTTATCCACTTTTTGCGTTGAGCGACTTACCCAAAATGAATAAACAAAATCGCCGTACTACTTTGACTCGCTGCGCTATCGTTGTTGCCATTATTGCGGCAGCGGGTGCAGGCTGGTATTTTTATCAACAAAATAATCAAACAAATACCTCAAATTCTGCCGCTGGAGCCAAGCCAAATCAGCAACAAAAACCCGGTACAGGCGGTAGGCCACCACGTGTTTTAGCGCCCGTACAATTTGCGACCGCTGAAGAAAAAGTAGTGCCTAGATACTTATCTGGCCTTGGTACAGTACAAGCCGCCAATGTTGTGACTGTTACGAGCCGTGTTGAAGGGCAGCTAATGGCGCTTTATTTCACCGAAGGACAATATGTCAATGCAGGTGATTTACTCGCGCAAATAGATGCTCGCCCATTTGAAGTTCAATTAGCCCAAGCCGAAGGGCAATTAGCAAAAGACAAAGCTATTTTAGCCAATGCACGATTAGATTTAGCTCGTTATCAAAAATTGGCAGGCACCAAAGTTATTTCACAACAAGAGCTTGATAACCAAAAAGCGGCGGTTTTACAGGCCGAAGGCAGCATTAAAGTCGACCAAGCGGCCGTCGATAACGCCAAATTACAACTGACATACAGTAAAATTACAGCCCCTATTTCTGGCCGTGTTGGTTTAAAACAAGTGGATACGGGCAATTTTATTTCAGCAGGGACATCCACACCTATTGTTGTGATTACACAAACGCAACCTGCTGATGTGTTATTCGCCCTGCCTGAAGGTGATATCCCCGCCATTCAACAAGCGCAGTCATCAAATCAGAACGTAATTGTTGAAGCATGGGATAGAAATAATGTTGCCATGATTGCCGGTGGTGAGTTACTGAGTACGGATAACCAAATCGACCCAGCAACGGGGACATTAAAAATTAAAGCGCGTTTTACCAATGAAGAACAAAAACTTTTTCCAAACCAATTTGTGAATGTAAAAATGCAAGTTGAAACCCTACAGAATGCCGTCGTGATCCCAACAGCAGCATTACAAATGGGTAATGAAGGACACTACGTCTGGATACTCAGTGATGACAATAAGGTGACAAAACATAATGTGGTTGTCGGCATGCAAGATAGCCAACAAGTGGTCATTGAAAGTGGCTTAAGTGCTAAAAGTAAAGTCATTACTGATGGCGTCGATAAATTAACGGATGGCACCAGTGTTGAGGTTGTTAATCCAGGGCAAGTGGCGCGAAAATCAAAAGAGCCCAGCTCAGAAACAAGAAAAAATAATAGAAACAGCGCGGAGAAAGCGTAATGCAACCTGAAATGATGAAAGGTGGCGGCCCTTCTCGCATCTTTATTCTGCGCCCTGTCGCGACCACATTATTTATGGTCGCTATTTTACTTGCGGGTATTATTGGTTATCGTTTCTTACCCGTTTCCGCTTTACCCGAAGTTGATTACCCAACAATTCAAGTGGTGACGTTATATCCCGGCGCCAGCCCTGATGTCATGACCTCAGCGGTAACTGCACCACTCGAAACCCAATTTGGACAAATGTCTGGGCTTAAACAGATGTCCTCCCAAAGTTCAGGTGGCGCATCTGTTATTACGCTCATGTTCCAACTGACCTTACCGCTTGAAGTCGCTGAGCAAGAAGTCCAAGCGGCAATTAACTCGGCAACAAGTTTATTACCATCAGATTTACCCTACCCACCTATCTATAATAAGGTCAACCCTGCTGATCCTCCTGTTTTAACACTGGCAGTAACGTCTGATGCAATGCCGCTCACTCAAGTACAAGACATCATTGAAACGCGAGTTGCTCAAAAAATATCACAAGTTAATGGTGTTGGTTTAGTAACACTTGCTGGCGGGCAACGCCCTGCGGTTCGCGTAAATTTAAATCCCCAATCAATGGCAGCTAAAGGTTTAGATAGCGAAACGATCCGCAGTGCAATTAATAATGCCAATGTGAACTCCGCAAAAGGCAGTTTTGATGGGCCAACACGCTCGGTCACCCTTTCAGCTAACGATCAGATGAAATCCCTTGAGGACTATCGCAAGCTTATTATCGCATACCAAAATGGCGCACCCGTTCGCCTTGGTGATATAGCCACCATAGAACAAGGCGCTGAAAACGCCTACCTTGGCGCTTGGGCAAATACAGAACACGCAATTGTTATTAATGTTCAGCGCCAACCTGGTGCGAATGTGATAGAAACAACGGATACGATCCGTTCTTTACTACCTGAATTAATTGAAAGTTTACCAAAATCTGTCAATGTTGAAATTTTAACCGACCGCACTAGCACGATCCGCGCCTCGGTCAATGATGTGCAATTTGAATTACTATTAGCCATTGCATTGGTTGTTATGGTGATTTATTTATTTCTACGTAACGGTATTGCCACACTAATCCCCGGTATTGCGGTGCCCTTATCGCTAGTTGGCACATTCGCAGTAATGTATTTTTGTGGTTTTTCCGTCAATAACCTGACGCTAATGGCATTAACCATTGCTACAGGCTTTGTTGTCGATGATGCGATTGTTGTTATTGAAAATATATCACGCTATTTAGAGCAAGGAGATAAACCACTCGTTGCCGCATTAAAAGGTGCCGGCGAGATAGGTTTTACGATTATCTCACTCACATTTTCCCTTGTTGCAGTGCTAATTCCGCTATTATTTATGGGGGATATTGTCGGTCGCCTATTTAGAGAATTTGCGATTACCTTGGCAGTGGCAATTTTAATTTCTGCTGTGGTGTCGCTCACACTCACACCGATGATGTGCGCTCGCTTGCTAAAACCTGAATCTCAGCACAAACACAACCGTTTTGAGCTTGCCTGCGAACGCTTCTTCGACAAATTAGTTGCAGGGTATGCGATATGGCTTAAACGTGTTCTTAATCACCAGTGGCTGACGTTATCTGTTGCTTTAGGCACTATGGTATTGACCGTTTTGCTGTATATGTGGATACCTAAAGGCTTTTTCCCTTTGCAAGACAGTGGAATTATTCAAGGTTCGATTGAAAGCCATCAATCTATTTCATTTTCTGCTATGTCGCAGAAGCAGCAAGAAGTCGCCAGTAAAATACTCGCTGACCCTGCCGTCGATAACGTCACCACATATGTGGGAGTTGATGGTAGTAATGCCACGTTGAATAATGCTCGCATTCAAATTACCTTAAAGCCGCTCGATGACCGTGAAGATCGGGTTAGCGCGATTATTACTCGCTTACAAAGTGCTGTAGATAATATTTCTGGCGTCAATTTATACTTGCAACCCATGCAAGATTTAACGATTGATACACAAGTCGCTCGTACACAATATCAATTTACACTGCAAGCAGGTTCCCTTGATGAATTAAGCACTTGGGTACCTAAATTATTGAATGAGCTTGAGAAACAACCTGAATTAACGGATATCAGTAGCGACTGGCAGAACAAAGGTTTAGTCGCTTATGTCAACGTTAATAGAGATACTGCTAGCCGTTTTGGTATTACTATGTCAGCGATTGATAACGCTCTGTATAATGCATTTGGTCAACGGATGATCTCAACCATTTATACACAATCGAATCAATATCGCGTCATTTTGGAGCACGATACCCAAACTCGGGATGGAATGGATGCATTAAATGATGTTCGCTTAAAAGGGACGGATGGTGCCATTGTGCCATTATCTACCTTAGTAAATATTAAAGAGGGTTATGGACCACTCTCTATCAATCATCTTGACCAATTCCCTGCGGTAACCTTTTCATTTAATGTATCTGACGATGCTTCACTTGAATCTGCCGTTAAAGCCGTAAAAAATGCTGAAGCACAAATTTCGATGCCTAAATCGATTACCACTCAATTCCAAGGAGCGACTCTCGCCTTTGAAGCCGCACTCAGCAGTACTATTTGGTTAATTGCCGCCGCAATTTTAGCTATGTACATCGTATTAGGTATTTTATACGAGAGTTTTATTCACCCAATCACTATTCTCTCAACGCTACCAACTGCGGGCGTCGGAGCACTACTCGCATTAATGATGGCAGGTAAAGATCTCGATGTAATCGCCGTCATCGGTATTATTTTGCTAATTGGTATCGTGAAAAAGAACGCCATCATGATGATTGACTTTGCTCTCGCGGCCGAGCGAGATAAAGGCATGTCGCCTTATGATGCTATCTATCAGGCTTGCTTATTACGTTTTCGTCCAATCCTCATGACCACAATGGCGGCCTTGCTAGGCGCATTACCACTGATGTTAAGTACTGGTGTCGGCGCTGAATTACGTCAACCATTAGGGATTTGTATGGTGGGTGGTTTGATTATGAGTCAAATTTTGACGTTATTTACCACGCCAGTGATTTACCTGTTGTTTGATGGCTTATCAAACCGCTGGAAAACGCGTTCTCAAGCAAACAAGGCGCAGGAGCTATAATGAAACGCTTTTTTGCTCTGTTTGTCAGTCGACCCGTTGCGACCACGTTAATTAGTGTGGCTATCACTCTTTGCGGTGCATTAAGCTTTATGTTCTTACCTGTGGCTCCTTTGCCACAGGTTGACTATCCCGTCATAAACGTGACAGCGTCACTTCCAGGTGCATCACCTGAAACGATGGCCTCATCCGTCGCAACACCCCTTGAGCGTTCTTTAGGCAGTATTGCGGGGATCAGTGAAATGACCTCCAGTAGCGCACAAGGCCGCACAACCATCACCCTAGAATTTAATCTCGATAAAAATATTAATAATGCTGCGCGAGAAGTTCAAGCCGCTATCAATGCTGCACAATCTTTGCTCCCAAGTGGTATGCCAAGCCGACCGCGTTATTACAAATCGAATCCATCAGACGCCCCTATCATGATTTTGACACTGACGTCAAAAACCATGAATACCGGTGAAATTTATGATATTGCTTCAACGCGATTAGCTCAGCGGATCGCCCAAATTGAAGGTGTCAGTGAGGTATCTGTCGGTGGGGGCTCATTGCCTGCCGTACGTGTTGAGCTTAATCCTACCGCATTGTTTAACCAAGGTGTTTCATTGGATGCGGTGCGCTCCGCGATTAGTAGTGCCAACGTTCGTCAGCCCCAAGGCTACATTAATAACGATGACAATCGGTATCAGGTACAAACAAATGACGAATTAAAAAAAGCGGCTGATTATCGCCCTATCATTGTTCATTACAATGCCGGTAATGCGGTCAAACTCAGTGATGTGGCTGTCGTTAAAGACTCTGTTGAAAACGTTCGAGCTGCCGGTATGGCCGGTGGCGAACCCGCTATTTTGATTGTGATCCGCCGCGAAGCTGGCGCTAATATTATCGAGACCGTCAATCGTATTCGCGATGAGTTGCCTGAATTTAGAGACATGATCCCTGCGGCGATTAATTTAGAAGTTGCCCAAGATAGAACACCAACAATCAGAGCCTCTCTTGCCGAAGTCGAGCGCGCATTATTAATTGCTATTGCCCTCGTCATATTGGTTGTTTTACTGTTCTTACGTTCTGGGCGTGCAACATTAATCCCTGCTATTGCAGTGCCAGTTTCGCTTATCGGTACATTCACCGCCATGTATCTGTGCGGTTTTAGCCTAAATAATCTCTCGTTGATGGCATTAACGGTAGCAACGGGCTTTGTTGTCGATGATGCCATTGTCGTACTCGAAAATATTTCACGGCACATCGAAAATGGGAAAAAGCCCTTTATTGCAGCGATTAAAGGGGTTCATGAAGTCGGTTTTACCGTCGTTTCTATGAGTATTTCGCTTGTCGCTGTTTTCATTCCATTATTATTAATGGATGGATTAGTGGGTCGATTATTCCGTGAATTTGCTATCACCCTCGCCACCGCTATTGGGATTTCATTGGTTGTCTCTTTGACATTGACCCCCATGATGTGTGCTTATTTGCTCAAAAAGCGAGGTAATAAAACCAAAGCAAAAAATCGCGGTTTTGGTCGAGTACTTATGCGCTTACAAGAAAGTTACGGCGTCACATTAAATTGGGTGCTGTCTCATCGCCGTAGTGTGTTAGCTATTTTATTTATGACTATTGGGCTAAATGTTTACCTCTATATTGCGATCCCTAAAGCCTTTTTCCCTGAGCAAGATACGGGACGCATCATGGGCTTTGTTCGCGCAGACCAAAGTATTTCGTTTCAATCCATGAAACAGAAAATGACCACTTTTATGCAGCAAATCAATGCGGACCCCGCGGTCGATAATGTGACCGGATTCACCGGAGGTAGCCGTGTGAATAGCGGTTTCATGTTTATTTCATTAAAAGATCTTAATGAACGAAATGAAAGCGCAACCAGTGTCATGAACCGCTTACGAATTAAACTGGCTAATGAGCCCGGTGCGAATTTATTTATGATGCCCGTTCAAGATATTCGGGTTGGTGGACGGCAAGCCAATGCCAGTTATCAATTCACGCTACTGGCCGATGAATTATCTGCGCTACGAGATTGGGAACCAGCCATTCGTAAAGCGCTCGGAGAATTACCGCAACTGACCGATGTTAACTCAGATAAAGAAGATAAAGGTGCTGAAATGGCGCTGACCTATGATAGAGATCTGATGGCGCAGTTAGGTATAGATGTCCGCGAGGCCAATAATTTATTGAATAATGCCTTTGGTCAACGTCAAATCTCAACCATTTATGAAGCGATGAATCAGTATAAAGTGGTAATGGAAGTTGCTCCTGAATATACCCAAGATGTCAGCTCATTAGATAAAATGTTTGTGATTAACAGCCAAGGTCAAGCAATCCCGCTATCCTACTTTGCACGTTGGGAGCCGGCAAATGCGCCGTTGAGTGTCAATCACCAAGGGCTATCTGCCGCATCAACCATCGCATTTAACGTGGCTGACGGTTATACCCTTGATGACGCGATTTCTGAAATTGAAAAAACCATGACTGCCTTAGGCGTGCCTTCCGCAGTGCGTGGCACATTTGCGGGTACTGCGCAGATATTCCAAGATACGTTAAAATCGCAATTATTTTTGATTTTTGCCGCTATTGTGACGGTTTATTTAGTGCTTGGTATTCTCTATGAGAGCTATATTCATCCACTCACCATTTTATCAACGTTACCGTCAGCAGGGGTTGGCGCATTACTGGCACTTGAATTATTTGACACTCCATTTAGTTTAATTGCCCTCATCGGCATTATGCTATTGATAGGAATCGTCAAGAAAAATGCCATCATCATGGTTGATTTTGCTATTCAAGCTCAACGAAATGCCGGATTAACCGCTCGTGAAGCTATTTTCCGTGCAAGTTTATTGCGTTTTCGCCCTATCGTCATGACAACCTTAGCTGCCATCTTCGGTGCATTACCGCTTGTCTTAGGCAGCGGTGATGGCGCTGAGTTACGTCAACCTCTTGGGATCACTATTGTCGGTGGGTTAATTATGAGCCAGTTATTAACTCTGTTTACAACGCCGGTCGTTTATCTCAGTTTCGATAGCCTAAGACAACGTTTCGCACGAAAAAATAAGCTGACCGATAAAGCACCGGAGGCAAATAATGAAGTTTAGGTTAAATAGCGTCAGCACACGCCTTTTCCTTGCTATTTTCGCAACGTGCTTATTATTAGTGGTCACGATGCACCAAGGGGTGCGAATGAGCTTTCAGCACGGCTTTCTTGGCTACATCAAAGAAAATGACCAGCAGCGTGCAGAGCTTATTTCAAGTGCATTAGCCGAACAATATGAACTCTCCGGAAATTGGATGTTTTTATTAAGCAATGACCGCGCTTTTTTCAATATATTGCGTGCAGTTGAACATCAACATCGCAATAGCAAACCCAATAATCATAAGCGCTGGCGTACAGTTTTTTGGGTTTATGACAACAAAGATCGGCTAATTTTTGGTCGTGATGTTCCCTTACCTAACAATGTTATTCGTGAGCCCGTGGTCACGGGGAATGGGGATACCGTGGGTTGGTTAGTCGCGAGCTATGAAAATGGTATCAATAACGAGCTTGATCAACGCTTTGATGAACAACAACTGTATACCAGTTGGATTATCGCCGGTCTTTCCCTCTTTGTTGCTCTGATTGCGACCCTATTCCTTGCCCGTGGATTTTTAAGGCCAATCAAACGGTTACTAGAAGGCACCAACCAACTCGCGAGAGGCGACTTTTCTGCTCGAGTTCCCGATGTGGGGCGTGATGAGCTCGGCCAATTAGCCAAAGATTTTAATCATCTGGCCTCAACACTTGAAAAAAATGAACAAATGCGCCGCGATTATATGGCCGATATTTCTCATGAATTACGTACGCCATTATCAGTATTACAAGGTGAATTAGAAGCGGTGCAAGATGGGGTTCGTCAAGCAACGCCCGAAACCATTAACTCTCTCTTAATGGAAACGCAAACGCTTATTAAACTGGTTAATGACCTCCACCAGCTATCGCTCTCAGATAGAGGTTCATTAGTTTATCGTAAACAACCTGTTGATATTATTCCTCTTATTGATATGGCTATAGGTCAAGCCCGCTGGCGATTAGAAGATAGAAAATTGACCTTAGAACGTCATTTTATCGAGCAATGCATCGTTTTTGCTGATCCTGACCGTCTTACCCAGCTATTTTATAACTTAATGGAAAATAGCCTACGTTATACCGACCCTATGGGTAAAATTATCATTCAGGTACAACAAGAAAATAACCAGCTGGTTATTAACTGGGAAGATAGCGCCCCCGGATTAACAGTAGAGCAATGTAACCATCTATTCGAACGTTTCTACCGAGTGGATGAATCGCGTAATCGCGCCAGTGGTGGTTCCGGTTTAGGGCTAGCAATTTGCTATAATATTGTTGAGGCGCATAATGGCAGCATACAAGCAAGCTCGTCTGATTTAGGCGGCGTACGCATTACCGTTCGGCTACCTATCCCATCGAAGGAAAAAGAATAGTGATAACAACTGACTCAACCAGTGCACATGTTCTCATCGTCGAAGATGAACCAAAACTTGGACAACTTTTATTTGATTACCTACAGGCGGCGGGCTACTTACCCGCCTTACTTGCTCGAGGCGATGAAGTTATCGATTATGTGCAAGCCACACCGCCTGATTTAATTTTACTGGATTTAATGTTACCAGGAATGGACGGACTAGCGGTTTGTCGTGAACTGCGCAAATTTAGTGAAGTCCCCATCGTCATGGTGACAGCAAAAACAGAAGAAATTGACCGCCTCTTAGGTTTAGAAATTGGTGCGGATGACTATATTTGTAAACCTTTTAGCCCACGAGAAGTAGTCGCTCGAGTTAAAACAATTTTACGCCGCTGCCAACGGACTATTACACCTGAAAAAAATCATACCCAATTAATTATTGATGAAAATGCCTACCAAGTTCGTTATGGCGATAAACTTTTAGAATTGACCCCAGCTGAATTTCGTCTATTAAAATTCATGTCTGATAATACAGGTACCGTATATTCACGCGATCAACTATTAGATATTTTATATGATGACCACCGCGTGGTGACTGATAGAACAATTGATAGCCATGTCAAAAACTTACGACGAAAATTGGAATATCTGGATAACGAAAAAACATTTATTCGCTCAATTTATGGATTAGGCTACAGATGGGATGAATACTGATAAATTACCCTTTTATTTGATAACAAAATTATAACCTTATTTTTTACAAGGGAAATTTGGCATTTCCCGATTTTAGAGTTAAAATCCCCCTTCATTTTATTATGTACCTAAATAATTCAAGATATCTATCACTGATGTAACTTGAATTATCATAGGTATAAATACTGACTCTATTGAGTGAGTACTGACCTGACATCAGATTGAGAATTATCATGTTTACACCCGAATTATTATCCCCAGCAGGTTCTTTGAAGAACATGCGTTATGCCTTCGCCTATGGTGCTGATGCTGTTTATGCGGGACAACCTCGCTACAGCCTACGTGTTCGCAACAACGAATTTAACCATGAAAATCTAGCTAAAGGCATTCAAGAAGCCCATGACCTTGGCAAGAAATTTTATGTGGTCGTCAATATCGCACCACACAATGCCAAACTAAAGACCTTTATCCGCGATTTAACACCTGTGATTGAAATGGGTCCTGATGCCTTAATTATGTCTGACCCCGGATTGATCATGATGGTGCGTGAAGCCTTCCCTGAAATGGACATTCACTTATCCGTACAAGCGAACGCAGTTAACTGGGCATCGGTCAAATTCTGGAAACAGATGGGACTCACCCGCGTTATCTTATCTCGCGAACTTTCTCTTGATGAAATTGCAGAAATTCGTCAACAAGTTCCTGAAATGGAATTAGAGGTTTTCGTTCACGGTGCCCTGTGCATGGCCTATTCAGGTCGTTGTTTGCTTTCCGGTTATATTAATAAGCGTGATCCTAATCAAGGGACTTGTACTAACGCATGCCGCTGGGAATATAAAGTTCAAGAAGGCAAAGAAGACGAAATTGGCAACATCGTCCATGTCCATGAACCTATTGCGGTGAAAAATGTAGCACCGACGCTTGGTGAAGGTGCACCGACAGATAAAGTCTTCATGTTAGAAGAAGCCATGCGCCCAGGCGAATATATGACCGCCTTCGAAGATGAACATGGCACTTACATCATGAACTCAAAAGACTTACGAGCTATTGAACATGTTGAAAATCTAACAAAAATGGGTGTTCACTCCCTCAAGATTGAAGGTCGTACTAAATCTTTTTATTATTGCGCACGCACTGCACAAGTTTATCGCCGTGCCATTGATGATGCCGTTGCTGGTAAACCTTTCGACCCGACCTTATTATCAACACTAGAAGGTTTAGCTCATCGTGGCTATACAGAAGGTTTTTTGCGTCGCCATACCCATGACTCATATCAAACCTATGAATACGGCTATTCTGTTTCCGATACTCAACAATTTGTCGGGGAATTTACCGGTAAGCGAGTTAATGGTCTTGCTGAAGTTGATGTGAAAAATAAATTTAGTGTCGGCGATAGTTTAGAAATGATGACGCCTGCAGGCAATATTGTCTTTACCTTAGATTCACTAACCAACCGTAAAGGTGAATCGATTGAGGTTGCTCCGGGGAATGGTCATATTGTCTATCTACCAATTCCTGACGATGTTGATATCAGTTTTGGTTTGTTAATTCGTAATTTACCAGGAACAACAACCCGTGATCCTCATCTAGCAGATGCCGCGGCCAAAGCCTAACGACTAGAAATAACCCATTAGCCAAAAATTCATATCTAGCTTAATTTATTGCTAGCTGATTGAATTTTTGGCTTTTTGTTATTAAAAAATAGATTAATGTCTTATTAACCTAACATTTCATGCGATAGTCCATATGAGAACCATTCTCGTTATTGACAACTTAGTGTAAAAGTGCACTGAATATCTAATTTTATGCAATAGATCACATCAATTGGCTATTCAATATCGTATAGTCACTATCGAAAACGAAGAACTAGAAAGTCGTAAAATAAGACTAGGAACCACCTCCTTGGCTAGCTCAATCTCCCTTGAGCTAGCCATTTCTTTTATCTACTCTTCGATCCACGTTTTATCTCTCTCCCTTCTGTAAAAATAATGCAAATATTCCCTTTTCTCATTGTAAAGCCTTTATACTTTTAATTGAGATAAAACGAATAAGGAAAACTTGCGCATGAATAACCTCCCATCAGCTATGATTATTCTTAATGGCAAGCAATCAGCTAACCCTGAGCTTCGTAAGGCAATTACTCATCTTCGCGATGAAGGACACACAATTATCGTACGCATCCCTTGGGAGCCTAAAGATACCGATGTGTTTATTGAACAAGCACTCACCCAAGGAATCGATACCATTGTTGCAGCGGGCGGTGATGGCACCATCAACGCGATTTCCTCCGCTTTAATGAAACTGCCCGCCAAGAACCGTCCAATTATGGGTATTTTACCCATGGGAACCGCCAATGATTTTGCCACGAGCGCAAATATCCCGGCTGATATCGAACAAGCTCTCGCTTTAGCGGTAAAAGGAAAAGCCGTAGAAATTGACTTAGGCCAAGTCAATGAACATTATTATTTTATGAATATGGCAACCGGTGGTTTTGGTACACGCATTACCACGGAAACACCCGAAGCATTAAAATCAGCTTTAGGCGGTGCAGCATATGTAATTAATGGATTATTGCGCCCTGATACATTGAAAACGGATATCTGTAAGATTGAAGCTGACAATTTCAGTTGGGAAGGCGAAACGTTAGTCGTTGCTATCGGAAATGGCCGCCAAGCCGGCGGGGGTCAGCAATTAACACCTGCGGCGCTAATTAATGATGGCGTTTTAAATCTATTAATTGTGCCCGCAAGAGATGTGATACCCGCTTTACTAACTAATCTATTTTCTTCTGATAAAAATCAGCATCTCATTGAAAAAACCAGCACATGGATAAAAATTTCATCGCCTCATAATATGGTTTTAAACCTCGATGGTGAGCCACTTTCTGGGGATAATTTTACCTTTACATTGATCCCCAATGCATTGCGTTGTCGGCTACCACCACAATGTAATTTATTACTGTAGTGAGCCTTTCTCTTAACAATATTGCATTTACGTAATCGCCCTCATTCCTCATAACACTGCATTGTTAGAGGGCGGTTACCTATTACCACCAAGCATGGAAATGATGAACAGGACCTATCCCCCGCCCAACTTCTAGACTATCGGCTTGTTCTAGCGCAGCTTGTAAATAGGCTTTAGCTTCCACTACAGTCGTCTGCCAATCAATATAACGAGGTCTAAGCGCAGCTAATGCGGCAGAGAGCGTACAACCAGTTCCATGCGTATTTTTTGTATTTACCCTCGGTGAGGTAAATCGCCATTCACCTTGTCTGGTAATAAGCCAGTCAGGGCTTTGTGCATCACTTAAATGACCACCTTTCATTAAAACAGCCTGACAACCTAAGTCTAATAATTGATAACCTTGGCTCAGCATTTGGCTTTCAGTTTCGGCCATTTTTTGACTTAACAATACCGCTGCCTCTGGCAAATTAGGCGTAATCAAAGAAACTGTAGGTAATAATTCTTGGCGCAATGCATCAACTGCATCGGGCAGTAATAACGGATCGCCACTTTTTGCAACCATGACGGTATCGAGAACAATATAAGGAATTGAATATTGCTTTAAAGCCTCAGCAACTACAAAGATATTGCGTTGATTTGATAACATACCTATTTTAGCGCTATCGATTCGAACATCACTCAATACAGACTCAAGTTGCGCGGCAACAAATTCTTCTGGCAAATTATGGACAGACTGAACCCCAAGGGTATTTTGCGCGACCAATGCCGTAATGACACTTGTTCCATAAGCACCTAACGCAGAGAATGCTTTTAAATCTGCTTGTATACCTGCGCCCCCTGAAGGATCAGTTCCGGCTATGGTTAGCGCATTGACTCTCATTAATTGCCACTCCTATTCGAATACTGGGTGATTATTTAAGTTTAGAAATCATAACCTTCAACTTTACCGTTTAACATTCTCAACGCATTTCAGTTATGAATAAAAAAGCGTATTAAATCAGATAATAAGATTTACTTGATTGTCGCACATGTTTTCACAAATACCAGTATTTCCCACTCGCTATTTTTATTGAGGGAAAACTTAATTGGAAATAGGCTAAATTTATTTGAAGGGATAGAAATTACAAATAGACATTAGGTAAATGTAGATTGGTCACACCGCGGTCACGTAATAATTGGGCAAAAGATTCAATTTCAACTTGCTTTGCCGCTGCCCAACTTGCGGCTTCGTTGGTGACACCATGATTTTGAAAGGCATTGATTTTAATTCGTGTAGACGAAGAAAGTTGACGTAAAAACGCGGCTAAAACATCAATATTTTCGAGATAATCCGTTTGATTGGGAATAAATAACAAACGTAATTCGTATAATTTTCCGGCTTGCGCTAATAAATCAATACTATCAAATACTTTCTGATTATCTCTACCCGTGAGTTTTAAGGCGCATTCATTCCCCCACGCTTTTAGGTCGATCATGACACCATCGGTATTCGGTAATACTTTATGCCATCCAGTGGACGATAAATGTCCATTACTATCAATAAAACAGGTCAAATGAGACAGAGTTGGTGACTGTTTTATCTCATTAAATAAATCGATAATAAAAGGCAGTTGTGTCGTAGCTTCCCCACCACTGATAGTAACACCATTGAGGAAAGCGACATTCTTCGTTAAACTTTGAATCATACTGTCGACACTAAGCTGCTTCGTCATCGGGCTGGCGTTTTTGGTACAAGTTTGCAGGCAAGTATCACATTGCTGACACGCGATGTTATCCCATACCACTTTGCCCGCAATTAAAGATAATCCACCATGTGGACAAGTGGGAACACAATCCCCACAGTCGTCACATAGCGCCATAGTATAGGGGTTGTGGCAATTCAAACAGCGCAGATTGCATCCTTGCAAAAATAGCACTTGCCGATTACCAGGCCCATCGACACAAGAAAATGGAATCAGTTTATTGAGTGTAGCGCATCGATTGCTCATGGCTTATCACTCGTTGTTGACGCGACTGAATTTTGCAATTTTTTGTTGCTTCATCCCCTAACCACGTAGTGTTATTTCTTGAACCTTCCGTTTTAAATTTCTCAATATCCGATAATCTCACCATATAGCCGGTGACGCGCACTAAATCATTGTTCGCAACGTTTGCTGTAAACTCACGCATACCATGACTAAAGGCCCCTTTACAGAGCTGTAAAAGTGCTTGAGGATTTTGTTTGATAGTTTCATCAATAGTCAGAATATCACTGATCCCCGACACATAATATTGATGGTGAGGAGCAACTGTCATGATATGAGAAACTGGATCAGGCTCTTCACCATAAGGAATACGTGCACCTGGCGTTGTCTCGCTATCAGAGCTAATACCTGATTGTGCATGCAACATCGCTTTATGATTAAAGCCATATTTAACAGGAGTGGATTCAACGAAGTCCGCTAATTGTTCACTAATTTGATAAGCAAGAGGTAATGCCGGTGAGTCCGGTGCATAAAGATTTGTGGTGCCCTCTTTTTCCATCAAAATATTGACCGCTTCTGCTAAGCCATAAATACCAAACATCGGGGCAAAACGTTCGGGTGCAATCAACCCTTCATGTACAAGGAAACTTGTTTGAAAGAAATTAGACTCTTCGTATAAGAAAGCCGTTCGTTTCTCAATCAATTCCATTTGCAGGTCACAATACTTTTTCAATTGCACAGTTAAAAAATCGGTAGAATTTTCACTACGCAAGGCGACCTCGCGTAAATTGATACGCACCAACGTGCTACCGCCCCCTGCTATAGGGAGTGAATTATAACAACTGACTATGCCATAACCTTTTTCATCAAACGCAGCGCTGTGAATAATATCGTTAGCAATATGCGGTTTGCTACATTCACAAATATTTTCGATAGCCTGTAAAAATAGCGATTCAGGCGTGCGTTGTGGGTGATATACAAAGGTTAAATTTGGTGCGACCTGTTTAAGTTCAGCATCGATGCGTAAAATCAGACGACAAATAATATTATCTTCAGGCCCAATATTGGCATGCATAAAGGCATCAGGTAGCGTGCGATCGAGCATGACCCAAAACCGTTTTAGCTTAGGATATAGTTGTTCTTCAGTATAATTTGCAACGTATGGCATTAACAATCTATCTAAATACCCAAGAAAAACTGGAAATCCGGTTACTGAAGGCACGTGATGATACAGGATCATCAAATGATTAAGTGCATCATCAAAATCTTCCGCTGGTGCTAATTCTAGATAGGCAGAACCCAGTTGTAGAAAACGCTCATAATCAGGCAGTACATAGCGAGGTTTATACGGCGCATGACCTTCATACATGTCACAAATAACACGTGTATCCAAAGCAGTTTTCAACGGTTCGCTTAATGCTAAATAAGGAATATTATTTTCAGCTTCTAATGCCAGAAAATTAGCTTTCTGTTTTGGCGATAACAAGGTATCAGTAGCAATGGACAAACACTTGGCTTGGTATTCGGTTAATACGTCGTGACGCTTCATCATATCAATGCCTCTGTACTTTTAATTGGCGCTTAAAAGCGCTAATACAATCAAAATCAACATTGCAGCAAGAACCTACTGCTCATTGCTGCTACTTAATATCACCATTTCAGCGCATTGCTGCTTGCTAGTATTTGATTTGAATCATCATTACTGGAGTTGCTCTCAATTTATTTTTTAAATTGACGCATTTATTGTTTTCTTTGACTTAAATGAGTAGACAACAAGAGACTTACATTCATTTTTAGGTAATAAACTATTTTGACGCGTTTTTTAAACCATTGTGCTACATAATGCAATAAATGCTGTCATCTTCCATTTATCTTATTTAAAATAATGTTTATTCATAATAATTACAAAAATGCTAATATAATTATTATTAGCAAGCCGATTATCTTCATCAATATAAAATTTTTATCCAAAAGATAAACAAGACGGATTTACAATGAGAGTAACTAAAAATATACAATCAGTAGTCGCTAAGTCACTACTCGTGACGACTATCATCTGCACATCGTCAACTGCATTAGCTGAAGAGCAGTCCACAGGGCTATGGGACAAATTTACTAACAATGTTAGTACGACTTGGCAGTCTGACAACTACGAACTTTATGTTCCTGCTTTCACATGGCATAACCGCTTTACTTACGATAAAAAGAAAACGGATAGCTACAATGAACAACCATGGGGCATTGGTTTCGGTAAATATCGTTTTGATGAAGACAATGATTGGCACGCCCTATACGCTATGATGTTTAAAGATTCACATAATAAATTTGAGCCTATTGTCGGATATGGCTTCCAAAAAATGTGGATACCCGGTGAGCTAGATGGTTTTCGCATGGGTGCGGGTTTTACATTAAGTATTACAGCTCGTGATGATTATCACTATATCCCCATACCTGTTCCACTGCCATTAGTGTCAGTGGAATATGATAGGCTATCTCTACAAGCAACCTATATTCCTGGTACCTACAATAACGGTAACGTGTTATTTGCCTGGTTACGCTGGCAGTGGTGATCTTAATTAAATAAAAAATGGCCGGAGATTAAATCTACCGGCCATTTTTTTATTTTACATTTCAAGCACTTTTATTTTGCCGTATCATCAGCTAAATTTTGTTTTTTAGTTCCTGAAAACTGATAACCAATCCACAGTACCGCAATCCACAATGGCATAATCAGCACTGAGACTCGTAATCCATCCATCATCAAAATAATGATAAGGATCAGCGAAAGGAAAGCTAAGCACAAGTAATTTCCATAGGGATACCAAATACTTTTAAACTTAGTTTTAACTCCATCCTTGTCCATTGCAGCTCTAAATTTCAAGTTAGAAATACAAATCATAATCCAGTTGATCACTAACGTGGTCACCACTAAGGACATCAATAACTCAAAGGCGCGCCCTTCCATCACAAAGTTGATTAAAATACCACCCGAGGTCGCAATACCTGAAATAACTAAAGCCATGACAGGTACACCGCCTTTATTGACTTTCGCCATAAACTTAGGGGCATTACCTTGTTGAGCAAGGCCATATAACATGCGGCTAGTGCAATAGGCACCACTGTTATAAACCGACAGTGCCGCAATTAATATCACCACATTCAATGCGTTTGCTACAAGCAAGTCACCTAGCTCGTGGAATATCAACACAAATGGGCTGGTTTTTCCATCAAGGTCGACCCATGGAAATAGCGCCAGTAACACAGCAAGTGAACCGATATAAAATATTAAAATACGGTAAACAACTTGATTAATCGCTTTAGGAATGCTTTTTTCTGGATCTTCCGCTTCAGCGGCGGTGATCCCAACGAGTTCTAATCCACCGAAAGAGAACATTATGATAGCGAGAGCCATAAATAAACCCATAGAACCTTTGGCAAAAAATCCGCCATATTCCCATAAGTTACTGACTTTCGCTTGAGGGCCACCATGGCCACTAAACAATAAATAACAACCAAAAATAATCATTGCCACAACAGCGACAACTTTAATCAATGCAAACCAGAATTCAGTTTCGCCATAAGAACGAACATTCACTAAATTTATGGCATTTACCGCAATAAAAAAGACAGCCGCAGAAACCCAAATAGGGAGTTCTGGCCACCAATGTTGCATATATTTGCCTGCGGCTGTCAGTTCTGTCATTCCAACTAGAATAAACATTACCCAGTAATTCCAACCGGATAAGAAGCCTGCAAAACCACCCCAATATTTATATGCAAAATGACTAAATGAACCTGCAACGGGCTCTTGTACAATCATTTCCCCTAACTGACGCATGATCAGAAAGGCAATAAAACCACACAATGCATATCCTAACAATACAGATGGCCCTGCCATTTGTATTGTTGTCGCTATTCCAAGAAACAGCCCTGTACCAACAGCGCCCCCCAAAGCAATCAATTGGATGTGTCTATTTTTTAATCCACGCTTTAGCGTTTGTTGCTGTTGCGCCATAACTTTACCCTTTTCGTCCTGTTACTTGCTTGTTATCGTCCAAAGTCGTGATAATCGATAAGTTTATTTGAATTCTCTGATTAACACTACTTAAAAGCTGATTTAGTCCTTGTCTTTATTTTTCATAATATTACACAATAGCCATTATTGATAATGATGACGACAAAATATCAGCATGGCGTATTAAAAAACAAATTCAAAACGGTAACAAGTCTGTTATGCGACAGATACCAAAGATAAAATTCTCCCCCCCCTGATCGCAGAGGCTATCCATGGCTAAAAGATAAAGAAATACACAGATAATGATGATACTCACGATAAATACTAGCTTTCTTCCAAACACCGATATTCCTTAAAACTTTCACTGATGATTTTTCTTACTCAAATGATTACAATGTTAAAGCTTCATAAGCTTTAGTTGGTATCACTTAAGAATCACCTGTAATACATTCAAAAAATGAATACTACCCTAAGCCCTTGATTGAAATTTGAGGAAAATGAGCATTTCACGTATTTTCATAAAATAACTGTTCATTTTAACCGCAATCAAGCATTAACTTATTCTGATTGTGCTTTTTTTATTCAAAAAATGGATGATACCGCACAAGCAGCCTTTGTCATGGTGAAATGAAGTTGTGTATACTTCGGTTACCGTAAAACTAGAAATAATTTGAGATGCCACAAGATAATCATTTAGCACTTGTCTATGCTTTGAGTAAATGGATAGAAGAACACTTAGGCCGAGTTATTCACTTAGAAGAGCTTGCCGCCTACTCTGGCTATTCACTTTGGCATATGCAAAAAATATTCAAAGAAGTGACTGGAATTTCGTTGGGAAAATATATTCGCCAACGTCGCCTCGCTGGCGCAGTTAACCTACTAAGAAACAGTACCCAATCTATTTTTGATATTGCCTTAGATTTTGGGTTTGGTTCACAATCACATTTTACCTACATGTTCCGTAAAGAATATGACATTACACCATTTGATTTTAGACAAAATGAGCAAATTTATTTAGAAGTTAAGCAACCTTTACATCTAACCCATGAATACGAGTGAATATGTTTAATCGCATTAAAATCCCCTGTCTGACATTTTAATGCGCTAAGCCATCATCATTTCCATGGGACAAGAAGCGATCACAGTAGTATTGAGCCACAGCAGTAATGAACAATGGATATTGAACAAGCGCTTTAAAACGTGCTGTTCAATCACACTTATTACTACACGACAGTTCTGTGTCAATTTACATTTTTAATATTTAGAGTAAGGTATTTGGATAAAAACTCTCAATTATAGGAGGCGTTGATGTCTATCAAACTAGTCGCTATTGATTTAGATGGTACCTTGCTAAATTCGCTACACCAAATATCCCCAGCAGTTAAAGCCGCTATCGCGCAAGCTAAACAAAAAGGCATACAGGTCGTTCTCGCTTCCGGCCGTCCTTATACCGGCATTCAACCTTATCTAAAAGAGCTTGGCCTTGATACTGCAAATGATTATTGCATCAGCAATAATGGTAGTGTCATCCATCAAGCCCATGATGGTAGCCACTTAGTTGAAAACCTATTAGATTTTGCTGACTATCTTTACTTTGAAGAGCTATCACGAAATATTGGTGTTCATTTGCACGCCCTTGCAGAGAATACAATGTTTACGGCTAATCGACATATAAGTCACTATACTATTTATGATGCTTATTTAACTAACTCTCCGCTTGTTTACTGCCCAGTTAATGAGATGGAATCATCGCTAAAATTTACCAAAATTATGATGATTGATTGTCCAGAAAAATTAGACATCGGTATCAGTTATATTCCAGAAAATACGTACGAAAATTACTCATTAATTAAAACTAGCCCCTATTACCTCGAAATATCGAACAACACGTCAAATAAAGGGACTGCGCTACAAGTTATCTGTGAAAAACTAGGTATCACTCCAGATAAAGTCATGAGTATTGGTGACCAAAATAACGACATTCAAATGCTAAAGTATGCGAGTGTTTCAGTTGCGATGGGTAACTCACAGGAACATATTCAAAAATTGGCTAAGTTTGTGACAAAAACGAATGATGATGACGGCGTTGCCATCGCAATCAATAAGTTTATTAATCCCGAAAATCAATAACGTTGACAATCATTATCACGCTCGTATTAACGAGCGTTTTACGGTGAAAACGACTAACTTAATTAATGTGCTTTTTATTTGAATATTGACGTGTTGCAATATAGCAAGTAATAGAGCCTATAGTCACCATAAGCACACCCTGCCAAAATCCTAACGTCAACGCAGTACTGAGTAACATCGATGAAAAAGCCGTTGATATAACAGGTGTAAAATAAGATAGCGTCCCTAAAAAAGCAACATTGCCTTTGATAACCGCTAAAGTCCAAAGTGCATTCGCCCCACCCGTTGCAATTGAAGCTAATATCAATAAAGAAACACTGTTAAATGTGACATTAAATACGGTTGGCTCTTCAAATAGATACAAACCCCAAAGCCCTAATGATGTCATCATGAAAAATAACACCATTCCATTATGACCACCTGAAATTCGTTTAGTTACATTGCTATAAAAAGACCATAAAATGGCACCAATAAAGGCTAAAAGATAACAAAGCGGGTTACTTTTAATATTATTAATAATTGCATCAAACGAGATAGGCTGATCGCCAGAAATAACCCAGAGCAACCCCGAGAATGCCAAAACTAAACCAATAGACAGTAATACTGTAAATCGTTGTCGATTAAAAAAGACCGCCAAAGCGATAGTAAAACTCGGCCATAAATAGTTCACCATACCTAATTCTATCGCTTGTTGTCGATTATTGGCTAACCCTAACGCTAAAACAAAGCAAATCTCATAACTGATAAAGAGTAATGAACCCCAAAATAAATAGCGTTTTGGGTAAAGGCTTATTTTAGGTAACCCCATCACTACCATTAAGACAATAGTCCCAGTGGTATAAACTAATGCAGCACCGCCAACTGGACCAAAATTTTCACTCACATTGCGTATTAATCCAACCATGGTACTCCACAATAAGATGGATATTACGCCGTAAAATGTTGCTGCATGCTGCCCTAATTTCATGTTGTTCTCGACTGTCTTTCTAATCCGCTAAGATAATAATATTGTCATATAAAAAAACCTTAAAGCTCAATAGATTATTAATCAAGCATTTTCACTAAGGTTATTTTTAAAATAGATAAAATTAGATAGAAGGCACATAACAACAGAGCGGCTATTATGGTTTAATGAATAATACTAATGATCACCAATCTAAAAATATTAATATTTTTTAATCATAAAAGACTGCGCCCCAAAAGCGACTATTCCACTGTTGAGGCGCAATACAAAATAATACTAATCGGATATACTTCCACGGCTATTTTACTGACTAGTCTCTTTTTTTATCCACTGCTCCACTTGTTCTTTTTCCCAGATCCCATCTTCAAATTGTTTTTTCAATTCAGGGTGCTGGTTAATATCAAAGGTGGGGACCTTTCCATCACTTAATTGCTGGTTATAATCTTTCGCTAATTTAAACGCAATTCCAGATAACAAAAGAATCGCAATTAAATTAGTAATCGCCATTAGCCCCATAGACAGATCTGCGAGTTTCCATATCAGTGGCATTTCAGCTAATGCACCAAACATCACCATACCTAAGGCTGCTAAGCGAAAAATAAATAAGCCTGCTGTATGATTATTTTCCAAGAAAATCATATTGCTTTCTGCATAGGCATAATTAGCAATAATAGATGTAAAGGCAAAGAAAAATATTGCGACTGCAATGAAAGTGGAACCCCAACTGCCTACTGCAGAAGAAAGTGCGAGTTGCGTTAGCTCTATTCCATTAATGTTATCAAGAGGGCCTTCTAATACTCCGGAAGATAGGATAATAATCGCCGTTGCACTACAGATAACGATGGTATCCATAAATACACCCAGCATTTGCACATAGCCTTGTGAGGCAGGATGTGGAGGATAAGGTGATGCCGAAGCCGCCGCATTAGGTGCCGACCCCATACCAGCCTCATTTGAAAATAAGCCACGTTGAATACCTTGTGTCATTGCTTGGGCTACGCCATACCCTACCGCCCCACCAGCCGCCTCTTGCAATCCAAATGCATTACGGATAATCAACATGAAAACTTCAGGCAAACGGTCAATATGATGCCCCACGACCCAAAATGCTAATATTAAATAAGCTAGAGCCATTACTGGAACAACTAATTCAGCAACTTTGGCAATTGATTTTAATCCGCCAAAAATAACAATCCCACTTAAAAAAACCAAGCCTATTCCAACGTAAAGCGGGTTAAAATCAAATGCCACTGCAGTTGCTTGCGCGATTGAATTAGCTTGAACAGCATTGAACACTAATCCAAATGCAATAATAAGAAATATAGAAAACAATACCCCCATCCATCTTTGGTTTAAGCCTTTTTGCATATAATACGAAGGCCCGCCTCGATAATTTCCCTGATCATCTTTAGTTTTATATAACTGAGCCAAAGTACACTCAACGAAAGAAGTTGCCATGCCAAGTAATGCAACAACCCACATCCAAAAAATTGCGCCTGGTCCACCCGCAGTAAGTGCAATAGCAACGCCAGTTAAATTGCCCGTTCCCACCCTAGCCGCCAGGCTCGTGCAAAGCGCTTGAAATGAAGAAATACCTGCTTTATCTGACTTTTTACTGTTTTTTAAAACACCAAACATATGGCTAAAGTGTCTTATTTGAATAAATCCAGATCTAATCGTGAAGTACAGGCCTGCTCCAAGTAATAAATAAATAAGCAATGACCCCCAAATAATATTACTCAGTGAGTTTATATATTCTATCAAATTACGCTCCTTTTTTATTGAATCAACTAATGAAACATCTAGTTGATAATTATTTCGCTCCATATTAGCCAATATCTAAAACGCATAAACCATGAATGAAACTTTAAATTAAAAACAAAAATGCCATCCTTCAGTAAGGGGTCGAAATTATATTCTTTTATCTTTCTTGTAAATTGATTTTTGTTTTTATTATTAAACTAATTTCTTAATTTTTAATTAAATATAACATACCCTCGAAAGCAGAAAGAAAAAAATACTTAATTTTCATTGGCTTATATAACACCCAGCCTTCGCGTGCACGACAAAAATCAAACGTTTGATTTTTAGCTATTTTTTTAATCAAATAACAAGTATGATTAATAACTTTAACTAACTCATAGCTTTCATATTCAAAAAAAATAAGCAATAAATTAGTTTTCCATTTTAATTGAAGCACTAATATCACACTAAATAAATTATTTAAATTCAGTTAAGAACTATTATTAAAATTAGAAACAAAAATTAAAGTTAATATTAAAACCCCAACTCTATATTTATTATTCTTTTTTGTATCATCCAAATAAGATTATTGCTTATAACTAATGATAACAATACACTGAGTGAAATTTAGTTTTTAGATAAAGGGTTAAAAAATGGAAATTAACATTAAAGTTTCAGATGACTCCGTTTCAAAACTGACCGAAAAAGCTTATGACCTTTTCACTGCTGAGTTAAAAGCCAGAGTATTAGAGGTCTATCCGAGTAGTAATTTAAAAGTGACTCATGATTGCGGACCAACAACCTTTACAACAAGTGGTTTTCATGATGACAAAGAAGCACATATCGTTTTGCATGAGTTAGTCGAAGACGTATTAAAGCATGGCTACTGGTCAAAAGCGTAATTCCAATATCGTAGCCAAATTCTTGCAAACTCTTTCATGAGGGCAATTTGGCTACCTTTTAAGAAACGTACGACAATTCTTCTCTATTCGCCAATCCTAATAAGCCCCACGTTAGTATCCAACGATAGTGTCCATCGCTGATCAAAATCATATTTTCCTTTAACTTCTCAAGAGACCTCATAAATTCTCTGTATTTTCATTCGCTATATGATAAAGTATATAACGTAATTTTCATTACATTGCTTTTGCTAATTATGGCAGCCAGTATTTATACTGGCTTTTTTTTATGAAATCATGCTAAAAATCCTCTTCCTACCCCCCTTTTAGGGCTATTCTGCTATAGTAGTTTATCGTTATCATTTAAAGTTAACATTCATTGAGTACAAACTAGAGGTATTACTATGAAGCGTTTATTACTGGCTTTATGCCTAACTCCTGCCCTTGCTATAGCAAGCAATGCCCCACTAAATATAAGCGAACTGGCAAGCGATTATTGCGATATTACAGGTCAAACGCTAAGTGAAGCATACAGCACGGATAAAAGCAGTAGTGAATTAACCCGTAATACAATTGAACGCTTAAAAAGCGAAAAGGTTGATTTAGCCAAATTAGAAACTCTCGAAACAGATCTACGCCAAAATTTAGCAACAGCTATAGATACTGTACGCGCGAACAAATCTCAATTTGCCAATAAAGCAGATTTCATGACATCTCTAAATGATTCAATTTCTGCATGCAAAATTCAAACTGAATTACTTTTAAACAAGCCTTAATTGAACATATAAAAATAGTGCCCAAAATACTCAGGGCACTATTTTCATGTTTAGTATATAAATTTATGATTTTTTATCAGTGTCCTGACATAAATTATCGATTGCTAATTTGATTTCTGGCGTTTCACTCACCAATAATTGGTCATGCTCTGAAAATGCCCCAGACTGCACATCAATATTTGCCACAAAAGGTAAAAATTCAGTTTGTGAAGCAAGTCGATATAACCCGCAAACCCGGTAACTTTCCCCTTCCTTATACTGGTTTTTTTGTGCTATTTTCACATTATCAAATATAACAGACTCTGTTGAAGCGAGTTTTTTCTCAACGCGTTGTTGTGCAGCTTTTTTAATATCAGAATCACCAATACTGGTAAAATATTGGTAAGAAAATGTTCCTAACGCCAACAATACAACGATTAGTAGCTTAGTTTTTATTCGTTTCAACGTTCAGTCCTTCTTGCAGAATGAGAAATGGCCTAAATTATAATAGTATCACCCCTTTGATGATGAACAAAATGAGCCATTAATCCACCCGCTCCTACCTTGTCTGTCAATTTATACCCGCTCTTGACAATAAATCAGATTAACTATGTAACTAAATATAATTATTAATATAAATATAATTTTTCACCACTATATTAATCAGTCAATCATTGATAAAAAAAACATTTTTTATTTTTAACGATAGTTTTATACTATAAATCTCTACTCTCATACTTAAATTATTAATTACATGAAAGAAAAAATCGTAAAAAATTTAGTAGAATTAACCTATGGTGCAAACAATGATGTTAAAATCGCTGCTATCAATGCATTAGGTGACTACAAATGCTCTATTGAACAACAAGATGCAATTAATAGACTGATAAATCTATGTGATGATTATAATAAAGATATTGCTGTGGCATCAATTATTTCATTAAGTAAATTAGCAAAATTTTTTTCTGATAGTCAGTAATAAAAAAGGATGAAAATATAATAATCAACATGACGGAATTATTATTTCGTTAACTTAAAATTAAATTTATTAACAGAAAATTTTCATTGTGAATAAATAATGGATAAAAATAGTCCCAATTATGATTTATTCATTTATTTAGGTAAAGTAAATTGAATTATTAAATTTAGCTGCCAAAATAATAATCAACAGATATAAAAAGGAATAAATTATGAATATCTTAAAACCTCTGATTATTACAGCTAGTTTAATGGCCGTCAGCTTTTCAACTTTAGCATATCATGGTGATGGCTATAGGAACGATGATGGCTCATGGCATAGAGGCTCATCTCAAAATGGGCAACAATATGATAATAGACCTTGCGATAATAACCGTCATTCCAATTATTCAGGCCGCCATCGTGGAATGATGCAATATTCAACTACCGTTCAAACTACACAACCGGAAGAAGCCTTAAAAAAGATTACTGCTAATGTGCCTAAAGGTGAAAATGGGAAGCAATATCAAGTACGAGTTTCTGTTATTGAAATCACACCAAATACACAAACACAAAATTAATAACTTATTTAGGGCAGCAAAAGCTGCCCTTTAACTTATTCTGTCAGATTAAAATATTTATTTTCAGTCTAGTGAGACACTATTAAAACTTAATAACACGACCATTCCCAAATAAAATCTATCTAAAATAATAGTTCCATCGCGTTACCTCTTTCAGAATCTATGCTTTAGACTCTTTCATAAAACAATACCCATTGCTCATACCCACTCATTCCAACAATAATTAAATAACAAATTAGACTAGCCAGATATAAATCAATATTCGCGATAAAGAACTAACTTAGAATTATGGCATTTAAAATACATGTTAAAGAGATAGATAGGAATGACAGAGAAAACACACCAAAGGTACAAACGCCGTCCTGATACTATTGGAGGTAAACTACCTTGGAATGACTGGCGAAATGCTTCTACTTGGCGTAAAGCAACACAACTATTGCTACTTGCCATTAATATTTACATTGGTGTCACTTTTTACTACTGGGTTCGTTATTACGAGTCTGGTGGTACAACTTTTTTTATGTCTCGTCCTGGTGGTATTGAAGGTTGGTTACCCATTGCCGGTTTAATGAACTTAAAATATACGCTAGAAACAGGTGTACTCCCCCCAATTCATGCGGCGTCAATGCTTCTACTAGTCGCTTTTATTACAATTAGCCTAATTCTTAAAAAGGCATTTTGTTCGTGGATGTGCCCGATTGGTACTATATCAGAGCTCATTGGGAATTTAGGCAAAAAAATATTTCGCTTTCAATTCAATCTTCCACGTTGGTTAGATATCTCTTTACGTAGTCTTAAATATTTACTGCTTGGCTTCTTTTTGTATATTGCGCTATCAATGCCTGCACAGATGATCCAATATTTTCTCATGTCACCCTACGGCATCATCATCGATGTTAAAATGCTTGATTTCTTCCGATATATTAGCGGCGTTTCACTAATTAGCGTCGTCATACTTATTGTTATTAGCTTATTTATCCATAACGCATGGTGCCGTTATCTCTGCCCTTATGGCGCGCTGTTAGGGCTATTTTCATTACTTTCCCCTTTCAAAATATATCGAAATGTAGAAAGTTGCATTGATTGCGGAAAATGTGCAAAAAATTGCCCTTCCCGTATCCCTGTCGATAAACTAATAAAAGTAAGAACCATAGAATGTACAGGTTGTATGACCTGTGTTGAATCTTGCCCAGTTTCTTCAACATTAAGTTTTTCATTGCCATTACCAACTAAAAAACGCTCAATAGTCCTATCAGGTATCATTATGTCAACGTTAACTCTGACGATTCTATTTATCACAATTGGATTTGCGGCCTACACAGGAGTTTGGGAAAGCCCTGTTCCAGATAATTATTGGTTTCATATCATACCTAATGCCAAAATAATTGGCCATTAACCCAATTTATCTTTATTTTCTCTGCTATATAACTAAATGACATGATTAAGCGACTGGGTATTTTATTTTTGATAAAAATATCCAGTCGCGAAAACTAGTCAGTAATAGAATTCATCAGACTAAAAGTCATAGTATTAAAATCAAACAAGAGAATTAAGATATCCACTTATTCTCCGGCAAGCGCTCTAGGGAAAAATAATTACTCAATCCTTGGAGCAAAATCATTTTAATTGGTCTGCCAGCGCGCGCGAATTAGAAATAGATACAGCTAATTTGCATCGATTAGCAAAAAGGTTAATCTTAAAATAAAGTTATTGCACTAGTGAAATTGGTATCGCTCACCGCAGTTTCTCGCAAAGAAAAATGAATAAATAATCATTTTTTTCATATAAATATTTACAATAATTTTTTTTGAAGTAAGCTAATGGCTTTACAAATAATAATTATATGGAATCACTATGGATCGTCGTTCATTTTTAAAATCAAGCTCACTTATTGCCGGCGGATTAGCTTTAAATTCAGTAATAAATCAAGCAGTTGCTCAAAATAAATCACCACTTATCATCGATGAAAAGCATCCATTGCTACTTAATTTCAATGAAAATTCACTGGGTATGTCTGCGAATGCAAAACAAGCGATTATTGCCGCATTACCCGATTCTTTTCGTTATCCTGACGATGCCCGCTCTGAATTAATAACGCATTTGGGCGAATTATATCGGTTATCTGATAAGCATGTCACAATAGGTAATGGCTCATCTGAAACAATCCAAGCAACTGTTGCAATGCTTGCGAACAAAGCTAGAAAAAACAATCTTAAAATACAGCTAGTAACGCCAGATCCAACCTTTAACTATGCCGAGCTATACTCCCTACCGCTTGGTATTGAGATCACTAAAGTTCCATTAAAATCAGATCTTTCTTTTGATCTTGATAAGATGGAGCAACTAGCAAATGATTTTAATGGCTTAACAATTATTTATATCTGTAATCCGAATAACCCAACCGCTATGATCACCCCACATAGTCAGCTTAATAAGTGGATGACTAAAGTATCAGATAAACAATTTTTCATTGTCGATGAGGCTTATGCTGAATTAGTCGAAGATCCTAACTTTGTTAGTGCAATTGAACTCGTTAAACAAGGACAAAATAATCTAATTGTCACCCGCACTTTCTCTAAAATATTTGCTTTAGCAGGATTACGTGTAGGTTATGGTATTGCATCACCTGATGTTATTGCGACTGTTGACGAATTTGTCTCTATCGATAACACCAATACCGCTGGTGCCATCGCCGCTATTGCCTCTTTAAACGATAAACCATTCATTGCTTATAGTCTTAAGTCTAATAACCTCTCTAGAAAAATTGTAGAGAAAGCATTAGATGAACTCAATCTAGAATATGCACCATCTCAAGCTAACTTCATATTCCATAAAGTTAAAGGGGATGTAAAAACGTATAAGCAACGCATGGCTGATGCGCACATTATGGTAGGAAGAGAGTTTCCTCCCGCAGTCGGTTGGAATCGATTAACTCTCGGAACCCCTGAAGAAATGGAACAGTTTGTGGTTGTTTTAAAGCAATTTAGAGAAAAAGGCTGGGTTTAATTAGTTCTTTATTCCCCTGTTAAGTCAGGGGAATAATACTCACTTAAAAGGGACCTTTAAAAATAAAAAATGCGCCAGCCATAATCAAAATAAATCCAATGATATGGTTTATAGTGATACTTTCACCTAAATAAAGCACTGAAAATACGGCAAATACACATAATGTTATCACTTCTTGCATCGTTTTTAATTCAGCCGCGCTATAATACTGATGTCCTAGGCGATTTGCAGGTACCGCAAAGCAATATTCAATCAATGCAATAAGCCAACTAAAAAAAATAACGCTATACAAAGGTTTAGTTGTAAATTTCAAATGCCCATACCAAGCAAACATCATAAATACATTAGAAATAATCAGCAGTAGAATCGGATATAATTTAGTTAGCATTTTTCTAGTTAACGAAGAGATAAATATGTCCGTTATTATGCGATTAATGATGAGCTATTACAATATGATGTCAATCAACTACATCGAATAAAAATTCATAATTTAAACATGCATTATTTGTCTTAATATACACTTTAGCCTAACCTAATGTTTATCCAAATAAACAACTGAATTGGAAGAATAATGATTATAAACTATCAATTGATGACAAAAACAGATTGTAATGAAGTTGCTCAACTCCTACAAGCCAACTCACAATCACAACACGGTGGCCTATTAGGTGAGTTCCCTCTACCTAAAGTAGAAGCGATGTTTACTCATTCATTAAGCGTCGTAGTTGCCCGATTAGACAATAAAATTATCGGGGTTCTATTTAGTTTCAGCTTAATGAGTTCAGCCCTACCGCCAATCGCGCATTTAATCATGACAGAATATCCATCAGTCATAAACAATAACTGGTTTTATGGCCCAGTCTGCATTGATAAAAAGTTTAGAGGGCAGAATATTCTCGAGCCACTATATCAATATATTTGCACCCGAAATACAGGTAAAGCTGTCGCTTTTATTAATACGGATAATCTAAGATCAATACAGGCACATCATAAATTAGGCATGATTGAAATAGCCAAATTTAACTATAACGATACTGAATATTTATTAGTTCAAAGTCATTAATCAAAGCATTTTAAAATAAAAATTACCAATATAGTTTTATTGAACACCACACTATTTTGTACTTTTGAGTACATTTTATTTTAATTTTACTGGGCATTAGTTATACTTTCACTTATTAATATATTTGAGGGTACACTTTATGTCTGATTTTATTACTGCGAACCAAAAAGCATGGGATAAACAAGCTGAATCACAGCAAATATGGTCTACCCCTGTTGATACAAAAACAATTTCAGAAGCCAAACAAGGAAATTGGAATATCCATTTAACACCAACACCATTACCTAAAGAGTGGCTAGGTGATATCAAAGGCAAACGAATTTTATGCTTAGCCTCGGCTGGTGGCCAACAAGCCCCTATATTAGCAGCAGCTGGTGCAATAGTGACTGTATTTGACCTGTCTACCAAACAATTAGAACAAGACAGGCTCGTTGCAGTTAGAGATAATCTTGAACTCGAAATAGTTCAAGGGGATATGCGCTCTCTTCACGCCTTCACCAATGAAACATTTGATTTAATATTTCATCCAATTTCTAATCTTTATATTCCCGATGTTAATCCTGTCTGGCAGGAATGCCACAGAGTTTTAAAAACTAATGGAAAACTCTTAGCCAGCTTTTTTAATCCTATAGTATTCGTTGATGACCGTGAAAAAAAGCCAGAAGAGCAAGATATTATTAAGCCTCGTTTTAAAATGCCTTTCTCTGAATTAGATGCTCTATCTTCAGAACAAATCGCTCAGAAACATCAGAAACAAGAAGCGTTTGTGTTTGGACATTCATTAACGGACTTAATTGGAGGACAAATAAACGCGGGCTTTAATATTGCAGGTTTTTTAGAAGACTGGCAACCAACACCACGGTTTATTATTGATAATTATCTACCAACATTCCTAGCAACGTTAGCGATAAAAATAGGCTAATACGTAACATCTAGACTGATAAATAAATTTCAGTCTAGATGCTCAAATTAAGAGCGATGGCAATACCGGTTCCAAACTGACTCAAACTGTTCTGCTGGAATGATATCATCAATTTTTTCGACAAAAGGAATGGAAACCATAACCTTACCCATTCGATTCTTATGTAACCTAATAATAAACCGCTTATAACCATGGGGAAGTTCATGTTCAAAACCGAAAACTTCACCACAATAATATCCCGTTTCTTCGCCTTCTTCGCTTTTGGTAAGAACATAGTATTTAACATTCTTATAATTTGCCGCACCAGGGTACGCAAGAAAGTCTTCAACTGAGCTTTTTACTTTACTCTCAGTATCATATTCTGATTCTAACGAGACTTCTGTCATGATACCGGCGATATATGCACAACCAGCGACAAGAATTAAAACTAATGATCTTAATAGCATTTTTTCACAGTAAAACTAAATGGAAACATTGCTACTTATTATAGTTAACTTGTAACAATTTGCGACAAGAAAAATGAATTGATAATTATCAATTTTTATTAATAAAGTTAACGCTTATTATCATCCAAGTTTACTGTACTAGCTGCCATATATAGACCAAAATGATAGCGGTAACGACCCACACCAATGTTGCAATACTTAAGCAAGTCCAGGCAGGTAATTTTGTTGCAAATAAATAGACGGTTAGCAAATACATTGCATAAGGGATGAGAGACCATAAACCAAACAGTGCTGTTTTTTTTAATGCATCTGCTCCCTGCTCTTGAACAACAATCACATGAGCGATAAGCGCAAAGGTTGGAAACAAGGGAACAAGCCCTGCTATATAGTAGACTTTGCTACGAGAAAGTAATGCAATAAAAAACACCGCTAAGGCGCCGATAAGACACTTCAATAATAGAGATAACATAAAATACTCAGATAAAGCCCTAAAATTATACTTTCATTATCACTCAATGCTGTAAAATTAAAAGCCTCATGGATAGCAATAAATCACAATAATTCCTACCATTTTTTGAGTTTAAAAATATAACAACTTTGAAAACTTCTATTTATAGCCAATTTTATGACATAACTCATATTATTGACTATAAAGTATCCATCTTTAATGCCGATACCTTTAATTGGTCCTACGCCTGATGCTTTCGCGCGACTGCATATAACTTTTTAATCTACCTATTAAAGGTGATTAGCAAGGTTATGTTTATAAGTCTTTAATTTGTATGTATTCAGAACATGCTACTCGATGGTATGAAAGGAAATAATTAATGATATCTGATAATTCAAAGCATTTAAAACTTCGATCAGCTCGATTCTCATTTTCGAATCTTAAAACGACAACACTTGTTTGGTTTATCTCTGGGCTTCTCATTGCTTTGTTGCTCTCGTCATGCTGGTTTTTTTTCAGTTATTTAAAACAGTATCAATCGACACTCGACCAACTCGACACTATTTATAATGAACAATCTCAACTGAATGAAACATGGCAATCGCTATTACAAGCACGTAATACACTTAATCGAGCCAGTTCAAGGCATTTACTTATTATTAATAAAATGCAAACGTCCAATACTGACATCGATAGTTTAATTCAGTTTTATCATAAAAAGATGATTAAAACAGATGAGCATTGGCAAGTTTTCTCTTCCGTTTCACAATATAAAGATAACGCAACATTTACCGAACTAGAAAAATCCTATAAAGAACTTTATGCCGCACTTAATGAGCTCTCTGTATTTTTAACTCAAGGAAAGACTTATGATTTTTTAAACCAACCCACTCAAGCATTTCAAGATTCCTTTGAAAAAAATTATAATTATTATCATCAACAATTAAATAACAACTATCATCAAATTGCTGTCGCTAGTGAACAACTTTATAGACAAAGCATTATCGGCATGATTATTATTCTTTTAGTCGTCACTGTTGTGACCTTATTTATTCGTTTTATATTGCAATACTTCTTTGTTCGCCCATTAAACCAAGTCATTGAAGGCATTGAAAAAGTAAGCCAAGGAATTTTATATCATAATTTTGATAATAAAGGATTAGCAGAAATAAAATCACTTAAACAACATGTCTCTGATATGCAAAGTAAACTTATTGATATTGTGAAAAACATTCACTCAAATACCCATCATATAAGAATTGAACTCAACGATATTACCCAGATGAATCAAGATCTCTCTATTCGAGCAGATCAGCAAGCTGCTGCAATTGTTGAAACTGCAGCAAGTGTGGAAGAACTCGACTCATCATTTAAACTTAATACCGCTCACACTCATAAATCATGCCAATTAATGACTGAAACCAGTGTTACCATTGAAAAAAGTAATGCGCTTATTTCAGATGTTGTTGAAAATATGGATGAGATTATTGATTTCTCCAAAGAAATTAGCAAAATAACCTCAACAATTGATAATATTGCCTTTCAAACCAACCTATTAGCACTAAATGCAGCGGTTGAAGCTGCTCGCGTTGGTGAACACGGAAAAGGGTTTGCCGTTGTTGCTAATGAGGTTCGCGAATTATCAATTAGTTGCACTCAAGCATCAAAAGAAATCAAATTATTGATCAATAACTCCAATGATAAAATTAGCCATTGCTTCCAACTTGCCGCTGACGCTAACGATAATATTGTATCTATTGCACAAGATACATCCAATATTAATGAAATGATCCAAAATATTGCACTAGCCTCGAATGAACAAACTCATGGTGTAGGTCAAATCCATTTAGCCATTAATGAGCTCGATAATACTACACAAGCAAATGCAACAATGACGAGAGAATTACAAACCTCATTGATAGCTCTTGAGTCTCAATCAAATTTATTAGAAAACGTGATTTCTATTTTCCATCTTGAAAAAAAATCTGAAGATGAATCAAAAGAAAACCATCAATCTAAAATAAAAGCCTTAGCTTAAGGAATTATACTGATAGCTAGATATCGATATTTCATACTAATATCTAGCTATTTTCACATATAAAGTGTCGAATTCATCCATATTAAACATAGCTAGTCTTATCTGATTTTTTATTTAAATTGTATTGAATATTTTTAATATTTTATCTGATATAACATTAATAATTATTCAAATTTTAACCGTATGAGCAAAACATGACGCTAAAAATAACTGTGCTTGTTGATAATAATACACTAATAGATAGCTATTTCTGTGGCGAACCTGGAGTATGCTATTACATCGAAGCCGATGGTAAAAAAATACTATTTGATACAGGTTATTCAGATATTTTCATTAATAATGCTCAAATACTCAATATAGATCTTGCGAATATAACCGACTTAGCCCTTTCACATGGTCATAATGACCACACTTGGGGCCTAAGCCATTTGCTCCAACATTTTGACCGCAGAAATATTGAATTAAAACAAAAAAAGTCATTAATTTATCACCCTGATGCGCTACGTCCAAAAAATTATCAAGCAAAAATCATTGGCACTAATACAACTAAAAATATACTTTCAGCGTATTTTGAGTGTATTGAGGCCACGAAACCTTATCCTATATCCGACAATGTCATTTTCTTAGGACAAATTCCACGAAATAATAGTTTTGAAGGAAAAGAACCGATTGGAACGACTATAGATCAGCATAATAACAGTATAGATGACTATGTATTGGATGATACGGCCCTTGTAATAACAACATCAGAAGGACTGATCATTATCACAGGTTGCTCACATTCAGGTATTTGTAATATCGTTGAATATGCAAAAGAAATAACAAATATAGATAAAATTGTAACTGTTATAGGCGGCTTCCATTTACAGAAAGCATCAGATGAAGTTTTAAACTTGACCGGAAATTATTTTAATCAACAAGATTTAGACCATATTCACCCGTGCCACTGTACAGATCTCGATGCCAAAATTCATTTAGCCAAATACGCCCCTGTAAAAGAAGTCGGCGCTGGATTGCAACTTACTTTTCCAAGTTAAAATATAGCAACTAAAATACCCTATATAAGCTAATTTACTAACTTATATAGGGTTCAACTGATGATTAACTAGTCGCGGATATAAATTTAACTAAATAGCGTTCAAATTAGCTTTATCTTACTAAAAGACATCAACGCTTATGCATAAAGAGAGAAAATTGAAATAAATTCACTTTCTCCCCTACTTTAGCTATATGTCAGTAGAAGTGACTCATCAACAATTACTTGTCAAAACTATTCATCAAAAGAAACCGTGGTTCTGCATTTTTATATTGATTAATCATCGGGACCAAACGTTTGAAATGCTCAGAAGCACAATGGATATCAAGCGCTTCTTGATTTGGCCATTCTTCAATAAAAATAAAATGTCCCGGAATTTTTTGATCAATATATAAATCATAACTGATGCATAATGGCTCTCGCTTCGTTGCTGCCACCAGTTCTGCATAAAGTGGTCGCACAATATCTAATGCCTCAGTTTTAATAAAATCCTCTGCAATAACTTTTAACATTGTTGTTCCCTCATATAATTATGAATACTGTACAAATGCACACCAGTATAACTATGACCTTAACCTATATTCAATACATTTTATCTTTGTTGGCATTTTAAATATTGATTAAAGACAGTCTTAGGTTATTACTTTATTTCACGCTTAAATTCTACGTAATTATACACCTACACATAGTATACGGCCCATTGATTTGTAGGAGCATCTGAATAAACTGATATTAATTTATCTTATGTTTTAAGCTAAGCTATCGCATAATAAATATCCATTTTAATCTGCTTTGCTAAATTATTAGCTTCTTAAAATTAATGAAGTAACCTACCATATATACTCGATGCAATAGGATAAAAAGGAATAGGTATGTTACACCAGCACTCAACATCAAAATCTGAGTTAAATTTAGACTCAGGGAGTCATATAGAAATAGATTCATGCATTGAGTCACCATTTTTATATACTGTAATAAGTGCTTATAACAATATGCTAACGCTGTTTCCATCGCATTTGAGTCAATGTGAAAATTAAAAGTCTTAAACCTATCCTGTAATCAATTAACTAAGATTCCCGCAATAATAGAAAACTTAAAATATCTAGAAATGCTTGATCTGGAGCATAACAACATCGACCACTTTCCCAATGAAATAGGTAAGCTTCATAAACTAAAATTTCTTTATATCAGTGATAATGGCATTAATTACTTACCTGACTCTTTTTCTGCACTACAAAATTTATTATATTTCAATGCAACTGATAATAAATTACAACAACTACCTCATTGGTTATCTGCATTAAAGAATGTGAGAGAATTGAGGTTATATAACAATCAGATAACGGATATCTCTGGCTCTGTAACAGAACTTATAAATGCTCGAGAAATACATTTAATGAATAACTTGATCACAGAAATTACTGATGATATCGCTAACTTAAAAGAAGTTAGAGTTTTGGATTTAAATAATAACAAAATTCAAGAAATCACTTCAAATATATCTAAACTAAAAAACGTCACAACAATAAATCTTAGATTCAATAAATTAACTACATTACCTGAGTCAATAGGTGAAATGTTACCCATCCAATACTTAGATTTACGTGCAAATAAACTTACATCTTTACCTGATAGCCTAATTAATTTGCCACAGCTAGCCAAGCTCGACTTACGATGGAACAATTTCACCCAGAAGCCAAAAATTATAGAGAAACTGCAAGATAACGGCTGTATGGTTTTTATATAAGTAACTGCACATGTGAGCTGACAGATAAATAATCATTCATCTTTTTCAATATACTCATTTAGGTATATTTACTTACAATATGATAAACTGACAAAATCTTAAAAAAACAAAACTCTGTAACATTTACTTGCTTGTTTTATATCAATTTTAACTTATCATCCCCTTTTTATTCTGTCGGATATTATTTATGAAAAAAGTAGGATTGTTAATCTCATTACTTGCACTATCGACATACACATTTGCTGAATGTGATTTTAAAAAAGCAGCTCGAAATAAAATGCTCGATCAAAAAATCGGCATTTCTGGTAATTGTGACACTCAAAAAGCAGTTAAAACACAAACAACGAATAAAATTGATAATGCCTTAGATATTGATTCAAAAAAAATCAAAAATGATAGTTTTGAAAAAAAAGATAGTATTGAAAAGAAAACCTCTACAACTAAAAAAGTAGTTGAGGCTATTAAGTAATTCAATTAAACAAATCCAATGCAACCTTTTGGATTTAATCAACCTCACAAAGATCTTATTCAGCATCTGATAAATAAAAATTAATTATTTGAACTTTAAGAAAAATGCTTCAAGAGATATCGGAGAATTGCAATTAACAGCCTGCGGCACAAAAACTGAAACTGTAGAATATTTTGATAAAAAATTTTAAAGGTAGCGCCAACTATTGCAACTGGCGCTATCGATCACGATTAGTAGTTAATACCCGCCGTTTCAACTTCGAAGACTAGCTTGGCATTTAAATACTTATTTTGAGTCACGAATATGGGCCCTGTTGAATCAACATTTATTTCATCCCCTGTTAATTGAGTAAAAAAGTCCGCTATATTAACATCTAATACCTTCAATACAGCAGTTAATGTATCTACATCAATTTTACTTATCCCTCTTTCATATCGATGTAACTGTTGTTCACTTTTATTAATTAATTGTGCAAGCTGTTTAATTGTATAGCCTGCGTCCTTCCTTAGTTTTTTAATGTTACATCCTACTACTTGGGAAATTATGTTATCAGTATGCATGCAATGCCTCCTAGGTTACCGAACATCTTTTCAAGAAGGTATTAACATAACTACTACTCCTGAACTTCATAAATTGCAATATATAAAAATAATATATTTATATTAATTTTGTATATCTACATTCCCAACCTTTTCTATCGCTAGTTATTCTACATCTGTCGCTACGAGTCTCTTAAATGATTTTATTTATTATTCAAAAATAACCTTAAGTATGCAGTCTCTTTAAACGCTAAATGCACAATTTTCAGCCCTATAATACCCAAGATGACACCAGCAACTTTATCAATCCAATAAGCACAGCGGCTAAATTGATTACGAATCATCGGCCTAGTTAAAATGTACATAACAAGACTATCCCAGACCAATACAGCCACAACCATCCAAACGGCGATACCGACTTTAAACAGAGTTGAGTTATCCTGACTATCGAGCACAACAGTAAATAGACTTAAATAGAATAATAAATTTTTAGGGTTAAGTAAGCCTGATGACAGCCCAATCATAAATTCTCTGCTGAATGAGCTCTGAATACATTCATTTTTAGATTCTTTTGCATTAACCATCAAAAAGGCATAATCCTGCTTCTTTGCTCGTAGAGCCTGCCATGCGATATATATTAAGAATAATCCACCAAATAACTTTATAATAATCATTGTCGTAATTGACTTCGCCAATATAGCGCCAACCCCCGCCATACATAGAGCTATGTAGATCGCATTTGCGACAACAATCCCAGAAATAACACCAAATGCAACTCGCTTTTTATTATTCAGGGTACTTTTTATTATCAGTAAAAAGTCTGGCCCAGGGCTTATCAAAGCAATAAAATGTGCAATAGCAATAGTCAAAAAAACCATCATAGAGAACACCCACAGTGTTAATTTGTAATACAAACAGATAATAAATTACATGTGCTTAAACATTTCGTCGCTAAGCTCACTAAACTTCAGTAATTTAGAGCCTTCCAACTGACGTTTGAAATCGTAAGTTACAATGCTGAGCATCGCTCACAACTAATACTCCGATTTGGATTAAGCAATAACTGGTGATACTATCTCACTGCAAGTTATGGATAACTCGCAACACTATAATAATTACTATTTGTACATTCCATTAAATATGCCCTTCTATGAAGGGCTTTTTTTATCCTAGATGTCCAATTTCCTATATCGCTTTTTTCACAAATGAAAACATACCAGCAGCTAATCGATGGCTATAAATATTTAAATTATGTATAGCGTTTACAACTTCGATTAGAAAGGAATTCATCTATTATGGCTGACTTAGGATATGCTCTTTCTATTGCATTCTTTTTTTCGTTTATTTCATTCACAGCTATAGCACTTTATATGGATCATAAATCGCAAAAAATGACTGATAAGTATAATGATGATCGTGGAAAAAAATGGCAAGTGATTGCAATTTAGCTCGCTTATTTCTTAGCCTATTTTGGGGAGAAGTTTTGGTGGGATTTTGGGGAAGATTTAATTTGTACAAAAAACAAACGGGAGTTTTTAAGCTCCCGTTATTAATCACACCACGTAATAAATTACATGTGTTTAATCATTGCGTCGCCAAATTCGCTACATTTCAGTAGTTTAGCGCCTTCTAATTGACGCTCGAAATCGTAAGTTACAGTCTTAGCCGCGATTGCGCCTTCCATACCTTTAACGATTAAGTCAGCCGCTTCAACCCAACCCATGTGACGTAACACCACAATAAGATAAATTAATCAACATACTGATAAATAACGATATACATCAAATAAAGCCACCTAAAGCACTGGTTATTATCGATTTATAAACCCCTTAAAGATCAATGTATAACAAATAGTTTTGCAGAAGGTTTTTTATGACTTTCTGAAACCCAAGAAGCTGAAGTGGGGTATTTTGATAGATAATCTAAATGCGCCAACTACTCGAGCTGGCGCATTAATTTTTATTGCTCTTCTGCCTGCGTGGTAGCTTCCTGCTCCGCCCTTTCCGCTTCCTCAGCAATACGCTCAGCCTCTTCTTTCGCTAATCGCTCTGCTTCTAGCTTAGCGAGCCTCTCAGCTTCAGCTTGCTTTTGATTGTAGAGGGAGTTAGGTGGCATTTCGACACGCATATCTATCCAGCGCGATTCGGGTACGTCACACGCCTCGTAGTTTTCGAAGTAAACAGGCGCACCCTCTTCATCAAAGTGCTTGATGCGCTTATTCTGGAAACGTTCTGGCATATCTGCATTCTGTTGGTGGAAAACAAAAACTTCAATGTCACCATCAGGCCTCACCTCGTAATCAATGAGGACCATGTTTTTACCGTTATGGTCTTGAGGAATAACAAAGCCGTTATTGATACCCCATGCACCATCGGCATTAAAACCGACAACGCCTTTAATGAGGTAATGGCCAACACCAAGGTGTTCCATTTCAACACCTTCGGATTCTTCGTTTAACTCAATGTCATCAGCAAAGAGTTTAACAATCGGGGATGCGGCTTTTAAGTTACCATTAGAATCTTTGGTTGTGTTCGCTGTCGTGTAATGTTCATTCCAAGCGGTTGTGGTATCAGCTCCGGCAACGACTGAAAATCGACTATAAAATTTACCGTTCGCCTGTGCTTGAAATATTTGAGCACGTCTCGCGGCGGCATATACGCTTTGCATGCCCGCCCCGTTTGTTGGAAACCCATGCGGTGTTGCATCGTTTGCACCAGAATAGGATATAAAGCAGTTTGCATCGGATATGCCATTTAAATTTTGAGATTTTCCACCAACACCAAAGTCCCCCAAGAGTAATACAGCATTTCCTCGGTATTTTAATATACCATCAGCCGCTAATTGCACCGAATAACCCGTGTGACTATTGAGTATCGACAGGGTATTATCCGCACCGCCGTAACCTATGAGCGCGCGCCTAACGCCCTCTTTATCTTTAATATCGTAGTAAGCAGATTGATTATCATTGATATTTTGTAAGGTAAGACCAAGACCGTCACGTTTAACGGAAAAGGCACTAACGGCTTTTTCCAGTTCAGAAAGGGTTTCAGGGTTAATTTCAGAGGTAGCGCTTGGCGTACCGTTAGAGTGAGAAGTAGCGCCCGGCGTACTTCCGGTTAATGCACTAATTAATTTTCGACGCTCAGCGCGAGGGGTATTCGATTTAGCGAGCAACGCATCCAGCTTACGAATGGCGGCTTGTGGGCTTTCGTCACCATCATTAATGACATCCGCTGACAACAAACTGTCCGCAAAGCCTTTTTCAATCGCATCGTTAGCGCCAATGTAGGTTTCGTTGTCCATCATCTGACTGATAGCGTCACTAGCTTGACCGCTGCGCGCCATGTAGATATCGCACATCGATTTATCAAAGGGCTCCATATCTAGGGCGAGTTTGGCAAGATCATGACGGTTTCCGATACAAACACCCCAGCAGTTATGGATCATCAAAAAGGCACCACGACCCATTTGAATTTCATCCCCAGCCATCGCGATAATAGAAGCCGCTGAGGCGGCAATGCCCAGCACATTCACGGTCACTTTGCCGCTGTGGGCGCGAAGTTGGTTATAAATCGCCAACCCCTCAAACATATTCCCACCAGGGCTATTGATGTTCACCACTACATCGTTATCACCAATAGCCCGTAATGCCGCCGCAATGCGTTTAGTGGTCACGCCCTCCCCCCAATAATCTTCACCAATCACATCAAGGATAGAAATTGTATTGTCGGTACTGGCGGCTTTAATGCTGCCATCCCATTTATCTAAGGCGTTGGGGGTTAATTCATAGCTGATTGACGCGCAGGGATTTCCCTCCAGCGCAACCGGCAGATGATTCTTTTTCATTCAATTTACTCCTCGGGTTGAGGTTTGGTGGGTGTTGCTGGGTTGCTTTCGGGGAATAACCAGTTAGCCAACTGGGCTTTAAGCTTTTCAGATTCAGTACCAGTATTCTCTTTACCCAACTGATCTATAGGGGTTAAGTTAAGTTGAACAGTATAAATATCACCGCCATCAATAGGGGGTAAATTTTCCAGTCGCCGAACATCGTTGCGACTCATCCAACCATTTTGTAGTGAAGTAGTATAATAACTGGCGCGACCTGCACTATCAGCCCTGAGTAATCCTTCAACAGAGAATTCAGCATAATAATCATCATCACCACTTAATAAGCAACGACTAATTTCTTGCTCAATATTCACAAGTAGTGGCCTTAGTGTATTGGTAAGAAACTGCATGTTCATCCCTTCAACACTAGCCCCCCAACTGCTTTGTTTATCCATATGACCCACCATGAAGGGCGGAACGCGAAACCAGCGGCAAATTTCTTCAATGCTAAAGGTTCGACTTTCAAGCATTTGAGCGGCTTCGGGATTCATAGTGACATTGTTGTATTTCATCCCTCCTTCAAGAACCATCATTTTCCCGGCGTTTTTTGAACCGACAAAACTTAAAAGGTACTTTCTAATTCGTTCACGTTGCTCGTCATTAAGGGATAAGTCTGATGATAAAAATCCCGAGCTTTGTAAACCATTCTCAAAAATTTTAGCTGCAGATTCTTCAACTGATAAAGCAGAACCAATCACATCTCTCCCCATTTGAACAGGGATCATTCCGCAAATGCCATCCATACCAAAACCACGAATATGCATCATATGCTTTAAATCAATATTTCTTTTTTTCTGCGTCAGCGGGTCGGTATATTGGTACTCGAGCATTCCGTTTTCATCACTACGCTTCACAACCATGTTTTGGGGTAATAAAGGATGTAAAGCAACTAGCTTAGACCCTATGTATTTTTTTTCTATGAAGCTATTGCCTCTCAAGCACAAACTGGCCACAACCATTAACATAAACCGAGATGGTGTCATTTCAATGTTGGGTTGCTTACAAAGCAAGCGATGAACAGGGTGATCTTTTGCCAAACTTCTAGAGCCATCATTTTCACTCTTGTAAATTTTTATTGGAAGCGTTGATATCGACTCGCTAAGCAACCTCACGCAAGCCCAAACAGCAGAAAGCTGCATAGCTTTATCTGCAGTAACAATTTTCCCACTACTACTTGCTCCGCTCCACTCCTGCCAAAAACCGCCATTGGTTAGCGATATTGGTACGCCCAACCAGTTAAGAAGCGCACTTTTTATGCGCCCCGGTTCCTTGTTATGTTTCATCAGATACCTACTATGATTGGGTTGTCTATAAATCCTGAGATATCAGGGGTATCATTTCCACCACCCACCAATTGACGGCTTTTTGCAGTAAATAACGCAACCGGCCCATCAATTTTGTTTTCAGCGGTAGATTTATTCGGGAAGATATTTTCGTTTTTATCAGGTTTAACTGTGACGTTAGATAACATCCACGTCATCATGGGGTTGTGATCATGATGAAATTTACCCGAATACACATCAGCCTGAACACTTTTCATCGCTTCTGACATGTTTTTCACTGTCTGTGCGACTTCTACCAGCGGCACACCTTCTTCGGCTAGTCGGCGAGAAAATTGCACTGCGCTCCATGGGTCAAAGCCCAATTCACGCACTTCGTCACCTTCACACCATTTAAGAATGTCATCTTTGATAATATCATGATCAATAACTTCACCATCAGTGAGCTCTAGGTGTCCCATCTTCGCCCACTTGCGATAAAGTTCCGCAATATGTTTGGGGGCTGTTTCAATGCGCTCTTCAGGTATCCAAAATTTGCACTTGATATGCGTTTTACCTTGATTGTCCTCGTACATTTTGATTGCGGCGGCAACGTCAATTTTGCTGGCCAAGTCCACACCCACCCAAACAGGGTAATTTTTCAACTCATCATCGGGCGCATTGACGGGGCATTTTTCCCACTTACCCATATCCATCCAAACCGATTCGGCATTTACCCACTTATTTAAATGCTTAGTTAGAAAGTTAGGCCGTGCAGCAACTTGCTCTTTAGCTTTTTTAGCTAGCCGGCGCATATCATCAAATCGCTTACAGACACCTAGTCCCGGATTGGCTTTTATCCAAACCGATTCATCAAAATCATCATCTTTCTCATCAAGGGTATAAATGATCGCGAAAAACGTATCATCCTCGACAACACCCGTGAGCACTTTGATTGCGTAATCTCTGAGCTCATAACAAATACCCTCTTTATTAAATCCCGAGGTAGTTATGGCAAAAAGAAGAGATTGCAAACGTGCACCAGTTGCGGTTTCAAGCACATCCCACACATCACGGGTTTTGTGTGCATGCAGCTCGTCGACAATACCGCAGTGAATATTCAAGCCATCGAGGTTATTGGCATCACTGGAAAGCGGCTCAAATTTAGAAGCGGTTCGCTCCTGGTATATGGCGAGTTTGTTGTAATCAAATAGGCGTCCAAGTGTCGCTTTGGCCTTTTTAATCATGTTCTTTGCATCTTCAAACACAATTCGTGCCTGATCGCGAGTCGTCGCGGCTGAATAAACTTCAGCCCCACCCTCACCATCAGCGCCTGTCATGTATAAACCGATACCACTAGAAAGGGTTGATTTGGCATTTTTACGGGCCACTTCATTAAATGCCGTTCTGAATCGGCGAACAAGCACCGTATCACCATCATCATCAAGAACCTGCTCACCGGTGAGCTCATCAATCAATGGAATAGCAAAGCCAAAGATATTAATCAGTATAAAAGTATGCCAAGGCATTAAATCAATGGGTTTTCCTGCTAATGCCCCTTTGACGTGAGGGATAAAATTATAAAAATCGAGTATGTGCTGTGCGCGTTCTTCAATGAAGTAGATGCCACGCTCAGGGCCATGCTCTAAATCATTTAAAAACCGTTGGCACGATAAACGCACCAATTCGCACGCAACAATTTCTCCAGCGACGACCTGTTCGGCGTACTGAATTCCATCTGTTACGGTTGCCATTCATCATTTGCGCTTCAAAAATGCCTCGAAAGGATCTTCTTCGGCAGGTGTATTTATAGTGACCTTGGTGCGGGCCGCTGGAGTCATACCGAATTCGCTTAACATCGTACGAATACGCTTCCACGCATCTGCTTTCATTGCAGCAGCTGGGTGTGCTTTTTTCAACTTATCGCCCATCGCGGAAATCACTTCATAGGTATAACCTTCTTCATCAAGCGTTTCGCAGTGATGCCGATACTCAACGTAGGCCTCAACGAGCATTTCTAATGCTTTTGCATCGAGCGTGCTCATTACACCTAATGCATTTAATTCTTCCCCCATCCGCTTAAACCAATACTTCCCCCGCTTATCAAAATACTTCGGTGTTGGGGGAACCCCTGATGGGGGTTTTGGCTCTTTTTTATTGATGGGTCTTTTTGATGGGTTACCCCTCACCAATTGCAAGTGTGACGGGGTTTTAGGTGGTCCAGCCATGATAGGTACCTCCTATTAATAATTGCTTGGGGGAACCCCAAAAAAAGTTTTCTAACCTGCGGCGATATAACAAAAGGTAAGGCGGCGGTACTTTAGGGCAAGAGTGGTAGAGATTTTGCCCGCCCCTCCCTACTATTGATAATCATTATCATTTGCGTGACTATTTAAAATAACCGTTTTATTTCAATTGGTTATGATTTCGCTCTGTTGCCGTCTTGCGTCTATGGCATGGCCAACACAATGACTGGAGATTACTATCGTCATCAGTACCACCATGCGCTTTAGGTTTGATGTGGTCGACTGTCTTGGCTTCTACTGCCAGCCCTTGGTTTAAGTGGTCTTGGCACAGATACTTATCACGCTTTAGCACTCGTTCGCGTATCTTATCCCACTTAGATCCATAACCACGCTGATGTCGGCTCTTGCCTTGCTGGTGGGATTCCCAGCCTGTATTCATGTGCTCATCACAATAACCACTGCGATCTATTGTTGTCTTGCTACAGCCATGTTTACGGCAAGCACGCGGTATGCGAGGTGGCATTACAACCACCCAGACTTAGCCGATTGAATATCAGCCCGAATCTGTTCAATAGCGCTAGCATTAGCCATCTCAAAACTAGCTTGCGTATGCTGTATAGCTGTAATAGAAGCCTGCAATTGATTAAAGTTAGCCTCGACCTGTTGCTTATACTTATCGAACTCAGACTCTTCATGAGATATTGATTCGCTAATACTTGCAATAGTAGCTTTAGCCGCTTTGCTTAGTGGTACAGCTTCTAACCTATCAACATAGACAACGCCGCCAACTTCACTAACATCAAGCTTAGCCATAGCGGATGATTGCTCGTGGTTATCATTAATACCTGTGGTTATTTCAAACCGCGCTTGCTCAGCACCTCTTCTAGCGCCTTCTTTTGCAGCTTTTTGCATGGCATCGCTAATGGTTGTCGATGTTATGAATGCGCTATTAATAAACACCTGTCCGTCATTAACGCCAAAGTATGGATCAATAACAAACCCACCTTTCGCTGGCTCCTTCAGTCCTGTTCTGACCATCAGCCCAGCAATGCGTTTTAGCTGTGCTTCTAGCTTATCTAAATCAGTACTATCGACTGATATCTTTATAGATAGGGTGGCTATTTCTTTTTTATTTGGCATAACTGTCTCCACAAATGAAAAAGCCACCAGTGATTAGCTGATGGCTATGAGTATCTAGCAGATGAAGTGCTAACTCAAACCTAAAACACGAGAGCGATAATTATTCAAATGTCAAACAAATTCATATTTAACGTATGGTTATTTGCAATAAATCAAACCAATGTCACATTTTACTGAAAACACCTTAGAAGAGTGACATCATTTACTAAGAGCGTGATCTGCGCTCGCATTCTTAAGAGAAACAGCTCTATATCGTCAATACTCTTACGATTTAAATGAAGGCAATTGCGATGTTTAAATATCATGTCGACTCACCCAGTATCTGCTCCATAGGCTATGATGACCAATCTAGAGTACTTGAAGTGACTTATCACACAAAGGGCACCTATCAATATAGAAACGTCCCTATGATCACTTATCAACGATTATCTGCCGCTAAGAATAAACAATTGTATATGAAGCGATTTGTAGATGATAATTATCTAATAATTTAGGTAACTAATATTGCCGCTCTATGAATGACGTTTGTAAAACTTTATAAAATTAATGCTGCTGATTAGCTGGTGACAGCTCACCCTCCTCAAACCATGCGTTCACCGCTCGACCATCCGCTGATAAGTAATGGACATAATATTGATTAGCATCGTTCTGATATTCAGCGCGGCCTTTGACTTGTCGCTTTTCACCACTGATGGTTGCTTGTACAACCTGACCTAATTCATGTTTAAACATATTGTTTTCCTTGGATGATATATTCGCGAATAATGCTTACATTTAAATACAGTTTATTGACCGAAATATAATTTAATCTTACTTTCAATTAACAAAATATTAACTAACTTAATCTAAATTCACTACAATCCTTGCCTACTAAAAAAAAGATTTACCCCACTGCAAAAATATCACACACAGCAATGCAGTGTTTGGCCTCACTATCATGGGGCTATTTTTTTATTATTAAAAAGCCCTGATTTCTCAGAGGCTCGAACTTACGTTAAAGCTTTCTTAAATGATGCCGACAATTAACTTGTAACGATGAAATTTATAACCCTCATTTATAGCCCCCTAATTGGCTATTTTTATTGGATTGATTCAAATGCATAAGTCATATATAAACTCACCTACTGTTCATTCAGCTGCCTACAACCATGAGACTAAAACTCTCTACATTGGCTATCACCACACAAGCACAGATAAATATGCAGATGTTCCTTTTATAATATATCAAAGGCTAATAACCTCTTATGCGCCACAAAAATACATAGACCGTCGTATTGTTAATAAGTATGACTCAGTTAAAATGAGTTAGCTTTTATTGCCGTTGTTGTTCAATTTCTCGTATTGCTCTAAACCGTGCATTACCACCATCTATCGTTGATATCAGAGGGTCAATCCAAAGTGCCGCTTGACAATACGTTATCTTGCTGGAGGTAATGGCACTATCATGGGTTGGGTCAATGTTTCCGGTATCGGCGTGCATTGCGCTGGAACGTAGCTCTTTTGCGTAGTTGTACAGCCTGTTACCAATATCATCAGGAATATACAAATCACAGGTAGGCTCTTTTTGGAGTATTTTTCGATACTCGATAACTCTATTTTCTGAATTCGCATCAGTGGTAATTCCATAACGATAGGCCGTGGTAGATATTTGGTTGAAGCGATTGAATTCAAATGATTGCTTAGCTATAGCTTCGGATTGTTTGGCGTTATCACTTTCCAATTGAACATTATCTTTTTTCAGTGAAATGTAATCATCCTTTAAGTTCCCGTAATCATGCATTACCCAACCAAGCCAAGCAATGAGGATCAAACAAGCACTCGCTAATACTTTAGTTAGCGAATTCATATCACGACTCTTTTACTGACAAAGCAGCGTCACCAATTGGTAGCGGTCTGCTATCGATTTCCACACCTTCGGGATAACAGTAACCAGTTACACGGTCTGTTTTGAATGCTTTAATGTTAACAGCATCAGATTGATTACCACCCAATACCAATAATGAGCCTGATTCTGTTTTGCCAACAACGAAACCGACATGACCGCCTCCATCACGAGAGAAAGTAACAATGCAACCGTATTTGGGTTCGGATAGCTTTACGCCATAATTCAGGTATGAACGAGAAGAATCAGAGCGAGTTGAGCGAATACCAGCGCGCTCTAACATGGCATTGACGAAGCCAGCACACCAAGGAACTTTTCTCGCAGTGCCAACCAACCCGCGCAGCTTGCTATCAATCCACATCTGATCTACAGCTTTCGAGCCTGAATCGGTATGCTCAGATACGCCAATTTCTTTTTTAGCCTCAATTAACCATTTAGGTTCTGTCATTTCTTCACCATAAAAGTAAAAGGCCGCTTCATGAGCAACCAGATTGATTTGAGTCGAGCGATTAATTTACTAATAACCACTACCGACATGATGTTGCCGCCAGCGGAGAAAATGACGACAAAAAATACACCATCAAATAACACGTCTGAAGGCGCTGATATTCGCCCTCCGTATATCGTTTCCCCTATCTGACAAACCCAACAAATAATTAAAATGGCACCAACTACCGAATCTCTGCTTTTTTCATAACGGCAAAGAAATACCGTCACCGCTGAAGTAAGCATGAACGAAATATCAGCCGCATCCCATGGGTGTAATTCAATCCAATCAACTAACTGGCTTATACTGCAAAAGAAGGTATCCATTAGTTGCCCCCTTTTCGCCAATCTTTAATGGCTTGTACGATACCGCTAAAGTTTTTGTCTATGGATGCAGCGATACGGCTAAACAGCTTTCTGAGGTTGTCTTTATTTGCTGCCAGCACTAGCACGGGTATTAATAAAGCAGATATCACAATCGCTGTTATTTTTGAGCTAATATCCCATCCCCATACTTGAGCAATAAACTCAGACGCTTCTTTAGCAATGAGTATCCCCGCACCAAGCGCCAGAATAAAATGCAGTATCTTTCGCCGGTTATTATCTTTAGATGCAATGACGGAAGCAGACGCGCCAATGATAGCTCCCAGCACGACACCATAATCGGCACCAATAAGGAACCCACCCATAGCACCGCCGCCAGCAGCACCTAGGGTTATCCCTAATGATGTGCTCATAAATTATTTATTCTCTTAAAGTAATAGAAAGCCACCAGCTATAGCAGCTAGTGTGATTGATGAATTTAATTGATATTTAAGTTAAGTTAGAGGTTCAGCCCTATGTGACTTACCGAAGGGATGGCTGATTAACTTCGGTGTGAGAATACTGATGAATGACTATGAGCAATTGTTTCTCATGATAAAAATGAGAGTATGTAGAAATAGTAAAGAGCCAGATTCAATACTAGAGCGGAAAAACAACTATCGAACCGACCAGCTTTGGCACCGAATTGAGCAAATTTTTATCCTTGAATGCCTATTAGCTGATTATCGGAGTAAGAATGGCTCCCTTTACTCTCCGTTAGAAAACGAAAAAGCCTTGCACCACTTAATATTAAGCAAAACAGGCTGGGCACTAAATGACATTCGAAAGTTGTCACTTAACGATAGCATGCTGATAATTGCTAGAGAATTACGAAAAGAGAATATTCCCACTGATGCTCAAACATTCTTAAATGGGATGAAATTACCTGTTAAACCTTATCCACTCGATGACTTTCCAGATACGGATTGGGCACCCAAGGAAGACTCGAAGCTCCTACAAACGGGTGTTTATCTATAACATCTAATTCGTTTTCAATTTCTTTAAGCTGCTCAAGTAGGGTAGCTTTTTCTTTTTGAAGCTTATTGTATCGAGCAACAAACAAGCTCTGCTGTAGTAGCCAATCTTCAAGCTCTAAGCTATTAAGGGTGTTATTGACAAAATAAGGCTTATCATCTTTCTTACTCATAACTACCTCTCTTAAACAGAAAAGGCCACCAAAGTGACCTTAAATAAATAATATTTATATCAACAATTAAGACACTACAGTCCATACAAAGTCGTCACTGTGTAGTTTGTGTGAGCCATAATAAATTTTGTAATCTACACCTAATAATGATGCCCTTAATTCTGCTTGAGTCTCTGTCGCATGAACGCTATCTAAATGCCATGGTTCATACTTGACTACTCCCCAGCCCAAAACCCAACCTTCATTATCTGGATCTGGCACTAAGTTATTATCTACAAACATTTCTATCTCCTTTGTTGGGTACCCAGAGATAGATTATTGTATTTACTGTTAACTAGCCAATGACTTTAACTGAAATTTCTACTGTGTCACTATCGCAATAAGTGGTCACAACAGTTACCTCTTGCGAAATGCAATCAACATTGTATTTTTTGTTAAATTCAGCAACCGACTTGCCACTAAAGGTATCTTTAATAAGTAATTTCCCTTGCTGATATACCTCAAATGAAATAGAGCCATTAAGCTTTAAGGCTGTGACTTGGATTGCTTTCACTTAATACCTCTCTTAAATAGAAAGCCACCAGCAACGTCATTGCAGTAATTAAACATGTTGATAGTGATTTGTGGTGGCTATATACGAAAAAAGACCACACAATACGCAGCCTTAATTCATTATTAGAATATTTTGTTTTTCGAAATGGCTTTATTGGAAAATGTATTGAAAGAGTCTTATTAAAGTTTCCTAACGCACATGTACCGATATTTTGAATAATCCTTGCTACTTATTATCTATAATCATTTTATTTACTGCCGCACCATCAGCCATTATTTCATTGATTGTTTTATCATTATTTCTTACTAGAAATGCGGACTCCAAACTAGATGCTGCTTCATGATTAATTTCCTTGGCTTGCTGGTTTATATGATTAGTCATTTCATTTGCCTTTTTTAACGAGTCAAGATCAGCGCATACACTACCATTTTCGGCAACAAGCCCATCTGGTTCTGGTAATTTCTCTCTGGTATTAATAGATTCCATCAAGCCAATTAAGCCCTGCATCATTTGCTTTGAGTTAAGAGACCTAGAGTCAGTGGATACTTTCATTCCATTGCTATCTTTCATAATGGTTGTTGGTATGCATTGATCTAAGTCAATTGATTTTTGTGAAAAAAACCATCCAACAATAGAGATAACTATTAGTATTAACCCTGCAATGGCTGGTAAAAGACCTATTAACTTATCATGCCAAAGAAAAAATATCCCCAATCCCGTAAGAAGAAATGATAACAACAATAGAATTATTAAATAAATCTGACTCTTTGCAGGATTTAATGATAACTTAGTTTCCAAGTAGGCCTTTAAATTAGAGTCCATTACTTTTCCCCTGATATTGTAATGGTTCCATCAATATTTCTCATAGGGGCGAAGTATGGGTAATTATCATACATTGCTTTATTTCTTGAATTAAAAAGCTTTATAACTTTTAATATTTCATTTGAATAATATGTTAATGTCTTGTCATCAATAAAACAATTTATAAGCTCAAACCTCGTTGTACTTATATAAAGGCTGCAGAGGTCGAATCTGCAACCAATAAATCTATAACCGTCTAAAGTTAAGTCTTTCTGATTATACCATAACCCATTAACATCAATCAGACCATCAGCCGGGACGATGCCCGCCAAACCTACATTACTCTCAATCGCCATTTGATGCTCCTAACTCTACAAAAAAACCTCACAATGTGAAGTTATAAACAATTATGGCAATATACCAAATTAGTGTTAAATATGGCTTATTTTGTTCGGTTTTGCAAGTATTATGATGTTAAATTGCAAGAATGTGACTCATTTCTAATATTTGAAACCGACAACAAAACCTCACGATCTATTCGTTCTACAATAGAAACCAACATAGTCCAATGATCCCGATATATCTCTGACCATGTTGACTTACTGACACCGACTAATTTTGCTAACGCTGTATCGGTATATTTATCAAGTGTTAGTATTTCCCCAAACCTTGAAGCGGTATCTTGTGCTGCTAACCATACCAATTGCATTAATCTGGCCGTTACCTTTTTAGTGATCCGTTTCCCTGATAGTGAGGATTTAAACTGTTCCCACACGTAATTACATATTTCTACTTGGTGGTTATAATTCAAGTCATAAGCATAACAGTACATCAACCATGCCTTATGGGCTTCATCTAGCTTATTAACAGCGCGACGCCACGAACTAAGACAGAATGTTATTTCCTCTATTGGTGGCATCGGTGATTTACTTACTCGTGTTTCGCTACATTTAACAGGATCGGACTCGCGCATTGATCCAGTACTATCACGCATTTTATTTCTTTTGAATCGACTTGTTCTTACTAATGCTGCACCTTGAAACGCATCTAATTGCCCTTTAGTTCCTCCGTGAATATTGGCTAATGCTAAGGTTACATTTGCTCGAAGATATTCTAAATATTGGTAATTCATTCCATTATCTCCTGCTGTCGCATTAACCGAAAACACCTAGCGCCGCTGAACGGTCTAGAAATTTAAATAATAAAATTATTTGGCTTCCATGCTCGCTTTCCCATCCCTTTTGGTCATCATGTAGGTTTCTGTGGTGAATTCTACATAGAGGAATAGAGAACAAATCATGGGATTTAGTCGCCATACCGCCCTGTCCGTGACCAATAATATGATGCGCATCATCAGCAATAGATCCGCATATACAACACGGCTGAGACTTAACCCACTGTAGGTATTTCGTGCTTTCCCAGCGCTTAAGTTTTGGCTTTAGCATTAGGCTTGCTGGTGGCTCGGGATCAATAGTTAAATTTAGTACCGGTTTCAATACTTCAATATCACTCAACTCGTTGCTGAAGAAAGAAGGTGAAAGAGAGATAGGCCCTACTGATTTATCGGTTAAATGCTCTGGTACCGGAATAATCAACATACGGCCATTAAACTTATGAAGTTCGCTCACTCCTGGTCTAAATATTACTAGCCCTAATTCTGGTACCATATTTGCGGTGAGTATCGAGGCTTTATGCATATGCTTTGTGCTCCATCCACTGACCTGCAACCCAATTAACACCCTTTGCTGTAAATTTAGCTTGGGTGAATGCATAGTCAGTACCTTGAGTTACACCTGTTTTCACTTCAAAGCGTCCGGCCTCTAGATGCTGCTGGTAGGGTGTCATTACATTGTTAAGCCGATACATGATTTTCTTATCGAGCAAAAAGCCTCTAAATTCTGGTTCTTTGATATCAAGTAATTTACATACCTGCCTAAATGTCATGGCGCCAGTCGCTTTCACATAGCGATCAACGAATTCAATTTTAGGTGCGGCTTCAACTAACTTATTTTCTAGTTGTTGCTTTTGCTCTTCCAGATCTGCCGCTAAGCGCAGGGCTTCTGAAAATGTTGTCGGTACCAATTGTTGGTTTTCTAACTCTTGCCATCTGTCCACCAGCCTTGCCGTGAATGTTGGTGATAACTGAGCAACGACAACATAACTATCACGCTTATTTAAATGGTAAACCTGTACTGTCTGATTTTGATGATTTCTGACTTCCCCCAATGGGGGAAGTTGAATTACGCCTCGTGCTGCAAGCCTTTCTATCGATTGCTTCACTTTGTCATGCCGAGATTCAACTAAATCTGATATTTCAGCACTCGACATTGTTAGTGTTTTTACTGTTAATTGGCTCATGTTATTACTCCACATTTTACGCAACCGCATTTGCGTTTTTAAGTAAGCTGATCGTTATTTCAAATCGACCGCCCTTTACGACTTCACACCATTCGATATCTGCACGCTTAACTTGAGCATCATCTTTCCAAATATTTGCATACGTGAGTGCGTCAAATGGCGCTTTTAAATAGTTGTCGATATCCCTTCTGTGATTTGTTGGTGGGTACATTTTTATAACTACTGATACGTTTTCAGTAATTGCTATAGGTCTTCTTCGTAATTGCTCATAAACAGCAGCTATCGCATTAGCACGGAACTTGCGCCCCTTTTCACTGATAATCATCGTACCGCGAACAGTCCGCCAGCACGCATTGACGCTAGGAGGGAAAGGTAAAATTAAAGATATTGAATTACTCACCAATCACCCCCTTATTCCATGCCAATACGGCAGTAGGCTTATCATTTACTTCTGGCCCCTTTTCACCACAACTGTGGCACTGAATGTAAAACCATGTTCTATAACTGTGGCTCTCAATGGTTATGTTTTCACTTCCACAATGGGGGCAAGGGTAAATTTCTGCTATTTTGCTTTTCATCCAACCTTCCCCTCAAGCTGAAGTTTTTTATTTTCAATGAATGCTAAATCTGTTCTGACACTACGTAATCTGGCCTTCGTGTTCTTTTCCTCTCTGAGTAAGCCATCAACTGACTTACGCAGAGCATCACGTTGTTCGGTTAGGGTTGAAACTTGCCTAAAAAGATGTTCGGCATCATTAGCTCTCAGTAAAAAAACGTCAAAAGCATCAACAATACACCCGCAGTTTTTACACTTAACTGTCCTATGTTGCTCACTGACAATAACGGCATAGTGCTTACATTGAACCTGCCTAAAATCTCTTTTATCCTCTATCTGGGTATCTAATACAGGTTTGGTATCGTCTGTGAAATTAACTTTAATAATGTTGTCAGTCATTCCTAAAGCCCTCCACTATCAGAATTTCACGCTGATTTTTGCTACACATATCAACACGCCCTTCGACCACACCGAACCAACGAAGAAAGGCCTTACCGCTTGGAGCTACTGCTTTCCACATTTTTCCAACATAAACTCCAGATGGCACCGAGTCAGAGTAGTCAGCTAGTAACTCATAATCTGAACGGGTCATCATGGCGTGCGTATCATCAATGGTAATATTTGCAGGGTTTGGCTGCTTCCAATAGTTACCTAATGAATTAGTCATAGGAGGAATAACGTTACTCATAGCCTCACTCCTGCTAACAGTGAATCAAATTTCAATATCAATGGGTTATGTGTTTTAGTAAGCTCTTTAACATCACAACGTAAATATTTATTCGTTTTCTTTCTGAACTTACTAATCTCTTTGTCTTTTTGAATTGTTTTCTCATATCCATCACGCGCAATGATATAAACAATGTGCTTACCATCTTTTTTTCCTGATTTTCTTACTGCTCCGCAACGATATAAAAAATTAATCGTGTTGCTAGCGTGATTATCTGTAGATGCATACATATTTTTAATTAGCTTTGTTGTGATCTCGTGTCCTGTTTTAAAGTCTTCAACAATTCGGATATGTAAAGGTTTCATGCAACCTCCCCTAAAATCGCTTTACCGATTTCCATCAGGCGATTTTTTGAAACATGGTTCGGGGTGGCCTTTGGTTCGACAAATGGACGCCAGATAAGAAGTATCGAACCTTTGCTGTTACCCTTCTTCTCTTTTCCTGTATTGGGATCTACGAAATTAATACGGCCATCAATGATAGTGCGAATTTCATCAACACTTTTTAATGCCAATGAGTACCAGGATGTTGACTTATCCGCAGGTAATAACATCACTATTGGCTGGTTTTGCTTTATGCATTGTTCCGCTGCTTTAGCGATCCATGGCTTAATCTTGCTGTAGGGAGGGTTACACCAAATAGCACCAAGACTTACCCAATCGCTTTGTAATGCATTCTGCTCTATGGTTAAAAAATATGGGCACAGTGCATTTTGCTCATTTGCTGCAGCATCTAACCAGAAACCAAATTCAAGCGTTAAGGCTTCAAATAGCCATTGAGGCGTTTGCCAACAGTCTTTATCTTCTGGTGCGGTATTACTTGAATAAACGGCCATTAGATAGCACCTCGCTGCTGGTGGGTTTCCACATACAAGCGAATATGCTCATAACGCTGCTTAACTTGAAAATGGTCAGCATGATGATTTAAGTGACGAAATTTTCTGCAAGTGACTAAATCACGGCGAGAATCATTCCATCTTCTGCGAAGCTTGCGAATAGCCCACAATTTACGAAGCTGTTTAAACATGGCAATTAAGCCAAATACATTCACGCCGTAAATTTCTTTAGATTCACTACGCATCACGCTGTCACCTCTTTCGCTGCTAGTTCTGCGGCTTGTTGCCAGATAGCTCTCCAAGCCCCACGCCCTGCGTGTTCATTGAGACGGCCTAACCCACTTTTGCTAGCCATTTCTTTAGCAATTGCTTGAATTCGATTCTCAGGACGCCAACCAGTTGAGAAAATTTTGGTAAAAGTGGTATCACGCTCTACGGTATTGATATCTACAGCCACTTCACCAGGCTTTAACCACTTACCGTTAACACATGCGGGGCGACCGGCTTCATGCCATTTTTGAGCCTTTTCAAAGTATTCCATGCAGTTTTCAGGGCTAAACAGTGTTTTAGGGCGTAGGTAATCACTCATTTTCGCGTCATTCAGCCACTTGGCTGTGGTGTAGTCCGTCACTAGAATTAAGTTATCAGCGGTATAGTTTTCAGCTAAACGGGCTCTGATATGACCCATAGTGGTTTTTCCATCGCGATAACTGGAATTAGTGGATTTATTGAAATGTTCTAAAACAATTTGTGCGTGGTCGGGTTACTGGCAAGTTCCATGGATTAGGTACAGACGAAAGCGCAGCAAAAGCAATTGCTATTGAGGCAAACTCCCGACTAGCTGAAGCAAAAATGAACCAACTTATAAAAGCCAAAGACGAAATAAGTCGAAAGTTAAAAAAAGGAATTACGGTCCATACATGGCTAGAGCAGTTTTTAAAAATACAAAAAGAACGCATGGAATATGGCGAAATAAAGCTTAATACATATAAGCAAAAAATAGCCCCCGTAGAAGCTTTTCGCCAAGCGTGTGGCAACCAAGTTATTTCAGAAATAGATGTTAGAGATATTGCTTCTATCGTTGATGAATATAAAGAGCGCGGGCAAACAAGAATGGCTCAGGTAGTTAGAATGGTTTTAGTTGATGTATTTAAAGAGGCTCAACATGCCGGCGAAGTTCCTCCCGGCTATAACCCTGCGCAAGCAACAAAATTACCGATGAACAGAATTAAACGTCAACGATTAGATTTTGACGAATGGCTTGTGATCTTTAATGAAGCTAAAAAAACACAACGTTATTTGCAGAATGCAATGCTACTAGCCGTCATTACTGGCCAGCGTTTGGGGGATATCGCGAAAATGCGATTTGATGATATTTGGGATGACCATTTACATGTTATTCAAGAAAAAACAGGCTCTAAAATTGCGATCCCTCTTTCATTGCATTGTGACAAATTGGGGTATTCATTAAGAGATGTTATTGCTCGATGCAGGGATCTAATAGTTAGCCCTTATATACTTCATTATCACCACACCACATCGCAAGCAAAGCGTGGCGGACAAGTTTCAAGCAATGCAATCACAACGTTATTTCAGCGAATTAGGGATCAGACTGATTTGAAGTGGGAAGATGGAACCCCGCCAAGTTTTCATGAGCAACGTTCTTTATCGGAAAGGTTATATAGAGATCAAGGCATCGATACCAAAACTTTGCTGGGTCATAAGAGTCAAGCAATGACCGACAAATATCATGATGACCGAGGGAAAAACTGGCAGGTTTTAGCTATAAAATAGTGTTTATTTTGTAGCCCGTTTTGCAGAAGAGTTTTGCAGGAGTTTTGCAGAAGAATTTTTCTAAACAAAATATAACGGGAGTTTTTAGGCTCCCGTTATTAATATCACAATGCAACTAATTACATGTGTTTAATCATTGCGTCGCCAAATTCGCTACATTTCAGTAGTTTAGCGCCTTCTAGTTGACGCTCGAAATCGTAAGTTACAGTCTTAGCCGCGATTGCGCCTTCCATACCTTTAACGATTAAGTCAGCCGCTTCAACCCAACCCATGTGGCGTAACATCATTTCTGCAGATAGAATAATTGAACCAGGATTGACTTTATCCTGACCCGCATATTTTGGTGCAGTACCGTGGGTTGCTTCAAACAATGCACATTCAGAACCGATGTTAGCACCCGGTGCGATACCAATACCGCCGACTTGTGCTGCTAATGCGTCAGAAATATAGTCACCGTTTAAGTTCATACAAGCGATAACATCATATTCAGCTGGACGCAGCAAAATTTGCTGTAAGAATGCATCAGCAATCACATCTTTAACAATGATATCTTTGCCAGTTTTAGGGTTTTTAATTTTAAGCCATGGGCCGCCATCAATTAATTCGCCACCAAACTCTTCTTGTGCTAATTGATAACCCCAATCTTTAAATGCACCTTCAGTGAATTTCATAATGTTACCTTTATGAACTAATGTCACTGAATCACGGTCGTTATCAATTGCATATTCAATTGCAGCGCGAACTAAACGTTTTGTTCCTTCTTCAGAACAAGGCTTAATACCAATACCACAATCTTGTGGGAAACGGATTTTTGTTACACCCATTTCATTTTGAAGGAATTTAATGACTTTATCAGCTTCAGCAGAACCTGCTTTCCACTCAATACCTGCATAAATATCTTCAGAGTTTTCACGGAAGATAACCATGTCAGTCAGCTCAGGTTGTTTTACTGGGCTTGGTGTGCCCGCATAATAACGAACTGGGCGTAAACAAATATACAGATCAAGTTGCTGACGTAGCGCAACATTCAAAGAACGAATACCACCACCAACTGGAGTTGTCAAAGGGCCTTTGATTGATACACGGTAATCACGGATTAAATCGAGGGTTTCTTGCGGTAACCAAACATCTTTACCATATAACTGAGTAGATTTTTCACCGGTGTAGATTTCCATCCAAGAAATTTTGCGTTCACCGTTGTATGCTTTCTTCACTGCCGCATCAACCACTTTTAGCATGGCAGGTGTCACATCAACACCAATACCATCACCTTCAATGTAAGGAATAATCGGGTTGTTCGGAACGTTTAGTTTGCCTTTTGCATCAATGGTGATTTTAGCGCCTTCTGCCGGAACTACTACTTTGCTTTCCATTAACCTCTCCTTTCAATTGCGTATTTAGCTTGTTAATTTTTTGTAAGAGACCTGTCAATATTACTTCAATCTGCATCGAACGCCAATGATTACTCACCTAAGCTTCAATACAGATCGCATTTAACGTATCTATTAGTTATTAAAATATAAAGTTAATATCCATGCAATTACTTTTAAATCAAACAATTAATTCTAAAATTATAATTTTCAATCTAATTTTTAGGTTAAAAAACAGACAATTACTACAATAAATTAAACAAATAATAAGATCAAAAAACCATATTCGTATAATTTTCATACTAACAAAATAGTTTGCCTTAAAAATACGTATTGCTCACATAATTAATAAGCACATAATTATTTATACATTTATTATTAATATAAAAATTCGATTTTATTGTATTAAATGGTTTTAATGAACTTAATTATTTTCAATCAAATATCAATTTGAATTAACATTTATAAAGCGACTAAATACAAACAATCAAATTCAATAAATTATTTTAAAATAGGCTACCCATGAATAAAATCTCTCATTTAATTAAACAACATAAATTTAAATTTGCTCAACACCTTTTCTTTTCTAAAAAAATTTCATCAAATTGACTGATTAACGAAAAGCTTTCATTCTTACCCAACATGTTATTTTTTATTATGAGTTTTGGTAATTTAAATAAATTTACATTGCCACTGAGTGATACACTTGAATAATTTTGGTCAGAAAAATTATCCCCTAGCTGCCAACTTACCTATAATAACTTGATTCAATGATCTCAAACCAACCTGCTAAATTTAGGCTTGTTGCTATTGAGGTAATGGAAGTAACAGATAACGTAATGTTTTCATTTTTAAATAGTTTAACTAAATCTTCGCCTCTGCATTAGAGTTTTGCGGTGAGTTACATTTAAGTCATGAATCTGGTCATGCGATTGGGAGTGAACAAAATTTAATTGATACCATTGATTTTTCTGAAGATGAACATCTATTTTGTGTCGACCTAATTCAACATGGTTTTCAATCATTCTATCAATTTATCAGCCAACTAGATGATTTTTATTAATTCCATTCATCACTTATACCTACTTATATACCTACTTGTTTTTGAATTTAACTAAGCATAATAACAATATTATTATCTCTACACATTACTATGCTTTGACAAGTAAATCACATAAACTAAGATCAATTGAGTAATTTTTTAATAGACAAAGAAAAACAAAAAGTTACTCACTATTTTATGTGGATAATTAACTGATTATGACAAAGCCAAACATTAAACGAACAACCAATAACAAACTGACACCAAAATCTCATGCGGATCGCACTCGACGAGCAACTCACTCCCCCTCTAAACCACCTATTGTGCGTAAAGTCATCCTATTTAATAAACCTTATGATGTGCTACCACAATTTACCGATGAGCAAGGTCGAGATACTTTAAAGAATTATATTCCAATAAGCGATGTTTATGCAGCAGGCCGCCTCGATAGGGACAGTGAAGGATTATTAATTTTAACCAATGACGGTAAATTACAAGCTCGCTTAACTCAACCTCAGAAAAAAACGGGCAAAATATACTATGCTCAAGTAGAAGGGATACCCGATACGGCGGCTCTTGCTAAATTTCGTCAGGGATTAACATTAAATGATGGTTTGACGTTACCCGCAAATATCGAGCTTGTTGAACAACCTGATTGGGTTAAACCAAGGAATCCCCCAATTAGAGAACGTAAAAATATCCCGACAAGCTGGCTTAGAATCACATTATATGAAGGCAGAAATCGACAAGTTCGCCGAATGACTGCCAATATTGGCTTTCCTACCCTAAGATTGATTCGCTATCAAATTGGTGAATTCAAATTAGAAAACTTAGCCATCGGTGAATGGATGGAGGTAAAAATTGTCTAGTCCAAAATTTAGACCCAATATTACGGTAGCGACTATCGTACATGCCCAAAACAAATTTTTAGTAGTTGAAGAGTGGGTTAATGGTAAACCTACGTGGAACCAACCTGCCGGGCATTTAGAAGCAAATGAAACATTATTGCAGGCAGCCGAGCGCGAACTTTTAGAAGAAACAGGTATCAGCGCTACACCGCAAAAATTAATTAAAATTCATCAATGGATAGCGCCTGATAGCACCCCTTTTATTCGTTTTTTATTTGAACTCGAACTACCAAATACCTGTGAAACACATCCACAAGATAGCGACATTAGCTGTTGCCACTGGGTCAGCGCACAACAAATTATTGAAAGTAATTGTTTACGATCTCCATTAGTTGCGCAAAGTATCCTTTGCTTTCAAGAAAATACCACCTATCCCCTTGATATTCTGTCTGCTTATGGTGATCACTTTGGGTAATCAACTCGATTTGGCTTATTTTGATCTAATAAAAAACGATTAATAGAGCCGCGTCAGTCTTTACTCTGTTTTTCTTGCGCCAAGAATATTGCCGCTAACTCTGGTGCAACAAGGGTACAACATGCTAAAGTATGGGGCTTGATTTTTCCGCATTGAGACTATTTATAATGTCAGATAACAGTACCATGTCAGATAACAGCCAAAAGAAAGTCATCGTCGGTATGTCCGGTGGTGTTGACTCCTCCGTTTCAGCCTACTTGCTCCAGCAGCAAGGATATCAGGTTGTTGGTCTGTTTATGAAAAACTGGGAAGAAGATGACGATAAAGAATATTGCTCAGCGGCAACTGATCTTGCTGATGCGCAGTCTGTTTGTGACAAATTAGGCATCGAACTCCATACAATTAACTTCGCCGCTGAATATTGGGACAATGTTTTCGAACATTTTTTATCTGAATATAAAGCGGGTCGTACACCAAATCCAGATATTCTGTGCAACAAAGAAATTAAATTCAAAGCCTTCCTTGAGTTTGCAGCCGAAGATCTCGGTGCAGATTTTATTGCGACAGGTCACTATGTGCGCCGTCGTGATATTGATGGTAAAAGTCAGCTACTACGCGGCTTAGATACCAATAAAGATCAAAGTTATTTTCTATATACCTTAAGTCATGAGCAAGTCGCTAAAAGCCTCTTTCCTGTCGGTGAACTTGAAAAACCTGAAGTCCGCCGTATCGCCGAAGAGATTGGCTTAATCACCGCGAAGAAAAAAGATTCAACGGGTATTTGTTTTATCGGTGAACGCAAATTTCGTGACTTCTTAGGCCGCTATTTACCTGCACAACCTGGCCCAATTATTACCGTCGACGGTGAAACTATTGGTCAGCATGAAGGTTTGATGTACCACACCTTAGGGCAGCGTAAAGGTCTTGGTATTGGCGGCACCAAAGAAGGCTCTGAAGATCCTTGGTATGTTGTTGATAAAGATGTTGAAAATAATTATCTTATCGTTGCTCAAGGGCATGAACACCCTCGCCTGATGTCTGTTGGCTTAATTGCTCAACAACTGCATTGGGTTGATAGAGAAACCATGACGCAACCGCTACGCTGTGTGGTGAAAACTCGTTATCGTCAATCTGATATTCCTTGTACTATTACACCTCTGAGTGAAGATAGAATTGAAGTCGCATTCGACTACCCAGTTGCTGCTGTAACGCCAGGGCAATCTGCAGTATTTTATCTAGATGAAGTTTGCCTCGGTGGCGGTATTATTGAAGCCCGTATTCAGGAGTAACTGTGGCTAAAAATTATTACGATATCACGCTTGCTTTGGCAGGTATCTGCCAAGCAAGTCATATAGTTCAAAAACTGGCTCATGAAGGTGTTTCTAATGAGCAAGACCTTGAAACTATGATCAAAAGCCTGACGAATATGAATCCATCATCTACATTAGATGTTTTCGGTAACGATCCTGCAAATTTAAAAACAGGCCTTAGTACAATGCTTGGCATGCTAACAGGCGGCAACAGTGGTTTATCCGCTGAAATGACACGCTATATGCTTAGTATGATGGTTCTTGAGCGCCGCCTTAATAAAAATCAAGACGCCATGAACCAACTAGGTCAACGTATAGAACAATTTGAACGTCAAGCAAGCTATTTTGAACCTATGTCTGAAGGTGTTTTTAATGCTCTTGCGGGTATTTATGTGGATGTTGTCAGCCCTCAAGGACCACGTATTCAAGTTACAGGTTCTCCAGACATTCTCAAAAATACGTTGGTTCAAGCAAAAGTTAGAGCCACTTTACTGGCAGGTATCCGTTGTGCGGTGCTTTGGCAGCAAGTCGGCGGCAGCCGTATTCAATTAATGTTTTCCCGAAGCCGTCTGTCTAATCAGGCGAAAGATATTTTGTCTCACCTTTAATCTGGAGTTGCTACCAATGGAATTATCCTCACTGACCGCTGTATCGCCGATTGATGGCCGTTATGGTGATAAAGTCAGCGCTTTACGCACTATTTTTAGTGAGTTTGGCTTACTGAAATTTCGCGTTCAAGTTGAAGTTCGCTGGCTGCAAAAACTGGCGGCAACCGCTCAAATCAATGAAGTTCCTTCATTTGATGCTGACGCAAACGCTTACCTAGATGAAATTGTTGCAAACTTCTGCGAAAAAGATGCAATGCGTATCAAAGAAATTGAGCGCACCACTAACCATGATGTTAAAGCAGTTGAATATTTCCTAAAAGAAAAAGTCGCTAACATTCCTGCTCTACATGCTGTTTCAGAATTTATTCACTTTGCTTGTACTTCTGAAGATATCAATAATTTGTCTCACGCGCTGATGCTTCAAACTGCACGTAAAGATGTTTTATTGCCACAATGGCGTCAAATTATTGATAAAGTTAAAGCAATGGCTCACGAATATCGTGACTTACCGTTGTTATCACGTACTCATGGTCAGCCAGCAACACCATCGACTATTGGTAAAGAATTTGCAAACGTTGCATACCGCTTAGAGCGCCAGTATCGTCAACTCACACAAGTTGAAATCCTCGGTAAAATCAATGGTGCAGTAGGTAACTATAATGCTCACATCGTGGCTTATCCTGAAGTTAATTGGCACGAATTTAGTGAAACCTTCGTGACTTCACTCGGTATTCAGTGGAACCCATACACCACTCAAATAGAACCGCATGATTACATCGCTGAGCTATTTGATTGTGTCTCACGATTTAACACTATTGTGCTAGATTTTGACCGTGATATCTGGGGCTACGTCGCACTAAATCACTTCAAACAAAGAACCATTGCGGGTGAAATTGGCTCATCCACCATGCCACACAAAGTGAACCCTATTGATTTTGAAAATTCAGAAGGCAATTTAGGTTTAGCAAATGCGGTACTTGGCCATTTATCAAGCAAATTACCTGTTTCTCGTTGGCAACGTGACCTAACAGACTCAACAGTACTGCGTAACTTAGGTGTTGGCCTCGGCTACTCACTTATTGCTTATCAATCCACAATGAAAGGATTGAATAAACTGGAAGTTAATGAACAACATCTGCTTGATGAGTTAGACCAAAACTGGGAAGTATTAGCTGAACCAATTCAAACCGTAATGCGTCGCTATGGCATTGAAAAACCATACGAAAAACTTAAAGAGTTAACGCGTGGAAAACGTGTTACCGCAGAAGGGATGAAACAATTCATTGATAGCTTAGCACTACCTGAAAGCGAAAAAGCACGTTTGAAAGAAATGACACCAGCTAATTATATTGGTTACGCTGTCACTTTTGTTAACGATTTAAAATAACTCGTTAAATTTAATAAAGGCGAACATTTCACTCTGAATTGTTCGCCTTTATATCCTTCTCAGTGTCATCCTTGATATTTCAACGCTTAACTCCCATTAATTTTACTTATCCCATACAAATAAAACCCCTACCTCAGATAAGATCAAATAACACTTTGATAATTGACTAAATCGCAATAAATTGATCATTTGGAGTATATTTTTGGTTTGTTTGACTTATATTTACTTAATGACTTGTCGTCAGTGATTTCTCTTTTTAACATAGTGATAATATAACCGACAGGTTAACTCTCTTTTTTTAATATGAGGCTTTCAGATGCGTATTCTCATCGTCGAAGATAATGCTTTACTTCGCCATCACTTAACCGTTCAACTCAAAGACCTTGGACACCAAGTTGATTCAGCGGAAGATGCAAAAGAAGCAAACTACTTTTTAAATGAAAGCTGCCCTGATATTGCGGTAGTTGATCTTGGCTTGCCAGATGAAGATGGTCTATCCATGATCAAACGCTGGCGTAGTATGCATGTGACCATTCCCATTCTCGTCCTGACAGCCCGAGAAAGCTGGCAAGAAAAGGTGCAAGCATTAAATAGCGGGGCTGATGACTATGTAACTAAACCTTTCCAATTAGAAGAACTCGTTGCTCGTATGCAAGCGTTGATGCGCAGGAATAGTGGACTTGCCTCGCAAATACTTGAGCTAGACCATTTTGTTATCGATTTATCACGTAAAGAATTTACGGTTGCAGGTGAGCCCGTCAAACTAACAGCCTTTGAATATACCATCATCGAAACACTACTGCGTAATAATGGTAAAGTGGTGAGCAAAGACTCATTAATGCGCCAGCTCTATCCAGATGCAGAATTAAGAGAAAGTCATACCATTGATGTTTTAATGGGTCGGCTACGCAAAAAAATACAACAATTTCATAGTAATGATGTAATTGTTACCGTTCGTGGCCAAGGTTATCGCTTCGACGTGAATGGTTAATATGTCATTAAGAAAATTTAAAATTAAGCCACTATCATTACGGGCGCGCTTTTTATGCGCGACCTCTGCGGTTATTCTCGCACTAACATTGTCCTATGGTATTGTTGCCATACTGGGTTATCTGATTAGCTTTGATAAGACGACCTACACCCTACTGCGCAGCCAAAGCAATCTAATTTATAGCCTTGCACAGTGGCAAAATAATAAAATTGATATCCGTGTTCCCCCTAATTTTACGTTAAATAATCCTACTTTGGTCATTATCTATGATGACCATGGTCAAGTTCTTTGGCGTCAACGCGATGTTCCCAATGTTGAGCAACTCATTCATCAAGATTGGCTAAGAAAAGAGGGATTATACGAAATTGACACCGATATTAAAGAAACGCGTCAACTGCTCTATAACAATCCTGAATATAATACCAAGCTTAACGACATGAATAATGACGATGAGCCACTTACTCACTCTGTTTCTGTCAACCAATACAGTGAAAGCGAGCATCTTCCACCTCTCACTATTGTTGTAGTCGATACACTTCCTCAAGATTTACAAAAAACAGGTTTAGTTTGGGAATGGTTTGGCTATGTGTTACTCGCCAATTTAATTTTAGTGATACCACTATTATGGCTTGCTGCCTACTGGAGCTTGCGCCCTATAAAATCATTGGTGTCGCAGATTAGCGGCCTCGAAAAAGGTGAACGAGAAACCTTAGATGAAAATCCACCCGCAGAGTTAAGAGGGCTTGTCCGCAATCTCAATATTTTGCTCACCAATGAGCGCAAGCGTTATAGTAAATATCGCACAACACTTTCTGATTTAACGCATAGCTTAAAAACACCCTTGGCCGTTATACAATCCACACTTAGATTATTGCGCTCAGGTAAACAAATGAATATCGAGCAAGCTGAACCTATCATGTTGGAGCAAATTGGCCGTATTTCACAACAAGTCGGTTATTATTTACACCGTGCATCAATGCAAGGTGATGAAAACCTTATATTACGTGAAATTTCATCAGTTCCTTCCATTATTGATAGCTTAGCGAGCGCACTTCATAAGGTCTATCTACATAAAGGGGTATCCATTACCGTCGATATCTCACCTGAAATCACATGGTTAGGACAACCTAATGACTTTATGGAAGTGATGGGTAATGTGATGGAAAATGCCTGTAAATACTGTCTTGAATTTGTTGAGGTAACAGCCGCTGTAGGACAAGACAGTTTAACCATCACCGTTGATGATGATGGCCCTGGCGTACCTGAAAACAAACGAAATGTCATTTTTATTCGAGGACAGCGTGCGGACACTTTGCGTCCTGGGCAAGGTCTTGGCTTATCTATTGCCGTTGATATTATTGACCAATATGATGGCGAAATCTCAATCATTGATAGCCCACTTGGTGGAGCCCGCGTTATCGTCACTTTTAGGCAACAGATGGTCATTGAAGATAGCTAATCTGTGATGTGAAGCTATTTAGACCCTGTATTGCAGGCCATTTCAGGTATACTATTTACGACATGTTTTCTAATAGGGACAATAAGATGGATTATAAACTGAATCTTGACTGGCAGAGTTTTCTTGACAGTCATTGGCAGAAACGACCGCTGCTTATTAAACAGGGTTTTACGCGTTTTATTGATCCTATCTCGCCTGATGAACTTGCGGGATTAGCGATGGAAAATGAGGTTGATAGCCGTCTAGTCAGCCACAAAGAAGGAAATTGGCAAGTAGGTCATGGCCCATTTGAAAGCTATGAACACTTAGGTGAAGAAAATTGGTCACTACTCGTTCAAGCCGTTGATCATTGGCATCACCCAAGCTCAGCGCTAATGAAACCATTCAGAGTATTATCTGACTGGCGCATGGACGACTTAATGATTTCTTATTCAGTACCTGGGGGTGGCGTAGGCCCACACCTTGACCAATACGATGTGTTTATTATTCAAGGTGAAGGTCGTAGACAATGGCGCGTTGGGGAAAAAATCCCAATGAAACAGCACAGCCCTCACCCCGACCTACTCCAAGTCCATCCATTTGATGCGATTATTGATGAAGAGATGGAACCTGGAGATATTCTCTATATTCCACCTGGATTCCCACATGAAGGTTATGCCATCGAGCCTTCCCTAAACTACTCTGTAGGCTTTCGCGCGCCAAATACCCGTGAACTGATTAGTAGCTTTGCCGACCATTTGATTTCGAATGATCTTGGGAGTTATCGCTATAGCGATCCTGATTTATCATTTCGTGATAATCCCGCCGAAGTTTTGCAAGGTGAGCAAATTAAGCTCCGTGAAATGATGGTCTCTCTGATTAATGACCCTGAATTATTCCGCAAGTGGTTAGGTGAGTACATTTCTCAATCTCGCCATGAATTAGATGTTGCACCACCAGAGCCGCCATATACACAAGAAGAAATTTATGACTTGTTGAAAACTCAAGATGAAACTTTGTACAAACTCAATGGGTTAAGAGCACTGCGTGTTGGCGACCAATTTTTTGTCAATGGCGAATGTTTAGAGACTCAGTGCTATGAAGCAGCAGATAGCCTATGCCGATTTGATTCGGTAAATAGTAAGACGCTCGGCGATGCAATTGATGATGTGAATTTTATCCCATTAATTACTGCACTGGTAAATAATGGATACTGGTATTTTGACGACTGACATTAATAATCGCATTCAATAATTAATCTTAATAGACCTTTATTAATAAAAAAAACGCCCTATACATTGAACTGTGTAGGGCGTTTTACTGTAGTCAGATAAATATAATTTGATTACGATTGATTATTGCTTGCGTGTATTGCAGTCAACTCAGCGATACGCATGATGACACTAACCGCTTGCTCCATCCCTTCTTGAGTTATAAATTCATGTTTACTATGAAAATTATATCCACCAGTGAAGATGTTCGGGCACGGTAGGCCGCGATGAGATAATTGAGCACCATCAGTACCACCACGAATAGGTTGGATGATAGGCTTAATGTCACAATCAATCATGGCTTGTTTTGCTAGCTCTACAACATGCGGAAATTTCATTACTTCTTTATGCATGTTGTAATAAGTATCATCTAAAGTGAGCTCGATATAACAGCTAGGATGCAACCCTTCTCCGACTTTTTCAGCAATCCGAATGACATTTTTCTTTCTTGCTTCAAAGCCATTAAGGTCAAAATCTCGAATAATGTAATTTAACTCTGCTTTTTCAACCGTTCCTTTAATCGAGGTCAAATGATAAAATCCTTCATAACCCTCAGTATTTTCAGGTGTTTCATCAGCAGGCAACATTGAATGAATGCGATTAGCTAAAGTTAATGCATTGACCATAACCCCTTTAGCCATACCTGGATGGGTATTATTACCCACAATTTTAATGGAGACATTGGCCGCATTAAAATTTTCATACTCAAGCTCGCCGACACCGCCACCATCAACGGTATAAGCCCAAAGCGCATCGAACTCTTTAAAATCAATATGACGAGCCCCACGCCCTATCTCTTCATCAGGTGTGATAGCAATACAAATTTTTCCATGTGGCGTATTATTTGCTTTCAAGCGCACTAGCGCAGTGATTATCTCGGCAATGCCCGCTTTATCATCAGCACCAAGTAACGTTTTACCGTCAGTCATGATAAGTGTCTTACCTATCATTTGATGCAATATAGGGAACATCACGGGGGATAAAACTTCATCGCCAATCCCTAATGCAATATCACCACCACGATAATTTTCTAGCACTTGTGGACAAACATTTTTGCCCGAAAAGTCAGGCGCCGTGTCCAGATGAGAAATAAATCCAATAGTTGGCACATCCCAATCAACGTTTGATGGCAAATAGGCCGTCAAGCAACCTTGATCAGTCAATGTCACTTTTTCAAATCCTAACTCATTCAGTTCTTTATGCAACGCACGGGCAAATTTTAGTTGGCCACTGCTACTAGGTACTGTTTTTGCATTCAGTTTTGATTGTGTATCAAAAGCAGTATATTCAAAAAACCGCTCCAAGAGTTTGTCCATACTCCATCCCCCTTAATATTAATATTCATATTATGGGAAAGATCACACAAACAATTATTGTTTCAAATCAGCTTTGAGGTTAATGCAGGTGATTTTTTAAATAAAAATTGAATAGTTAATTCGTTAACTACTCTCTATTTACTCAAAATAGCATCTTATTGACTATCAACTACCTAATAATTAGGATATCAATAATAATTTAGTATTATTGTAACTATACCTCATGGTTTAATATAGAAATAATAATCTTAAGTTAAATAATATGAAGTCAAGTTAATTTTAATGCTAACACTTTAAAAATAAATGCTTTATTTCAGTAAGTCGAATTATTTTTGAGACGATAGTATTAATTTAACATTATTAATTTATATGCACATTTAACCAAACATCTACCCATTCATTCATGCTATACACTAATACTTAATATTGTAACGCTATTATCCCTTATAAAAACAAGGTGTATTTACACTTAATTTTACAGGTAATCAAATGTCAAAAACATTTTTAATTTATGGTGTGAGTAAAGGTTTAGGCAAAGCACTTATTGAAGGAATACCCTCCGAAAAAGATTTTATTTATGGGGTCTCACGTTCTGTGCCACCGTTTAAAGCAGATAATTTTCATTGGATCCAAGCCGACCTTAATCAAATAAACTGCGCACAAATGATTAAAAACAAAGTGGGTGAACGCCCTATAAATACGCTTATTTATAACGTCGGTATCTGGGAAAAATTAGCATTTACTGAAGAATATACATTTGAATCCTCTGATGATCTCGAATTACTCAATATCATTCAAACAAATATTAGTGCATGCCTATTAAATTTAAAAAGCCTGTTAGCAAACCTAAGATTAGCCGATAACAGCAAAATAATACTTATTGGCTCCACATGGGGGCTGGATAACCATAAGAGCAAAGAAGTGACTTTTTCTGCAACTAAATATGCTTTGCGAGGTATTGTTCAATCCTTAAGGGAAACATTACGAGAAGATAAAATTGGTATATCTATTCTTAACTTAGGTTACTTAGCGACAGAATATCCATTATCGATGCCTGTAAACGAAGTTATTGAACACAGTGAAGGCAAGTTGATCCCTCTACAAGATGTTATTAATGCTGTTCGCTTTATTTTAAGTACCAGCAATGCGACCTGTGTAAAAGAAATCACCATGCCAGCGATGATGGATGAGAACGTTTAAAATAGAATCAGATTGAATACTTTGTTTCTAAAATCGCTAAAAGGGAGTCTAATGCTCCCTTTTCAGCTGTTTCGATGACTCTAACTATCAAAAATTAGATTTTGTTCGCTGAATTAAGCTCAGTAATTAGCTTATTAATGTACTCAACAACCACCTTACTCGCTAATCCATAGTGTTTTTCTTCAAACTCACTTTCTACTTGGCTAGGTTCCAAGTTAAGCTCAACAGTATGGGCACCGTGTAATTTTGCTTCATGTACAAAACCTGCCGCAGGATAAACATGCCCTGATGTACCAATAGAAATGAAAATAGTTGCATCTTCAAGCGCTTGATAAATACGTTCCATACCCAATGGCATTTCACCGAACCACACAATATGCGGGCGCAAAGGTTGAGGAAATTGGCAACAATGGCAGCGTTCATCAACAGCTAAATCGCCCTTCCAATCGAGAACCTGATTTGACCAACTGCAACGTACTTTAAGCAGTTCACCATGCATATGAACAATTCGTTTACTACCTGCTCTTTCATGCAAGTTATCAATATTTTGTGTGATAAGTAAAAATCTATCACCTAATAGTTCTTCTAATTGTGCCAATGCAAAATGTGCAGCATTTGGCTTTATATCATCGCTTTGTAGCTGCCGACGGCGCTCATTATAAAAGCGTTGAACTAATTTAGGATCACGCGCAAAGCCTTCTGGCGTAGCCACATCCTCAACACGATGCTCTTCCCACAATCCATCGGCAGAACGAAAGGTTTGAATTCCAGACTCGGCAGAGATACCGGCTCCAGTTAATACAACAATGTTCACTTTTTTCATATCAGCTAGTCTACTATCAATATAAAAAGCCCGATTGCGAAGTCGCTGGCGGCGCACACACTTATTTTTTTTAACTTTTTTTAATCTATAACGGTATCGCAACATCAGAAAACATCCTTTCATCCATGCGTTTTAGCAACAAGTCTTGGCGACAGTTTACTGTAAAAATAATTTTTACTAAGAATGACTTATAATATCACTTCTACATGATGTAAATGTTAACACACTCAAACACATCACCATCATGAATACAGACAAAACAATGCTAAATTCATTAAATGACTGACGGTTAAAAAGGATAGTTACGTCAGCTTAACACCCTAAATCATAATATTAACAAAAAAACCTTTATCCACATGCCCCCAAACCGCTAAAATGTGACATACAGTTTTATCTGTTATCATTTTTATCACTTAAAAGGGTTTTCATGGAAAAGTTCTTCGAAAAAACAATGTATGCATCACGTTGGATCCTCGCCCCTATCTATTTTGGGCTTTCACTTACATTGCTTACGTTAACAATTAAATTCTTCCAAGAACTGTTTCATATTTTACCTAATATCCTCGCCATTCCAGAAGCTGACCTCATCCTCACGTTATTATCATTGATTGATATGGCATTAGTCGGTGGCTTATTAGTCATGGTCATGTTTTCAGGTTACGAAAACTTTGTTTCTCAACTTAGTATCCCTGATAGTAGTGATAAACTAGGTTGGATTGGCAAAATGGATGCAACTTCATTGAAGAATAAAGTTGCGGCTTCGATTGTTGCCATTTCCTCGATTCATCTACTAAAAATCTTTATGAACCTACAAAATATAGAAAATACCAAATTGATGTGGTACGTCATTATCCACCTCACCTTTGTTCTTTCAGCTTTTGTTATGGGTTATTTAGACAAAATGACCAAAAAAGAAGCCTATTAATACGGTGCTATTTTACTCTTAATATTTAGAAAATCAGACTCATCTTCCAATTTTAAAGCGCCTATTTATCATTCAGTTCAAATAGGCGCTTTACCTAAAAATAGCCTCACCTTTACAACCAAACACTTAGTAACCTGTGCTACCATCCCGTTAATTAAAACAAACAGTAATGACAAGACAGGTAAATCTCATGAGCGAACATTTTGTCGGAAAATATGAAGCTGAAATTAAATTCAAACTACCTGATCCTCAAGGATTTTTACAAAAAATAATTAACGATAAAGCTCAGGTTTTTACCTCAGACAATATAGAAACAGACTATTTTTTCGATAATGAAAATACATCACTTGCCGATAAAAATATCAGTATGTCAGTCAGAGAAATGACCCCATCGGGGATCAAATTGTGGATAGTTAAGGGCCCTAGTGCTACTGAATGTAAAGCCATTAATATAGATGACTGCCAACATGTCAAAAATATGCTGCAAACATTAGGTTACCAATGCAATTTAACTTTAACGAAAATACGCAGTATTTATTTTCTCAACGACGTTCATATCACAATAGACAATCTTGCTGATTTCGGTTGGTTCGCTGAGTTCGCAATTATGACCGATGACATAATGCGACTTAATGAGTTTAATCAACGCCTTATGACTCTAGCAACCCATTATGGATTTACAGAAGAATTAATTGAGAAACGAAGCTATAAGCAGTTATTTTTAGAGAAAATAAGCAAAGGGATCACAACTAAATAGATTGGGCTAGTTACCGAATGAATAGCTCACTCAAAATAACTAACCCAATAGGATAGAGCTGAAAAATTATTATTCACTACGATTAATAGCGACTATTGCCCACTTAGAATACGCGCAGGATCTAACTTACTTGCTCTACGAGCAGGATACCAACTCGCTAATAAACTCAGGACAATCGTTGTTATTAGCACATAAATAACATCCATAAAGTGCAACTCTGATGGTAAGAAATCAATAAAATATACATCACCAGATAAAATAGGATGCCCAATCAATAATTCTAATCCTTTGATCATCGTGGTTAAATTAAGCGAAATAAGTACACCAAATATCACGCCAATTAAGGAACCAATTAGACCACTTAATAAGCCATACCATAAGAAAATAGCGCGAATTTGTCGATCTTTGGCTCCTAAAGTACGAAATACTGCGATATCACTGCTTTTATCTTTAACCGCCATCACTAACGTCGAAACGATATTAAAGCATGCGACGCCAATGACTAAAATCATCGCTAGATACATGATACTTCGTACCATTTGAATATCGTTGTACATATAGCCATAGTCACCAATCCAACTTTTAACCATGACATGATGCATTGTCCTTAACCCTGCATCATAGACAACTTTATCAGCGATAAATGGGTCATCCGCTTTAATTTCAAATCCACTAATTCCATTGTCATAACCAAGATATTCTTGAGCATCCGCAAGAGGAATTAGGGCCAACTGGTGGTCAAGTAATCCACTCAAACGAAAAATACCAGATACCTGAACTCGAATGCGTTTTGGCTGCTGAATTTTTAAGCTAGTATCCGTATTTGGGATCATGATAGTCACCCAATCACCTACTTTTACATTCAGTGAATTAGCAACCCCTTGGCCTAAAATAATCGATTGTTTACCTGCTTCAAAATGCTGCCATGCATCATTAAGAATGAATTGAGGTAAAGCGCTAACTTCCGATTGGCTTTCTTTTGAAACACCCATCACTTGAATCGCTTTTAGATTTGCGCCACGCTCAAGTAAACCGGTAAAATTCACATAGGGACTAACGCCCTGCACGCCTGGCGTTTTACGAATAATATCCTCAGTGAATTTCCAATCATTATAAGGCGGTTTAACAGCATAGATTTGTCCATGGGGTACCACTGAAAGCACACGATTATTTAGCTCGCGCTCAAAACCATTCATGGCACTTAAACCAATAATCAATACCGCAACACCCAATACGATCCCAAGCGTTGACACAATAGAAACCAAAGACACCATGCCTGTTCGGCGGCGTCCTCGACTAAAGCGTAATGCCGCTAATAGCGTCAGAGGCATTTTAAGCATCAGTTAGCCCCCAAGCTGAGTTCCTGCTGTAAATGTCCATCACGCATTTCTAATTGACGTGATAAACGATGCGCAAGTTTCATATCATGAGTAACGACTAAAAATGCAGTTCGTTGCTTACGATTAAGCTCACCTAGCAATTCAAAAATTGCATCTGCATTACGCAAGTCCAGATTCCCTGTCGGTTCATCAGCGAGTACCAAAGCAGGGTCATTCACTAATGCTCGCGCTATTGCCACTCGTTGGCGCTCACCACCAGAAAGTTCTGATGGACGATGCCCCGCACGGTGAGCCAACCCTACGGCCGTAAGCATTTCTGTCGCTTTAGCAAAAGCTTGTGTTTTCGATACACCACCAATTAATAAGGGCATCGCAACATTTTCTAAGGCGGTAAAATCAGGTAATAAATGATGAAATTGATAAATAAAACCTAATTCTTTATTACGGATTTCAGCTCTTGAATCAGAAGACAACTGGTTAATGTGTTGCCCTTTAAAAATAACATTACCTTGAGAAGGCGTATCTAGCCCACCTAATAGGTGTAATAATGTACTTTTGCCAGAGCCTGAGCTGCCGACAATTGCCATCATTTCTCCCTCATTCATTGAAAAATTAACGTTTTTCAACACTTCTGTCGTCATTGGCCCTTCTTGATAAACCTTACTTAAATTTTCACAGACAAGAAGTGGTTGATTATTCATAACGTAAAGCCTCAGCAGGTTGCACCGCTGCCGCACGCCAAGAAGGGTATAGCGTAGCAAGCAACGAAATAAACATAGCGGAAAGTGCAATAATTAAAATACCGGGGTAATCAAGTACAATGGGTAATGCCACCCCTTTAGGTAGCAAACCAATTAACGGCATCAATACATTCAATTGGCTCGAAAGCAATATACCCAAGAACGTGCCGATTAAAGTACCAATAATACCGGCCCCTGCACCTTGGATCATGAATATCGCCAATATACGACCACGCTTTAATCCTAATGTTTTAAGGATCGCCACCTCTCCTTGCTTTTCCATAACAAGCAAAGAAAGTGATGTAATGATATTAAATGCTGCAACCGCAATAATCAGGCTGAGCAATAATCCCATCATATTTTTTTCCATTTTAACAGCTTGAAAAAACTCACCTTTGCGTTCACGCCAATCCGTCCAGACAAGCCCGTCAGGTAAAATTTGCTTACTCAAAATATCTACTTTGAGAGGCTCATCCAAAAATAATCGCCACCCTGTCACATGGCCAATAGGGTAACGTAAAATTCTAGCGGCATCTGACTGCGCAACAATTAATTCGCTCGTATCAGCTTCACCATTAGTTTGAAAAATACCCGCGACGGTAAATAGTCGCTGACTCGGAATGCGCCCCATCGGTGTTAATTGGCTCACTCCAGGTATGATTAAACGCACATCATCGCCACGCTTAAGCCCTAAGGTTTCCGCTAATCGACTCCCTAAAAAAACATTGTAACTTCCCTCGACAAGTTCTTTACGGTCGCCGCTAATCAGCTTGTCCAATAACGGAGATGGCTCGTTAACATTAACCCCTGTCATCATACCGACACCAACGTTGGTACGGCTTTGTAAGACCACATCCGATTGCACTGTAGGAGTAATGTAGTTCACCCCCTGCAAGTGCTGTAGGTCAGAAAGAGGATGTGCTTTTGGGTCAATATTTCCAGTTGCTGATGTCAATATAGCCTGCGGCATGTATGCAAGTATGCTATCTTGTAGCGATCGCTCGAAGCCGTTCATTACTGAAGTTACTGTAATTAATGCCGTAACCCCAAGTGTGATACCTATTGCCGATAAACTGGAAACAAAACGACCAAATTTATCAGCAGCTCGTCCGCGCATATAGCGCAGACCTATGAATATTGAGACAGATTGGTGCATGAAATCTTTGATGCCCCTGTTGCCAAAGCGAAGTGTTCAGCGATAATAAAGGGTACGATAGATGAATGGAACCACCCAACCCTGCTTTTGTGGTTTTTTTTATTATTGATATACCTATTTGCGTTACTTTCAGACAAATCATGGAGTAAAGCGGACTAATTTATTGATAATTTTTTATCGGTAACTGAACTGCAAGTTTAGCTAGTCGCTTAATTTTTTAACTAATAGCTGTGAGAAGCCGAATATTTTTATGTCGTTAAAAACTCGTTATGAACTGCCTAGCCGTAGTGGCGATGTTCGCCATTTAGGATGCCTAATAGGTGCAGCTGGTGCCCTTGAATGTGCACAGATGATGGAACGTCATCAAGGCCCTGTCGTTATTGTCACTCGCGATATGCAAAATGCATTACGCTTGAGAGATGAAATGCAACAGTTTTCTCATCATCCAATCGAAACACTCTCGGATTGGGAAACCTTGCCTTACGATAATTTTTCGCCTCATCAAGAAATTATCTCTCATCGCTTATCGACACTTTATCGTTTGCCAACAATGCAAAAAGGCGCATTAATCTTACCGGTTAATACCTTAATGCAGAAAGTGTGTCCATCGGGTTTTTTAACCAGTCATGCACTCGTAATGGCAAAAGGCGATAAACTTTCGCGCGAAAACTTGACAATAGAGCTCGATAAAGCGGGCTATCGCCATGTCGAACAAGTTTTAGAACATGGTGAATACGCCATCAGAGGCGCTTTACTCGATTTATTCCCGATGGGAAGTTCATTACCCTTTCGTCTTGATTTCTTTGATGACGAAATTGATAGTTTACGTACTTTTGATGTGGATTCTCAACGAACCCTTGATGAAGTGACGAGCATTAATTTATTACCCGCTCATGAATTCCCAACAGACAAAGAGGCAATTGAACGCTTTCGTAGTCAATGGCGCGAACGCTTTGAAGTTCGCCGAGATCCTGAACATATTTATCAACAAGTCAGTAAAAACACACTACCAACAGGCATTGAATATTGGCAACCGCTCTTTTTCCCCGAGCCACTAAGTTCGCTTTTTGATTATTTTCCCGATAACACCTTATTTGTCTCACAAAGTTTGCAAGAAGCCGCAGAACGTTTTCAATCTGATACTCAACAGCGTTTTGAAAGTCGTAGCGTTGACCCGATGCGTCCGTTGCTACCACCCGCAGATTTATGGTTGACCGTTGAACAACTTAATCAATCATTAAAAAAATGGCCTCGAGTTCAACTATCAGCAGAAAGACTAGCAGATAAAGCCGCCAATACTAATTTAGATTATCTACCATTGCCGGATATCAGTACCCAAGGGCAAAGTAAAACCCCGTTAGAGAAACTGCGCCAGTTTATAGAACAATTTGATGGTACCGTTGTTTTTTCAGTAGAAAGCGAAGGCCGCCGTGAAACTGTTACAGAATTATTAGCACGCTTGAAAATTCGCCCTGAAATTATTGATGACTATACGCATCAAACCACGAGCCGTTTTGCAATAACGCTAGGTGCAGCAGAGCATGGATTTATTCAATCTAGCCTACACAGGGCACTGATTTGTGAAAGTGATTTGCTCGGCGAGCGAGTTGTTCGCCGGCGTGCTGATAACCGCCGCACCATTAATACAGACACCTTAATCCGTAATCTTGCTGAATTGCGCCCAGGGCAACCTGTTGTTCATATTGAGCATGGTGTAGGCCGCTATCAAGGGTTAACCACACTTGAAGCTGGCGGTATAACAGCCGAATACCTCATACTGACTTATGCAGGCTCAGATAAACTGTATGTTCCCGTATCATCATTACATTTAATTAGCCGCTACTCAGGCGGAGCGGATGAAAATGCCCCATTACATAAATTGGGGAGCGATAGTTGGGGCAAAGCGCGTCAAAAAGCCGCTGAAAAAGTACGCGATGTGGCCGCTGAGTTGCTGGATATTTATGCTCAGCGTGCAGCAAAAGCTGGATTTGCTTTCAAACATGACAAACAACAATATCAAGAGTTTTGCCAAGGTTTTCCTTTTGAAACAACGCCTGACCAAGAAATGGCAATCAATGCTGTTTTAAGTGATATGTGCCAACCTTTAGCCATGGATAGATTAGTTTGTGGTGATGTCGGCTTTGGTAAAACTGAAGTTGCTATGCGAGCAGCATTTCTTGCGATCAACAATAATAAACAAGTTGCTGTATTAGTGCCGACTACCCTACTTGCTCAGCAACATTTTGATAATTTCAGAGATAGATTTGCAAATTGGCCGGTTAAGATTGAAATGCTATCGCGCTTCAAAACAGCAAAAGAGCAACAACAAATTATTGCTGAAACCGCTGAAGGTAAAGTTGATATCTTAATCGGTACTCACAAACTACTTCAGCCAGATATCATCTGGAAAGATTTAGGTCTGTTGGTCGTGGATGAAGAACATCGTTTTGGTGTCCGTCATAAAGAGCGCATTAAGGCCATGCGAGCAGACGTCGATATTTTAACCCTAACAGCCACGCCAATTCCCCGTACACTAAATATGGCAATGAGTGGTATGCGTGATTTATCTATCATTGCAACACCACCAGCGCGTCGTTTAGCGGTTAAAACCTTTGTTCGCCAATATGACGATTTAATCGTACGTGAGGCAATATTACGTGAAACCTTGCGCGGCGGGCAGGTCTACTATTTATACAACGACGTAGAAAATATAGAGAAAACGAAAGAGCGTCTTGAGAAATTAGTCCCTGAAGCCCGCTTTGTTGTGGGGCATGGACAAATGCGAGAGCGTGAATTAGAACGGGTAATGACCGATTTTCACCATCAACGTTTTAATGTCCTTATTTGTACCACTATCATTGAAACGGGCATCGACATCCCAACAGCCAATACAATTGTGATTGAACGTTCAGATCGTTTCGGTTTAGCACAATTACACCAGCTACGAGGTCGTGTTGGTCGCTCCCATCATCAAGCTTATGCTTATTTACTGACGCCACACCCGAAAGCGATGGCGGCTGATGCCCATAAACGCCTTGAAGCTATTTCGTCATTAGAAGATCTCGGCGCAGGTTTTGCACTTGCAACCCATGACTTAGAAATTCGAGGAGCAGGTGAATTACTGGGTGATGACCAAAGCGGACAAATGACAACCATAGGCTTTACGCTATATATGGAATTACTAGAAAGCGCCGTGGATGCATTGAAAGAAGGTCGTGAACCTTCCCTTGAAGATTTAACGAATCAACAAACAGAAGTTGAATTAAGAATGCCAGTCTTGTTGCCTGATGATTACATTCATGATGTAAATATCAGACTTTCTTTCTATAAACGCATTGCTAGCGCCAAAGACTCACTCGAGCTGAATGAGTTACGTACAGAACTAATTGACCGTTTTGGTAAAATACCAGATGCAGGTAAATTCTTGCTCGCTAACGCTGCGATACGACTACAAGCACAAGCTCTTGGTGTGAAACGAATTGAAGCCCATGAAAAAGGTGGATTTATTGAGTTTGGTGAGAAAAATAAAGTCGACCCAAGCTTTTTAATCAGCTTATTACAAGGACAACCACAAACCTATCGTTTAGATGGCCCTGTACGATTGAAATTCTTCAATGACCTGAGTGATCGAGTCGGTAGAATCGAATTTATTAAGCAGCTACTGACAGATTTTGAAGAGCATCAATTATCATAGATAACAAGAAAGGCTATCAGAAGTAAACCTTGATAGTCTTTTTTTATCACTTCAATTGGCATGATTCAAAAATAAGCTATTACTCGAAAAAACCATAGGTATTTTTGCTGGGTTTTAATTCCAAAATGGAGGAAGGGTCATTATTCGTCAGTAATTCGTTTTGCTTGATACAGTAAAAAGGGGCTAAATCCTTAACGTCACTTCGTAATGTCTCACAGACAGCACTATTAGACACCGTTAAATTTAAGCGGCCATCTTCATTCAATGGAATAAATAAGCCGGGGTCATAAGCTGTTCTAACCTTACCGACTGTATCCCCTATCCGATACACCACATCATATCCGACGATAACCAGTTCCATTTTTTTAGTAATCACACAAGTTCGTTGATGACTATCTGAAAAGAAAGGAAATGATTTATCTTGTAGTGCTTCAATCATAAACACTATTTTGCATTCATTTTGCGCAGGATGAAAACGAGAAAGTGATTCTTGACTAAAAGTACCTGGCACCCCAGTTACTGCACAATTTTCATATTCAATAATACGATTTGATTTAATAGGTTCTGTAGATAATACCGTTGCTAATTTAGCTTCTGGAGAGCGAGAAAATGAAGTTATTAGGAGTGCTATAATTAAGATTACAGTAAGGCAAACTACTGATGCTGTTAACAACTTAAATCTAAGCTTCATAGAATGCCCTTATAAAAAAACAGAATGAATCTATTGTAGCAATTAATCAGGATAATTCGATAATTACCTACAGTAAATAAGGTTTTTTAGAATAATCCTAATTTTCAAAATATTATTTTAATAATATTTTGAAACAATTATAAACATTAAGTCACTCTAATAGCATACCCCCAAAATGAGTCGAGATTTAATGTTATCTTCTATCCAAAATAACAATATTACACCAATGATATCACAGGATAAAATCAATATTAATCATGAGGTTAAAAAATCACGCACAAAATACATACAAAATAAACTTCAATTTAGACAATCTAACCTTGACTAACACTTAGCCAAAAAACTTTTTTATAAAATTTTTCAAATAGTCATTAATTATATTCCGTATTTATTTAATATAAGGTCATAATATTTTTTAAATAATTAATGTGCTTTCTATCATAAAAACAATTAAATAATTATTTAATTCGTAACAATTAAAATTTATTTAATTAAACTTTACTTATAAAATCAATTATATTTAACAACAAAATACATAAATCTCAACTATCTCTAAATACAGATTCGTTTAAATACATAACAAAAGAAATAATAACTATTGTAATTAGTTTCGGGCAGTAATGAGTGGTCAAGCAGTAAGATCTCATCATAGCAATAAATTCACCCTAATATAATAAGGTGAATTTTTATTGCCAATAAATACCTAACCGCTATTTTTAAAGATTGAATTAATGAAGTTTTAATTTAGGTCGAATAATACGGTTAATACTTCCTACTAGCATCATTAATCCTGTTTTCACATAACCATGAAGCGCTATTTGATGCATTCGATATAGCGAAATGTAGACAAATCGAGCAATACGCCCTTCAACCATCATGTCACCACGCATCAGATTGCCCATCAAACTACCCACGGTACTAAAACGCGACAACGAAACCAAAGAACCGTGATCTTTGTAGATATAATCTTTAAGCGGTTTTTGTTTCATAATCGCAATAATATTATCATAGCATCGACTTGCCATTTGATGGGCAGACTGTGCCCTTGGCGGGACAAATCCACCTTCGGGCTTAGCGCAAGAGGCGCAATCACCAATAGCAAAAATCGAATCATCGAGAGTTGTTTGTAACGTCGGTTTGACTACTAATTGATTAATACGATTAGTTTCAAGCCCCGCAATATCTTTCATAAAGTCTGGTGCTTTAATTCCAGCAGCCCAAACCATAAGGTCTGCATGAATTTTGCCATCATCTTTCGTGTTAAGACCTTCTTTATCGGCACTTATTACCATCGTTTTAGTCAATACATTGACACCGAGCTTGTTCAGCTCTTGATGTGCGGCTCCCGAAATTCGAGGAGGTAAAGCAGGTAGAATTCGTTCCCCCGCTTCAACCAAAGTGACGTTTAATGCATCAGTATCTAAACCTTTGAAACCATAACTCGTCAATTGTTCAACAGCATTATAGAGCTCAGCCGATAACTCAACACCCGTTGCACCCGCGCCAACAATCGCAATATTAACTTTTTCTTCAGCATTATCACGAACCGAGTAACGAAGAAATAAATTAAGCATTTCATCATGAAAACGATGCGCTTGGTTCGGGCTATCTAAGAAAATACAATTTTCTTTCACCCCAGGTGTACCGAAATCATTTGAGGTACTGCCGAGCGCTATCACCAAAAAATCATAATGTAATTCACGCAATGGCACTAATAACTCGCCATTTTTATCGCGCAATTCACCTAAAATCACTTTTTTATTTTCACGGTCAATATTTGTTAACGAACCCAATTGGAAATGAAATGCATTATGGCGTGCATGGGCAAGATAGCTAATAGCATCTACACCATCATCTAATGAACCAGTAGCGACTTCATGTAATAGCGGCTTCCATAAATGGCTTGGATTACGGTCAACTAAAGTGATCTCGGCACGTTTTTTGCGGCCCAATTTGCGTCCTAAGCGAGTTGCCAGCTCTAAACCACCAGCACCACCACCTATAACGACAATCTTAGGTTGAGATAAGGTCATAATTTCCTCAATACAAAATATATTAATGTTATTAAAGATTTCTCATCATAAACATCTTTAATAACAATAATTAACCACTATTAACTCGAATAAAATAAAGAATATCACGACTGGCGCATTGGTCATACCAAATATTGATCAATATCAATTTAGTTGATTATTATGACAACGATCACAATCGTCAAATCATTTTTTGAAAAAAAGGAATCCAGATAGCGCTGACCATGCTGATATTAATCAATTTATGATAATCCGTCCAAGCTATTTGATAATACGAATCATTAATGTTTTGCATATCAAAACAAATTAGCCATAACGTAATCATTTAAATTGTGATATTTGGATTAAAATTTAGGAAGTTATGATGAAATAGTCAAAAAAACGAGAAGGAATTATAGCGATAAAAAACCCTGAAAATAGTCATTTACTTTCAGGGTTTGTTCAATGTTAAATCATAGCGTCATCCAACGCCGGTAGGTAAACTCACCTTATTTAACTTTTTTGATACGTGTATCCGTTGGTAATGCAATTGGTGAATTATCTTTGAAGTATTGCATCAATGCTTCATTGTCAGGTAAACCATAAACACGGTCTTTACCTTCTTTGAATGCAGAGAAACGGCTTCCACCTGTTGCCAAGAATTCATTGGCAGCAACACGATAACTCTTATTCATATCAATTGGCTTACCGTTAAGCTTCATTGAGCCTGGAATAACTTTATCGCCAACTGCACGACTATCGTCCCACTCATAATAGAAACCTTTAGAAACTGGCATAATTTGTGGACGAGCACGATCCCATTGCTGTTCTAGTGCAAGCTTAATTTGAGCGCCAGTTAATGACTGAGTCACAATCACATTTGAGAAAGGCTGTACAGTGAAGATATCACCATAAGTTAACTCGCCTGCTTTCAAATCAGCACGGATACCACCACTATTCATAAAGGCAATTTGTGCACCGCCAGCTTCTTTTGAAGAGGCTGAATACAATTGCCCGTCTGCAATAATTTTACCGAGTGTTGAATCACCCGCTGGCGATAATTTTTTATCCGCTGAGCCATTTAATGTTCCCATCACTTGTTGGGCGATAGGTAAAGAAATACGCTCATACTTTTGCACAAACGTGGTTAACTCAGGATTTTTCTCATATCGCTTAGTTTCAACTGGGATATTTTTAGCATCAATGCTAACAATATCTTTCGTTTTTCTATCAATTTCGATATTCAGTTGAGAAATCAATGTCCCGTTAGATTGTGCAGAAATCACTGTTTTACCATTAATTTCACAATTATAAGCTTGATGTGTATGTCCACTAACAACAAAATCCACAGCACCATCTAATTGCTTCACGATATCCACGATTGGGCCTTGGATATTATCACAACGGTTTATATCTTTTTTCTTGGTATCAATTTGTTGAGTCGCACCTTCATGGATCAACACACCAATACTATTAATACCTTGTGCTTTTAACAATTGCACTTGCTTATTAATAGTTTCAACTTCATTTTTGAACTCTAAACCCGCAGTTCCGCTTGGTGTAACAATCGCAGGCGTACCTTCAAGTGTTAGACCAATGAATGCAACGGGGACACCGTCAAACTCTTTGATAAAGTAAGCAGGAAACAGCGTATTTCCCGTTTCTTTCACGATAACGTTAGCTGCTAAATAATTGAAATCAGCCCCTGCAAATGAGTCTTTACCGACACAACCCGCAGTTGGATGACAGCCACCATTTTGTTTTCTTAAAAGCTCTTCTTTACCTTTATCGAACTCATGATTACCAACGGCACTGGTTTCCATGCCGATTGCACTTAAAGCTTCAATCGTAGGCTCATCATAAAACATGGATGAAAGTAGCGGACTCGCTCCCACTAAGTCCCCTGCACCCACCACGATCGTTTTATTATTTTCAGCTCTTAATTGATTGATAAGGGTCGCGATAGACTCAATACCACCTAATTCACCATCACCTGGTGCTTGAAGTGCACCATGGAAGTCATTGATACCAATAACTTGAACTTTCAAATTATCATTAGTCGTTTTAGGTGCACAACCGGCCATTAATGCACCAGCAACAAGCACTGTGAGTAACCCAATTTTATGTTTCATTTATTATTACCTTTTATAAACATCTACTTTCTAGAACATTTTGAAACGATATGTGGTTGTCATAGAGCCCGATAATGAATGCGCGCGCTGTGAATGGCCATTATATAATTTCGGTGTAGAATAATCAGATTCTTGCTCATGGTGCCAGCCATAACCACCGCTTAAAGAAATTGATAAGTTCTTCATTGGTGTCCAATAACTAAACAAACCTGCTTGGCCTTGTCTTAATTTTTCGCCTTCATAAGAGAATTCACTATAGTTAGAACGAACACCCACTGAGAGATCTGGATTAATTTGATATTCAGCAGAAAGTCCTAACATTGTTTCGCCATCACGAACATAGTCGATATCTGAGTATGCTGGTGAATTAAAACGACCTCGCGTATTACCGATTGGATTACGTGCAAATTGACCCACGCCATTGGTTTTTTTCGCCGTGGTATGTGTTAAGCCTGCACCCAAAGTCCAAGGCGTTTCTGGCACTTTCCACTCTACAGTACCAGCGTAGTGCCATGCTCTCTTATCAAAATTGCGTTTTGTATTTTTTTCAGTAGTACGTTTTCCGTCACTGCCATACTCATGATTATAAATTTGAGAAGCCAGTGTAACGTCCGATGTTAGTTTATATTTAGCCTCGAGACCTTGTTGACGGAATACATCATCTGCTTGACCATAGAAATAATAAACTTTCAGCGGTTTTGTTTCATAATTGATGCCACCCGTAATTACGTGATCAAGGACATGGCGTTTACCATTACCGTCATCAAAATACATTTTATCAATATTAGGGCTATCACGACGCATTACTTTACTGTCGAGATACATCAAGTCTAAATTCCAATCACCGAGTGCAGTATTGGTGTAATAACCGCTATAGGTATTAAGAGAAAGACGTTGGGAGTTAGTAAAAATACCCTTGTTTTTCAGTGTAAACCAACCTGCTTTACCATTTATTTTAACAGGTTCAAAATCAAGTTTTACTTTAGCGTAGCGTTGACCAATTTTGTTATAGCCTTTAGCTTCACCATCATCGTTATACAAAATTGCACGAGAGGCGAAGTCTTTACTTGCCGCAAGTTTAATACCACCGTAGTACGAAGCATCAAACCCGATAATATCAGCGAAATAACCTGATTTATAATCAAGTTGTAAGTTTTGACCCCAAGCCTGTGCGACTTGTTTTTTATAACGTTGTTCTTCTTTGTCAAAACGATTTTCTGTTTTTAAATACTTCCACATATTACGTGTAGAAATCTCAAGTTCAGAATCAGCAACAAACGAATTTTCCTTGATTGTATCTTCCCAGTTACTCGCATTCGCTGCAGTAACGGCTAAATAACAAGGAGAAAGCATTAGTAAAACAAAATTTTTAACTTTCATTATGAATAAACCTAGTTAATGATTATTTGAATTAATTTTATGTTTGCCCATGTTGCCATGGGCAATAAAACACCATCTTTATATTTAGCTTAAAATAACTTCACTGACTTTTAATAAACATCACTTCCATTTCAAACACTAAAATCTTATTTTTCTACGCAAAAGAATTAAACACTAATATCAACTTACTTATCTCTTTAATTATTATCTTAATAACTATTTAAAAATAGACAAAACGAGTACGATGAGGCGTAATCCTCATACATTTAGTTATATTTAACTTAAACAGTTCAGCGTTTTTTTTGTTTTTTATCTCTCGTCGAGTAAATCTTCATTAGCTTCGAATTGTAATAATTTCGTCATAATCTGAATGCTATCGTAATTTACCGTCAATTAAAACGATCACTGTCACAACCTGTTACATCACTTGCATTTTATCTATGATTCAATGTGATTTACATCACATTACGTTATTGTATTCACTTTAATATCCACTGAACGATTAAAATTAAAAATCACTATTTAGGTACATTTCAAATTTATCCAAACAATTTAAAAGCAGATATATGTAATTACCTTCTACATATCGGTAAAGCAACCGATTACTTAATAGTAAAGATTGAAATATTAGATTTTGGATACATTGCAATCTATTTCTATATAACATTATTAATAAATATCTTTTTATATTACTTAACTTTTTTTATTATTTTCATTTCAGTTAAATAATATTAACAATTTGAAATCACACTAATTAGATGTAAATTCCATCAGTACTATTTTTAGTTTTATATGACAAGTTAACTAATAACTGCCAACTCTTAATGGACTATTTACCTAAAAAAATAAAAATAAAAAGAGATTAAAACTATATGAAGCTAAAAAACAATCAATATTTTTCCGATGCACAATAATGGTATTGATTAGAAATAATACTATTGGGGTATCGACTGCGTTCACTAACCTCATGTGAAATTTTAGACGATAGAGTAACAATAATTAATGTAATGGAAGATGTTTTAATCAGGGGGGAATCGAAAATTTAGCCATCTGACATGGATCATCAAAGAATCAGCATGGTAAGGAATCGGAGGTTGTTACATATTTTGATGTATATCAGCTAGATATAATTTCTAGCTGATATCGATAAATTAGAAATTCAATAAAACTACTGACGATGCTCTTGCCATTTTTGGTGCAAATTGACCAATTGACGATGACCTTCTTTCCAACGTTCTACACTTTGCAACTCTTTCAAACTGTATTGACGACCACTATGATATAACTTAGAGGCTTGGCTATTTTGTTGTTTTGGTAAATTATCCAAAACACTCACAGCACCTTCAGGGTTATTACAAACAAGAACCATATCACAACCTGCATTTAAAGAAGCGCTAGCTCTTTCAGGGTAACTTCCCATAATAGCCGCGCCTTCCATAGAGAGGTCATCAGAAAAAATAACCCCGTTAAAGCCAAGTTGCTCACGAAGCACTGATTTCAACCAAAATGGTGAGCCACTTGCAGGACGTTCATCTACCTGAGTGTATATAACATGAGCTGGCATAATGGCATCTAATAAATCTCGCTGGATAAAATCTTTAAAAATCGACATATCCTTACCACGAATGGTTTCTAATGAACGCTCATCACGAGGCGTTTCTTTATGTGAATCAGCTTTTACAGCACCATGCCCAGGGAAATGTTTACCTGTGGTCTTCATTCCAGCACTGTGCATACCTTTAATGAAACGCTCAGCCATCACCATTGCAATCTCAGGATTATCATGAAATGAACGTTCTCCAATCGCAATACTTTGATGACCTAAATCTAAAACGGGCGCAAAGCTGATATCAATATCCATCGCTATCATTTCGGATGCCATTAACCACCCTGCTTCTTGAGCAAGTTTTGCACCATCCATTTGGCTGTTTAGCTCAGCAAAAGCTTGTGCTGAAGGTAAGGCGGTAAAACCATCACGAAAACGCTGCACACGTCCACCTTCCTGATCGACAGCTATCAATAAGCGATGTCTTGATGCATCTCTGATTTGACGCACTAGTTCTCTTAATTGAGCGGCGTCATGAAAGTTACGGGTAAATAAAATCAAACCGCCAACTAAGGGGTGGGCTAATATTTCGCGCTCTTCATTGTCCAGCTCATATCCCTGAACATCCAGCATTATCGGACCCATATCCTGCCTCGCTTATTAAACTATTCTACAAATGATTATCAACTCAGTTATCAGCGTTAACTATCAACCAAGTAAATTGAAATATTGCCTTAATGAATGTGATTGTAGCAAAAACTGCGGCTGATGACTTTCATTCCACTGCACTTCATACCACATTAACATCATATATTTTACCCATGGCGTCCATAAATGACAGTGCTTAGCTAGCCGTATTTTATCGCTATACGCACCACTGACATCACAGTAATGATGAAGAAAAAAATCTTGCTGATTTAAAGTAAGCTCATTGAATTGAAAATAAGTTTCTAATGAAAATGCGATATCCGTATTCGCCGCATATTCCCAGTCTAACAGCATTATTTTCCCATCACTGTTACTGACAACATTTCCACTATGAATATCCATATGCGCCGGCGCAAGTTTTAATGTTTTCGGCATTTTCATCGTCAAAAATTGATGATGAATTTTTTTCCACCTTGGCGATAGGCGCTTTTTATCGATAAGAGCACCATAATGCGCAATTTCATTTCTCAATTGTAAGCGATAATTTAATAAAGGATGGCAATGCAACTGCGCAACAATGTTAGCGAGCTTTGCTTGAAATTCAGGAGAGACAAAGGTGGTATAGTGAGGGTTTTGCCCTACGCACCATGTTAATAATAACCAATGATTATTGCGGCCAATCAATTTCGGGGCATAAGGAAATTGTTCAAGTTGCTTTAAAATTCGTGCTTCTTTATCGCGATCAACATATAAAGATGACTGAGTTTGTCCATCGGCACGAGCAATAAGACTAATACGCTGATGGGCACACCGAGTTTGTAATAAATATGTGCCTCCAGACAAACCAGCTAAAGGCGTTATCTCCCAATTTTGCGTTAATACATGAGGAAAATAACGCATAAGCAAAGAGAATAACGCATTATTGTTATTCACTTTTTATTACTCAGCTGGTTACTGCTCGACTTTTCATTGCGCAGATTTTTACTACTCAATCGTGTGTTTACCCGTCCAAACAATTTCGCCTGTTTGCACTTCCATTAGCTGCATTTCAATATTGCGCTCTTTAGTTGAACCTGAAATAACACTGTAAATGACATAATCCGCTTGCACGTAACGCCCTAAACCAATCGCTTTACTGCGTGTCACAAGGCTATCATCTTGTGATAAACCCAATGTTTTACGTGCCGAACTCACAACACTTTGTGGCACAACCTTAAAGCGTTGCGTATTTTCAACCGCAGTGGTCATGGCACCGGTGACAACTTGTACAGGTAAAGAACCATTTGTATTATTTTTTACTGAATCAACCAACAACACTTTACCACTTTCAACACCTTCCGCTGATGCCATTTGCCCAACCAAAGGGGTAATCGATGCAGACCAATTCGTAGTTTGCTGTTTTGGTGGTGTAGGTACTTTATCTGTCGGTGGTGGCGGTGTCACTTGTGGCGGTTGTTCAGGCTCTACAGGTACGATTGGCGGTTGTTTAACCGGCTCTTGGGGAGGATAAGAGGGACAACCAGCTAATAATAACGTTGCAATTGCAACCCATAAAACGTGTTTCATGACTATTCTCCAGCCTTTGGTGGTAAGAATATATAAATACGGACATTGCGCGCTAAAGGTGAAAGACTCACGGCATTAACAGTCACCATCGAATTTCCTGGAATTTGTTGTGTTAAAACAGCGGATGTTTCAATTCTCAGCCCTTGCTCATCATACCAATACAAGCGGTATAACACTGTCACAGCTTGTGGCTGTATATTGCTAATATTAATTGTGGCGGCTGTTTGATAATTTTCCACACTGATGATCGGATTTTCAGCAATGATACCTTCTGCTAAGACCGCAGATTCCATAATTATCCGCTGCTGCTCGTTAAATATGAGCCCATTTTTTTTGCCCCAAAGGCAACCACTCAATACCATTATCATGATACTGAGTGCAAAAAAACGCTTAGCCGCTATAGCAACATGTCCCACTGGGTTATCCATTATTTTGCAAGTAATGGGCCTAAATGGCGTCCGCCAACAAGGTGCATATGGATATGAAAAACTTCTTGGCCTGAATGTTCATTACAATTCATAATCAAGCGATAACCATTTTCAGCAATGCCTTCTTCTTTGGCAATTTTAGCTGCAACTGTAAATAAGCGACCGAGTGTTTGTTCATCATCAGCGGTAATATCATTAACAGTAGGGATAAGCTTGTTAGGAATAATCAAAACGTGAGTCGGTGCCTGCGGTGAAATATCACGAAATGCAGTAACCAGTTCATCTTGATAAACCACATCAGCAGGAATTTCACGTCGAATAATCTTACTGAAAATAGTTTCTTCTGCCATTTCATTTTCCTTAATAATTCAATAATGACTTATATTATGGTTAGTTAAAACCTAATCGCTGTTTTTACCTACATTCAAATGGAACAAGCGATTAAAATTCTCTGTGGTAATTTCAGCCATCTGCTCAACACTAATACCTTTAAGCACAGCCATATACTCCACAACATCACGAACATATGCAGGTTGATTCTCTTTACCACGATGGGGAACCGGTGCCAAATATGGCGAGTCAGTTTCCACTAAAATTCGATCAAGCGGGACAACACGTGCGGCTTCTCTTATTTGCTCAGCATTACGAAAAGTCACAATTCCCGAAAAAGAGATATACATTCCTAAATCAAGTAATTCTATCGCCGTATCTTTATCTTCAGTGAAACAATGTAAAACACCCCCACACTCAGTTACCTTTTCTTCTCGTAAAATCGATAAGGTATCTTCACGAGCTGCGCGAGTGTGCACAATAACAGGTTTGTTAACTTGACGCCCAATTCGAATGTGCTGACGAAAAGACGTTTGTTGCAACGCGGCATTTTCTTGCTGGTAATAATAATCAAGCCCCGTTTCGCCAAGGGCAACAACTTCACTGCCAGCCGCTAATTGCGCTAATCTTTCAAAATCATGGCCTTCATCTAAATTTAGTGGATGAATACCACAGGAAAACGCAATATTATCACGCTTCCCAATAAGCTGTTTCATGCTTTCAAAGCCTTGCAACGTCGTGGCAACGGCTAACATGAAGTTGACATCACGCGCAGATGCCTTAGTAATAACATCATCAACGTTAGAGTGTATTTTTTCATAATCTAAGCAATCGAGATGACAATGTGAATCAACTACAAACATATTTTACTCTTTTCATAATGAGGGATTTGCAATCAATGCTTCCCATTGTAATAACTGATTAGTCAAAATCAATTCTTGATTAAGCGCAGAGACAGTCACTAATTGATGGCGACAATTTTGCCACTGCTCATAAGCATTAACTAGTTGTGAACGTGTCATCGAGGTCGATAACAATGAGACCCGTGATAATTGGTCTTGATTAATGCAATATTGTACGGCATTTTGCTGCAATTTTAACGCATCCGATAATAGTCCTAATAACCAACTAATCAATTCAGGTCCATTATCGCTGTTTAAAATAGGTAGCAAACGTAATAAATCACGTTGTTGTAATGCAATCTCTAACTCGTCAAATAATGTACTACGTTTTTGCCAATGTTCTGGGCTAAGAAGTGCTAATGCCGCTATAGGTGAGCCTTGGCAAAGTTTCAACGCGGTTATCGCATTATTTGTATTCAAATTAGCAATTTGTTTTTGCAACCAATATAACGCGATTTGTTGTTCTGGCGCGGGTAAAAAATGTGTTAAACAGCGGCTTCTTAGCGTTGCCAGTAGACTTTCTTTTTTCTCACAGCCTAGTAAGAAATAAGTTTCTTTGCCCGGCTCTTCTAGCGTTTTTAACAACGCATTTGCTGCTGCATCGGTTAATATCTCTGCATTAGGAATATAAACAACTCTAGCGCCGCCTTGTTGAGCATGACTGCTAAGTATTTCCGTGAGCTTCCTAACCGATTCAACACTAACCGTTTGCTTACCTTTTTCTGGCACTAAAACATGATAATCAGGATGTGTTCCTGCTAACATTAAGCGACAACTATGACATTCACCGCAACTTTTCAGTCCATCTTTCTTCTGACAAATTAACCAACGGCTAATACCATAGCAAAGAGCTTCAGCTCCATTTCCCGGAAATGCGTGCAATAATAAAGCATGATGCCCACGACCACTTTGATAAGTCGCTATTAATTGGCGATAGCTATCATTTAACCAAGGGTACCAGTTCATTACGTCATAACCTTATTTAGCTAACCATTGCTGAAGTGTACTACGAATATCTTTTTGAACTTGCTCGATATTTTGACTTGCATCAACGGTTAAAATTGACTCATCTTGAGCGGCAAGTTCGGTATAACGAGCACGAGTCCGTTCAAAAAAAGCTAACGACTCTTTCTCAATTCGATCAAGCTCACCTCGTGAACGTGCACGCTGTAAACCTAATGCAGGTGGAAGGTCAAGATAAAGCGTTAATGCAGGTTTGAAATCCCCTAGCACTAAATCACGCAAAGATTGCATAAGTTCGCGGTCAATACATCTTCCGCCACCTTGATACGCTTGAGATGAAAGATCATGGCGGTCGCCAACAACCCACTTGCCTGCGGCTAAAGCGGGTTTTATCACGGTATCAACTAACTGAACGCGCGCAGCATAAAGCATCAATAGCTCTGCTTTATCAGTCACTTTGTCACCTTCAATACCTTGTTTTACCAGTTCTCGTAGCTTTTCAGCTAACGGTGTACCACCAGGTTCACGTGTGAAAACGATATCTTGAATTCCGGCTTGGTTAAGGGTTTCAACAACCGTATTAATTGCAGTTGTTTTCCCTGCCCCTTCTAATCCTTCAATAACAATAAATTGGTTTTTCATTTTGTTTATCAATTTTTCTGTTCAATTTGTCGGTAAACTTTAACTGCACGGTTGTGGTCATTAAGGTTATGACTAAAAGTATGCCCACCCGTCCCATTTGCAACAAAATATAAGTAATCTGTTTTTGCTGGGTGCGCAGCCGCTTTTATTGATGCTAAACCTGGCATAGCAATTGGTGTCGGTGGTAGTCCATCTATCTTATACGTGTTATACGCTGAGTAGTTATCGAGATCGCTTCGGTAAATTTTACCACGGTACTTATCACCAAGCCCGTAAATAACAGTTGGGTCTGTTTGCAAACGCATATTTTTCTTCAGTCGGTTAACAAATACAGAGGCCACCTGAGACCTTTCGCTATCAATTCCAGTTTCTTTTTCAATGATTGAGGCCATTATCAGCATTTCATATGCATTTTTGTACGGCAAATCACGATCACGCCCAGCCCACTCTTCATCTAGGCTGTTTTTCATACGCTGATAAGCGCGTTTGAGGATATCGGTATCTGCTGTTCCCGCTGTATATGAATAAGTATCAGGATACAACCACCCCTCAAGTAAACCTTCGCCATCATAACCAATCATCGCGTATAATTCAGTTTGGGTTGCATCCTTAGCTTTATTTTCTAAATAAGGTGCATCACGTAAAATATTACTCCAATCTGAGAAACGATTTCCTTCGATAAAACGAATTGAAAACTGAGCTTCTTTACCACTCGCAATAAGCACCAAAACTTGTTCAACATTCATTTCAGGTTGTAAACGATAAGTACCTGCTTTCATTTTTGCCAATTCAGGGCGTAGCTTTAATAACCACTGAAATTCATGTCCTTGCTCAATGATATTATCTTTAACAAGTAAATCTTCCAATGCAACACGCCCCGTTCCCGCAGGTACTGTAAATATTTTTTCTTGCGTTAAATTGACTGTCACTTTTGCATAATTAATAACCTGTCGATACTGCAAATAAGCAGCTATTCCACCGACTAATACGAGAACAAAGATAACAAGTGCTATTTTTTTGGCTAATTTCATGTTTTGACCACTTAAAAACTAGGTTTGCCGATATAGATCAGATTTGAAAGCATTAACTACATCTGACAACGCAAAAGCAGATATTCAAATAATTCTCGTGATTGGTATTCCAATACAGACTGCGACTCTTTCAAGGTAATTGTCGCCACCGGTAAAATTGGCATTAAACTATTACAAATAACAACCTCATTACATTGAGCCAATATCGCCGGAAACCGTTCGACTTCTTCCAAAGTGTACTGACTGCCAGAAAGAAGCGCCATTATCTTTTGTCTCATAAGCCCATTCACACCTGAATAAGATAATGCCGGGGTATAAACTCGATTTTTCACACGCCAAAAGAAATTAGCACTACAACACTCGACCATGATGCCATTGGTATCTAATACAATCGCTTCATCTACTTGCGCTTCATCGATTTCCTGTCGGATCAAAACTTGTTCTAAACGATTAAGATGCTTCATTCCTGCCAGCAAAGTATTTCGACTCAATGGAATTGAGCTAAGGATAAGTTGAGCACCTGTTTGCTGCAATGGCGGATAATGTTGAGGAAATGCAGAAATCGCAGTGATGACTGTGGGTTGGTTAAACCCTTTTGAACTATACCCCCGCCCACCTGCACCACGGCTAATAATCACTTTCACGACAAACTCATCATCAGTTTGTTCACGGCATATCGCTTCTATGTGTGAGGTAAGCGCCTGCCAATCCGGTTGTGGTAATTTTAATCGTCGGCTATCACTTATCAAACGACCAATATGATTTTTCAACATTTGTGCATGTTGATTAACCCCATGTATAGTCGTAAAGCAACCATCCCCGAATGAAACAGCGCGATCAGCGACATCGATTTGATTACAAATTTGACCATTTACCCAGTATGACATTGATTATACTTATAATAAAAGCTGATAAATCAGACAGTAACATAATGGAGTTATCATAAACTAAAGCATGAAGTGCTGTAAAGGATAGGAAAAAGAAAAGCCCCAGACCCTAAGGTAATCTGGAGCTTTAATTTCAATATAGCCGAGGCTTATTCTGCGTGATAACGACGGAATATCAACGAGCCATTTGTACCACCAAAACCAAATGAGTTACATAGCGCATATTCCATGTTCTCAACTTTCCTTGCTTTACCCGGTACAAGATCTAACTTGCAAGATTCATCTTGGTTATCAAGGTTAATGGTTGGTGGAACGATTTGATCACACAACGACAAAATCGTAAAGATAGATTCAACAGCGCCCGCAGCACCTAAAAGATGTCCTGTCATTGACTTAGTTGAACTGACTAATACATCAGTACCTTCGCCAAATACAGAAATAACTGCTTGAGCCTCAGCTAAATCACCTGCTGGAGTCGATGTTCCATGAGCATTAATATAGCCGATATCACTTGCTTCGATACCCGCGTCTTGCAGCGCATTAATCATTGCACGAGCAGCCCCTTCACCATTTTCAGGCGGTGAAGTCATATGGTAAGCATCGCTGCTCATACCAAAGCCTGCAACCTCTGCATAGATTTTTGCACCACGCGCTTTTGCATGTTCATATTCTTCAAGTACGATGATACCCGCACCATCACCAAGAACAAAACCATCACGGTCTTTATCCCAAGGACGGCTAGCCGCTTGTGGGTTATCATTACGTGTTGATAATGCTCGAGCTGCGCCAAAGCCAGCAACACCTAGCGGGGTTGTCGCTTTTTCTGCGCCACCTGCCAACATTATGTCTGCGTCACCATAAGCTATCATACGTGCTGCATGCCCAATATTATGCACACCCGATGTACAAGCAGTGGCGATAGAAATACTTGGACCACGCAAACCGTACATGATGCTTAAATGGCCTGCAACCATGTTGATAATTGTTGAAGGTACGAAGAATGGGCTTACTTTTCGAGGACCACCGTGTAGAATAGACTCACAGTTATCTTGAATTAAACCTAACCCTCCAATACCAGAACCAATCGCTGCACCGAAACGTGTAGCATTGGCTTCTGTTACTTCCAATCCCGCATCTTTAACAGCTTGATAGCCTGCTGCAATGCCATATTGAATAAATGGGTCCATCTTCTTCGCATCTTTGCGAGAGATGTCATAATCTTCGTAATTGAAATCTTTTACTAAGCCTGCAAATTTAGTTGCGTGGTTAGTAGTATCAAAATGCTCGATAAGGCTGATACCACTCTGTCCGCCACAAACAGCTTTCCATGATGATTCAACTGTGTTGCCGACAGGGGATAACATGCCTAGTCCGGTTATGACTACACGACGCTTAGACACGCGCATCCTCCTAAGAGGGAAAAGTGACAAAGGGAACATAGGCGATCGAGTGATCGCCTAGATAAGTTTAGTACAATTATTTAGATGCGTTCTCGACGTAGTCAATCGCAGCCTGTACTGTTGTGATCTTTTCAGCTTCTTCGTCAGGGATTTCGCAATCGAACTCTTCTTCTAGAGCCATTACTAGCTCAACTGTGTCAAGAGAATCAGCGCCCAAGTCATCAACAAATGAAGCTGTATTTACAACTTCTTCCTCTTTAACACCCAGTTGTTCAACGATGATTTTCTTAACGCGTTCTTCGATAGTGCTCATACTATTAAAATTCCTATCAAAACTCGCTTTCGCGATGGTTTTCGTAGTTTATGAATACAGGAAAAGATACAACCCAATCCCGGCTGTGGAAACCATAATTTTGCATTATTTTGCGCTATATAACACTAATTAATGCAAATGGTTCCCTCATTTCTTTAGATCATATACATGCCGCCATTGACATGCAATGTTTCACCCGTAATGTAGGCCGCTTCATCAGAAGCTAAAAACGCTACAGCACTGGCAATTTCTTGTGCATCACCCAATCTATCTGCAGGAACCTGAGATAAAATGCCTGCACGCTGTTCTTCTGTCAACGCCTTAGTCATATCAGTTTCGATAAAACCAGGTGCTACTACATTGACAGTGATACCACGAGAAGCGACTTCACGTGCTAATGATTTACTAAAACCAATAAGCCCTGCTTTCGCTGCTGCGTAATTCGTTTGCCCTGCATTTCCCATAACACCGACAACTGATGCAATGGAAATAATACGTCCACAACGTTTTTTCATCATGGCACGCAAAACAGATTTAGACAAACGGTAAACGGATGAAAGGTTGGTGTCAATAATATCTTGCCACTCATCTTCTTTCATGCGCATCAATAGGTTATCACGTGTTATGCCCGCATTGTTAATCAAAATATCAATTTCACCAAATTCTTCACGAATTTTGGTCAAAGTTTCTGCAATTGACTCTGGCGAGGTCACGTCCAATGCAAAACCCTTACCCTTACCATCAAGATAAGCGGTAATTGCTTGTGCACCATTTTCGCTTGTTGCTGTACCAATAACGGTCGCACCGCGAGCAATTAAAGTTAAAGCGATTGCTTTACCAATCCCGCGACTTGCACCCGTTACAAGGGCAATTTTTCCATCAAAGCTCATGTCGTCCTCAGATATTTTCTAAAGCAGTGTCTAATGATACAGGATCATTGACTGCTACGGCAGTTAAATTAGAGACAATCCGCTTGGTAAGACCAGTTAATACTTTGCCCGGTCCCATTTCAACAAGATGATCAACACCTTGTTCTGCCATTAACTCGACTGTTTGTGTCCAGCAGACTGGATTATACAGTTGACGGACCAAAGCATCACGAATATTTTTCGCTGATTGCTCCATTTTAACATCAACATTGTTGATCACTGGATAATCTGGCTCACAAAATTCAATTTTTTCTAATGCAATTGCTAATTTTTCAGCCGCTGGCTTCATTAATGCACAATGTGATGGCACGCTAACAGATAAAGGCAACGCACGTTTAGCGCCCGCTTCTTTACAGGCCGCAGCGGCGCGTTCAACAGCATCTTTTTCACCAGCAATAACAACTTGGCCTGGTGAATTAAAATTGACCGGCGCAACAACTTGTCCTTGAGCCGCATCTGCACAAGCTTTAGCAATCGAATCATTGTCTAAACCAATAATAGCGTACATAGCGCCAGTGCCTTGAGGAACTGCTTCTTGCATTAGTTTACCGCGTAATTCTACCAGTTTAATCGCTTCTTTGAAGTCGATAACACTTGCGCACACTAATGCAGAATACTCACCAAGGCTGTGACCTGCCATCATTACTGGCATTTTACCTTTTTTTTGCTGCCAAACACGGAAGATTGCCACAGATGCTGCTAATAACGCCGGCTGTGTCTGCCATGTTTTATTTAATTCTTCTTCTGGTCCATTTTGTACTAATGCCCAAAGATCGTAACCCAATGCATCTGATGCCTCTGCAAATGTTTGCTCAACTAGCGGATATTGCTCAGCTAATGATGCTAACATTCCAAGAGACTGAGAACCCTGTCCGGGAAATACCATAGCAAATTGTGTCATGTCTATTTTCTCAGTAAATTAAAAACGAACCAGCGCCGAACCCCACGTGAATCCACCACCAAATGCTTCTAATAGCACAAGTTGACCTCGCTGAATGCGACCATCACGCACAGCTTCATCAAAAGCTGTTGGGACTGATGCTGCAGAAGTATTACCGTGACGATCAAGTGTGACAACAACTTTATCCATTGTCATATCTAGTTTTTTGGCCGTCGCTGTAATAATTCTTAAATTAGCTTGATGTGGCACTAACCAATCAAGTTCTTCTTTTGCAATGCCACTCTCCGTTAGTGTTTCATCAACAATATGAGCGAGTTCGCGCACTGCAACTTTAAAAACTTCATTACCTGTCATTGTCAGGTAAGCAGGGTCATCAGAACAACGACTACGATTTGGTAGCGTTAATAGATCGCCATAGCGCCCATCAGCGTGTAAATGCGTTGAAATAATACCCGGTTCATTAGATTCACCAATCACAACCGCACCCGCTGCATCACCGAATAAAATAACAGTACCGCGGTCGTTTGGATCTAATGTTTTTGATAATGCATCTGCACCAATAACGAGTGCTTTTTTCGCCATACCGGTTTTAACGAATTGATCTGCAATACTTATTGCATAAGTAAAACCCGCACAGGCTGCTGCAATATCAAATGCAGCGCAATCATTAATACCGAGCATTTGTTGGACTTGGCAGGCTGCGCTTGGAAATGCGTGGGTTGCAGATGTTGTGGCAACAATAATTAAACCAATTTCACTGCTATCAACGCCTGCCATTTCGAGTGCGTTTTTTGCAGCGTGAAAGCCCATGTCGGAAACACTTTCGTTTTCCCCAGCAATTCTTCTTTCATGTATACCCGTGCGCGTTACAATCCACTCATCAGAAGTATCAACCATTTTTTCCAAGTCAGCATTGGTACGTACTTGCTCTGGCAAGTAACTGCCTGTTCCTAATATTTTACTGTGCATAGACATAGGTTATTGATCACTCCTGGGTAAAACAATATTTAGTCGAGCTGTTATTTTTTCAGGTACTTGTTTATCCGCCGCTTGTACCGCACGCTCAATTGCTGCTTTGAAAGCATGTTCGTTCGCTGCACCATGACTTTTGATAACAATACCATTCAATCCTAACAGAGTCGCACCATTATACTGGTCTGGATTCATATCCACAAAACGCTTCATTAAGCGTTTTTTTAACCATTTTTTTGCCAGTTGCATAAACCAACTGCTTTTTTTATTTTCATCGCCCGCTGACTTTAACAATGAAAGGATAACACGGATAACCCCTTCCATTGTCTTCAATGAGACGTTACCTGCGAAGCCGTCACACACTAATACATCGGTTTTACCTGTGAGCAATTCATTGCCTTCAACGTAACCAATATAATTAATCGACGCGGCTTGTTTTAATACTGCGGCGGCTTCGCGGATATTATCTAGTCCTTTACTTTCTTCTTCACCAATATTCAGTAAAGCGACTTTAGGGTTGTTGATATTGGCAATTTCTTCTGCCATAACCGAACCCATCACTGCAAACTGGACTAACATTTCACTACTACAATTCACGTTTGCACCTAAATCTAGGACAACCGTTTTACCTTTTTTCTGATTAGGCAATATTGTCATCAATGCAGGGCGTTCTATCCCTTCAATTGATTTTAACATCAATTTTGCCAACCCCATTAGCGCACCAGTGTTTCCTGCACTTACACAAGCTTGTGCCTGCCCTGTCTTTACCAACTCTAAGGCCACTCGCATCGATGTTCCTTTACTCTGCCTAATAGCGCTTGATGGCTTCGCATCGTTCGCTATGACGCCTTGTGCTGGAATAATTTCAATACGCGAAATTTGCTCGGCACTCTGTTGTGCAAGCAAGGGTTGAATGGCTTCGGGTTGACCGACAAGCAGTAATTTTAGTGCTGGATTAGATGCCAATGCCTGCAAAGCCGCAGGCACCGTGATGCGGGGACCAACATCCCCGCCCATAGCATCTAACGCAATGGTTAGATTGGCCAAGGTATCAACTTGTAAATTAAAAACTACTTGTTGATAACTTTACGGCCACGGTAATAACCATCTGCAGTCACATTGTGACGCAGGTGAGTTTCACCAGAGGTTTTATCTACAGAAACTAGGGTTGCAGTCAGTGCATCATGTGAACGACGCATACCGCGTTTTGAACGAGTTGGTTTATTCTGTTGTACGGCCATTGACCTTACTCCTTAAGTACTTTTCTTTAAACTGGCTAATACGGCAAATGGGTTTGGTTTCTCGGCCTCAGGAGGCAATTCACCAAACACCATGTCCGCTTCGGACACTTCACAGTGTTCAGAATCATGAACCGGAACAACTGGTAAGGAAAGAATTATTTCATCTTCTATCATTCCCAGCAAATCTATTTCACCAAATTCATCTACATGAACAGGTTCGTAGCATTCCGGTAATGCTTCGGCCTTTTCGTCATTGACGACAGGACTAAAACAATACGATATGTAGACATGGTGCTTAATATCTTTTCTGCAACGTTGGCATTCTAGCGTGACATCCACAGTGGAATGCCCTTCTATAACTGTCAAACGCTGATTATCAATTTTAAATGATAATTCGTTATCAACATCACTATCTACACTAACTACTGACTCAGCAATACGAGTAACTTGCTCAGGTGTATAACTCCCAACATAGTCGAGGTTTTTCTGAGCTGTACGCTGTGCATCAATCGTTAGGGGTAATTTTACCTTTTGCATAAGGCGCGCATATTAACTTTCAAATGAACTATAGTCAAAGAAAAAGGCAATGTAATCTTGCCTTTTCACCAAAAAATCGCAGGTTTTGCGGTGTATAGTTTAAAATGAGTTATCCCTTTTGGCTATGAGTTTCGAGAAAAATTATGAAATCAATTATTTTGGCTTCCACTTCACCCTATCGCCAAGCCTTATTAAAAAAACTAGGCATACCATTTTTAACGGCTGCACCCGATATTGATGAATCCCCTATACTCCACGAATCTGCGCAAGCTTTAGTTACTCGTTTATCTCACGAAAAAGCCAATGCACTGGCTAAGCAATACCAACAGCATTTAATTATTGGCTCAGACCAAGTTTGTGTCATTAATGATCAAATTGTTGGTAAACCACACACCTTTGAAAATGCCTTTAAGCAGCTCAAAGCAGCATCCGGCAGCAAAGTGACTTTTTATACTGGTTTGTGCTTACTAGACACAGAGACAGGCAAATTTAACGTTCAATGTGAATTGTTTGATGTCTATTTTAGGCCATTAAGTGATGAAGAAATAACGCACTATCTCAATAAAGAAGCGCCATTCCAATGTGCAGGAAGTTTTAAATCTGAAGGATTAGGTATTGCTCTATTTGAACGATTGGATGGCCGCGATCCAAATACATTAATTGGCCTGCCCATTATTTTACTACTCGAAATGTTACGTAAGCATGGCATAAACCCATTAAGCTAAATAAGCCCAAAAAGCGTTAACGAGGATCTAACTGCTACTCCTCGTTAACGCAAATCAGATTAAATGCCTATTAATTTGCCTTGCGTGCACGTAAAGCTTTCAAGCAATTGCTCAGTTTTACATCTAAAGGTGCTTGTATTTGCATTTCTTCACCTGTTTTAGGATGAGTGAAGCGCAATGAGCTGGCATGTAAAAATAGACGCTTTAAACCTGTATCAGCTAACTGACTATCAAATTGCTTGTCACCATATCGGTCATCAAAAGCTATTGGATGCCCTGCATGTAAGGTATGTACACGAATCTGATGCGTTCTCCCCGTTACAGGGCTTGCTTTTATCAGTGTCACATTATCAAAACGCTCTTCGACTTTAAAACGTGTCTCAGAGGGCTTTCCTTCACTATTGACTCTGACAACTCTCTCACCACTTTGCAGAATATTTTTTAATAATGGCGCTTGAATCACTTTGATATGTGATGGCCAGTTGCCACGCACCAATGCTAAATAATCTTTTTGCATTTGCTTGAGGCGTAATTGCTCATGTAATGCTCTTAATGCAGACCGTTTTTTTGCCACAAGTAAAATACCGGAGGTATCTCTATCTAAACGGTGAACTAATTCAAGAAAACGGGCTTCTGGTCGCAATGCTCGCAACCCTTCAATTACACCAAAACTTAAACCACTACCACCATGCACAGCGGTACCTGAAGGTTTATTGATCACTAAAATCGATTCATCTTCATACAATATGCAATCAGCTAAAGCAGCAACTTTATCCAATTTCGCTGAGACAGGCGCATTTTCACGCTCTGCAACTCTCACTGGCGGCACGCGAACTTGGTCACCATCTAGCAATTTATACTCAGGTTTAATCCGTCCTTTATTAACACGTACCTCACCCTTACGGATGATGCGATAAATCATGCTTTTAGGAACACCTTTTAGCCTTGCTAGCAAAAAGTTATCGATGCGTTGCCCTGCTTCGTCATCGCTAATATCAATAAAATAAACTTGGTTATCTGTTTTCATTAAGGAATGCGTTAACTCTAATTGATTAAAATTTTAATTGATTAAAAAATACTCGAACTCACTCTTTCTATCATACCTTTTTCGTAAATTTTTTTATCTTTTTTTTCAATTTGCTTACTTTCTGGCTGAATAATCCTATTTCTCAATAAAATTTCCATATAACTTACGTATCAACTTGCTATAATGCACATGGCAATGGAATAATAAGAAGTTGCCGAGATGTTTGAACACAAGAATTGGCACTAAAATAGATATATGCCCAAAATAATTCAAATTGCATGTAGGTATCGAGCGAAAATAGCCCGATAAGCATGGATAAATTATGTGGTTCAGGCAGTTGAGTGATGTACTATGTTTATAATAAACACCATTCAATTTGAAATATAATGGGTATTGAATTTGTTATTTGATGGCGTAACGATGCAGCAATGGCGTAAGACATTTAACAACATCAAATAAATTAGCGAGCAACGAATTTTAGCTTATTGGGTTAGGAACTTCCGTTTTTTATGAAAATTTACGGCATCCTGATTAAGAACGCTGAATTTTTAATCTAAGAATCAGGTTCACCGAATACTGCGCGTCTCTATACGAACGACTGCCGAGAGGCAGACGGCTTTGTAAAAATCATGAGGCCATCGGTTTACAGTAGCTCTTTTTTTCGCTGCTCTTTATTTATAAAGTAAAAAATAATGAGTAAGTAACAACATGAAAAGAATGCTAATAAACGCAACTCAACAAGAAGAGCTGCGTGTTGCCCTTGTTGACGGGCAACGTCTTTATGACTTGGATATTGAAAGCCCAGGTCATGAACAAAAAAAAGCCAACATTTACAAAGGTAAAATTACCCGTATCGAACCTAGCCTTGAAGCCGCTTTTGTTGATTATGGTGCTGAAAGACACGGTTTCCTCCCGATTAAAGAAATTGCCCGCGAATACTTTCCAAGCAACTATCACTCTCAAGGTCGCCCTAACATCAAAGATGTTTTAAAGGAAGGCCAAGAAGTTATTGTTCAAGTTGATAAAGAAGAACGTGGTAATAAAGGTGCGGCACTAACCACTTTTATTAGTTTGGCCGGTAGTTATTTAGTATTAATGCCAAACAATCCTCGTGCAGGCGGAATTTCACGTCGTATCGAAGGTGAAGATCGTACCGAACTTAAAGAAGCATTATCGTGCTTAGAAATTCCAGAAGGTATGGGCCTTATCGTTCGTACTGCCGGTGTTGGTAAATCAGCTGAGTCTTTACAACAAGATTTGCTTTACCGTCTGCGCCATTGGGATGCTATCCAAAAAGCAGCTGAAAATCGTCCAGCGCCTTTCTTAATCCATCAAGAAAGTAACGTTATTGTACGTGCATTCCGCGATTATCTACGCCCTGATATTGGTGAAATCCTTATCGACAATCCGAAAGTTGTTGAAATGGCACGTAACCACATTGAAGCCATTGGTCGTGGTGATTTTGCGAGCAAAATTAAACATTATAGTGGTGAAATACCGCTATTTAGTCACTACCAAATCGAATCTCAAATAGAGTCTGCATTCCAGCGTGAAGTGCGTTTACCTTCTGGTGGTGCGCTCGTTATCGACACAACTGAAGCATTAACGGCAATTGATATTAACTCCTCACGTTCTACGCGTGGCGGTGATATCGAAGAAACTGCGTTCAATACTAACCTAGAAGCCGCAGATGAAATTGCACGTCAATTACGTCTTCGTGACCTTGGTGGTCTAATTGTTATCGACTTTATTGATATGACGCCAGTTAGGCATCAACGTGAAGTTGAAAACCGTTTACGTGATGCCGTTCGACAAGACCGTGCTCGTATTCAAATTGCGCGTATCTCACGTTTCGGTTTATTAGAAATGTCTCGTCAGCGTTTGAGCCCTTCTCTTGGTGAATCAAGCCATCATGTGTGCCCACGCTGTACAGGTACAGGAACTATTCGTGATAACGAATCACTTTCTCTTTCTGTTCTTCGTTTAATTGAAGAAGAAGCACTAAAAGAAAATACGCATGAAGTTCATGCCATTGTTCCTGTGCAAGTCGCGTCGTATTTACTTAATGAAAAACGCAAAGCAATCACTGAGATTGAACAACGTCAACATCAAGTACGTGTCATTATCGTCCCTAATGACCAAATGCTAACGCCTCACTACAATGTGATCCGTATTCGTAAAGGCGAAGAGATTAGTACGCTTAGCTATAACTTAGCGCAATACCATGAGTCGGAAACACTCAGTAATACTGACGACACAACCTCAGAACGTAAAGCGCCAGAACAACCGGCTATCTCAGCGTTTGCGCTACAAGAACCTGTTGAAGTTCCTGCACTTAAACCAAAAGAAGTCCCGGTTAAAGCGCCTACCCAAACAAGCGCTGATAAACCCGCTAAGCCAGGCCTATTTAGCAAAGTTGCGACCTTCTTTAAGAATCTTTTCGCTGAAGAAGAAAAAGTTGTCGAAGCGCCGGCGCCTACGCCACGACCAAGCAATAATGACCGTCGTCGTAATAATGATCGCAGAAATAATCGTCGCAATAATAATCGACGTGACCGCGATGACAGCACAGATAATCGTGACAACCGCGATAATCGCAATAACCGTAATACGCAGTCTGATGATGCAAATAATCGTAATAAAGGTAGAAACAACAGAAATACTGCTCAGCCAGAAGAGCAAGCGACAACTGAAACTGCCACTGTAGCTAATGATAATCAGCAGCAACGCCGTGACCCACGAGCTGATCGCCGCCGCCGTCAAGACGAAAAACGTCAACAACAAACGGCTAAAAATCAGCAAGAAGTTCAGCAAGACAGTGCTGTAACACCTGCGGTAAAAGAAGAAGATGAACAACGCCCAGCGGCGCAACGTCGCCAACGCCGTCAGTTAACACAAAAGATTCGTGTTACTGATAACGACCAAGCAGCAACATCTGTAGAGTCAACAACCGCTGCTGAACAACCAACAACAGTTGTGGCAAATACTACCGCTGCTTTACCGGCACCAACGCCTGCTATACAACATAAAGTAGTAAGCCATGATAATGACAATCAACAGGCTAATACTGTTACACAAAATAATGCACAACTTAATGATGAAAACCTGCAAGATAATAACGATCTAGTAGGCGATGATGAGAAGCAGGATACGATTATCCCACGCCGTTCACGTCGCTCTCCTCGTCACTTGCGCGTGAGTGGTCAGCGTCGTCGTCGTTTCCGTGATGAGCGTCATTTAAATAAATCTCCGATGCCATTATCAGGGGCTGTTGCTTCGCCAGAATTTGCTTCAGGTAAAGTATTCATTCGTTATCCAATTGTTCTGCCTCCACAAGAAAGCTTTGCAATTATTACAAATGAAGAAATGCTGGAACAACAAAACTCAGCTAACGCATCACTCGCCGAAACCGCTAAATTAGCTATATCAGTAGCAACTGAACAAGCGATTAATGTTGAAGCTGAAACTAAGCCAGTAGAAATCATTAAAGCAGTTGAACATGTTGTGACAGAAGCTGTTATTTCTACAGTAGAAACAACTGAAACAGTAGCTGAAGAATCAATTCAAGCAGTAATTGAGCCCGTTATCGAAAGTACGGCTCCAATCACTCAGCCTATAGTTGAAGAACCTGTTTCTGTAGAAACGACACTTGCAGAAGTGAAAGAAGAAATAGTCGCTGAGCCTATCAATGTTATTGTTGAAGAAACTCAAGAAATAGTGACAGCTACTGAAACGCCTGCTGTTGTTATTGTTGAATCTATAGTTGTAGAACCTGTAGTCGTAGAGCCTGTAGTTACTGAATCGGTAGAGCCTGAATCTATGGCGACTGTATCTTCTGTAACTGATGCTATAGCTGAAACTACAATTGAACTCGCAGTAGTAACTGAAACGATTGCTACAGTGCCTGCTGAGACGAAACCAACAATAGCGTCTGCAACTCAAAAAACTGCAGGGCAGTACAAATGTCATTCATCTTCACCAATGACAAAAGCACCTGCACCTGCGGCTGTTGAATCAACATTTGAGAGTAAAGAATATCAACGCGAAGCTTCTACTTTTGAAGGTAAAGGTGGTGCCGGTGGGCACGCAGCATCAAGTGTAGCCACTTCAGAAATGGCAAAACCAGCTAGTTTCTAACGATTACACTCAGTTGTTCAAAAGGCCTTGATGACATCATCGAGGCCTTTTTTATTGCTTAGAGATAATACAATCAACCCTCTATTATATAAATACCAATCCATTCCCTAGATAATTTGCATTGTAAATAAGCGGTAAGTAAGCAAATTTTAAAAATCTAGATAACAAAATGATTCAGAATAAAGATAAATAAAACCACTCTAATATATTCCCTAAATAGTTCGAGTTGTAGGTAGGCGGCAAGACGAAGCTATCTTGGGGAGCATACATAAGTATGTGACCCGAGTCGCTGAAGCGAAACCAACACCTCAGCGACCCGAAATATGACAGGAACAGATATTCCCTAAATAGTTCGAGTTGTAGGTAGGCGGCAAGACGAAGCTATCTTGGGGAGCATACATAAGTATGTGACCCGAGTAGCTGAAGCGAAACCAACACCTCAGCGACCCGAAATATGACAAGAACAGATATTCCCTAAATAGTTCGAGTTGTAGGTAGGCGGCAAGACGAAGCTATCTTGGGGAGCATACATAAGTATGTGACCCGAGTCGCTGAAGCGAAGCCAACACCTCAGCGACCCGAAATATGACAAGAACAGATATTCCCTAAATAGTTCGCGTTGTAGGTAGGCGGCAAGACGAAGCTATCTTGGGGAGCATACATAAGTATGTGACCCGAGTCGCTGAAGCGAAACCAACACCTCAGCGACCCGAAATATGACAGGAACAGATATTCCCTAAATAGTTCGAGTTGTAGGTAGGCGGCAAGACGAAGCTATCTTGGGGAGCATACATAAGTATGTGACCCGAGTAGCTGAAGCGAAGCCAACACCCCTACGGCTCGAAATATGACGGGAAGTTAGAACCAAGGAGCGGCAACCATAACCCCTCCATAAAACAGCGCTCTACCCGCCAGCTCGCCACTAAATACCGCCGCCATCATAATAACCAACACAATTTTATTACTTGCTGTTGGCTTTATCTGTTTATTTGCAATGATACATGGCAGCATCATACTCATAACTACTTGCCACCAAAGAAGATAGCTATCACCAAGGCTGTTTGGAATTTGTATGCGTATTATTTGCGAAACCAATACCAAGCCAACACCAATAAGTAGCCCTAATTTAATCACTTTTGATTGTTGCTTATTTTGTCCATTAACAAATAGGGTCACAAAGCAAAAACCAAGTAGTATTGCACTGCCGATAAAAGCAATTTGAGTCGCAGGTGAGTGCCACAATGGATGCGCTAACATCTGATAATAGACTTGAGCAGTCACGAATATTGCTGCAATACCCGCTATTGCACTCAACAAACCTAAAATTTGATTACGTGTATTTTTAATTGGCTGTAGCCAACAGCAAAGCGCCCATAAAGTTATCAATCCATTCAATAAAATGAAGGTTATCGCTTCACGGCTTAGCCATGAATGACTTAGACCTAATACTGAACGATAAGCTTCAAGTGGGACGCCTAAATGCCCCATTGACATTGACGATCCAATAACTTCAATCAGCCAGATAATAATGACTGCACTGCGCAATGATTTTCCTGAAAGCGCTTGCTCTGCGGAGACACTGAACTGGTATAATGTCAGCGCTAAAATGGCGCCAATTCCCCACTGGCTCATAACCGTAAAAAAAACTAGAGGAAGTTCCATATGTTTGATATCCATCATTAATCCTCCATACCAATAATCACAATATTTGGATTACTAATCGTGTGGTCAGGCATATTGTATTTTTGTTCCAGTACTGCCCAATTAGTCGTATGTTTTTTTCGTAGGACAGATATTTCACCGAACTCAATCGCACCTGTTGGACAAGACTCAACACATCGAGGTAACAAACCTTCATCAAGTCTCTCTGCACACATATTACACTTACTGGTTTTACCTTCAGCAGGGTCAAAAACAGGGGCATGGTATGGGCAAGCCATGATACACATTTGACAACCAATACATTTTTCATGATCTTGCACCACAATACCATCAGCACGCTTTGTATAAGTATCTGCTGGACAAACCTTTAAACACTGAGGATCATCGCAATGGTTACAAGACATAGTAATAAATGCCTGCGTATTCGGTGAATCTTGATTAAACTCTCGTACCCTACGCCATAATACCCCTGGCGGTGTTACATTCTCGGACTTGCAAGCCATTGAACAAGTTTTACAGCCATAGCAGTCTTTGGTATTAATTAGAAATCCATATTGCTTAACCATGATTACACCTCCCTTCTCACATCAACCAAGGTGCTATTACAACAATGGCCTGTGCCTAAATGCTCCACTTGGTCATTAGTAACGTGGCTACTACTACCTCCTTGTTGTTCCCACCAACCGTTATCCAGTGATACAACCCCTTGTTTAATATGTGTAGTAACAACCGCGATTGCACGATGTTCACCACGATCATTAAAAGCAACTGCCCATTCACCATTATTAATGTTTCTTTGTTTGGCATCTTCTGGGTGGATTAATACATTTGGTTGATTACGCTGCACTTCTAATATCCATTCATTCATACCATGGCTAGAGTGCACACTGCGTGCAAGCTTGCGTTGCACAGCCATCAATGGATATTTTTTGGCCAACTCCGGAGACCCTTTAATTGACTCTTTGACTTGATAATAAGCCACAATTGGCGAGAACTTTTTCTGCTGCCACTCTTCAATAAAAAAATGCGCTTTTTTAGTCGATGTTCTAAAAACACCCTCGTTGAATGGGATCCAATCGCCTTCAACAGGGCGAACAGGCCCTTTTTCTAACATCTGTCGAGTGATACCGGACCCTGCTAAACAGGCATCAATGTAATGCTCAATTGGCTGATTAAACACCTCACCGAATCCAAAACGCTCAGCTAATCGTGCAAAAATCCAATAATCAGGCTTCGCTTCACCAACCGGTTCAACGGCCTTTTCCATTAATTGAACATATTGGCTACGCACACCTGCCATTAAACTGGTATCTTCAAAGATTGTTGTCACAGGAAGCACTAGGTCTGCATATAACGCAGTCGAACTCATCAAGTTATCGGCAACCACGACAAATGGTACCTTTTTCAAGGCTTCACGAACTTTATTCGTATTCGGTAGTTGCGTCATGACCCCCATTGTCATTACCCACCAAAAATTAATGGGATGCGGTTTATCGTTGACAATATAGTCACCGACCTTCGCAACAGGGATAGGCGTTATTTTTTTAGCATTTGGCGCTGGGGGAACAATAGGGCTGAAATTTGCCATTTGTCTCGCACCACCCGCATCACAAACACCTGCGCCACGTTTACCAATGTTTCCGGTTAACAAAGCAAGGTAGAACTGACTCGCCGCCACATATGCACCATGTTCAGTACGTTGTGCGCCAGACATATTTTGTACGATCATAGATGGAGTGATTGATGAATAATCACGTGCTAAGCGCACAATGGTTTCAACGGGGACATCTGTTTCTTGGCTAACTCGTTGCACATCCCAAGGCTTGGATGATTGATATATTTGTTCAAATACAGTTTGATAGCCTAAATTTTCTGGCAATTCATGTTGAAAAAGTGCCGCTTTAATACCCTGAGTATCATGACGTACTAGTTGTTGTTTAATGACATCAAATACCAAATAGCTATCTTTATCTTGAGCATCTTGCCTAACTTGATGTTGTTCTTTATCCACTAAATAAACAGCACCCGTACGTGCGCGTAAAAAATCTTCATCAATACGATTTTCTTCAATAATAATCTTAATCATACCTAGTGCTAATGCTGTGTCAGTACCCGGTATAATCGGTATCCACTCATCTGCTTTAGCCGCAGTTTCATTAAATCTCGGATCAATAACCACTAACCGAGCACCATTTTTTCTAGCTTGATTATAATTTTTAAAATAAGCCTGCATAGTTACCGCTGGGTTATTTCCCCAGCAAAGAATATAACGACTATCCGCTACGGTATCTCGTGTATCTGCATAACGTAAACCAACCATTGGGATCATCGCAGCAGTCACAGCAGAACAACATAAAGACCCCGCTTGTTTAGTTGAACCACCTAAATAATCAAAAAATGCTTTTCCCATGTCATTCTTGATTGAGTCCATATTGCCAGCGTGTGTAGAGATAAATAACCCTTCATTACCAAACTTAGCAATAGTTTCTCTAATATTTTGTTCTATTAAATCAAGGGCTTCATCCCAACTGATAGGCTTAAAATCACCCTCCCCCTTCTCGCCGACACGCAATAACGGTGTGGTAACTCTTTGGTCGTGATAAACCCATTTTGTCCGACTCATGCCTCTTAAACAGCATTTAACATTAAAACCTTCCGTCGCTTGCACCTTCATCAACTTACCTTGATAAGTGTAAGCGGTTAGATTGCAATGCAAACATTCCATCGCACAGGTGGAACGAAATGTTTTGTAGTCAGATAACTTGAGTCTTATTTTTATTAAGGGTTGGTTATTATTTACCTGGGAAAAAGAACATGGTGCGATCGTCGCCAAACCAACCACTCCAAGTCCTTTAAGTAAGGTTCGACGTTTAAGACGAAACTCATTTATTATTTTCATTATAGTAAACCTCGACATTGCTTTAATAAGTTCACCATATATATACTCCATACACAATTAGTAAACTTGAGAGAGATCAAAACAACACACTATTTACGGGTATAAAAGATGATGACCACAGAACTAAAAGCGATTTTTATGGAGATGTTAGCTGACGTTAGCGACTCGTGGTAAAATCAGCGGTCTTGTTAAAGCGAGGTTTATTTATGTCTACACTGCAAGGTGTTAATTCTGTTGATATTGCAATTAACATTTTAAATTTTATTGCTCAAAATGGCGGTATTGCTCGTGCTGCGGATATTTCTAAAGGATGTGAAATATCTAAAAGTCGATTACATAAATATCTCGTCTCTCTTTGTAGAACACAAATGCTCTATCAAGATATCCAGACAAGCCGTTATGGGCTAGGACGAAATATTTTATTATTATCGAGCTTTATTGAGGCTGATAATTCACATATCGATATTATTAATAACAGCTTAATAAACTTTCGTGACGAACGGAATGTTTCGACAGGGGTTGCTTCTCGATTAGGTAAAACTGTGTCACTAGTGAAATATAATCGCAGCTTTAAAAATGTTGATATCGATTATTTACCAAATACACCGTTACCTCTTGAAAAAAGTGCCGCAGGTATCATTTATTGTGCCTTTGATAAACAAATCAAACAGACCTTATTTTCATCCCAAGAGCTTGATACAGTAATACAACAAGGTTACGCCATTCGCTATACACCAACAGAGGGTATTCCTGGCGCTCAATCAATTGCCTGCCCCGTTTTCAATAATCAAGGGGAATTAATCGCCGCAGCCATCACTATGGGCTTTATTGATAAAACTGATATGGAAGCACTTGCGAGTGCACTCATCAAGCAAGTTAAGACTATTGTTATTTAAGCTAATAATAAATACAAAGAAGAAAAACAAAGAAGCCGAGACTAACTCGGCTTCAAATAAACTAAATTGAAAAAAACGATTACCTATCGACTATTTAACGTCAATACGAGGTAATTCGCCCATCTCTTTTAATTTTTTAGAGATATCACGACGCTCTTTAGAAAGCTCAGCGTTTTTAATGATGTAATCATCAACACGATCGTCGTAGTCACTACGCATATTCGCAATAATAGCTTGAATATCGTCAATAGACATACCTGGTTTAATATACTCACTCAGGTTATCTAATAATAAAACTCGCTTTTGGTTATCGCGAATTTTTTTCTCATTGTCGGTAATTTCACGACGGATCTTATTTTTACGGCGAAACATACGCACAAATTCCAGTACATTTTGGAAAGACGGCTTGTTAGCGTTGTCCATGATTTAAAACCCTCTATTAAAATATTCAAAACGTGTTATCTATTAACACAATACCTTCGAATACCATCATGTTACAAGTCAGTTTCACATTTTTATTGATTTATAGCTATTATACTTCAAGTTACAGCGCTATCGATGTGCATTTACTGCCCAAAGAATATGCTTAAAACCTCATTGCTTTATGCTTTGGTGACCAATGGGCTCTCAATATTATTTTGATTGGTTTTCGCACTTTTTTCATTTTCATTGCTATCAATTTTATCACTGCGTAGACAAAATGCGGATAATATTGTGGTTAAAACGACAAAACCACCCATAATTAAGTATGTATCTGCAAATCCAATTTTGTCATATCCCCAACCCGCCAGTGGTGACAAAATACTGGCAACAACAGAAGTAATGCAGCTAAAACCGACTAAATATAAAGTAGATGATAAACGCTTATCAAAATGACGGCTGTTATACTTAAAGATAGCAATTAAGAGAATAGGCAATTCAACGGCGTGTAAGAGTTTCATCGCTGAAATTAAAATTGGTCCTTCCACTAAACCTGAACCAATAACTCTTAATGCCATAATGCTACTAGCAAATAATAATCCATTTTTCGCACCAATTCGGTTTACAATAAACGGGGCTAAAAACATACCACCAGCCTCTAAGAAGACCTGTAATGAATTTAGATATCCGTACATCTCATTACCCATTTTTTCATCAGCAAACTGATGCGCAAAATAGACCATGAATTGCTGATCATAAACACTGTAAATACAAGTACCAAGTACAAACAAGATGAGCGCCCAGAAACGCGGCAATGCGAATAACTGTAAAGCATCTCCAATCGTAATCGCAGAAGGACTGCCATGCTCAAGGCTATTATAAGCATCTGTTTTTGCGGTTTTTAATCTCAATAATATAATTAGAAAGATGACACCCGAAATAGTAGCCATTATAAAATTATAATTTGGATCAATATTGATATTACGCCCAGCAAAGAAAGTGGCGACAGCCCAACCTAAAGATCCCCACATTCTGGCTTTGCCGTATTCAAAATCACGTAATCGGCTGACACGCTCGGTATAAGATTCAAGAACACCAATCCCCGCATGAAAGGTCATGCCAATGAACAACCCCCCCACTAAACTACCTATCACAATATTCCACTTTAATAATGAGCCAAATACCATAAAAAATGGACCAGAGGCAATCAGTAAAATTGCAATAAAAAGTAAAAGGTTTTTACGTAAACCTAATTTATCTTGTAAAAATCCATATAGTGGTTGTGCACATAATGCGATAATTGAGATACACGAAAAAATAACGCCAGTATCCGTTCCCTCTAAGCCAACATATTTACGTAACCAAATTGCAACAACTGAAAATGTTGATGACCAGGTGAAAAAGAAAAAAAACAACAACGCACTTAGTGAGGCATAATATTTTTTTGATTCACTATTCATGTTTTATCCGCCAACTAATAATAATCCTTGGCTTAATGTTAAGGTTAACATTAACTGTAAACTAGATATTTGCCTGCCATTTGCGATGTTACTCACAAATGTTAACGTTAACAATATCTATTTGAGACATCGGTCACACTATAAAATCACTTGATACTCTATTTAATATCGCCTCTGAATATCATCCATAATTAATTTGCTTAAACAAAATTATCAAACTTACTATTTTATAGAGTCTAGCAATAGAAATCCTAAATACATCAATTATTAATGATCCCGATTGCTATTCTTTGTTTGGTTTAGCTTTGTGTGTAGATAGGTTACTATTAAGCAACACTAACATAGAATATTAAAGCAATGCTCCCGAAGAATATGCGGTTACAAGATAGCATTTCATGCAATACAATATAAAACTACACGGTGGTTCACGTTGAAAGACAATAAAAAACAACCCTCACTTTTCATTCATGACTATGAAACTTTCGGTAAACGGCCTGCGCTGGATAGACCGGCTCAATTTGCAGGTGTACGTACTGACCTCGATTTCAATATCATCGATGAACCCGAAGTTTTCTATTGCGCCCCATCAGATGACTATTTACCACAGCCAGAAGCGGTAATGATCACGGGTATTACGCCACAAATTGCACTGGCACAAGGTGTCAACGAAGCTGAATTTGCGAAACGTGTTCATCAAGCATTCAGTGTGCCTAATACTTGTATCATGGGTTATAACAATATTCGTTTTGATGATGAAGTCACGCGTAATATTTTTTATCGCAATTTCTATGACCCGTATGCCTATAGCTGGCAACAAGGTAACTCTCGATGGGATCTACTTGATACGCTTCGCGCCTGCTTTGCACTGCGTCCTGAAGGCATTAACTGGCCTGAAAACGAAGATGGGTTACCTAGTTTACGTCTTGAGCATTTAAGTAAGGCTAATGGCATTTTGCATGAAAATGCTCATGATGCGATGTCCGATGTTTTAGCCACGATCAACATGGCTAAATTACTGAAAGCAGCACAACCACGAATGTTTGATTATTTTTATCAACTACGAAATAAAAATAAAGTCAGTGAGTTAATAGATATCGTTAATATGACTCCTCTGGTGCATGTTTCTGGCATGTTTGGCGCTTTACGCTCTTATGTGAGTTTAGTTGCTCCATTAGCATGGCATCCTGATAATCGTAATGCGGTCATCATGTGTGATTTATCCGCGGATTTATCCCCTTTAATTGAATTAAATGCACAAGAATTGCGCACTCGGCTTTATACACCTAAAGCAGAACTTGGGGACAAACTACCCGTTCCCGTTAAATTAGTGCAAATTAATAAATGCCCAATTTTAGCGCCCGAAAAAACATTGCGTCCTGAAGATGCAGAGCGTACAGGTTTAGATCGTGATTTATGTCTACGTAATTTAGAAGTTCTTCGCAAAGATCCAGAAATCCGTAATAAAATAATTGAGTTATTTAGTGTTGCACAAGAATTTGAAGAATCAAATGATGTAGACACACAAATTTATAGCGGCTTCTTTAGTACTTCCGATCGTTCTACGATGGATATTATTCGTGAAACATTACCGCAGAATTTGCCCGCTTTAGATCTTAGTTTTGAAGATAAGCGCATGAAAGAACTTTTCTTTCGCTATAAAGCACGTAACTTTCCAAACATCTTATCTTATGAAGAACAACAACGCTGGTTACAACATCGTAGAGACTACTTTAACGAAGCCCGTTTAACCGAATATATGCAACAAATACAAATGCTACTTGTGGAACATCAGCAAGATGAAAAACGTTGCCAACAATTAAAGGCATTAGTAAATTACGCGACAGAGTTAGCAAGTTAGCTAAAATACTAAATAAAATGAAAATGGGCAGATAATCTGCCCATTTTTATAAGGAAGATGTTTTAATTAGTGTTCACCAGAATGGCTATCACAACCACAATCCCCTTCCCAATTCTTACGTTTAGTCGTTTTACCGAGTCCAGGGTTCATGGTATTCGTCGGATCAGCGTCTTTATAGAAAGATTTTAGTTGCGGTTGTGCTTTATATAAATGCCCAACGTTATGCTCTGCGGGATATTGTGCTCCACGCTCATCCAGTAGGGCTAACATTTTCTCTTTTAACTCTTTCGGGTTAACCCCTTTCTTTAAAACATAATCTTGATGCATTACATGGCACATAAAATGTCCGCAATAGAGTTTATGTACGAGCAGATCTTCTATTTCAGGTGGAAGTTGTTCAAACCACTGAGTGTCATTACGTCTAAGCGCAATATCCAGAGGCAAAACATCTTCAACATCTTTAGCATGAACAGCATGATAACGCACTGCTGAACCTGCGGCGGCGAAGCGATGTAAAAAGGCTTTAGCACCCTCTTCCGCTGTACATTCAAAATAACCACCATCCGCGCTGGCAAAGAATGCTTTTAGCCATACTTTAGCTTCATCAATACCATCACCTGCCATTTTTAACATTAAATGATGTTCATAGCGGTCACGAAATTCTTTCATACGAGGCGGTAAATGTGATGGCCATAATTTACTCAACAATTGCATTCCTCTATCCACTAAATTTGAGGGCAACAATGGCACTTTATTTAAAATTGCATCCAGACGACCTTTTATAGTGAAAAACATTGGCATTTTATCGGTGCCAAATTTATCAATCATTAAAAAGGTATCTTTACCGTAAATTTCGGCAATATCAAAACAACCGCGATGCATATACTCACCCGCTACAGGTAAGTTTTTAAATTCACTCAATATATGACGACGAATATCCTCTAACACATCCGGATTATTGGAACCAATATAAAAGACTTGTGTGGATTTATCTGCGGGGAATGTATCTAAGCGCACAGCAAAAACAGCCAATTTACCCGCACAACCTGATGCTTCAAATAAACGTCGTTCATCTGCATTAAAACGTGACGGTGTATCCGCATCAACGTCTCGCACTCGCTGCGCATATTCATGGTCAGATGCCAATTTTTCACTTACTTGTACATCTTCACTACCGTAAGCTCGGTTTTGTAAATTATTTAATATTGCTTCCGGTGTTTCACCTAGATCAATCCCTAGATGATTAATCAGCTCAACTTTGCCTTCATCATTTACACGCCCATACAGCGCTAATTCTGTATAAGCAGGCCCACGGCGTACTAACGATCCACCTGAGCTATTACAGATACCACCAACAACAGAAGCACCAATACAAGATGAACCAATTAAAGAATGAGGCTCTCGGCCTAAAGGTTTTAATATTTTTTCTAAGTCATATAAGGTACTACCGGGCATTGCCACCACCTGATTAAACTCAGGTAGCACTTGAATTTGGTTTAGTCTTAGCGTGCTGATAATCACAATATCGCGATCATAATCATAACCACTTGGCGTTGAGCCCTCTGTTAACCCTGTATTAGCCGCTTGCATCAAAACAATTTTATCTGCCTCAACACAAGCTTTGAATACATACCACTGCTCCAACAATGTGGTCGGAAAAACTACCGCTATCGCATCACCAACCCCAGAACGAAAGCCTTTACGATAACGTTCTGTTTTATGAGGCTCAGTGAGAATATTTTTTTTGCCAACAATGTTCCTGAGTGTGAGTAGTAATCGTTGATTCTCAGGGCTTTTTGTATCTGTCATTTACTCATCTTCCTATACACAAAGTTGTGCTGTCATTAGATATAACAACAATATCACATAATATTAGTGTATTAGTAGGTTATTACGTTTCCTTAAACTTGGCATTAAGGAAAGAGAAAACAGCGATATATTGCTAAACGTTGATTGAGGACGATAAAATATCTATCTAGCGGTTGTTGCCATAACTTTATACAAAGGTAACGCATAATTTCAGTTAGAATGGAAAAATCGTAGCGCTATTTTTGTGGTAATGCCACTTGCAATAACGCTACTGAACTATTTTACTCACCAAAAGTTAAATTATATCCATGTTGATCCATTAACTTTTGATCTTTACTAAAACCTATTTTGGCACGAGCCCCACCCAGCAGTTCTTTATGTCGGAATATCTCTGCTGCTCGGTCAGCCAAATAACTATCTTCTGGTGCTAATTCCAATCCGCGCTCTAACCAAACTTTAGCCAAATAGCTATTTCGGGTACACCCAGCGCCCAAATGAAACGCCAAAGCATAATAGCCGGCAGCAAACACTTGGTTTTCCACACTTTCATCATTCCATAAAGCGGGTAATACGGTATCAAGACACAGCAGCATATCATCTTGAATATCACCAAATATCAATAAGGTTGCGAGCCTATGTGCTGAACGTTCCCAAACATCTCGCCGTACATTGGATGTATTCATTGCATTGAGTAATAATTTTTTCGTTTGCTGATACTGCTCTGGACTCAACTCTTCATTATCTTCAAGAATCCCATAGGCTAAATTATATTGGCTAGTCGCATCACCACCGTTTGCAGCGCGTTCCATCCAATACGTTCGCAACGCATTATCTTTATAGGTATTGATATCACGATCGTTCTGACGTGATAATACCCCTGCATATACGTCTGATAACGTTGCCATTGCTGAAATATCGCCCCATTCACAGGCTTGCTGCAATAGGTAAATTGCCGCGTCTTCAGATTGAGAGCCAAATAAATTAGCGGCGGCTTGCCCCACATCAAGATCTTCCGCATCTAAAAATTTAGCTTGAGCCATTAGTGCCTGATGATCGAATTGTCCCTTCGAAATACCATACAGTCCAAACTTACTGGCTACTGCGGCCAGAATGACAGCATATTTATCATCACCCAACAGCTGTAATCGCTCCAACCATTGAGGTAATAAATTATAACTATCATTAATATGCGCGAAATTAATGCAGCTCATCAATGTATCTAATCCCATTTGTGGGTTAGCCATGGCCGGACTTATTTGCCATGCTTTTGCTAATAGTTCATAACAAAGCTGCATTTTTTCTACTTGCCAAACGCCATCTTGTTTGCCGTAATGTGCACGGAAATTGGCATATTGATACAGTACACGAGCACGCTGTTCCTCAGCTAAATCCAACGCTAATAACTGTTCAAATGCATCACAACAATATTCAATTTCATCATGGTCTTCTTGCTCGGGAAAATAGATAGAATAACCAAGGAAATCCCAAGCTTTAGTGATCCACAAAATATTACGCTCTTGCTCACTCAATGTTTCACATACAGCCCCTTCGATAAACTCTGCCATTTGTTCATGGCTACCCCCCCAGCGCGGGTAAAGGAAGTAAAGGTACTCATTGCGAATGCCAACATCTTGAGGGCGAATAGCTAAAGTCGCATTCAACCAATATGTTTTAACTTCATCTGTTTCACGAATAGGAAGGTTACTAGGTAACTCTTGAGGAATAAACGCTAAGTCGCCACCTTCATCGAGTAAGCGACGCAAACCAGCACGCCATATTTCGGGGTCAATATCATTTTGCAATTGCACATAAGTATATGGCTCACGACCATAAGCTAAGTCGTATAGCCATTGTGGTTCTCCGAGATAGGCTGTTAAGCGCATCATTCGGCGCAATGCATAAGCAGGACGCTCATGTAATGATATTGCGCGCAAATAGGATACTAACCCTAAATCTCGAGCAAGTTGAGCTCCAATCCAGCGGTCATCACTTACATATTCTCCCCCATTAGAGGTTCGAATACGTGCCGCTGCAGCTTCCCAATAACAACCCAGAAGTAAATACCCATGATAGGACGTTGGATTACTTTTGATCCAAGTATCTAAATGAGAAAGTATATCAGCCGCAATCTTTGTTGGGTCAAGTAAATCACTAATAAACCATTCATAATCAAATGGTTCAGATGATTTTTCTAGCCATTGCTGCTGCATATTATTCAGCAATAGATCAAGCTGTTCAAATTGATGGGAAGCCAGTAATGAACGCAAATAGTTACGTTTTTCGATGTATGACTCTATAGAGCTGATTGCAGATGACATTTTATGCCAATTTCCTTATTCCTTTAACTCAAATAGCACTATCAGTGCATCAATAAGGTAATATTAATTTTGCATAACAATAACATAGCGTTTAAAAATTAAAATAAGAATTAAGGAATAGATCTTATATAAGTTTGAAGGATTGAAGGGTTGGGCAGTTATAAATTAGAAGTAAAAAACCCTAAAGATTTAAGTTTAATATATAAATATTTCCTCTAAATAATTCATGTTGTAGCAAGGCGGCAAAGCGAGCTAGGCCCTAGGAGCATACATAAGTATGTGACTAGGGATAGCAAGCGAAGTCAACGCCGATACAACGTGAAGTATGACGAGGAAATTGCGGCAAAGCGAGCTAGACCCTAGAAGCACTAGGGCTAGCAAGCGAAGCTAACGCCGAAACAACATGAAGTATGACGAGGAAATTTAGACGTCGCTCATTTGAGGCATAGGCCGTTTAAACATCCGGGTCAAAATAGCCATATAAATAAGGCCGACCGCTGTCCAAATTAAACCATATACCATCGAATCTTCTTCGATATTAAGCCATAGCACACAAACAGTGAGTGTGCCTATTATTGGTAAAATCAAATAGTTGAAGATATTTTTAAAACCTTGAGTACGTCGTTCTCGGATAAAAAACTGACTGATAACAGAGATATTTACAAAGGTAAACGCAATCAATGCACCAAAGTTAATCAATGCGGTTGCAAAATCCATCTCAAACCAGATAGCACCGAGCGCTAATACACCAACTAACAAAACATTATAAGCCGGTGTACGCCATTTAGGACTTACATAGCCAAATATTTTCTCTGGGAATACGCCATCACGACCCATAACATACATCAAACGTGCACTACCTGCATGCGCTGCCATGCCTGATGCCAACACAGTAACACATGAGAATACTAAGATGATTGACTGGAAGAATGTACCCGCCACAAATCGCATAATATCAGGCTGTGTCTCATTAATATTCTTGAAACGTGATACATCAGGGAAATATTGCTGCAAGAAAAACGAAACAGTAATAAAGATAACACCACCAATAAGCGCCGTTAAGAAAATAGCGCGTGGGATCACTTTACCTGCATTCGGCGTTTCTTCTGAGAGCGAGCTTAATCCATCAAAACCTAAGAATGAAAAACATAAAATAGTTGCACCAGCAATCAGCGGGATCATTTCTGTTTTTTCATTACCGAATGGATTGAAAGTCCATATTTCTCCCGTACCCTCGCCACTACTTACACCGTGGATCACAAGGCCAGTAAAGACGACCATTACCCCAACTTGTATAATTGCAATAATAGTACTGAGATTTGCAATCACATTAATACCGCGTAAGTTTGCTGCTGTCATGATAATGACCAGACCGACCACAAATATCGCAGGTTCAACTGTTGGGAAAATGTCTTGTAAATAAATCTTCGCCAATAAGATGTTTATCATTGGCATAAATATATAGGACAGCAAAGATGTCCAGCCCACTAAAAAGCCTATATGAGGGCTCATTGATTTTTGGGCATAAGTATAGGCTGAACCCGCAGATGGGAAACGTTTCACCAATTTGCCGTAGCTCAGTGCTGTAAACAGTATCGCAGCAAGTGCAATAATGTATGAAGTTGGGACGTGTCCACCCGTTTTATCCGATACCATACCGAAAGTATCAAATATTGTCATTGGCTGGATATAGGCGATACCAATCATCACGACTTGCAGCAAAGTCAGTGTTTTTGCAAGCTGTACGCGGTTATTCGCACCCGTTTGGTTAGGGCCGATAGATAAAGGTATTGAGCTATTTGGCATGTCTAAGCCCTCCCATAACTGTCGATTGAGTCTTAAATATTTGACTCAATCGATAGCTACTGGGAAGACTTTGCATCTGCCTATAGGCAGAAAAGAATGAAGGAAGATAAAACGGCAGGCGAGCGAAGGCGCTAATAGCCCCATAGTCATCAATACGGCAGCGACGACCAGTAGGCCCTGCTGCTAATGCGAAAAAGTAACCCATAAAAGCATTCCTCAAATCGGTAGCATTACATTTTAGCTACACAAAAATATAAAAATTATCTATCCGGTCTATTAACCGGCCCCATAAAAATGGATGAACTCTAAATAAAAAAAACCGATGCTATTTTAATTAGGCATCAGTCTTTTTTTGTTGGCGCATTTTGCACGCCATACCATCAAATAGCAAGTCATATTGTTACTAATCCCTTTCTTTTCGATGAGTATTTCTGATGATTTCGTTCATTTTACTCTTATAACTAATAACCCTCATTTTTCTATCAATTTTGAAGGTGAAAATTGTTTCATTCCCTTTATTATAGATAAAAAAAAACCCTTTGGTTTATTGCCAAAGGGCTCATATTAATTGTGATAAGCAACTCTAATTAGAAGTTGTAGTTAACACCGATATTGTAGCGACGGCCTTCTAGCTCAGCACCATAGCTTTCATTGTCAATACGACGATCTAATAAGTTATATACTCCACCAACTAAATTAGCATTTTTGCTTAATTTGTAACTTGCGCCTAAATCAAACAATGCATAGGATGGTGTGCCGCTTGACATTTTTTGTCCGCGACCTTGATATTCTGAGGTTTTGCCTCGGAAATTCATACGCGTCCAAGTTTCTAAGTCCTCAGTGGTATTCCACGTCAGTGTGCTATTACCCATATGCTTAGGTTGTTTATTTAATGGTTTACCTTTATTCACACCACTTTTTTGTTCAGTATCTGTATAAGTATAATTAGCGGCAAAACTTAAATCATCAACTATACGCCAGTTAAAGGTTACTTCTACACCACGCATTCTTGCTTTATCAACATTCGCTTTTTCGCTAATAAAGTTATATGGTTGATTTGGTTTGTCACCTTCACCATCTTCAGGGATCGTACATGGCCTCACTGTAGAGCTATCTTTTTCACAACGCCTAATTTCGGTAATTTTGTCTTTAAAGTCAGTATTATAGATAGTCACACCAGCAGTAATATTATCTTGATTATTCCAAATAACGCCAATTTCCTCTGTTACACTTTTTTCCGGTTTTAGGTTTGGATTACCGTAAATAACGGCATTTCCTTTACTCCCACCCGTAGCTTGCCCCCAGTTTGCGGATGATTCACGTAAGCTTGGTGCTTTATAACCTGTAGTTACACCGCCTTTAATCGTCCACTGTTCATCCGCATGCCATACACCGTATAAACGCGGAGTCCAATGAGAGCCATAGTTTTCGTCTTTATCCATACGAAGGCCACCAGTTAAGGCGAAATCATTAGTCATTAGCCATTCATCTTCCGCAAATAACGCCCAGCTGTATCTATCTAATTCATTATATTGTTTAAACTTATTGCCTTCATCTTTTAGTTTTTCTTTACGATATTGGCCACCCACACTTAAACTATGGTCACCCAATAAAAATACACTTTGATTACGGAAAACAAGGTCTTCCGCTGTCATTTTACGACCTGGATTTTTAGTCTCATCATACTGAACATAGGTATCGGTTGAGGCAATATCATAAATACCTGTATGTGTTAACGCCATATGAGTCAGTTCATATTTGCTAAAGCCGCTACCATCACCTTTTTTATTGGTATAACCTTCACGGTCATCACGGTGTTGATTATCACGTTTAAACTCTGCATCAAAGGTATTTTTATCATCAGGGGTTAACGATACTGTTGCACCACCACTAGTCATTATTTGACGATTAAAACCGTCAATAATTTTATCTTCACCACGATGAGAATATTGACCTTGCAGTTTTACACCTAATAAACCATCAATAAGTGGGCCTGATGTATATAAACTTCCTTGCCCTGTATTACCTGAATTCTTACGCTCAGTTAGCGTAGTATCGGCTCGTAAACTAGTTGTCCACTCTTGCTGTACGCGACGAGTAATAATATTAATAACCCCCCCCATCGCATCAGAGCCATAAAGCGAAGACATTGGTCCACGCACTACTTCAATACGTTCAATAGCAGGTAATGGTGGCAACCATCCTTGTTCAATACCTGAACCGTCACTATTTGGGCGGGTACTACGAGTATCTACACGTTTGCCATCAATTAAAATCATCGTATATTTAGCATCCATACCCCGGATACTAATATCAGAGCTACTACCACCGCCAGTTACTAAAACACCGGGGACATCTTTCAGCGCATCAGTGACATCACGGTAAGCTTTATTTTCTAATTGTTCACGCGTCACAACTGAAATTGAGGCCGGAGCATCTTCAATTTTTTGTTGATAACCTGACGCCGTAGTGACATAAATTGTATCTTTACTATCATCCGCTAATGCAGGTATAGCAGTGATAGCCGCAATTACGCTAATTGCTATTTTTCTTTTATTAAAAACAACCATTCCCAACTCTCCAAGAAATATATTTTTCAACATGAACTGATATATGCTCGACATTAGATTCAGTGAACCATGAAAATCTATTATTTTTATTATTGAGTATTTAAATACCCATAGAAAATTCATGCTATATTAACTAGCAAATAAAGAGATTAAATTTTCTGTGGGTAATTATTATTTTCTATCTTTTATTTTTATATGAAATTAAATCTATAAATACTCCTAAAGTGCTTATTCAATTAATAAGCACTTTATTACCATTAATATTAGTAATTTTAAATAATCTAACTTGCCAGTTTTTCAACTAGCCCGTCGATAAGTACCTGAGGCACACCTTGTGAACAGCGCTCTATGCGTCCTCTCACACCGTAAACTTCTGCTAAACTTTCAGGGGTAATCACCTCTTCAGGTTTCCCTTGCGCAATCAAATTACCTTGCTTCAGCATTAATACATGTTCTGCGTGACGTAATGCAATATTAATATCGTGAACAACAACCACTGTAATTATATTTCGCCGCTTCGTTTCTTTTGCAACCAAATCCATCACATGATATTGATAATTTAAATCTAATGCGCTAAGTGGCTCATCCAACAATAATAAATTGGGCTGACGAATTAAAGATTGAGCCAAACCAACAAGCTGTTTTTGACCGCCGGATAATTGGTCTAAATAACTTAATGCTAAATGTTCAATACCTAATTGACGCAATAAATGCATCACTTCATCTTTATTGCTTTTATTATTCAATCCACCTGACGCTCTTTGAGCAACAATAACCGACTCTAAAACATAAAGATGAACACCTGCGGGCAAACTCTGTGGTAAATACACCACATTCTGTGCGCGCTGGGCAAAGTTTTGCTGCATTAAATCGAGCCCATCTAATAATATTTGACCCGTCGATTTATTCAAACCCGCTAAAGAACGCAATAACGTTGATTTACCGCTGCCATTTGGTCCAAGTAATACCGTTATTTTCCCCCTTGGTAATACTTGCGTAGAGAGATTCTCTATCACTGCGCGCTTAGGATAACCTGCATTAAACCGATTAATTATCAATCCGCTCATGATACGTTTCCTCTGTGACGCAAAATAATACTAAGAAAGAACGGTACCCCTACCAACGAAGTCACGATGCCCACAGGAATAATGACACCCGGTATAATGTTTTTAGAAGCTATCGATGCCATTGATAATATCAATGCGCCAATTAATGCACTTGCTGGCAAGTAAAAACGGTGGTCTTCACCAAAAATTAAACGTGCAATATGCGGTGCAACTAAACCAATAAACGCAATAGGTCCCACGAATGCCACAGCCAATGCTGACAAAATACTAATACGCAATAATGTCGTCAAACGTAGGCGACGCACATCAATACCGAAACTAATCGCTCTATCTTCACCAAGACGTAATGCCGTCAGTTTCCATGAACTCATCATGGCAATTGGGAAAATTAATGCGAAAACCAATGCCATCACGCCTAGTTTTATCCAAGTCGCTTTCGACAAGCTACCCATAGTCCAAAAAACCAAACCTTGTAGCGTATCTTCAGTAGCAATGAATTGCATCATCGAAACCAATGCGTTAAAGGTAAAGACCAAGGCGATACCAAATAAAACAACGCCTGAAGTCGCAACGCGAGTCCAGCGAGTGACTGCATCTAGCATTAGAGCCGCCAAAAGTGCAAAAATAAATGCATTTGCAGAAATAACCCATTGGTCAGGCACGCCGGGGATCGCAATTCCAGAAACAATTGCTAACGCAGCACCAAAAGCAGCGGCACTAGATACCCCTAATGTGAACGGGCTCGCTAACGGGTTATTCAAAATAGTTTGCATTTCTGCACCCGCTAAACCTAATGACATCCCAATGACGACAGCCATTAATGCATATGGCAAACGAATATCCCACACAATTACACGCGTACCCGCATCAACGGCTTCTGGTGTGATCAGGGTTTGCCAAAGCTTTTCAAGCGCTAAACCTGAAGGCCCTAAAGTAAAATCGATAACTAAAGATAATAAAATAGCCGCGACAATAACGCCTATCCATACTAATCGACGACGCAGCATTTGCTGATAATGCAGCTTAACACCATCGTCTGTATTTTTTGCCGCTTGCTCAGTAACAACTATCGGCTCGCTCGTGATACTCATTGATTCTTACCCACTATAATGATTTTTTGCTGACCCAATATACGCCAGTTGGCTCGACTGTAAGAAACTCATTATGAAGTTCCTCGAGTGTTTTTTGCGGGTCAAGGTCGGCAAATTGCTCCGGGTAAAACCATTTAGCAAAGACTTGCGTCGCAATAACGTTATATGGCGAGTTATAATAATTATGCCAAATAGCATGATCATTCCCATCTTTGATGGCAGATAAGGCATTAATTCCTTTGCGATCAACAATTTTTTGCAAACTGCTTTTAGCGTCTTCGTTAGTGCTTTGCGCACCCAATTGAATACCTACATCTTGACTGCCGGGGGCTTTAGCGCCACTAGCAATGTAAATATTCGGATCAGATGCAATAATTTTTTCTAAGTTCATCGTGCCTAGCGCCCCGGGCAAAACACCTTTCGCGATATTTTTACCGCCAGCAAGATCGATAAAATTACCCATGCTTCCATCACCAGCGGTGCCACAACAGTCTTCAAATGCTCCTGCGCGTAACTCAATAAATACCGTTGGTTTTTTATCTTCAGGTATTTTTGCCGTAACGTCAGTCACCAATTTCTGATTTCTTTCATAAAAATCGATATATTTATTAGCGACTTGTTCACGATTTAACGCTTTGCCGAGCAAACGTATACTTGGCAACGTATTCTTAAGTGGATTATCTCTAAAATCAACAAATACAACCGGAATGCCCGCTTTTTCAAGCTGATTGACTAATTCACTATTTTTACCCGGACCATGCCCAGAGATACCGAAGATGGCAATATCAGGATTAAGTGTTAATACCTTCTCAGAACTAACGCTATCAGCGCTAGTATTACCGATTAATGGGATATTATCGATTGCGGGGAATTTTGCTTTATATACTGCGTAGGTTTGCGGGTCTAGCTTACGTAAATCCCCTTGCCATCCAACGATTCGCTCTATCGGTTTATCACCTTCAAGTAACGCAACTGCGCTGAATAAACGACCTTCACCAAGTAAGATACGGTTAACATCATCAGGCACTTCAACGGTACGACCTGCAATATCGGTCACAGTTACCGCCCATGAACCAAAACTTGCACCCGCTAATAATGTTAAACTTATCCCCTTTACTACCGACCTAGCTATCGACTTCTTGGCTATCGACGACATAGTATTAAGCTTCACAATCAACCCCATTCATTCACACTTATTTCTATGCGGTAACAATAAAGCAAATAAGAATACTTATCAATGCGATTATTAGTTTTATCATAAGCTATATATATGCAATATTGTGAGCTATATCGAAAAGTTATACTTTTTGTTCGTTTTATCGACTATTTGAATATTTATAAGCGTTATATAGTAAAAAAACAGCACCTCGTTACAAGATACTGTTTTTTATCATTCTATTATTTAAAATAAATAATTAGTTAACTAAGGGGGCTACTTATTCAAATTTTCATGATAAGTAGGAAAATCCATCTCTTTATAGCGGATAATCGTTGTTTTCTTCACAATTTTATAGCCAAACCAAATAGCTAAGAAAAGAGGAATACCAATATAAGTCGCTGTAACACCCACCCAATCAATTCTATCTGCTAAAAATGCTTGGTAGTTTTGTCCAAGGGTGATAATTAAACAGAGCCCAAAAGCAAAAATTGGACCGATTGGGAAGAACCCTGACACATAAGGTAAGTCATTAAGATTTCTGCCTTGAGCCATATAGCCTTTACGGAAACGATAATGGCTAACTGCAATACCTAGCCACGCAATGAAGCCTGTCATGCCTGAGGTGTTCAATAACCATAAATAAACTGATTGGTTACCAAACATTGAGCTCAAAAAGCATAAACCAGCAATAACGGTCGTTGCCACTAAAGCATAACGAGGCACACCACCTTTAGATAAACGCGCAAATATACGAGGGGCTTTACCTTCACGAGCAAGGGTATATAGCATACGTGTCGAGGCATACATGCCAGAGTTACCCGCCGATAACACAGCTGTTAAAATTACAGCATTCATGACAGCAGCGGCAGAAAGCAGACCTGCATTTTCAAATACTAAGGTGAATGGACTCACGCTGATATCTTTCACATCATTACGCAATAGACTTGGGTCAGTATAAGGAATGATTAAGCTAATAATTAAGATTGCGAAGATATAGAATAAAAGTATACGCCAAAAGACTTTACGTACTGCTTTGGGGATATTCTTAGCTGGATCTTTTGATTCACCGGCTGCGATACCAATTAATTCAGTGCCTTGGAACGAGAACCCAACGATCATCGCCACACCAATCATTGCTGAAAAGCCACCAGCAAAAGGCGCATCGGCGATTTCCCAGTTATGCCATCCTGCATTTGGCGCACCATTCATAATACCGATAATCATTAATACACCTACCGTTATAAACACAACGACAGTAACTACTTTAATTAATGAGAACCAATATTCAGCCTCACCGAAACCTTTTACTGAGATAAAGTTAAGGAGAAAAATAACGGCAAGGAAAATAGCGCTCCAGATCCAGCCTGGAGTATCAGGAAACCAATAGGCCATCACTAATTGTGCAGCCACAAGGTCAACTGCAATGGTTACAGCCCAGTTGTACCAGTAATTCCAACCGAGTGCGAAACCAAAACCTTCATCAACGTATTTAGCACCGTAAGTAGCAAATGAGCCAGATACTGGCATATAAGCCGCTAATTCACCTAAACTGGTCATTAAAAAATAGACCATTAAGCCAATGATAGCGTAAGAAAGTAGTGCACCACCGGGGCCTGCTTGAGCAACTGTTGCACCTGATGCAACAAATAGACCTGTGCCTATAGAGCCGCCAATAGCAATCATAGCAAGATGGCGAGATTTTAATTCACGACGTAGTCTTTGAGGTCCGCCTTGCGAGACAGTCTTGGTATGTTGTTCTGACATCTGTTCCCTGTTTTTTATTATTCAGCCAATATCGCCGGAATTCTAGCAAAACATCCCGCCAGAACTAAGCAACTCTTTGCTGTTATAAGATACCTTCATAATCCATCAATAATTATAAGCAAAACACCATAATATAAAATTGATGATATATTGCTCAATATTTAAATTACTTTAACAATGACCCCAGATTTATTCTAAACAACTCCAGGCAACTAGCACTCTTCACTATAAAAATAAGATTTATCGTTTTAACTTTTCTAATCTAAAATTTACCCTAAATAATTCGCGTTGTCGGTAGGCGACAATCGAGGATAGCTCGGGAAGCATACAACAGTATGTGACCCGAGTAACTGAGTGCAGTCAACAACCCGACAGCGCGAAGTATGACGGGTAAAGGAGCCTAGTTACAATAATCAAGCAAATTAGTAATAGCCTTGGAAAGATGTTTCTGTCGATGATAAATCAAATATAGTGTTCTTTCTAAATGCTGTTTTTCAACTTTTAATTCAACTAATGAGCCATTTTCTAGCTGTTCGGCTATGACACGTCTAGATAAACAACTCACTCCCATGCCAAAACGAACAGCATGTTTAATCGCCTCTGAATTACCTAACTCCATTAAAATATGAAAGCTTGGCAAATGGGCAAATAATAATTGGTCTAATACATCCCGAGTACCTGAGCCTCTTTCACGCAAAATCCAAGGTGCGTCTCGGAGCTCTTTTAATATCACCGTTCTACCCGCTAATGGGTTATTTGGTGCTACAAAAATCACAAGCTCATCTTTTAACCACGATTTAGAAACAAGGTCAGAACTGTGACACACGCCTTCAATTAACCCTACATCAGCGCGAAATTCCATCACAGCTTTAATCACTTCATCGGTATTACCAATAAATAATTCGAGAGGAATGTCTGGGTTGTCATGACGATAACCTGCTAAAATTTGAGGCAATATATAGTTACCTATCGTGGTACTTGCCGCGAGTCGTACTGCTCCCATCTCTTTTTTAAACAATTGCTCAACTTCATATCCCTGATCTAGCAACGCTAAAGCTTTAGGATAGAGGAGTCGCCCGTGTTCATTTGTCACTAATCGTTTACCGACACGGTCAAATAACTGAACGCCCAATTGCCCTTCTAAATCAGTCAAAGACGCGCTCACCGCAGACTGAGATAGCGCTAATGAGAGAGATGCTTGCGTGGTGGAGCCACTTTTTAATACTTCAGTAAAAACCTCTAGTTGCCTAAGTGTTATTCGCATAAAGATAGCCCCAAGATGCCTTATAGTATTTGTAATAATATTGTTAATATTAATGATTTGTTAGCAATATACCAGAAAAAATTATTAACCTGTTTTATAGATAGATTATATGAATACAATCAATTTAAATTATTATAATTTTTGTTATATGCTTATTACAAATTCATCTAAGCAGTAATGAAGAGCATTAAAATGAATAAAACTGAAACTAATGAGATTGCACAACATAATATGCATCCTATATTCAAACTCTTGCCTGGGATCATTCTCGCTGGGATACTAACCGCTATTTCTATTTATTTAGGTGAACAATCTTGGTTTATCGATATCGGCCTTGGAGCTTTAACCTTGGCTATTTTATTAGGTATATTTGTTGGTAATACAGTTTATCCCGTTGCTAGCCAATCTTGTGATGCGGGTATTAAATTTGCTAAGCATTATTTTTTACGTGCTGGGATAATTTTGTATGGCTTTCGTCTTACTTTCCAACAAATTACTGATGTTGGCGCAACAGGCATATTAATCGATGCTCTAACTCTAACATCAACCTTCTTACTGGCTTATTGGTTAGGAAAAAAGGTTTTTGGTTTAGATGATGAAACCACTATCTTAATCGGTGCAGGCAGTAGTATTTGTGGTGCCGCCGCGGTAATGGCGACCGAACCTGTGATCAATGCGCCTGCGAGTAAAGTTGCTGTTGCAGTTTCTACCGTTGTGATTTTCGGTACCATTTGTATCTTTGTTTATCCATGGATATACCAACTAAACATGCATTACGGCTGGTTTCCTGCCACTCAAGAAACTTTTGGTATTTTTATTGGCTCTACCGTACATGAAGTTGCACAGGTTGTTGCCGCAGGCCACACGATTGGACCCGAAGCTGAAAATGCATCCGTAATAGCCAAAATGATCCGTGTGATGATGCTAGCGCCATTTCTAATCATACTGTCGGCTTTTTTAAGTCGTAAAATCGCCAAAAAAAATGGTACCAGTGCGCAGAAAAATAAAATCACCATTCCATGGTTTGCGGTTATTTTTATCTTGGTTGCGGCATTTAATTCATTTAATTTATTGCCACAAGCGTTGGTACACCACATTATCACGTTAGATACTATCTTGCTGGCAATGGCCATGGTTGCTCTTGGATTGACCACCCATGTTAGTGCTATTCGTCAAGCAGGGATCAAACCTCTACTCATGGCTTTGATTTTATTTATTTGGTTAATTGTTGGTGGACTATTTATAAACCTAGTTATTCAAACTATTTTTTAATTCATTCTTTTCTATAGCCGCTTTTTAAAGCGGCTTTTTGTTGAGTTCATTTTTTTGTTGATTAATGTCATACTCCTAAAAAATAGGAGTCAATAATGAAATATGTTGGAGCACACGTCAGCGCCTCTGGTGGTGTTGATCAAGCCGTTATTCGCGCCCATGAAATTAATGCGACAGCCTTTGCGTTATTCACCAAAAACCAACGCCAATGGAAAGCCGCCCCACTTTCAGAAGAAGTGATTAAAAAATTTAAAGATAACTGCGCTAAATATGGCTATGGCAAGCATCAAATATTGCCTCATGACAGTTATTTAATCAATTTAGGCCACCCTGAAATTGAAGCACTAGAAAAATCGCGTGCTGCATTTATCGATGAATTACAACGCTGCGAACAATTAGGTATCGACTTATTAAACTTCCACCCAGGTAGTCATTTAAAACAAATTGATGTAGATGACTGCCTAGCACGCATCGCGGAATCCATTAACATTGCGTTAAATGAAACGGAAGGCGTGACCGCGGTGATTGAAAATACCGCAGGACAAGGGACTAATCTTGGTTTTGATTTTGTTCATCTGGCAAAAATCATCGAAGGTGTCAAAGACAAAAGTCGAGTAGGTGTATGTATTGATACTTGCCATGCATTTGCCGCAGGTTATGACTTACGGACAGAAGAAACCTGTGAAAATACCTTTAAGCAATTTTCAGATATCGTAGGGTTTGAGTTTCTAAAAGGTATGCATCTCAATGATGCGAAAAGTGAATTTGCTAGCCGAGTTGACCGCCACCATAGCCTTGGTGAAGGTAATATTGGTTATGCACCTTTTAGCTATATCATGAAAGACTCACGTTTTGATGGCATTCCATTAATATTAGAAACCGTCAATCCGGATATTTGGCCACAAGAAATTGCTTGGCTTAAATCTCAACAGAATAGTTAAATTAAATCGTTAAAGGGGTGACATTCACCACCCCTTCTCATGCTAATCTCAGATTACAAAGACTTCATTTCAATTTTAGCCATCATATCCGCTAACTTATTGCGATTTTTAAGACCAACGTCAGCCTGTGATACCGATAACGCTGAAATAGCCGTTGCCATACGTAACGTATGCTCACTGGATTCACCATTTAATAAACCATAGGCAAGTCCTGCAACCATAGAATCGCCGGCACCCACTGTGCTAATGACCTCACAATGAGGTGGTTTTGCCAACCAAGAACCGGAAGCATTTACCCACAACGCCCCTTCCTCTCCGAGCGAAATAACAACATGAGAAATACCTTTATCACGCAACTCATGCGCTGCAGCAATAACGTCATTTAAATCAGGTAATTTGCGACCAGCCCAAACTTCGAGCTCATGCCGATTTGGCTTTACAAGCCATGGTGATGCTTTAAGCCCTGCTTTAAGCGCTTCACGGCTACTATCAAAAATAATACAAGGACATAACTGACGTAAACGAGTCATCCAGCGTGTAAATTCTTGAGGATCGACGCCATTGGGTAAACTGCCACTGACGACCACCATATCAAAGTGGCCGAGCCAGTTTAACGATTCTGTTGAAAATCGATTCCAATCGTCTTGGCTCACATCGAAGCCTGAAAAATTAAAATCAGTCGACTCACCATTATTTTCAGTCAATTTAACATTAATACGGGTACGTCCTGGCACCATACTAAAACGGTTTGCCATCCCATTTTCACTGAAAAAATGTTGAAACTCCTCTTGGTTTTCTTTTCCCATAAAACCACTAACCGTGATATCAACACCAAGATCACGTAATACTTTCGCAACGTTAACCCCTTTGCCTCCAGCATTCAGGCTGGCAGTTTTAACAAGGTTAACTTCACCGACTTCAATTGATGGACAAAGCCCGACAAGATCATAGGCAGGATTTAATGTAATTGTAGCAACCCGGCGAGTCATAACCACTAATCTCCCTTATCATTATTGTCATATAACAAGATTTTCTATTCACAGTTATAACATTAAAGCGTACTGCTTTCAGTGATATTTATATTTTTCCTAATTGTATTTCTACGCTAACGTGGCAAAATTTACACACAGATAAAATACAAAAATAGGAATAATTCATGTCCAGTTCTGTCAATGTCGTTGTTGGGGTGGGTGTCATCATTACTAACAAACAAGGGCAAATTTTAATCGGCAAACGCAGTAGTAAACACGCTCCTTACTGGTCAATTTTTGGTGGGCATGTTGACCCAGGTGAATCCTTTGAAGCTTGTGCCATACGTGAAATTAAAGAAGAAATAGGCATTGATATCAATACGCCAACAATATTCGGTATCAGTAATAATTTACAAACTTATCAACAAGAAGGTAAACATACGGTTTCTATCTGTATGCATGTTGAATACGATAACGATATTGCGCCTTGTAATATGGAAAAAGATAAATGTGAAAGCATTATGTGGGTTCTCCCCAATGAGCTACCTGAACCACATTTCGAAGCAAGCCGTAATGCCATTGATCTCTGGCTAACTAAGCGTTTTTATCATCCTGTACCCTAATTAAATAACGAACTTAAGCGAATAAATAGGACCACCACAGAGTTCTATTTGTTCGTTTCTTACACAATCCTCTAAAATTATTCCTTTTTTTCAAATTATATTGCGTCTTTTTTATTTACATTATCACATTCGCTATGTATCATTTAGCTAGTACATTGAAACGGTAAATTTAGAGGTCACCATGTCAGTTGATGCTGTAAAACAACAAAAACGCCCGTCCATATTAGGCGGCTCGATGATTATTGCAGGCACCGCCGTCGGTGCTGGTATGTTTTCAATCCCAATGGTGACTTCCGGTATTTGGTTTTCAGGCTCAGTTGCCCTACTCCTTTACACCTTTGTTTGTATGCTTCTTTCAGGTTTGATGATTTTAGAAGCTAATATGAATTATCCGGCGGGTGCTAGTTTTCATACCGTTGTAAAAGACTTGCTCGGTTCTACATGGAACTCAATTAATAGCCTATCGATTACTTTTGTACTTTATATTTTAACTTACGCTTATATTTCTGCTGGTAGCTCAATAATTACGGGCAATTTATCGCAATACATACAAATTCCACAAGCGCTTGCAGGATTAATATTTGCCGTCATCGTGGCTTTTTTTGTCTGGAGATCAACTCGTGCAGTTGACCGACTAAGCACCATTTTAATTGGCGGAATGGTGATTACCTTTATTATGTCTATTGGTGGCATGGTAACAACGGCATCACCCTCTATTTTATTTAACCAAATAGAACAGAACGATACTCAATACTTACCTTATGCATTAGCGGCCCTACCTTACTTATTAACTTCATTTGGTTACCATGGCAACGTGCCTGGACTGGTTAAATATTATAATAAAGACAGTCGTAGCGTCGTTTTAAGCTTAGTTTATGGCTCGATAATCACTGTCACTATTTATATTTTATGGCAGTATGCTATCCAAGGAAATATCCCTCGCTCAGCCTTTATTGAGATAAGAGAAAGTGGTAATAATATTGATTCATTGCTAACTCAAATGAATATTTCCACTCAAAATAGTTTTATTTCTCAATTTTTGAACCTGTTTTCTTATATGGCATTAGCCAGTTCATTTTTAGGTGTTTCCCTTGGCTTGTTTGATTTTATTGCTGATTTCTTTAAATTTGATGATAACAAGCCCGGCCGTTTCAAGTCAGTGTTAATGACATTTTTGCCACCAACTGTACTGGCTTTAATTTTTCCGAATGGCTTTATTTATGCGATTGGTTTTGCAGGTCTTGCTGCAACAATATGGGCAGTCATCGTGCCCGCCTTAATGGCAAGAGCAAGTCGTAAACGTTTTCCAAATAACAGTTATAAAGCACCCGGTGGCGCATTTATCATCGGCTTTGTGATCCTTTTCGGTGTCATCAATGCGGTCGCACATATATTGTCTTTGTTTGGCCTACTTCCTATTTATTAATCTCATTCAGCTAAAACACCATCCCTAGTTCATTAACTAGGGATTTTTTTACATAAAATTGATATCAACATCTTGCCTAATCGCTTATCTACGAGTAATTTTGTCGCACTCTTTTGACAATGACTAAAATGAAGGTTATTTATGGCCAAGGCCAATGAAATCAAACGTGGTTTAGCAATTAACTACAATGGTAAATTATTACTTGTAAAAGATATCGATATTCAAGCACCAAGCGCTCGTGGTGCAAGTACTCTGTATAAAATGCGCTTTACTGATATCAAAACTGGCCAAAAAGTTGAAGAACGTTTCAAAGGCGATGATAATCTTGATTTGATTTCGTTAACTCGCCGTGCGGTCAGCTTTTCTTACATAGATGGTGATGAGTATGTTTTCATGGATAATGAAGATTACACGCCTTATCTATTTAAAAAAGCGGATATTGAAGATGAATTACTTTTCATCCCTGAAGAAGGCCTACCAGGAATGCAAGTTCTAACTATGGAAGGACAAGTTCTTGCATTAGAATTACCACAGACTGTCGATATGGTTATTATCGAAACAGCTCCAGGTATTAAAGGCGCGTCTGCAAGTGCTCGTAATAAACCGGCCACCTTACCTACGGGTTTAACTGTACTGGTACCTGAATACCTCTCTACAGGTGATAAAATTCGTATTCATATTGCTGAGCGTCGTTATATGGGACGCAGCGATTAAGAACACTCACGTCGGTATGCCTAGGGAGTTATATCCGTAGGCATACAATATCGTCACACATTCAACTCCCCTCATTGACCTTTTTGATATTTCTTACCATTCATTTGCTATCAATCATTTATTAATCATAAACAACAGTATAAAGACCTAATTTGTTATCTTTATTTATCCAATTAAATTTTTGTGTTCCTTTATTATTTGGTAATTGAACATCTTTTCCTTTTAACTTAGTCACATCAACAGAAATCGTTTTCGTATTACCGTTATCATGCCAACACTGAGTCTCAACTTTATGACCACTCGTTTCGATAACACAAGGTGGCGCGACAATTGAACCTGTAAAATGAATAACACCTGTATGTGCTTGCTTCAGGCCACTAGACTGTGATGCAAACGCTGTCACGCTAGCCGTTAGGGCTGTTAATGCAAGAATTACTTTTGCCATCTTCTTTACTGAGTGAGTCATTGAGATTTTCCTATTAAAATTATGTTATCGTCATTTACAAAGATTTGTTTACAGTTAAAATATTTATTTATATTTCTCTGTTCGATGACGAGATATTAAATTAAAAGGAAAAGTGTGGATTTCAATAATAGCCGTAGTTTTTTATATTACTTTTAGTTGGATAAATAAAATTATATTAGATAGGTTCATCACATTATTATGTTTAACTCTACAATTTATACTTCATTTCTTTTTTAATCTATTAAGTGTGGTCGCAATTTTATCAATTTATGAAACAATGACAAAAATCAAATTAAACCAAATAAAAACAACGAGTTAAAAAACAATGTTGTTTTCAACAATAATATGAGTGACAGTTATCAAATTGAAATTGGAATTTAAATAATAAATTCCATCAGTAATTACTAACTAATAACCGTATTTTAATCTGGATCATAATTCCACTTAGAAACAATATGGTTAATATGATTATTATAATCAATCGCTGCCATAACTTAAATGTCGAGTTTTAATTGACCTAGCCACTCCCTATAGAATAGATAAAAGTATCGGGTATATTACAAAACATCAGATTAAAATCGCTATCATTTAGGCTTATATTAATAAAATGAATTGTCACTATATTGCTTATATTCAGGATAATAGGCATCACAAAATTGATAATATTTTGTACAATTTTTTCATTATGATGAACCCTAATTTAGGGATTAATAGTGATAAATTTAACTTTCTTTACATTCATATTTATTCATCCCACCCAAATAGTGTGTAAATAAGCAATAACATTAAATAAACGTGAATTAGATCATGTTTTTCTCCCTATAAAGGGTAACTCGATGTAAAAAAATACAGTATTATTACTTTTAGGCGATAAATTGATGACTAATATCACTTTATGTTTAAGGTTTTGTAAATTACCCCCCGATAACTCGCCATTTTAGCTTTGTTTATGTATGCTCTTAGTGTTTGGTTTAAGGGTTGTATCTACGCCAAATTCAAGGAATGAATATTTTAGTGAGTTTTGTTAGTAACGGGCGATTAGAGCGCCTAGAAAATCAGCTAATTTAGATAAAGAATTATGAAGTTTTTCATAAACACTTTCTGCGAAAAATACACTGTTGTCGTTCTAAATGCGTTTTTCACAGGGATAAGTTTAACTTTGTTGTGTCTATTTACACAATGATGAAACATAGAATGGCAAGGGATATATATAATAATGTTAACCTCTGAAAAATTTAAGCGCTATGCTTGGCGCATTGTTCCGGCAATCGCAATAGCCGTAACACTTACAGCATGTACTAACCCCAAATCAAGTCAGAACGCTAATAACACCACTAAATCTGATGTTCGTATGTTAAATGCAACATCTAATGATTCCCTCGCAATGGCCTCACAGGACGAGTTTGAAGAATTAGTTCAAAGCGTCGATACTAAATCAAAAATCATGAGCCAGTATGCAAATTGGAAAGGCGTAAGCTACCGCCTCGGTGGAACAACTAAAAATGGCATCGATTGTTCAAGTTTTGTTCAGCGTACTTTCTTTGAACAATTTGGTGTACAACTCCCCCGAACGACCTCTGAGCAAGAATCATCAGGTAAAGGCGTTAAACGTAATAGCTTAAAAGCAGGTGATATCGTTTTATTTAAAACGGGTCGCACAATGAAACATGTTGGTATTTATATTGGTGATGATAAATTTGTTCATGCATCAACAAGCAGTGGAGTTATTGTGTCAGAAATGAGCAATAACTATTGGAGTAAAAGATATTATGCAGGCCGACGTATTGTGAATGGCTCATAATATTCAATAACATTATTTCTTTGTAGTAAATATAATCCCTTGCAACAAAGAATTTACCAATAAAAAAGCTTCCAGGCTCTAAACCGGAAGCTTTTTTATTGTTCAAAATTCGTTAATACACAAGTGATACAAGATAGAAGATTGATTCGTTTAGCTTAAATCAACATAGCTTACCTAAATATAATTCACGTTAATAAACACTCTGCACAGCCCACAAAGTATGAGCAAAAATAAGCAGGTTAGATAAGTAAACTTTAAAAACGTCAAGATCGCAGTTAACCAAGCATCATGCTTGAGCTAAGCGCAATAAAAACCCGAAGATAACTCAGCAATAGCAACACCTGATGCTTTTAAACGACACATAGCAGGTAGCTCATCATTTGCATGAATAAATAGGCAAATTTCTTTTTGCCATTCTAAAATAGCATTTTCAATTTGCATGTCAGACAACGATTCAGCCAGTTGCTGCATTGCAATACAATCTGTCGCACAGTCATGACTAAGTAATTTTAGCCCCACAAGTTTATCGCTATCGACATCATTCATAGGAACAACTTCAACATCAGTTCCTATTTTTCCTGATAACCAGCGGTAGCTTTGCGGTAGCCTGTGCACCACCGAAAGACCTAATTTTTCCACGAAAATATCCTATTAAAACATTTATAAATTTGCCGAGTAAAACTAACTCTCATGCAGTTATATCGACTTCAAATATCACTAAAAAATCGCTTTTATTTTAAGCACTAAAATAATATAAGGTATTTTTAGGCCGCTATGCAGTTCATAGTTTTAGTCCACATAAAGCCACGTACTCTCTAAACAATCCTCGTTCAAACCGAACTTTAGCAAATCAAATAAGTAACACGATTGTTAAATTTTAGAACTTAAATATAACATTAAAAATATAGCCTGTCGTTAAATTTTTGTGACACAAATCATTGTATAAATATATTTTTGATAAAAATGTTAATTTTTAAAATATTTTTTAGAAAAAAAATCAACACTATTCATGACTAACAAAACTAATTTTTACATTATTAAACCAACAATTATAATAATAGAACATTTTTTGAATAATAAATGCTCTATACAGCTCTTTTTATGATAATTAAAACTGGTTCAATCAAAACATAAATTTAACAAATTACCCAAATTTGATAATTGATTTAGATCATTTTTAGTCATGAAATTTAATAACAATCTGTCATTAATCGTTTTTTCCGAAGATTAATAGAGCAAAAAGCATGTATATGATGAGTAATGCGTTTAAGTAATAAATAACAAAGAGAAGTATCAAGAAAGGAAATAGGCGAGATCTTCAGCTTCATCCATGAAACTGAATAAAAAAGTGATTTTACTTAGCTTTCTTTGCGAGAAGCACAAATAACATCGATAAAGCAACGCAAGCAACCATCGAACCGACCATTGGCCACGCGCTTTTTGCAGGGATCAACGATAATAACGTACCGACTAATGCACCTATTGAAAAACGGATAGTTCCAGCTAGGGATGATACTGTACCAGCAATATGCGGATAGTTATCCAATATCACCGCCATAGCATTGGAGGTAATCATTGCAATACCACTAACATAAATCGCCACGCCAATAACTAAAGTCCAAAACTCTAAATCAAGTGCAGTGGTCGTCAATAGCCATAAGCCCATAATAAATTGAATGATAATACCAAAATAGAGCATACGTTCTGCACCAAAATGCCTCACATAACGCCCATTAATCGTGGTCATTATAAACAAGAAAATAATATTAATACCAAAATAGTAACCAAAATGCTGCGGTGAAACACCATTCAAATCAATATAAACAAAGGCTCCCGCATTTAAGAATGAGAACATCCCAGCAAAAGAAAATGAGCTGGCTAGAATGTAAAACAAAACTTGTTTTGCTCTAAATAGAGTCGCAAATTGCCTTAACGTTGTACCCACATGAAATTTTTGCCGTTTTTCAGCTGGTAGTGTTTCACGAATAAAACAACTAACTAGCACTACAGCAATGACGGCTGCTATAGCAATACTCCAAAAAATTGCATGCCAAGAGAACCAACGCATCATTTCTCCCCCTAAAATCGGGGCAAGTAATGGCGCAATAGTCATAACAAGTACAACAAACGACATACTGCGAGAAAATTCATCTCTTGTGAACATATCTCGCATCAATGCGTTAATTACAACACTCGCGGCAGCAGCGGCAAAACCATGTAAAAATCTCAACCAAATAAAGACATCGATAGATTCTGCAACTGCACAAGCTGCGGAAGCTAATGCAAAAACAATAACGCCACCTAAAATGACAGGCTTTCGTCCAATGCTATCTGCCATCGGGCCATAAAATAGCTGCCCAATCGCAAAACCTAAAATGTAGCTATTAAGGGTCATCTGAATACGCCCTTGATCTACATTAAAATATTCTGTCATTATCGGAAAGCTAGGTAGATACATATCAATAGCTAATGGCATTAGCATTGATAATAATCCTAAAATTAATATCAGCCCCAAATAGGATGAACGCTGCTGTTGCACTCTTTAAACTCCTGCTTTTTAATATTTAGCGTGGCACAGTAATACTGTTAATTTCTGCTTCAGTCAGTGGACGGTATTCACCTGGTGCAAGCTCTTCATCAAGCCATATCTCACCCACACGCTCTCTATGTAAACCACACACATGATTACCCACTGCTGCAAACATGCGTTTCACTTGATGATAGCGTCCTTCACTAATTGTCAGTAACACTTCTCTAGCAGAGATAATCTCAAGCTTTGCGGCTTTCGTTGGATATTTCTCACCATTTAACATCACGCCTTGCTCAAACTTTGCAGTCACATCATCAGTAATGTCTTCACTGAGCTGGACTCGATACGTTTTTTCACAATGATGCTTTGGTGAACTAATGCGGTGTGACCATTGACCATCATCCGTCAGCAAAACTAATCCTGTCGTATCAATATCTAAGCGCCCCGCAGAATGTAATTTCTGACTCAAAGGCTCTTCAATAAAAAAAAGTATTGTTGGATGTGTTGGGTCATCAGTTGAGCAAATATAACCTTGAGGCTTATGCAACATAAAGTAGCGAGGTCCGGTGACTTGAGTCAGAACATTGCCGTCATAAGCGACCTGTTTATCAGTGGTTACTTGGAATGAACCTGATTTTACGATTTCATCGTCAACGGTGATATTACCTGCCCGTAGCTCACGCGCTACCAAACTCCGGCTTATCCCTAATTGTTGGGACAGAAATTTATCCAGTCGCATAGATTCTCTTAACTTGATGGAATGTCAGCGAGGCGTACAATAGCACTCAACTGTCAGAATATAGAATGAAAGGTTGCTGTGATTAATATCACATATTTTATTATATCAATAACTCGTCACAAGTGATAGCTTCGCCAAGGGAACTCGCATTTTTAGACCTAGTCATTGCCTTAGCTCAAATTTAACCTGTATCCTCTAACTTTTTGAAATAATACTGAATAATATGCCTCTTTCATCAGCTAGACCTTTTGTACTGCGCCCTTATCAACAAGAAGCCGTTGATGCGACTATTCAATACTTTCGCCAACACACTCAACCTGCCGTCATTGTATTACCCACAGGTGCAGGTAAAAGTTTAGTTATTGCTGAACTTGCACGCCTTGCCCGTGGACGAGTACTTGTCCTTGCCCATGTAAAAGAGCTTGTTGAACAAAATCATGCGAAATATCTATCATATGGACTAGACGCTGACATTTTTGCCGCAGGACTTAATCGCAAAGAATCACAAAGTAAGGTTGTTTTTGGCAGTGTACAGTCAATCGCTCGTAATTTGAGTCACTTTGACGACCATTTTTCTTTGGTAATTATTGATGAGTGCCATCGTATTAGCTTAAATGATAAAAGCCAATATCAACAAATTATTCATAACTTACAAAAACATAATAATTCACTACGCATCTTAGGTCTAACCGCTACACCTTATCGTTTAGGTAGCGGATGGATTTATCGCTATCATTATCACGGTATGGTTCGCGGTGATGAGAAATGTTTTTTTCATGAATGCATCTATGAATTACCATTGCATTATATGATAAAAAATAAATTCCTCGTTACTCCTGAACGATTGGACATGCCTGTTTTACAATATGATTTCAGTCAGGTTTCAATAAATCAGTCCGGTATTTTTAATGAACAAGAACTTAACCTGTCATTAAAAAAGCAGCAGCGCATTACCCCCAAAATCGTTGCTCAAATAGTCGAATACGCCCTCCCCCTTCAAGGCTGTATGATATTTGCAGCAACTGTTGAGCATGCTAAAGAAATACTCAGCTATCTACCCGAAAAAACAGCAGCCCTAGTGACAGCAGAAACACCTGCAATTGAACGTCAATCAATCATAAAAAAATTCAAAAACAAACAACTACATTTTCTCGTCAACGTTTCTGTACTTACTACAGGTTTCGATGCCCCACATGTCGATGTCATTGCGATATTACGCCCCACCGAGTCAGTCAGCTTATATCAACAAATCGTGGGTCGCGGCTTGCGCCTTTGTGAAGGCAAAATAAAATGCTTAATCCTTGATTATGCAGGAAATCCACATGATTTATTTCGTCCTGAAGTCGGTAATACAAAACCGCACTCAAGTAGCGTCCCTGTGCAAGTATTCTGCCCTTTATGCCAATTTGCTAATACATTTTGGGGAAAATGTACATCAGATGGGCAAATTATTGAACACTATGGTCGTCGCTGCCAAGGTTGGGAAGAAAATGAGCAAGGCAAACAACAATGTGAATTTCGCTTTCGTTTTAAGCAATGTCCTCACTGTGGTGCTGAAAATGATATTGCCGCCCGTCGATGCATAAAATGCCAAGAAGTACTCTCTGACCCTGATGATATGCTAAAAGCCGCCTTGAAATTAAAGGATGCTTTAATATTGCGCTGCGGAGGAATGCAATTATCTACCGATTCAGATGCCAAAGGTGAATGGCTTAAAATCACCTATTATGATGAAGATGGCACCTCTGTATCCGAGCGTTTTAGATTGACAACCCCCGCTCAGAAACGCGTATTTGAATATCGTTTCTTACGTAACCATCACCGAGCACCGGGTGTTCCTTTTGTATGGCATAATGCAAATGATATCATTTCACAGCAAGTATTATTACGTTACCCTCAATTTATTGTGGCACGTAAAAAAGATAATTTTTGGGAAATACGTGAGAAAATTTTTGATTATCAAGGTCGCTTTCGCTTAGCAGCCCAACTTTATTAAGTTTCTATCGGCACTTGAATCAATAACATCACATTACTTGCGCTTTTAAGTGCCATAAAAATCATCGCAATTGATTCTTTTTAGAAGAAAAAATCTTAATCATTGCCCAAAGCATGTTTTTTGGTTAAAATACTGCCGCCTCCATATATCTCATTATTTATAATGTTTGACCTCGGGGCCAAATATCGAACCTGCTGCTGGGTCGCCTGTAGCAGGATTTTATTTTTTCTTTTTAAAGAGAAATAGTAATGTTAACTATCAATGCAATTGAACGTAAAGAGCAGGGTAAGGGTGCGAGCCGCCGCCTGCGCAGAGCTAATCAGTTTCCCGCTATCGTTTACGGTGGCAATCAGGAACCTATCTCTGTGACTCTGAACCATGATGAAGTCATTAACCAAGAAAGCAAAGCAGAGTTCTATGAAGTTCTGACTCTGGTTATCGATGGTAAAGAGACTAAAGTAAAAGTTCAGGCTGTTCAACGTCACCCGTTTAAACCTAAAGTGACGCATATTGACTTCCTGCGCGCTTAATTAAAAGCCCACAGCCGAGCTTTGAAATTTTCGGGACGCCGAGTAAATAACGCCGCAATTGCGGCGTTATTTATTTCTAGGCTTAAATAACTTTAAGCCACAAATGACTACTTACCACTACGACGTTGCAGTTGGTCACGTAAATTAGGTGGCGTGCCTCTAATCGTTAACGTATCCGTTATCGGATCCCAAAAAATCCGCTCGCCCAATAGCATCGCATCAAAACTAATTGTTATCCCACCGCCACTTCCTGAAAATTTAGTGAGCTGTTTAAGCGTACCTCTATCAGCAGGAAAACTATCTTCTAATTGATAATCATTTTGCCGGGCAAAATCATCAAAGCTTTGCTCTTCAACCATTGGTAGTTCTTTTGCCAATACTTGAAGTTCAATTTCTTCGCCTGACTGCATCTGTTCAGTACAGTAACTGTGAACTTGTTGGCGATATGCTTGACGTGTATTTTTGTCCATTTGGGCATTGTCACAAAAATCATCTAATGCTTGAACAAGTCCTTTATTTTGAGCTTTAGCATTTAACCCTTCTGATGCGGCAAGAAAATCCATAAAAAAATCAGAAACTTTACGCCCTACTCGACCTTTTAAAAAGGTTAAATAACGTTTTGATTCCGGATTAGTTTCCCACTCAGTTAAATCAATACGCGCAACAATATCTGCATGAGGTATATCTAAATAATGTGTAGTGCTTAAATCCAATGTATCCGTTACAAACGTACTGTCACAACTGTTAAGAACAGAAATCAACAGATACTCAACGGCAAGGTAGCGATACTGACAAAATAATACAATGCCACCTTCAGCAAAAGGGTATTTAGCTAACTCATCTTTTAGACGCACAGTCATAGCACGGCTAAAGCCTAAAAATTCTTCTTCACCTTTGCGCAGCAGCTTCAATGCATCAGCCAATTCACTTTCTTCATTAAACTCACCAAAAGCCTTACTTTTAGCGCTATATACACGATGTAATTCAGCCATCATGTCTCGTACAACATCATTTGTTGTCAATAAAGAATCACGTAACATCACTTCTAGTGTTTGCTCATCTCGTTTAATCAACTGATGTAACGCTATCTGGGTAATTTCCAGACTCATTGTTGGCTCCTTGTTCTTACAAAAATATTGTTGCGCGTATTCAAACATTGATATTATCTGTCTGCAACCGAAACTATCAGTTGTCGTTTTTATAGCCTATTTATTGGCGCGAATGTGCGCTTCCTGAGTTTGAATAATCATTATTATCACTTAATCGAAAATTTGTTACGAAGAAAGAAGAAAAACATCCCACTATGGGCTATTATATGGAGCTTTCATTAATTTAGGATGTCACAATTTATGCCACAATCATCTCGCTATAGTGATGAAAAAGTTGAAGGTTTACTCTCTGACCTCGTTACCGTGTTAGAAAAAAACCATACCCCTGTTGATCTTTCACTTATGGTGTTAGGTAACATGGTTACGAATCTGCTCAATACTTCTGTTGCGCCTGCGCAACGTAAAATGATTGCAGAATCTTTTGCAAATGCCTTACTTTCTTCTGTTAAAGAAGATAAATCACACTAATCGACTAATGAAATAAACAGAATGGTCAACCGTCAGCGCTACCGAGATAAAGTCTCCAACATGATTGGTTGGGGGCACTGGTTTGCACTCTTTAATATACTACTTAGCCTCGCGTTAAGTAGCAGCTATCTGTTTATTTTTGATTGGCCAGAAACCTTAACTGGCCGCATTTATGCATTCGTCAGTTGGTTAGGCCATTTTAGCTTTGTGGTATTTGCCGCTTATCTTCTTATCATTTTCCCACTGACCTTTATCGTGATGTCTCAGCGATTGCTGAGGCTAATTTGTGTCGCACTTGCCACCGCGGGTATTACCCTTTTAATTTTTGATATCCGCGTCTTTAGTCAATTTGGGCTGCACCTTACTCCCCAAGTTTGGGATTTAGTCATTAACCCGACTAAAGGCGAAATGGCACGTGAATGGCAACTGATGTTTATTAGTATCCCAATCATTTTTCTAGTTGAAATGTTATTCGCAACTTGGAGCTGGCAAAAATTACGGAGTTTAAGCCGACAAACTTTTGGCAAACCGCTAGCTGGGATCTTTATCATTACGTTTATTATGACCCACCTAATGTACGCTTTAGCGGATGCTAATTTCTATCGCCCAATTACAATGCAGCGCTATAATTACCCGTTATCTCAGCCATTGACGGCGCGTAAATTACTCGATAAATATGGCTTATTAGACCTCACTGAACATCAAAATAGAGTGTTCCAACAAGGCAGCCCTACCGCATTAAAACTTCAGTACCCACTAAAGCCTTTGAGCTATCAAGACCAAGGCATAGGGTATAATTTATTACTCTTAGTCGTTGATGACCTTGGTGATAAATCACAACAAGATCAAATGACTGCGTTAAACGATTTTAAACAGATCAGCACTCAGTTTACTAATCACTATACAACTGGCCTACGCAATGACACCGCCCTATTTGGTTTGTTCTATGGTATTTCATCGACCTATTATGATAACATTCTAAATGAACGCCACCCATCGGTGTTGATTGAAGCATTACAGCACCAAGGCTACCAGTTCGGTTTATTCTCAACCGATGGCTTTAATTCACCTTTATTCCATCAAGCTATTTTGTCTGATTATTCATTACCTGCAACCAAAGCAGATAACGATAAGCAGACTATTTTACAATGGGATGCCTGGCTTAAAAATATTAAGAATGATACGCCATGGTTCTCATTCTTAAACATCAAAGGTGTGCCAGGTAGTTCGCAAACCAACGAACAAATCAATCAAATTATTGACACATTAAAGCACGAAGATCGTCTGAAAAATACGATTGTGGTTATCACTGCCAACTATAATAATAATGGTCAACAAGATAATGATTGGGTTGATAAAAATCGTTTTAATCGTGAAAAGATGCAAGTACCGCTATTTATTTATTGGCCTAATACGCCTACTCAGCAGATTAAAAAGCTAACAAGCCATCAAGATATTATGACCACACTCATGCAGCGTATGCTACATGTAAGCAACCAACCTGATGATTATAGCCAAGGTGAAGATTTATTCCGTAGTAATCGTGTACTACCATGGGTTATTACAGGTGATGATAATGATGTCGTTATCACAACAGATAAAGCGACTTTGTATATGGATGCTAATGGCCAGTTTAATATCTATAGCTTAAATGGTGAAATTGAAAAAAATGAAAAACCAGACCTTGCAGAACTGCTGAAAATTTTCACTGAACTTAAGCGCTTTAATGAAAATTAGCCTTTAGATTTAAAAAATATAAAAAACTTAAAAAATCCCTCATCTAATCCATTTTAAAGCTAACCTTAAAGGTTAGCTTTTTTACATATACCAGACTTTAACTTAAAGATATCAAAGGGCAATTTAAGGCATTCATATTTAACACATGACCTTAAATGTTAAAACAAATGACTGAATGTAAATTTAATGATGTAAAATATTTCTATAGCCTATTTTCAAAACTAAAAAAATAACCTATTATGAAATTGAGTTAAATAACTCGAAGATAATAGAACTTTTACTCATTACGGGAGGTTTGTATGTTTCTCGTATACACAATTATTGTTATCGCGTTTTTTATATCCCTTGATACTATGGAGTCACCCAATAGTGAACAAGTTAAAATTAGCGTTGACGATAAACAAATAGGCTATATGTATGTTATGTAACTATCTCTAAAAGCCCTTTCTGCTTATGCCTGCAAAGGGCTTTTGCTTTTTGATTACCCCAAGCATAAAATTTTTAAAGTCTATCTAGTTTAATGGTTTACGAGCACTAACAATGAATATCATTGGCCGCTCTTTTTCCTCATCTAATAACACATTTTCTGCAATTTGTATTATTGATGGTCCCCATTCATCCAAAGCTGTAATTTCAAATCCAGCACTAATTAACATATTAATCCACGTCGATAGCTTCCTATGTTGTTTTTTCACGCCATCTGCAAACCAATTACTGAATCGCTCGCCTTCTTTTTGATATTGATTTACAGGCCAAGCTTTATTGCCTTCACTATCTGTACACCAAGCTTGCACTAAAGGTGCTGTATAAATAGGATGTTCCGCAGAAAAAACTAACATCCCGCCAGGTTTCAGTGCCTGATAGAGTGATGAAAAAAGAGAAGGTATCTGCTCCACATAATGTAAAGCCAATGAACTATAAATTAAGTCTGTTTGTTCAGGTGGCAATACTAGTGTTTCCAGATCGCCTTGGTAATAAACTATATGATCATCTTGAGTCATTTCAGCCGCTTTTTCTAACATTTTGTCTGAAATATCAAAACCTATCACGCTTTCGGCGTGTTGTTCTCGTGCCCAACGACAAAACCAACCATAACCGCAACCTAAATCAATAACGTGCTTTCCATCCACAGAGGGAAGCATTTCCTGTATCTTAATCCACTCAGGCGCACCATTTAAACCATTAACAGAGCGAGGTAGCGTGGCGTAACCTGCAAAAAACTGAGGATTGTCATAAATATTTTGAGTCATTATTTGCTCCATTTCTAAGATGGATAAATTATATTAAAATATCGACATATATCACAAGCTGAGTTAATCACAAATTCGACTAGAAACACTCACCTATCAACTCGAATCAATATATTCATCAATAAAGATCAAATCCATAAACTAAATGGCTCTCATCATAATTAATATATTTTCGCTATTAACTTATAATTACTAACGCTAAGAAATCTAACGAATACAATATATTTAACTTTTAATAATTAGAATTTTCTACCTATTGCTATAGCATAAGCGTAATCAATGATCTTAAACTCTATCTCCCATTTAATACCCAGCCATAAATTCGATTTTTATAACTCTATTCTCACCCAAGATGCTAGTAGTGTTATAACAAAAGACGAAGTTTTCATGTAAGATGACTGTAGGTTTTAGGATTAATTGCGACTTATGAAAGGTATATGACATGTTACGTTACGCCACTCGTATCACCCATATTATCCAACATGCTTTTCATTCACGGCCACGGTTTGTGGTTTCATTACTGGTTGCAATCGTGACATTTCTAGCACTTTTTCGTTATCAAAATACAATAATAAGTTTAATTATCAGTTGGAATGCATTTGCTTGGGTTTATTTACTATTTTTATTTCAACGAATTATCAAACGGAATGTAAAAGATATTAGAAAGCTGACTAAAATAGAAGATGAAAGTGCAAAAATGGTTATCTTCTTTCTAATATCAGGCTGTTGTGTAAGCTTACTAGCCTTATTTTTTGATTTAGGCGGACATAGTGACCTGACTAAAACTGAGAAAATCTTTCCTTATCTCTTAACCGCATCTACCTTAATTTCTTCATGGTTATTATTGCCGACAGGCTTTACCATGCATTATGCTCATTTATATTACAATAATCCTGAACAAGATAAGCCTTGGTTATTATTTCCCGATAAAATAACAGAGCCGAGTTATTCTGACTTCATGTATTTTTCTTTCACTATCGCGGTTGCATCACAAACAGCTGATATTGAAGTTGCATCAACAGCAATGCGTCGAGCAGTATTACTACAATCTATTATTTCATTTATTTTTAATATGGCTATATTAGGCCTATGTATTAATATTTCAGCTAGTTTATTTTAATTAAAGCAAAGAGCCACATAGCATCGATATCATGCTTATGTGGCTCTTTCATCTAACTATTAACTATGTACGCTTTTAAAACGACCATAAACTAAAATGAATTATTTTTTATCTTTATTTTCAATCGCGATCATTACCGGTTTTTCTTCTTCAGGTACTTCATATTCAATGCTTACAGTCAAAAGCCCACTTGATAGATTAGCTTTTTCGATTTTAACATTCTTACCTAGGTCAAACTGCAAAGTAAATTGACCTTGAGTTATCCCACGATGGATCCATTTTTCGTTTTCGTCTTTCGTTTTTTCTTCTTTTCTTCCTTCAACAAATAAACGACCTTCTTTTAATGAAACAGCTAAATCACTTTCTTGATATCCTGGGACACTGACAATTAATTCATAATGATTGTCATCCACCTGCTTCAAATTATAAGTCTGAATAGGAGATGAAATAGGTTTACTTCCTGTTAACTGACTAAACAAACGTTCAATTTGATCAACACGATTTGACAACACATTATCTGAAATTACTGGAAATAATGAAAAAGGTTTAATATGAGCCATAACTCCTCCTTCAGTATTAATTGAATAGTAGGTTAAATATTAATGAGTTATACAGATAAATACTTTATACCAATAGCTTCGTTATACAGATAAGGCTTTCTTACTACTTTTCAACCCTCAATAATTATTTTTTATAAAAAATTGTCAGAATAAATTATCTACACCTAGCAAATGAAATTACTAATGTCCTACTCAGGACATTCATAAATATAATGATCGTATTTAAAATTTCAAGGGGAAATTAACTCGAAAATTTTTACTCTTTATATTCAGTATTCTCGAAATATTTCACGTTATAGTTAAATAATAAGTAAAAAAAAACCTCACCGAAGTGAGGTCTTTAAATTCTGATCTATAGTTAGAAAACTATTAGATAGCTACAACGTTAGCTGCAGCTGGGCCTTTTGCGCCATTCTCGATTGAGAATGAAACTGATTGGCCTTCAGCTAAAGATTTGAAGCTTTCGCTTTGGATTGCAGAGAAGTGAACGAACACATCTTTGCTACCATCTTTAGGAGTGATAAAACCAAAACCTTTATCATCGTTAAACCATTTTACTGTACCAGTCATTGTATTAGACATAGGATTTCCTTTAAATTTTAATTGATTGCCATAGGCATATTTGGTTTGAGTTCGATTTATTACTTATGGTACTAATTAGAAGGAATTCGCACTTGATAGGTATCATGGATAACTAAATGGTGAACTTCTTTAAACTCGACTATCATAAATAGGTCTGTACTTCCAAACCGATGACGCTATTTACTCATATTACTCATCTTCTGGCAACCCTATTTTCAGTTTAATTTGTATTTTCCATTAAAAACCTCAAAATAATGCATATTATGCCTAAAAAAACATCGGCTTGGTTATTAGTCCACCAGCAAAATATCTAAACTTCGTAATAAAGCCAAAGCTTCGAGTTGTGAAAACTTTGCTTTTGAGAGTTTGTTTTGGCGAATATCAATGTTAAACGAGTACGAATCAGTAAAATCAACAGACTCTAGGTTTGTCTGCATAAATAAGCTATTTGATAAATCAGACCCTGTTATGACGGATTTATTTAGCTCCGTATTTCTAAAATCAACATCATGTAAACGGCAATCCTCAAAAGTGGACTCGTGGAGTTTTAATGCAAAAAAGCTCCCACCACTTAAAATACAATCTTTAAAATTGAGCTGAGAATAAAAATCAAAGCGTGGCCAATAAGCTTTAGTCCAATCAATACCAACCAGTTTACAACCTAAAAATTCAATATTAGACAAACGAGTATTTGCAAGCGCGACCAGACTCAGATTACATCTATCAAATAAGCAATCAATAAACTTACAGCTAGTGAAACTTGCTGATGAAAAATCACATTGAATAAATTCACACTTTTCAAATACGGTTTCAACTAAGCGACTTTCACCCATTTCAAGTTTTTTAAAACTTTCTTCAAAATACTCTTTACTTTCAATTAAATCGGGCATTTTTATCTATCTCACTTTGAGTTTTAATTAGCTATTAACACGACTGCCACTTTTTAGTTTTTCAATTTATACTACTTTATAGTGATAACTAAATATTTATAGCTGACTACTCATATAATGATGAATCAAAATTCAAACAAAGGATATAGTCCTATTTTTAGACTTGCGAATCAAAACGATATCCGAGCTTTATGCCGTATTGATAGTGTCAATTCAAATGAACGCTATCAAGAAATTGTACAATGGGTGACTCAAGATAACGCTTACCTGATCGAAATAAGTGACACTATCGTCGCTTATGGCATTTTTCATTCCCACTTTTTTGGTCAGAATTTTATTGAACTATTAATGGTAGACCAACAATATCGCCGCCAAGGTTTGGCGTTAATATTGATTGAAAATTTCAAGCAATTACGTAAAACACCAAAACTATTTACGTCTACTAATCAATCAAACGTCGCCACCCAAAAATTACTTACTCAAACGGGATTTATTGCCAGTGGAGTCATTGAAAATCTCGATAAAAATGACCCTGAACTTATCTACTGTTATAATCCCTAAAATAAATTTGCTGGTAAATCAACCTCATAAAAATTAAAGCAATGAAGGACTCATTACCACAGTTTTTAATTTTTCACTAAATAGATGATAGCTTTCTCGATCGATTTCAGTTGGAAATGTTAACACTTCAAGTTTATGGGGTTCATTTTCAGGATAATAGCTTGGATGAGTATGTTGATAGCTATTTTGCTTAAAGCCACAATGCTGGTAAAACGATAGTCTTTTTTGACTCACCTCATCAATAACTGGATCAATCTCTAAAATTACATTATTTACTTCAGTACAAAACTGTTTTAGTACTACTTGACCGTAGCCCTGCCCCCGCAATGTTGGCGATATTGCTAAATGCTCAACATAAAAATAATCATTTATTTTCCAACTGCCAATAAATCCAACAAAAATCTCACTATCAGTGAAATAATAGAGATGATAATCATCATGCCCTAAGATGCTTACTCTTCCTTGATAGCTTCTTTGCTCATAACGTGGAAATGCACTGTCATAAAGCTTATTAACATCGTTAATTTTTCCAAAATCATCTCGAGTTATGCGTTTTACTATTAGCATTAGATTTTAAATCTCTTCATTATTTGAATAAAAATAGACTCCTTAGCATACTTATTTTCAGCCTATAGGCAATGAGTTATATTTCATCTTAGCCCCCATAAAAAAAACTAATTCATTGTTTTTATTAATATATAAGACTTATGTTTTTTGCATTTTGTTTTATTCTGTTAGCAATAACAAAAATATTTTCTTTCTGATATTGACTTTATTCTTCATCCATTTAAATATACTGTATATTAATACAGTCTTAAGCGAGGCTACTATGTTACGCATTGAAGTATTATTTGATAAAAATTCAAAACAAAAACCAGATAACAATGTTCTACATGCACTTGAATCTGAGATTTTACGCAAACTACAAACACAGTATCCTGATATGGTCACTCGAGTTGGTTTAAGTACGCAACAGAGTATTAATATCTCAGGAACTAAGATTGCGGAAGACAAAATTAGAATAGAAGAAATACTTGAAGAAATTTGGATGGACGATGGCTGGTTACCTGAAGAATCTGTAGAGTGATAAAAATTAAAGGAATGGCTGATAGGCTATTTTACTGAAAAATAGTGTACAGCATTCCTTTTCTCTATTATTTTTCTTTCATTTATCATTGTTCGAAAATAAAAATTACAAACTAAAACGTGTATCTAATTCCCGCTAAACCAACAAAACCTGAACGTTGCTCAGTAAGCGTACTTTTACTGGCATCCCCCACTAAATAGTAAGCCCCTATACCTGAATATAAAGAAAGGTTTTTATCTACTTTATAGTTTAAAATTGCTGAACCATGCACATCTTTAAAGCTACTTCCCGCATCATACTCTGCAAACTTTGATTTACTCGCTTGTTGTTTAGAAACACCAAAATAGGCTTGATTGTGGGCTTTATTTCCCCAAACTGTAGCTAGATTATATTCTATGTTCCAATCTTGATTAATCTCATATTGCGTATTTGCACCTAATTCAACAGTAACAGCTCTACCTATCTGACGCCCACCATATTTGCGATCTTTAGTGGCAATATCTGTCATTATGTATAATTGGTAATCACTCAATGTGTAATAAAGATCAAATCCAACAAGAACAGAACCGTCTAATTTCCCCATACCTTTTAAGTCTTTATTTTTATGACCTAAAACGCCTATATCTTCATCACGGCCATCATCATAGCCAACAGAGGTCGCAAATGTAAAATTATCAGTGAGCCCAACAGCCCATGCAGCACCATCTACGCCTAAACTAAAAACACCGTAATTATCAGTTGTATATGCATAACTCGCTTCAAGACTTGGCTCAACTTGATACTTTTTAGAGCCTTCATAAACAGGGGCAACATTCATACCCGTGCCAATAATAAATATATTTTCATTAGCCACAGTATAGCTACACGGCAATGCACAAAGCACTAATGTGAATACGCGTTTCATTTCGCTCATGTTAAAGTTTACGCTCTTTTTATTAATAAATTTTTTGCCTAATAAAAACTTTAATTTTCTTTATTGGACTGAATGTGTTTTTTCTATCTAAAGATATGTGAACATTTGGAATGCATTTATCTACTCCAATGCAAGTTCTAACTTCACTTACCTTCACATTATAAAAATTGGTGTGGTGAGTTTTACTAAAATTTTTTCCTATAAACATCAGAGCAATAAAAATAACAATTGCGTATATAGGCACTTCTATGAAAATGTATTTCATCGCCAATGCTCTTATTTTTAGAGATATACGAGGATAGTAATCTGATTAATTTTTAGTACCTTAATAAATGGTTAACCCAATATTAAGAAATACTTAAAATTACTTCAAAATAAGTCATTGCCTTATTGTCGAGTATTGGTTGACTGCTTATACTGCGAAGCAGAGGTGATAAAATGAATATCCTATTAGTCGAAGACGATCTCCAATTAGGGAAAGCGTTGTGTCGAGGACTTGAATTAGCCGGTTTTAATCCATGTTGGGTTCGTTTGCTTACAGATGCAAAACTTCAATTAAAAAACCGTAATTTTGATTTAATGTTATTAGACTTGGGCTTACCTGATGGCGATGGTCATGATGAATTAGTGGCTTGGCGTCATGCAGGTGAAGCGATCCCTATCATTATTTTAACTGCACGTAATCAAATGGACAACCTTGTCTCAAGCCTCGATTCTGGTGCAGATGATTTTCTCACTAAGCCTTTTGCCATGCCTGAACTTATTTCAAGAGTCAAAGCTGTCAGTCGTCGCATCGCCGGTTTTTCCTCTGAGATATGGCAACTAGATAACCTACAGTTAAATCCTATTAATCATCAGGTCACACTAAATGAACAGCTTTTATTATTATCAGGTAAAGAATATTTACTACTTTTTGAGTTAATTAAAAATGCAGATAATGTTGTCCGTAAAGCTGATTTAGAGCAACGCCTGTTTGGTCTAGATGATAAAATAGAGAGCAATTCTCTTGAAGTACACATTCATAATTTACGCCGCAAAATTGGTAAAGACAGAATAATTACTATACGTGGCATAGGTTATTTATTAAAAAAAGATGCGCAGCCTAGTGAAAATTAAATCTCTTTTTATTTACACCTTTGGTTTACAAATTTGCTCTGTCCTTTTTCTATGGATATTACTCCTTATTTGGCTTCAGTATTCCTACTGGCCGTCCATATATAATGAATTCAATAAACAACAACAAGTAATCACTCAAGGTTTTGCTAGAACCCTTGGGGTCGTTTCAGATAACCCAAAATATTTCAATGAAGTAGCAGATTCCCTACAAAAAATGTATACCGATGCAATAGAAAGTGAAGAAGGTATTAGTTATCGCCCCTTCGTTGTTGTTAGAGATAAACTAGGAAATGTTTTATATCGAAATAGTGAAAAATTAAAGGTTCCTTCGCTAAAAACTATAGAAGAATTAACAGACTTACATAAAGATTGGCATTTTACCTCAGCGTGGAATGAAGCAAATACATTTGAGGTTTTAATTGCAGAGTCACAAGCTGAACGTACTACACTATTAGGTAGTCCTGCTGGGGGAACGGCGATCCCACTAGCCCTGGTTTTAGGCGGAATGCTTATCGCGATACTGTTCGCAGCTTACTTTAGCTCGCAACCATTGCGACAATCTGCAAGAATAATTTCGACTCGCCAACCTGGTAACTTAACGCCTATTGAAATCAAAGAACAATATAAAGAAATACGCCCAATTATCGAAGCCATTAATAATTTAATGGCTAGAGTGGATGCAACTAATCAACGAGAAAAACGCTTTATGGCTGATGCGGCTCATGAATTACGCACCCCGATTGCGGCAGTGATTGCTCAATTGCACTTACTCATACAAATTAATAATCCCAAAGAAAAAGAAGAAATCATTGATGATATGCAACAAACGCTTAATCGGGCTGCATCGTTATCACATCAGCTCATAGATTTAGCACGCTTAGAGGCAGAGGACTTTCCCTTGCACACGGAACAAATTGACCTTCCGATGCTAATCAGCCATATTATTTCTTCTCATATCCCTCATGCCATCAATAAAAATATTGATGTTGAGTTACATAGTCCTGATTCTTTCTATATTGTTTCAGATAAACTCGCACTAACTAATATCTTCACTAATTTACTCGAAAACGCCATTAAATATAATCATGAGAATGCAAAAATAAAAATAACACTAAAAGATCTTTCACCCTTTGGTGCAATTATTAGTGTTCAAGATAATGGCCGCGGTATTCCTCTCGAAAATCGTCAGCATATTTTTTCTCGTTTCTATCGTGTTCCCGGTACGACAGAAATAGGTAGCGGATTAGGTTTATCAATCGCACAAAACTTAGCGGGTAAAATTGGGGCTGTTATTCGAGTATCTGATGGAATAGAAAATAAAGGTATTGGTTTTATTATTGACTTACCTTAAATGTGATTATGTTATTCACTTAACAGTGCTACTGGATATTTTAAGTATAATAGGTGCTTCTACTTAAAATATTTATGCATTGAAAGAGGTACTAATGTCACAAGCGTTAATAATCATTGATCTGATTGAAGAGATTATTGGAAAAAACGGCTTATCTAATTCCAGTTATCAACAAGTACTAGCACGTAATATTGTTGAAAAAACCAACCAAGCCGCCAATTTTGCACGAAGTCATAATATCCCTGTTATCTGGGTAAAAGTTGGCTTTGCTGATGATTATCAAGATATTCCAACAGGTTCACCTATGTTTCAGCGTGCAAAACAAATTGGAGCACTAAAACTCAGTGGAAATGGCTGTAACTGGGTGCATGATCTTGAAGTTCACTTTCGTGATCCTGTTATGATTAAAAAAGGTGTCTCTGCTTTTACGGGCAATAAATTAAATAAATGGCTTATTGATAATCAAATTTCCCATTTATATTTAGCAGGTGTAAGTTCATTAATGGCAATTCAAAGTAGCGCAAGACAAGCCCATGATTTAGGTTACTATGTTAGCGTACTCGATGACTTATGTGCTGCTGCAACGCTTGAGCTTCATGAACAAAGCATGCAAGCGTTGCAAGGAATGGCGACTATTTCATCACTTAAAGAATTTATGCAAATTAAATAAATTAAATAACCAATAAACTTATTTATTGGTTATTTCTGACTCTTAGCCTTTTGCAAATAGATTTCTCGTAGCCGGACTGCAATACTTCCCGGCTTACCTTCACTAATATTTTGCCCATTAATTTTAATAACAGGCCATATAAGTGTTGTTGCAGATGTAATGAAAACTTCTTTTGCATTTAATGCATCTTCAAGCCGAAAGGCTTTCTCAATAACTTCTAACCCTTTTTCTTGCGCTAACGCAAGAATAGCTCGACGCGTGATCCCTGGTAATATTTTGTTATTTAGCTCGCGGGTTTGTAATTTATCGTCCTGAGTAACAATAAAGCAGTTACTTGAACTTCCTTCGTTTATATAACCATCTTTTGTGAATAAAGCATCATCAGCACCATGCTTATGTGCATATTCTTTCGCCATTGATGCGGCAAGTAACGCGACAGTTTTAATATCACACCGCTGCCAACGAATATCGTCAAAAGTCACAACCTCAATACCAAACTTAGCTTTCGGATGATCAACTATGCTAGATTCTTGGCTAAATAAGACTAATGTCGGTTTTACATCTTTATCTGGATATAAAAAATTCCGCGTCATAGCATTACCACGGGTTAGCTGCAAATAAATCAATCCTTCATGAAGGTTATTTTTTTCAATTAATTGATGATGAATTTGCTTTAATTCAGCTTCTCCATAAGGTAATGTCAGCTCTAGTTCATGACATGAACGTTGTAACCGAGCAATATGATGTTCAAAATCAATAAGCTGCCCGTTGATAACGGCAGTTACCTCATACACACCATCTGCAAATAAAAAACCACGATCAAAAATAGAGACTGTTGCTTGATTTTCAGGCAAAAACTCACCATTAACATAGGCAATCATAGATTTACGTTCCATTTTGTGGATTAAATTTCATTCAAGGCCAACATTCATACACGACTAACACTATAACAATACAACTAATAACGAAACAATTCACTGCACCACTTCTAATTTATATATCTATTTTTCACCTTAAAGATGCTCAATAAGCTTTATTATATAAGTGCTATAAAGCACACTAAAAATAAGTTTAATCATTCAAATATTTTTGAATATTAACTTGACTTTAACAAGCTAGTAGCTAAAATGTACTTGCGTGATCAAGATCACACTTTAATAATTGGAGCCGACATGAACAGCATCAAAGAATTTATCAGCAGCGTACAAGAAGTTGTTGAATCACTTTCAAAACGTTTTATGTAATTTGTAGAATTTCCTAGTCAATTGACCTTTGATTTACCTCATCATTAGCGTTAGTTTGCAAAATATTTTGCATAGCGGCCTTAGTCTATAAGGCCGCTTTTTTATTATAATATTTCATCGTGTTGACTTCCCAATTTACGCTATTTTCTCTCTCGATACTGTTACGTATTTCTTTTTTTTATCGCCTCGCTCAATGCCATCTACCTCAATAAATGTTATAGACATGTATTTAAAAATATAAAGTTTGTCGATTTACATATTATGCTTTGTATTAGCACTATTGCCTGTTTACATTTATTAATACATTTGAGATTAACATCTTAATATTTATCACTATTTAATCAGTACTGACGCCGTTTTTTATCGTTCCATTAATGAAATTTAGTTTTTTTTATGTTAGGGTTTAATCTCAATAAAAGATTTAATCATGTTCCAAAGAAGGAGAACACATGCAGCAGCAACTGCTAGACTGGGTACGCCAGTTTAATCAAGACTACGCCAACCTTGCCTCACTCATAATGGTTCTTGGGTTAATCCTAATTGTCGCCCTAATACTGCACCTGTTTTTACATAAAATACTTCTCCCTCGTATTGAAAAAAATGGCCAAAAACAAGGGATAGGCTGGCAACATCAATTAACTCAACATAATCTTTTCAATCGTATTGCTTTTGTTATTCAAGGTATTGTGGTGAATATCCAAGCAACACTTTGGTTACACTCAGATTCTACTGCACAAATTATTCTTAAAGTTGGCTCTCAAGCTTGGTGCTTGTTATTTGGGTTGCTCACTATTTATTCCATTCTAGATATTATATTAGGTATGTTGCAACGTGCTGCAAAAACAGCTCACCTGCCATTACGCGGAATTTTTCAAAGCATAAAACTCATTGCTTCAATCCTTATCGCCATAATGATCATCGCATTGCTTATTGGTAAATCGCCTTTAATTATATTAAGTGGCTTGGGCGCAATGACGGCAGTAATGATGTTAGTGTTTAAAGACCCAATTATGGGATTAGTAGCAGGAATTCAATTATCTGCCAATAACATGGTCAATATTGGCGACTGGCTTGAAATGCCCAAATATGGTGCTGATGGTGCTGTTGTTGATATCGGATTAACAACGGTTAAAGTCCGTAATTGGGATAATACCGTCACTACAATCCCAACTTATGCGCTTATTTCTGATTCTTTTAAAAATTGGAAAGGCATGACCGACTCGGGTGGTCGACGTATTAAACGCAGCATTCGCCTAGATGCTAATAGCATTCATTTTCTAGAGCCTGATGAAATAACTAACCTTGAAAAAGCGAATTTACTTGAGCCTTATATAGATAAAAAAGTCACTGAAATTCAAGTGTTCAATTCATCGCTACCCGAAGATAAAGCCATTCCACTCAATCAACGACGTTTGACGAATATCGGTACATTTCGTGCCTATATAGAAGCCTATCTTAAATCACACCCCAATATTCATAAAAGTATGACAATTATGGTCAGACAACTTGAATCTGATTCGAATGGAATACCAATAGAAATATATGCTTTTACCAATACAACAGTATGGGTGGACTACGAGAGAATACAATCTGATATTTTTGACCATATATTCTCAATTCTACCGCAATTCAATTTGTTAGTTCACCAATCACCTACCGGAAATGACGTTAGAATGATAGGTAAAGCACAGTAAAATAGTTAACACTTAGTGATTAGTAAGTATATCTTATTTATCTACAACTTAAGTAGTAAATAAAAGAGGGGTAAATCCCTCTTTTTTTCTGCCTTCCCTACCACTCATTATATAAAAAATAATATAACGATAGTTAATTAAAATAGTATTATTCTATTCTTTAGGCACAATAACTCATTAAAAATCAAACAAATAAAAACCAATGCCTTTGAATTATTCTGCCTATTGTTGATGTAAATCATGTTACTTAGAACAGACTTTTTTTAACATACAAAAGAAGAAAGTTATAACGTTATTTACATATAGGCAATGTCGATGCATAAAATTAAAAAAAATACTCAATTTGGAGCACTGAGCAGGAGGGAGTTTATACAGACCTCTGCAACTATCGCGGGCGCAGCCGCTGTTGCCAGCTCAATAGCTCTACCATTTTCCGCACAAGCCAAAACACCAGCAATAATGCCCGATGAAGCCAGCGAAAAGATCAGTTACAGCGCATGCTTAGTTAACTGCGGTAGCCGTTGTCCTCTAAAAGTTCACGTCAAAGATGGCGTCATTAGTCGTATATCCAATGAAACTATGTTTGATGACTCAACACTCGGTGAACATCAAATTCGTCCTTGCTTGCGTGGTCGGTCTGTTCGTTGGAAAACTTACAATCCAGACCGTTTAAAATACCCAATGGTGCGTGTTGGTAAGCGTGGTGAAGGTAAATTTAAAAAAATTAGCTGGGATGAAGCTACTACCATCATTGCTGAAAAACTCAAATATACGATAGATAAATACGGTAGCGATTCAATTTATTATCAATATGGTTCAGGCTCTACTGGTGCAAATTTACATGGTCGTGCAGCCTGTAAACGCCTTTTAAGCCTAACAGGTGGATTTCTTGGCGACTATGGGACTTATTCCTATGCTCAGCTAATGGAAATCACCCCTTATGTTTATGGTGGTATTGAAGAGTCTTATTTATCTGAAATCCAAAATTCTGATCTTGTGGTGATGTTTGGTCATAACCTTGCCGAAACACGTATGTCCGGTGGCGGCCAGTTTTATGAAACACTCAACGCATTAGATAAAAGCAAAGCCAAAGTCATTATTATTGACCCTCGTCGTACCGACAGCGTCACCACACTCGGTGCAGAGTGGATCCCTATCTATCCAGGAACTGATGCTGCATTAGTAGCAGCGCTTGGCTATGTCATGATCCAAGAAGGCCTAACCGATGAGCAGTTTTTGCAAAGCCATTGTGTCGGCTGGGATGAGTCAACATTACCTGAATCAGCACCACGCAATGCTTCTTATAAAGATTATATTCTCGGCAATGGTCCTGATGGCATCGTAAAAACGCCTGAATGGGCAAGTAAACTTACAGGTATCTCAGTTGCCCGCATTACGCAATTAGCACGTGAAATCGGTAACTCTAACCGTGCATGGATCTCACAAGGCTGGGGATTACAACGCACCGAAAATGGTGAACAAGCTTGCCGCTCAATCATGATGTTGCCAATTATGTCTGGCAATATTGGCCGTGCCGGAACTAACACAGGCTTATGGGGTAATAGCTTCGCTTATCCTGTCACTGGGTTTGGCCTGCCAAATCCAGTTAAAGCATTGATCCCAACTTATATGTGGACTGATGCGATTACTCATGGCAAGCAATTAACCGCTGAAAATGGTGGTATTAAAGGCGTTGAAAAACTTGATAATGACATTAAATTCATGTGGTGCTATTCCAGTAACGTAATTGGCAATCAGCACGGCGACTTGAATAAAACACATGAAATTTTATCTGATGAATCTAAGTGTGAATTTATCCTTGTTTGGGATAACCATGACACCCCATCAGCAAAATATGCGGACTTGTTATTACCGGATGTCACGCCAGTCGAAACCAATGACTTAATCAACAACTCTTATGCAAGTGGTGCTTATCACTATTTAGTTCGCCTACAAAATGCTATTGAGCCATTGTGGGAAAATCGACCTAACTATGATGTATTAGCTGAAGTTGCTGAAAAAATGGGCGTTAAAGATGAGTTCACCGAAGGCCGTACCTATGCCGATTGGATTGAATTTTGTTATAACAAAACACGTGAAAAAATGCCTCATTTACCTGAATTTAGTGAAACTGATGGTGCCGGTATTATTGACCGTCAATTTATTGATAGCTCAAAAAATATTGCGCTCAAAAACTTCCGTGATAATCCTGTCGATAATCCACTAAAAACCCCTTCGGGCAAAATTGAAATTTACTCAGAAAAACTGGCGGATAGAGTCAAAAACTGGGAGTTACCGGCTGGTCAACGTATCCCTGCAGTTCCTGAGTATTGCATCAATAAAGAAGGTGTTGAAGCGGCGGCAACGCAGCAAAAACATCCATTACTCATGACCGGTTTCCATGATAAAGGCCACGTACACTCAACCTACTATAATGTAGCCATGTTACGTGAAGCTATCCCGCACCAATTTTGGCTCAACCCAATTGATGCCCAAGAACGTGGACTAAATAATGGCGATATTGCTGAGATTTTCAATGATCGCGGCCGTATCAAAATTACTGTAAAAGTTACCGAGCGTGTATTACCAGGTGTTATCGCTGTTCCTCAGGGTGCATGGCGTACCCTCGATAGTGAAGGTTTAGATATTGGTGGCTGTATTAATACACTAACCTCACAAGTTCCTTCGCCACTCGCGAAAGGGACATCACAGCATACCAACCTTGTTGAAGTGAAACGCGCTTAAGGAGTTAATTTATGAAACAGTATGGCTTTTATTTTGACTCCACTAAATGCACTGGCTGTAAAACCTGTCAAGTCAGTTGTAAGGATGAAAAAGATTTAGATTTAGGTCCAAAATTCCGTCGTGTATATGAGTTCGGCGGCGGAAGTTGGCAAAAACAAGATGGCATTTGGCAACAAAATGTTTTTAGCTACTATTTGTCCATTTCTTGTAACCATTGTTCTAACCCAACGTGTGTTGAAGGCTGCCCGACAGGCGCAATGCACAAGCGAGCGGAAGATGGCTTAGTCGTTGTTGACCAGTCAATCTGTGTCGGTTGTCGTTACTGTGAGCTACGTTGCCCATATGGCGCGCCTCAGTATGATGAAAAGAAAAAGCTCATGAGCAAATGCGATGGCTGTTATGAACGTGTCGCTAAAGGAATGAAACCCGTCTGTGTTGAGTCTTGCCCGCAGCGCGCTTTAGACTTTGATGATATTACGGTTCTACGCGAGTTACATGGTACTGAGTGTGGTATTGCACCTATGCCAGACCCAAGCCTGACCAACCCTAACATTGTCATCAAACCACACAAAGACGCCAAACCATCTGGTGATAAAAGTGGCGAACTAAAAAACCCTGCGGAGGTGTAAAATGCATGAATTACCACTCGTTTTTTTCACTGTCTTAGGACAATCCGCAGTAGGCCTATTTCTGCTCGCTTATTTAAGTCGAAAAATGGGCTCGATTGATGACAAGCAGTTAAAAACAGCCAATATTGTCGCTTTTATTATCATGGTGATAGGACTTGGTATTGGTGGCCTGCACGTTGGACAACCACTACGCTTCTTCAATATGTTATTAGGTGTCGGTCGTTCACCAATGAGTAACGAAGCATTCCTCAGTGGTGTATTTGTCGGTTGCGCTGCTGCAACATTATTTTTTACGCATTTTTATAAACAAACTGTATTGCGTGAATTAGCTAATATTGCAGCTGTAATTACAGGTCTTGCCTTTGTTTGGTCAATACCCCAAGTTTACAATATTGCGTCTATCGCTAACTGGAACACGGGTTACACTACGCTACAAATGTGGATGACAATGTTAGTAGGTGGTGGAGCGCTGGCTATTGTTATTGGCGCTCGTGGCTTAGGAATTGCTTCTTTCCTCATCGGTACATTAGCTATTTTTGCCAGCCGAGCCGGATACCAAGCATTTTTAACTGATACGGGCCCGACTCTTAGCAGTGAACAAACTGGCTTTTGGGGATTCCAAGTTGTTGTGTTAGTTATTGCCCTCGCGGCTTTTGTAGGCATGGCATTAAAACAACGTACCTCAAAAACCATTTTAGCCACCAGCGCTGCTGCGGTTCTGTTAGCTGAACTCGCTGGCCGAATTGCATTTTATAACCTCTGGCAGATCACTATGTAAGGCATTGTTCTTACTGTGATATGATAGTTCATCAAAGAGCCCAAATAGTGGGTTCTTTGTTTAAAACTAATACGCCAAAATATGTAATTCGAATAACTGAATGCAACCAATAACGCTGTAAATAGTTCGAGTTACAGCTAGGCGGCAAGCAAAGATAGCTCGGGGAGCATACATAAGTATGTGACTCGAGTAACTGAACGCAACCAATAGCGCTGTAATTCGAAATAGGCTAAATAATTTATATCCTAAATAGTTCGAGTTACAGCTAGACGGCAAGCAAAGATAGCTCGGGGAGCATACATAAGTATGTGACTCGAGTAGCTGAGCGCAGCCAACAACGCTGTAGCTCGAAATATAACGGATATATCATGATTGATACCACACTACTCAGAATCCTCGGCGCCTGCTTCTACTACGCACCACAAACAAAAACATTTCAGAACCTACTGCCTGTTTTACCTGAATTGTCATCATTACATTCATGGGAAAATATCAACCAAGTACAGCAAATTTGTTCATCATTTTCACAAATCAATACTGGTGATATTACTTACGATTTTTCTATTTTATTCGAAGGTCAAGGCGCGATGCCTGCTCCGCCTTGGGGCTCTGTTTACTTGGCCCATGATAATACTGTCATGGGAGAGTCAACCGCAGCTTACCGACAGTTTTTAATGACTAAAGGGTTAGTCACAGAAACCGGCGTTCGTGAGCCAGAAGATCAATTTGGTTTAATATTGATGGCAATCTCCGCCTTAGCAGAGAAAGGTGAAGATGAGGCGATTATTGTCCTTTTAGAACAACACTTACTACCTTGGGCATATCGCTATTTAGAATTAGTACAACAGAGCCAAACCGAGCAGCCGTTTTACCCTAACCTTGCCATAATCACTGAACAATATTTAAGAGCGCTTCAACAGCAACTTAATTTGACTCCAGTTAAAGCTGAATTATATCGTTAATTTCTAATTTGATAACATTTAATGAGTTTGTAACTGTTCAACGACAAACTCATTAAATTTCAAACTTAAAATGACGAATTAGGTTGTGTTAAGAATGTAATTTCTTCTGGAGTTGAAGACCGCCCTACTATTTCATTACGGTGCGGATAACGACCAAACTTATCAATAATCGCCTTATGGCGCATTTCGTAATCCAATGTATTGTCATCCCCTAACATACGAAATAACTCGACAGCTTGTAAGTGGATAAAGCTTGATTCTGAATGCATAAATGGCATTAAAATAAATTTACGCTGTGATAATGTGAGCAAATTAAAATCATGTTGTTTAATCGCTTCTTGCGCCAAAGCCAATGCCATACTGTCTTGAGCAAAAGACTTTGGTGTATCACGCCATAAATTTCGTGAAAATTGGTCTAAAACAATAATTTCAGCCAAACGTCCTCGAATAGAAACTCGCCAATAAGCTAACTCACATTTAGCTGCTCTTTCAGTAACATGTGTAAATCGCTTAGCAATTGCTAAATCAAATTTTTTGCTTTTTTCAAACCATTGCTTTGGCGTTGATTCTTCAAACCAAAATGAAAGCACTTCTTCCATGGTATTCATCATATACCTGCTTCTATTAATACTTAACGTTAAATTCATCGTAGATAAAAATTGTTTAAATTGACAGGCTTGAACTCTTAAAACAGCAATTTGCAGATAATTATTTTATTTTTTTGCGATCAACCACGAAAAATCGTTCTATCTTACTTGTACCTGCCAGTGCAAAATATTTTTCATTTTTGATAAATATAATTTTTATTACATATCGTATAGAATAATAATTATAGATTTGCTTAATAGTGTGAATGTCCCTTTCAGTGGCTTACAGATGAATACATTCACTAAATCCAATGCTAGAATTTGACGCTTGATTTAACTGATAGTGCATTAATAATATTTACTTCATTTGAAAGCGCATAATTTGAAAAATTTTTATAACGACTCAATTGGGAAGGCAACATAAATGGCAGGACATATGGTACTGGTTGGTTGGGCATTATGGGTTAGCCCTTGTGGAACAGACTCATGTGATGCACTACCAGTTACTGACACCCTATTTACTGAGCAACAGTGTATCAGTCGAAAATCTTATCTTGAGTCAAAACGCCCAAATCTTTTTTTTCTCTGTGGTGAAGTTTATCGAGATAGCGAAGACGTGGTTAGTTCTGAAAAACATGCAGTCCCTGCCCCTAATCCCCCTTTACGGACTTTACCTAGCCGTAATTCACGCTAAGTTTTCCCTATAAATTTAATGAGCCAACCTTCCAGAACTTTCTTTCACCTAAAGAAGTGGCTATTTATTCTATTATATCAATATAATACATAAATCACCCTTAAGGTTTGCGTTCAAAAATCATACATCTGCTAGCAAAGTAAATTAAAACGGTAACCTTTTAGAATTACCGCTTTATTTAAAACGACATCAGTTTCAACTATTAATTAATTTCAGCAATTTTACAATCCGCCTCAATAAAATCACCTTTATTGGCACTATAGGTTAATTTTCCGGCGCGATGAGCTAATACTTGAACTTCCATTTTCATCGCTTCCATTACACCAATGACATCACCTTCAATGACTTTTTCCCCTTGAGGAATGAGCCAATTAAATAAAATACCTGAAATTGGTGCATTGACCCTATCTGGATTGTTGTCTACAAGCTGGCTCGCTTTGGTGTTTCTTGAGCCATTTTCAGCTAAACTCGTTGAAGATAAACCGCTGGTAAGAAAACCAGAATATAATTGTGCGGGTAAACCAAGTTCACAACGTTTTCCATCAATTTCAATAAACGTTCGTATCAATTCACCACTCGATGTTGGCACTTGTCTTTTTGCCGGTGAAATTGGTGTATTAAATTCAGTTTCAATCCAGCGTGTATGCACCTTAAATTGCTCACAAAAATCAGCATGTTCCATGACTGCGCGGTGAAAAGGTAATACAGATGCCACACCTTCAATCGTGAATTCAGCCAGAGCACGTCGAGCACGATTAATTGCTTGTTCCCGAGTATTTCCCACCACAATGAGTTTAGCCATCAATGAATCAAAAGTACCCGGAATAGTCGAGCCAGTTACTACACCACTATCAATACGAATGCCGGGACCTGATGGCGCATCAAATAATGTAATGGTACCTGGAGTAGGAAGAAAACCATTTCCCGCATCCTCGGCATTAATACGAAATTCAAAAGCATGGCCTCTAGGCTGAGGTGTATCTTTGATACTTAGCGGTAGACCTTGAGCAATGCGCAACTGCTCAATAACCAAGTCAATACCCGCCGTTTCCTCGGTAACAGGATGCTCAACTTGCAATCGAGTATTCACTTCTAAGAAAGATAACGTTCCTTCTTGGCTTAATAAAAATTCAACCGTACCGGCACCAACATAGCCAGCTTTACGACAGATATCAGTCGATGCCTTAATAATTTGCTGTTGCAGCATATCAGATAAAAAAGGCGCCGGAGACTCTTCAACAAGTTTTTGATTTCGTCGCTGTAATGAACAATCCCGAGTTCCCACAACCACAACATTACCCTGTTTATCGGCAATGACTTGCGCTTCAATATGACGCGGATTATGGAGAAATTGCTCTAAAAAACATTCCCCGCGACCAAATGCAGCGGTGGCTTCCCGCACCGCAGAATGATACAGTTCTTCAACTTCATTTAGTTGCCATGCGACCTTCAAACCCCGACCACCACCACCAAAAGCCGCTTTAATTGCAATCGGCAAGCCATGAGTATGTGCAAATTCCACCACTTCACGAACATCTTTAACGGGATCTTTAGTACCAACCACCAAAGGCGCTCCCACTTGCAACGCAATATGACGCGCTTGGACTTTGTCACCTAGAATATCAATACACTGTGCGCTAGGGCCTATCCAAATTAAGCCGGCTTCTTCGACTGCTCGCGCAAATTCAGCACGCTCAGATAAAAAGCCATAACCTGGGTGCACCATCGTAGCCCCTGATCGCTTTGCAATCGCAATCAGTTTTTCGATGTTTAAATAACTTTGCGCTGGTGCACTGCCATCTAAGCCAAACGCCTCATCGGCCATTTTTACATGCAAAGCATCGATGTCGTTATCGGCATAAACAGCGATTGAAGCGAAACCGTGATCACGACAAGCGCGAATGATACGGACGGCAATTTCGCCACGGTTTGCTATCAATACTTTATGTGAAGTATTTTCTTTATTTAATGGGTTAGCGTTATTATTTGTTTTCATATTCAACATGACTCCCTTCAAATTGCTTAAATTCACCAAGTGGATTAAACCTAATTTTGGTATTGACAGGCAGCTGCCCTGCTAAATCCAAATGGTATTCACAAACTGTCCCGATAACTGGGTATCCACCCGTTAAGGGATGGTCATTTAAAAACAATACAGGTTGGCCATTGGCGGGCACTTGAATCGCACCAATGCAAGTTCCTTCACTAGGTAACTCTTGCTGTTTTTCGCGTTCAAATGGCACATCTCCCGCAAGGCGTAAGCCAATACGGTTAGAGGCTGCCGTGACTTGCCATAGCTGATTGTGGAGTAACTCAATCGCTTGCGGAGTAAACCAATCAGTTCTCGGCCCTAAGACTACATCAAGAACAACCACATCCTCTGAAGTTGGATACTCAAAAGCTGGTGTTTCATTCAATGATATTGCCGATTGTTGATTATTTGCCTTGATAGATAACGACTGCCCGACAACTAATGGAGCAGGTCCAACTTGGGCTAATGTATCAAATGAGCAACTTTCTAAAACTGTGGCGACATTGAAACCACCCCTTACAGCAAAATAGCTACGTACACCTTGGCTCGGTCGCCCCACATGTATGACATCCCCTTTCGCTAAGCCAATGGGCTGATAAGTTTTCGCCTCATAATGTTCGTTTTCCGACGTCATAATTTGAATAGGACAAGTTGCACCAGTAATGGCAACGAGCAAATCTCTGTTTGCTCGTGCTTTAAAGCCACCTTGCGTGATTTCTAAAGCGGTGCTATCAGACGAATTACCCACTAAGCGATTTGCGCTGTGCAATGCGCTTTTATCCATTGCCCCTGATTCAGAAATTCCGAGTGCTGACTGACCAATTCGTCCCATATCTTGAAATAAGGTCTGTAAACCCACGGTTAATACGGTTAAATCAGTAGTTTCAACCTGTTGACTACGATTCTTAATTGGTTGACTAATCGGCAAGCTATATGTCACATTGCTTCGTGCTTTATCGATAAAATTAACTCGATAACCTGCTTGCAGTAGAGCAGGCTCCTCACGATCAATATCCCATACGGCAATATCTGTGGTACCAATCAATTGCCAGCCACCCGGACTGGCTTGTGGATAAACACTACTGAATTCGCCCGCCAAAGCCACTGAGCCTGCGGGTATTCGAACACGTGGCGATTGACGTCTTGGCACATTTAACTGTGCCCCTTTAGATACCATATAACCAAATCCTGGCGCAAAACCACTGAAAGCAACTTGGTATTCATTTTCAGTATGGCGTCGGATCACTTCATCAATCGTTATCCCTAAATACTGCGCAACCTCAGCAATATCTTCACCGCGGTAATCAACGGGAATAGTGACTAACTTACTGACTTTCAACTCCACTTTAGAAACATCACGTAATGATATCTCACGCACCAATTCATTGATTTTGGTAATTACTGGGTTGTAACGAACCAGTATCGTTCTCGCTGCCGGGGTTATCTCTTCAATTCCCTGAATTGGCATATTATTTAATGAATCAGTCAATGCCATCGTCTGTTCAAGACTTTGCAATTCGACCATAAATGCACTCAAATTGACCGGTAAAAAACGCAATTGGCACCTCTATATATGGTAAGCAGCGTCGGGAACATCAGTAATGAACATGTAACCGGGCGCATGACTAAGCGCAAAGGGTACGCCTGACTTCATTACAGCCGCTTGCGGTGTAACACCACAAGCCCAAAACACAGGGATTTCACCCTCCTCGATACGAACCGCATCGCCAAAATCTGGCTGCATAATATCGCTAATACCGAGCAACTCTGGGGCACCTATGTGTACTGGCGTTCCATGAACCGCCGGAAACCTGCCTGTTATATTCACAGCATCAGCGACTCTATCTGCGGGGATGGGGCGCATTGAGACCACGAGTTCACCCTGCAATCGCCCCGCGGGACGACATAAACGATTAGTTTTGTACATAGGTACATTCGATTTATCCGTGATGTGGCGAATATCAATACCCGCTTCAATCATTGGTGTTTCAAAAGTAAAACTACAACCAATCAAAAATGTAACTAAATCAGGGTGTTGATGATAAATATCTGTTGCATCAGTAATTTCATCAACCAATTGACCATCATTCCAAACGCGATAACGCGGGATATCAGTACGCAGATCAGCCCCTTCTGCTAATACCGTCTGCCAGCTCCCCGCTTCACAGACATCAAGAACGGGACAACTTTTAGGGTTACGTTGCGCATAAAGTAAAAAATCAAAAGCCCAATCGCGCGGCAGTGCAATCATGTTCGCTTGTGTCATACCCGGCGCTAACCCTGCCGTAGGTTTATCGAATCCATGACGTATCGCTTCTCTTGCTGATTTTGCAGCGTCAATCGCCTGTTTAGAGGCTTTCATTAACTGAGTCATTCATTATCCCCTTTATGCGCAAAACCATAGACTTCGATACCTTGTGCTTCGAATATGGCACGGACTTGTTGCGCCATTTCAAGGGCTCCAGGGCTATCCCCGTGAACACAAATTGACCCGGCTTCAATCGGCGTAAATTTACCGTCAATAGACATAACCCCCCCTTCAGTGACCAATTGCAGCATACGCTGTGCAACCTGTTTAGGATCGTGTAATACCGCACCAGTAAGTTTACGGGATACTAATGTTCCATCACTGTTGTAGGCTCTATCCGCAAAAGCTTCAGCAACAACCTTGAGGCCTTGTTCACGCGCCCAATCAATTAATGGTGAACCGGCAAGTGCCACTAATATCAATTGATTGTCGATAGCAAGAATTGCATTTATCACTGCCATTGCTTGACGTTTATCGTGAGCAATAGTGTTATAGAGCGCACCATGTGGCTTGACGTATTGCACTTGGGTACCAGCCGCTGCCGCTAGCCCTTTGAGCGCACCAATTTGATAAACTACATCTGCGGTTAATTCGCCCGAGTCAATATCCATGTTGCGGCGACCAAAACCCACTAAGTCGGGATAACCAACATGAGCACCAACGGCAACCCCATTTTCTTTCGCCGCCTTCAATGTTTTGAATATTCCCTCTGGAGAGCCTGCATGAAAACCACAAGCAATATTGGCGCTACTGACCACAGGTAGGATTGCCTCATCATTTCCCATTTGCCATTGACCAAAGCTTTCTCCAAGGTCACTGTTTAAATCGATTCTTTTTTTCATTATTATTCCTCGATATTATTTCAAGTAATTGAAGATAGCTTCAACGGACATAACGCCCATATACCATGTCAGTACGCAGGTTATAACACCAGACCACAGCAACCAGCGCGGGTAATGATATCCAGACATTAAATCCGCTCTTTTCCAACCAATGTAAACAAAGATAGTTAGACCAATCGGTAGGATAAGACCGTTAAAGCCGCCGGCGAAAACCAATAACGCAGCAGGTGCAGTTCCCATCAATAAATAGATAACTAATGAAATGGCAATGAAGATAATGGTCGCAACGTTACGTTGTCTTTCTGTGATAGATTGTTTAAATGCTGAAATAAAGCTCATGGAGGTGTAAGCCGCACCAATAACACTCGTGAGTGCCGCAGCCCATAAAATTAAGCCAAAAATACGTAACCCGAAGTTACCCGCTGCCGCTTGGAAGGCTTGTGATGCAGGATTAGCTGCTTTACCTGAAATATCAATAGTCACACCGCTTGCCACAACGCCTAAGATGGCAAGAAATAATATATAACGCATCAAACCAACAACTAAAATGCCTTTAGTCGCCGCACTAGAAACAGCCTTGATATTTTCAATACCAACAGCACCTTTATCTAATAAACGATGTGCTCCTGCATAACAGATGTAACCACCAACGGTACCGCCAACAATGGTTGTGATCATGGCAAAATCGACAGTATCAGGTAGCACAGTTTGGCGTAATGCCTCCCCTAAAGGTGGATTTGATGCGATAGCAACAAATAAAGTCAAACCAATCATGACTATTCCTAAGCCAATGATAAGTCTGTCAATAAATGAGCTCGCCTTACGAGAAGAGAATATATAGATAGCGAGCAATGCACTAATTAGCCCACCCCATTTAGGATCAAGCCCGACTAAGGCATTTAATCCTAAGCCTGCGCCAGCAATATTACCGATATTGAAAATCAATCCACCGAAAATGACCAAAACCGCTAACAAATACCCGCTTCCCGGTATCGTTGCATTCGCAATATCCGATGAATGCATCTTAGTTAAGGTCACTATTCGCCAAATATTTTGCTGTACCACGAAATCAATCACTATCGAAGCTAAAATACCAAAGGCAAATGCCGCACCCAATGTCACGGTAAACGTTGCCGTTTGCGTGATAAAACCAGGCCCAATTGCCGATGTTGCCATCAAGAAGATAGCGCCTATTAGCGATGAACGTCTTTTTTTTACATACTCGGCGGTGGTGGTACTTTCTTGAGCTGTCATATACATACCCCTCTAATTTGATTATTTTTTTAATTATTAGTGTGCTTATTGATGTTGTGTTTTAAATACTGACCTAGTTTTCCGAGCTATAAACCTAAGCAAATAACCCAATAAGACTAGGCAATTATCGTGCCATTGTTCTACTAGTTACCTAAATTGTTAATTCATCAAGAATAGATTGTTGAACAATTAATATGAAATGCTGATAAAACAATCAACATAAATCGTTATCCCATGATTAAAAATCAAATCTCGATCACTTAATTAACAATTAACCTCAATTATTAACATTACGATTGCACCAAATAAGTGCATAGATTGAATGCATAGATCACTTTCAGGTAGATAATTGATTTATATTCACCCTATCAGTGCATGAAAGGCACCTTGCCGCTGTAACTCGAATATGTGAAGATAGCGCTTTATTCCATTTCTTCACTCAACCCAAAATTTGTCTTCTTATGAAAAAACAGCCTGTTGCTCAAACATTGTCCGTCACCATCGCTGAAACTATCAGATACAAAATTATGGTCGGTGCGCTTACTCCTGGGCAGCGCTTATCGGAAGCCATGCTGAGTGAAGAGTTAGAGATTTCCCGTAATACCTTACGTGAGGTATTTAGAGTATTAACTCAAGAAGGCTTATTAACTTATGCACCCAATAAAGGGGTTTATGTCTCAGTTCCTGACATGGCCGCTATTATTGATATTTACCAAGTTCGCCGTTTGATAGAATGTGATGCATTGAGCCATGCATACGCCTTACATCCAGCAGTTCAAAAAATGAGCCAAGCCGTAAATGAAGCGCGTGAACATGAAGAAGTCAAAGATTGGATAGGTGTCGGTACTGCCAATATGAAGTTCCATATTGCCATTGTTGAACTTTCTGATAGTGAACGGCTTATCAAGCTTTATCGCAATGTTTCAGCTGAATTACGTTTAGCATTTGGTCATTTGAATGACCCAAAAATACTTTACGCGCCTTATATTGATAAAAACCAGTCAATTCTTGAATTATTGGACTCAGGACATAACCAAGAAGCGGCAGATATGTTGCGAAGCTATCTTGATTTATCAGAGCGTACATTACTCGCAGCTTATAAACGTAACCAAACTACGTCGTAACTTAGCTTAATGGTGAAAATTTAATTAAGATATTTAAAATACATCATTAACGTTATTTGTAATTTAATCATAATAAAAATTTGAGTGAGAAAATTAATTGTCTCAATGAAATTTATTTATTAACAGTATTTTTTTATCCGCTAATTTACCGCTACATAAAATTACATTTTTATATATTCACATCTCATTTTTAAATTAATATTTTTATATTACGCCTATTTTAAATTTTATTTATCATGCTATCTCGAAATATATCTATTTTTGTTAATAAGCCACTATATCTATACTTAATCGCAGAAATAAGCACAAAATTTAAACAATTTTTACACATGAAAACAACTAATTACCTAATTTAATCCCCCTCAAAAATTAACATACTCGATAAAAAAACAAACCACAAATCCCACATAAAAAAACATTATGTTACAAAAAACAACAACAATGAAACAAATATAACACTTTTATATAAATCAACCACAGAAATCACTCAATTTTATCGAGTTAATAGTTGTAGTTTTCTCGAATATTCGTTATAAAATTTATGATAAAAAATATGCATACATAAAAATTATTAATATAAAAATGAGATTCCATTATGACATTAAACCATATGACTAAAAAGAAGCCCTTTAAGTTTGGCCTAGGATGGCAAATTTTGGTTGCTCTTATTTTAGGTGTTATTCTTGGTGCGCTATTACATAATAATACAGAATATAAAGATTGGCTTATTCTAAATATATTATCCCCTGCTGGTAAAATATTTATTCAGTTGATAAAAATGATTGTCGTTCCAATCGTTATTTCAACGCTAATTGTCGGTATTGCAGGAGTTGGTAACACCAAGCAATTAGGAACATTAGGTTTTAAAACTATTGTTTATTTTGAGATCATCACCACCATTGCCATTATAGTTGGTATTTCTTTTGCCAATATATTCGAACCTGGCGTTGGTATTGATATGTCTCAATTAACCCAAGTCGATATTTCTCAGTATGAAAAAACCACACAAGAAGTTGAAAGCCATCCATCAGGTATTATCAATACCCTTTTAACATTGGTGCCTAGCAATATTTTTGCTGCAATGGCTAGTGGTGATATGCTACCGGTGATCTTCTTCGCAGTATTATTTGGTTTAGGTCTTTCCTCTTTACCTTTAGAGAAAAAACAACCTTTACTCACTGTCTTGCAAACATTCTCTGAAACTATGTTCCGTGTTACTAACATGATCATGCTATATGCGCCGATCGGGGTATTTGCACTGATTTCAGTTACCGTTGCAAACTTTGGGTTTACCTCACTTGTTCCATTATTAAAATTAGTTATTTTAGTTCATTGCGCCATTATATTCTTTGCTGTGGTGGTATTAGGACTTGTTGCAAGATACTGTAAAATTAATATTTTCATGCTGATGAAAATATTAAAAGATGAACTCTTACTCGCTTATTCGACCGCCAGTTCAGAAACCGTTTTACCACGTATTATGGACAAAATGGAAAAATATGGTGCACCTAAATCAGTCACCAGTTTCGTGATCCCAATAGGCTATTCTTTCAACCTCGATGGCTCAACCTTATATCAAAGTATTGCAGCTATATTTATCGCACAACTTTATGGTATTGAGTTATCTATTGGGCAAGAGCTCATATTAGTCTTTACGCTAATGATCACATCAAAAGGTATTGCTGGTGTTCCTGGTGTTTCGTTCGTTGTCCTTCTCGCCACATTAGGTAGCGTTGGTATCCCACTCGAAGGCCTTGCCTTCATCGCCGGCGTTGACCGTATACTGGATATGGCACGCACAGCCTTAAACGTCGTCGGTAATGCTTTAGCTGCACTCGTAGTCGCAAAATGGGAGCATAACTATGATGAGAAAAAAGCTCGCGAATATGAAGACAGTTTTTAATTTAGTCACGACCAGATTAAAAAATTAAATCGAGTTACTTGAAATACACTCTAGTCATCTTGATAGAGTGTATTTTTTATTTGATAAAATAACGTTTTCAAGCCTAGCTTATATAACAGTTATCTAGTAAAAAGAAAATTTACACATACATCTATGACCGATATAAATGGAAATAATATCCTCAATTATATTCGAGAGTAACTTTGATAAATTTCAACGAAAAATAATCAGTTTTGCTTTCCTATTCCTAAAAAAATAGAATTCAACTAATTATTTATACTTATTTTTAGCATTTACTTCACAAAAATTTCAAATCTTTTTTGAAGAAAATAACTTTATTACTATGGTTAAATGGCTGAATAGTACATTTTAGTACGCCGTATTTTAGCCTAATTGAGCGAGAAACTATGAATCAAATAAGAAGATTTCTTTTGCTTTTAACTGTGCTCCAACACCTCATGGTAATTTTAGTTTTTTCTTTATCCTATTTTATGATACACAGCTGGCTTTAGTTACAAAAAACTCGTCCCATGGACGAGTTTCTTATCAAGAAAAAATATCTGAATTCATGTCATTTTGATTAAAACAGTCTGGCTATCATTGAGTGATAATAGATACCAACGTATAGGGTGATAGTCAGATAAAACAACCTTTCATTTTAAGTAGGAATATAAACGACTAGAAAGAAAAAACCCGTTACTTCCTTCGAAGTAACGGGTTCTTATTTGGTGCCGGCTACCGGAGTCGAACTGGTGACCTACTGATTACAAGTCAGTTGCTCTACCAACTGAGCTAAGCCGGCTAATGTGGCGGAGGGATAGAGATTCGAACTCTAGGATGGTTTCCCATCGGCGGTTTTCAAGACCGCTGCCTTCAGCCGCTCGGCCATCCCTCCATGGGGCGCGATTATGTAGTAATCGCGTAGTCTTGTCTACCCCTGATAGTAAAATAATTGATTTTTTTGTATCGTTTGGCTAATCTTCACTCAATTGTTCTCTATTTACCTAGAAAAATGGTAGTATCTGTGCAGAATCGATGTCTATAGTCTCTCTAGGCGTATGATTTTTAATCTAAATAAATATTTTGCCGACAGGACTGCGCGCGACAATATGTACAGACAATCATTATTAAAATCAAACATACTTTCACGCATTTTTATTGCGTTTATTTTGCTACTTGCGGTGATGCTCTCTTTATCACTCTATAACTATTACCAAGCTTGGCTACAAAGCCGTCAAACCGCCCTGAGTAGCATGGCAACAAGATTAGCTTATCAAATTGAAGATTACCGATATCAAGCTAGCCACATCTACAAGCTCGCCAATGACAAGTCTCCGACTACGTTGACCAAAGATTTGTCGATCACTGAAGTTCGCCATGATGTATTCTGGTTAAGTAGTGCAAACCAGACTATTGACTCCATCGTTTTTGGTAGTAATAAGACAAGTAGCAATATTTTGGCAACAAAACTGGCAAACTATATGGAAATAGTTTGGGGGGCTCGTAATGAATTCAATTCAATGTATTACCTTAATGGCCAAGATAACACCTTAGTCCTAGTCACCACCCATTCCATACTTAAACCTGAGTTACGCTATAAAGAAAGCTACTTGACGTTAACTGCTGAAGACAAACGTACTGATATGTTAACGCAGTCAACCTTACTTGACCGTCGAGAGATCATTTCAAATATACAAAAATACTCTCCAGATGATGTGTACTACTATACCTATAGGCTAATGTTTAATTCTCCAGGTCAATTAACGAGTGTTATCTCTTTCGATATTTCAATTAATTCGTTAATCCCTTTTAGCTTACAAGGCGATTATCTTTCAATTAGCCCGCGCTCAAGCAATTTAAGCAACAATGAATCTTTAGTCTCTGTTATCGGCACTAACCTTGTATTCTTTCAACCAATTGAAGGAACCAATTATCAGATTCACTACCGTGTTTCCATTAAAAATATTCTGTTCAATATTGCCAGCTATAACTTTTGGCTAATTGCCTGCATGTTTGCAGTATCAATATTAGCCTTAGTCGCAACTATTTTTATCCGAAAAAGAATTATCTCACCTAACACGACAATTTTGCGTGAACTGCAATTTAAAGATGGGCTCAACAATGACATTATTAACCATATTTCATATGGAATCTTAGTCTATGATTTTAGTAACAATAAAAAGTTATTGAGCAATAGCATTGCTAATCAGTTACTTCCTTCGATGGATTTAGTTCATATCAAAGAGATGGCAACAGATAATAATGATGTTATCCAAGTTTCTATAGAGAATAATATCTATGAAATCATACTGGTTAACAGCCTTACAATCGAAAGCGCTATTTTGTTTATTATTATTGATAAAGACAAAGAAGTCTTAACACAAAAACGTCAAGAACTTGCCACTCGGGAATATCAAAAAAATATACAATTAAGAAAAATAATATTTGAGAACATGTGCAATGAAATTTTACCAGCCCTAAATCAAATCGATACAATTGTCTCGCAACTCAAGCTTTCGACTGTTCCAAAACAAGATTTAAATAATATTAATACACCGATTCTCCAGATAGAAGATCAGCTTCTACATATTAATCACTGGTTTAAAAACATTGAGCTACTCAATCAACTCGAAACTCAAACACAGGCCTTAGAATTAGAAAAAATCTCAGTTAGTCAACTGGTAAGTCATTTTCTTAAACAGAATATATCTCGCGTGAATGATAAAGGGCTTTCGCTCTATTTTAGCAACAACATAAATCCAGATTCTTCGATTGAAATCAATCCAAGCTACCTACAGAATTTGTTACAACTGATTTGGGAATATTCTCTCTCTACCACCTCTTTTGGGAAGATTTCAGTTTCTCTAGACTACAATACCGAGAAACATACTATCTCTATCAATATTAAAGACAGTGGAATTGGCCTAACGAATCAAGAGGTCAATAACTTACAGAACCCATTCACAGGAAAAATCTCAAAAAATGTTCAGTTTACTCGCTCTGGGATCACCTTCTATTTATGCAAGCAACTAACAAAACGAATGAATGGTACATTTTCGATTAAAACAAGTGATGCCATCGGCACCCACTATGAAATAATATTACCATCAACAAATGAAATCGTTGTTAATGAGTATCCCGCACTATTAGAAGATATTTATATCAGACTAAATATTCATAATGCAGATATCTCACGCATAGTCAGAAATACACTGACTAATTATGGTGCTGAATTTCTCGATATTAATGAAAGTTCACCACATACAGATTGGGATTTATTGATAGCAGATAACCATGATGAAAATTTCGCACATACTATCCTAGTAAATAGTTATTGTCGCAAAATCAACTTACTTAAACCAAATTTAATCGAAGTTAACTATAACTTTGCAGATGAACTCATCGATGCTATCTCTTTGCTAATCGAAAATTCTGAACTACAAAATAGTAACTCTGTCTCATTTTCATCTATTTCACTTGATAATCAAGAAGCTTCCATGATATCTAATGAGTCGATTGAAAACGCACTTAGTGATTATCATACAATTTTATCAAAAAGCGATTATAAGGATTTGTTCATCACAACAGTACCGATAGATATTAATAAACTGTATAATAGCGCGAGTATTGCGGACTTGACTGAATTAAAAAATACTGCACATCGTTTAAAAGGAGTTTTTGCTATGCTCGAATTTAAGCTTCTTCACAAATTATGTGAAGAGTTAGAATTTTTCATAGCAGATGAAAACGAATTGGAAATAAGAAATTGCATTAGAGAACTGGATATCTCAGTGAGAAGACTAATGCCAGAAGGTAACCAATAATATGAATAACCTAAATGTCATTGTTGCCGATGATCATCCTATTGTTCTTTTCGGTATAAGAAAGTCACTTGAACAAATCGAATGGGTGAATATCGTTGGTGAATTTGAAGATTCAACATCTTTGATTAACAACTTAGCACGTTTGAATGCTGACGTTCTTGTTACTGATTTATCTATGCCTGGAGATAAATACGGTGATGGTATTACGTTGATTAAATACATTAAACGCCATTATCCTGACCTCTCAATCATTGTTTTAACAATGAACAACAATCCAGCTATTTTAAGTGCTATTTTAGAGTTGGATATCGAGGGAATTGTTCTCAAACAAGGCGCACCAGCTGATTTACCAAAAGCACTAGCAGCACTACAAAAAGGAAAGAAATTCACGCCAGAAAGTGTCAGTAAACTACTGGAGAAAGTGAATGCAAGTGGTTATGGTGATAAGCGATTATCACCGAAAGAAAGTGAAGTTTTACGTTTATTTGCGGAAGGTTTTCTTGTAACTGAGATTGCAAAAAAACTTAATCGTAGTATTAAAACTATCAGTAGTCAGAAAAAGTCAGCTATGTTGAAGCTCGGAGTTGAAAATGACATTGCTTTACTTAACTACCTGTCTTCAGTAAGTATTAATAATCTACCTGCAGAATAAACATAATCCTGCTGATTTTGTTAATCATAAAAATCAAGAATGAAAAGCCTCCAACAGTTAAAAAATTAACATTGGGGGTTTTCATTTTTAATTCATGTTTAGCAATATCGAACTAAGGTTTCTCTTAATATCGCGATGGTGGTTGGTTTAGATAAACAATCATTCATCCCTGCCTCAATACAACGTTGTTTTTCTTCAGCCATTGCATTGGCAGTTAAAGCGATAATTGGCAACTTAAAGCCTGTTTTACGTAGTTCTCGTGCTAATTCATACCCATCCATATTTGGCATGTTGACGTCAGTCAAAACAATGTCCGCTGAATAATTTCCTAAGTATTTAAGTGCATCAAGACCATCAACTGCTGTACGCGTGGTAAATCCAATACTCGCTAACTGTTCGCTTAATAATAATCTGTTAATTGGATGATCATCGACAATCAATACATTATAGGCACTTAAAGATCGATCAGCCTCGAGAGACTCAGGGCTATTTTGTGGTCCTTTATGTATTTGATCAGTCGCTTTAACAATAATTTTATCGATTAATATCGGTAAGTTATCGAGTTGATAGGTATTATAAATCCACTCATTTTGACAAGTTTCACGGAAATCGCCCGCATACATACTCGAAAGTCTAATGATATTGTGGCTCAATACCTTCAAGTCGTCATTATTATCAGTAATCAATAAATCATAAGTATTATCTTTATCAATTAGCTTATCGGTCAATACAATAAAACTATGATGTACTAATAACCGAGATAGAAAATGCATTAAGAATTCATTTTTGCACACTATTGCGATGCGATAATTTAATCGATAATCAGGCACATAATGGGTAATATATTCTTGCCCATATAACGGAATTCGGATAGTAAATGAACTACCTAATCCTAAATGTGAACTTACCTCAATGTCACCATCCATCAAACTAACTAGTTTTTCACAAATAGCTAAGCCTAAACCAGTTCCTTTATGCCCTGTATTATTTTGGTCATATACTTGAAAAAATGGATCAAATAGTTGCATGACAACAGTTTGTGTCATGCCAATACCAGAATCCCTAATTTCTATTTTTAAGTAATTATCATCTTTCCAAACATAGAGCAAAACAAATCCTGAGTGTGTGAATTTTATACTGTTATTAATTATATTCGAGATGACTTGTTGCAACCTAACAAAGTCATTCAAAATAAGATCAGGAATATTAGGCTCAATGTATGCGTAAATAGAAATTTGTTTTTTAGTAATCAGCGGTAAATAATTGGCCAGTACAAAAGAAAAAACATCTCGACAGTTGAACAACTTATTTTCTATTTTTAATTGTTCAGATTCTATTTTCGAGAAATCAAGAATATCACTTATGATCTGTAATAAAAGTGATGAGGAGTTATCCATCGTCGAAACAAGTCGATTTGCTTTTTCTGATAAATCATAACGTTGAAGTAATTCGATATTACCAATAATGCCGTATAAAGGCGTTCTTAATTCGTGGCTAACTGTTGCTAAGAACATTGATTTTGCCAGGTTAGCCTGTTCTGCGGCATCCGCTACGTCTTGTAAAGATTTTTCCATTTGTACACGAATACTAATATCAATAAGTACACAAATAGCAACGTCTTCATTTTGGTAACGTGAATTAACGAAACTGATCTGCAAGTGAGTATTATTGATTGTCACAACATCGATGTAATTACTAGTTTTTTGCCTAATAATCATCAAGATACGTTGCTTATCATCTTCACTGAGTAAACGAAAATAATTATGTGCTAATTCATTACTTAAAATATTACCGCCATCCGTTAACCTTAAGATAATGATTCCCACAGGTGCTGAAGCAACTATTTTATGGTTAAATTGTTCATGTTCCTCTAGACGTATTGCGGTATTAGCCGCAGGTTCTAACATTTTTCTTTCAAGTAACCAAATCAAAAAGAAAATAAGGAGTCCGGTTATAATATTTATCAATACACCATAGAATATAACCCCTTTTAAATTCTCTATAATTTCAATGGTTGCGATTGAATAAATAACGGCCATGTTTGATGGCACCAGACGTTTTTTAAAAATAAGCTTCGAATAATCGGAATTAAAACCAAAGAAATAAGGCTCACTAATATTGAGTAGTGTAGAATTTTTAGGATTTAAATCATTAGGGTAATATAATGTGGGTTGGTTATAATGATTAACAATCATAATTTCGACTGTTTTATCATTACGTAAATTAAATTGATTTAAATTGATTGTTCGTTCTAAACCAATAAAGCCAGTTAACACTGATGCATTAAATACCGGTAATACTAAATAAACTTGGCCATTATCCGATTGTGCGCCACGTACTACTGTATATAAATTTCGTTCTTGTCCCTGTAACTTAAAGCTTTTGTATGCGCGAACACTTTCATAGCCTACTTTTTTTAATGTTTCAATATCTGAGACCATTGAACGAATAGGATAATCTACCATACAGTAACTTGTAGAGCCTATCAGATAGACGTGGTTAAGCCCCTGTGGCGCAGCAATACTATCTTTCCAAAAGTAATTAAGTTGTTCAAACGCGAGCAAATAGCTCTCTGTTTTTTCTTTAAAATATTCGCAATCAGAACTCGACGTTAGAGGATAAAAAGAATATGACTGAGAGGTGGGTAACGCCATGAAATCGAGTTTACTACCTGATTTTTCTCTAAATTCATCTAATTTAAGTCTGTGCTGCTCAGTCATCGACTGAATGGAACGTAGAGTAGAGGCTGTTTGCTGAATATATGATTGTAAATTATCATAGCCAGAGTGAAACTGTTGACGAATTTCTGATTTATTTTCATTAAATTGCATGTAGATAAAGAATAAAGTGATAAAAACACCCATTCCCCACAACATCAAGCCGAGGATACGAAATAAATCTCGAGATAATCTGAGCGATGTCTTAAACGAGGGTAAATATCTCAATCTTTTTCCTACAGAGCCGAATGACTACGACTAAGTATACGCGATAAACTTAATGAAAAGCGATTAAATCTCAAAGTAGCGTGATTCAATTGAAAGGTGGATGGCTTTATTGCCATCCACTTAAAATGATTAAGATGTAGCGTCAATAACTGCAAGGAATTTATTCATTGCAATACTGATGTAATCCTCAGGTTCAGGCTCAGCAACTCGTTGTAAGCCAACAACCTTTTCATTTTCTGCCGTTCTAATCAAGGTTACACCCTGAGTATTACGACCCACCACGCTTACCTCAGAAACTCGGGTACGTACCAATGTACCTGCATCTGTGATCATCATGATTTGATCGGCGTCGTCTGCCTGAATTGCACCGACAACATGACCATTACGCTCGCTAACTTTGATAGAAATTACCCCTTGCGTCGCACGCGACTTGGTTGGGTATTCTTCTTCAGCAGTACGCTTACCGTAACCATTTTCGGTTACTGTTAAGATATGTCCTTCACCGCGTGGGATGATTAGTGATACAACTTTATCATCGTTCACTAATTTAATACCACGTACACCCGTTGCAGTACGTCCCATTGCACGCACAGCATCTTCAGCGAAACGAACAACTTTCCCTTGAGCAGAGAACAACATCACTTCGTTAGAACCATTGGTTAAATCAACACCAATTAGCTCATCGCCCTCATTAAGGTTAACAGCAATAATCCCACCATTTCTCGGACGGCTGAAATCTTGCAGAGGCGTTTTCTTCACAGTACCGCTCGCAGTAGCCATAAAGACGAAGTACCCATCTTCATATTCACGCACAGGTAAAATAGCGGTAATACGCTCATTTTGCTCAAGTGGTAACAAGTTAACAATTGGACGACCACGCGCACCACGACTAGCTTCAGGTAACTGATAAACCTTCATCCAGTACAAACGACCACGACTAGAGAAGCACAATATGGTGTCATGAGTGTTAGCAACTAATAGACGTTCAATAAAGTCTTCTTCTTTGATACGTGCTGCGGATTTACCTTTGCCACCACGGCGCTGCGCTTCATAATCAGTCAATGGCTGATACTTCACATAACCTTGGTGAGATAAGGTAACAACCACATTTTCTTGATTAATCAGATCTTCAATATTGATATCAGCCGTATTTTCAGTAATTTCTGTACGACGCGCATCATTATAAACATCACGAATAGCTTCGAGTTCTTCACGAATGACTTCCATCAAACGATCAGGACTGGTCAGAATAAATAACAACTCTTCAATTTGTTTGAGAAGTTCACGATATTCATCCAGTAATTTTTCGTGCTCTAGACCTGTCAGTTTTTGTAGACGCAAATCCAAAATTGCTTGTGCTTGTTGCTCAGTCAGGAAATATTCACCGTCATGCACACCAAATTGGTCTTCTAACCATTCAGGGCGCGCAGCGTTATCACCTGCACGTTCAAGCATTGCAGCAACATTACCTAACATCCATGAACGAGCAATCAAACCTGCTTTTGCTTCTGCTGGTGTTGATGCTTGACGAATTAATTCGATAATTGGGTCGATATTCGCCAATGCAATTGCAAGAGCTTCAAGGATGTGGGCTCTGTCACGCGCTTTACGCAGTTCAAAAATAGTACGGCGTGTAACGACTTCACGACGATGGCGAACAAACGCAGCGATGATATCTTTCAAGTTCAATATTTTTGGTTGGCCTTGATGTAAAGCAACCATATTGATACCAAAAGAAACTTGGAGTTGTGTTAATGAATATAAATTATTCAGAACCACTTCACCAACTGCATCACGTTTAATTTCAATCACAATACGCATACCGTCTTTATCAGACTCGTCACGTAATGCACTGATACCTTCAACGCGTTTTTCTTTAACTAGTTCAGCGATTTTTTCAATCAAACGTGCTTTGTTCACTTGATAAGGAATTTCGTGAACAATAATTGTTTCACGACCATTTTTCTCATCAACTTCAACTTCAGCACGGGCACGAATATAAACCTTACCGCGACCTGTTCGATAAGCATCGACAATGCCACGACGGCCGTTAATGATAGCAGCAGTTGGGAAGTCAGGTCCCGGAATGTGCTCCATCAAGCCATCGATACTAATATCTTCATCATCGATGTAAGCAAGGCAACCGTTAATCACTTCCCCTAAATTGTGCGGAGGAATATTTGTTGCCATCCCGACAGCGATACCTGACGAACCATTTACCAATAGGCTAGGGATACGTGTTGGCATAACTTCAGGGATTTGCTCTGTACCATCATAGTTTGGGACGAAATTTACGGTTTCTTTTTCAAGATCGGCCAGCATTTCATGGGCAATTTTCGCCATACGGATTTCCGTATAACGCATAGCAGCCGCAGAGTCGCCGTCGACCGAACCAAAGTTACCTTGACCATCTACCAGCATATAACGCATAGAGAAAGGCTGTGCAAGACGAACAATGGTCTCGTAAACAGCGCTATCACCATGTGGATGGTATTTACCGATAACGTCCCCGACTATACGGGCAGATTTTTTATAGGGTTTATTCCAATCATTTCCCAATACATTCATCGCAAAGAGTACTCTGCGGTGTACCGGCTTCAGTCCATCTCGAACATCTGGAAGCGCACGTCCGACAATAACGGACATTGCATAATCCAAATACGAACTTTTCAGCTCTTCTTCGATATTTACCGGTGTGATTTCTCTGGCAATCTCGCTCATGGAACCACTGTCCCTCATAACTTCGGATTCAAAGAGTAGAACTATACCACAATTCATCAATTTAATAAAAATAAGAGCAACGGGTATTTGTCTTTTCTAATAAAAATAATAGAAGTGGGTATTTGTCTTTCAAGCTATGTATAATAGTCGCAAATTAGTTTACATGTCCGAAACTTGCGAATTGAGTGAACAATAGCCTCTAATAATAGCGCCTAAAAATAGATTCTATTATTTGTAATATTTACGAAGTTAGCTTGCGGGCATCTCTATAGGATAGGAGCTCCTCTCATGAGTGATACTCAAACCCAAGCGTATCTCAATGTCGATAAACAAGAAATTGAAAAATTTGAAGCTATTGCTTCCCGTTGGTGGGATTTAGAAGGCGAATTTGCCCCTTTACATCGAATTAATCCACTACGTCTAGGTTATATCATGCAACGCGTTGATGGTGTATTTGGCAAAAAAATACTCGATGTCGGCTGTGGTGGCGGTATTTTGTCAGAAAGTATGGCGCGAGAAGGTGCAAATGTGACGGGTTTAGATATGGGCGCAGATCCTCTCATGGTTGCTCGCCTGCATTCTCTTGAGTCAGGCATTCCTGTCGAATATGTACAAGAAACTGTTGAGCAGCATGCAGATAAATATCCGCATGCTTATGACATTGTAACCTGTATGGAAATGCTTGAACACGTCCCAGACCCACAATCGGTGGTCAGAGCTTGTGCTAAATTAGTTAAGCCAGGCGGCCATGTTATTTTTTCAACCATTAATCGAAATAAAAAAGCATGGTTAATGGCGGTTGTTGCGGCTGAATATGTAATGAAAATTGTTCCGAAAGGAACCCATGATGCAAAAAAATTCATTCGTCCTTCAGAATTAATTAGCTGGGTCGATAATACACAACTAAAGGACAGACATATCATAGGGTTACATCTCAATCCGTTAACTGATAAGTTTTCGCTAGGCCCGAACGTTGATGTGAACTATATGTTACATACTATAAGCGAATAAATAGCAAGCGGTACGTTTAAGAAAACAGCAAACGGTCTCACTTTACAAAATTAATTTTAGCCTTCATGTCGGAAGCATATTTTTTATTAGTTCCTTTTACCATGCAGCTTACCGACATGATCTGTTTTCTTATCCAAACTGTTATCCACAAGATCACCCCATTTTGTACACTTGATAAAATCACGTATTAACATTATCTTGTTATTGTGAAATCAACAAACCACTACATATAGTGTTAATCCCAACATATCGCTACAAGACTCATGGTATCAAATCATGGGCTTTTTTTATGTTTACGTGACATTATTTGTGGCCCAACCAAGGTGTATTTGCTCATGAACCAGAGTCTGTTAGTCACAAAACGTGATGGACACAAAGAACGTATCGATCTCGATAAAATCCACAAGGTAATAACCTGGGCAGCTGAAGGCCTCAGTAACGTATCTGTTTCACAAGTGGAGCTGCGTTCACAGATTCAGTTTTATGACGGGATCAGAACTTCAGATATCCATGAAACGATGATCAAAGCCGCAGCTGACCTGATCACTGGAGAAACTCCGGACTATCAGTATCTTGCCGCTCGTTTAGCGATTTTTAACCTTCGTAAAAAGGCCTATGGTCAATTTGAGCCACCCGCATTGTTCACTCATGTCAAACGTCTTGTTGAAATGGGTAAATATGACAAGCATTTGCTAGAAGACTACAGCGAAGCAGAGTTCGAGCAAATGGATGGTTTTATTGAACATTGGCGTGATATGAATTTTTCCTATGCGGCAGTTAAGCAACTTGAAGGAAAATATTTAGTCCAAAATCGCGTTACGGGCGAAATTTATGAAAGCGCACAATTTTTATATATCCTTGTTGCTGCGTGCCTGTTTTCACATTACCCAAAAGAAACGCGCCTTGATTATATTCGTCGTTTCTATGATGCGGTATCAACATTCAAAATTTCATTGCCGACACCTATCATGGCAGGTGTTCGCACACCAACACGTCAATTCAGTTCTTGTGTACTGATTGAGTGTGGTGACAACCTAGATTCTATCAATGCAACCTCCAGCGCTATTGTGAAATACGTATCACAACGTGCCGGAATCGGTATTAATGCGGGACGCATTCGTGCATTAGGTAGCCCAATCCGTGGTGGTGAAGCATTCCATACAGGTTGTATTCCTTTTTATAAACATTTTCAGACTGCCGTGAAATCATGTTCACAAGGTGGCGTTCGTGGTGGTGCTGCAACACTATTTTATCCAATTTGGCATTTAGAAGTTGAAAGCCTGCTCGTTTTAAAAAATAACCGTGGTGTTGAAGGTAACCGTGTCCGTCATATGGACTATGGTGTACAACTCAATAAATTAATGTATGAGCGTTTAATTAAAAACCAAAACATTACGTTATTTAGTCCTTCAGATGTTCCAGGCCTTTACGAAGCTTTCTTTGCGGATCAAGATGAATTTGAGCGCCTCTATGTCAGCTATGAACAAGATGAAAATATTCGTAAATCAAGCATTAAAGCTGTCGAACTATTTTCACTAATGATGCAAGAACGTGCATCAACGGGTCGTATCTATATTCAAAACGTTGACCATTGTAATACGCACAGTCCTTTTGACCCACAAGTTGCGCCTGTACGTCAGTCGAATCTCTGTTTAGAAATCGCACTACCGACTAAGCCATTAAATAATATTAATGATGAGAATGGTGAGATTGCACTTTGTACATTGTCTGCATTTAATCTCGGCGCAATTAGTAACCTTGATGAATTAGAAGAGCTTGCAGTACTAGCTGTACGTGCATTGGATGCCCTACTCGACTATCAAGATTATCCAATTATTGCTGCTCAAAAAGGTTCAATGGGTCGCCGTACCCTCGGTATTGGTGTGATTAACTATGCTTACTATTTAGCTAAGCATGGAGTTCGCTATTCCGACGGTAGTGCAAATAATTTGACACATAAAACATTCGAAGCCATTCAATATTACCTGTTGAAAGCCTCTAATGAATTAGCCAAAGAACAAGGCGCTTGCCCATGGTTTAACGAAACGACTTATTCACAAGGCGTTTTGCCTATCGATACTTATAAAAAAGACCTCGATAAATTAACTAATGAGCCATTGCATTATGATTGGGAAACACTGCGCAAAGATATTCAGCAACACGGTCTGCGTAACTCAACATTATCTGCATTGATGCCTTCAGAAACATCATCTCAGATTTCTAACGCAACCAATGGCATTGAGCCACCACGTGGCTATATCAGTATTAAGGCATCTAAAGATGGTATTTTGCGTCAAGTTGTTCCTGACTACGAAAACCTAAAAGGTGCTTATGAGCTATTATGGCAAATGCCATCAAATAGCGGCTATTTGCAACTCGTTGGTATTATGCAGAAATTTATCGATCAATCGATTTCGGCCAATACAAACTATGACCCAACTCACTTTTCGAGCGGCAAAGTACCAATGAACCAATTGCTAAAAGATTTATTGCTCGCCTATAAGTTTGGTGTGAAAACACTTTACTATCACAACACTCGCGATGGCGCGGATGATGTTCAAGGCGATCTGGAAGAAGTTGTTGAGTCAGCAGATTCCGATTGTGAAGGCGGCGCGTGTAAAATTTAATAGGAATGGTTATGTCACATACATATACGACTTTTTCTCAAACTAAGAATGATCAACTACAGGAGCCGATGTTTTTCGGCCAGCCTGTTAACGTTGCACGCTACGATCAGCAAAAATATCCTATTTTTGAGAAATTGATTGAAAAACAATTGTCATTTTTCTGGCGTCCGGAAGAAGTTGACGTGTCTCGCGACCGTATCAACTACAACGCATTGCCAGATCATGAAAAACATATTTTTATTAGTAATTTGAAATACCAAACGCTGCTTGACTCAATTCAAGGTCGCAGCCCTAATGTGGCACTTTTGCCTCTAATTTCAATTCCTGAATTAGAAACATGGATTGAAACTTGGTCATTTTCAGAGACTATTCACTCTCGTTCATACACGCATATCATTCGTAATATCGTTAATGACCCGGCAATCATTTTCGATGATATTGTCGAGAATGAAGAAATACTCAAGCGCGCAAAAGATATCTCATCTTTCTATGACAAACTGATTGAGATGACTAACTATTACCACATGTTTGGTGAAGGTACTCATACTTGTAATGGTAAACAAGTGGTTGTTTCACTGCGCGCACTGAAAAAGCAGCTGTATCTGTGCTTAATGAGTGTTAATGCTCTTGAAGCTATCCGTTTTTATGTCAGTTTTGCTTGTTCCTTTGCTTTCGCAGAACGCGAATTAATGGAAGGTAATGCAAAAATCATCAAACTGATTGCTCGTGATGAAGCACTTCACCTCACAGGTACACAGCATATGCTGAATTTGCTTCGTTCAGGTCAAGATGACCCTGAGATGGCAGAAATTGCAGCTGAATGTGAACAAGAGTGTTATCAATTATTTGTTGATGCGGCAGAGCAAGAAAAAGAGTGGGCTGAATACCTATTTAGCGAAGGCTCGATGATTGGTTTAAATAAAGACATACTTTGCCAGTATGTTGAATATATTACCAATATTCGTATGCAAGCTGTTGGACTCAAATTACCATTTGAAGGTCGTTCAAATCCGATCCCATGGATTAACGCTTGGTTAGTTTCAGATAACGTTCAAGTGGCGCCACAAGAAGTTGAAGTCAGTTCTTATTTAGTCGGCCAAATTGACTCTCAAGTTGATACCGACGATCTGAGTGATTTCGAACTCTAATTATGGCAAGTCATAAAGTCACCCTGCGTTTAACGCAGGGTGTGCAGATCCCCTACCATGCTGACGTTCACTCTTGTTTATTGGAAGCACTTGAAGATAGTCGTATTCCGGCTGAATATCAGTGCCGTGAAGGCTACTGCGGTTCATGCCGAGTAACGTTACACAAAGGAAAAGTGGGGTATAAACATAAGCCCCTCGCCTATGTTCAAGAAGGTGAAATACTGCCCTGTTGTTGCCAGCCCCTTTCAGATATTGAAATCGGTTAGCGCTTCTAAATCTATATTAATACCGCGATTGCACCGTTTATCTTTAATATAATAATGGTCATTGTCATATTAAATTGTGCAATCGCAGTTATTTTACCAAAACAACTCTATTTCGCCTTTCTTTTACAAATAGCCATACATCGCAGCAAATACCCAACCAAACACGCAGGATACACCGACACCAATCAATCCCGGTAAAATAAAGCTGTGATTAATAACATATTTACCGATACGTGTTGTACCCGAACGGTCAAACTGGATAGCAGCGAGATCGCTTGGGTATGTCGGTAAAATATAATAACCATAACAGGCAGGAGCAGATGCAATAATATAAGCAGGATCAACGCCAATGCCCAAAGCGATAGGCACTACCGCAGCCAAAGCCGCCGCTTGGGAGTTAACAAACTTAGACACTAACAATAGAACAATGGCATAAGCCCAAGGGAAGTCTTTGACCAATGCTCCTAAAGTGCCTTTGATTTCATCCATGTGTGCGCCGAACATGGTTTCAGCCATCCAAGCGATACCATATACCGCAACGATAGCAATCATCCCTGAGCGAAAGACTTCATTCTTAGATATTTGTGCTGGGTTCGTTTTACAAACAATAATGATCAATGCACCAGCTAATAACATAAACATCTGAATAACAAGTACCATTGATAATGGCTTGCCATTAATTAACGGTCTCAATTCAGTGAATGCACCAAGCAATGCGACAACAGCAATAGAGCCCAAGAATATCCACATTGCCACCCAATTAATCTTAGGTAATTTTGTATTCAGTAAAGTGACACTTCCGCCGTATACATAATCATGATTTTCCGGTACAGATATAAACTCTTGGAACACCGGGTCTTTATCAAGATCTTTCCCTCTGAACCAGCTAAAAATACCAATAGCTAAAATACCAAGTAGAGTTGATGGAATAGTGATTGCAAGTAAATCTAGAAACTCAAGGGATTGCCCATTAATTGTCACTCCATTTAGCATCGCGACTAGTGATACCACCGCCACTGATACTGGGCTGGCGATGATCCCCATTTGAGCCCCAATACTACTGGCTGCCATTGGTCTTTCTGGACGAATATTATTTTTAATAGCCGCATCATAGATAATTGGCAAAATTGTATATACCACATGCCCAGTACCGCACAACATGGTTAAGATACAAGTCACAAATGGTGCCACAATAGAGATGTATTTTGGATTTTTACGTAATAGTCGTTCTGCAATTTGCAGCATGACATCCAAACCGCCTGATGCTTGTAAAGTTGCTGATGCTGCAACAACAGCAATAATTACGAGCATGACGTCTACAGGCGGTTTTCCTGGCGGCAAACCGAACCCAAAGACAAGTATAACGAGGCCGACACCACCCAAAAGCCCCAATGCCATTCCCCCTTTCTTTGCTCCGTAGAACAAACAAACGAGAATAATGGCAAGCTGAATCATAAAGTCCATAGTTCCATCCTTATATATAGGTTTCTATACATTATCCGGATGATATTGAAGCGTGAATTTGATTTATGATAATTTAAAAATGAATTTAATTTTATTTTTAAGGTCTTTTTTTAGCCACTGTCACAAAATTCAACTTAAGTAACTGCCATACTGCTCTGTTAAAATTAAATTCAAGTAAAATCAAGCAATTAAATCATACCTGATAACATTTTCCCCTCTTGAAATTTACCTTTAATCATCTTAATTCATAATTTATATTAATATTTATCCTTGCCATTTTTTTATATTATTAATACTTTTTAAAACTCACTATTATTTATATCATGCAAGTGTAAACATAATATTACACCATCTGTACTTTTGATTTGACAGGTTAATCACAATCGCATAATCTGCTTGGCAAATTAATATATCGAATTCAATCAGAGGAACTTGTGAAGAATCGTACTCTTGGCAGTGTGTTAATCGTTGCAGGAACAACAATAGGCGCAGGGATGTTGGCAATGCCGCTTGCCGCTGCAGGTGTAGGTTTTACAGGTATCGTCTGTTTACTTGTTGGGTTATGGATGTTAATGAGTTATACCTCATTATTACTGGTAGAGGTTTATCAACATAATCCTGCCAATATGGGTTTAGGGACTATCGCAAAAAAATATCTTGGCCCTGCGGGTCAACTCGCGACAGGTCTGAGTATGCTGCTATTAATGTATGCACTAACTACCGCTTATATTGGTGGGGCGGGTGTCCTAATCTCAGATAGTTTGTCTTCTTGGTGGGGTATCAAGGTCTCAACGAATACTGCAATTGTTCTATTTACCCTTGTTGGGGGCGCTGTTGTATGTGTTGGCACGCACTCTGTTGATTTTATTAATAGAATACTATTTACAGCAAAAACTATTTTTTTAGTTATCATGCTTGTCGTTATGATGCCTCATGCTGAAGCTGTCAATTTGAGTACCATGCCACTTGAAAAAGGCCTGCTACTTGCTGCTGTACCGGTTATTTTCACCTCTTTCGGCTTCCATGGCAGCGTGCCAAGCTTAGTCAACTACATGAATGGGGATGTTCGTAAATTACGGATGATTTTCCTCACTGGTAGTGCGATTCCATTAGTTGCTTATATTTTATGGCAAATTGCCACATTAGGCTCAATTCCATCAAGCACCTTCATGGGTATTCTCGCCCAAGAGTCTGGATTAAACGGTTTATTAACCGCGATCCGTGATGTTGTTTCAGCACCAAAAGTAAATATTGCAGTCAGCCTATTTATGGATTTAGCGCTAGCAACTTCATTCTTAGGTGTGGCTTTAGGTTTATTTGATTATCTCGCTGACCTTTTCAAGCGTAGTAATCGTTTAATAGGCCGTGTGCAAACAGGCTTGCTCACCTTCGTTCCACCATTATTAGCAGCGCTATTTTTCAGTAGTTTTGTTCAGGCGTTAACTTATGCCGCCGTTGCACTATCTGTATTAGCACTGATTATTCCTGCATTATTAACAATGCGAGTTCGAAAAGTTGAAGCTAAAGGTCAATACCAAGTTAAAGGCGGCTTCCCTATATTAGCGCTAGTTCTATTATGTGGTTTTGCCGTAATCGCTATCCAATTTTCAATTGTGGCAGGATATTTGCCCAATGTAGGCTAGTTTGCATTTAACTATTGATACCATAAAAAATACCCCAAAATTGTTTTCAATCTTTGGGGTATTTTTTTATTTCAAATAATTAAGCTTAATTATTTTTCAAAAAAGTCACACTGTAGCCAAGCCGTAACGAAAGTTACCAAAAGTGCATACATATACATAAGTATGCCCTTTGGCAATCCTAAATAGCTTATAGTCTACAAGATAAAACAAATTAAAATGAGAGGCCCGCACCAAGGTACAGTCCATCTGCAATTTTCTCATTAGACTTATTATGTGTGCCTTTCATTTCTATTACACGATAACCTGCATCAATAGATAATGGTTTAAATACGGTATAGCGCGCCCCTGCTTTAGCTTCAACATAGGATTTACTGCCAGATGTCAGGGATTCTGGCGCACCATATGCTTCACCATAAATGTTTAGCGAAGGCAATGCTTGCCAGTTTAATCCACCACCTACAGCAAGTGCAGCACCGTTGCTATTGTTATCAGGTGATAAATATAATGCTTTTCCCCCAACATAAGCAGCAAACGGACCTACTGGCAAACCAAATGTTGCACCAACGCTACCGAGCTGACCATCATGATCACTACGTGCCCATGAGCCATTCAAAGCCAGGCCCGCATTACGATTACCAAGGCTTGCATCTAATTCAGTATAGTGTTTACCCGCTTGAGCGCTAACTGAAACTGCATGTGCTGTTCCCCAAAAAAGTGGGGTCGTTGCAGCGACGATAAGTAAAACTTTACGCATAATTATTATCCTCATTATATTATTACGTAGGGATACTACGCGATTTTATCTTTTTTCTCAGTCATTCTTACCAAGATTTACGCAATCAACATGATAAAAGCACGATAAATTCACTATTTAACCTATAACCATGTTTTTATAAAGGGTATATACTATTACAACACCCAATAGAACGTAAAAGACTGTCTTGTTACCTTAATTGCAGTAATTGGTTGTTCTGATTAGATTATTAATTTAATACTTACTATACTAAATCATGCGTTTTTTATAGTAAATAATATTAATTATCACAAGAAAATTAACTAGTTAATTACTTTTATACAGTTTATAAATCCAAAGCAATGGAGCATATGATGACAAAAAAAGGTCTTACTACCGCCTCTGGAGCACCAGTTGCCAATAACAATAATGTTATGACAGCAGGTAAACGCGGTCCAATGTTGTTACAAGATGTTTGGTTTTTAGAAAAATTAGCCCATTTTGATCGTGAGGTCATCCCAGAACGACGTATGCATGCTAAAGGTTCAGGCGCTTTTGGGACTTTTACCGTCACCCATGATATTTCTCAATATACCCGTGCTAAGATTTTTTCAGAAGTCGGTAAAAAAACAGAGATGTTTGCACGCTTCTCAACTGTTGCTGGTGAACGTGGTGCAGCTGATGCCGAACGTGATATTCGCGGCTTTGCCCTCAAGTTTTATACAGAAGAGGGAAATTGGGATATGGTGGGTAACAACACGCCTGTCTTCTATTTCCGTGACCCTTTAAAATTCCCAGATTTAAACCATGTGGTAAAACGCGATCCGCGCTCTAACTTACGCACCATGGAACACAAATGGGCTTTCTTCTCTCAATTACCTGAGTCTTTACACCAATTAACCATTGATGCGAGTGACAGGGGCATTCCACAAAGCTACCGTAACATGCATGGTTTTGGTAGCCATACTTATAGCTTCATCAATAGCAATAATGAACGTTACTGGGTAAAATTCCATTTCCGTTGCCAACAAGGCATTAAAAACCTCTCCGATGAACAAGCAGAGCAAATCGTTGCTAAAGATAGAGAAAGCTCCCAACGTGACCTGTTTGAGTCTATTGAAAAAAATGATTTTCCACGTTGGAATTTACAAGTCCAAATCATGCCAGAGAAAGAAGCATCGCAAGTGCCTTATAACCCATTTGATTTGACTAAAGTTTGGCCACATAAAGATTATCCATTAATTGATGTCGGCTATTTCGAACTTAACCGTAATCCAAATAACTATTTCTCTGATGTTGAACAAGCCGCATTTAGTCCAGCCAATATCGTCCCTGGAATTGGTTTCTCACCAGATAGAATGTTACAAGGCCGCTTATTCTCTTATGGGGATGCACATCGTTATCGCCTCGGAGTTAACCACCATCAGATCCCAGTAAATGCACCACGTTGTCCATTCCATAATTATCACCGTGATGGCGCAATGCGTGTTGATGGTAACAGTGGCAATAACGTTACCTACGAACCAAATGAAGCTGGTTTATTCCAAGAACAACCTGATTATAGTGAGCCGCCATTATCTATTGAAGGTGCTGCTGACCATTGGGATCATCGTGAAGACCAAGACTATTTCAGCCAGCCACGAGCATTGTATGAACTATTAGATGATGCAGAACACCAACGTATGTTCCAACGTATCGCAGGTGAACTGATTGATGCGACTGAGACGACACAAGTACGTCAAATTGCATTATTCAAACAAGTCCATCCTGAATATGGTGCTGGTGTTGAAAAAGCGCTGAATGCACTGAAGTAATGCTTAAATATTAATTATCAGGCTCTAAAAATAGAGCCTGATTTTAAATTTTTTCCATTCATTACGCAAAGCAACCGAGCAATTTCAAGTTTTATTCGCTTTCTTTTAATAGCCAGTTTTTGATTTGTTGTCGGGAAACTTTAATTCCACTCGCCTTTAATTCATTAGCTAGACGATAATAAGCCATAGGATATTGATAAGGTGCGACCTTATCTTTTAGCCATGCAGCAACGTCATTCAATTCCTCACTATCATCAAGCTCAATAACAGCCACAGGGCGTTGACCAAATTCAGCGTCATCAATAGGAATAACAAAACTTTGTACAACTTTGGGATGGCTATTAATAATGGCTTCGATATCTTCTGGCTGCACGCATTCCCCACCGCTGATAAATACGTTATCTAAACGACCCAATATTTGGTATTCGTTTTCAATAAATGCTCCTTTATCATTGGTTTGGAACCAACCCTCTGTACATTTTAAGGGCTTAATTTCGCCATCAAACCAATACCCCATTGCTTGACTCGATGATTGAATTTGGATTTCATCATTAACGATACGCACTTGCTTACCTTTTAGCGCAATACCGACACCTTTTTTACCATCGGCACGCTTAGCGCAAACGGTAGATGCCATTTCTGTCATGCCATAACCACTCCAGCAGACAATATCACGGCTTGCTGCTAAATCAGTCAGGGCTGTTGGAATAGTCGCACCACCGAGCAAAACTTCTTTTAACGCAGTGTCAGGGGCAGTATCTTGATTAAGTAAGCGCCACAACTGAGTTGGAATTAACGATGCATGCGTGACTTTTTGTAAGGCTTCAATTAATGGACTAGCCATAATTGAAAGACCACCACCACGTAATAACCATCGCCAAACGATACCTTGTCCTGAAACGTGAAATAAAGGCAAAGAGAGCAACCAACAATCTTGTTGCTGGTAATTCATCACGTTAATAACACCTTCCGCACTATTCAAATGCGCTGTAACATGGTGAACCGCCGCTTTAGGTAAGCCTGTTGAACCTGAAGTCAAAATCAGCGTTGCTGGCAGGTTTAATGCTTCAGTATATTGCATCAACTGAAAATCATCATTTGCAGTAAATAATAAAAAATTGGAATATTCTAAAGTGGGATAATCTTTCGTTAGCGTACCCAAACCATCAAAATCAATCACAAAATCAATATTAAGGTGTGGCAGTAATTCATCAAGTAACCTATCCGGTAAACGCGGATTAAGAGGTAATACGCGTGCGCCACTAGCAATGATGGCGAGTTGGCTCAATAACAGTTCAACGCTGTTTTTACCTCGCAAAATAACGGCTTGATGCTTTTGTAAACCTTGGCGAGCAAAGTACGCGGCTAATTGATAAACGTGCTTACTGAATGAACGCCAAGTATAACGCTCAGTATCTGTGACTAATGCAATAGTATCAGGTTGAAGACTGGCCCAGTGTTGCCATGGCCAGTCTGTAAAATGGACTACTTCTGCCATACAATTGTCAATTCATCTAATTGTTGCACTGGAATTTCACATTGTGGCCACGGACGTACTAATTGGGATTGGATTAAAGAGACGGTATCTAGCCCTGGTATCGTATCAGGTGTCAGCCAGTCTGCGATGCGAGCAAGTTGAGTCAAACCAAAACTGGTTTCAATTGATGAGCTAATAACCGCTTGTAAGCCCAATCGATGAGCTTCTTCGATTAAAGACTGACAATAAGATAAACTTCCCGTTAATGTAGGTTTTATCACGATAGCAGCAACACCAGGTAACGCTTCAACTTTAAAGTCGGCTTCACGAACACTTTCATCCCATGCGATAGCGATGCCAGTCTCTGCGGAAAATTGCAAAGATTCTTCACGGGTTTTACAAGGCTCTTCAAGAAAAGCAATACGGTCACGATATTCAGGATTAATATATTTAGCAAAACCATCCGCTTTTGCGCGAGTCCAACTGCGGTTCGCATCCAAACGTAGTTTTAGTTCGGGAACGGCTTCAAGCAATATATTTGCGACCATACCATCACGAACCGCTTCATATAGCCCAACCTTCACCTTCGCGACTTTGTCGCCATCCATTGCTGCAAGGCTTAAAATCAAATCATCAGGATCGCCACTACACAAAGGCGCTTTACGATAATTCGCTTGTTGAGGCAATTTTCCGGTCAATTCAGCTAATGCACAACTGCAACCGAAGGCCACTGATGGCAATAAGCTATCAGAGATATTACCGTTACTTACCCATTCATTTAGCCAATCAATCACATTGGCAGTAGCATCTGCTAAGGTTTCTTGACTAAACTCAGGTAGAGGTGAAATCTCTCCCCAACCTTCGCTATCCCCATCCTGTAAACAGACCAGTAGCCCATCGCGGGTTTTCAGTCGTTGATAACGAAGGATAATGCCTGCCTCCATTGGCAGGCTGAATGAATAAAGTGTCGCTTTACGCATTATGGATTACGCTTATATTTAGAAAAATCAGGGGCACGTTTCTCATTAAATGCATTACGTCCTTCCTGACCTTCTTCTGTCATGTAGAACAACATAGTTGCATTACCAGCGAGCTCTTGTAACCCTGCTTGACCATCACAGTCTGCATTTAAAGCCGCTTTCAAACAGCGCAGCGCCATTGGGCTATTTTCTAACATTTCACGGCACCAACGGACAGTTTCTTTTTCTAAGTCAGCATTAGGCACAACAGTATTAACTAAGCCCATATCTAAAGCTTCTTTAGCATCATATTGACGGCACAGGAACCAAATTTCACGCGCTTTCTTTTGACCTACGATGCGAGCCATATAAGAAGCCCCCCAACCACCATCAAAAGAACCGACTTTAGGACCCGTTTGACCAAATACTGCATTCTCTGCTGCAATAGTGAGATCGCACATCATATGCAATACGTGACCACCACCAATAGCGAAACCTGCGACCATTGCAACAATGGGTTTTGGACAAGTTCGAATTTGGCGTTGGAAATCTAATACATTTAAATGATGGGTACCACTTTCATCACGGTACCCGCCGTAGTCACCACGAATTTTCTGGTCACCACCTGCGCAGAAAGCTTTCTCGCCTTCACCCGTTAGAATAATAGTCCCAATGTTATCGTCATAGCGTGCATCTGATAATGCTTGGATCATTTCTTTGACAGTCTGTGGGCGAAAAGCATTACGGACTTGAGGACGATTAATGGTGATTTTGGCAATACCCTCTGGAGACTTGTGATATAAAATATCATCAAATCCTTCAGAGCAATCTTTCCATTCAATCGGGGCATACAATTTTTCTTCGCTCGGATACATCATTATCAAGTTCCTTTAACCACAGTGTGATAAAAAATAGTGAAGTGCAGTTGCATAGCTTTGCGGATTTTCCCGATGAGCATTATGCCCTGCATTTGCAATCAGCGTTAACGGCAATGCGTATTGTTGCGAAACGCTTCGAAATTTTTGATCCCTTTCGCCACAAAAGTAACAATATGGGACGGTTAGCTGTTGTAGTTTATCCACAAGAAAAGGTTGCTTAGATAATGATGTATTTTCCAACATATCCGCGACCCTTTGTGGGTTATTCAAACTACGTAATGCAATTAATTGTTGACGCTGAGAGGAGGTTAAATCAGCAAAAACGCCTTGCTGATACCACCCCTTTAATACCTGTTCAATCGGTTCTTGGCGAAAGCGCTGCGCCCAAAGATGATCGTGCTTATTGCGGGCTAAACGTTCTTGGTTATCAATTAAACCCACGTTTCCCCCTTCAATCACAAGCCCTTTAAGTCCTTCAGCGGGCTGAAAACAAGCATAATGCATAGCAAGTCTTGCGCCCAATGAATAACCGATCAAATAATATTCTTTTATATTATAGTGCTGTAAAAGTGCACTGAGTTGCTGGTCAAAATGGCTAAAACTATCACAGCCAAAAACCTGTGAATCACCGTGACCGGGTAAATCAACCACTAAAGATGGGTGATCACTACAATGTGCAATAATAGGTTGCCAATCAGCCGCGCTACCCAGTAATCCGTGTAACCAAATAAGCCAAGGTGATTTTTTGTCCGTATTATATTGATGAGCTGCTAACATCAAAAACTGACCACATCTTCAAGTAGTTTCTTCAGTGTTCTGGCCCCTTCATCACCATCAACAACTAATTCAACTAATAATGTTCCATATTGATTATGCCAAAATTGTTGAATCGTATCTTTTAATGTCAGCCAATCTGTTGGTGCACAATATTGCAGTCCAAACATTTTTGCTGCTGGCTCAAAACTCACATTTTGCGGCATGCAATAATATTTCTGCCTTGCCTCATCAGCGGTAGGTAGCATTGAAAAAATTTGCCCACCGTTATTATTCACCACAATCAAGACGGTTGGCGCTGAGGGCTCACGTAACAATGCAAGGCTATTTAAATCATAGAGCGCTGAAATGTCACCAACAATACCCAGTGTAGGTCTTGCTTTAGCGCGCTGTACACCCGCCATGGTGGAAATGAGACCATCGATACCACTTGCGCCGCGATTACTATAAACCGGATAACTAATTGGTAATTGAGCTAAGGCATCAATCAATCTAACAATTAAACTATTACCAACAAATAGCTGACCTTTTGGCGGTAATAATTCAGGAAGTTGATGAGCAATAGCGGCTTCAGAATATTGCCCTTGTAATTGAGATTTCACTAATTGCTGTGCTTTTTCTGCCAATTGAGGTAAATCATCACACCACAAACTGCGTGGCTGTGCGGGATGATTTTCTATCCAGCCCTTAATTGAACAGGTTAATTTGCGGCCATTATGATTCGCAGGATCTAAACGCCCAGCAATCGAATCAATAAGCCAATACTCTTGTGGCTGACATTCAGATTGCCACTGCAACAACCTTTTACCCGTTAAACTAGAGCCAAATTGAACAACAAGTTCAGCTTGTTTTAACCGTTCTTGAGCGAGTGGATGTTGTAACCAGAGATCTGCGCACGGATAAGGTTGCCCAGTCTGAGATAAAATATCACCAATTATTGGCCAACCAAGTTGTTGCGCCCACTGATTAACTAACTCACCATCGCTTGCACTCATGCGACCCGCAATCACAACGCCTTTTTTTTGCCGCCAAAAATACCAATCAGCGACCAATGCGACTGAGTTTGTTGGTGGTTCAATTAACCAAGGATGGTTTGATGTCCACCAATCACCCAGTGTTTTTTGCCATTCATACTCGCCATCAGTATCACCATATAAAGGTTCTGCAAACGGGCAATTAATATGAAAACCGCCATGCAGTAACTGATTCATGCCATTATCAATAGCAGTAACAAGCCACTTAGCACTAATATCTTTGGTTGGTCTAGGAAGCATTAAGCTTTGGGAAGGATGAGAAGCAAAAATATGTGTCTGTCGAATGGCTTGATTAGCCCCACAGTCGATCAATTCAGGCGGTCTATCCGCAGTTAAAAAAACAACTTTCTCACCAGTCAGTCCTGCTTCAATTAACGCAGGATAAAGATTAGCCACCGCTGTTCCTGATGTGACAATGACACCCACAGGCTCTGAGCTTGCTTTCGCAAGACCTAACGCAAGATGACCTAAACCCCGTTCATCAAAATGCGTATGGCAATGGAGCTTACTATTACTGATTGCCGCGAGGGTCAAGGGCGTTGAACGTGACCCTGGTGCAATACAGACGTGTTTCATACCATGACGGGCAAGTGCTTCAACAATGATCTCAGCCCAACGTATATTAAAAGCAGAATTCGACATAATGTGCTCGGCAGATTGTTTATTATCAACTAGTTTAGTCCGGTTGATAAATATTTCTTGATCTCAAAACAATTTTTGATGAACTAGTTGAAAATAAAAGAAAATAACCACTTTTACTTTATGGTTTTTAATTTATATATTTAGTTATGTTCTAGCAATGACTTAAGCCCTGCCGCTTTATTTTCAATTTCGTCCCATTCTTGCTCAGGATCTGAACCACTCACGATCCCTGCCCCCGAATAGAGAGAAACTTGGGTGCCTTTAATTTTTGCGCAGCGTAAAGAAACAGCAAACTCACTCTTATTCAAACTCATGAAGCCGCCGGTTCCTGCATACCACTCTCGCGAAAATGATTCATTTTTAGCTAAGAAATCACGTGCTACTGTTCTTGGCAAACCGCAAACCGCAGCGGTAGGTTGCAAACGTTGTAAACAATCACTGTCAGAGGGTGATATCAAGGTTGCCGAAATCGAACGATATAAATGTTGAATTTTACGTAGGCGGATTACTTTTGCAGATGAAACATCGATACCTGTTACTGCACCTTGTAATTGCTGGCAAATATCATCAACGACCACTAAATTTTCATGTTGATTTTTATTATCTTCCATCAACCATTTTGCATTTTCTGCGGCAATAATATCGTCAGTATGATTTGCAACGGTTCCTGCGAGCGCTTCAGAATTCAGCTGTGCACCTTGGCGCAAATAAAGCCGCTCAGGTGTTGATGAGATAAAACCAGAGTATTGATTAAAAGCCATCATGAAATGATAGCAATGATGATTAACTTGCTGACTAATATATAAAAATTCAGCCGCTGAAATTGGATTGGATAACGTCAGTTTGGTTTCACGCGCCATCACTACCTTTTCCATTTTCCCCGCTTTCATATCATCAATAGCGCTGGTTAATAAAGAACACCATTCATCATGTTCGGGAATATGTTCTTGAGCAATAATATTGGCAGACAGTGAAAGCGTGGTCTGCGAAGTGGGCTTTAATTGTTGTAAAAATGCAATAGCGTTGAGTCTATCCTCCTCACCATCAATATTAAGACTCACGGTGACATTTGAACGCGACCTGAAAATTTCTAAACGCGGAAGAAAACAAAATGTTGCCTGCTGTTTAATCTCTTGCGAAAGACCTTCACCCACCGCATTCCAACCATTTAAGCCCCACAGGCGCACATCCGCAGTATCTGGATACTGAGAGAGGAATTGTTCTGCATCAGCAGTAATATTGAAAGATTTGACCATACCAACCGCACTGCATTCTTCAGCGCCCGTACGTTGATACCAGTAGAATTGTGGATAACAAGATTGCTCAGACAACCACACTAAGCCTGGAAATGACAACTGCCCATCGAGCTGCCAAACAAAGCGAGTGTATTGTTCCGATTTTAGTGTCAACGTAGACAAATGGTTAAGAATTTCAGTTATTAAATTATCGATTTTTTTATAGTTCACTCTAGATCCCTACTGCCACATCACCACAGATTTACTTCGAATTATTATATAGCGCAATGTAATTTATTAAAACATTGATTATTTATAGCTATAAGAAGAGCACATAATGAACAAATGTATCCTAACAGACTCGTTTTTCTCTCAAGATTATCAGTATAGATTATTATATAGCTTATATGATTACATAATCATTCAATTAGTTGATAAATTGTGAATTAATACGAAATAATTGATTGAAAAGGTTAAATTTCACACAGGAAGGCAGATAGATGAGGTAATAAACAATCTAGAATGCTCAAATAGGTAAACCCACCTCCACTAAAGAGAATAATGACTTTACGTACTAATATGTTTAAATTTTTTTAATAGGAATCTCTTAAAATCTATTTAATAACGTAAGTCTATTGCTAAATTCACTCTACTTTATGTGTTATTTAAAATTAAGATTTAATTAAATAATACTTTTCGCATAAAAAAGGTTGCATATTATTATTACTAATAAATCAACTTCCCTTTCAATAATAATTTGAACTTATAAACTACAGAACTTATCTTAATTTTATCATTTATCTCATGAACTGTTTTTTATCGGACATTTTCATTTTTTAATATCAGTATCACTGATAGTTTTAGCGTAATTTACCAAATACCTAATTCCAACATTAAATTAACATGATAATTTACGCTAAAAATAAAACTCAACACTACTAACCTAATTAAATGGAAATGAATAATGAACAATCAAGTTAATTACGATAGAATCATTGAAAAAGAAGATATAGCCGATGCAACTCTTGCTTTATTAGCAAACCAAGATCCTTTATCTGTGCGCCCCCCAGGTATATTTACATTAGATGATTTACTTAATATAAAAAATTATGTTCAATCTTCACTCGCATTCCCGACAAAAAATGATGATATCCTGAAATGGTTTAATATTAATGAATCAACTAAATTACCTATTCCTGCCACTGAATTAACGGATATTATTCTTAATATTCGTGAACATGCAAATAATTGGGATAATGTTGAACAACAAGTCAAACAACAATCTATAGATTTGGCATTAACTAGTCGAAATATAACTCAAACTGGAAGGCAGATTATTGAATATATTAACCATATGCCAATAATTAAACAAACAACTAGCAGCTTAGATGAATTAAGCCAAGAACAGTTAGCTGACATAAAATATCAAAGTGATGACCAACAGATAGCAACAGAACTTGTTTGCATCTTAGAGTACATTAAAAATGATATAAAACAACAATCAATAAAAACCATCAAAACTAAAAATACCGTTTCAGATTTTCGGGTCCATATAATTGGAGGCTATTTATCTGACTTTCAACATGTTGAATCATTAATGTTCAATGTTAAAGGAATTTATCAGCAATTAGATTCTGCTAATAATGATAACTCTGAGGATTTTTTAAAAGAGGAAATAATGCATAAAAAGCAGGAGGTACACCAGCTTGAACTCGAATATGACCACTTCGTAAAACTTTGCTTTACTGGTTTAGCGGGTGGAATCATTGGTCTTATTATCACAGGTAGTATCTTTGGTATTGAAGCAGAAAAAATACGTAAGCTTAAAAATGCAGCATTACAAGAAATTCAAGAAATGAATAAAAAGATGAATCAAGATCAACTCATTAAAAAAACAATATTTGAAATTCAAATTAGTTTACAGAAAATTGAAGGTTTTTTTAAAGATGCTCGGCTAGCAGTTGATCATTTAGATTATATGTGGTTAGCCATTCTGACAGAGATAAATCAATCCATAGATGTATTTAAAAAAATAAATGATGCTGATAAATTAATACGCTTTGTTGTTCAGTTCAAACGTATAATTGCTTCTTGGGCTGCTATTAAGGATTATTCCGTTCATTTAATTTCTGTCTTTGATGAGTCATTAGAAAATAAAATTTAATAACCAAAAGGTATTAATATGAAAAATAATTTTGTTTTGCCTATATCACCCTCTATAGACATATATAGTTTAAGATGTACTTCAAATAATATAAATGCATTTAATAAAAACATCATCAGTTATGATCTTATTATTCATAATCGAATAAAAAAAATATCAGTTAAAATAGAACAACTTAATGAGTTTATAAGAAGCTCGATTCCAATATTAAAAATTAAATCAAATTACATTCTCATTAATGACTTAGATAGTATAATAGAAAACAATACAGATATTTTAACTACCAATTTTATTGATGACTTAATTGATTTAAAAAGTGAATTAGAACGCATAATTTCCAAACTAAATATTTTATCAGATGGATTATTAGTGTATCAACTCGATGAACCTAATAAAACAAAACGTAAACAATATACTAATAAAAAAGAAATGCTAATTAAAGCGAGAGAGAATACTTTATGGAAAATAAGTGAGATCAACAATCACCTTTTAATTGTTATAGCAGCAGAAGAAATAATTTTAAATGGTAATTTATTAGACTTTTTTGAAAAATATTTCATTGGCGATGATATCATTGACTTAATTAGCATTCCACCAAACAAAAAAGATATATTAAAAGCCGCTATTGTTTATGTTAAAAAATTATTAACTATGGTTGATGACGGATTAGAGTTTAAAAAACTCGTCGATGTTAGGCTTTATCTCAATCAGCAACTTATTGATTTACGAAAAGAGGAAAACAATATCGACAACCTAGTGGTCAACATGACGCAACTAATTGATATTTCTAATGAAATTACAGTTATTGATACGCAGAAATATATTATTATCACGCAAATTGAATTACTTAAAAATTACTGGGGATCATGGTGTCATTTTATTAATCAGAATATTGCAGAACAAACCCCAGACCTAGCACAAATCAACATCGAAGCTAAAATATTAATCACTTATTTAGATGATATTGAATACCAATATCAGCGCCAACTACCCGATTAAAAAAAGGCCGGTTACTCATTGTAATGAAGTAACCGGCCTTTATCAATTTAATGATATGTTAAACCTAAGGGCTAGTGAATAGCAGCCAATGCAGTTGTCGCAATATCAATTAATGGCTGTGGCCAAACACCGAATACAATGACTAAAACTGCGCAGATAGCGGCGAATACCGTACCCAGTGTTGCTTTTTCAGGCCCAGTATAACGCTCAGCATGTTCCGCATCACGGCTATAAAGACTCGCCATAAAGCGTAGGTAATAATATAAACCAATAGCACTACCTACAACCACCGCACCCGTCAACCACCACAAATCAGCGTATACAGCAGAGACGATGACATAGAACTTACCAATAAAGCCTAATGTAATTGGAATTCCTGCAAGGGATAACATCATCACAGTCATTACAATAGCTAATACTGGTTTGTGCCAGAACAATCCACGGAATGCACTGAAGTCGTCTTGATCGTCACCACGATAAGGACTAGAGATAATACTGATAACACCAAATGCACCGAGGCTCGCGAACAAGTAACCCGCTAAATATATTGCCACTGTGATTTGAGCAACATCAGGTTCATTACGCAATGAAACTAATGCAACCAGTAAATACCCCATATGTGCTATCGATGAGTAACCCAATAGGCGTTTTGCACTTTTTTGTGTAATCGCCAGTAAGTTACCAAACAAGATAGACGCAATAGCAATGATGGTAATCACTGTTGCGAGTGTCTCACTGTGGGCAACTGGCGCTTCCAAGAACAAGCGCATCAACACAGCAAAAATACCAATTTTACTGCCTGTCGCTAAGAATGCAGATACTGGTGCTGGAGCACCTTGATACACATCCGGCGTCCATAGCTGGAATGGGAATAAAGATAGTTTAAAACCAAACCCAACAATCAGCATCCCCATACCAATCAAGATCAGAGGAGCATGGATTTGGCTATCCATTAAGCTTTGCCCTACAGCAACAAAACTTAAGCTACCTGACTCTGCATAGAGCAGCGCAATACCAAAGAGTAGGAAAGAAGACGCCGCAGCTGATAACAACATGTACTTGATACCCGCTTCTAACGTTTTACTACGCTCGAAGGTATAAGCCACTAAGCCGAATAAAGGCAATGAGATAAGCTCAATACCAATAAACATTGACGCCATGTGATTAGACATTGAAAGTAGAACACCACCTGATACCGCAATAGCCAGTAACAGATAAAATTCTTCCTTGTTGTCCCCAAAGCCTTCTAACCAATGGTATGCATAAATACAGGTCCCAATCCCAGCAATCAGGACTAATGCACTGTAGAACAAGGCAAATCCATCAACTAAGATCAGCGAAGTCACTTCTTTAGGAAGCAAAGAAATGGTGCCACTATTTAATGTATAACCGTTTATCCATATAAGCGATAATAAAGCGACTGCGAAGCCAAATGCTGTCAATCCAGCACTGGTTAAGTGATCGCGTCGCCACGCAATGGACAGCATCACAACCACCGCCGTCAATCCGACGATCATCAGCGGTAGTATCGCGATCAATTCTAGAGGTGTTATTGTCATGGCGAATTACAGCCCTAATGTTGTAAGTGAAGCCCAATACAAGTTATGCAGCGTTTCCATCGAACCAATTGACGTATCGAGAATTGGTTGCGGATAGAATCCAATGATAACCAGTAAAGCCGCCAGCGCTAGCAGCACACCAAACTCGCGTGCAGTTAGCCCTTTCATTTCTTTTTCGGATTTTGGCGTACCGTAGTAAGTTTGCTGCATCATCCATAATGAATAAATAGACGCAAATACCACACCGAAAACCATAATGCAGGTAACAAGTGTAAATTGGCTAAAGCTACCGAACAGGATCATGAACTCGCCGATAAAGTTACCTGTACCTGGCATACCTAAAGTCGCGGCAGCAAAGAACAAGGACATACCCGGTAACCATTTAATGCGTTTCCATAAACCGCCCATCATGCGCATATCACGCGTTTGGGTACGTTCAAATAGCTGACCACTGATAATAATCAATGCCGCGCCTGAAAGGCCGTTAGTGATCATCTGCACTACCGCACCTTGATACGCTAAGGTCGAACCTGCATAGATAGCTACTGTGACAAAGCCCATATGCGATAAGCTACTGTAAGCCGCTAGACGCTTAATATCAGTCTGTTTGAATGCTAACCATGCACCGTAGAAGATACTGATAACACCCAGACTCATTGCAATTGGGGTAAACTGAATAGACGCTTCTGGAAATAATGGTAATGTGAAACGCAGCAAGCCATAAGCCGCTGTTTTCAACATGATACCGGAAATATCCACCGAACCTGCCGTTGGCGATTGTTCTTGCGTATCCGCCATCCAACCATGGAATGGTACCAATGGCATTTTAACCGCGAAAGCAATAAAGAAGCCTAGCATCAACATGAAGCTCACGGTGCCAGACATTTGAGTACCCAGCAGTTCGTTATAGTTGAATGTTAGAATATCTGTGGATGCAACATGTGCCAGTGCCAATCCAATGATGGACACTAACATAATCAAGCCACTTGCCTGCGTGTAAATAAAGAACTTCGTTGCAGCTTTGATGTGTTGTCTATTTTCTGAACCTTTGTGTCCCCAATTTGCAATCAGGAAATACATCGGTATCAACATCATTTCCCAAAAGAAGAAGAATAGGAAAAGGTCGACAGCAGTAAATATCCCCATCACACCTGCGATAATCCACAACAGGTTAAAGTGATATGCACCTTGGTTTGCTTGATTTTCACTCCATGAACTGAGGATTGAAAAAGCACCCATGATTGCAGTAAGGACAACCATCAACAAAGATAAACCATCAATCGCTAAATGGAAGTTAATGCCAAGCGAAGGGATCCACGGTTCAAGATAAACATCTTGCCACTGTGGAATACCTTGTGGATTGACCAGCGAAAAGTTTCCTTGCAGCCAAAGTTGCACAGAAAGTATTAATGTAATTCCCATCGTCCCAAGCGCAATCCAACGTGGAGCGCGGTGACTGAACCGGTCAGCCTGCCAGCTCAGCAGGCCACCGATGAAGGGAATAAGTATTAGCCAGGGTAATAGCATGGCGCAATGTGTCCCTTAATTAAACCAAAAGCAGCAGAGCAAGAATCAGCACTGCACCCAGCCCCAATGAGGCAACATACCAACGGACCTGACCGTTTTCACTCACAGCAAGCCCTTTATTCGCCCAACGTGACAGGTGAGCAGGCAAGTTCATCAGTGAGTTAATAGGATCGCTTTCTAGTAGCCATGCGATACCTTTGAAAGGTTTCACAAAAACGACGTCATACAGCCAGTCGAAGCCCCATGCATGGTACCACCATGTTGATAGGAAACGGCCCGGTGCACTTTTAGCGATAGCATTGGCGATTGAACGTCTGAATAAGTAGAGGAATGTCGCAATCAAAAGACCTGCGATAGCAAATCCACCAGAGATAACTTCCAGTAATACTTTACCGTCATGAGATCCTAATGGTTTAGCTGGGAAAACCCCTTCCAATGGCTGGTGAATTAAAGCACCAACAAACGTTGCAAGGATAGCCAATATGCCCAGAGGCAATGTATGAGTGATGCCTTTGACTTTGTGCGCTTTGATTTTCGCTTCACCGTGGAAGACGATGAAAATCATACGGAAGGTATAAATTGCGGTCATTAATGCACCGATGATACCCGCCCATAGCAACACAGTTTGTCCATCAAGTTGTGCACCCCACAAAATAGCGTCTTTACTATAGAAACCAGAGGTAAACAATGGCAACGCAGCCAATGCACTACCACCAATTAACATTACAGCGTAGACAAATGGTATTTGCTTGCGCAATCCACCCATTTTGAAAATATTTTGTTCGTGGTGACACGCTAAAATCACAGAACCTGCTGACAAGAATAATAACGCTTTAAAGAATGCGTGAGTCATTAGGTGGAAAATAGCTGCATCCCATGCTTGTACACCCAGTGCCAAGAACATATAACCAATCTGGCTCATGGTTGAATAAGCAAGCACACGTTTGATGTCTGTTTGCACAAGTGCTGCGCAACCTGCAAAAATCAAGGTCACCGCACCCACGATACCGACAAGATGCAGAACTTCAGGTGCTAATAGGAACAGTCCATGAGTACGAGCAATTAAATAAACACCCGCGGTTACCATGGTTGCGGCGTGGATCAGAGCCGAAACTGGTGTTGGACCTGCCATCGCATCGGCCAACCATGTCTGTAGTGGTAGCTGTGCAGATTTACCAACCGCACCACCTAAGATCATTAAGGTTGCCCATGTGATAGCTGGTGACCCTTCAGCAAATAATTGAGGTGCGCGCACCGCCATTTCGCTGAAATTCAATGTACCGAGTTCATTCCACAGAATAAACATACCGATAGCTAAAAACACATCACCAATACGTGTAACAAAGAAGGCTTTCATCGCTGCTTTGCCGTTATCTGGATTAGTGTAATAAAAACCAATCAACAGATAACTACACAGCCCTACCCCTTCCCAACCGAGATACATCAGCATCATGTTATCAGCCAGTACTAGAACCACCATACTTGCGATAAACAGGTTAGTGTAAGCAAAGAAACGTGAGTAACCTTCCTCGCCACGCATATACCAAGAAGCGTATACGTGAATAAGGAAGCCCACACCCGTCACTACACCTAGCATAGTAAGAGATAGACCATCAAGCGATAAACTGAATGGGATATTAAAATCGCCAACAGACATCCAAGTCCACAGGTATTGAGGATATGGTTCAAATCCACCGTTGGCCATTTCTGTTTGAGCTAAAAATTCACTGCCTGCATAAAATGCAACGACAGCGGCAAGACCAACCGATCCCGCGCCAATAATGGCAGAAATATTTTCTGACCAGCGACCACGGGAAAATGCGAGTAGCACAGACCCCAGTAGTGGCAGCAAAATTGTTAAATAGAGTAGGTTCATCCGCGCATCTCACTGACTTTATCAACATTCAGGTTCTGACGATGACGATGGAGTTGCAGTAACAACGCCAGTCCAATACTCGCCTCCGCTGCAGCCAATGCAATGGACAAGATATACATTATCTGTCCATCTGGCTGCCCCCAGAAACTCCCTGCCACGACAAACGCCAGTGCAGCTGAGTTAATCATGATTTCCAGTCCGATAAGCATAAAAAGCAAGTTACGGCGGATAACAAGACAGCTAAGCCCCATTACAAATAAAATTGCCGCTAAAATCAGACCATGTTGAAGAGGTATCATTATTGCTCCTCCGCATTACGGTTGCTAACAAGGTCACCGCTATTTTCGTGACGGTCGCGACCGACGTGGAATGCTACGACTAGACCTGCTAGCAATAACAATGATGCCAGTTCAACGGCCAATACATATGGACCAAATAGACTGATACCCACTTCTTTCGCCCCAATGACTGTACCGACAATACCTTCTTGATAAGAAAGCGTGCTGATACCATAGACTAATAGGCCCAATAACACGGCAGATAACACCGCAGGACCAATCCATGTTTTAGGTGTTAACCAAGCACGTTCCTGTTCTTGAACTGAACGGCCGAGGTTTAACATCATTACCACGAAAACAAACAGCACCATGATGGCACCTGCGTACACGATTATTTCCAATGCACCGGCAAAATAAGCACCTAGTGAAAAGAAAACCATGGACAGCGCCAGCAGAGAAACAACCAAGTACAGTAATGCATGCACCGGATTGGTATTAGTTATCACCCTCAACGTTGCTAAAATGGCAACGAGTCCGGCGATATAAAATGTAAATTCCATGAATATCGCTCCTTATGGCAACAGGTCTTTGACGTTAATAGGTTTAGCTTCATTATCAGCCTCACCTTTGTCTTTACCTTTAATCGCCATACCCGATTTACGGTAAAAGTTATAATCAGGATATTTACCCGGCCCAGAAATTAACAGGTCGCCTTTCTCGTAAACAAGATCCTGACGTCGCCAATCGGCCATTTCAAAGTCTGGCGTCAGCTGGATTGCCGTAGTTGGGCAAGCTTCTTCACACAGACCGCAGAAAATGCAGCGCGAAAAGTTAACGCGGAAAAACTCAGGATACCAGCGCCCGTCTTCGTGCTCTGCTTTTTGTAGGGAGATACAACCTACAGGACAAGCAACAGCACATAAGTTACAAGCAACACAACGCTCCTCACCATCAGGGTCACGTGTTAACACGATACGCCCACGGTAACGGGGTGGTAGATAAACCGGCTCTTCTGGGTACATCAGCGTTTCGCGTTTATCGAACGCATGTAGGCCTACCATCCAAATACTACGTACTTGGGTGGCGAAACCGACCAATAAATCTTTCAATGTCATGGTTCAATCACCCCTTACTGAGCGTTGTATAAAATCACTGCTGCGGTACCCAGCAGGTTAAGCAGTGTCAATGGCAGACAAATTTTCCAGCCAAAGGACATCACTTGGTCATAACGTGGACGCGGTAAAGAGGCACGGATCAAGATAAACATCATCATGAAGAAACCTGTTTTAATCGCAAACCACAGGAATGCCGGCAGGAATGGACCATGCCAACCACCAAAGAACAGGGTCACAATTAGTGCTGACACTGTTACGATACCAATATACTCACCGACGAAGAACAAACCGAACTTCATGCCCGAATATTCGACGTGGTAACCATCTGCAATTTCTTGTTCTGCTTCAGGTTGGTCAAATGGGTGACGGTGACATACCGCAACGCCCGCTATCGCAAAAGTCACAAAACCAAAGAATTGAGGAATAATGTTCCACATACCTTCTTGGGAATTAACAATGTCAATCAAGTTAAATGAGCCGGCTTGTGCAACCACGCCCATTAATGACAATCCCAAGAACACTTCGTAGCTGACGGTTTGTGCTGATGCACGCATCGCGCCGAGCAATGAATATTTGTTGTTACTAGACCAACCGGCGAACAGCACTGCATACACTGCAAGACCGGCCATCATCAGGAAAAATAAAATCCCAATGTTGAGGTCTGCAACGTGCCAAGTCGGACTGACCGGCACGATAGCGAATGCAAGGAACAATGAACAAAATGCAATAACAGGTGCGAGCGTAAAGATTTTCTTGTCCGCAAAATTAGGCACCCAGTCTTCTTTAAATAGCATTTTGAACATGTCGGCAATTAATTGCCCCATGCCAAATGGACCAACGCGGTTAGGACCATAACGGTTTTGGAACAGACCTAAAATACGGCGCTCCCCCAAACTCATATAGGCACCACAAGTCACAACAACCAATAAAATGACGACAGATTTAAGGATGGAAATAATCACTTCCATCACTTCAGGAGAAATCCAATCCATCATGCTCCCCTCCTCAGATTATTGACTGACACGCCCGCCATGACTGGTGCAATACCTGGCATACCTAGCGGTAAACCAATTTGACCTGATGACAAGTTCTTGCTGATGCATACTGTCAAGTTAAATGCTTGACCTGCATGACTAAATTCAGCTTTAGAACCTGCTGGCAGACCTAAAGTCGCAGCATCTTGAGTGTTCAGCATGATATAAGGCTCTGGCATACGCACTTGGATAACATCTGAACGCTGTGACATTTCATCACTACCGAACAGATGATAATAAGGTGCGACGACCCACTGTGCATCCGTTGCTTGATAAGCAGCAGGAATATCAGTGAAGTAAGCCAATTTGCTTTCTGTAGAATTAAACAGGCGAACACCTGGGTCACCAAATAATAAGTGTCCCCCCACTTCGCTTTGGAATTTGTTCCAAGCTTGTGGTGAGTTCCAACCCGGCGCCCATGCAAATGGAATTTGCTGGCGAGGAGCTGTTGGACTGTTATTTCCTTCCATTGAGAAAGCAAATGGTGAGTCAATATCTTGTGGTTGGCGCGGCTCATGAACAGATTGGTTAGCCAACATAGCTGTACGGCCACTGTAACGGTGCGGTTCACGCGCTAATTTCTGACCACGAATACGGAACGATGCTTTCGGTGCCGTATCTTTGATACCCGCAAATTGTGGCATTGCAGCAACACAGTCAGCAATAACGTGATCAAGTTGAGACCAGTCTGCATCACGCTCTTGCGCTTCGGTTTGCAGTGAATGCAACCAGCGCCAGCTTTCGTTCATCACAATCGCTTTGTCGTAGTAAGAAGGGTCGAAAACTTGGAAGAAACGTTGAGCACGGCCTTCTTGGTTAATCAGCGTACCATCCGCTTCAGCAAAACTTGCCGCTGGCAGAATGAGTGTCGCTTTATCCATGATGGCAGTTTGTTGATGATCAGCAACAATCAGCTGTTTCAACTTAGCGATAGCGCTATTCACTGTATCAACATCACTATGACGGTAAAGGTCATTTTCCATCACAATGGCAACATCAGCTTCATTCGCTTCGATGCGTGCAAACGCGCTATCAAGTGGTTGCGCGTTCATCATCGCTAAACCAAAGCTATTAGCGTGAGAAGCTAAATAAGAGAGTCCCACTGCCGCGCCTTTGCCTTTTAATGCAAATGCGACGTTAGCTGCCGCTTGGATCATCGCGTCACTACCGCTGTGGCTACCACTGATAATCAATGGTTTTTTCGCACCGACAAGGGCTTGTGCAATGGTTTCTACTTTTGCTTTCAGAAAGGCAGGTAAGCTATCCACTGCTGGCGCATCACCATTAATCATATTTGCAATTGCAAAACCTAAGCGAGCCTGATCAGCGACTGGTGCACGATAGTTATAAGCTGCGACATCATCTAAGCGTGTATCATCCACGTTAGTGATAAACAGTGGATATTTAGCGTGTTGACCAATGTTTTGGATTGCCGCAATTTGCCAGTCTGCCACTTTCTGCGCAGCTGCCATTTCACGTGCTTTGCCTTTAACCGCTTGGCGAACAGATAATGCCATGCGCGCGCCAGTCTGAGTTAAATCTTCACCCAGCACCAGTACTGCATCATAGCCTTCAACTTCACGCAAAGTCGGGGTATAAATACCACCATTTTGCAGAATATTTTGCATCAATTCTAAGCGACGTTGTTCAGCGGTAGAAATACCTGAATAGAAGTTTTCTGCACCCACTAATGCACGTAATGCATAGTTGCTTTCAATACTTGCTCGCGGCGAACCAATACCAATCACTTTTTTCGCTTGATTGATAATCTGAGCACCACTTTGCATCGCTTCAATCGCAGAAATAACCTGTTTAACACCGTCTTTATTTAACACGGGTTGACGTGGTCTGTCTTTACGATTGACGTAACCATAACCAAAGCGACCGCGGTCACAGAGGAAATAATGGTTTACTGAGCCATTATAACGGTTCTCGATACGACGCAATTCACCATAACGTTCACCTGGGCTGGTATTACAACCGATACTGCACTGTTGGCAGATACCTGGCGCAAATTGCATATCCCATTTACGGTTATAACGCTCGGAGTGTGTTTTATCGGTAAATACGCCTGTTGGGCAAACTTCGACTAAGTTCCCTGAAAATTCGCTTTCCAGTGTTCCGTCTTCCGTACGACCAAAGTAAACATAGTTATGTGCGCCATAAACGCCCAAATCAGTACCGTCTGCATAATCTTTATAGTAACGAACACAACGATAACAGGCGATACAGCGGTTCATCTCATGACTGATGAACGGCCCTAAATCCTGATTAACGTGAGTACGTTTAGTAAAACGGTATTTACGCATGGTATGACCGGTCATTACCGTCATATCTTGTAAATGACAATTACCGCCTTCCTCACAGACTGGACAGTCGTGTGGATGGTTAGTCATCAGCCATTCAACAACACTTTCACGGAACTGTTTGGCTTCTTCATCATCAATAGAGATGTAAGTACCTTCCGTTGCCGGTGTCATACAAGACATTACTAAACGACCGCGAGTATCATCCGCGTTCTGATATTGCTTAACCGCACACTGGCGGCAAGCGCCAACGCTTCCCAGCGCCGGATGCCAGCAAAAATAAGGAATATCTAGCCCCAGAGAAAGGCAGGCATGTAGCAGGTTTTCAGACCCGTTTACATTATATTCTTTGCCGTCTACATATATTGTAGCCATAGTCAGCATGCTTCCCAAAGGCCCGCTCAAGAGCAGGCGTTAATCAAAAATACGTTCTTGGTGAAAAATCAATCTAACGGTTGCTCAATCGTTAAATATTACCAACGCTGCTTAAGCAGGTTAGGTTGGATACCGGCAATTTGCACAAGATTGCGCAAGTTCTTTTGCGAGATACCCGCTTCGAATTCTTCACGGAAATATTTGATGGCACTTTGTAACGGTTCTACCGCACCCGGTGCATGAGCACAGAAAGTTTTACCTGGACCTAAGAAACGGCATAGCTGCTCTAGGGTTTCAATATCCCCCGGCTGACCTTCGCCTTTTTCTAGCGCTTGTAAAATTTTCACACTCCATGGCAAACCATCACGACACGGCGTACACCAACCACAAGACTCACGTGCAAAGAATGTTTCTAAATTACGCACGAGTGAAACCATATTGATTTCGTGATCGACCGCCATTGCGAGCGCAGTACCTAAACGGCTACCGGCTTTAGCGATATTTTCGAAATCCATTGGTAAATCAAGGTGATCGCTAGTCAAAAAGTCAGTACCTGCCCCTCCGGGCTGCCATGCTTTAAATTTCAGACCATCACGCATACCACCTGCGTAATCTTCTAAAACTTCACGCGCAGTCGTCCCAAATGGTAGTTCCCAAAGGCCTGGGTTTTTAACACGGCCAGAGAAGCCCATCAGTTTAGTGCCGGCATCTTTACTCTTACCTGCGCTAAGGTCGATATACCATTTGTCGCCATGCTCTAAAATTGCAGGCACATTACAAATGGTTTCAACGTTATTAACACAAGTTGGTTTGCCCCAAGCACCTGATGTCGCAGGGAATGGTGGTTTTGAACGTGGATTTGCACGACGTCCTTCTAGGGAGTTAATCAGTGCGGTTTCTTCACCGCAGATATAACGCCCTGCGCCTGTGTGCACAAATAATTCGAAATCAAAACCAGAACCTAGGATATTTTTACCCAGCAGACCTGCCGCTTTCGCTTCTTCAATGGCGCGACGTAAATTTTGTGCCGCTTCAACATATTCACCACGTAAAAAGATATAACCACGGTAAGCTTTTAATGCATAAGCCCCGATAATCATTCCTTCCACTAATAAATGTGGCAGTTGCTCCATTAGAAGGCGGTCTTTATAAGTCCCCGGCTCCATTTCATCCGCATTACATAAAAAGTAACGCAGTTTCATGTTTTCATCTTTTGGCATCAGGCTCCACTTCAAGCCTGTTGAGAATCCCGCACCACCGCGACCTTTTAATCCTGCATCTTTAACAAGATTAGTCACTTCCTCGGGAGCCATGCCTTTAAGGGCACGTTCAACGCCTTTGTATCCGTTAGTACTGCGATACTCATCCAACCACACAGGTTGGCTGTCATCACGCAAACGCCATGTCAGCGGATGTGTCTGCTCAGTACGGATCACTGGTTTAACGGAGGAGTTTGTCATGGATACTGCTCCAGTAGCTTTTCAATATTTTCAGGCTGGACGTAACTGTGCGTGTCATCATCTATCATCATAGTTGGACCTTTATCACAATTACCCAAGCAACAAGTCGGTAGCAAGGTGAAGCGACCGTCATCTGTTGTTTGACCTGGGCGAATATTTAGCTGTTTGATAATTTCAGCTTCTAAGCCCTGATAACCAGTAATATGACAAACCACACTGTCGCAATAGCGAATAATGTGACGTCCAACTGGTTGGCGGAAGATTTGGCTATAGAATGTCGCCACACCTTCAATATCACTTGCTGGAATACCCAGAACATCCGCTATTGCATGAATAGCGCCGTCTTCGACCCAGCCGCGATTTTTTTGTACAATTTTTAGTGCTTCAATTGATGCTGCACGTGCATCTTCATAATGGTGTTTTTCACCTTCAATCTCTTCACGTTCTTTCTCTGTTAAGACAAAGCCGTGATGTGCTTGAGGTTCAAATAAATTTACACCATCTTGTGCAACGTGCTTATCATTTTCGTTATGTTCATTATGCATGGTTAGCGATCCACATCCGACATTACAAAATCGATACTACCCAGATAGACAATCAAGTCTGAAACCAAACTACCTTTTATCACCGCCGGAATTTGCTGCAAATGCGCATAACTCGGGGTACGAATACGGGTACGGTAGCTCATCGTGCTGCCATCACTCGTCAGGTAGTAGCTGTTGATACCTTTCGTGGCTTCAACCATCTGGAATGACTCATTCGCAGGCATCACTGGACCCCAAGACACTTGTAAGAAGTGATTGATCAGGGTTTCAATGTGCTGCAATGTGCGCTCTTTTGGTGGCGGAGTCGTCAATGGGTGATCCGCTTTGAAAGGACCTTCTGGCATATTCTTCAAGCATTGCTCAAGAATACGGATACTTTGACGCATCTCTTCCACTTTGATCATCACACGGTCATAACAATCGCCGTTATGGGCAATAGGAATATCAAATTCAAAGTTTTCGTAGCCTGAATATGGACGCCATTTACGCACATCAAAATCAACACCTGTTGCACGTAAACCCGCACCAGTAACACCCCATGCCAGTGCTTCTTCTTTGGTATAAGATGCCACACCAATAGAACGGCCTTTTAGGATGGAGTTTTTCAGTGCAGAAGTCACATAAGATTCTAAACGCTTCGGTAACCAATCCAATAGTTCGCGTAGCAGCTTATCCCAACCTTGAGGTAGGTCATGAGCAACACCACCAATCCGGAACCAAGCTGGATGCATACGGAAACCCGTAATGGCTTCGACAACGTTGTACACTTTTTGTCTATCAGTAAACGCAAAGAACACAGGTGTCATTGCACCAACGTCTTGAATATAAGTACTGATATACAACAAGTGACTATTAATACGGAACAATTCAGACATCATCACACGGATGGTTTTCACACGATCCGGTACTTCGATACCTGCAAGTTTTTCAACCGCTAAGATATATGGCATTTCGTTAACACAACCGCCGAGGTACTCGATACGGTCAGTGTAAGGAATGTAGCTATGCCATGACTGACGCTCACCCATTTTTTCAGCACCACGGTGGTGGTAGCCGATGTCAGGGACGCAGTTCACAATCTCTTCACCATCAAGTTGTAAAACGATACGGAATGCACCGTGAGACGATGGATGGTTAGGACCCAAGTTCAGGAACATGAAATCTTCGTTTTCATTTCCACGAGACATATCCCATTCTTCTGGTTTGAAAGTCAGCGCTTCCATTTCTAAGTCTTGTTTTTGCTTAGTCAGAACAAAGGGGTCGAACTCGGTTGCACGCGCAGGGTAATCTTTGCGCAGCGGGTGACCTTCCCAGCAAGGTGACATCAGCAGGCGGCGTAAATTCGGATGACCTTGGAAGGTAATGCCGAACATATCCCACACTTCACGCTCATACCAACTTGCGTTCGGGAACAAAGAAACCACTGATGGCACGTTTAAGTCATTCTCATTAAGCGCAACTTTCAACATGATATCGCGATTACGATCAATGGATATGATGTGATAGAAAACACTAAAGTCTGCCTCAGGCAGACCTTGACGATGAATTCTTTGACGTTCATCTACCCCATGCAAGTCAAACAACATCACATAAGGTTTTGGTAGTTTTTTAAGAAAATCTACAACTTCCAGTAACTGTTCGCGTCTTACCCAGATAACTGGCATGCCAGTACGGGTAGCTTGAACAGAAAAGGCATCTGGCCCAAATTGGTTGCGCAATTCCAAAAGCACAGGGTCATTTAAATGATCCTGTGTCTGCCATTCTGGCTGGGTACTACTTGCTTGCGCTATCTGACCTGTCATCATTCTTCACCATAACGCTTGATCAGGTTTATTATTTCGCAACAACATTGCTCTGTTACGCTGTATGGCTTTAAGCCTTAAATTTGGTCTGGTGTACGCAGGTTTGTCACTGCGATACGTTCACCGTGCTTTCTTTCTCTTTCTGACTGCATGTTGGCACGATAAACACCCTGATCTCCGACGACCCAAGAGAGCGGACGACGCTCTTTGCCAATTGATTCTTGTAAAAGAAGTAAAGCCTGCATATAGGCTTCAGGGCGTGGCGGGCAGCCAGGGATGTAAACATCCACAGGGATAAATTTGTCAACGCCTTGTACGACAGAATAAATGTCATACATACCACCAGAGTTGGCACATGAACCCATGGAGATAACCCATTTAGGCTCTAGCATCTGGTCATAAAGACGTTGAATAACAGGCGCCATTTTAGTGAAACAGGTTCCTGCGACGACCATGAAATCGGCTTGACGAGGTGAAGCACGAAGTACTTCTGCACCAAAGCGGGCAACGTCATGAACAGCCGTGAACGAAGTTACCATTTCTACATAGCAACATGAGAGACCAAAGTTATATGGCCATAGAGAGTTTTTACGTCCCCAGTTAACAACATCGTGAAGTGCATGAGAAAGTTTCCCCATATACACGCTGTTTTCAACTTGCTGCTCCAGTGGATCGCTTACGATTTCCTGAGTTTGCAGTGGGTAACGGTCGTTCTCACCGTTCGGATCTATGCGGGTGAGCGTATAATCCATTGTATAATGCCTCGCTTCTTACTGCGGATGACGATTGCTGATTTTAATAACTTCACTAGGACCTTTAACTGCGCGACGTGAGCGGACTGGAGTCCAATCCAATGCTCCTACGCGAGCTAAATAAAATAGTCCCGCCAACAATACCAAAATAAAGATAGCGGCCTCGATGAAGCCTACCCAACCCGTTTCACGGATGGCAGTGGCCCATGCAAATAAAAACATGGCCTCAACATCGAAGACAACGAAGAACATAGCCACCAAATAAAATTTGGCTGACATACGAAGACGGGCACTGCCGACAGAATCAATACCTGATTCATAGGGAACGTGTTTTGTTCTGGCTTTGGCGCGGCTGCCCAAAAAATGACCAGCGACCAACATAAAAGCACAAAGACCGATAGTGCCGATAAGGAATATCGCAAACGCCCAGTTATGGGCTAACGCTAGGATTGATGTAGACATACTCGTTGCTTACTCATTACTTATGGTGCGGACCCTGCTCTTTTTTAACAACACGGCAGTATTGCACCACAATTGCCCAGTTAATCGAGAAGAAAGACCAAAAGTTATCACCAAACTAAAAATCAGCCTGAAGACTGTGTTTGGTTTGTCCTCTCTCATTACAATTTATTTTGCTCAAATGAGGCAAAATAACCCGTATTTTTCACAAATAATTTACAGTTCGAAAACATAAAGCAAACAATAAATACTCATGTCTTGCTAAAACGTGTCAGTGTAATGATACACAGGTAAACACGCAAACTAGTTTAACTGATTATTCGTTTTTACTACACTATTATCTCAGGAAAAACCTGTCTTAACGGATGAAAAATTGCTCTTTTTATTTGATCTAGCGCACAGTTTTATTTAAAAAATACTCATGCTGTTTACATTACATTCAAATTTACATTAAGTATTGATAACGCTTTTTTTTCCTTTGTACTAAGTAACTAACTGACAACACTGTGCTATTTTTTATACCGTTCAAAAATAGATTGTTAATAAAGTAACAATCTATTAACCAAATTATGAAATTCACGTTATGCCATCTAAGTCACAATTATTTCATGGTCTTGAACATTTAACCATACTTATTAAGTGGTTAATTGATTTATTTCTAACCGATATAACAAAAAATATTCATAATTCTGAACTAACTCGTAATCTGAACAGATTAATGCCCATTATTAACAAGTGCACTAGCGGCCAATTTATTTTAGCAGAATTAAAATTTGTTAATTTTGTCCCTGAACAGTTTTAGTGAACGAAACGTCTTTATCTTTCTAAAATGCAATTAATTTTATCTATAATAAAATGAAGTAAATCCTCATGGTTTTAAAAATACATTTATCGAAAGATAAAAATAAAAAAGCTGAGTTCCATAATAAGAAACTCAGCTCTAAACGAGACATCAGATTAACGTATTAACTCATTCTTAAAGGCAAATAAATTACCCTTCGATAGAATTAGTCTCTGTAGTATCACTCGCAGCGGTAGCAATATACGGGATTTTTTTGTTTTCAATTGCATTGAAGACCGTTAATACAAAGTCTTTCTGTTCATCCGCATTTTTATATAGCCAGTACTGAATATCTGGAAGACGTGGTAGACCATCAGACTCACTCAGTATACGAAGATCTGCATTTTGCATTTCCATCGGCCTAGCTGTCACACCAACTTCTGCATTTACTGCGGCTCGAACCGCAGGTAGCGATGCTGCCTCATAAGCGATATGCCAAGGTAAATTAGCTTCATCCAGTGCCGCAGTACACAATTTGCGATAAGGATTAGTTTCATCCATAACGACTAATGGAATTGGCTCGTTATGGCGTAATTGGAAATCAGGCGCACTGTGCCATAAGACCGGAACAGTTCTTAATGCAGTTTTAGGATGATGGCTAATTCTTGCGGTTGTTAATGCTAAATCTATTTCGTGATTATCTAGCATTGACTCGATAAATTGAGCGCGCTTGATACGCACCTCAACCGCAATACGCGGATATACCGAAGCAATACGATTAAGTAAAAATGGAAGTAATACATCAACAGTATCGTCGGATGCACCAATTCTTAATTCGCCATCCGCGTCATTGTATGCCAGTGATGCAGTTGCATCATCATTTGCACGCAATATTTGCCTTGCATACCCCAACAATTGTAAGCCATGCGCAGTTAACAACTTATTACGGCCATGACGAGCAAATAACTCGCGACCGACTAGCTGCTCTAAACGTTGCATTTGTTGGCTCACTGCCGATTGTGTTCTACATACTGCAGCTGCCGCAGCAGCAAAGGTGTTTAGATCAGCAACTGCAATAAAAGTACGTAGCAAGTCGAGATCTAGATTCATTATTGGACGATTGGAATTTATCATCGTTAATTCTCTTATATAATTTTATGGTGCCTGGTGTTTCTGCTCTCCTCCGTGAGAATCAGCGAGTTTGTATCAACTACTTTATTTTGCATCTCTTATCCGTAGATCTGCATTTCCTGGGTTGTCTGATTAAAACTCATAAAAAACATAAGCTAGAAGCAAACACTATGGCTAGTCAAAACTAAATTGCTTTATTAAAGCAATACACTATCAAAAAATTCAATATACTATTCCTTCAACTTGCAGTTAATTTTTACAGGTAGAGATGATTATATTTAACTTTAGAATCACACACTTAAGGTATATTCATCCAGACATCTTTAATTGTAATCTGCCAGTAAATCGGAATTATTTTGGGTATATACTGCCATATTTAAGGCATTTCTCTGAATAAAATGAGAAAAGAGGCCTATATCTAAATACTAACATATTTAATGTAAATGCAATTATTTTAATGTAAGCACATTATAAACATCATCTTGACTTATTTATATTGGTTTAAATATCATTTAGTTATAGTGAATTCTTTCAATTCTGTCTAAATGGTACATAGCCAAACAATCAATATTACTAACAAAATAGGCCTAAAAATTATAAAAAATCACTAATAGTGCGTAAAATTTATTTCTTAATTAATGATTTAAAGATCAATATTACATTTTGATACAATTTTTATTTATCCTATTCGTTTTAGTCTCTTTATTTCTACTTTTACTCTAAAACAATAATAATTATTAAAATTTAATTCCAGCTTAACTAATATAGTAAGATGTTAAAGCCTGATTAATGAATATTTTCAGATACCACATATTACATTTTAGTATAAACCAACCGTTTCCACCAAAATTTATCTTGCATCTTCAAAAGCTTCCGAGGGAAGAGTACAGTAGAGTGATAATGCCGGCCCCCCTACCAAAGTAACCCCGTTAGGGTAATGAGAGAACAATGAATAATTTAACAAAATCCAATAAGCTCGATAATGTCTGTTATGACATCCGTGGGCCAGTTTTGAAAGAAGCGAAACGCTTAGAAGAAGAAGGCAATAAAGTACTCAAACTGAATATTGGTAACCCGGCACCATTTGGCTTTGAAGCACCCGATGAAATCCTTGTTGACGTATTACGCAATCTGCCAAGTTCACAGGGTTACTGTGACTCAAAAGGCTTATATTCAGCACGTAAAGCCATCGTTCAACATTATCAAGCTCGTAATATTCACGATATGACTGTTGAAGATGTCTATATTGGTAATGGCGTTTCTGAATTAATTGTGCAAGCGATGCAAGCCTTGCTCAATGATGGTGATGAAATGTTAGTGCCTGCGCCAGATTATCCACTGTGGACAGCTGCGGTTTCGCTTTCTGGAGGTAATGCTGTTCACTATATGTGTGATGAGCAACAAGGATGGATGCCTGATATCGATGATATCCGTAAAAAGATCAGTCCTAGAACCCGTGGAATTGTGGTTATCAACCCCAATAACCCAACAGGCGCGGTATATAGTAAAGAACTACTATTAGAAATTGTTGAAATCGCCCGCCAACACAACTTAATCATCTATGCAGATGAAATATATGACAAAATTTTATATGATGATGCACAACATCATTCTATTGCCGCACTTGCGCCTGATTTGCTCACTGTCACTTTTAATGGTTTATCCAAAACCTACCGTGTTGCCGGCTTCCGCCAAGGCTGGATGGTACTCAATGGTCCGAAAAAACATGCGAAAGGTTATATTGAAGGGCTAGAAATGCTTGCATCTATGCGTCTATGTGCCAACGTACCGATGCAACATGCGATTCAAACTGCTCTTGGTGGTTACCAAAGTATTAGCGAGTTTATTCAACCTGGTGGGCGTTTATATGAGCAGCGCAATCGTGCATGGGAATTAATCAATCAAATTCCTGGCGTTTCTTGTGTTAAACCACAAGGTGCACTGTATATGTTCCCAAAAATAGATGTTAAACGCTTTAATATTCACGATGACCAGAAAATGATCCTTGATCTACTATTACAAGAAAAAGTTCTTCTTGTTCAAGGAACAGCATTTAACTGGCCAGAACCTGACCATTTCCGTATCGTGACGTTGCCTTATATTGACGATCTTGAAATGGCGATCAATAAGTTTGGGCGGTTCTTAGAAAATTACCGTCAATAAAATTATTTTGTGTAATCATAAAATAGCCTCTAATTTATTAGAGGCTATTTTATTTCTATCTATCATAGTGCATATTTTAAATATTACTGACTAAAACCAATCATTATTAGACTTTTAAATTATCGAAATAATATAAACTGCTGCTAAAAAAAACAATACTAATATAATAGGAAAATATTTCATGATGTTCCTTAATGATGTTGAGCTATAACCTATTCATTATAATTTTTTATAGCCTCAAATCAATTAATAATTAAAGTCAAAAAACAATCATCTTATTTTGACTTTACATGTTATTTTTTAGCTGTTTATAGTTATCTCTATCCATTTATTCGATTTAATGCAATTTAGCAAGCTATGAAAAAAAGAAAATACACATACATTATTTTTCACCTCACCATTAATACTTAGGATTACTTTCCAAGTATCAACCTATTTTATTAAATAGTAAAAATTATTATTAGTTGTATATGTTTTAACGTTAAATACTTTAGCAATAGTTTCACTCTATTTCACATTAAGATATATCATTTTACGCCATGTCCCTAGATGACTATCTAAATAAATAGAACCAATAATGTAATCTTCTAATTAATTAAATAAAAAATAAATTTTATTAATAATATTTTGATTTCTTTAACTTTATTATTTTTCAATAAAGTCATATCCATTTCGAAGGCTATATATTATAATTGTTTTTTATCAAAAAAATGAGGATCTATGAGCTATTTTTTCGCCCACCTTGCTAGAATGAAACTCATTCATCGTTGGCCATTAATGCGTAATGTTCGGACCGAAAATGTTTCAGAACATAGTTTACAAGTCGCGATGGTTGCTCACGCTTTAGCTATTATTAAAAATCGTAAATTTAATGGTAATGTAAATGCTGAACGCATAGCTATGCTAGCAATGTATCATGATGCCAGTGAAGTTATTACGGGTGACCTCCCTACACCAATCAAATATCATAATCAGCAAATTGCTCATGAATATAAAAAAATAGAAAAATTTGCTCAGCAAAAACTACTTGATATGCTACCAGAAGAGCTGCAAGAAGATTTTAAGGCACTGCTTATTGAAGATTTACAAACAGATGAAGAGCACTTTATTGTTAAGCAGGCGGATTCATTATGTGCTTATCTTAAATGTTTAGAAGAGTTATCTGCGGGTAATAGTGAATTTAAACTAGCTAAAAAACGGCTAGAAAAAATGCTCGATGATAGAAATAGCCCTGAAATGGAATATTTCATCGAGACATTTGTGCCAGGTTTTAAACTCTCGTTAGATGAAATTAGTCACTAAAATGTGGAGTGAGGATTCTGATTCCTCGTTTATGTTCTAACAAGTGAAGTAGAACAACTTCCTGATCCAGGAAAGGCAATATAAAGTGTTTTTGCATCACCATTAACGCCTATAATGGCCTTTCCATGGTCACGTTCAGTACCAATGATATACCACTCTTTGTGGTAATTCTAGCAGACCAATTATCATGTGAGTCAGGTATTCTTAATTCATATAAAAATGAAAAAACATTTTCTATTTTAATTTTATCTCAGGATATTATAAAAAAATATTTTAACGCCTTACCCCAAAAGAAAATTCAATATTTACCTCTACAAAATAAGAATTACGTATAAATTTTTCCGTTTTCTTTAATATCTACTTTCAATAAATAGTAGACGTTAAATCTAACAATATAGTAGTCAAATTTAAAACTGATTAATTATTAATAGCTAATTTCTTTAAAATATAAGGTAGAGAAATAAAGCTCTAAATAATTAGAGCTTTATTTTTACTATTTAGAAAGGAAACAATATAGGTACGACTAATATACTAATAACCATCACAATAATCGTAAATGGCACACCCATTTTTAAGAAGTCAGAAAATTTATAACCGCCAGGGCCTAAAACCAAAGTATTAACCGGTGAAGAAATTGGAGTCATAAAGGCTGCCGATGCAGCAATACCAACCACCATAGCAAAAGGTAATGGCGAAACTTCCATCTGGCGCGCGGCAGCAATCGCAATGGGTGCCATTAGCACCGCAGTTGCCGTATTTGAGATAAATAGTCCTGTGACCGCACAAAGGACAAATAGACACAACAACATCACATGAGGTCCCATATTGCCTGCAACATTCATAAGCAAATCAACGGCAAGCGTAATCCCGCCCGTTTGTTGCAAAGCCAGTGCAAATGGCATCATCCCAACGATTAAAATAATACTTGGCCAGTGAATTGACTTATAAGCGCTTTCCATATCAATGCAGCGAAATTTACCCATTAACAAGCATGCAATAAGTGCTGCAATAAAATTAGGAACTTCATCTGTTACCATCATGGCAACCATCAATGCTAAGCAAAATAGTGCATGAGGAGCCTGTGAAGAGGCAGGTGCAACCGCTTCAACTTCAGCGGCTAAATTAAGGACGATAAAATTACGCGGCTTGGTGGATAAAATACGAATAAGTTTCCAATCCCCAATCACTAACAGTACATCCCCGACTCGCAACGCTTCATCAACTAATTTACCATCAAGCGCTTTTCCATCTCGTCTTATACCAACGACATTAAGTCCATAACGCGTACGAAACTTGATATCACGGAGACTTTTACCCAGCAGTTCAGAATCCGGATTCATTGAAACTTCCGCCATCCCAACATCACGAGATTGGTCTGAAAAATAATCGCCACGTAAAATCATCGGCTCAAGCTGTTGCTCAAAACAAAATTGGCGCAAATCATCATCACTAACTGAAATATCAATTAATAAAACATCTCGCTCACGCAATTCCGTTCCGCCCGTCGCACTCACCATTACTCGACGAAATTTACGCCAACGTTCAATACCAACAACGTTAGCTTCATAGCGTGAGCGCAAATGTAATTCTTCTAAGGTATGGCCAATCAATGGTGAGCCGGAACGAATCGCTAATCGGCGAGCTCGCCCCGCCAGCCTATAATCACGAATTAAATCACGAAAAGTACGTCGATAACGCTCAGGAAGTTTGTCTGGTTCATCACTGCCTAACCAGCGGCGAGTCAGCCACATATAAGCTATACCCGCTAGTAAAATGATAATCCCAATCGGTGTTATTGAGAAAAACTGGAAACCTTTAATACCTTCTCTGACAAGTTCACTATTTACCACCATGTTTGGAGGCGTTGCAACAAGTGTCATCATGCCACTAATTAGCCCTGCAAAGCCTAGTGGCATCATCAAACGACTCGGAGAAGTTTTCATTCTCGCGGCAACACTGAGAACAACAGGAATAAAAATAGCCACAACACCTGTTGAACTCATAAATGCACCAAGCCCAGCAACGGTTATCATTAAGAAAACTAGCATTTTGCTTTCGCTGCTACCCGCAACGCGAACAAGCCAGTCTCCCATTTGATAAGCGATCCCGGTGCGAACGAGTCCGTCACCAATCACAAATAAAGCGGCAATTAGCAATACGTTAGGGTCGGAAAAGCCCGCCGTAGCCTGTTCTAACGTTAATGTATCACTTAATACAAACGCCACTATTACCAATAATGCCACAACATCCATGCGAATTTTATTAGTGGTAAATAGAACTATAGCTATCAACAGCAGGGTTAACACCCACAACAATTCTCCGTTCAAAACATCCCCTTTCAACGAAAAAAACAGTGTTAAACATTTCCCTTAGTTAACCATGTTTTGGAGCAGATTTCTTTGATTAGATCACTATTAAACATTTTTTGCTACTAAAAGGGTGAAATCACCATTATTGTCAGGGCCCATAACCGAAATTTGCTCTAATGAGCTGACAATTATATCGATTTCATTTCTTCTTGGCATATCTTCAGGTGCATGGACCGCAACCACTTGGCTACCTGCATCAAGTGCAGAATAGATGCCTGCAGGCGCATCTTCAAACGAAATACACTCATTTGTATTAAGTGAGAGTGCTTTTGCGCCTAGCATAAATGGCTCAGGATCAGGCTTGCCTTTTGTAACTTTTTCAAAAGTTACCCAATGCTTGGGTTCAGGTAATCCCGCCGCTTTTTGACGACCATGTGCAATAGGCACCGTACCCGAAGTCACAATAGCCCAGGGCGCACCTAATTCATTCAAACGCAACAACAGCGCTATCGCACCAGGCAATGCAATAACACCATCAGTATCTTCGCTTTCCATTTTTTCTAGCCAGCGAAAATAAGTCATAATTTCTTCTTCGCTCGCTGCCGGTAGAAAATGACGTAAACTTGTCAGTGCAGGCTTCCCATGGATAAAGCTAATAATCTCCTCTGGACTTTTGCCAATCTTTTCACCAAATTTACACCAAGCACGCTCAACCACGGCTAATGAATCTGCTAATGTGCCATCAAGGTCAAATAGAAAACCTTTTGCTTTTAATTCCACGTCTACCCCTTTAATTTTTTATCCACGACAAAATTTGAATTGATTCTAGGCCTGTGCATTAGTTAACGCTAAATACGGGCACATACGCAACCTAGATATCAAAAATAATTAAGAATTAAGCAAAAAGCTTAGATTTGAATGCGCTGGGATGAACGAAAAGTTGGAAGTTGGAAGTTGGAAGTTGGAAGTTGGAAGTTGGAAGTTAACTAAATAGTCAAATTTTCTAAAGCAAAACTAAGATATGAAATTAACACATTAAAAATTAATTATCATGAACGGTTCTAAATAATTCGCCTTGTAGCTAGGCGGCAAATAAGCTAAGCCCTAGGAGCATACATAAGTATGTGACTAGGGTTAGCGAATGAAGCCAACAACGCTACAAGGTGAAGGATGATGAACCGCTATCAAGCGTTAATGATTTGGCTAATCTCCACCGCAGAAAGATGATACTGACGCGGACAAGCGTGCCAAATAGCCAGCATTCTGACATACTTATCCCACATTGGTGTTTGCGAGTTAAAGCCATGAGTGCCACTATCAAAATGCGTATAACGCCCTTCAGTGTTCACCATAAAGCGAACGTAACTTAAGTAGCGGGATTCTGTTGGGGCATCAAAACCTAGGAATTGAACACGGCGGCCATCGATATCTTGTTGATTATCCATGTTGCCGAATGAGACCTGTAGTGCATGATACATTTCCATAATATCAATCACTGTCCGGCAGGTGTCTTCACTTAAATGGCCAAAATCTCTATCTAACTCACGCATTTGCAAGCCAAAACCACGCTCGATAATAGTTTGTGAACGGCGATAGCGCTCTGCATTCGCAGGGTCTAGCATGGTCATCATTTTATATTGATTAGATAAAATTAGGCGTTGGGCATTGGTCATTTCCATCATGGCTCTCCTAGAGAAAATTATTGATTCAATCTTCGCATTCAACAATCATGATAGACAGTAAAAACATAACTTTTATTGATCTAAACGGGTTTTTTATATTACTTGTTGTTAAGTCACACTTTTATTAGTCTAAAGCGCGATTATTTGGCCCAATAATCCCAGTTACTCAAAATAATTCAAACTATAACTAACTCTATATTCATAATAGATATACCTAGAGCTAGTTATTTTTTATCGATTTTATCTTACAAAATCAACGTGTTTGTTTTAGATATCTTCAAGAAATGACCGATCCAACTGCTTAAAAGCGCGTTTCAGCAAATCAGCAAGTGCCATATAATCCGGTTGATGCTCGATGGGACCCATCGCAATACCGGCCTCGACAAATTTCTCACGGATCTCATAGAACCAGCTTAGTAACGTTGCAGGCAAAGGCGTTGCGGCCTTTTTACCTAACCACCATAAACCTTGCATTGGTAAACTACAGGCAAATAATGCGGTTGCAATGGCAGGACCGAGTTGACCGCCGAGGGCTATTTGCCATGCTAAGGTGAAAATAGCCAATGGTGGCATGAAGCGAATACCGAAACGAACCGCTTTATTAATCCGGATCTCAGGAAAAATGGGAGCGAGTTTTTTTTCCATAGGAAAGGTCTTCAGATAACGATTTCCTAATCTGAATTTTTTAAAAAAACCCGGCGGTGTATTTTGTAATGTGCTCATGTATCGCTTCCTATGGACATCTTAAAAATCAAAGAATGTTACTTACTAGCTTACGCCAATCCGAGCAAGAACGCACACTCAGGTGACAGAAAAAAATATTTTGCTTTATTTACCCTAAATCAAACTACTTTAGACAAAATCAGCTATTCTCTTACTTCTACCGCATTCGTATATCTGCATTTGCTATAATTACAGTGATAGAGTGCTTATGATTTTAATCAATCAAACTGCCTGTATTTAAAAAAAACATATAAAATATAAAATAATTTTAGTAGAATTAACTCTATTTAGAATTGCTGTTGGATTTTGTTACTTTATAGCGCCGATAAATTAATAAGCTACAGTTATATATTGGGGTTTTGAACGTTATTTCAACACCAGACGTTAAATATTTCCTTATGGAAAATTTAATCAGAAAAATTAGCGCCTTATCCAAAATAATTTGAAATATAAACAGCACTAGGTCATTCCTACTGTAATTCAAAAAATGATGGGTAATTGCTTGAACCATGATATCAATCATGACGCTTTGAGCAATAAATGCGCTAGGCTCTAGCAGCTAATATTATTTTCTAAGTCTTTGTAAGCGAGTTAGGCTTTTTTAAAGACTTCACAACAACAATTAACGATAGGTATTTCCATGTCAAAGCTGGTACTGGTTCTAAACTGCGGTAGCTCCTCACTGAAATTCGCCATCATCGACCCAACTAATGGTGATGAATTTTTATCAGGTTTAGCTGAGTGTTTTAATCTGCCTGAAGCCCGTATTAAGTGGAAAATGGATGGCGCTAAACATGAAGCATCTCTAGGTGCTGGCGCTGCACATAGCGAAGCGTTGGACTTCATTGTTAACACTATTCTTGCTGAAAAACCTGAGCTATCTGCACAGATCACCTCTATTGGCCACCGCATTGTTCATGGTGGTGAGAAATTCACATCATCTGTGCTGATTAACGACGATGTTATCGCGGGTATTAAAGCCGCTATCCCATTCGCACCGCTGCACAACCCTGCTCACCTTATTGGTATTGAAGAAGCAATCAAATCATTCCCACATCTGATAACTAAAAATGTTGCGGTATTTGACACTGCATTCCATCAGACAATGCCTGAAGAATCTTACCTATATGCTCTGCCATATGAATTATATTCTGAGCATAGCATTCGCCGTTATGGTGCTCACGGTACTAGCCATTTCTATGTTTCTCGTGAAGCTGCGAAAAGACTTAATAAGCCGGTTGATGAACTCAACGTTATCACTTGCCATTTAGGCAACGGTGGTTCTGTTGCTGCAATTGTTAACGGTAAATGTGTTGATACTTCAATGGGTCTAACTCCATTAGAAGGTTTAGTCATGGGAACTCGTAGTGGTGATATCGACCCTGCTATTATTTTCCACCTGCATGATTCATTAGGTATGAGTGTTGATCAAATCAACAAAATGCTGACTAAAGAATCAGGTTTACTTGGTTTAACAGGTGTCACCAGCGACTGCCGTTATGTTGAAGATAACTACGGTACTAAAGCAGATGCAACTCGTGCCATGGACGTTTTCTGCCATCGCTTAGCGAAATACGTTGGTGCTTACAGTGCACTGATGGAAGGCCGTCTTGATGCCATCATTTTCACCGGCGGTATTGGTGAAAACTCTGCACAAGTTCGCGAAATTACGTTGAAAAAATTAGCGATTCTGGGCTTTGAATATGACCACGAACGCAACTTAGCGGCACGCTTCGGTAAAGAAGGCGTGATCACTACTGATAACAGCCGTCCTGCATTGGTTATTCCAACCAACGAAGAATTGGTTATAGCACAAGATGCTGCGCGTCTAACCGCGTAACAAACTTAAGCCGCCAGCAATTAGCTGGCGGTTTTATTTTGCACAGAAAAAAGAGGTTCCCGTGTCCCGTACAATTATGTTAATTCCTACAGGCACCAGCGTTGGTTTAACCAGCGTCAGCTTGGGTGTCGTTCGCTCAATGGAACAAAAAGGCGTTCAACTAAGCGTCTTTAAGCCAATCGCCCAGCCACGTATTTCAGGCAATAAAGATCAAACCACTGAAGTATTACGCTCCCATTCAAGCATCACAACGATTGTCGAACCGCTGACAATGGAATATGTAGAATCGCTGCTGACTTCATCAAAAAAAGATATTTTGATGGAAGAGATTGTTGCGCGCTATCATGACCATACAAAAGATGCTGAAGTCATTCTTATTGAAGGTTTAGTTCCAACTCGTAAGCACTCTTTTGCACAATCATTAAACTATGAAATTGCTAAAACATTGGGCGCGGAAATTGTTTTCGTTACCGCTCCGGGTAATAGCAGCATCACACAAATGCAAGAGCGTCTTGAACTAGTCCGTAACGAGTTTGGCGGTCAACGCAATAAGAACATTATTGGTGTCATGATCAATAAAGTGAATGCACCTGTTGATGAACAAGGTCGCACTCGCCCTGACTTGTCAGAAATTTTTGATGATTCAACCAAAGCAACTATTGCTAACATTGATACTAAATCACTGACCTCATTGAATTTACCCGTCCTTGCGTCTATTCCATGGAACTTTGATTTAATTGCTACTCGTGCAATTGATATGGCAAAACACTTGAATGCTAAAGTGGTTAATGAAGGTGAAATCAAAACTCGCCGCGTTAAATCAGTTACATTCTGTGCTCGCAGCATTCCTCACATGCTTGAGCATTTCCGTCCGGGTTCATTATTAGTCACCTCAGCGGATCGTCCTGATGTATTAGTTTCTGCTTCATTGGCTGCAATGAATGGCGTTGAAATCGGTGCGATACTACTTACAGGCGGCTATGATATCGATGCACCTATTCGCAAATTATGTGAACAAGCATTTGAAACTGGTCTGCCAGTTTTCATGGTTGATAGTAATACATGGCAAACTTCACTGAATCTGCAAAGTTTCAGTTTAGAAGTCCCAGCAGATGACCATGAACGTATCGAAAAAATTCAAAACTATGTTGCACGCCATATTAGTAGTGATTGGATTGAATCACTGGTTGCTGACTCAGAGCGCCCTAATCGTCTATCACCACCAGCGTTCCGTTATCAATTAACTGAACTTGCACGTAAAGCCGGAAAACGCATTGTACTGCCAGAAGGTGACGAACCTCGTACAGTCAAAGCCGCTTCAATTTGTGCAGAACGTGGTATCGCAACTTGCGTGTTATTAGGTAATCCTGATGATATTCGCCGTGTTGCTGCGGCTCAAGGTATTGAGCTTGGCACTGGTATTGAAATTGTTGACCCAATCAAAGCGCGTGAAGAATATGTCGCTCGTTTAGTCGAATTGCGTAAAAGCAAAGGAATGACAGAAGTTGTTGCACGTGAACAACTTGAAGACAACGTCGTTCTGGGTACATTGATGCTAGAAAAAGGTGAAGTTGATGGCCTCGTTTCTGGTGCAGTTCACACCACAGCTAACACCATTCGCCCACCACTTCAGTTGATTAAAACGGCGCCAGGTAGCTCATTGGTTTCATCTGTGTTCTTTATGCTGCTGCCTGAACAAGTATTTGTTTACGGTGACTGTGCAATCAATCCAGATCCAACAGCTGAACAATTGTCTGAAATCGCTATCCAATCTGCCGACTCAGCAAAAGCCTTTGGTATCGACCCTCGCGTTGCAATGATTTCCTATTCAACAGGTAATTCAGGTGCAGGTAGTGATGTTGAGAAAGTTCGTGAAGCGACTCGCTTAGCACAAGAAAAACGTCCTGATTTAATCATTGATGGTCCATTACAGTACGATGCGGCAGTAATGGCGGATGTGGCTAAGTCTAAAGCGCCAAATTCACCTGTTGCAGGTAAAGCGACTGTCTTTATCTTCCCTGACTTGAATACTGGTAATACTACCTACAAAGCAGTACAACGTTCAGCTGACCTCGTGTCAATTGGACCGATGCTACAAGGTATGCGTAAACCGGTTAATGACTTGTCTCGTGGCGCACTGGTAGACGATATTGTTTACACTGTGGCACTGACAGCAATTCAAGCTGCGCAGAATGAAGGTGCATAATTCATTATCTTAATGAAGCTATGAATTAAGTCACAAATAAAATGCTAGCCAATGAACTTGGTTAGCATTTTTTATTGGACGTCGTTCAACAGTTCTCTGCCCTCATCTAATGAAAACGTCATTGCTATGTACTGATTGGATTTAAAATATTAATGACAGATTGTCTTAACCAATTTAATGCATTATCACCATCACTTCGTTCATGCCAAATCATTTGAAACTCTAACGTAGGCATATCTAATGGTGGCTCAAATACGACGAGACTATTGCTCAATTGTTGAGGTAAGGCTTTTTTAGCCACAGTCAGTATCAAATCGCTATTTTCTAATAATTGAGAAGCTATCTGCCAATAAGGTACTGTAATCGCAATACGTCGTTGTTGATTAAGTAATTTAAGGGCGTAATCAACTTCATTTGCATCATAGGGTTTCATACTCACAGAAATATGAGGGTAAGAAAGCCACTGTGTTAAATCCATTTGCTCATTAGGACATATTGTTTTATCTGCCACACTAACCATAGTATCGGTAAAAATTGATTGCCCACGTAACGTATAATCAAGTGCATTAAACACCCCAAAAGCTAAATCTAAACTCCCTTCATGTAATTTATTTTGCATTTCTTCTCGACTACAATGCCAAATTTTTAAATCGACATCTGGCGCATGTAAACGCAAGTAGTGAGCGAGTTTGGTTGCGATAATCACAGCGCCATAATCTGACATCGCAATATTAAATCTGCGATGACAATGGAATGGCTTAAAATTTTGTTGTGCAATTAAATCATCAAGTTGTCCTAACGCCTGAGTCAACGGCAAATAAAGTGATTCGGCTTTACTGGTTAATTGATACTGGCCTTGTTGACGAATTAGTAGCGGATCTTGAAATAACTCCCTAAGCTGATTCAACGTGTGACTCACCGCAGGCTGACTTTTATGTAACGCTTCCGCAGCACGACTCACATGACGCTCACTCAATAGAGCTTGCAAAGTCACTAATTGATTTAAATCTAGTCTTCTTAAGTTATTCATGTGGCGAATAGTACCTTATAAAATTGTTCATTTCCCAATAGGCACCCAACTCATTACCCTTATAGTAAATCAAATTTGGTTAACTGTTAACCGTGAGGTAATGATGTCTACACTTTCTATTTCAGGGATTTTATTGATTTCTATGGCGCTTTTTGCCGGTGCCGTCGTACCTATTCAAGCCGCCAGTAATGCTATTCTAGCCCGTCATTTAGGTCATCCATTATGGGCCAGTGCAATTTCACTATTAGTCAGTATCATTGTATTAATTCCACTGCTATTTATTTTTAAAGTTCCTAAACCAAACTTTACGCTTGAGCTATTAAGTCAACCTATCTGGATTTGGTTTGGCGGTATTGCGGGGATGCTTTATCTCACCTCAGCCTTAATATTGCTACCTAAAATTAGTAGTACGACATTTTTTGTGATGGTGATTGCGGGGCAGTTAATGATTTCGGCTTTAATTGAACAATTCGGCTGGTTTGGTATGCCTCAAAACCCCATTCCTGTTGGCAAAATTTTGGGCATTGCCTTTGTCATCGTAGGTGTTTTATTTGTCCAATTTTCACGCAAATAATTATTCACAAAATATAAAATGCATCACTTAACAATGATGCATTTTATAAACTAAGATCTATTATTGAATCTGGCGAAGAGATAGGCTGTAAATATATTTATAATATTCAGATTGGTCAGGATAAACCAACTGAATTTGCAGTGGAAGATCAACTCCAGGGTCAATAGTATGTCCAGTAGTATTGCTTAATATAACATTTCCGTCGACCTCAACCTTCGTTAACCAATTTTTCTGACTTTCATACCAATTTTCAGAAACAACTGCACCTGAAGGTAGCTGAAAACTAAGCTCCCACTTATTGACTCTGGTATTCTGTGATTTTAAAGTCAACATATAGCTATATAAGTAACCACCTTCCCCTGCCCAACTTGCTTGGAACTCCTGTAATACTTCTAATTCTCTTTCCGCTGTTACAGTAACCGTTGAAGTAATATTATTATCACCTTCATTTTCATAACCGGCTGGTGGAGTCAAACTACATACCAGATTTGTAGTACCCGTTGCTGATGAATTTGCATTCAAAGGTATATCAATAACGACTGAGTCATTCTGATATATATCAACCGGCGAATTAAATTCACCCACAGTCATAATTGCATCATTGCCTGATGTTGCACCAACAATTAAACCATTAATGGTGACACTACTTTGATTTGCTATTTTCAGCGGAACTGATTTTGTTTCTCCGGTTAATAAAACAATTTGTTTATCCAGCGTCAATTTTAATGTAATGACACCTTTAACTTCAGCATTCACATCATAGGTATTACTTCCCTGATTAATAAAACCAATTGGTGTATAAATTCGAACACTCAGAGTTGTTTCACCTGTTTTATTTCCTTTGAGAGATACAGGTATTGTTGTTATTTCGCTTCCTGGAAGATCAATAATTTCAGGATAGGAAACGACGGTAATCAGATCATTATTTTTTACGGTAACTTCTAATGTAACGCCAGGAATGGTGACGCTGCTTTTATTTTCTATATTAAGCTCAATATTATTTTCCTGACCTAATATAACATTCAGTGGGCTTTCTGAAGATATTTCTAACGTGACTAATGCAACAGGCGCAGAAACAACAGAGCGAGTTAAATCATTCCATCCCTGAGGGACCAGCGACGGAATAGATGACATTGCAGGCACATTTAATATATCACCATCAAGATTAAGGCCAGCAACCAATGAGGCTGCTTGATTCATATTATTGACTACGCAGGAAACACCATCATGTTGTCCAACATCAAATCCATATGATTCAAGTTCTTCTTGATCAAGTTGAATATCTGGTGATATTAATAAAATATCCCCAATCTCCGAATTGTTATAATCAACATTTGTATAAAGAGCCAATTTATCTGGCGGACATTTATCTATTCCTTTTTGATTCTTTAGTAATTCAACGGATTCATTTTCTAACATATTAAGCCCCATTAATTTGATGTAACAATTCAAACTCTAAATTAATTTAAATAATTTAGTTCTGATGATTAATATTTTTAACGCCATAACAATAGAATGTTATAACCAACACAAATCATAATAGGGATTAACAGATACTTTACAAGATAACGACTCTAACAATCTTTAAGCATTACATCTATTTTTTATTCGTTAATTTTTTTAAAAAAGTAAAAAATGAATAACAAGCAACTATAGAAAAAAAAATAAAAATGCCAAGTAACTTCACTACTTGGCATTTAATTTAACTCATCATTAATTTACACTTACTATTTCTTTTGTGTAAATAATGAAACTACTGTTGCAATCACAATATTTAAAATAAAGGCAGCAATACCGATATTCATAAAGTTCAGTCCATTACCTAACCATGGGAACAGCTGTGATAATGAAATGTGTTCAATATAGGTTACTGCAAGGAAAATCACGCCCGCGAGAATACCTGTAATTGCACCCATTGGGGTCATTGGATTACGTTGTTTGAAGCTCATCAATAATGCAGGAAAGAATTGAGCCACAATATTCACACCAAGCAACATAATAGCGACTAACGTATCATTACTGTGGAAAATAAAATACAAGCTAACCAGTGCAACAAAAGGCACCATATAACGTGCATAAATTCCTGACTGGCGCTTTTCTTCACTGACATTCAATGCCTTTTGCACCACACCTGCAAGCATATTGGACGTAGTTAGTAGCAACATTGAACCAGGTACGAGTGCAGTCAACATACCTGCTGCACCAATAAATCCAACTATGAGTGGCGAAAAGGTGGATTTCGAGATTTCAAATAATGATAAATCGACCATCGAGCCTTCAAGATGTGGGATCTGCAATATCGCTGCATAACCAACAAAGAAAGCAAATAACATAATTAAACTATATGCTGGAATTAAAATACTATTACGTTTTAATGATTTTTCATCTTTGGCAGTAAATACTGCGGCCATATAATGAGGCCAACAAAAATAAGCAATAACAGATAGGAATATTGTGGATATATACCAAGGTATGTTTAAACCCGTTTCAGCAAAGGTCAAATAATTCGGCATTGCTGTATCTATCGCTTTAAACATATCACCAAAGCTTCCGTAATAATGCAGTGGGATATAAATACCGATAAAAATAACCACAACCAAAATCATTAAATCTTTTAACGCAGATGTCCATGCAGAACCATGAATACCCGAAATCATTACAAATAAGGTCACAGCAATAATACCAATCCAGATTGCCATATCCGCAGGTATTGCCCCATAGGACGCTTGGGAAACGATAATCCCTAACCCTTTTAACTGTAAAACAAACAAAGGTACCATTGCTGCAATTGATATTAAACTAATGAGCAGCCCTAATCCCTGACTTTTATATTTAGCGGCAAACAAATCAGAAATCGTTCTAACATCATGATCTTTTGCAAAGCGCCAAATTCGAGGATGAACCCAATAAAGAAATATCCCCATAAACGCATTAACAGCCAAGGTATATAAAATTGCAGGCCCTTTACCATATGCCCAACCACTACCACCTAAAAAAGTAAATGTGGTATAAATTTCCCCTGCACTTAGCAAAAAAACTAATAAGGCGCCATAGCTACGGCTCCCCACAGACCACCCTTCGTGGTCCATCGTTTTGCCTTTTTTTGCTCGAATGGCTAAATAAATACTAAAAACGAAAAACGCAATAATGACAATAAGCGCAGAACTCATGGCGTTTCCTTAGTTGTTTTGTTATCTAATATATTGATTAGCAACATGATAAATACAGTGATAACAACCCATGTTACAATCCAAAACATAAGGAACGGAAGCCCCATAACAAAAGGTTCAACCCGATTGGCGTAATAAATACCTAGCGTTAATGCCAAGATCGGGAAAATAACTAAATAGTGATACCATTTCATAGAAAAATTCCTTCTTCAACTCACCCGAGAGAGACTAATTCGCGAGGTAAATGACTTAACATTTCCACACCATTTTCAGTAATAAGTAGCATGTCTTCAATCATTATGCCACCTACACCAATACCGTAATAAGGTGTTTCAAGGCTCATCACCATGCCAGCGCGAAACACTTCCGTTGTCGCAGCGCTGACAAATGGCGCTTCTTCTAAACCAACAAAAACACCATCACCATGCCCCAAATGCCCCCGATTATAATGAGGAAGCCCTGAGCAGCGAATTAATGCCATCGTTTCATTGAATACGTCGCTTAATAGCACACCGGGCGCGATACGATTTAGCATATATTGATGACCTTTCAATATAGTTTGATATATTTGACTGACTTTTTCATTCGGCTTCCCAACAACAAAAGTACGTGCAATATCAGCACCATAACCGGCAACATCAACACCACAATCAAATTTAACTAAATCACCTTCTTTTGCAGGCACATCATCAGGTAATAATTTTGGTGAAAAATCGCTTCCGACCGAAATTAAGTGAAAACGACTATAATTTGTATCTGGGTATTCCATCACTTTAGCTTTAAATGCAGCCGTTAGTTGTGCGGAAGTACAACCCACTTTAATTAATTTACTCGCCGCTTCAATGCCTGCCTCAGTAATTTGTGCACTTTTTCTGAGGTGATTAATTTCCCACTCACTTTTAATCATACGTAATTCATTAAATAGCGGAGATGAATCAACAAGGTTTAAACTTGGTATTATCTTATCTAACCAAATCTTACCTGTATGTGTGATTTGCCCTAGCTCAATCGCAACAGGCTTCCCATATACGCCAGCGTCAGTTAACGCATCTTTTAGTAACGTAAAAACCGTTTCGATAGGACTGTTAATCGGTCTTGCTTTCACAACCTTGCCATTATCTGGATTAAAAGGATCATCAACATCGACCCAAATTGGAAACGTTTTAATATGTGCATTTGGCATTTGAAGCTGCAAGCTTGATGCTTCAAATTCATTCATAATCACAAGCGATTTAATCGCTGGATCACGAAAAATAACCGCAATAGCCGAGCCAGTTTGTCTAAAAGTATACATAAAGAAACTTGCGAAACCGGTTAAGTGATAAAAATTATCCCCCACGGTAGCGATCAAAGCTTCTATTCCATCGCGGTTCATTATTTCACGCGCTTTATAAGTGACACTTTCGAGGTGTTGTTGTTTTAACAAAAGATCTGCTTTATGAATTATCATTTTTATTCTCTTAGCCAGTAGTTTTATTCATACATCAAGCAATTACAAAACGTGACGCACAGGCGGATTATATCCTGAGTTGAAATAAATACATTGAATAACCTGCAAGCTAGATATAACCAATAGTTATATATTAGTCAAAGAACTGACATCTTAGAGAGTTGAAATTACGCTAAAAAAGCAAAAGGGCTAAATATATTAGCCCTTGAGAGATTTAATACTATTTGATTATGAGTTTTCAGCACAACTAATGGCTTTCTCAAACTCATTATTTCGTGTTAACCATAATGAAAGCGCTTTTAACGAGTCGGGGGTAAACTCATCACAACGTGCGCTGATCTCTTGTGGTGTTAACCAACTGACTTCAGCAACTTCAGTTTCTTGAAGCGCAAATGGGCCATGACTAACACAACTAAATAGCCCGCCCCAAACACGACAATTTTCATCTTCAAAATAAAAATGTCCATGCTCTGCAAAAGGAACGGCAGCAATACCGAGCTCTTCCTCTGCTTCACGTTTCGCAGAATCGAGTATGTTCTCACCTTGAGTCACCACTCCCCCTGCTGTTGCATCTAATAGGCCAGGGTGAAAATCTTTGATATCAGTTCGTTTTTGAATCAAAATTTTACCCGCACCATCATGAACCACGATATAAGTGGCACGATGACGCAAATTTTCGGCTCGCATCTGGCTGCGTGTCGCTTGAGCGATAACCATATTGTCATCATCGACAATATCAACCCACTCAACTAACTCGGTCTGTTGTTCCATCCTGAAAACCTTTTTTTAAGCCTGTAATACAGCTTTATGCCATAAATAGATTGCCCTAATAATTTAGGCAAATAATTTGATACAAGTTATGCTTTTCATCAGTCTGATGCAAGTGATCCTAACCAAATTTGTGTTTTGTTTCTATCACAATAAGGAGACTTTATTGTCTTAGAATAGTCGTCCAGATAACTTTTTGAAAGACTTTATCTTAAAGTCCACAAATCAATATCGCAGGTGCTATAGTTAGCAAATGGAAGTGACATAAATTCTCACAAATTTAAATTTAGACTCTTGCGCTGCGGCTAGTAGTATGACAGGTATAAAGGAGCCAAAAAATGAAAATATTAATTACTGGTGGCACAGGCCTAATTGGCACTCAACTTGTCCAAGAGCTCGTCTCTCGCTCGCATAAGATAACCGTCCTGAGCCGCTCTCCGCAGAAAGTTTATAGTCTTTTTTGTAAAGCAGTTGAATGCTGGACCTCCCTTGGTGATAAAAAAAACTTAAATGATTTTGATGCTATCATCAATCTAGCGGGGGAACCCATCGCTGAAAAACGTTGGACTGATGAACAAAAAAAAATACTCTGCGATAGCCGTTGGAAAATTACGCAGCAGCTAACCGAACTTATCAATGCAAGTGAAACACCTCCAGCAGTATTCCTATCAGGTTCTGCCGTGGGTTATTATGGTGATCAAGGCCAATCTGTTATTACTGAGTTTGACCAACCCCATGACGAGTTTACCCATCAACTTGCTCAGCATTGGGAAGCGCTTGCACAAAATGCACAATCCTCTGCAACGAGAGTCTGCTTAATGCGCACTGGACTTGTTTTATCGCCAAAAGGTGGCGTATTAGAAAAAGTGCTACCTATCTTTAAAATGGCTGCGGGTGGTCCTATCGGTCACGGAAAACAATTCATGCCATGGATACATATCGACGATATGGTCAGAGCAATTTGTTTTTTACTCGATACCCCTGAACTTTCTGGACCATTTAATATGACAGCGCCTTACCCTGTGCATAATGACCAGTTTGCCGCTATTTTAGGAGATATCATCAACAGACCTGCGTTTGTCCGCACCCCTGCTTTTGTTATTAAAACCATGCTAGGGGAATCTGCCGCTTTAGTATTAGGCGGACAGCAAGCTATTCCGAAACGATTAGAAGACGCTGGGTTTGAATTCAAATTTGTCGAATTGAAAGAAGCACTAACTGACTTGTTAGTGAAAGATGATACTTAGCCAAACGAATATGAGCCTATTTATCCCCTGTCCAACGGGTAAATAGGTCGTTTTCTAGCTCGATATCAAACTGATCAAGCACTCTATTGATAGTTTGATCCACGATATCTTGAATCGTTGCAGGTTGATGATAAAAAGCAGGCATGGGTGGCATAATAACAGCGCCCATTTCTGCCGCTTGCACCAATAAACGCAAATGGCCTAAATGTAGTGGTGTTTCTCTTATGCCTAATACTAATTTCTTACCTTCTTTTAGCACTACATCTGCCGCTCTGGTCACCAACGTATCAGTATAACTATGCACAATGCCAGAAAGGGTTTTCATGGTGCATGGCATTATTACCATGCCAGCGGTACGAAATGAACCTGAGGAGATAGCGGCTGCAATATCACGACTATCATAGACATGGTCAGCTAGCTGATGTACATCTTTAACGCTATATTGAGTTTCTAACGCTAATGTCTGGCGAGCCGCCGCACTTATCACCAAATGAGTTTCTACATTTTGTACAGGTTTTAATACTTCTAGCAATCTAATGCCATAAATCGCACCACTTGCCCCAGTTAACCCAATGATAAGTTTCTTCATACAGCTTTTCCATTTAATCAAAGTCATCGGTAATAATAGTAGCAATTATTACAAAGAATAGCCCTTAAATATATAAATCATGATCCTAACGATTCGTTAGCCTGCAAAGAGACATTAATCATAATTAATAACATCAATAGATACAAAAGTACCCGCAATTAAGGCGGGCACTTAAATTAAATAATAAGGAAATGTATAAAACTTAGCCTTCGTTATAGATTTCTAAATCTTCAACTTCATTCTTATCTTTAAGCTTTAACTCATCATCTCTACGTAGATTTTCAAGGTAATCTAAATAGCTTTGATCAATATCTTTAGTGACATAAATACCATCAAAAACAGAACACTCAAATTCATTAATTTCAGGATTTTCTTCGCGAACCGCATCAACTAAATCGGTTAAATCTTGGAAAATAAGTGCATCTGCACCAATCAATTTGCGAATTTCATCTACTTCCCGACCATGAGCAATCAATTCATTGGCATTTGGCATATCGATACCATAGACGTTTGGAAAACGCACTTCTGGCGCTGCTGACGCAAAATAAACATTTTTTGCCCCAGCCTCACGAGCGAGTTCAACAATTTGCTCAGACGTGGTACCTCGAACAATAGAATCATCGATTAACAACACGTTTTTATCGCGAAATTCGGCACGGTTTGCATTGAGTTTACGGCGGACAGATTTACGACGCTCCTGCTGACCAGGCATAATAAAAGTACGTCCAACATACCGATTTTTCACAAAACCTTGTCGATATGGCTTATCCAAGATATGCGCAATTTCTAATGCAATATCGCAGGATGTTTCTGGAATAGGGATCACCACATCAATATGTAAATCATCCCATTCACGCGCAATTTTAGCGCCCAGTTTTTGTCCCATACGCAATCTTGCGTTATATACCGATATTTTATCGATAAATGAATCTTGGCGCGCAAAGTATACGTACTCAAAGATACACGGCGTCAATTGAGGGTTATCAGAACATTGGCGTGTAAATAACTGACCTTTTTCTGTTACATACACCGCCTCACCTGGTGCCACATCACGCAAAAATTCAAATCCTAGCGTATCAAGCGCAACACTTTCAGAAGCAACCATGTATTCATGCGCACCGTTTTCAAGAATACGGCGACCTAATACAAGAGGGCGAATCCCATGAGGGTCACGGAATGCCAACATGCCATGGCCAATAATCAATGCAACGCAGGCGTAAGCACCACGTAATTTTTTATGCATCGCAGAAACGGCACTAAAAACATTATCTGGTTCAAGAGGAAAATGATCGAAACGGTCTAATTCATACGCCAACACATTCAATAAAATCTCAGAATCTGAAGTCGTATTCACATGGCGGCGCGCTGTCTCAAATAAACTCCGCATGAGTTCGTGAGCGTTTGTCAGATTACCATTATGAGCAAGTGTGATTCCAAAAGGAGAGTTTACGTAGAAAGGTTGAGCTTCAGATGCGCTAGAGCTGCCAGCCGTTGGATAACGAACATGTCCCAGCCCCATACAACCTTGCAATCTGAGCATATGGCGAGTTTCAAAAACATCTTTAACTAAACCATTCGCTTTACGTAAACGAATATTGTTATTGCCATCGATAGTAGCAATACCTGCTGCATCTTGCCCACGGTGCTGTAGCACCGTCAATGCATCATAAATTGATTGGTTTACCGGTGTAACACCGGCGATCCCGACAATACCGCACATTAGTCTTTCCTCATCAGCCAGACGGAGAAATATTCTCCGGTAGGAAACTTGACGCATTTTGCAGGTAGTCAAAAAACCACCTGATTATATGACTGAACTGCGGAATAAGTTCTGAACGTTGCCAGTCCTCGCTTTGAGGAAGAGGCGTAAATGTATCGAGAAAGAATAGCAATGCCGATACAATTAACACACCACGCAACGCACCGAAACAGATCCCCAGAACACGATCTGTACCCGATAATCCCGTTTTTTGTACTAATGAGCTAATCACATAGTTAACGACTGCACCCACAATTAATGTGGCAATAAACAAGGCAGCAATGGCGATACCATTTCGAACTAACACATCCTCAAAGCGGGTAAAATAATCCGCCAAGTAAGGATAAAAGGTGCTAGCAACAAAAAAAGCACAGCCCCAAGTGATTAATGATAATGCCTCACGTACAAAACCGCGGATCAGGCTTACTAGTGCCGAGAAGCCAATAATGGCGATAATTGTGTAATCAATCCAGACCATATTTCATTCCATAATTCGCACTCACGACAGCAGCGGAATGCATTCTAACAGAAAACGAAAACGTTTGCGTAACCATTTTACATTCAATTAAAAAAAATTAGCGGCGAAAAGAAAAATCATAATCGCCGCAGTAAGTTACTAAATCCCTTCATATTTTAAGGATGTTTATTTTAATATTAAGGTTTAAATGTTTGAATTATCCCTTTTGTCCCTGTAATTGCGTTTAGCTCTGAAAGCGAAGCTTCTAATTTCTGTCTTGACGCTTCTGGCCCAACATAAATACGCGTTAATTTATTGTTCACCGGTTTCGCTGGGACGGTATAAACCTGATATCCAGACAATCTAAGCTTCGCAACTATCTCTTCAACCTTGGCAGCATTATTCAATGCGATTACTTGAACCACAAATGCTTTACCTTGAGGCTCATTTTTTGGTTCTGGCTTAGGCTCTGGCTCTACTTTTGGTTTCGGCTCAGGCTTTGGTTCTGGTTTAGGCTCTGGCTTCTTCGGTTTCTCTGTTTCAATCGCCGCAGGAACGTTAGCTATGCCTTGAGAAACTTGATTCGCAGCTGCGGTCTGTACACTTTGCTTTTGCTCAGTGAGCGCCTCTGAAAGCATCGCCTCCGATGCCCCTTCTGAAGAAGCAGTTGATGCGCTATGCGTAATTGGCGCAATCGCTTCAATATCTTCTTCATCACCCGGTTTAGGAATGATAGGTATGGCTGCAAATTCATTTTCATTATATTTCTTATCGCCATCAAGCAGAGCAGGAAGCACAATTACCCCCACTGCGACTAATACAACGGCACCAGCCAGACGATTTTGAAATTTACTAGCCACCAGCGCTATCCTTTTGATTTTTCTAATAACATCATAACATGGGCTACTGTATGAAATGAGCCACAAACAATAATGACATCTTGTTCTTTTGCATCGAGGTTTGCTTTTTGCCAAGCTTGTTCAATGCAGCTAAATTCATTGGCACTATCGAGGTATTGGCTTAATTGCGCTACATCCGCCCCTCTGAATTCCGTCAGTGAAGCAACATACCAATCCGTAACCTGTTGTGATAAACAATTCAATGTACCTTGAATGTCCTTATCACCTAGCATTCCAACAACAGCACGTATACGTCGCCCTTCAACCGCAGGTAATTGCGCAAGCTTAGTCACTAAATAACCGGCAGCATGAGGATTATGTGCCACATCAAGTATGATCAATGGCTTTTTACTGATAATTTGAAAACGTCCCGGTAATTGAGCTGTTCTCAAGCCTTGATGTATCGCTTTTTCTGTGATTTTCTGCGCTAAATGATGATCAATTTGCATCAAGCAACTGATAACGCCTAGCGCCGTTGCTGCATTTGCTAAAGGCACATTAGGTAAAGGAAGTTTTTGCCATTGTTGCTGCGAGCTATGCCAAGACCAATTGTCGCCCTGCTCTACATAATGCCAGTCTTTGTCTCGACGAAATAGTAAAGTACCAATCTCATCCGCAAATGCACCTATTGAGTCAGGCATGTCAGGTTCACCAACCACACCATAATGGCCTTTTCTGAAGATTCCCGCTTTCTCGTAACCGATATGTTCACGAGAGGAACCCAGCCAATCAGTGTGATCTAGTGCAATACTGGTAATCGCAGCAATATCAGCATCAACAACATTCGTTGCATCTAGGCGACCACCTAATCCAACTTCAAGGATCACAATATCTAAATTAGCTTGTTTGAACAATTGCAAAGCCGCTAACGTACCGTATTCAAAGTAAGTCAGGGAAATATTGTCTCGCTGAGACTCTATTGTTGCAAAGGCTTGACAAAAATCGGCTTCTGAAAGCTCTACCCCTTGAATACGTACACGTTCGGTATAGCGGACTAAGTGCGGAGAACTGTAAACACCCACTTTCAACCCTGCTGCCATTAAAATAGACTCAAGAGTATGACAAGTTGTGCCTTTCCCATTCGTTCCGGTAACGGTAATAACACGGGGCGCAGGTTGCGTTAAATTCATCTGACGAGCAACTTGCCCGACTCGCTCCAACCCCATATCAATATTTTGGCTATGTAAGTCGGTGAGATAAGAAAGCCAAGCCTCCAAAGGAGACTTGGCATTAGGAATGATTAAATTACGCATCATTTTTTTTAAGCTTTGCAGGATCCTTTTCTCGTTCATTGATATCGATACCTTCAATATTTTCAGTAATATCGATTTCGATTTCAGGATCTTCAATAACAATAACCGGTGGCGCACTGAAACCCGGTTTGTTGGTTAACATCGCAAGAATTTCGGCGAGTTTATCTCGCATTTCAGGACGGCGAACAATCATATCAATTGCGCCTTTTTCCAATAAAAATTCACTGCGTTGGAAGCCATGAGGTAATTTTTCACGCACAGTCTGCTCGATAACTCGCGGACCTGCGAAACCAATCAAAGCCTTAGGTTCAGCAACGTTGATATCACCTAACATAGCAAGACTAGCAGAAACACCACCCATAGTAGGGTCAGTCAAAACAGAAATGTACGGTAAACCACGTTCTTGCATTTTCGCTAATGCTGCGCTGGTTTTTGCCATCTGCATCAATGATAGTAGTGCTTCTTGCATACGCGCACCACCACTTGATGAAAAACACACTAACGGACAGTTATCTTCCAAAGCTTGTTCCACTGCACGGACAAAGCGTGCCCCGACAACCGACGCCATTGAACCGCCCATAAAAGCAAATTCAAATGCAGCGGCCACGATTGGCATCTCTTTTAGAGTCCCTTTCATGACAATGATAGCGTCTTTTTCACCTGTAGCTTTTTGCGCAGCTGAAATTCTATCTTTGTATTTTTTTGAATCACGGAACTTGAGAATATCTTTTGGCTCAAGTTCGCTACCTAATTCTGTTGTTGAGTTTTCATCAAGAAAGGTTTCAAGACGTTGACGTGCATGAATGCGCATGTGATGGTCGCATTTTGGACACACCGACAAATTACGCTCAAGCTCAGCACCGTAGAGCACTTGCCCGCAGCTGTCACATTTAGTCCAAACGCCCTCAGGGATATTCGCTTTATGCGATTGGGTTACGTTACCTTTCTTTAAAATCTTTTCAATCCAGCTCATTAATGGACCTTTTTGTCTGCTTGATCTCTGGCTAACACCAGTATGTAATTTTTTGCCATTAAACCACAATGATATCTCACTGTAGATAAAAACTTTTTAAACCTGCTAACGGTTATTCATTTTTTGTGCAGCTGCACGCTTTTCTTTTGCAGCAATACGGCGATGTCGAATTATTTCAATCACGCCCGGTAAAATTGAAATAAAGATAATCGCAACTATCAGTAATTTCAAATTTTGTTGCACTATCGGTAAATCACCAAATAAGTAACCCGCATAGGTAAATAGTAACACCCATATTAACGCACCGGTCACATTATAAAAGGCAAAATGACGATAAGACATTTTTCCCATTCCTGCAACGAATGGTGCAAAAGTTCTTACAATTGGAACAAATCGTGCAAGGATAATCGCTTTTCCACCATGCTTTTCATAAAACGCGTGGGTTTTATCTAAATAAACACGACGGAAAATTTTCGAATCTGGATTTTTAAACAGCTTTTCACCGAAAATACGGCCTATAGTATAGTTTACTGCATCTCCAACAATCGCAGCGACTATCATTAAACCAACCATTAAATGAACATTTAAATCATTACTATCTAATGCAGCAATCGCACCCGCCACAAATAATAACGAGTCTCCCGGCAAGAATGGCGTAACAACAAGTCCTGTTTCACAAAATAGAATAAGGAATAAAATGCCGTAAACCCAATTACCATACGTTGCGACTAATTCTGCAAGATGAACATCGATGTGCAAAATAAAATCGATAATAAAACTGATAAACTCCATAAAAATCCTCATTATGAATAGCATCCATGCTATTTCCCATCGTCGTTTAAACCCGGGTAATAAGCATTATCGCTTGCCATTACCTTATGTTACTAACAACTTTAGGGTTAAATTAAATAAGATTTACATCAGCTCATCGGCAAGAAAAAGAGGACCCATTACATTCATAGGTAACTCATATTTCTCTGGATAATCAACCTTAATTAAATATAAGCCTTCGGCTTTGGCTGTCGCTGCTGCTTTGGTTCTATCTTTTAACTCAAGAAGATGGCTCATCCAACTAATATCCTGATTTCCACAACCTATCTCGAGCAAACTACCTACAATATTTCTGACCATATGATGCACAAATGCATTTGCTTTGATATCGACCACAACATAATGGCCATGACGACTCACATTCACATGCATCACATTACGCCAAGGTGTTTTTGACTGACACTGAACCGCTCTAAATGAGGTAAAATCATGTTCCCCCAAAAGTGCCTGTGCAGCCTCATGCATTCTTTTCTCATCAATTGGGTAATGAATGTGCGTTACACCATTTGATAATATTGCAGGTCGATAGCGGTGATTAAAAATCACATAACGATATCGGCGTGCCGTGGCACTAAAGCGCGCGTGAAAATCGCTCTCGACCGGTTTACACCAACGCACTGCAATATCAGCAGGCATATGGGTATTCGTTCCCATAGTCCAAGCAACTTCTTTACGAAAGACGGATGTTTCAAAGTGAACAACCTGTCCCGTCGCATGTACCCCCGTGTCGGTACGCCCCGCACATTGTACCGTAATAGGCTTTGCCGCAATTTTTGACAACGCCTCTTCAAGGCAACCTTGCACACTTTTAACATCTAGCTGGCGCTGCCAGCCACAATAACGACTACCGTTGTATTCAATCCCTAATGCAATACGAAACAATTCTGTTGGTTCTGACATCAGTAAAACAGCTCCTGAGCCAGTTTTTCCGCAGTTTCGATTGCCATTAGCGCGCCACCGAAACGGACATTATCCGCAACTGACCAAAACTGTAAGATTTCAGGAATTCCATAATCATTACGTAGACAACCAATACTGAGTTGGTCATTACCCGAAGCATCTGTAACTTGAGTTGGATAATCACCCTCTTCTGAGACCTGAATATCAGCAAAACGTTCAAGTTCATCACGCGCTTCTTCCGCACCCATCGGCCTCAATGACTCTAAATAAACCACTTGGGCATTACCATAAAATACCGGAGACTGCACAAAGCTGACAGCAACGGGTAAGCCGTCATCTTGTAAAATTTTACGCACCTGCTCAACAAGGCGGCGCTCTTGCACGACAGTACCTTCCATATCACCTAATAATGGCAACATATTAAATGCTAATTGCTTACTAAAACGCCCTTCTTCAGGCGGAATACCATTTAGTAAACGCGCGCTTTGCCCTGCAAGTTCATCAACCGCCGCTTTACCATGTGCAGAAACCGATAACATATTCGTTAAAGTAATACGGCCGATCCCTGCGGCATCAATCAACGGCTTTATCGCGGTTAATAACTGGCTAACGTAGCTATCTGCTAACGAAATAATATTTCGATTTCGATAATCAGCTAAAACATGCGCATTAACACTTGGCACAACTAAAGGAACGTCAGGATCTTGAGCAAAAACGCCACTGTTATCAATAACAATACAACCCTCTTGTGCCGCCTGCTCTGCATATTGCAAACTTGCGGTTTCTCCCGCCGCAAAAAAAGCAATTTGAGCTTGAGACCAATCAAAATTGGCAGCATCTTCGACTGGGTAGCTTTTACCGTTAAAACGAATAACTTCACCTGCACTTCGTTCACTTGCTAATAAATACAGCTCGCCAACAGGAAACTCTCTTTCTTGCAGCAGAGTAATAATGGCTTCACCGACTGCGCCAGTTGCCCCTAATAACGCAATATTCCAACCTTCAGTCATGGTCGTTCCTCTAAAAATAAAAACCAAATGCTATTATTCAACTAATTGTGCAGTAAATCCTAATGCATTCAGTTGAATGGCAGTTTGTGCATCATCACACAAAATTTCAAGAGATGACCATTCGCGGCGCTCTTGATAATGTTTGCGTAACTTGTCAAATTCACCGGCTATCGCTGCGACATCTCTCAGTGCAGCAGCATCACGGCGCACATCATACACTAGATGCACTAATCTTTTGAGTTGACCTTGCGTTAATTTACCATTAAATGTAATTGAACTGATATCGGGTTTTGGCAACAGTGAAGATAGCGACACTTCACAGGGTTTACCCAAGAATTTACAGTAGGCTTCATAGACTTGAGTTGTTCCCCGAGCCTTACCTTCCAAGGTATAACCCGCAATATGAGGCGTACCAATATCAACCCAATCTAATAATTCAGTGTCTAAATTTGGTTCAGGCTCCCAAACATCTAAAATGACACTGAGTTGTTGTCCTAGTTTAAGCTGTTGTAATAACGCTTGATTGTCCACCACTTCGCCGCGACTCGCATTAATTAAAATCGTACCAGCACGCAAATTAGATAACCGCGGTTCATCCATTAAATGGAAAGTTTTATATTCACCAGAAATATTTAGTGGCGTATGAAAAGTGAGAACATCCGCTTGCTCAAGCAAAACATCTAATGACACAAAGTTTTCATCGTCACCATTAGCGGCTCGAGGAGGATCGCATAATAGCGTTTTAACCCCCCAAGCGGATAGACGATGATGCAAACGCCCACCGACATTGCCGACACCAACAATACCAACAGTTTTATCTCGTAAATCAAAATTATCGCGCTCGGCAAGCAACAATAAAGAAGAGAAAACATATTCGACTACTGCGATAGCGTTACAACCTGGGGCAGAAGAAAATGCAATATTGGCCTCAGATAGCCATTCAGTATCAACATGATCAAAACCTGCGGTTGCCGTCCCTACAAATTTAACCGGCGTGTTATTCAGCAGTGAGCTATTGACCTTGGTAATCGATCGCACCATTAAGGCATCCGCATCAATAAGTTCTTTCTCTGGAACTGGACGCCCTGGTACTGCTTTCACTTCCCCTAGCTCACTAAATAGCTGTTGAGCATATGGCATGTTTTCATCAACTAGAATTTTCACTTAATTTGTCCCAATAGATTGACGTATCTGTTGTTCGAGATATAACAAGGGCCTATATTTTGCCACGTTCCCATAAAAGCCACTACTCTAGATTACCTTGCACGATAAACTCTTTTAAACGAAAACGGTCAGGCGTCACACCTGATATCTGCTGGAACATAGCAATAAAAGCAGATGCAGAGCTGTAGCCGACATCAAGAGCGACTTCATAGACACTTTTTCCTTTTTCCAATGCGGCTACTGCATGTAAATAACGTAAACGTTGCCGCCACTCACTAAAAGACATCCCCAATTCTTGCTGGCAACGCCTTGATAGCGTTCGCTCTGAGGTATAATAGCGCTTCGCCCATTCCGCCAATGTTGTATTATCGGCAGGTTCTTTTTGTAATTCTTGTAATATCGGTGCTAGAAAACGGTCTTTAGTGGTCGGTAAATAGGTATCTTGGCAAGGCAAAACAGCGAATTGGTCAATTAATACCTCAGCCAATCTCGTATCTTGTTCTGTCTCGGGTAGTGAAACACCGCGTAAAAACATATCGGTCATAATGGAATGGAAAATTGCACTTAACTTTACCACGCAAGCACGCTGCGCAAATTTATCATTATATTTTTGTGAAAAATCAATAATCCGAAATTTAACACTTTGCTTGCTAAAACTGGCATGTTGAGTATTGGCAGGTATCCAAATACAAAATTCAGGCGGCGCTAGATAATGTTTGCCCTCAACCTCCATTTCCATAATACCGCAGACAACATAAAGCAACTGCCCAAATACATGTGCATGGGATTTGTACTCTGTCTGGGTATTAATTTGCTCATGACGTAATGCAATAAATGTGGGTTCAATAATATTGCATTCATTCACTAACCAAGTGTCAGATTTTGAATTTCGCATCTTATCCTGTCTGAAAAACGTTATCTAATGTCTGGTAATCAGTATATATAAAAAATCAGACAGATGTATACTAGTCCCACTCATTTGGGAGAATGCTTTTAATGAAAAATTTTCTTTTTCCGCTCATTGCGGTTTTTTTATGGTCACTCAATGCCATCGTCAGCAAAGCAGCAGCGACGGCGATAGATCCGGCTGCAATATCATTTTATCGTTGGGCTTTAGCGCTTGTGGTGATGACACCTTTTGTTTTTCGATCAGTGCTTAAAAATAAACAAATTGTGATGAAACATTGGTGGCAGCTCGCCATTTTAGGTGCTTTAGGCATGATGATTTATCAAAGTCTTGCCTATTATGCCGCTCACTCTGTCAGTGCCACATTTATGGGAATAATGAATTCATTAATTCCATTATTAACAGTTATTATCAGTATTTTTGTGCTACGCATTATTCCAACCGTGGGTATTGTTGTTGGTGCAGCCCTCTCGTTATCAGGCTTAGTGTGGCTAGTCAGCCAAGGCAATCCAAGTAGTCTGTTAACACACGGTTTAGGTACGGGTGAGTTACTAATGATCATCGCTTCCGCCGCTTATGCCTTATATGGTGTTTTAACTAAGCGCTGGGGGATTAAACTCTCAAGCTGGGATTCTCTGTATATACAAATCTTTTTTGGCGTAATTTTATTAATACCAAGCTTTGTATTAGCAGATGACGTCTCATTAAATAGTCACAATATTGGATTAGTTTTATTTGCTGGTATTGCCGCATCCATTATTGCGCCGGCAATGTGGATCCAAGGAGTCATGCGCTTAGGTGCCAATACCACGTCAATATTTATGAATCTTGCTCCGGTATTTACAGCCATTATTGCCATCTTTGCACTCGGTGAAGAATTAAAAAGCTATCACTTAATAGGCGGAGGTGTGGTTTTATTAGGTGTAATGCTAGCGCAACAGCTCCGCACGCCGCTAACTCAAGTCTTTAGCCGTAGGAAAAAAACAACGCAGGAAGATAGCTGCCAATAATAACGATACGATTACAGTCTATCTATTCTATAGCGTGATATAAGTTTGAATGCAATGTCGTAACCAATATGCCCCACTTCCGTGGGGCTATTTCTATATAGATACCTTATGACGCTAATTTAGATAAATATCTTTTCATTCCCCTATTAATATTTATTGCGACTATGCTTTTTCGTGTGCAATGGGAATGGGATCTCAATGTTATATATTTTATTAATCATCCTACTAAATTTGCTTTTTATATATTTCGAAAATGCTTCCTTTAAAATTCTCAAGTCTTGCTTCAATATTGGAAAATGAAACCTCGTTACATTCATATCGATCCTTTTCATTTAAGTGATGAGACATATTTTACGATTTCAACCATAGATAAGTTCTCATACTTACAGCACCAATAATTTAACAAAATGATTTTCCATCAAGACTAATCACTTTTTTTCAAAAAAAAACGAGAACCTAAGTTCTCGCTTTTTCTATTCGCACAATAATGACGCGATTTAATATAAATTACGCTTTATATTTGCTCATCACTAATGTTGCGTTTGTACCGCCGAAACCAAAGCTATTTGACATAACAGTATTCAGTGCTTGCTCAGTAGGTTTAGTCACAATATTCAAACCTGCTGCTTTTTCGTCAAGATTTTCAACGTTAATACTTGGTGCAATAAAACCATGCTCTAACATCAATAAGCTATAAATTGCTTCTTGAGCACCCGCAGCACCCAATGAGTGACCTGTCATTGCTTTAGTTGCAGAAATTGCAGGTGAATCATGACCAAACACTTCTTGGATAGCTTCTAGTTCTTTCGTATCACCTACAGGCGTTGAAGTACCATGAGTATTAATATAGTCAATTTTGCCTTCAATACCGTGCATTGCCATTTGCATACAACGTACCGCACCTTCACCTGAAGGAGAAACCATATCGGCACCATCAGAAGTTGCACCATAACCCACAACTTCAGCATAGATGTGCGCGCCACGTGCTAATGCATGTTCTAACTCTTCAACAACAACAATCGCGCCACCACCTGCAATAACAAAACCGTCACGGTCTTGGTCATAGGTTCTAGATGCTTTATCTGGCGTTTCATTGTATTTCGTTGACAATGCGCCCATTGCATCAAATTCACAAGTCATTTCCCAGCTCAGCTCTTCACCACCGCCAGCAAAAACAACATCTTGCTTACCTAATTGAATAAGCTCAACGGCGTGACCGATACAGTGCGCAGAAGTAGAACAGGCTGAACTAATTGAATAGTTTACGCCTTTAATTTTAAACGGAGTTGCCAAGCAAGCTGAAATACCTGATGCCATTGCACGCGTTACCATATAGGGACCGACGCCGCGTAAACCTTTAGCACGCATACCATCAGAACCCGCCACTTGGTTACGAGGTGAACCACCACCTGAACCAACAACAATACCAGTACGTAAATTTGAAACTTGGTCTTCTGCTAGATTTGAATCTTTAATTGCCTGCTCCATTGACAGGTAAGCATAGACGGAACAATCACTCATAAAGCGGCGGATCTTACGGTCAATCAAACCGTCAGTATCCATTTTAACATTACCCCAGACATGACTACGCAGCCCTGCCTCTTTAAATTCTTCTGAGAAAGTGATCCCGGAACGACCTTCCTTCAGAGAAGCCAGTACTTCTTCCTGGTTATTACCAATGCTGGAAACAATACCTAGGCCAGTGATGACTGCACGCTTCATTCGTTACCTCATAACTATAATTATTTGATTGCGGGATTACATGCAGTCACTTTAGCTTACACTTGTACGCTGAACAAGTCCGATCAGGGTAAATATTTGTATTTTTTTATTTATGACACTCATAAGACTTTTATGTGAAGGTAGCCTTACGCCGTCATCAGCGCTAAAATTCAACCATTATTTAAGTAAAAATGGATTGTAACGTGAAAAAGATAGCCATAGAGACTGCAAACCTTAGCTGGAATGAGGAAGGTACGCCAATGTCTGAACAATTTGAGGATATTTATTTTTCAAATCAAAGTGGCTTAGAAGAAGCACGCCATGTGTTTTTACACGGAAATCATTTCCCTGAACGTTTCTCAACTCATCCATTTAAAACCTGTGTTATTGCAGAGACCGGATTCGGTACTGGATTGAATTTTCTCGTGTTATGGCAAGCTTTTGTTCAATTCAAATTAGCTAACCCACAAGCTACAACACAACGTTTACATTTCATTAGCTTTGAAAAATACCCTTTAACAAAACAAGATTTAATTACAGCGCACAGCTGTTGGCCTGAACTTGCCCCGCTATCAAAACGATTATGTGAATATTGGCCACAGCCCCTAGCTGGAAACCATAGAATACTCTTAGAAAATGGCGCGATAACCTTAGATTTATGGTTTGGTGACGTTAATGAACAGATATCTCAACTTAATTTCAGCTTAAACAATCAGATAGACGCTTGGTTTTTAGATGGATTTGCCCCATCAAAAAACCCACTTATGTGGAGCGAACAGCTGTTCACTACAATGGCAAAATTTTCCAAAAATAATGCCACATTTTCCACTTTTACCGTAGCGGGTTTTGTCAAAAGAGGATTACAACAAGCAGGTTTTGCCATTCATAAAGCCAAAGGTTTTGGTCAAAAGCGTGAAATGCTAATTGGTAGCTTAATTAAAAAAAGCACTGATCTACCAACACCATGGTTTGCACGATTACCTGCCAGTAAAACTGATGATATTGCCATTATTGGTGGCGGATTAGCCAGTTTAACCGCCGCTTATACCTTGATGAAACGCGGCGCTAAAGTCACACTTTATTGCAAAGACAAGCGAGTAGCCCAAAATGCATCAGGAAATCGACAAGGGGCAATTTACCCGCTACTCACTGGCAATAACGATCCCCTAGAACGTTTTTTTGTCAGTGCATTTCCATTTGCCTCGCGCTTTTACCATTATCTCGCCACCATAGGATTAGAATTTGATGGGCAGTGGTGTGGCGTGAGCCAACTCGCCTATAATGATAAAATTGCTCAAAAAATTGAAACCATGTTACAAACACAGTGGCCAGAAAATTTTGCAGTTGGTAAAAGCAAACAACAACTGAGTGAAATTTGCGGAGTGGATGTAAATCATTCAGGTATTCACTATGCTACTGGTGGCTGGCTCTGCCCTGCTCAACTTTGTGACAGTTTAACTCAATATCTTCAAGCGCAAGGTGTTGAGTTTTGTTTTGAACATGAGGTTAACCAACTCGAGCACAACGACGATAATTGGCAATTAGATATTGATGTTGCTGGCACAACAAAACAATTCATTCATCAAACTGTTGTTATCGCTAATGGCTATAAACTCAGACAATTTACACAAACCGAATACATTCCAATCACGCCTATTCGTGGACAAGTCAGCCATATTCCAACCAATCCAACACTCCAAAAGCTGAAAAACGTCCTCTGTTTTGAAGGATATTTGACCCCAGCAGACTCATCAAATGAACAACATTGTTTAGGGGCGAGTTATCAGCGTGAGCATCTTGATTTTGATTATAGTGAAGAAGAACAGCAAGGTAACAAGCAAAAGCTCATTGATAACCTGCCGGATCTAGCATGGCCACACGAAATCGATGTATCACAACAACGTTCACGTCAAGGCATTCGCTGTGTCATCCGCGACCATATGCCATTAGTTGGCAATGTCCCTGATTATGATAAGCTCATGTTGATATACAAAGACTTACCTCAACAAATGGCGCGCAAGCAATCTATCGCCAATGCCCCCGTTCACCCCAATTTATTTATTTTAGGCGCTTTAGGTTCTCGCGGTCTTTCAACGGCACCGTTATGTGCGGAAATTTTAGCATCGCAAATTTTTGGACAGCCATTGCCTTTAGATGATGAAACCTTAGCAGAATTGCATCCTAATCGGTTTTGGGTAAGAAAATTGTTACTTGGCAGGAAAGTGAAAAAGCCTTACTAATGAATTGTATTGGTCTGCTATTTATATCTAGCAGACCAACTATTTAAATTAAAATAATTTCCATCGCACATCTATCTTGGGGTTCAAAACCAATATCTAACTCATGCTGCACAATTTGTTGTAATGCAGATGTTAGATTTTCTTTTTCAATAATTGAGAAACCTAAACGTTGATAGTAAGGTGCATTCCATGGAATTTCACAAAAAGTCGTTAGTGTAATTCGCGCTATCCCTAAATTAACTGCCGTATTAAAAACCTGCTTAATTAACTGCTTGCCAATACCTTTTCCTTGCCATTGCTGACAAACAGATAATTCGCAAATGTGCAGGCTATTTTCGTGTTTTTCGAAATTAATAAAACCAATAGGCTCATCACTATTATTAACTGCAATCCATTCCATTTGTAACTGAATAAACTCAAGATGGTCTTTCTCAGTCTGCCCATCTCCTTGCGCAATCCAACCAAACTTTTCATGTCCCAAAAAAGTTTGAGCCGCCGATTTTTCAACCGCAGGAAGATATTTAGCATCATATTGATTTGCAAGGCGAATGGAATACATAATGACTCGATAAGTTTAACTAATTGAAGTAATTTAATTAAAAGCGGTTTAAATCAATATAAAAAAATCATATAAGCATTACTCAAAATAGTTCGAGTTGTGGCTAGGCGGCAAGTGAAGCTAATCCCTAGGAGCATACATAAGTATGTGACTAGGATTAGCAAGCGCAGCCAACAACGCCACAGCTTGAAATATGAAGAGTTGCGATTAGCCGGCAAGTGCAGCCAACACCACCACAACTTGAAATATGAAGAGTAATTAACGCACCTCGTTCAACAGCTGCCCCCACATCCCCAACACCAAGATCTGATCAGGTGGTGTCAGCTCGCCAGCTTTAATCGCAGTTTGAATACTTTGCTCAACACGTTGATATAACGCATCTGCGCTTGTTTGGTTTTCTTCTTCTAGTTCTGCCACAGCAAGGGTTAAGTGACCACGCAAGTATCCACCCGCAAATAATTCGTCATCGCTAGCGTGTTCGACCATATCATCAATTTTTGTCAGTATGCGTGTTTCAAAATCCGCAAGCATGCTTAATCCTTACTATCATGAGTGTTTTGATTTATTAAGCGAGGATATCTTCCGGATAAGGGAATGCTTCCGCGCAAAGTGGAGGCGTATTGTAAAACGATTGTAACGCATTAACAAAGCGTAATGGTCGTTCTGGGATACCATTTTCTAAATATAACATCACTTGTGCGTGAACTTTGCGCATAAAAGCAATGCGATCTGGTTCAAAATCACCTTCTAGGTTGTCACAGCTGACATTAAATGGGATCCCCACTGCCACGCAAAATAACCAATCAAATGCTTGAGGCTTAATTTCTACTACTTCAAAATCACATTGTGTTTTTGCATCACGCCCATCAGGGCAATACCAATAACCGTAATCAACCTGCTGACGCCTTGCTTCTCCCGCAATGCACCAGTGAGAAATTTCATGTAATGCGCTGGTAAAAAAACCATGAGCAAAAACAATGCGATGATATGGAATAGATTCATCAGCTGGTAAATAAATAGGCTCGTCATCCCCTTTTACCAACTTGGTATTATATTCTTCACCAAAACATTCTTCGAAAATATCAATTAAATGCTGATAATTATGTGTAGTCATGAATAATTCAAATCATCTTAAAATAATGAGAGAAACCAAGCCTTGATTACGTCGCCATGGCTGTCATGAAGCAATTTAATGCTCATTAGCAATGAAATAATCACAATCATTGGTCGGATAAGTTTTTGTCCTTTAGTCAATACTAAGCGCGCACCTAACCTAGCACCGATCATTTGGCCGATTAGCATAACAAAGCCAAGTACCCAAAGAACATGACCTCCGATAATAAAAAACACTAAGGAGCCAAAATTAGAAGCAAAATTGAGTAATTTTGCATGGGCAGTCGCTTTCGCTAAGTTATAACCGAGCAACAACACATAACCTAATGCTAAAAATGAGCCAGTTCCCGGGCCAAATGCGCCATCGTAAAAACCTAAGCTCATGCCAATTGCCACCCCAAATACAGGCATGCTAACGCGTTGCTGTCGGTCTTGCGCACCAATAGATGGCGTCAATAAGAAATAGAGCCCCACGCAGATAACCATAATCGGCAATAACTGCTTGAGAAATGCGGTATCAATCATCTGGATAACAATTGCACCAATCATCGCGCCTATCATTGTCATAATGAAAGGAAAGATTTGTTCACGCAGATTAATCGCTTTTCGCCGAACAAAATAGAGGGTTGACGAAAATGAGCCGCCTACCGCTTGCAATTTATTGGTCGCCAAGGCTTCAACGGGGGTAATACCCACAGATAGCAGTGCCGGTATAGTCAGTAAACCACCGCCACCAGCAATAGAGTCAATAAAACCAGCAAAGAGAGCAACGAAAAAAAGCAGTAAATAAACTTCCGGTGCAACGGCGGTCAGCCAATCCATTTTCACAATCCAGACAAAGAAAATAATGACGTAATATACCTTTATTTATCCATAGCGATAAGCGCCTCTAATAAACAAATGTATCACTGCCCAGATGAGATATTTTGAAAAAGGCATCATCCAAACCTTTATTTATCAGTAGGCAGATAATCTCATCTACCTACTGAATAACCCTATAAACAAACATCAATCAGATTAACTATGGGGTTTTATGCAAAAGGTTTCATTGTCGGGATAACATCAGCACACTGCCCACGATGACGTAAGTAATGATCCATCAATACAATCGCCATCATCGCTTCTGCAATAGGTACTGCACGTATACCCACACATGGGTCATGACGACCTTTGGTTATCATCTCGACTTCTTCACCATCACGATTAAGTGTTTTACCTGAAACAGTAATGCTTGATGTCGGTTTCATCGCAATATGCGCCACGATAGGCTGGCTGCTACTGATCCCACCTAAAATCCCCCCTGCATGATTTGAAGTAAAACCATGTTGAGTAATTTCATCGCGGTTTTCACTGCCTTTCAAGCTAATAACACCGAAGCCATCACCAATTTCAACGCCTTTCACCGCATTAATACTCATTAAGGCATGAGCAAGATCGGCATCTAAGCGATCAAATACGGGTTCACCTAGTCCTGCGGGAACATTTTCAGCAATAACAGTGACTTTAGCGCCAATAGAATCACCTTCTTTTTTTAATCCACGCAGCAATTCATCAAGGGCATCAAGCTTAGTCGGATCTGGGCAGAAAAATGGATTTTCTTCGACAATTGACCAATCTTTGATTTCGCATTCAATGGAACCCATTTGAGTCAAACAACCACGAATTTGAATGCCTAACTTTTCTTGTAGATATTTTTTAGCAACTGCACCAGCAGCAACTCGCATCGCCGTTTCACGGGCAGATGAGCGTCCACCACCACGGTAATCGCGCTGACCATATTTTTGCTCATAGGTATAATCGGCGTGCCCAGGTCTGAAAACATCTTTAATTGAACCATAATCTTGCGAACGTTGATCGGTATTTTCAATCAATAAACCAATGCTAGTTCCTGTCGTTATGCCATTAAATACACCGGATAATATTTTCACTTGATCGGGTTCACGGCGTGCCGTTGTGTAACGCGATGTACCAGGACGACGACGGTCTAAATCGACTTGTAAATCTGCCTCAGTCAGCGATAACCCCGGCGGTACCCCATCGATAATACAACCTAATGCCAATCCATGAGATTCACCAAATGTTGTAACACGAAAAAGTTGCCCTATTGAATTTCCAGCCATCCCGAGTTTCCTATTTTAAGTCTATGCTTATATTATTAATATGCGATGTTGTATTTGATTACATTATTCTATGAAACAGTGCAACTATTCTCTCAATAACTCAAGCAACAGCAAGGTATACATAATATGTAGTTCGCACAAATGTGCACGATAAACAAAGCTGAAACTTGAATATAATGAGTTTACTAATTAGTCAATATACAAGTCAAAAAGTCCATGATGTTCAACAAGTTGCTCACGCGTCAACATGAACACACCTTCTCCACCGTATTCAAAATCAAGCCAAATAAAGGGAACTTCTGGGTACTGTTCAACTAAATGCACCATGCTGTTTCCGACTTCGCAGATCAAAACCCCCTCTTCCGTCAGAAAACGTGGCGCATTAGCTAAAATACGACGAGTCAATTTTAAACCATCACTACCTGCTGCAAGTGCGAGTTCAGGCTCAACACGGAATTCTTCAGGTAGATCGGCCATATCTTCCGCATCAACATAAGGCGGATTAGTGACAATCAAATCATATTTGATATCAGGCATATCTCTGAATAAATCAGAGCGCATTGGTATAACGCGGTGCTCTAAGCCGTGATTAGCAATATTTTGCTCAGCAACGGCTAGTACATCCGCAGAAATATCAACCGCATCCACTTCTGCATCAGGGAATTCATAAGCACAAGCAATCGCAATACACGCACTCCCCGTACACAAGTCTAAAATATTTTGCGGCTCATCCGATAATAAACCCACAAAATGGTTGTTAATTAACTCAGCAATAGGTGAACGAGGAATTAATACACGCTCATCCACGTAAAATTCATGACCACAGAACCACGAGCGATTCGTTAAATAGGCCACGGGTATGCGATCATTAATACGACGTAATACACGCTCAATAATACGATGACGTTCTGTTGGCGTTAGACGCGATGTGAGAAGCTCATCGGGTAAGTCGAGCGGTAAGTAAAGAGTAGGTAGCACCAGTTGTAGCGCTTCATCCCATGCGTTATCAGTACCGTGACCATAATAAACATTGGCAGCATTAAAGCGGCTCATTGTCCAACGTAAAATGTCCTGAATAGTGTGAAGTTCTGCTACAGCTTCATCAACGAAAATCTTTTCCAAAAAGGGATTCTCCAGTCGGTCTATTGAAAGGTAATATTTGAATGGTTAAAGTTTGCCACGAAGTGAGAGACAAATCAGCAGATTAATACAATAAAATAAAGATGAACATGCTCAAGAAGGGCTATTTGAATGATATTTTGTCTTATTAATGCCCTCGGTCTTCACCGAAGGCATTATTTTGCAGATTATTATATTGTGTTTTTAACTTTCATTTTGTACAAGCACTTCCGTTTGTTTAACGGTTTTTTTTACCCATAAGGTATAAGCGATACTCAAAAGTACCAGCCATATAATTCCAACATACAATGCTATACGCGTATCTTCAAAATAACCCAACACACCAAAAATAAATAGCATGAATACAATCGCAATAATTGGCGCAACAGGCCACATAGGCACAGGGAATTTTATCTGTTTAACTTCTTCTGGCGTCATTTTTTTGCGCATCGCAAACTGAGAGAGCAAAATCATCAACCAAACCCAAATAGTGGCAAAGGTTGCAATAGATGCAATCACTAAGAAAACACTTTCAGGGATTAGATAATTTAAAACAACACCAATTAATAAGACTGCAACCATGACTAACACAGTCATCCAAGGCACACCATTCTTAGTTAACTTAGTAAATACTTTAGGTGCCTGTCCTTCATGAGCCATGCCATACATCATGCGTCCTGCACCAAAAATATCACTATTAATCGCAGATATTGCGGCGGTTATTACCACGACATTTAAAATATTAGCCGCAGATTGAATACCTAAACTGTCAAAAATTTGAACAAACGGGCTACCTTGCTGACCAATTTGGTTCCAAGGATAAATACACATCAGGACAAATAAGGTCAACACATAGAATAATAAGATACGAATAGGAACAGCATTGATAGCTCTAGGGATAGTCACATCAGGGTTTTTTGCTTCGCTGGCCGTGATCCCAATCACTTCTATTCCACCGAACGCAAACATCACCACGGCAAAGGAGGCTATCACCCCACCTATTCCATTTGGCATAAATCCATCGTGAATAAACAGATTCGAAACACCCACAGCATGGTCTGCTGAGACACCAAAACCAAACATCATAATTGCCGCACCGCCAACTATCATCGCGATAATAGCGACAATTTTAATCAGCGATAACCAAAACTCCATTTCACCAAACGTTTTCACATGGCAAAGGTTAATTGCACCAATAAAGCAGATAATACTTAAAACCCATATCCACTGTGCAACATCTGGGAACCATAGCTTCATATAGAAACCAAATGCGGTCACATCTGCCAGACAAACAATCAGCATTTCAAAAACGTAAGTCCAGCCCGTGAAAAAACCGGCTCTAGGCCCTAAGTAATGGCTTGCATATTGTGAGAAAGAGCCTGCAAGTGGGCTATGAACTGCCATTTCACCTAAAGCACGCATCACCATAAAAACAGCCGCGCCACCAATTATATAGGCAAGCAGTACCGCCGGACCTGCTGTTTGTATTGCTTTTGCTGAACCATAAAATAGCCCCGTACCGATTGCAGCACCTAAAGCCATAAATCGTATATGACGCGCAGAAAGCCCGCGTGCAAGTTGTGATGTGCTTTGCATGATTTATCCTTCATATTATTTTATTAGTCTTGCAGATATACACAAAATAATTCAGGCTACATGTAGGCGACAGATGAAGCTATCTGGATAAGCATGCTCTAGAATGCAATTCAGGCAGCTAAAAGAAGTCCACAAGCATGCAACTTGAAGTATAACGGGTATAAATACTTCGGGCAGCCGATACGTCGCCGGCTGCCTTTTCTTTGCTTGATATGCTATTTAGGGAAGATTGTCCCTGTAGAAAACAATGTTGATAATTTATGTTGATTAATCAATTCAATCGCAGCTTCAATGTCGGGTGCAAAGTAGCGATCTTTATCGTAATACGCGACCTGATTACGCAGTGTTGATCGCGCTTTTTCTAGGACTTCACTCGATTTTAGCCCTTCGCGAAAATCCATGCCTTGGCAAGCAGATAGCCATTCGATAGCTAAAATACCGGTTACATTTTTGGCCATTTCCCACAAGCGACGGCCTGCGGCAGGCGCCATAGAAACGTGGTCTTCCTGATTCGCTGACGTCGGTAAGCTATCAACACTTGAAGGATGCGCTAAGGCTTTATTTTCACTCGCAAGCGCTGCTGCTGTCACTTGTGCAATCATAAAGCCTGAGTTTACGCCGCCGTTATTCACCAAAAATGGTGGTAACTGAGACATATGCGTATCCATCAATAACGCAATACGTCTTTCAGATAGTGCGCCAATTTCAGCAAATGCAAGGGCAAGATTATCCGATGCCATCGCCACAGGTTCCGCATGGAAGTTTCCACCTGAAATAATGTCGCCATTGTCAGTAAATACCAATGGATTATCTGACACTGCATTTGACTCAATAAGAATAACTTCTGCCGCTTGGCGAATTTGAGTTAAACAAGCACCCATGACCTGTGGCTGACAACGCAAAGAGTAAGGGTCTTGCACCTTAATACAATTTTCATGGGAATGAGATAGTTCGCTATTTGACGTCAAGACTTCACGGAACAATGCCGCGACATCAATTTGTCCTTTTTGACCGCGAACCTCTTGAACTCGTGCATCGAAAGGTTTACGAGAACCCAAAGTTGCTTCAACACTCAATGCACCACAAACAATGCCAGAAAGGAGTAGATTTTCAGCCTCAAATAATCCTTTAAGTGCAAATGCCGTTGACACCTGAGTACCATTTAGCAGCGCGAGTCCTTCTTTCGCCTCTAGTTTTAATGGTGACAATCCAGCTTTTTCTGATGCTTTTTTCGCTGAGATCCATTTTCCTTGGAAACGAGCTTTACCTTCACCTAATAAAATCAAACTCATATGAGCAAGCGGAGCTAAATCACCTGATGCCCCTACAGAACCCTTGGCTGGTATGAATGGATAAACTTCCGCATTTACCATCGCAATTAAAGCATTAATCACCTCAAGGCGAATACCTGAAAAACCACGAGCAAGACTGTTTACTTTAAGTACCATTATCAATCGAACTATTTCATCTTCTAATGGCTCGCCCACACCTGCGGCATGGGACATCACGATTGACCGTTGTAATGATTGCAAATCTTTGGTGGCAATACGGGTATTCGCCAGTAACCCAAATCCAGTATTGATGCCATAGGCCGTTTTATCTTCAGCAATAATCTGATTTACGGTAGCAACACTTTTTTCAATCGCAGTATGAGAACGTTTATCTAGCGAGATAGTGACTGAATGCTCAAAAACATTGCGCAAATCGTCGAGTGTCATTTTTCCTGGGTGAATAGTTAATTTAGTCATCGGTGGCACCCCTTAACGTGTTTTTAGCATAGGTAAATTAAGATTTTTTTCTTGCGCGCATTTAATGGCAATGTCATATCCTGCATCCGCATGGCGCATCACCCCAGTCGCCGGGTCATTATGCAAAACGCGAGCAATACGTGCAGCAGCTTCATCAGTACCATCACAAACAATAACGACGCCCGAATGTTGAGAGAAGCCCATACCAACACCGCCACCATGATGCAGAGAAACCCATGTCGCCCCACTTGCGGTATTTAACAATGCATTGAGTAGTGGCCAATCTGAAACCGCATCAGAGCCATCTTTCATTGATTCTGTTTCACGGTTTGGACTTGCAACAGAGCCTGAATCTAAATGATCGCGCCCAATAACGATTGGTGCAGAAACTTCACCACTTCTGACCATTTCATTAAACGCTAAACCGAGTTTTGCTCTATCGCCTAAACCAACCCAACAAATGCGCGCTGGCAGCCCTTGAAAACTAATACGCTCACGCGCCATATCCAACCAGCGATGTAAGTGCTTATCATCAGAAAGTAATTCTTTCACTTTTGCATCAGTTTTGTAGATATCTTCAGGATCGCCTGAAAGCGCAACCCAACGGAAAGGTCCAACACCACGACAAAATAGTGGACGAATGTAGGCAGGTACGAATCCAGGGAAATCAAACGCATTTTCTACGCCCATTTCAAGTGCCATTTGACGAATATTATTACCATAGTCAAACGTTGGAATACCCTGTTGCTTAAAGGCCAACATAGCTTTTACATGCTCAGCCATCGATTTTTTGGCGGCAAGTGCAGTTCCTTTCGGATCTTTCACGCTTTGCTCACGATACTCATCCCAACTCATGCCTATAGGTAGATAGCCATTAAGCGGGTCATGAGCGCTGGTTTGGTCTGTGACCATGTCAGGTTTAACGCCACGTCTTACTAATTCAGGTAAAACTTCTGCCGCATTAGCACACAAAGCAATAGAAACCGCTTTACCTTCTGAGGTATATTTTTGGATACGGGCTAAGGCATCATCAAGGCTAGTCGCTTGCTCATCCACATATTTCGTTCTTAAACGAAAATCGATGCTGTTTTGCTGGCATTCAATATTGAGCGAACAAGCGCCGGCTAAAGTTGCGGCTAGTGGTTGAGCACCACCCATCCCACCAAGGCCAGCGGTTAGCACCCAGCGTCCGGTTAAATCACCATTAAAATGTTGGCGACCTGCCTCAACAAAAGTTTCGTAAGTCCCTTGGACAATCCCTTGGCTACCAATGTAAATCCAGCTACCTGCTGTCATTTGGCCATACATGGCCAACCCTTTAGCATCGAGCTCATTAAAATGTTCCCAAGTAGCCCAATGTGGCACGAGATTTGAGTTAGCAATGAGTACGCGAGGTGCATTTTCATGGGTTTTAAAAACACCAACAGGCTTTCCTGATTGAACCAACAAAGTTTCATCACTTTCCAATTTTTTAAGCGATTCAACGATTTGGTCATAGCATTGCCAGTTACGTGCAGCACGGCCAATTCCGCCATAAACCACTAATTCATGTGGATTTTCTGCAACATCAGGATCAAGGTTATTCATCAACATGCGTAAAGGCGCTTCTGTCAGCCAGCTTTTTGCATTAAGTGTATTTCCTCGTGGAGATCTAATTTCGACATTTCTATATTTATTATTGAGTTCTGTCACTTTTATATCCTTTTGCTATTACGTCGCTGGTACTGACAGCGTCATTTATTCTGATTCGGTCTCCATATAGATATAGTTGTATATACATGTACTATCAATTAGTTTTTTAACAACTAAATTAGGTGAAATAATAATAAATATAATTATTTTCAATAAATATCATGCAGATAAAATATTTTTATACACTTGCAGGGCAATTTATTTCTTCTGAATTTGCCTGCCAAGTCACATTTCATTCACAGTCAATTTACATTCAATGAAATTTAACTTAAGAAAAAAACAATTAGGTTTAGTGATTCAATCAAAATATGACGGGAAGTTTTAGCGGATAAAAGTGGAAAATAATGGGCATAATTCATTAACCACTTTGCTGTATAAAAAGATATTTAAAGGGGTATTTAGGAAGAAAAACGACCTTTTAATTTATAACGATGACCGGGAAACAATAATTTTGTACTCGTAACCGTGAAAGCTTGTGACCATGTTCGACGTGTAATCAGCAAACATGAAGACCCTGCATCAATATGTAATAACCTAGCAGAGCGCTCATCCGCTTCCACCGCTTCGACAATATGTTCACCCTGGGTTAAAGGTGCTACTTGGGAAAGATAATCGTGAGGAGTGATGGATGAAAAATTTTGTTTTAGATAGTCAGGTGCGGCTAATGCATTAACATACCGATCTTCTATTTGTACTGGAACATCATTTTCAAGATGCACAATAACAGAATGAAAAACAATGTTGCCTGACAATATATTCAATTCTTGCGCCAATGCAGCAGAGGCCGTAACTTGCTCTAACTTAATAATCTTACAGCTATACCGATGCTTTCTCGCAACAATTTCAGATTCAATACTGTGAATTTCAAATAATGCAGACTGCCCTTTTGGTTCAGCAACAAAAGTTCCCACGCCTTGTAATCGGATAAGCAGACCTTGTGCTGTTAATTCACGTAAAGCACGATTTGCGGTCATTCGACTACATTGAAATTGAATAACTAATTCAGATTCAGAGGGAACTCGGTCATTTACCTGCCATTCACCCGTCACTATTTTCTCAGTAATCAAATGCTTTACCTGCAAATATAATGGGATTGGTGTGGCTGATTTCTCTTTTTTATCGGCTGTCACAGTTATTTCCAGTTTAGTCAACAAGATGGCCAAACCTGCCTCTAAGATCTTCAAACCTTAAACACAGGCTACTTCACTACTTTCGGTTCCTAATCATCCTGACAGTCGTTAATAAAAAAATGCTACTCAATGGTATTAAATAAAACTAAGCCCCATTGAGTATTTATTTATAGAAAAGTGTTACTGCATATATTGAACATGATCCTAACCCGCAGCAATAAGAACTTTATTAATTATCACGATAATTCGTGCCATTAGTCTCTTTTTTAATATTATTTATTATGATGCGTAATCGTCCCTTGATGCACTCGCATATACAGAGGGTTACTGCCTTGTTCATAAATCATTTCAACAGGTTCGTGAGCATTCCAAACCACAAAGTCTGCTTGAAAACCTGCTTTTAGCTGTCCATGACTATGTTCACGTCCAAGCGCTTTTGCAGCATGACAAGTTACCCCAGACCAAATTTCTTCTGGTGTTAATCTAAATAGCACCGCTGCCATATTCATTATCATTCGTAAAGATGCAAACGGACTGGTTCCTGGGTTAAAATCAGTAGAAACAGCCATGGGTATTTGATGTTCGCGCAATAGCTCAATGGGTGGCAATTTAGTTTCACGTAAAAAATAAAATGCTCCCGGTAATAAGACGGCAACTGTACCGCTCTCTTTTAATGCTTTAATACCATCCAAATCAAGATACTCGATATGATCGACAGATAGTCCTTTAAAGCTCGCCACTAATTCACTACCGCCCAGATTCGATAATTGTTCCATATGACCTTTAACTGGGATCCCTAATTTTTGCGCTGCTAAAAATAATTTCTTACTTTGATCAAGTGAAAAACCTACGCTTTCGCAAAATACATCGACAGATTCAAAAAGCCTTTTTTCCCACAATTGAGGCATTATGGTATGGCAAATGAAATCAATATATTCATCTGGCTTACCTTTGTACTCAGGTGGAACGGTATGGGCAGATAATAGCGTCGAGCTCACTGTAATAGGATAAACCGCAGATAATCTTTTCGCGACTAACAGTTGTTTTTCTTCACTGTCAAAATCAAGTCCATAACCTGATTTCATTTCGATAGTCGTCACGCCTTCTCGGATTAACGCCTCTAGCCTTGGCTGTGATGCACGAAATAATGCATCTTCATCTAATTGCCTTGTTGACCGCACTGTAGAATTAATACCGCCACCTTGCGCACTAATTGTTTCATACGAAACGCCATTCATTCGCTGCTCCCACTCAGCAGCTCTATCACCACCAAACACTAAATGCGTATGGCAATCAATCAATCCCGGTGTGACCAACCGTCCCTCAATATCAATAACCTGACATCCATTTGTGTCAACGGTATCACTAGGCAGTATTGCCATAATTTTATTATCACGAACAATCAAGTCATGACCTTCGACTAATCCATAAGCAGTTGTTAAATCAGTATTCATTGTAGCAATGCGGCCATTGCGCCATACAACATCTTGAGATTGAGTTATAAATGACATTGAATTTCCTATTACTATTAAGGCGATATTTGTCAGCTTCACAAATAAAAGTATATATATGTATATACAATTAGACTAAGAAACCATCTCTTGTCAATATATAACAAGTCAAATAGTTATAAATTTGTTACACAACATGGATATTATTCAATTGTGACCGTTTAAACGGAAAATAGGTTACACTACAGAAAGTCATATCAATCTAAAAATAACTAATTAAAACACGATGAAAAACAAATTTGGACTGAAAGATGAAGATATTCATCTATTCAAAGAAGCGATTACTGGTGCAAAAAAGATCCGCCAAGATCAGATTTTACATGCACCTATTCGCGCTAAAGTCACAAAGCCATCCAGCAAAAAAGTGATGCAAGAACAAGTTGATGCTTCTTTTTATTTTTCAGATGAGTTTCAGCCACAACTTGAAGATGAAGGTCCAACTCGTTATTTAAAGCCTGATTCAAACCCCTATGAACTCAAAAAATTACGCAGAGGCGATTACACCCCTGAGCTTTTTCTTGATTTGCATGGGCTAACGCAGATGGAAGCAAAAAAAGAAATCGGCGCACTCATTGCAGCCTGTAAAAGAGAAAATGTATATTGTGCCTGCATTATGCATGGACATGGGAAGCATATATTGAAGCAGCAGACGCCACTATGGCTTGCGCAGCATCCAGATATCATTGCTTTTCATCAAGCACCCAAAGAATGGGGGGGTAATGCAGCACTTTTATTGTTAATTGAAACCATCGAGAGCGCTCGTCGTTAAGCACTCTTTATCGATAAGTTTGCATCATAACTTAAGTATATGAGTTATTTTGCAAACATCACTTGTGAAGGACTTAGCATCCATTCAACATTACTTTTCAACTGTTCCATATTGAGATTAATGCAAGCGATAGTTGATGTCGTAAACATCGGAGGTTCTTTATGTGGGCACAACTCCGAAACCAAATATCCCACCAAGGGTAAATGAGAAACCACCAAAACTGCATTAGCGCCCAACGTCGCCAAATCACGAATATGATCGGCGACAAATGCTGCATGCCCTCCAGGTGTTAACTCCTCCATCACCTGCATTTGCGTTGGTAATTCAAGGTTATCCCTGATGACTTGTAAGGTTTGTTCTGCTCGTAAATAAGGACTAACTAACACTTTATCGATATCAATCTGTGGCTCATGATGATTTAACCACTGTGCCATTAATGCAGACTCATCTCTTCCCTTTTGGGTTAATGGTCTTGCAGAATCACTGGGAGCCTGTATTGCCGCATCACCATGACGCATAATATAAACTTGCATAATCCACCATCTGGGTAGCCAATCCTAAATGAATGGCTATTCTTTTTGTTAAGATAATTGTTGTAAAAGTCACCATCAGTTGGGGTGAAACCTGATTCTGCAATAAACCACAGATAAATAAAATGACTTGCATTGTTTTTTGCTGAAATTTTTTATTAATATCTTTCGTCAGTATTTTACACTTATGGCTAAACTAGACTCTTACTCGAAAAAACATCACAAAAAAACCTGATAACCCAAGTGAATGTAACAAATGAATGCACTAGGGTATCAGGTTTTCCACTGAAACTAAAATAGCAAGCTTATTGGCTATAACCCGACTTATTCACTCTGAGTGGGATAAAAGGTTTGGTTATCTTTAGCCATTTGACACAATAAATCACAAGGTGAAAATTTTTCACCGTGGCTTTTAGCTAAGGCTTGCATTGTCTCCACTGTTTTAGCAATACCTAAACTATCCATATACCTAAAAGGACCACCAAAAAATGGCGGAAAACCAATACCAAAGACAGCACCGATGTCGCCATCTCTTGCACTGCGAATAATTTTTTCATCTAAACAACGTGCCGCTTCATTTAACATCAACATGACACAGCGCTGTGCAATATCTGTTTTACTCAATTTATTATCAGGTTGAACACCAATTAATGCGTAAATTCGTTTATCCACCTGCCGTTTTGGTGCCTTTTTCCAAAATAACAGTTTTGAACTTGTATGGCCGTACTCATAAAAACCTCGGCCATTCTTTTTTCCTTTCCTGTCATCATTAACCACTTTGTCTAAAGCTTCTGGTGCCTTAAATCTATCGCCAAAACGCGCAACAAGAATAGGTAATATTTTGGTGCCTACATCAATCCCGACTTCATCTAGTAAATTAAAGGGACCAACAGGAAAACCGAAACTGACTAATGCACTATCGATATGTTCAATCGACTCACCCTGTACAAGGCATTGAGTTGCCTCACATAAATAAGGCGCTAATATTCGGTTCACATAAAATCCAGCATCATCACCAACCACAATCGCCGTTTTACCTTGACGCTTAGCAAAAGCAACTACAGTGGCAATTGTCGTGTCATCCGTATGTTTATGAGGAATAACTTCCACCAACGGCATTTTATCTACAGGACTAAAATAATGCAGACCAATAATTTTTTCAGGGTATTGAGCTTGTGCAGCAATTTGATGAATAGGTAATGACGATGTATTTGAGGCAAAAATAGTCTTCCCATCGGATATTTGTTCTATTTCAGCGACCATTTTTTGCTTCAATGCTAAATCTTCAAAAACTGCCTCAACAACAATATCTGCTTTTTCAAAACCTTGGTAATTCACAGTTCCCGATATTTTCGACATTATTGCCGCTCTTTCACGAGCAAGTAATCGCCTTTTTGATACTCGTTGGGTGAGCAAATCCCAGCTATAACGTAATGCCTGAGCCACGCCTTTATCCGAAATATCTTTAATACGAACAGGTAATTTTCCTTGGGAAGCACTGATATACGCAATTCCACCGCCCATCAAGCCACCGCCAAGAACACCAACTTGCTGAATATTTATCGGTTTTGCTTTAGAACCTGTTTCATTTTTAAGAGAAGTCACGGCAAAAAATAAACTACGTAATGCGGCAGATTCAGGAGTCATTACTAACTCGCCAAACGCTTTAGCTTCTTGGGCATAGCCCGCTTTCGCCCCGTTATTCATACCAGTTTTAACAACTTGAATAATTTTATCCGGTGCCGGATAGTGGCCTTTCGTTTTACTAAGTGCTTTTTGTTTTGCACTATTAAACACCTGATTACGCAATAACTTGCTACTCAATAAGCGCTGTTGCCAATGAATAACAGGTCTCTTTACACCACCTTTTTTAGCCAACTGCACAGCCACATCTAATAAAATGGATTCAGGTACAACATCATCAACTAAACCTATTTTTAGTGCCTGTTTTGCTCTTAATTGCCGACCCGTTAGCATTAAATCAAGTGCATGAGGAATACCGATTAAACGAGGTAGACGCTGCGTACCACCTGACCCCGGTAATAAACCTAATTGTACTTCAGGCAAACCTAATCGAGTTTTTTCGTCGTTTGAACAAATTCTTGCATGGCAAGCAAGCGCCAGTTCTAATCCGCCACCAAGGCAAGCACCATGAATTGCTGCAATAATAGGGAGTGGATAATTATCTATTTTATCAAACAGCAAATGCCCTTCTTTTGAAAGTTCACTCGCTTGCTCTTTATTTTCACAGTTAGCAATCATGCTGATATCAGCACCGGCGATAAAATTGTCTTTTTTACCCGATGTAATAACCAAGCCTTTAAGACCCGAGGTTGATTGTGCCTGCTGTAAAATAGCCAAAAATTGCTCTGCAAACTCCGCTTTCAGCGTGTTCACTTTTTCATTTGGCACATCAATAAAAATCACCCCGACATTTTCGTTGTAAATTTCTAATCTAAACGCGGGTTGACTAGCTTTTGTATCCATTTCACTAGCAGTTTCAACCTCTATAGCAGAATGTTGTTTCATTATTCCACCTCCAAGATCATCGCTGCACCTAAACCACCCGCAGCACAAGCCGTTGTTAACCCAAAACCACCACCACGCCGGCGCAGCTCATTTAATGTTTGCGTTACCATGCGGGCTCCCGTAGCAGCAAATGGATGCCCATAAGCGATTGAACCACCTAATACATTAAATTTATCCATATCGATGTCACCAATCGCTTGTGTTAACCCAAGTTTCTCTTGAGCAAACTTGTGGCTTGAAAACATTTGAACGTTTGCCAATGTTTGAGCAGCAAATGCTTCATGCATATCAATCAAAGTTAAATCTTGCAGTGTCAGCCCTGCGCGTTTTAATGCAATTGGCGTCGCGTAGGAAGGGCCTAGCAGCATATCTTCCCACACATCAATGGCAGAAAAGGCATAGCTTCGGATGTAACCTAGCGGTGTATAGCCAAGTGCTTTTGCTCTCGATTCTGTCATCATCAATACCGCAGCAGCACCATCAGTAAGCGGTGTACTATTTGCTGCGGTCACACTTCCATGTTTACGGTCAAAAGCCGGTTTTAATTTCGCATAGGAAGATAAAACTGAATTGCCTCTTATTGTATTATCTTGAGAAAAAGCTTGCTTAAATGGTGGCATATAAGCCGTCATGACTTCTGACTCCAACACCCCGCTATCCCAAGCTTTGGCCGCAAGTATGTGTGAGCGATGCGCTAATTCATCTTGCTCTTCTCGACTAATATGATAACTTTTTGCCATCTGCTCAGCGGTATCGCCCATTCGCAATCCAGTAGAATATTCAGCCACACCTGGCGCAACAGGCAATAAATCTTTTAAGCCTAATTTTGAAATTAAAGATAACTTTTGCCCAAGACTTCTCGCTTTACTTAACGATAATAATGTCGCGGCTAATTTCTTTGAAACACCAATAGGCAGTACCGAGGATGAATCTGCTCCGCCAGCAATACCGATTGAAATATCACCAACCATCATACTTTGAGCCACATTAACAATGGCTTGAAAACTGGTTGCACAGGCTCTAGAGACACTATAAGCATCGGTTGATACGCTCATACCCGTGCCTAACACAATTTCTCTGGCGATATTTGGCGCTTCTGGCATCTGCACAACTTGCCCAAACACCAATTGTTCAATCAAAGATTTATCTAAATCACTACGGCATAACAGCTCAGCGACAACTGCCTTACCTAAATCAACGGCAGCAATCCCTTGATAAGCAGTCGCTTGTTTTGCGAAAGGCAAACGTAATCCGCTAACAATAGCGATTCGTTCCTTTGCTGTATAAGTGCTTTCGCCATGTTGGGAAAGTTGATTCATGGGCGCTCCCGCTAAAAGAAAAAATGAAAATTAAAATTGTTTTCTTCAATACTGACCCGCAGAGGTCTGACCTGTACTGATTGTTAACATAATCTTCACAATTATCAAATGGCGTTAATGAAAAATGGGAGCTCGCACGCAACTTAAAGTGAAATAAAAATAGAGGTGAGAAATTATTAAGAAAGGGGATATAAAAAACCCTTTTATCTGGGGATCTGAATTGATAAAAGGGTTATTAGCGGCAATTCAATCGTTTGATTAACGAAGTCCTAACTGAAAAATCAGACTTTCTGCTTCACAAGCAAAATTAAAATCAGCAGTGAGTTCAATACCACCTTCAACAGCCTTGAAGGAATGGGTAATTACACAAGGTTCTGACTCAACAGATTTCGCTTTATCTGTGAGTGTTTTCAACATGGAATCTGCCTCACCTTGTGTTGCGAAAACATGCTGATACGATGCTGTGCAGTCTTTATTATCTAAGACTGTACCTACATCAACACAACAGCAAGCAGCTGTTTCTTCCGCACTACAACGGTTAATCGCATCAGTCATCGTACTCTCCAAATAAACAAACTGTTAAGTGGCTATCATAACGCTGAAAAAGTAGTAAAAACCAGTGTGCATCAATATTTATTGCAAACAATCCAACATAAGTTTGATCTGACCCCGTACATGGTCTTTTATTGTACTTTAATCTTGGTTTTATGTTGTAATTTTGTTAAATGCATCGCATTTTTGAAAACAAGGTCACAATAAACACAAAACATACTTGCAACATATTAGGTGGTCAGACCTATACTCTAGTAACTGGTCTGATTTGTCATAACGACATCCGACCCTACAATTCTGCGCTTCTTGCGATAAGAAGTCGCTTTATTTAAATAAAACATACAAGAGGGTTTTGGTCATGAGCCAGAAAAACCTGTTTAATCGATCAGCTTTAGCAATAGCAGTGGCAATTATATCTTCCAACGCAAGTGCAGCTGGTTTTTTGCTTAATGAATATTCCACTTCTGCATTAGGACGTGCATTTTCGGGAGCAGGCGCAGTTGGCGATAACGCAAGTGAAGGGAGCCGTAACCCTGCGGCAATGATGTTATTCGACCGCCCAGCACTTTCAGTCGGCGCAGTTTATATTGACCCAACGGTTGATATTAAAGGTAAAGGCGGCTCTCCTTTAGGCAGTAATACAACTGCAAATGATATTGCTCCAAGTGCGCTCGTTCCAAATGCACATTTCATTTTTCCTATTAATGATAAGTGGGCAGTCGGCACATCAATGACCACCAATTTTGGGCTAGCAACTGATTTTAACAAGAATTATGCAGCAGGCCCAATCGGTGGAAAAACAGATTTAAAAACTGTTAACTTAAACCTAAGCGGCGCATATCGATTAAATGATAATTTTAGCTTCGGTCTTGGCGCTAATGCAGTCTATGCTGATGCTGAAATTACACGCCATGCTGGTGATCTTGGTGCATTAGCACCAATGATGGGATTGCCAAAATTTCCAGCTAATACAACAATGGCTAAGTTGACTGGTGATGATTGGGGCTATGGTTGGAATGCCGGTATTCTATATGAATTTAACCAAGACAACCGCCTAAGTCTTTCTTATCGTTCAAAAGTAAAGGTTAAATTTGAAGAAGGTAAATTCTCCAATGATATTCCTAAAGGAATATCTGGCCTTTATGGAACTGGTGGAGAAAAAGTCGACGGTAAATTAGATCTCAATTTACCCGACATCTGGGAATTCTCTGGTTACCATAAAGTTGCACCACAATGGGCAATGCATTATAGCGTTGCATATACTGGTTGGAGTACCTTTAAAGACTTAACGGCTTATCAGAAAAGTGATGGAAAAGAGTTATTTCATAAGCCTGAGCACTTTAAAGATGCTTGGCGTTTAGCTATTGGTACTACCTATTTTTATGATGACAACTGGACATTCCGTACCGGTATTGCTTACGATGAAAGCCCTGTCCGCTCTGAATACCGCTCAATCTCAATCCCTGACCAAGACCGTTACTGGTTAAGTGCCGGTACAACCTACGCATTTAATGAAAACGCATCGGTTGACGTTGGTATTGCTTATATGTACGGTAAAAAAGTCAATATTAATGAAAAATTAAGTGAAAACATTCCTAATTCTCCTGTATATAGCTTTAAATCTGAAGGTTCTGCGTGGCTATATGGCGTGAACTTTAACTATACATTCTAAGATATTAGCCACTAAAGTAGGCTTTATTCATTGCTATATCAGGGGAAATCATCCCCTGATATCATTCACGGCACATTGCATGATGTTTGAATACAACAGAGTAATACGGTTTCACTCTATTATATTATTAATCTATAGAATCTAAATCCCCTTGAATCGCCGCTGCATTCGGATTTTCAACCGCTTCTAATACTCCGCCATTAGCGAGGAAATCATTACGCTGGAAATAAGCCTCACGCAACATTAAATATGGGTCAGATGAATTTCTGAGTAAACCATCGGAGTCTAACAGTCTAGAACGCGTTTCTATTCCTTCAAGTGCCCATTTACCGGCTGACATCCAAAAAGTTAAATAGCTCAGCATCGGATAGAGTCCATCAACAAGGTCGCCCCCTTGTTCACGCACTGTAGCACTTCCATAGCCCGGTAAGACGACGTAAGGACCATAACCAACGTCATAGTAACCAAGTGTATTACCAAAGCGCTTAGGCTCTTCTTTCGCTAGTTGTGGGTTTGCCATTGAAGCGACATCAATCAACCCACCCATACCAAATACGGTATTGAGGAAAAAGCGATTAAAATGTTTAAACCCTTGGGTCACTTCACCACGAGCAAAACTGTTAAGCATACTCGCAGGCTCTTCAAGGTTAACAAAGAAGTTAGTTAATCCATTTCGAGCTGGCATTGGGACATAGTCTTTCCAAGCAACAGCTACAGGCCTCAAGACATAAGGGTCTAAGACGTTGTAGTTAAAGTTGAACATGGCTCGGTTAAAACCTTCCAGCGGGTCTGAACGTTCTTGCGTTACAGGATCAATAGAACTAGCACAGCCAGCTATTAGCACCCCTGCAAGAAAAACGCTAGTCATTCGAAACTTCATCATCCTCTCCATACCCTGTACCACCAGCCTCGGTACTTTCCACAGTTTTAACTTATGTATTTTATAATAAAGCCAAATAGAATTATTTGTTAATCGTTTTGAGTGATCCAACAATCTATATCTACTAATTATAACCTATTTAATTATATATTTATTATAAGAATAATGACTAATAAGTACAAAAATAGCACAACATATTAATATGTATCATAATATTAATTATGATTATTTATCAACGAGTTACTAAACAGAGGTATCCATGGCGATGAAAAAAGCGATATTATTCTCATTATCTGGCATTACTAATTATCCAGCAAATATCTAAAGAAAATCAATAAATTAACCAATTGATTTCATCAAAAACCAGTCTATTAATTCACTTTATTACCGAATAGAACAATGTGTCTTTTTATGCGCTATTTTCATAATAGATAACGTATGACGATTTAAAAAAATTTAACTATCAACAAACAATAAGAATAATCACTCACTGATTATTCATATAGTGTCATTGAAATAATGATTTAGTCACTCACGATTCAAAAAATTAATAATTAACTGTTTTTTATATGTTTTTCAGCTAACCATTATATGACATAATCAACCGTTCAGTCTCATTTTTGAATAAAAAACAACCTAAAAAATACTTTTTTTAGTATAAACAGAAGAATTTTAGCGTAACAACTTGATTCAATTAGATGTGACCAGTAAAATGCCCCACTCTGCTTGCCATTTCGCATTTATGTCCCCTTAGTTAAATGGATATAACGAGCCCCTCCTAAGGGCTAGTTGCAGGTTCGATTCCTGCAGGGGACACCATATTGAACTCTCCCAAAGTCTACCCAACTCAACAAAAACCCTTTATAATCAATAAAACCCCTTTATTTAAGTATTCTGAAGTCAACCGACCTCTACACAATTAAACCTAAATCAACTTCCAATTGGGGGCTTAAATAGGGGCTCATTCTGTTCAATGGAAAATGAGGCCCCCAATTCCACTTAATGCACGTCAAGTAGACACAGCCAAGCCTAGAGAAAAAACCTATAAAATGGCGGATGGAGGCGGATTACTCTGGAGGAGTAAACAATCCCGCCACAACAGATATCATCCCATCAAAGGCATCAGCAGCGACTCCAAATGAGTTCCAATGGTTCCAACCATTTTCATCAAAATTAGTTGGTATTTTCTGTAAGAAACATGAATTAACAGGATGTATTTTAAACGTTTTTATGTCATTTCTTATTGTATAAAATAGTACAGCCTGCCAACCAAATTGATTGGTCGTTTCATTATAAAATTTGTCTCCCACCCACTCTCCAAGCATATCTTTTCGAAATCCTTTGTTTTCATTATCGACAGTATGCTTATGCGCTCTTTGCCATAATACTTTTACTTGCTGCTTACTGAGCACCTCTGATGTTAGAGGTTGAAAACTAACAGTTTGAATATATTTGGTTAATTCCACTATACATTCCTTATCCTAAATCTAGAAATTGAATGTTCACCTTACCAATGCCCAGAAGCACCACCTCCTCCGCTAGAGCCGCCGCCGCCTCCACTCGATGAACTTGATGAACTTGATGAACTTGATGAACTTGATGAACTTGATGAACTTGATGAACTTGACGAGCTGGAATCGCTAGAATCTCTGGAATAGCTACTGGAGCTAAAATCAGAAACTTGTCTATAGGATCTTTTTACTGATTGTGAAGGTTGATAAAAAGGCGAACCAAATCGACTGAGCTCACAAATCGCCTTCCATTCCCTTCTCTGTTGTCTATAAATCGGAAATAAGATATTGATGCCAATAAAGAACACTGTTAATGAAATAAGGTTAAAAAACAATGATAACGCCACCATCACTAATAAAATAAAAGGGTTAACAATACCATTAAGGGCTACTTGCGTATAAAAAATGGCAATCACCGAACAACAAGTTACAGGGAGAAACAGCGTGAATAATGTTGGAAAATAGAATTTATAATTCAGATAATTTTTTAATCGTTTTAACTGACTTGCTCCTATCTTATATCCTAATTTTTCTGAATTTTTCTTTTTTTTACCTGAAAGTGCTATCACTTGATTAATTTTTCTTTTCAGTTTTCGCGTTGAAAATACAATCTGAAAACAATAAATTAGCCCTAATATTGTCACATAAATTAAAATGAAATGTGTTTGTAATATTTTAAGAGGAATAAGATCTATTAGAGAATTCGTTGAGCTTATTGGCTTGTTATTAGCCGCCCGAATAGCGTTTATAACCCCTTGCTCAATACCCATATAATAATTTTCTGCTCGAAAGTATGGCAACATATTTTTTCGAATAATTCGTCCTGCAAGCACATCGGTAAATATGTCCTCATAGCCATACCCGACCTCAAAGCGAACACTAGAATCGTTAATTGCCACGACAAGCAATAATCCGTTGTCTATTCCTTTTTTACCTACCCCCCATTGATTAAAAATACGATTCGCAAAAGTTTCGATGGTTTCACTACCAGTAGTAGGGACGATATAAACAACAAATTGTGAACCATCATTACGATTATTTTCAAAATTAATCAATAGGTTATTTATTTTCTTGAACTGTTGTGACGTTAATAAATTTGCACGATCAATGACTCTATCTGTTTTCAATATGGGAGTATCATTCGCAGATGCACTCACAATGACACTAAATAATAGCAAGGAGAATAAAAATAAAATATTACGTATCATGAGCTAAAATCTACCATTGGTGTTCTTTTTATTTCATGCTCATTATCAACATTGAAATTGGCTTTTTTATCATACCCCATAAATTCAGCTATTAAATTATAAGGAAACTGCCTAATTTGAGTATTATAATGACGAACCGCTTCGATATACCGCCCCCTCGCAACTGAAATACGATTTTCAGCCCCCTCCAACTGTACCATCAGGTCTTGATAGAGTGAGTTTGCTTTCAATTCAGGGTAATTTTCTGAAATAACTAAAAGACGTGATAGAGATTGCCCTAAATTATCTTGGGCTTTTTGATAACTCGCAGCAATTTCAGGATCATCAAACAAGCGACCATCCACATTAATTTGTCCGACAGACGCCCTCGCCTTTACAATTTCTTGTAACACATTGTTTTCATGACTTAAATATCCTTTGACCGTACTAACCAGATTAGGGATTAAATCAAATCGACGTTGATACTGATTTAATAATTCTGATGCTGCCGCAGTGACTAACTCATCATTTTTTTGGATTGTATTGTAAGGATTTACTAACAAAGTAAAAACTATAATCATTACTAACGCCAAACCGATCGCTAACTTACGCATCAAACATCCTTATATTGGCAATAAATTAATCACTTAAAGTTAATATTTACTATCAGATATAACACTAATTTCTACATTAATACCTATCCTAATGGACTCAGCTATTATCTGTCCGAGCATCGGTAGTTCCTAACCAATCTTTACGGTTGAATTACCAATTAAAACCCCACCACAGCTAACAGCATCCCCTGTTCTAGCTGCGGGCTTTCCATCAATAAACACACTACTTGAACCACCAACGATGGTCCTTGAATGACCACCGTGTGGAGCTAAAGCATCACCTTGCCGAGCAACGGCTTTACCATCGACTTTAACTGTTGATGAACCTGTAATCACTTGGGTAGGGCCATGTTTACCATGGCCTGTATCGGAGTCACCAATAAGAATAATTGTGGGCATGATGTTACCTACCTATATAACGGGAATGAATTTACCATTAACAAATGAAAATATTGGTGAAAAACTATATAATAATTTTTTACCCTCATCATTTAAATAAATCATAGTTATTGGTGAGTATGAAAAATCTTCTTTATATATCATTTTTACCATTTTACCATCATTCATTACAACCGGAATAAAATTATCCCAAGTAATCTCTATCATTTTTGATGATGGGTTACGAACTCTCTCAATTATATTATAAGATTCAAATATTTTTTCTTCTGTAGAGTTTGAAGATAAAGCCCAAGCTTCATTTGCATGATAATTTAATGAACGTATTTTAGAAATATTTTTTTCATTAAAAGCATCCCACAAGTCTTGATACGCAAGCTTTAGCTCAGGTAATTTACTTTCATCAAAATCATCAGACTTAACCCATAGCCACTCTGGTATATTAATAATTTCTATATTTTTTTTAAATTTAGTTAATTGAATGTTTTTAGGATACTCAAAATTCCCAATAACATTTCTAATTTTATTGAATACCACCGCCTCTGTATTTTTTGACAAAACCAACTCCGATTTAAAATCAGTATCAAATTTATTACCAATATACGCGTGAGGAGTACCATCCTTATCAATCAATATATTTATGTTTATAACATTATGGCTTTCATTAGTTATATCGTTAGTTTGATATACATTAATACTACAAGATGCATTTTTATTAAATAAATGAGGCCCATTTTTTGTTTTATTGGGTTCAAACCATGACAATGGAGCTACTTCAACCTCTATTGTATTTATGCCATTTTTGGCCAATATTTGGACATTTGTATTTGTAGATACTATTCCTTTATCAACAAAAGTTCGCTTTCTATTATCAAAACTTAATACTCCATTTACCTTAAAATCACAAAACATATAAGCGACATCAATACTTGCTCTAACTGTATAATTATTACTCTGTGAATGCACCATATTAACCCCTCCCCAAAAAAACAAAATAAAAATCATTATAATTTTCATGTTTAAAACCACCTAGTATTTAAGCTTAAACCCTGGGTTTGCTCCAGGAGGGATCGCTGATCTAATACGCTGTCGTTCTCTCTTAGGAACCTGCTTTATTTCACCGATTAAATTAAATCTTAGATCAGAATCCTCTAACTTGAGTGGATCTGCAATTTCATATAATTCATAATCCTTTGAACTAGATGAATAACCTATTTCATCAGGTGATTGTTCATCTATTTCCTTTTTTATATCAGCTGACAACCCTAGTTCCAGAACAACACCATCATGACAAACAACTAAGTCAATACCATTTTTGTGTGATTTGAGCTCAAGAGATGCTGCTGTTTTTAATTCTAATTCAAAATTAAAAGATGCTGTCATGAAAAATACAATCTCGTTGTTTGCATTTGGAACCCAAGCAACTTTAACAATTGCAGTCACTTTAGCTTCCGCATTAACAAAGCAAGAGATGCCATAATAACGGAAACCAGCATGAATATTCATAACACAGCTCTTATAGGCACTACTTTCCAATTTTTTCATTCTCTTTTTTTGTTCTCTTAATCAAGTTTTCCTTTGCTTTATTTAACTCTTCATTTTTCTTATTCGCTATAACCTGAAGTTTAATAAGAATTTTTTTTATTATCGGAAGAGAATAATATATTATGGAAAATACCACCAATAAATATAATGGAATTATATTTTCATTATATTTAGTCTTTAACATATATTCATTATTAATTCCATTTCTTAGATCAGCCCCCCATAAGTATAAATACATAATAGTTAAAAAACTAATTATAAAGTAACATGGTTTTTCAGCAAAAAACCATAGACTGCGAAATGTTGAGTCAATTTTATTGTTTTTTAAAATCATAATTTGATTTATGGATATAACAAGATAAATGTATATTATCCATGATGAAAAATGATCAATATAAATGTAAAATATAGATAATAGTAAACCATAAAAAAGAATAATTTTAACTATATTCACATGCAAGAAGGCCATGGTCGAAAAAGCCAAGAAAAATTCTATGCATATCATTATAAAAATATCATTTCCAATTGAGTCATAAAAAAAATCTGGCTTTATCCAAAAAAGAAATAAAATAAAAATCAATATGCAATCATAATAGCTATCAATAATTATCGATAGCTTACTTAATGCATTGTTATTTAACAACAATGACTTCACCATCAATTATAGATAAATAAGGCATGAGCGTAAAAATATCATCCTCTTTGTTTTCTATTATTAGCGGTGAGGTTCTATCATAACCTGTTTCAAATCTAAAAATACGCCCATTCATATATGAATTAAGGTTATAATCTTTCCAATCAATAGGAATTGCTTTGTAACCATCATTAAAAAAACGCTTAAATGGTATCGATTCCCACATTTTTTGTGGTGTACTACCTTGTTCTATTGCTAATGAACGCCACATTCCTTCTGTTTTTTGGTATATGGAATTTAAACTTTGATTTTTAAAATCATTTTGCAATGAGCCATAAAATTCTTTTATGATAGGAATATCTTTTTCCATCACAGGCCTTGCGGTTGTCCATGCCCAATCAGGTAGGTTAGTAGCAGAAAAAGATTGAGTTACTTCAATCATTCCTTTCTCTGCGCCATTAGCTCTTGGACTATCACCAAAATAAGATATTTTCCTTGGGTTAAAATGTGGATCAACCGAAATTTTGCCGTCATCAACTATGAGTTTAACACCTGAAACTGGAGGGTTTTTGTTTACTTCGGTCACAATTGCGGAGCACCACATATTACTAGTTACTTTATGATCACCTTTTAATGAATCATTTAACATCGTAATACTTAATGTATTTTCTCCATTTTGTAGGTAAGAGCTTATAGTTTTTCCTATAGTAAATTCACCCTCAATAGAATCTACATTATCCATAACTAGCATGTCATTAATCTTTATAAAACATAAAGCATCATTACTTTTAAAATTAACAATATAATTGGTTTTTATTGTTTCTTCTGCATTTGAATTACTCATAATTCCCACCATTCCACACAAAAAAAATATACTTTTAGCCCAATTTAAAACGCCAATCTGATTCATCTTTATCCAATTCCTTATAAATGATCCACTCTTCATAGCCACCAGTCGTTTTAGTACTGGTTGGTAACTCTTTATTATTTTTATTCTTCTTTTTGCCTATACCGTATTTAGCATACACTTTTGCTTTAATACCTTCGTGATAAATAACAACCGTTAAATCGTCCCCCTTTTCTTTGTCAAATGCGATATTTAATTTAGCGGAAATTTCAGCACCAGCCTCAAAGAATCCTTGTATTCCCCAGTAATTAACACCTGCTTCAAGGTGAGCATTTCCGATTAATTCACCTTGAATTTCAATATCTCGTCCATCTGACTCAAACTTGCCTTCATCGTCAGTTTTAAATTTGAAGTTACCGTGTAATCCACAGCTAAACGTGAGTTCAAGCACCATTTTGGCATAAGCACCTTCACTGCCTTCCTTAACGGTTTCTTCATTTTTCTCTAGGAATTCACGTGCATTATTAACAACAAAATCAACATGTGCATATGTTGCAAAAGCGGTCAATAGGTCTACAGTAATTTGGAAACCAAATAGAGGTGCAAAACCAACCGAAACATTCCCTTGAGTGATAACACCATAATTTGAAGATTGATGTGTTTTTATCCCCCCTTCTATATTGAGAACTGGATAGCAAAATTCAGTTGAGACCAAAGGGTACTGAATACTGTTTCCACTGCTCAGTACAGAATTAATTTTATTAAAGGCTGTATCAATGCTATTAGTTAAATTGAGTTTATTTTTATTTTTAAGAAACTCTTGTTTAAGTTCAGTGTTAAAAGCTACCGTTTCATCACCAATGATACTGGTAATTTCACCTTTAATGCCTAACCCAGTTTTAATTCCATACCTTTTTGTGTGTTTGGTCCAGCCACTATGTGTTGGTTTGTATCCTCTAGCTACATTGTTTGCTGTTTGTTCTGCTTTTCTAGCATCATTGTTTTTTTCATCTAATGAAGATTCAAGACCGATTTCAACGTTGACTTTAAATTCACGGTATAAAACAAGATCAAATTGAGCTGATGTTAGATGCTTTTTCCCTTCTTGATAGAGTAAAGCTGCGCCATGAGTCATTGGGTTAAGTGTCACTTGGAGTAATTTTATTGCGTTGTGCATTGTCAGAAAAGGGGCTGCTCCACATTCGGATAATCTCATACTGTATCTTTGCCGATAACGAGGGTCATCAGTGAATCCTTCTCGATAAATAAAACTATCAAGCATGGATATTGAGTTGTTTTCACCTAAAGAAAACCCAGTTGTTCTTTTGGTATAAACAAGAACATCATCAAATGATTGTTGTGGAGAAAAATCACCATAGAGCTAGCCATTTTCGTTAAATACATTCCCAATTGGGCAATTAGGATTGTGAGAGATGCAACCTTTTGGTGTAGCAATTAACTTTAATGGAGTAGTCTTACCATTTTTAGGCTCAATGAGATAACTAAATCGCCTAAAAAAATGTTGCTCTTGGCGGTATATTTCAGTTTTTCCATCAAAATCTATTGTGGCTTCTAAAGTGCAGTTTGTGGGGATATTACATGATTGGCAAATATTCTCATGTGCACTTGATTTTTTGTTTTCAGATGAAGACATCATAATCCCTTATTTATTTAGCTTTAGGTATTACAAAGTAGACTACAAATACATAAGTTAAATAAAAGTTTTAATTTAGCATAAGAATGCTTAAGCGACCTTCCGCTATAACACCAATTTAGAAATATCACTTTTTCCTGCATAAAGGAGTGAACCTTTTGCCACAACAAGGACACTCAGAATGTTGGTGACTATGTCAGATAAAGAATTAAATCTCTGAAGGTTATATTCGTTCCTGTCACTTAGCCAATATTCACTGATGAGTTGCCAATTAAAACCCCGCCACAGCTAACAGCATCCCCCGTTCGAGCTGCGGGCTTTCCATCAATAAATACACTACTTGAACCACCAACGATGGTCCTTAAATGACCACCGTGTGGAGCTAAAGCATCACCTTGCCGAGCAACGGCTTTACCATCGACTTTAACTGTTGATGAACCTGTAATCACTTGGGTAGGGCCATGTTTACCATGGCCTGTACCGGAGTCACCAATAAGAATGATTCTTGGCATAATGTTACCTGACTATATGACTGGAATAAACTTTCCATTTACTAAGGAAAATATTGGGGAATGTACTCCAATAATTTTTCTATTTGCATCGTTAAGATAGCTGTATGAAATAGGTGAGTAATCAAAATCTTCTTTATAAATCAATTTTACCATTTTGCCATTATTCATAATTAAAGGTTCAAAATTATCCCAAGTAATTGGGATCATTTCGAATGCTTTTTGATTAAAATCATCTGCTATTTCACGTGACTTAAATTGTTCGTCAATTGTCCCCCCTGTTGTTTCCATCCAAATTTCAAGTGAAGGAGTGAGTATTTGTTTAATTTTTTTTGTATTTTTTTGATTAAAAGCCGACCAGAGTTCTAGGTATGCCTCTTGCAATAATTTTCGTTGTTCAGCCGTATCATTATATTTTTCAGCATTTACCCAACTCCAATCGGTTAGCCCAGTAATCGTTATCTTTTTATTAAATTGAAATACAGTCATATCATGAGGATATTCATTCGACCGAATATTCTGGCGTATTCTATTCTGATGTACTTTTTCTGTATTGAGTACTTTAACCAGTTTTTTCTCTACTTGCCCATCCAGACCATCACCTTGATACGCTTCAGGCTCACCTTTTTCATTAATTTTAACTAGCAGCGTTGCTAATGGAATAATATCGCCATTATTCGTTATCTTATTGACCGTAATCTCACATTTTGCATTCGGATTAAACTTATTGAGTTTATCCGTTGGTACCTCTTCAATTGAAAACCAATTTGGTGATGCCATCTCAATGCTAATAGTATTCTCTCCATTATTCATCATTATCATGGAGTTTGTACTTGTCGTACCAAAACCTAATCCGCCACTAACTAAGCCCGAACGGTTGCTTGTTCCGCTTACCCCATTGGTTTTAATATCGCAAAATGCGTATTTCATATCGACAGAAGTACGAATAAGAAAATCATTGCTATCACTATAACTTAGAGAAGAAAATGCGAGTGTCACAAAAATATTTAACCAGTATTTGCTTTTCAACATCATAGTAACCTTTGTCAAAACTAATATATTTATATGATGACTAGCCAATATTCACTGATGAGTTGCCGATTAAAACCCCACCACAGCTTACCGCATCACCCGTTCGAGCTGCGGGCTTTCCATCAATAAACACACTATTTGAACCACCAACGATAGTTCTTGAATGACCTCCGTGGGGAGCTAAAGCATCACCTTGTCGAGCAACGGCTTTACCATCGACTTTAACTGTTGATGAACCTGTAATCACTTGGGTAGGGCCATGTTTACCATGGCCTGTATCGGAGTCACCAATAAGAATAATTGTGGGCATGATGTTACCTACCTATATAACAGGAATAAATTTACCATTAACAAATGAAAATATTGGTGAAAAACTATATAATAGCTCATCACCATTCTCATCTTTATATGTCATAGTGATAGGTGAATAAGAAAAATCCTCTTTGTAAACAAGTTTAACCATTCTTCCTTTATTCATCAAAATTATTTTAAAATTATTCCAATCAATGGGAATCATTTTTGATGACGGCTCATTTATTAATTCAATTATATCATAAGACTTAAAAATAGCTTCTTCAGTTGAGTTATTAGAAATAGCCCATGCATTATTGGCTGCAGAGTTTAGTTCTTTAATTTTATTAATATTCTTATCATTAAAGGAATGCCATAAATCCTCATATGCAGATTTTAAACTATTAATTTTTGATTCATCATAAGGTTCTGATTTTATCCATAACCAATCAGGGACATTATGAAAAAGTATATTTTTTTTGAAGGTCACAACCTCCATATTATTAGGGTATTCAAACTCACCTACAATATACCTAATTTTATTATTAGTAACTTTTTCAGTATTATCTAAATAAGCGACACCTTCCTTAATAGAGTTATCAGTTTTATTAAATGAATAAGCTATAGGCTTTCCTTCTTTATCAATTTCTATTTTTATTTTAGCCACATAATTTAAATGGCCAGTTGAGTTTTCTGTAATATATAAGCTAACATTGCAAGCAGCATCCTTATCAAATTTTTTATTATTATTATTTTGTTTTTTATCACTAAACCAATATAGTGGAGCAACTTCTAACTCGATATTATTAACACCGTTTTCGATAAGCATTTGAACGTTTGTATTGGTTGTAACAATACCTTTATCAAAAAAAACGTACTGCCTATTATCAAAACTCGATACTCCATTTACCTTAAAATCACAAAACATATAAGCGACATCAATGCTTGCTCTAACTGTATAATTATTACTCTGTGAATGCACCATATTAACCCCTCCTAAAAAAAACAAAATAAAAATCATTATAATTTTCATGTTTAAAACCACCTAGTATTTAAGCTTAAACCCTGGGTTTGCTCCAGGAGGGATCGCGGATCTAATATGCTGTCGTTCTCTCTTAGGAACCTGTTTTATTTCACCGATTAAATTAAATCTTAAATCGGAATCCTCTCTCTTCAAAGGATCTGCGATAGCGTAAAACTCATAGTTTTTAGGCTTAGCTGAATATTGTTCTCTACTTCTTGATTGACCTCTAGTTTCCTTTTTTATATCAGCTGACAACCCTAGTCCCAGAACAACACCATCATGACAAACAACTAAGTCAATACCATTTTTGTGTGATTCGAGCTCAAGAGATGCTGCTGTTTTTAATTCTAATTCAAAATTAAAGGATGCTGTCATGAAAAACACATTAGCTTCTGCATGAGCTTTGATACCGCCACTAATTGTAATTTTAAAACTATTATCGCCATCAATACAAAATTCAGTGCTATTACTGCCTGACAGTTGAGCCATTCCAATAAAACAATTAATTTCACAGGATAAAACGAGGTCAATATTAAATTCAGCGCTAATGGCTTGACCTTCTCTTTTTTTCAGTGCATCTTGCAAGGCGTTTACTAATTTTTTGGTCAGAACACCACCATAGCTTGCGGCAATTTGCAATACATCTATTTTAATTTCACCACCAAAAAAAGGGGCACCTTGTAAGCCGCACACAAGCTTTGCATCATTTGATTTAGCTACATTATCAATATAAAAAGTTAAACCCAGTTTTAAGGGTAAGAAAGAGAAATCAAATATAGGATATTCGCTGTTTTTCTCTGAGATACGCTTATCTGAAACACAAAGAAATTTGTCTTGAAAATCATTAAAAATATCAGCAATTTTGGCCAAACCACTCAGACTATCCAACAATGTTTTTTTCTCATTGGACACGCCATATGGTGTAAATGTATATTCATTTCCTGCAACATCACAATATAATCCGATATTAAAGGATATCGTCTCCGACTTAAAGAATGGAACTGTTCTTAACGTCCAACCCTTTCGGTATCGATTGAAATCTTTAGGTAATGTATTTTGCCCCGGCCCCCCCTTCATTCTTTCATTAACTAAATTTCCCGCTTGCTCTTTTCTTCTTTCGTTATCAGATCTCTCACCTGCACTAAACGCGTATTTTAGTTCAAGTGAAAAACCAATCTTAACTGATGGCTTAACATCAAACACCCAAGTGGGTGTATCACCATTACAGTTCATTGCTTGAATTTTATACTGTTGTGATTTAAACGCACCAAATGGGCCTAAAGCGCCTAAAAACATATCCATCAGCTTACTAGCGTTAAAGAAACTTGTATCATTATATTCATCATAAGTAACATGAAATGACGTTGGTGAATTAATGCCTATCGCTTTTTGTGTTCGATTTGATGAAATAAAGGCTGAGTGGATATTTTTTTCATGCAATTTACCATTAAGCATAATTTCAACGTCAACACCGTCGCCTTCATCAATTATTGTTTCGCCATAAAAAGGTAATGGTTCACCCCGCCAATGCGATAGTACGTCTCCGTCAATATCGACATCTTTACTCACTTTTGTCATTTTTAATTGTTGATAGCAAGGCTCGGGTATCCCACAAGTTTGACAGGCATTTGCAACAATCGTTGAATATTTAGACATCCTCATTTCTCCATAAATAAAAAGTCAGGTACAAATCCTAATTGTTGCTTAACCAATTCTTCTACACGAAAAGATGGCGTCCCTTCAAAACCTGACAACTGACTTAGCCATTCCGTAGGCATATCTTCAATTTGATAAATTTGATGTTTTGCGAGTAAAAAGCAAAACAACTGATAGGAGTGCTTATCTTCAATTTGATGCTGTTGGCACAATGAAAACACATCTCTCGCAAATTGTTGACTATGACGCCACGCCATTTCACCGTAGATATCCTGTATTTTCTGAGTGCTTCGAGCTGGCCTTCTAAAGGCAGTCACTACCCAGTCCTCCAACAGAAAATTTTCAAGCTTACTCACACTTGCACTTCTGGCTCTAACAAAAAAATAAATCAGTTGTTCTAAGAACTGACGTTCGAATACGCGATTAACCGCATCATATTGACTGAGTGTAAATTTCATCAACTTCCCACCCAGCTTCGCATTCTCGGGGTAATTGCGACGTTCACGCTCAAAGCGAGAAGCTGTTTCTTCGCCCCATAGTACGGTCTTCAATTGCGTGATGGGGCCTAAAAAAACATGCAGCCACCAGTTATCAAAGGTTCCTAAAATACCCCAAACATTGCGCGGGTCATAAAAACGCCAAAATACCGGTTTTTCTTGTCCCGGGATCATCACCATCAAATACTTACGCAGATGCTGCCGTAATTCACGCATCGTCGCCTGTGTGTAGACATACATTCCCCACGGGGTCTCTCGTTGATTCAACCAATTTTTGACATCCTCTGTCGCTTCTACCAGATAGGGCGCTAATTCGGCAATTTCAGGCTGAACAGGTTCGCTGTATAAACAGCTCGCAGGGGGTTCAAATTCGGCCAGTAGGTTGAAGACTTCGGGCTCGGCTGCGGCATCTATAATGGCATAGCAAGTTTCAGGTTTAGCCATTTTCAGCCTCCTCTTGACCTTCTTTCATTGGGCAATGGGCCACAAATGCCGCGCCACTACTCGCGGCTGCTTTGAGTACCGCCGGATTTGTCGCTTGCAGGATATCGCCGGGGCTTCCCCCTGAATTGAGATTAATCGCAGGGCCTTTGATATCGACACCCCCACTGTGGATAACCACAAAGCTTCCCCCGACTTTCAGGGTGATTTTACTGCCACTTTGTAGCGTAATGTCGCCTTGCGCATTGGTACTCACCACACCTTGCACCGCTTCAACAAGGTCACCATCGATAGAGAGGTGCTGGTCTCCCTCCACTTTGCCTTGGTAGTTACCCGTTGTTTTATGGGCTTGATGTCCTTCCACCGTGACGGTGCGGTTATTGGCAATCACCAGTTCATCATTATGACCAATACTGGTGGTGCGGTCGTAATTGATGCGCTCACCTCGCGAATTTAATACATTAATCGCTAAGTTTTTTTGCGCATGAATATAAACTTCTTCTTGGCCATTTTCATCTTCAAACCGTAACTCATTAAACCCATCCCCTTTATGAGTTTTACTGCGAAACGTCGTCCGAGTTTTATGTTTAGGTAAATCAATTGGCGGGCGATTACGACCATTATAGGTGCAGCCAGTAATGATTGGCCTATCAATATCACCATTCAAATATGAAACAATTACCTCTTGCCCAACTCTAGGAATTGACATAAACCCATAGCCATCCCCATTCCAACCGTGAGCAACGCGTAACCAACAAGAGGCACTGTGGTCAGGCTTGCCTCGTCTATCCCAATGAAAATAAACTGTAACAGCCCCTTCTTCATTGGTGTAAATTTCCTCTCCCGGCGGCCCTACCACGGTGGCGAGCTCGTCACCATCGGCCATCGGCTTATAATAAAATGCAGGACGCCATTCCTGTGTGCCCGGAATAAAGGATACTGTATTGGAGAGTTGTGTACCTTCGCCGCCACTATTGTCAGCAAGGGGCTGAACACCATGGTGACTCACGTGAATAACCTGCCACGGCTCATTCATACGACCGCTAGGATGATTGGCTAAAGTGAAAACTTTTCCCGGTCGCAGCGCAAAACAGTTCGTCGTAGCAGTGCCCGTTTGACGCTGATTTTGAGATTGCTCATAGCGCAGCTGATTAATCGGCTGTCCTTGTGCGTCTTCTTGGAAACGGCCATAACTTTCAAATGTTTCGTGTTGTTGATGAACCTCTCCCGTGACTTGTTGGCTCAAGGGATACGAGGGGCGACGAGGGTTATAATCTTTATCAATGCGAACATCGCTGCATAACCGTTCAACGTAACGCCATGTGGTCGCAGTGCTGTCTGTAATATCCGTCTCTGATTGCGGATTATAGGTCAATGAAATACCTGCAGTCATACCTAAATGACGGTCACTGTAGAACAATTTTGGACCGTCTTCGAACCAAAAGTTAATCCCTTCTTCTGCGGCTAAACGACACCAAAAATGAAAGGCCGATTCACGCTTTTGCGTGATATAACGCCGCTCGGGATGTTCTTCGGTATGATAGAATTGACAATCTTGTTTTACATGTGCTTCTTCCAGCAGTTTTTTCAAAATATCTGGCACCGTCATATTTTGAAAAATACGGCTGTCTTGATTTAACGTCATCACCCACATTTCAGGGCGAATAACAAATTGATACCAGGTTTTCACGCCATCGGTGTTGCCCTGCTCTGCGCTCGCTAAAATGCCCTGTACAGTACGAATAATTTGACCATCACGTTTAACCGTTAGTGAAGAAGCTATCCCCAATACTTGCTGGAAATCGACCTCCGGTAATGGGCTAACAGCCTGAATTGACAAGGTGAAAAGTTCAGATACCCCCTCTTGTAAATCAAACTGCGTCACCTGAAACGTGTCCTCTGGCAGCCCACCAATACTACAAGTAAACACTAAACCCGATTCAAATACTTGGTTGTAGAGCTGTTCAAGTAATGCACCATGTGCGGCTTCTCGCCTTTTCCCTTCTGAATACGTGACACCTGATGAGCTTACTCCGCCTGCATAACCTCCACCATGAACCAATGAATTCGTCGACACATCACTTAGGCGAGATGTGGTTGAGGCTAATGTATTTTTTTTTGGAATATCAGGGTTCATAAATAAGCTCCAATGAGAACAAAGAAAAGTCACATCTCATTATTTCGCTAATGCGCAAAGTCAGATGATTAACACACATTGAAATAGGCAATTTAACGAGCCCAATGGGCTCGTTAAAAAGATGATGATTACGCTTCGAGCGGTGCGCGCCAGTCATCAGCACCTGATGTACCGGCAACCGTGTGCTCCCAATCCACTTTGCGGTAAGACAGGGACACTTCAATCAGTTGGGTAAAGTCCGATTTAGCAGGGTCTTGGCAGTGTGGCATTTGGCAATCGATGTTAACGATAGTGGCGTCAGTCAATGTCGTAGTGAAGAAATGCTCTTGCTTCCCTTCTACTGAGGTGCGGTACCATTTCAGTTCCACTTTTGGCAGCATTTCGCCAGACGCTAACGCGTTATACAGCAGCGGAACAGATTTGTTCAGCGCCACAGTAAAACGGAAAGGTTTGTGTGCACGTTGGCCTGAAGGCTGACCAGATTGCGGGTCAGTCGGGACGGTGACCACGTGAGAGAATTCTTGTACCAGCATTTGGTCTTCGTGACCTTGTACAAAAATATTTCCCACAGATTCTGCTGTAAATGCACCCGCAGTGATGTTGCCTTGCGTTTTTCCTTCGATGGAAATATAACATGGAGTTGGCATAGTGATATCCTTTGTCAGTAATGGCAAGTTTGATTAGGGAAATATAATCCCCTAATAATTTCAGACATCTCAGTCAGTGCGCACTGTCAGATTTGTGTTAAGGATGATAAAAGCTTCACCCCAAACTGTAAATAGTGGGGTGGTTTAACAAGCAGATGTATCCTCGCAGGATAAGTGACTTCGCGTAAAATGATTGTAATGACGATATATTTAACTGGAATTCAAAACAAAAATAACCATTATTAGTATTATGAACTAGTCGATTTTAAACTAAATGGCGACAAAGCCAGTAAACACCTATGTACATGAAAATAAACAATGTAACAAAGTATTACAATAACAATTCAGTCGTAACACTTTGATTTTAATTATGAAAAATAGAAATCCGAATATTTTTACATTTTCAATTCATCAATACGATAATTTTGCAGCGTTTTTAACTGCTCAATAAAACAATATCAAACAAAACATCTATAAATCACACTAAAATAGAAAAACCAACTCTTAATCTGATGCTGTAAGATATATTCTTTTATTGTTAGCTATACAATATCGTTGTTAAATAAAATTTTGAGTCACCAAACTTAAAACTAACCAGACAATGCCGTAAATAAGCAAATTCGATCTGATGAAATTTTTATTTTTCCATCATAGATAATAGTTTTTTATATTTTTTATCATAACTATCTCCTTGGGAAACGGATCCATCTGAATATTTAATTAACGTCTTAATTCCTACTGATCTTTTCGATTCTGGATTCTCTGTAATAATATATGTTTCATTATTTATTTTCGGCTGCCAGAGTATTGTTTGTGGATTAGAAATATTATAATAAATGTAACTTTCTCCTCCAAAAACTCTTAATGTTGGTTTATCTCCCTTTACTCCCTTATCAAGCCAAGGAAAGTAATATTTTGATATAGTTAAGTCTCCTACAACTTTAATCGCCCTCCCACCATTAATTTGTGGAGGATTATTATCAAAAATTAAGACTAAATTTGTTCCAATAAAATCAGATACATTAAATGAAAGCGGCTGATTTTTATTAAATTTTAATCCCATAGTTATTTTACTTAACCGCCAGTCACACTTACCTCCCCCATTAATGGGTATGCCCTTGGTAAACAATGTTGTACTCTCTTGCTTAGAAAGTAATACCTCCATTCGATGAAAGCCAGGCACATCTCGATATTCTCGTTCTGACACACTACGACTGACTTTGCATTTATAAGAACGATACATCACATTTAACGGTGATATATTGGTGTTAGGTGGAACATCCACTTCTATAGTGACTTGCTTACTGTCATTAGGTGGCGAAAATTCATTGTAAAATAGTGGCTGACTCGAACATCCCGAAAGTAGCAATACTATTGCGATAATTTTAGTTTTTATGTAATCCCCCTTTTGATTAAGCGTTAATCTGAATTTCAATCGCTTGTGCTTCAAAGCGTGATAATGCTAATGCGCTTTCAGGCTGTGAGTTTGATATGACAAGTGCTTTGTTAACTGCATTCTCAAGTTCTAATAAAAATTGATTTTGCTCTCTAGACGCCGGTAAAATATCGCCGTGTGTCGTCATTGCAGAAGTAAAGTTATTTTTATTAGTATTTCTTAAAGGCGTTTTATCCTTATTGACTTCATGTAATAATTGATTCAATAAAACTGGCATATAACTATTTCCCATAAAATGACTGGTAATGCATTTCGCAATATTAAATTTCGTCCTGCCAATTGAGGGAATTTGGTTGTTGGGAAAAATACGTTCTTTTTGCGCCTTATTTAATGAAGCCATAAATTTAATGTATTCTTCTTCTGATTTTTGTTCAGAAACGTCATCAATGGTAGGCACTAAATATGCGGTATACTCTCCGGGTAGGGAGGTTCGCGAACGCATTGAGTGCTGAGGTGTCTTTTCAATGTTCCATTCAATCACATTGAGTAACTGGCTAAACATCACCAGTTTACCATGATGCCAATATCGGTCGTCTAAATCTGCAAAATTTTGTATAACTAAACTTAAAACTGACTAGACAAGACCGTAAATAAACAAATTCGATCTGATGAAATTTTTATTTTTCCATCATAGATAATAGTTTTTTGTACATTTCATCATCAGTATCACCTTGAGAAACTGTTCCGTCTGAATATTTAACTTGCTTTCCTTTTTTATCTTTTTCAGCATTACCAGAATACTCAGTCATGACATAAATATTATTTCGTACTATCGGCTTCCATTGAATTTTTTGAGGTTGAGATACATCGTAGTATTCGTACAAATTCCCACCAAGTAGTGTTAATACTAATTTGTTATTTATAGAATTTTTATTTATTTTAGGGAAATGTTTTTTTGAAATAATTAGATTTCCTTTTACTTTATTTATATATCCTCCAGATCTTTTCGGACTGTTTGTATCAAAAATAAAAATAAGGGATCGTCCAATAAATGTTTTGGCAGTGTGTGCTAATGGGTGATTTTTGCTAAAATCTAGGCTTGCTGTTACATTGCTCAACCGCCAGTCGCATCGGCCTCCACCAGTAATAGGTATCTCTTTAGCAAATATGGAGGTATTCCCTTGTTGATTAAGTAAAATCTCCATATTGTGAAAACCAGGCACATCTCGATATTCCCGCTCAGATACGCGACGATTGACTTTACACTTATCAGAACGGTACATCACATTCAGAGGGCGTATCTCATAGCCTTGAGGAACATCCACTTCTATAGTGACTTGTTTACTGTCCTTAGGTGGCAAAAATTCATTGTAAAATAGTGGCTGACTCGAACATCCCGAAAGTAGCAATACTATTGCGATAATTTTTGTTTTCATATAATCCCCCTTTTGATTAAGCGTTAATCTGAATTTCAATCGCGTGCTCTTCAAAGCGTGATAATGCCAACGCGCCTTCAGACTGTGAGCTTGATATGACAAGCGCTTTGTTAACCGCATCCTCAAGTTCTAATAAAAATTGATTTTGCTCTCTAGACGCCGGTAAAATATCGCCGTGTGTCGTCATTGCAGAAGTAAAGTTATTTTTATTAGTATTTCTTAAAGGCGTTTTATCCTTATTGACTTCATGTAATAATTGATTCAATAAAACTGGCATATAACTATTTCCCATAAAATGACTGGTAATGCATTTCGCAATATTAAATTTCGTCCTGCCAATTGAGGGAATTTGGTTGTTGGGAAAAATACGTTCTTTTTGCGCCTTATTTAATGAAGCCATAAATTTAATGTATTCTTCTTCTGATTTTTGTTCAGAAACGTCATCAATGGTAGGCACTAAATATGCGGTATACTCTCCGGGTAGGGAGGTTCGCGCACGCATTGAGTGCTGAGGTGTCTTTTCAATGTTCCATTCAATCACATTGAGTAACTGGCTAAACATCACCAGTTTACCATGATGCCAATATCGGTCGTCTAAATCTGCAAAATTTTGTATTACCAAACTTAAAACTGACCAAACCGTCCCCGCGACCGTACCTACGATACCCCAAACATTAAAGAGATAACTTTCTAGGTCGGCTTCAGGCGGGACACGCGGCACAACATCAGAATCATTGATGTGACGATAGTGCGTAATTTCCGGTAGCTCGGTAATCGCCGGTATCGAATATAATCGCGGAGAACCATAGGTATAGAGTACAGGATTAAATTCATGCAGTTCAGTGGCATGCGCTAATGATAAGGCTCCCCCCAGGCTATGGCCGCACATAAACAATTCTAATTTATTTTCATCAATGAATTCTTTCATACTATCAAAATCTTTTAGATATGTTTTTTCGGCAATGGTATACGCATCCAAAAAGCCCTTATGAATACGCCCGCTTTTACTCCAATGAGGTGGGCAGGGCATTGGGCGATACGTAAAGTCTGACACCCAATCGAGCCACTCTTGGGAACCGCGCCACGACACTAAAAGATGCTTATTATTTTTTACATAGAAGAGTTGTGAACTGCCTTCTGCAAGTTCTTTTCCGTGTAAATTAGCGTCCTCAGTATCCATAAACACTGGCGAGTCATAGCGTTCGTCAAAAGGCACGTCAATCATTACCGCAGGAAAGGCTTTATTTCCTTCATAAAGCGTTGGTAATTTTGAGAGATCTAAACATTGACGCTCAAAAAAATTACGGACTGATTTAGGTGAATAAAGAGAATCTCCCCCATAACTTAAAAATGCCATGGCGCCAAGGTTATAACCATTGACTAATGAATATTCACTGGTGTGATGAAGCAGTAATGACCAAGCTCTGAACGGGCACACTTCAATAATGTGAGTCTGGTTTAGCCCTAATAAGGTTATCCCCTTAAACGCGTTATCTGGAAAATGATAAAAAGGCAGCTCATCTTCATAATCTTTTGAATCTATTTCTGGCTTATCAATACACAGCGGACCAATAGTAGTATATTGATATTGATAGTTCATTTCAGCGGCTTTTTGCTTCACAGAGGAATGCGCTTCCCCACGTTGCTTTCTCAAATTCCTTGAAGACATTTTTTTTACTAATGCCTCTGTATCTAATTTTAAAATAACCGGTATGTTATTTAAGTCTTCTTCTCTGATTAATCCATTACCACCAACACTATTTTTTCTGGGCATTATCATAGGGCCAAACATCTGGCTTAATTCATAATTTAGCCCAGTAATGGGTTGATTTAATTCATCCACGAGAATAATTTCAATCCAATTTTTCCCACATTGAATACAATCAGGACTATTAATCATAGTGACGATCTTCCTTATTAATCACATTAATATTGATTAAATGCTCGACTAAATGCGTTGTCGATAAGTAGGTAATGTCTACATTTTTTGATTGGCATTCGATTAGCCATTGCTTAATATTTGCTTCAATATTCGATTCATTATTAAAAATACGCAACGCAAGCTCACCACGATCTTCCCAAAAATTCAGTAGCATATTTTCAACAATTAAATCAATCGCATAATTAGAGTTTCGCCACGCTTGAATTAAATGCTCACCCAATGTGTAATCCGCAGGACTGATAAACGGGTCGGCGTATTGCGGGCGTGAAAATACAGAATTCGTTTCACCATTTTCAATAAAACAATCCTCCACGGGCATCATCAATAACGACCAATCCCCTTTATTCAGTTTCGGCAGTAAGGTTCGTGCTACCCGCGCATCAAAGAAACGAAAAATGATTTTTTCCTCACCCATCAAGGCAAACTGGTATTTTTGCCAATGGGTGATTTGAGTACCCCAATCCAATTGGCTTTGATAAGCCCAGCCCCAGCTGGTATCGCTATAAGGCTTATTATCTAGCGCTTGTCCAAGGTGAAATAATTGTGACCGTTTGATTTTGACTAGCCACGGGCTCACCTCCACTAAATGCGCTAATGCCGTTCCGTGGTATATCGGGAATGCCTCTTCAATCCAATCATGGGTATAAAACCGTTTAATCGGGTTGGGGTCTGATAGTGTATTAATTAAAAAGTACACGTCATTTTGCGAAGTGCCTGTTAACCACGATAACCATGTTGGCGATTCGGTCGACGTTGGCGCCTGAGGTAGCGTTTGCCGTTGTATCTGTGACATTATTCGTCCTCGCTCGGCTTCACGGTTAATCCCCCCGCTTGCTGCGCCGCCATGGCACAATATTTTTTCACGGGATAAGGCGGCTGTTCAAAAGGCGCAACGCCCTCGGGTAACGCCAAAGCGACTGGCGCACCGCTACCCGCACTGCCGCCGCCGACCACCATATCGCTGGACGTAAATATCGTTCCCGGTGTGATGCGGATAAAACTGCCGCCAACTTTCAACGTAATTTCGGTGCCCGCCTCCAAAACAATTTTACCTCCGCTGACCAAATGGGTTTGTTGGCTACTTTCATGCACCGTTTTCCCATCAACTTGTGTCTGTTGGTCACCTTCGATATGCAAAGAGGTATTGCCCGTGATGTTTTCCTTTTGACTACCTTTGAGGATTAAATGCTCATTGCCCGCAATTTCAGTAAAACGGTCATTATCAATGCGTTGTTTAGCGTCATGCTGAATATGCCAATGCGTATCATGTTCAACATGGATATTCATGTCGCGCTGTGCATGGAAATAAATTTCTTCTTGACCCGCCCTGTCTTCAAAGCGCAGTTCGTTAAAGCCTTCCCCTTTGTGGGTTTTGGTTTTAAACGTGGTGCGGGTCATCTCATTAGGGAGATTTAATGGGGGGGCATTGCGCCCATTATAGGTACACCCCGTGATAATGGGCCTATCAATATCTCCATTCAGATAGCTAACTAAAATTTCTTGGCCGATCCTGGGTATCGCCATAAACCCATACCCATTCCCATTCCAACCCTGCGCCACCCGTACCCAGCAGGAACTCCCCGTATCAGGTTCACGATATCGATCCCAATGAAAATAAACTTTCACTGCCCCATCTTTGTTAGTATAAATCTCTTCCCCTTCCGGTCCGACAACCGTCGCCAACTCGTCCCCATCCGCGGTGGGTTTATGAATAAAGGGCGGTCGCCAGTCGAGCTCGTCGGGAATAAAGGTCAGTTGGTTCGATAAGGTAGTGCCTTCTCCGCCGCTGTTGTCCGCTAACGGTTGGACACCGCGATGGGAAACCGAGACCACTTGCCAACGTCGATTCATGTCAAGGCTAGGGTGAGATGATAGAGAGAAAATTTTGCCCGGCATTAAGGCAAAACAGTTAGTTGCCGCACTGCCGACACAGCGATGTTGCTGCCGACCCTCATGACGAAGTTGAGTCAAACGGTCAGCGTTATCTTGAGTTTGAAAGCGCCCATAACTTTCGTAGAAAGGGTGCTGCCCATGCACACCCCCTTTTATTTCACGCTCTAACGGGTATGACGGACGCTCGGGATTATAATCTTTATAGAGAGTTTTATCGGAGAGCAAGGATTCGCGGTAACGCCAGTGATAGGCGGTGTGGTCGTCAATATCAGTATCGTATTGAGGGTTATACACCAAATCAATCCCCGCCGTCATCCCCATATGGGAATCACTGTAAAAGAGCCGAGGGTCTTGCCCTGCATCTTCAAACCAAAAGCTAATGCCTTCCTCTGCCGCTAAACGGCAAAAAAAATGGTAATTGGATTCGCGTTTTTGCGTAATGTAATCTCGTTTCGGGTACGGCGTGGCCGCATAAAATTTGCAATCGGCTTTAATGTGAGATTCGGATAACAGTTGTTGAAGTAAATCGGGTACTGACATTTGCCGAAAAATGCGACTATTTTGCCCTAGTGACATAATCCAGTTTTCAGGATGAATAATAAAGTGATACCACGTCCGATTACCGTCCGTATTTTGTTGCTCTGCACTGGCGAGTAATCCTCGCACAGTCCGTATAGGCTTACCGTTGCGCGTTACGGTCAATGAACAAGCGAACCCTAGCATGTCATCAAAAGGCAGTGAAGGTAGCACACTGACAGCCGTTAACGATAAGGTAAACAACTCAGACAAATGCTCGGTGAGTTGAAATTCGGTGACAGCAAACGTATCGGGTGGCACACCTTTAAATTGACAGGTAAAAACCAATCCATCCATACCAAATACCCTTATAAATTCAAAAGAAGAAACTCAACATACCAATTGATTCGCCCCGTAGGCACAACCGCATTGAACAACAGAGCCTTCGACGGCAACACGACGTCCGTGCAATATCATACCGTCCTCTCCCGTCACCAACATGCCGTCTTTTTTACATTGTGGGCACCGTGTGGTTTTATCACCGACCCGTAATAGTCGAGTACCGTCATTGGTAACTGTCGAGATGCTAGCAAGGCAGGTTGCCCCTGTGGTGGTTTTGTCTTGATGTAACCCCACCCTTTTTCCCTGTACCGTGGTTCTTGCCATGGCAACGCCTCCAATGAAATACGCGAGCCACACAAAAATAATGGCTCACGCATTGCCACAAGATGTAATCAGTTAAGCTTCGAGCGGTGCGCGCCAGTCATCAGCACCGGATGTGCCGGCAACGGTGTGCTCCCAATCCACTTTGCGGTAAGACAGGGACACTTCAATCAGTTGGGTAAAGTCCGATTTAGCAGGGTCTTGACAGTGTGGCATTTGGCAATCGATGTTAACGATAGTCGCATCAGTCAGTGTCGTGGTGAAGAAATGCTCTTGTTTACCTTCTACCGAGGTGCGGTACCATTTCAGTTCCACTTTCGGCAGCATTTCGCCTGACGCTAATGCGTTATACAGCAATGGAACGGATTTGTTCAGTGCCACGGTAAAACGAAAAGGTTTATGTGCACGTTGGCCTGAAGGCTGACCGGATTGCGGGTCAGTCGGGACGGTGACCACGTGAGAGAATTCTTGTACTAGCATTTGGTCTTCGTGACCTTGTACAAAAATATTTCCCACAGATTCTGCTGTAAATGCACCCGCAGTGATGTTGCCTTGCGTTTTTCCTTCGATGGAAATATAACATGGAGTTGGCATAGTGATATCCTTTTTCAGTAATGGCAAGTTTGATTAGGGAAATATAATCCCCTAATAATTTCAGACATCTCAGTCAGTGCGCACTGTCAGATTTGTGTTAAGGATGATAAAAGCTTCACCCTAAACTGTAAATAGTGAGACAGTTTGAAAAGCAGAGGTATCCTCGCAGGATAAGTGACTTCGCGTAAAATGATTGTAATAGCGATATATTTAACTGGAATTCAAAACAAAAATAACCATTATTAGTATTATGAACTAGTCGATTTTAAGTAAAATGGTGACAAGGCCAGTAAACACCCATGTACATGAAAATAAACAATGTAACAAAATATTACAACGATAGCTTTGTTGTAACACTTTGATTTTAATCATAAAAAAAATAGTATTTTCAATATTTTTACATTTTCAATTCATCAACACGATAATTCCCCAGCATTTTTAACTACTCAATAAAACAATATTAAACAAAACTTCTATAAATCACAAAAAAACAGAAAAACCAACTCTTAATCTGATGCTGTAAGACATATTTTTTATTAGAAGCTATAAAATATCTTTATTAAGTAGAATATTTATTATTTATACGTTCATTTTATAAAAGTGATTTATAGCCCTTCAATGGTGAAGGTGATAAATACCAAATTGTTTTTTCATCATTTTGAAAATTCACTGACATCTCAAGCAACATATTCTCCGATAAACAAAAAGGAAAAAAATGGTATAGATGAGTGACAAAAACAAAAGCTTCCCCCTCGTTTTCATACTGTTCTCTATTTAATGTCATCGTTAATGCTAAACAACGATAAGGTTTACCCTTCAAAATATAGTCATATAAATGTGTTTCTAAATGAATACACCCAGATAATAACCGTTCTAGTTTGCGTGTTATTTGCTTATCTTTATCTTGATATAAAATATAATCTGCCAACATTTGTTTGATGGTATCTAAAGACATCAACATGAACGCATTTGCGCTGTAGTGAGAAAGTAGTTGCCAGTAATGTTTATTATTAACAATAGGAGGATAGCAAGAAGATAGTGTTGTGATATTTCCTGTTTTTATTCCATCTGGCATGCTTTCGCTATGCCGATTTAAAATACCAATATCACTCTTTTGGCGCTGCTCAAAACCAATATAAACACATGAGAAATGCAAACTTGGGGGTGTTTCCATTGGCATGCCTTTATTATCGAAAAAATTTAAATAATAAAGGGTATGCCCAGTAATATTATTTTCAATCGTAAGTGAGTAAAACAATGCTTGCTGATATTGTGGTAATAAACGCGAAGCTGCGGTTAATTCAGTCACTGGATAAAAATGACTGTATATTCCTCTCGCTAGTTCATGCGGCTCTAAAGAAAGTTGAATATTATCTATATTTGCCAGAAAGTGATTGCTCGGTACGGGGAGTAGATAGGCTGATTTTTTATGTTGAAAATCAATCAATAATGTATATTTATCATTATTATCAACCACAGGAATACAATTTAAATAAAAACTTTTATTGCAATCATCTTGAGTGATAGATAATTGCTGATTAAAGTAGATATTAACCGTAAACGCTGTATCCGCTTCCCAATCTAGCTGTTTAACTATTTGAGGAATATCAATACCAATAAAGTGATGAATATGAGGAAGATAAAAACCTTCCAATAACTGTTGAGGAGCGGACAATGCCTGACTTTCTTGAGAGTAAACAGAAAATCCTTGTCCTATTTGAGGCTCAAAACAAAAATTAAGGTTATCACCTTTGTGTCTACTCTCATTATGAGTTATTTCAATACAATCAAAATATTGGCAAAAGCCAAGCAACAAACTTTCCGCGATATTTTTAGATTCACTTAAAAATAAATTAAGTGGTACAGAACCATGTTTTTTCATGTCCCCACGATAAATAAACGAAAGTGAAATACAACTTCTATTTGGTTGATGAGTTATGTTCCTTTCAACCAAAGTATACGGCTGAATAGTTAAACTGGAACATAAACTAAAAGTTGCACCATTATCCCCCAAAATTAAATTACTCTTAGGTATTACTAGCTCATAGGGGATCATTTCCTCTTGATCAACTTGTACTATTGCTGTTGAAGGAAGCCCTTTAATTGCTTGTGAACCCAATCGTTGTAATAAAGGCAAAGTAATTTCAGGAAAAGCATCATCTATTTTTTCTTGTAAGCGAGCTGACAAGAATGCAAATCCTTCCAGCAAATAACTAGTATGGGGATCTTGGGGATCAAGCACATCGGCTAAATGCGGTTTTTCTTTTGCATAATCTTCAAAGAGTTTTTGTAGATATTGTTTTTCTTGAATATATTTTATTTCACTCATAATGCAGGCTCTATAATTGAATAACTGCTATTGGCGGAAAATGAAGGTCCTACCCGCTGTTAAAACTATGACTTAGCGTTGTATACCCATATTGATATTTGTATCAAATGGATATACAACCAGCCATAACCTATGTAATGACGACTTGTTAGCCTATTTCTAATAATAAATAGCCTATATTTGCCATAATTTTTCTTATTATTCTCAGTAAGAACTCGGTTTTAACCCTTGTTTCTCAGCCTGTTTCTGTAACTCATAATAACGAGCCAGTAATCCATTAATTTGTGCATCAATATTAGTGATCACTGCGGGGGAAATGGGTTGACCGCTATCAATTTGTATTGAGAAGTTACGTAATTTTTCTTCAATAGGAACAGCTTTATTGTGCTGTTTTTGAATGTCATAGACCGCTGTTTTTAAATATGAAAGGGTAAAACTACCGCGATTACGCTCTTGTTGAACAATTTTATCTGATAATTGTTGAAGCAAAAGTGCCGTCTCTGACCAACTGTCATTAATAGGTGCATTTTCTAACTGGGTTGTCAGCTGGTTTTGCCAGTTACGGCTGGCAAATGCTTGATCTGCATTATTAGGCCAACGTAATTTTGCTGTTTCAACAACATTATTCATTAACTGCAATGCCAATACAGGCGATTTTTTTTCTAAAATGTTCAAACTATCAGCATAAGTACTTAACTCAGGATTATATAACCATTGTGCTATTGCGCCTTCAGGTACCGCTGTAATGGCATTTATTTCTTGCTTGAAAAAATAATAAGCCCCATACCCCGCCAATGAAAAGAGCACTGCACTGGCAACGAAACCAAGAAAAAAACCTTTCGAGGCGCTCATTTTTTGAAGCTTAGGTAATGGAGCAACGGGTTCTGCCGCTTCTAAAATAATCGTTGGCGCCACTTGCTCCGAGTGACTTCTTGGTTGCTGGATATAAACCAATGGTGGAAGATTAGTTGGAGAACTATTTTTCTGCGCTAACGTATTTTCTGACAGCTCAAGTGATTTAGCTGTATTTTGAAAAAACCAGAGTAAATTTTCTAGTTTAGGCAGTTTTGACCATGTTGTTTGAGCTAGCCTATCAATAATTAATTGCAGCGCACGCTCGGAACGATAAACTAAACGCAAATCTGAATTTGTATAAGTAATTTGTCGCAATGATGCGCTTGCTCTTGTATTAAACCAATTAAGAGCATCTGTCCGTTGATGTGGTTGCTCCGGCCACAAGCTATCCCATTGAGTTACAATGATGCTTGCTAATAATTCAATGCCTTCGGTAAACCCATTTAAACCATGAAGTTGCAATCTAGCAATAGTATAATAAGCACCACTTTGCAGGTCGATTCCATGTGTTTTAAACAAAGTCAAACAAAGGGACTCAATCAAGGTCCAACTGACTTCAGGGCGTGCAGGATGGTTTAATTTATTAAACTCAGCCCTGAGCGCAATAAACTCTGGTGTATCGAGTGGTGACTTACCAATTTTAATAACCAAACTTTCTGATTTCATCATTATCGTTAGCTCTACATTCTCCCCACATTTCTGCGGGGAGCTCATCATTAATATAGGGTTTCAGGTAAACGGAAACGGGTGAATAACCCACCAAAGAATGGATTACTTGATTCATCGATATACACACGATAAGTCATATCACCCCCATCAATAGTGAAACGAACATCAAATGAATTAGGTTTTACATTCATTAACTTGCCGCTATCTATAAGCCGCATTTGTGCCCAAGGACCTGAAAACGTCATTGCGCGAGGAGATTTGTCCCCTGAAATAGGCACTAATGTCAGCTTACTTTCGATATTAGAACGCATAGAATTTGGCCATACCATATGAACGACATTACTACGCCCATGTGAGTAGTCCAATAATTGCCCATCGAGATTCAAGACACTACGACGTTTATTACCCCCCAGTGATAACGGCTCAATCGCAAATTGCGTTTCCAAATTACCTTGGGCTGTGAAGAAAGTATCACGAATACGACTTGCCATTTCAATTTGAGCCAAGACATCTGGGCGGATCAATGACTGCCCATCCATATTGTCTATCAGATTGTTTTCAACAAATAATCGTAAGTTCTGTTGGTAGAAGTTATCTAATGTCCCGTTTGGTTTAAAGAATTTGTCAAATTCACTCAGCGGAACATCCTGTGTAGACTTTGGATTGAATGGATAACGGCCAGCAATATAAGTATTATATTGCTTCACTACGTTTTCATTCCACTCAACTTCCATATGGCGAATTGCTTCTTTTTGTACAACATTCCATGCTTGATCTGACAGCTCCCCTACCCAACGATTTAAAGGTTCAGGTAACGTTTTTGCCATTTGTGATAACTCAAAAATCACATCACGATTGTTATCATTAATACGCATAGATACTGCTTTTAATGCTGCTTTTCCAGGTACTGGTGAGTTTTGAATGCTCAATAAATAACGATGTAATTCATTCAATTTTTGGTTGAGATTCTGTAGGTTTTCTCCATTATTACTGACAAGAATTTCAGTTTGTGGAGAAAACTCTCTATCTAAACGCCCCAGTAGTTTGTATCTTGGTTCATTCATCAAGGATTTTTGTTCACTTGATGACAATGTACTATCAATAGCTGGCAACACTGTATTATCACGTAATACTTGCAAGGCTCTTCGTAATGGCTGCTCACCACTAATAATTTGCTCCAGAGCATTAATTTCATCCTGAATGGTATCAAATTCACGGATCTCTAAATTACTCATCGCATTACGCCACTGGGCAGTATAATCATTCAGATATTGCTCGCTGATTTGGCGCTGTATTTCCTTGCGATCACTCTCGCTATATTGGGTATTCGCTGAGAGGCTAAGAACCCACGCATCTAACAACGTTAACTCGACCAGCTCATCATTTTGACGAATAAAATAATTAAGCAGTCCTGAGCGAGTTAAAAACTGAGGTACTTCTAGTTTGTCTTCATCCAGCGCAACAAATACGGTACTAAAACTTGGTCCGATTTGATGGCGCATATTGAGGGGTGAGGAAAGCTCTTGGTTTGCTTTTAATCTTAGAGTTTGGTAAACACGCTGATAAAGTGATAGTGTGCTCAGCTCCTTTTGGGCATCCTTAATTGGCGCAGCAAATGGTACATATATCCTATTTGCCATCGCTGAACCTTGCTGACGTTCGGCTTTCCAATCTGTATGCTCAAGTGCATAACGTAAATGCCCTTTAAGCTGAGATTGAATTTCTCGCTGTCCAGTGAAAATATGACTCCAATAATTAGCCATATAATCTTCAACCAGACCATTATTTCGCCCACTTTTATCTTCTAACATCCGCATAATGCGCAAAGTTTCTAATTTTTCCTCACTTCCTGCTTCGGCTTCATTAAGTTCAATTAGAAGCCCCGACATGATCGCTGGAAGAAAACGCTCCATAAGCAATTGTAAATAAACTTGCTCAACTTGCGGCCCGACATTTTGTCCTTGATAAAGCCCCATTTCTGCGAAAAAACGGCTTTTATCACGATGACTACCATAAGCTAATGTTGCTTCACGCAGTGGATTCAGTACTGGGAGTTGCAAACTACCATCTGTGTCATTTTTCGTATTTAAATCAATAGCTCGGAATGCTTTAACTTCATTAAGTACGCTTTCCCCAGCTTGGTAGTTTTTATTGTAGTAGTGGCTCCAGCCATTCCATACTGCAACTAATCCAACAATGCTTGCTGCCGTAGCAAAAAGCAAACGTGAGCGATGTTTTTTCAACCAAAAATGATTCTCAGCCGCTAAATTAGGCTCGCTGAATAAGATTTTATTGAATAAATCCTGAGTGAAATAAGTATGGCTATCGATGATAGGCCAAGTTGTTAACGGTGCCGTTGGTAAATGGTACTTCACTGATGCCGTTTGGCTAAAGACATCATCAATTTGCCCTACTTGTAATGCAGATGTCAGATATACACCACGCAAACGGATGTTTTGTTGATCATTGTTGGTAAGTAAAGAATGGATTAGCTTAATTATACTTAGTTGTAATCCTTCTATTTGACGAATAAAACTGAATAAATCACTTCTTTGCCCGCCCTCGGGACGTTGCAACATCATGTCCGGTAACGCGCTATTCATTTGGCTCACCCACTGTAACCAAAAGTCATTCAGTTGTTTTTCCCAACTATTAGGATCTTTTAAGCTAAATGAAACGCCGAGAACCTCATTCCGTTGTTGTGCATCTAATGATTGAAACATGGCATCGAAACCACGTAATAAATCCAGTTTTGTCAAAATAATGTACAAAGGCAACTGACTGTTAAATGTCATACGAATTTCTTCAATACGCATGTGTAAGTCAGCAATTAGCTGACTATTTTGCTCTTTTGAATTTGTCAAAAGGGCTAAAGTATCAACCGTCAGAATAATGCCATTCATTGGCTGCCTTGCTCTATTTTGATGGATCCAATGCAGTAGTCCATCCCACAAACGGTGATAGAGTTGTGGCTTATCACTATTAACTGTAGGTTGAGTCAATAGCTCACCATCAGGCACAAATAACACTGCATTATCCGCTAACAAACATTGAATATGCAGTGCTATTTTTTGATCATTAACGATATTTTCACTTGGGGCAATATCTACAGAGTTCATGCTTTTTTTAAGCAACGACTGTTTACCACTGTTATTGGCTCCTAGAACAAAATACCAAGGGCGTAAATAGACCGCATTAGTATGCCCATTCAAATGGCGAACATATTGAGACTTCCAGTAATCAAGATAACGATTTTGAAATTCGATATCTTGACGAACAGGATCGACAACAGCAAGTTCTACATCTAATTTTAATGCTTCTAACTTTTTGACTCGTCGCCAAGTTGTAAGACCAATCCAACTAACAATGAGTAAAATAATGACAATTGTTGCAAGCCAGCGTGCGCTCAGCTCTTTCAATGGCATGCTATCTTGGTAACTGAAAGTTGGCCCCCACCACCATATCCAAACGATTAAGATTGCAGGGATCAATGCAAGTAAAAGTATAAAAAATGATTTAATTTTTGGCTTATCCGCAAAAAACAGTTTTTTTAATGCACTGGTCATTTTTGGGATGGAAAAAAAAGATAATTTCATTATTGTAAATCCCTATCAAAAGTCATTTCCTGTTTACTTTCTGCTTTTTGCGCCAACCGGTTCAGTAGCTCTGGTTCCCAATCTGATAGCGAATAATGAGCAGCTGCAATATAAAGTTGTTGGTAAAGGTTGTCAGCCATGTTTTGCATGCCTGAATGCTCAAAAAGTTGAGCCGATAATAGTTGGTTATAAAAGCGTTCTCTTGGCCCTTGAGCAGTCATCATATTTGTTTCAATTAAACTCAGTGCCTCATGGAGTCCTTGCTGTTCATAACAAGAAAATACTTCTTCTTGATACATATTTAAGTCACTAGATACCGCCATGCTTTTACTTGGCTGGGAGCACTCCACCAGCCAGTCACTCAATTCTTTAGAAACAAAGGGAGTCATGTCAGAAAAATAAAGTTGTGCCAAATTAGGCAAACGCCCTAAAAAATTCTGAAGTTCATCAACAATAGCCATTTTTACTTTAAGATATCCCAGCTTATCTGATGCCTGAGCCACCAGCATATGACCTTCTAGCCAGTAGGGAGACAAAGTTAAACTTTGCTCAATATTATTGATAAGTGTTAAAGATGGTTCAGAAAGTTGATTTTTATAGTCCATCACCCTATCTACAGAGACTGATGCCAACGGTGTTTTACCTTGGTTATCCGCTTGCGGTAATGCTTGAATAGAATTCCAAATCGCATAACGACGTAGCCGATATCCCACACCATTATCCGGCATCTGTTCAATCAGGATTTCCGCGATTTTGAGTACTGTTTGCTTCCACTGTCGCTCGTCATTTTCATTAATCATCAATTGAGGAAGCTTAGGAGCAGTAATAATAGGCTCTGACTGTGTTTGTGTAGTATCTGTACCTAAAGATTGCGGTGTTTGCTCAACAACGAGCACCGGTTTATTAGTCTCAACACGTTGGTATCCACGACTTAATGCATCTATTTGCTCTGCTAGCTGTGGGCAAGGTTGATGCCAAAATTGAGCCAGAAATGCAAACGAGCCGAGAATATCGTCTCTCATTGCTACATTTGCTTGCTTACAAAAACTATCTTGTGCAGTTTCAAATCGTTTAAGGATCTGACCAGCTAAACGCTGCTTTAACTTCATATTAGTCGGGTAGCAATCCCCCCAATAATGGCGAACAAAATCCGCGAGTAGCTGCGCGGCAATAATCAGCTCATTTGGTGAGCCTGCATGTTGCAATGTTCTAATTAAATGTACTAATAAGCGGAAATCTTTGGTTTGAGTAGCAAAAAGATGTAGTGCTTTTTTTTGTATTTCATCAATATTTAGCTGCGCATGACTTAGTGAGCCGAATTTGACCATCTCGCTATCTATGTACTCCCAGTCAGAATTATTATCCATAACTGGTGCGCTCACATTGTCATCAGGGAGCTTGGTGAGTAGCTGCTCTTTCCATTGCTGTTGTTTATTATTCATCATGATAGTTACCAACGACACGCATTTCGTAACGGTTTGATATCTTGTGAAATCCCCGAAATATTGAAGCTTAATCGCTCATTATTTGCTAATTTCACGGTTAACTTTTCAGCATTCAAAAGGCGCTTAATTTCATCAATACCTAAAAGCCCACGGCTAGACTCAAGAACATAACCGTTTTCCCGTAAAAACCACTCGGCTGTGAATTGTGTTTTATCCGTTGATAACATGACGCTCCCAGCCTCTTGTTTACTCGGCATCGCAATTTGTAGTCGTGTAATATTGTCAATACAACTGAGCATTAATACAGGACGTGGAGGGGACATACCAAGCGCTGGGATTGTCATAATAACTGGGAGGCCCCCATCCTCGGGTAAAGACACAAGAAAGCCTGCGCTATTATCTTTACGCTGCAGCTCATTTTCCATTGCTTGTCGCCAAACTCTCCCCATTTGACTGGGGTTAAGAAGGTCCGGAGAAGTCGTTGATGTCATTATTTTGTCATAGCAATCCAACCGAATAAGTTGTGAAGATTCGAGTCGGCATTGCGATAATGCCTCGACTAAGCTATCGGTTTGTATCTCTTCAGATTTTACTTGCAAGCTAAAAATTAAAGTTGCAAATCCCCAAATTATTAGGTGAGATAATTTCATGTTATGCACCATACTTCTTCAATTTATACATTAAGGAACGCTTCGAAATATTCAGGTTATTTGCGATAGCATCGATGTCACCGTGCATCTCTTTTTGTTTCACCAAAAGAATTTCTTTTTCATAACGCTCTATCGCGTCAGTTAATGAACTAATATTTTCTACATTCATAAAAGGTTTATTTGAATATAATAAAGACTGAGCGGTTAGTTCATTAATAGAGAGCTGCAACACTCGCTCTTTCTCCTGCTGAAGGCTATTTAGATATTGCAAATGTGAAATTTTTTGTTTCATTTGAGAAAGCGCAAAGATGCTTTTTAATTGATGATGAAATATTGCACAATAAATAGGGAAAATACCTTGCTCAAAATTATTCAACTCAAGGCCTTGTCCAAAAAGGGTTATCGCCCCCATTGTTTTATGACTTACATCTTGTAATGGGTAGCTGCATAGACCTGTATTTACAGGCAATTCCGATACGAATTGACGGAAAAAAGTATTCTCTATATAGCTACCTTGCTGTAAATTTGGCCATAAAACACTGTCCCCCTTCGAAACAATTTGAATCAAAGGGTGATCAACATCATTAATATCAACGTCCAAATATTCCCCTTTTACCTGATTATTTTGATCAATCGTCCAGCTCTGTAATTTATTTTCAGACGGGTTAATCAATGAAACAATCAGTGCACTCGATGAGCCACGCTGAAAACTAAATTCAAGAAATTGCCTTGCAAGTGTTTCTATATGCGAGTGTTCAAGTAGTGCTAAGGCATTTTTCAGTCGTGATTTCATTAGCGGCCATTGACCTCAGCGACAAAATCCTCATCCTTGATAAAAAGACGAATATGATTAATATCTACATTTCGAGCACTATGCTGTAATAAAAGAAGTGAAAGTGGCGGTAACAACGCACCATCAATAATAGATTCTAAAATGCGAGCACCATTTTCTGCCCGAGACGCACGACGTAAAATTTCGCTCGATACACTTCCATCCAATTCAACTTCTGCCCCAAAACGTTGCTTTAATAATGAAATTAAACGGGATAATTTACCTTCAACAATTTGTTGTAAAATTTCCGGAGGTAGAGGGAGATAGGGAACAACTTCCATTCGGGCCAATAGAGCGGGTTTAAAGAATGCCGTTAACTCAGGGTAAAGCGCATCTTGTAATTCATCAGGTTTATCCGCATATGCTGTAATAACTTGATCGCCTAAGTTTGAGGTTAAGAAAAAAGCAACATTTTTACAGTCAATAACTCGCCCTTCCCCATCTGCGATTTCACCTTTATCAAATGCTTGATAAAAAAGGTTTAAAACATCTGGATGTGCTTTTTCTACTTCATCAAGAAGAACAGCAGAATAAGGTTTTTGACGGATAGCTTCTGTCAGCACACCACCCTCACCATAACCTACATAACCTGGGGGCGAACCAATTAAGCGCGATACTGTGTGCTTTTCTTGGAACTCAGACATGTTGATTGTAGTAAGATATTGAGTCCCTCCAAACATAAGTTGTGCTATCTGAATAACAGTTTCAGTTTTACCTACACCGCTTGGCCCTGCCAGCAAAAATGCACCTAACGGGCGACCTGGGCGACGTAAATCCGCTCTTGCAGTTAATAAGTGCTTGTGTAAGCAAGCAATAGCAAGAGATTGCCCTTTGATAATAGTTTCCAAATATGTGGGCAATTCTGTAACAACCGATAACGCATCTTGGGATAAACGATTAAGCGGAACACCGGTCCATTCAGCAATCACTGCGGCAATTTGCTTTTTATCAACATGTGGTGACACTAATAAATGTTCATCATGCAATTGCATAAGCTGCTGATTCAATGCGCTAAGTTTTGCCTTGAGAACAGCGATATCCGCCTCTTCTAAAGATGAACCATTATCTTCATTACTTTCCAATAATTGAGCTCGTAATGCGATAATCTCTTCAACAATGACTCTTTGAATCTCCCAAGCTTGTTCAAGCTCACCTATTTTTTCATTGATAGTTTCTGCTTGCGAACTCAATAAAACCAAGCGCTCAGAATGGTCATTTAAACCAAGCTGCTGTTCGCGTTGCAACACATCCATTTCAGCGTTAACTTGGTGAAGCTCTGTTTTCAATGATGATAGTTTTTTCGGTGGCGAAGAAAGATTGATAGCCGCTCGTGCACTTGCCGTATCTAATACATCAATAGCTTTATCTGGTAATTGCCGCCCTGATATATAACGTTCACTTAATTCGGCACTTGCACGTAATGCTTCATCATCAATAAATACTTGATGAGCTTTTTCATAAATAGAGCGTAACCCCCTCATTATGATAATAGCTTCATTCACATTGGGCTCTTTGACTTGAACTAGCTGGAAGCGACGTGCTAGTGCAGCATCTTTCTCAAAGTATTTTTTATACTCACTCCAAGTCGTTGCAGCTATAGTACGCAATTCACCTCGAGCCAAAGCTGGCTTTAATAAGTTAGAAATATCCAACCCACCTTGCTGATTGCCTGCGCCAATTAACGTGTGAGCTTCATCAATGAATAAAATAATGGGATGAGGTGATTGGGTGACTTCTTGCATAATCCCTTTGAAACGTTTTTCAAACTCACCTTTAACTGCAGCACCTGCTTGCAGCGCACCCAAATCTAGCGTCAATAACTCGCAATCGCGTAGTTTTTCCGGTATTTCTCCGGCAACGATACGTAAAGCAAGTCCCTCAATTAATGCACTTTTTCCAACCCCTGGCTCACCAACCACAACAGGGTTGTTTTTACGACGGCGACATAAAATATCAATCATTAAATCAATTTCATGATCACGGCACAAAACGGGATCTAACTGAGAATTTCGTGCTTGTTCAGTCATATTTTGAGTGAATTTAGCCAATAAAGAATCTGTTGGCCGACCTTCTCCGGTTCGCTTTTGTGCATCACTCAAGGGCGATTCAGCAGAACCCGCAGTCCAATTATCAAACTGTAATTTTAATTGTTCTCGATTAACTTGAGATAAAATATCTGCAGTAGGCTTTGATAAATAGCGCTGTGGCATTTGTAGCAAAGTCAGAAACAACATTCCCGAGCGCAATTCACTGTGGTTAAATTCTGTAGAAGCTAATAACCAGCTATCTTTCATCCATTCAACAAGGAGTGGCGAGAAATTAGGATAACTTTGTGTCACCATATTGTGAGGTGGAATTTGCACATCCAGTAAATCCAGCAAGCTATTGAGATCCAAAGAGGCTTTTTGACTAATTAAACGAATATCGGTCAACGGTGTTTCAAGTAATTGCTGAAAAAATTGTGTAACCGTGATCTCTGGCTGTTGGTGGCTAACACAATACGCTGCTGCATTTTCAAGAGCATGCTTTGCCATTGGATTTAATCGGTTAACAAGTGTAGAAAGATCAATTTGGATCATAGTGCCGTCCTAGCCAAGTAAAGTATTAAGTTGTTCCACAATGCTGAGTGTTTGCTGATTCAGTCGGGACGAATAAATGGTATACACGATAGCGGCGAGTATCGCCGTGCCTATGATGATGTAACGAACACTCAAGCGTTTACCTAAGCGGTATCGGCCATATTTATTATCACCATTTTCAAATAGGACAATCGGTTTAGCATCACCTCTGAACTGCTGAATTTGCTTTTGGAGGCGTCTTAATAGGTGGTTGAATTCATCATTTTGCCCAGTAGTCACTTTATAACGCCCACGATAGCCAAGGCATAAGCAGAGGTAGATAAACTCAAGTAAATCGAGGTAACGTTTCGGTTCCCCCAATAATCGTTCGATTAAAACAAATACTTTTTCCCCACCCCATGACTCATTGTGAAAATGAACGAGTAAAGATTGCTTTACCCAGTCATTATCTTGATTCCAACCTAAACCAAGCGCAGTCTCATCAATAAAAGTACACAAGACATAACGAAAGGATACGATTGCACCAGGCTCATAGCCCTGAGCCTGCAACTGTTGCTCAATTGAGGAAATATCAGTAACAACTTGTTGATACAGTTTTTCAGATAACGGTGTTTCCGACATCGCTTTCATTCGTAAAACCATTCCCAACAGCGGCGTTGCAGCATCTATCATTGGGTTAATGCTGTTACCTCTTAGAGGGAGCTGATAATTTTTTTGTCCCCCTTGCTCCGGTAGATAAGAGTGAAGCAAAATATTATCAGTCATTGCTGCCACCATTTCTCACTGCCCAGAGCTGGATATCTAAGTCTGGGAAATTTCCAGATACGTGAAATGCCATATTGCCGCTTTGCTGAATTTCCTTCCATTCATCACCTTGTTGATCAAAATGGAAATAGGTATATCCAGAGTGATAAGGCAATTGGCGAGGTGCCGTCGATAACGGTAGAAGTGGAACACCTGGGATCTGAACACTCACCAAGCTACGAATGTTATTAACGGAGGTCACTTTAGTTTGTTGTGGGAACTGACGACGCAATTGCTCTTGTGGCAGTTGAGCCCTCACAGCAATAATAAATTCAGCTTGTTGTAATAGCTGTTTGTCATGAACTGTTGCAACACGAATGCCATGCTCTTGAAGCTGTAATGGAATAGGAATAGCACGAGGCGTTAGAACAACACTTAATGCTTCTCTGATTGTTTTAATTAACGGAATATAACCTTCCGATAAGTTGTAGTGCCTATATTTTGCAATCGTGTCTGGTAAGCGTGATTTATTAGTAAAAGTTTGTAATTCACCACATAGTTCAAGTAAATCACGAAATAATTTCTCTGGATGAATAACAGGCTCTTGAGCGTAATGAGAATAGAGTGGATAAGTTCGATTTAATACCTGCAGCATCATAAATTCTGCTACATCTGCAACACCTTGCTGTCCTGGGGCGCCAATACGCGAAGCAATCTGCTTTCCTCGCTCATAGAGAGTCCCTTCTATTTCAGCAAGAAATTCTGTCAGTATTTGAGATGTCCGAACATTCAAACAAGTTGGAATGTAATCCTTATCAAGGGTTAACTTACCATTTGCACTACGTTCTCTAATCTTGCAAATAGGTAACGAGACATAAGCATCTAGCTCGTTCTTTCCTTGTTTAAGTATTGGCGTCAATTTAGCCACATTAATTATGCTAATATCGCCATTCTCAGTATGTAAATCACGTATATTTTCCAGCGCATCACTATATCTAGAGAGCAATCGGCTTCCATCATGCTCTGTTGCAACTTCACTTACACTGCCATTACGAAGAGGGAATGCTAAATAAACAATATTATTGTCCCCCTCATTAATACTTGTAATATCAATGGGCTGAGGTAACACATCTTGATTTGGCAAAGAAAAAATTGTGCCATCAGGCATGACACCCGAAGCTTCTTTAATACCAATTCTACCTAAAGCATATAGCTCATCACTAAGCTCTAAAGAGCTCAACCCCCAAAAATGAGAGATATAAGTTTTCAATAAACTTTCAGTAACATAATCTTGGTGGCGTTGTTGTTGCTGAAAATGCTGAGGCTTAATAAACAGCCCTTCTCGCCAAATCACTCTATTTTTAGTCGCCATCCTAGTCATCTTCCTCTTGCCTAAACTCGATTTCATTACCTCTGATATGCGCGAGTATGAAGTAACTACGCCCTTTGCCTCGCGCTTTTACAACTTTCTTCCACTCTGCGTTATCAGGATCTGAATAATAGCCAATAATGCCGATATAACGGTTATCTGTGTTTAGCGTCATTGTTGGAAATGGCTTATATTGGCCTGGGAGGATCGTGTAATCCTGGTGGTCTATATAATTTTTTTTGAGTACTTTCTCCAAGTCCCCATCCTTTTCCTCTATTTGATCGTGATCTAGCGAGGCAAAAAGAGAATCTTCATTTAAATAAACAATTTGAATATTTATTGGAGATGCCTCTCCATCCTGATTTGGGTTAATGTCTGGTTCAGCCAAAATAGTCAAAGAGACTGTCGATGGCCTATCTTCTGGATATCCAACAGGAATAGAGGGATCCAATAAAATTTGCCCTACCTTAGATGCGGCTTGAAATGATTTACTACACCCATTTAATGCAAGCACCGAGAATAGCAACAGCAATGTCAATAGGGATCTTGTTTGCATGTTACGCTTCCTCAATACCTTTTCTTAAGGCTCTGTCATAAGCATGGGTATAAACTTCATAGAATAATTTCTCAAAGCCTTGCTGCCGAGAAGATGCTAACTCTTTGTAATAATTGTTATACATTTCCCATGCCCATGAGTCCGTCGTCTGGCTATCATCAGACGCTCGACGATAATGAGAAAAACGATTGAGTAAATGCTCAGGAGAAAATGCCGCTAACATAGTCGATAATGCCGCTGAGATGGCCTCTTGATTAGCACGATAATGGAGACCCATATTATGTAAACTTTCAGATACCGCCGAAGGCGCAGAAAGATGTACAGGGCTGCGTTCATCAGTAAATAGCAACCTCATCGTATCTTCATAATTGTTACTTAAACGCAATGGATTATCTTCAATCGGGCGTAGCTGTTTATCTTGCAAACTTTCTTGCTGCTGTTGTAGAGCTAGCAATCCTTCAACCGCTGCTTTAAGTGTTTTACCGAGTTCAACAAGAAAATCATTCGCTTGTTTTGAATCATTCAGATTCAAGTGAATACCTAACCCATGCATTAAGGGGTTAACTGCAACATGCTCGATATCTGTAATATGACCGTCTTCTTTTGGTGTTATTTTTGGCAAATCCATAAATTCTTGAACCATGGTATTCTCTTGATTATCTGAAAAGGGAGCGACTGGGTTTATCGGATAAGAATCCCCCATTAACGTAGCGGCTGCTGCAGGTTGGCGACTTGAAGCTGTTAAATTTAAACTTTCGCTTTCTAATGCAAGAAGAGGATCAACCGTAAATGAGCCTTGAAGCGTAGGTGAAAACTCTGGCTCTGGCTGCTCATAATTACTTGAGTTTCTCGTCTCAAATAATGTTTCCAGTGGATTACTATCAGCAGAAATAAGTGACTGAGGAGTCACAGCCATAATATCTTCAACGGGCTGACCTGTTAGACTAATATTCGCTGAAATAATCAATTGGCCTATTTTAAACTGGTCACCATGAGATAATCTAACTGCATCAACATGTAATGGAACAACCGCGTTATTAATATAAACAGTGCCTGCATTTGCTTTAATGCAAAAATGTTTATCTTTCCATGAAATTGTACATTGGACAGGGTCGATAGCACCGCGATTGTCTTGGATTTGCCACTCACATTGGCTGCTACTTCCTATTTTCCCGCCACTCTGTGCAAACGTAGCATTTGGTACGTAGCCACTTTCAAGTAACTCACTGTTAATCAAACGAAATGAAACTGTCGGCAAGTATTTATCCATATTATTTATTCCAATACCGTAATTGTGACGTTAGGCTGTTTTTCTGGTTGCCCCAAAAAACTTTGCCAACCTAACTGGTTATGTTTTTTTAGGCCTAAACAAATTCCTTCCGCCTGTTGTTCTGCAATACATAACCGTAAATCCCATGCTAACTGCTCATGAAAAATGTAAGAAACAAATGCGACAAGAGGTAAAAAATCACTACCATTGGGTAAAAATGACATATAGCGCTCTAGGCTAAGTTCATCAATTTCAATCGTACATTTGCCATTACAATCATGAATATGTGAGCCCAAACTAAAATTTTCACCGAGTAACATACGTGGACGCGATTTTTTCCCTTGCTGATAAGAGATAACGCCTAGCCTATTTTGTTGTGCCTCAGGAATTGGAATACGACGAGTTTCCCAGCCAACAACGTTAACCTTATCTAAATCAAAACAATGAGAAATTAAGCTACTAATAACATCGGGTGAACGGCTAGGGCTTGCTAGCAATCCAGCATAGGCCAGCATCTTACTGTGATTGATCCGTACCCTTCCTCGATTGACGCCATTACCAAGCCCAACTAGGGAAAACATATAACGAGAGAATGAATCAACACCTTCATTCTCAAAACAAATGTAATAACGATATTTACGCCAAATACGATGCAGCAATGCAATTAAGCGATGATTAAATACGTTTAAATAATCGGTAACACCCAATATTTGCTGGGTATCCTCCCAAGCGAAATCATCCAGATAATATCCAGGAAGAGGAGATTGGCTACCGTGAAGCCCTAAAAAAGAAACTTCAAGTTCAAACTGCCCTGCCGTATTTTTCTCAATAGACATCACATCCCGTGTTGGAAATGCGATATTGGCATAAGACTTGAACCTAATTAGCTCACTTCTAACATCTATATCTTGCGATGAAGCTAGTTTATTCAACAATTCGACAAGCTGATAAAAGTTATACTCTGTAACAGATGGCCCTATACTGCCGAGCCAATTTTCAATCACTTCAGTTCTTGCTGATTGATTTGTGCTGGCCATTGATAGATTTCCTGATTATCAAGATTAATAACTTCCAACTCATGAAACATATTGATACTGGTATACAAAGCAAAAAAATGAGCAATTACCGTACAAAATAAAAATAAACTGCCTTCACATAGAAATGTGTTTTGATGGATTGTTATTATTGTTTTTAAGCCACGCACAGGAAGGCCTTTATACAAATGTTCAACATGCTCAGTTTGTAGGCTAACTAATGCATCTAGCCTTTTTTGTGATTGCCGCGCTATCTGTTGATGACTAATAGCTGGTAAATCATAGAGTTGCAATATCTGCTTTAAAGACGTTAAATTTAGTAGTGATTGATAATTAAGTGATAAATTGGTTAATTCCGACCAATATAATGTACTATCCAATAAAGGATACCGTGGCAAAGTGGGCTTCAATATGTTACTTGCGGATAGAGCCCCATAAGGTACATAAACATTATCTATGCCAATCGAATGTGAAGACAATCTCGCCGCAATATCTCTATTCGTACAATTTAACGAAACAGAAATACTCTCTTCACAATTTTGCAATTGAGTTTCTTCATTACGAACAAATGAAAGTCTATGTTGGTAACCGATTACATTTTCTTTTTGATTTATTTTTAATCGATAATACCCATCATTTTTTTCTTTTGAATAATGGCTTTGGTGATGGAAGCTTTCAAATGAGGTATAATTTGCCGCGTAAGGTTTTTCATTCTGTGGGTAGCGTAATCCCTGAACATGCCCTACAGAAAAAATATCAAAGCAATGTGATTTCTGATAGTTCGCACTTAAAACGTACTCCTCCTCTTTCCCTGTAAGGGAGATAGCCTCACTGTCCATAGTGAATAAGTTTACTGCGGGAATACAATTTAATTTAATACTATCATCTCGAATAATAACCCCTTCAGGTATTTCAATATCAAAGTGAATAACTAACTTAAACACTTTAGCCTTTAGAGCCAGTGGAATATCCTCTAGCCCTTCGATATCCATAAACATGAATGCCTCAGGAAAGCAAAAATACTCCTGCAAAATACGATAACCATCATAACTATTTTTAGGATATGGCAATAACCCATCTTCTTTTTTAAAACCAATCGGTTTAGCTGCAAATTTTTCCAAAGGAAAATAGTGCTCATCGGTTACCAATGAAGCTGATTTAACGCATCTAGAAAGCAAATAATAGATCTGATTCGTCGTATATGCCGCACCATTCAAATAAAAACAAAGCTTATCTAATCCCAATGTTGCTAAAGTATCCGCCTTATCGAGCTCAAAAGTTATTTCAATAGAATCCACACGTTGGGCAATCTGCGTAATCTGAACAGGCAACAACCACATATCGCGACTTTGACTAAATCGGCATTGATGCAAATTATCTAAGCTAGCATTTGCATCTTGCACATAAATAGGTTTCGCAATAAAAGGCTGCCCAGTTGGAATTTTAATTGCTTGGTGGCCTATAGAATTATCATATTGATATTCCATAATCGTCATACTCGGAACTGGTCGAGTATAATTAGGCCATAACATATTAACTAAGCTATTGATTAGTTCAGGAAATTGCCTATCGATTTGCTCATGTAAATTTCCAGAAAGATAAGACAGACCGTCCATAAGACGGGCACTATCTGGATCCTGAACAGCATTTGAGAGCAGATTAACCAAATGTGGTTTCTCTATGGCAACCTGCTCAGCAAGCTCATCTAAATACTTAGATTCATTAGAAAAATAAGATTTTGAAGTCATTATTAAAATTATTTCAATTGGTATCTGCGGTTATTATCCAGATGCATGTTGAATTCAATGACTTGCCGCTGATTATCTAAATCAATAAATGCCGTGATGCTAAACTGTAAAGATAAAGCATCCGCATCATTCTCTATAAACCTTACATTCACATTTGCAATTCGAGGTTCATAGGTGATGATACAACTCTTAATACTGTTCTCTAGCCCTAACTTAAAATCCATCGCTGCTTGTGTAGCATCATTTAAATCAGGAACGCCCAGCCAAGGAGTACCTTGACAAGCTTGAGGCCGACTATTGAGAATCAAATTCAAGTTTTGTTTTATTGAATTAATCAACGAGTCCATTCTGGAACGGTGAGAAGAGCCGGAGCTCTCCCCTCGGATACGTTCAAATAAACTGGAAGTTTCTGTATAATTCCAGTTATGAAATTCCGACATTACCGTTACTCTTTATCTAGACGGCCAACAAGTGACAGTTCAAAGCTTGCACCCATGTATTTGAAATGTGGGCGAACTTGAACTGATACTTGATACCAACCTGGATCACCTTCAACATCCAGGACTCGAATTTCAGCTGAACGTAATGGGCGTTTGCTGCGAACATCTGCTGGTGGGTTTTCCTGATCAGCAATATATTGTTTCAACCAAATATTCAGCTCGCGTTCAAGATCTTGACGCTCTTTCCATGATCCAATTTGTTCACGCTGCAAAACTTTGATGTAGTGTGCTAATCGGTTGATGATGAACATGTAAGGTAGCTGTGTGCCTAACTTATAGTTAGTCTCTGCCATTTTTCCTTCATGTGTATTTGGGAAGTTTTTCGGTTTCTGCACAGAATTCGCTGAAAAGAATGCTGCGTTATCACTACCTTTACGCATAGTTAGAGTGATAAAACCTTCCTCTGCAAGCTCAAATTCACGGCGGTCTGTTACTAAAACTTCGGTTGGAATTTTAGTCTGTAGCTCACCCATCGCTTCAAAAATATGGACGGGTAAATCATTTACTGTCCCACCACTTTGTGGACCAATAATATTTGGACACCAACGGTATTTTGCAAAACTATCATTAATGCAGCTACCTAATAAAAACGCTGTATTTCCCCATAAATAATGTTCATGATTTTGTTTAACATTTTCAATGTAATTAAACATTTTGACTGGGTTTTCAGTTGGGGAATAAGGTAATCGTAATAAGAAACGAGGTGCAGCTAAACCTAAATAGCGTGAATCTTCAGCTTCACGTAATGAACGCCATTTTGTATGTGCAGGCCCTTCAAACACTGACTTCAGATCTTTTATAGCAGGTAACTCTGCATAACTATTGATACCAAAGAAATTTGGTGAAACGGATGATAAGAATGGCGCATGAGCCATCGCACCAACAGCGCTAACATATTGCATCAGCTTAAGATCTGGCGTGGTATTATTGAACGCATAGTTACCAATGATTGTTGCAACTGGTTCACCACCAAATTGACCATAACCAGATGAATAAACATGTTGATAAAATCCAGATTGCACAATTTCCGGTGAAAATTCAAAATCTTCCAATAATTCTTCTTTTGTTGCATGAAGAATATTAATTTTAATATTTTCTCTGAAGTCTGTACGGTCAACCAAGAGTTTGAGCGAACGCCATGAAGACTCAATCTCTTGGAACTTAGGTGTGTGTATTATTTCATCTACTTGTGCGCTCAGTTTGTTATCTAATTCGACTAACATCTTGTCAATCAACAACTTATTTATTTGTTGATCTGCAGATTCATTTGCAAAAAGGTTGCTGATGAAAGCTGCAACACCTTGTTTTGCAATATCATAAGCTTCAGTTTCTGGCGCCATTCGAGATTGGGCCATAATTTCATCGAGTAAAGAACCATTGGTTGGTGTAATTTGCTGCTCTTGCGTTTTCGTTGATACTGACATGAAATAATCCTCTATAAACATTATTTTTGGCTAGCTATTTCAAGCTCTTTTAAAAGCTGTTCGCGAGTTTCTTCATTCTCAAGAAGCTCTTGAAGACTTTTTCTAAATGCTGGGACATTGCCAAGAGGACCTTTCAGTGCCACTAACGCTTCTCTCAACTCAAGGAGCTTATTTAATTCGGGTACTTGACGTGCAATATAATCGGGTGAAAAATCCTGAAGTGATTTAATATCAAGGTTAACATTAAGATCTGAATCATTATTTTCATCGAGAGTATTAGCGACATTAAAATTCAAACTAATGCCTGCACTTTCCATAACTGAATTAAAGTTATTCTGGTTGATTGAAATAGCTTTGCGCTCTTCAATAGGTGTATCTTCAGTACTTCCTGTCATATCACCCACAATAAGCATATTCAAAGGAAGTTCTATTTCAGACTGCACACCACCCGTATTCGGAGTATATTTGATATTAATTCTTTCTTTTGGGGCAACACTACCAAGATTTTTCTTACTCATTATAAATTAAACTCCTTTACCAGTTTGCACATCTTTTTTTCATTAATAAAAAATGCTGAAATTGTAATGATATAAAATTTTGAGCATAAGAATGCCGGTGAATGAAATTTCACTCACTTTAGTTGTCATTTATCCTGGTGTAAGCTAAAAAAAAGAATATTTTTATTATTTAAATTATTTTACTACATCCTATACGTATTTCACTTATGGTCAACATAAAAATTAATTATCAATTCACTAATTTTGAAAACAAATGTTACAGATAAGTGATGTGCACTTAAGTTCATCATTACAATCAATTGATTGTAAATTTAATTTTTCAATAAAAAATCCAATGTTTTCTCATTATATACATTGCCATAATGTTCAATAAGTTATATAGCTTGTGCCATAAATAGCTCCCAAAACAATATGTTAATATATAGTTAGCAAATTGTTAATGTGAGAATAAAATAACTACTATAATGAGTAGCAGGGAAATTATAAGTTAAATCAGCATTAAAACTTAAGTTATAGCTATTTTAAGACTAATATTTTACTTGAATTAATTTAAACAACTCTAATTGCATATAAAATACCTAATATAAGATAAAAATCTTATAAAGATTACCACATATTATTTTTCATCAATTTATTTACATTAAATAAATTGAGTATATCGATTATCTTTATATGGCAATATGCCTCATCGATTTAAATGGAATACAAAAGTCATCATACAAAAGTGAGTGAGTTTTTAGGAATAAACTGAATAATATTTTAACCACGAATTACCTATTAGGAGTAAAACAATATGCAGACTCTTCCATCTTGGTTTTTTGAGGCTTTTAATCATCTTAATGAAACTGATGTCAACAAGTTAATTTACTTATGGAAAACAGAGCCTGTACTGCAAAAAGCTATTTTCTTACTTGATAAACAAAATCCGAGCTTGAATCCGCCCAAAAAATGTCCTCACTATGGTAGTCATCAATATTTTTCTTATAAACGAGAATTTCATTGTTCATCTTGTTTAAAACAAAGCGCAGCCGCAACAGGAACCCCTTTTGCAGATCTCCACCTACAAAATTATTCAATCCTGTATGCAGTATTAATGACATATTGGCTTAACGAGGCCGTTGAAGACGTTGTTTGGTTATCTGGTTGCCATAACAAAACTTATTGGTGAGATTATGCAAACCGTTTACGCAATTTAATACCCCAAATACCAAAACCTGTAACACAAACACCTCGTTACCTACACGGTTTTACCCCAGATGCACAAGGAATAACTTCCCCTTTGTGTCATTCATCTGATATCAAATATATTTTATTAATGCCTTCAGCTAACCCCGACCTATATTGTCAATGCTGTCAAAATCAATTTGTTATGAACCCTCAAATGAAAAGAGGCGTATTAATTGATGGTTCAAAACCCATTGTCCCGCTCTGGTTTGAAAAAACACTTAGCCACACACTTAATGCAGAATACGAGTAATTAATTATAATTTGGCATCGAGAACCCTTATTAAGAGAATTAGCTGATGAATTGGATAATCAAAATCCTCTCCTTAATAAGGTATGCAAATGCCCCTACTGCGACAACCATTCAATTATCCAAAATGAAAATGGATATTTATGTCCCGCATGCAAAAGTACATTTAGTGCCACAACAGGAACTATTTTCCAAAATATGGAAAAAAATCGATACCAAGCACTCTATAGGGTACTTATATTGATGTGGGGGCAATGGAATCGTAACAGAGCATTATCAATTGGAAAAATCAGTACACTCGGACAACTTAGCGTTTATGAACGGCGCATTAAAGAACTATTCACAGAATTCAATGGAGAAAAAATAACACCTCACCCTCGTTGGTTAATGGGATTTACTTTGGGGGAGCAAGGAGTAAAGTGCCGATGCTGTAATTCACCAAATCTACAAACAGTAAGAAGGACAGTATCGCCTCTTGATAACCCAAATATTGTCTGTAAGTCATGCGGATACACGTTCAAACTTAATGAATGCTTTGATAAATATGAATTATCAACTGATTATTTCACATGCCTAAAAGTCAAACAAAAAATTGATAATTAAGAATACTGAATGCATTTGACCATTTTATTTTTATCACTTTTGATTTATTATCAAAACCCATGGATTTAGCTTAAGTCTTACCACAATAAGGATATAAATATGCAGTGTACAGATTTAGAATGGTTTTACTGCAACAATGGTGAAATCATGGATGCAAATAAAGCCATGGAAAAGCGATTTGAAATTTTCAGAAAAATAGGTCAAGAACTTAAAAATGCACATAATCGCTCAAATGAATGTTTACCTCCAAGCGGATTAGATGAGTCTATTTATTATCGGTGCGAAGGTGATGTGCCTTCTGTTGAAACCGCATTGAATAACCCATGGGTAAAAAGAACTGAAGATATTGGTGTAACTTCTGCAATGGGTGTTAAACGTGCCGTAGAAACAGCCGCACATTTAGGGGTTATCCCCCCTCCTTTGCAAGGTATGAATTTTCTTCTTAAATCTCGAATTTCTAGAAATCCTCGTATCATGCAAGAGAATATTGAAGCCATTTATTTACTGCGTTTTGTCGTTAACCCTTACGACAGTTTTGCAGAAGTTATCAATATTATTATTGCTTCAATTACCAACAATATGGCACCGTCTAGAAAACAGAAATTATCTGATTATATCAGTGGAATAAAAAACTTAACGGATATAAATCAATTTTCTAATGTAATTGACTTACCCGATATTCGAGCAGATATAAATAAATCATTTAAAAATTTCACAATAAAGACCTCCGCCAATGTTGCTAGCGAGTCAACTATTCGCAAGTTTATTATCAATGGTATTTTAACAGGTATTATCTCAACAATCGCTTTACGCTACCCTGAGCTATTTACCCCTATATCAACAAGTACTGTTATTAAGCGAAGTGTAGTCATTGCAACAGTGCTGTATAGCTACGGCACCATAGAAAAAATGTCTCAAGCAGCAATCCGACTTAAGAGTAAAAATTTAGCTGTCTATACCGCGATGAATGAAAGTAAAATCACCATGGCTTACTATTTTGTAGAAGATGAACTGAGCCCTTTAATTACATTAGCCGCAAGCCCGAGTAACGCTGTCAGTGATGATGCTTTTATTGCTGAACTTCGACATTTGATGACGAAATATAAAAGCTAAAGCACGTGATTATCCAATACTCCACAAACACGGGAAATCAATTTTTCCGGTTTTTTCAGTTTTAAATAGATTAGCCATACTTGCATTTATTTTAGGGATATCTCAGTTATGTTAAATTATAAAATTATACTCGTTACTTTATCCCTGCTGTTGTGCAAGCAGACTCTCTCTTATGCTGAATCACCAGACAAATGTTTAGCCGATGCGAAAAGCTTTACAATATGCGAAAGGCTAGCAAATCAGGGGGATGATGAAGCATTGCTTATCCTTGGATTTCTTTATGAATGGGGCGTGGGGATCGAAAAAAATACAGACACAGCAGAAAAAATATATCAACGCTTAGCCGATAAAAACAATAAAGAAGGATTTAATCTTTTAGCAAGAGTAAAAGAAAGTCAGGGGAAAAAAGAAGAAGCAATACAACTTTATCAAAAAGCAATAAGCTTAGGTTCATCATCCGCATATTACAACTTAGGAATTTTATATCGATATAGTGATAATTACATTAACGCAAAAGAGATGTTTGAGTCTGCGATTAAAATAAATCATTCTAGTAATGCAATGATGAGCTTGGGCGATTTATATTTTGATGGACTCGGCGTTGAACAAAATATGGAACTGGCTAAAAAATGGTATAACGAATCTATACAAGCAGGAAGTGTTGTTGCAATCACTCGTTTAGGAATGTTATACAGTGCGTTAGAAAATTATGATGAAGCTATCAAATATTATCAGCTAGCAATAGATAAAGGCGATTCTACAGCAATGAATTCGATGGGATTACTATACCAACACGGTTTTGGTGTGAAACGAAATATAAATAAATCCATTACGTTCTACCAGCGTTCTGCTGACAATAATAATATTGCCGGTTTAATTAATCTTGGTCTTATGTATGAAGAAGGGCTCGGTGTTCCTCAAAGTTACGAAAAAGCGATTGAACTTTATGAAAGAGCATATCAGCTTGGTTATGCAGATGCACAATTACGGATCGATTTTTTAAAAAAGAACTTAACTAGACTTAATAAAAAATAATGAAATTAGATATCTAATAATTTTATTAAGTACATGGTCGCATATAACACTATGAGTGAAAGCAAAATCACTACGGCTTACTATTTTGTTGAAGAAGAGTTAGACCCTTTAATTACATTAGCCGCAAGTCCGAGTAACGCTGTCAGTGATGATGCTTTTATCACAAAAACTCCCAAGTTGATGAAGAAACACAACAAACTAAAACACACTATTATCCGATATGCTGTATCCAGATGTTCCAGCCATAATATGCGATACTGTAATATCGCGATATCTGACAGTAACATGCTCCTCCGGTTCAATATCATTACGTAAGATATTATTAGGGCATTGTGTTGTAAAATTAATAATCGAAGCTTCATTCAATTTGATGGAATAATACTTTTCAATTCCCCCGTTTTGAGCGGTTCGGAAATAATCAAATTGAAGATTAATTATTTCATTGTTAGATATTGCAACTAACAATAAAGGAGATGACTTGTCAATCAACTTAGTAAATTGAATGGGTTGATGTGATAAATTTTGCTCTCTCGATAATGTATAGCTTAGCTCAGTAACAAAAATTGAATCTTCTTTACCGGATTGATAACGATTACCGATAGAGTCTAGCGTTCCACAACCACGAGAAATTAGACCTTGCTGTTTCCCTTCTAGGGTCAGATAAATTAAATTTGCCATTGTTCATCCCTTTTCTAAAAAATTTAAGTTATGTTAAACAATAAAGCCATACTCGTCACGTTATTCTTTACCTTACTCATAACTCATACCTATTTTCCCAACGCTAGGTACTAATGCGAAAAGCTTTACTGCTTGTGAGCTTTAGCTAATCAGATTGATCATGTTATTTTATTCACACCTAGATATCGATATTAATCAATATTATAAAAAACAATTAAATTGTATGAAAAAATTATACCGATTTATTTAACATCTAGATTCAGAAATACGATTTTGTAACCATTGTTCAATTTCACTTCGTAACCAACGTGAACTACGTCCTAGTTTGATAGGTTTAGGAAACTCATCATCTTGTATCAGCTTATAAAACCACTTATCCGTTAATCCCGTTAGTTTAGTGATAAATTTCATGTCAATGAATTGGTCGCTCAGTAGTGGAGTATCAGTTGTTTGAATAGTCATTGTTTGTTTCTCCGATGATTGAAAAGGAGAAGGATTCGAAAAGGGATAATGGGAGTTGCGGGAATCCTTCAAACAATAACTGGCTGGCGTTATTTTTGACTGACCTGAAAGAGGTCAGCCTGATTTATTGGTATGTATTCATACATGAAACAGTCCCCATTGAACAATGGGGTACTGAGTTATGATGTGAATTTGTTCTCAACGTTTTCTTACACTTCGTCTACGCCCTCGTTGTTTTGCCTCTGGAATATCACTGACCTGATAAACACGGCGTTCTGTGCGCTGATTTTCTTTTCCTAAATAACTCAAGATGTGCTTCATACCATTGCGGCCTTTATCGTCAGCGTGGTTGATAGTCCGCTCACCACGAACGCGTAACTAAAAACCTTATCCAATGTTAAACTCAATTACGGTCAACTCAGCAATAAACGGACGCTCTACTCACTGGAGAAAAAAAGCTTAATCCAACGGCACACATCATGTCGTTGAATCTTAACTGAATTGGGTTTTAATATATTTAATAACATAAAAGAGGGCCTTTAAATATCACGATATTAAATAATTCATAACGAGAAAAACCTGCCAAATTTCAACACCCTCCCTATTTTTACTTAATACCATTTACTTTCGCAATCCTTGAACGGACTCCACGAAAGTCCACTACTATCAATCCCTCTCAATAGAGAGATATTAATTTGATAAAATTATGCTGGAATTCTTTAGTTATGTTGAAAAACATTTTTGAAGTCGGCAACGAGTACAATTCCGTGCTACGAACCCAAGCTGTAGTTTCAGTAGTAAAGAAAAATACCCTGCTCTACTTCAAAATCAATATAAATACATTTAGGGTTTCAATTGGGGGCTCCTAAACTTATCTAACATAAAAATATCTTTTATTATCAACATAATTAATAGTTGAATTCGAAGTTTGCAGGGGACACCAGTACCACTTCTAAAGACCGCTCAAGACTTCCAATTTTTCAAATAAAAACAACAAATTAATTATTTTGGCTTCCAAGAAGGTCTAGCCACTTATAGTGGAATCTAAGTGCTAATGTGTATAGTATTGTGTATAGGTCTAGGTTCGATAAAAAAACTATACACATTATGCTGCTCACTGATATCCAAATTCAGAAAGCTAAAGCTTATGCCCTAACTGTTTATCATTGCACAAATCTAATATTCCATTCCCAGTCTATTAATAAACGCTCGGCTATCATAAGTGAGATTTATTTATCACTCACTAAATTTAGTCATAATTCAATATGACCTCTACTGTGAAAATATTGAGAATAATATTAATAAAAAAATTTATAGAATTCTCCCATTTTTATATCGACCTATTTCAGGTTTCTTCACGACTCGTTATTATTCACAACAAGTAGCGTTCCATCATCAACCATTAGGTAGTTATCCATGAAATACATACTAATAATTGTTTTCTTAGTTCTAACTGGTTGTAGTGCTAGCAATGACTCGCGGGTTGTTTTAGCGGGAATGTCAAAACAACAAGTTATTGAAATTGAGGGCGTGCCTGATGAAGACGCAATGGAGAGTACAATAAAAGACAATTATGCTTTATTACTCTATCTCGACCAAATGATGCCTGAATCCAGTAAAAATAAAGCAGATCGCACTTTTGTTTTTCAAAATGACACATTGATTGAATATACCGTTATTAATATCAGACCAAAAAACGAAATTAACTCATCTATCAGATTAAATGCAAAACAACGCATAGCATTGTGGTTAAAAAATCAAGATTCGCCACAAAACCCTTCGGCAACAGCAGGCTGTCTTATCGAAGATAAGAATATGAATTGCTTTGATAAATAATTATCATAAACACATTTTTATTAGAATCCTCCTAATTATCGATTTATCTTAGTTAATTGGTAACAAAAAAATCGATACTCATCTATTCTTAATCTAAGTAAATTTACTTAAATCATGATTCGATTAAATATAGTGATAATTTATTAACGCTATTCATGGCTATGTTCACTAAAGCAAATTTTCAATAAGGTTAAATATGAAAAATTTAGAACATGCGAATAATAATGTACCTGAAGGTTATATTTATGCGCCAAATGCAGGTATATCACCAAATACAGGTAAAGATCTGAGTCATGTCATTTTAAATTTACTCAAAGAAAGTCATACTTCTCGTAAAGGTATCTATTTCCCTGCGGGTACTTACCTATTTTCCAGTGATGTGCTACTAACATCTTATAATTCTTTATTAGGTTCAATTGAAGGTACTATTTTTCGCTGTTTCGACATTACAAAAAAATCAGTAATGTTCGGTGATAGTACTTATGGCACAACAGTCTCGAACCTCAGTATTGAAAATATTATCTTTGACAACATTCGTGTGCATTTTTATGGACGTAAATCAGCAATTAGCATTAGCCACAATATATTTATCAACACAATAACCGAGCAAAGTACGGCGCAACTGACATGTTCAAGTAACGCTTATACAATTAATGGCAATGTTTTTATGCGTGGACGTCACTATGCGGGTGTTGGTCTTAGCACCTATGGTAACGCGGCAGGTTTGCTCATTGAGCAAAATTTTTTAGGCTCTATCGAAGATATTAATGTAGCGACACCATGGCTTGATGATAAAACACAAACACTACTCACAACACTTTTAAGTTTAAGAGATAAAGGATTAATGTCTTTTGATGATGCTCAAGGTAACTTTGTTTCAGGCTGGTATTCGACGAGTAATTTAAAAAAAGGAATATTTCGTAAAAACTTTATTTCCGGTAGTAGCGAAATTTATCTCTATAACCCTGAAACTGGGAAAAATGATATTTCTCGTGATCATGGTGTTTATATTAAGCAATATACGCAAGTTGAAGTCATTCAAAATTATTTTTCTGGCTGGCCAAAAGACGATCGAGCATCCGGTCAATTAAAATTTCGTAACGCTAAAGGACTTGTATTTGCAGGTAATTATCTTAATCAGATTTCATTTAATGCGCGTCCTTATGATAATGTCGATGAACAATGGTTGATCATGCAGGATACCTTTATTTTTAATAATTACTTATCTGATGCTTTAATTAGCTATTGGCAAAATTTTATTGATACAGAAGATAAAGCCATTAATGTTAAAAATTATCTTGTTTTCTCTAACCATTTTATTAATCGCCCTGTCAGTAAGCCATTAATTACCTCACCAGACAAATCACTATCTTCTAATCAGTTTTTTTGTTCAGAAAATAGCTTCATTGAAACAGGTAAACAAGTACCAATAAGTGGTGTCATGACAGAAATTACTCTGGATAAAATAAAAGCGCTACTACCCGATTACGCAGCACAATATTTATTGATCAAACCAATTATGCCCTAATTCACAATGAGTTTTTATTCATAATGTTTAGTTAGATAATGTCTTTGCATACCTAATTCAGGAAAATCGGGTAAGCTCATTTGTTGTATATAACCCAATTTTTCATAAAAAGGTAATGCTTGGAAACTAAATGTATCAACTAAAGCGTGTTTACAGCCTAATTTAATTGATTCCTGCTCTGCACTTATCATTAAAGTACGGCCTAAACCGCTTTTTCTTGCATTTTGACTGACCCATAAATAATCAATGCATAGCCAGTTTCCTTTAGTCGAAGCAAGTAGACCACCGATTATCACACCTATTTCGTTTTTCGCATAAACAGCCAATTGACCAAAACTATTTTCTTTAAGATATTGAATATTATGCTGCCTTAGCCCAGCTAAAATTGCGTTCCTATCTTCATCCGCTATTTGGTGTGTGATAATAATATTCATATGCTGCCCTCTTGCATCGTAGTTATCCTTTACCTATCTCCATCATATTATAACTTATACTAAGAGTGGCAATTAACATTTGGAAAAAGCATTCATATCTAAACTGCATATAAAATAGATAATTAAGTTATGATTTTTTAGAGCGATTAACATTGTCAATCAGCGGAAGGTAATTAAAGGCTAGAAATAGATTAAGTTAAGAAGTTAAAAAACATCAGTTTCTAAAATTTGTGCAATTAAAGCGGTTACCGATAGGACTAATGATGACTTTATCATTTGTTGGTATCGATACTTCTGTAAATCGATGAGTTGTTTATCAACTAAATCTTCTGGTTGATTAAATCGCATCATTTCAGGCAATGGTTCCATACAATGTAACATTTTAATACTGCCTAATATTTCATCATCTGTAAAATTTAAAACTATACCATTGGTAGGCAAAGACCCTTTCAATGCTAAAAATAACTCAATATCTTCATATACTTCTCGAGTAATTGCACCTAAAGCAAATAATAGTTTTAATCTCACTGAAAGTTCACCTAATGGCCCACTTCCCGTTAAAAGGGGTTCAACTGCATATTTTACTGCATAGTCATCTTTACGAAAAACTTTTAGCATCAGTTGATCAATAGCTTCCGTGATCAAAATAATCACTTCCTGAACAAATAAATGGACTTCCGGCCGTTGATTTAGCCGCTCCAAAATTTGATTTTCTATATTTTGTCTATTTTCCATAACATCTTCTTTGTTCACTTTATGGTGACCGATTAAGTCACCATAAAGTCATTATTATCCTAGACTCAAACTATGATCTGCAAAGTTATTTTCGTATTGACTCTAATAATTGATATTCACCGCAAATAGCCTCAATTATCAACGGATAATCGTCTAATTGACACAATTGCTTCACTGCCTGACGAATTCCTTTCTCATTTATGAGCTCCGCCATTTCGCTCGCTTGCGGATCACTGTTACATCTAAAATGTAACGCTGAAGCAATTCCAATAATCAAATATTTATGTGGCAATTGATATTCAATCGTTCCTAACAATGGTTTAATGAGTCTATCTTCAGAATTTAATTTTCTAATCGGTTGACGCCCTACTCGGCTAACATCATCGTGTAAATACGGATTAGCGAAACGACCTAATATTTTGTCAATATATTGAGCATGTTGCTCGGGATTAAAACCATAACGTTGAATCAATACTTGACCACTTTCTAACATTGCTGCTTTAACTACTGCACAAATCGTCGGATCACTAATGGCGCTACTGATAGTTTGGTGCCCATATAATTGTCCAAGGTACGCTGTAATGGCATGCCCAGTATTAAGTGTAAATAGTTTTCGCTCAACAAAAGCCATTAGGTTATCAGTAAGTTCCATTCCTCCGATAATCGGAATATCACCAATGAATTGAGTTTGGTCAACAATCCATTCACTGAAAGATTCGACAGTCACATCCAATGGGTCATCATTTGCAGCATCCATTGGTGGAACAATGCGATCAACTGCTGAGTCAACAAAACCAATATATCGCTCAATCCATTCATGATTGCTATCTGGTATTTGAGCTAATACGTGTCGCTTTAATTGACTCGAACCTCTGACCATATTTTCACAGGCTATAATATTCAATGGTTTATTATTATTGAGTTCCTTCCTCTTCAATAGGCCTTTCGCTAATGTAACCGCAATTTTTTCTAATACTTGAGGACCAACAGCGGTAGTTACCATGTCGGCTTGAGCAATGTATTCAATAGTTTTTGGATCCTGACTATTGATCGCGTGAACATGTTGAACTTTTTCAATACGATGCTCTTGCCCAACAATATGAACTTGATAAGACTGTTGATGAGCCAGTTGATCGATTAAAGGTTGATTCACATCTGTAAATGTTAATTGAGAATTTGCATCTGCCAATAGCTTACCAATAAAGCCACGTCCAATATTTCCGGCACCAAAATGAATAACTTTCATGATTTGTCTCCCTATGCTGCACTTTGAGCGGATAAAATTTCGAGAACTTCTTGAATGCTTTGTGTTTTGCTTAGTTTTTCAATAACACCAGCCTCATCAAGCGCAGAAGTAATTCGCATAATAACTTCTATGTGCTCATTATTTTGTGCAGCTATTCCTATTACAAGGTGAGCAATTTCATCGGGTTCATCACCAAATTGGATACCATTTGGATATTGGCAAATAACAATGCCCGTTTTAATAACTCTGTCTTTAGCTTCTATCGTGCCGTGAGGCACCGCAATAGACTCCCCTAAATAAGTTGATGTTAGTTTTTCTCTCGCTAGCATGGCATCAATATAATCGGGTTCAACATAACCGCCTTCAACTAACTTTTGTCCTGCATAGCGAATAGCTTGTTCTTTATTTTGTGCGCTTAAATTCAAGTGAATATGTTTTGCACTTAAGGTGAATATTGCGTCTTCACGCGTTTCCATTTGATAAGATTCATCATTAGCCGCAATAATAGTTTGCTTAATTAAGCGCCCGTCATTTGCAGCTTTTGGATTTCTCTGAGCAATTAAACGCGTCACTAAATCACTATATGTTTGCCCATCTAGGAAGTTTGTTAGGGAAATATGAATTGCATTCGGTGCAAAAGTTTTCGCTCTTGCCGTTAAATCTTTATGTGTCACGACAATATCAACATCATCAGGTAAATCATTAATCGCCATATTGGTGACAGATATATCAAGTAGACCTGCATCACGCACTTTTTTAGCTAAAACACCAGCCCCCATGGCACTTGATCCCATTCCTGCATCACAGGCTACAATAATCTGACGGATATTAACTAAACTTGCAGCTAATTCATTCTTCTCAGAATTTTTATGTGAAGACTTAGATTGAGCCTTCATTTCACGTATTTTTTTCGTCGCATTATCCAATTCATCTTCATCTCCTAATCGAGTTCTTCTCAATAAGATTGCGGAAACTAAGAATGAAACGAGTGTTGCACTTGTGACTGATAAAATCACACCAATTAATGACGATTTTGGTGTCATCAGTAAAACTGCAAAGATTGAACCTGGAGATGCTGGAGAAACTAATCCTGCGTGGAAAACATTCATCACAAAGACACCTGTCATTCCGCCAAGAATAACAGCAATAAGAAGACGCGGATTCATTAGAACATAAGGGAAATAAATCTCATGAATACCACCAAAGAAATGAATAATTGCCGCCCCTGAGGCTGATTGCTTTGCATTTCCTTTACCAAAAAACATATAAGCCAATAACACGCCAAGTCCTGGACCTGGATTTGCTTCAATTAAAAAGAAAATTGATGAGCCTGTTTCAGATGCTTGTTGAATACCAAGTGGTGAAAATATACCGTGATTAATCGCATTATTGAGGAAGAGTATTTTTGCAGGTTCGACAAAAATCGAGGTAAGTGGTAATAAGTTATTTTCCACCATGACATTTACACCAGCCGCAAGGATCTTGGACATTCCCGCAACCAGTGGGCCGATGGCCAAATAAGCCAGTATCGCTAACAACATGCCAATGATGCCTGATGAAAAATTATTCACCAGCATTTCAAAACCTGTTTTAACTTTACCTTCAATCCAGCGGTCAAAACGCTTAATGACAAAGCCACCGAGAGGGCCAGCTATCATTGCCCCCATAAACATAGGCATGTCAGCACCAACAATCACCCCCATAGTCGTGATCGCGCCAACGATCCCGCCGCGTTCACCACCAACCAACCGCCCCCCCGTATAACCAATTAATAGTGGCAATAAGTAAGTGATCATCGGTCCTACAAGCTGTGCTAGCGTTTCATTTGGCCACCAGCCGGTAGGGATAAATAGCGCAGTGATTAATCCCCACGCAATAAAAGCACCAATGTTGGGCATCACCATATTACTGAGGAAGCGCCCAAAATTCTGTACCTTTAATTTGATATTTGATGTTACCATGATAGAACCCCGTGGTACGAGAATGATAAGGTTGTAACGTTATCGCCAAATAACGTTAGTGAGATTTTTTGAACACTTTCACTCTAGCATGTCCTTTCTCTGATGCGTACCACGCGGGCTTTCTGTGATAGATATCACTTTACGCCCCCCATCCCCCCCCATCAATCAGTGACTCTCCTCACAAATTAATCATGTTATTTAATTACATTGAGTTATTTTTACACAAAAATCCTTTTTTATGTGATGTTGATCACTTATTTTGTTAGCCTGTTTTTTATAAATTAGTGACTTTGATCACGAAATATTTTCATGTTCATGACCTTTTTAACATTTGAATTCATTTAAAATTAGTTTTATTTACGCATAATTTATTTTGTAATAAAATTTCAGCATATATTTCAAGTTTAAATAAAAACCACTTTATGCTTTAAAACGCCTATTTTTCGTCAACAACTCTTGCTTATCTTACATATCGTCAGCGACTATTCTTTTTGCGATGCTCATTATTGGGAATAAACGCAACTTATTATTATTAAAGATTATTTAATCTTGCCTCCATGGTTATTCACCGCTAAATTAAGCATAATTTAACTCGAAAAATGTGATTGCTATGACGCTAACTATTATTATTTTCCTACTGGTTTATATCGCAATGGGTTTTGGCAAACTACCCGGCTTTAAAGTTGATAGAACAGGTGCGGCGGTTATTGGTGCCTTGGCAATGATGGCAATAGGTAGCATTACCCCGCCACACGCTTGGAATTCAATTGATTATAGAACTATAGGCATGTTGTTTGGTTTGATGGTAGTTTCTGCATCGTTTGTGGTCTCTGGCTTTTATAGTTGGACGGCTGACCGTGTTGCGATGTTAAAGGTTAGTGCGCCAACATTGCTTGCCGTATTAATTGCAGTAGGAGGGCTACTTTCTGCCTTATTAACAAATGATGTCGTTGTCGTGGCGATGACGCCTTTATTAGTCTCTATTACCTTATCTCGTGGCCTTAATCCTATTCCCTTTTTATTAGGATTCTGTTTTGCCGCCAATAATGGTGCCGCTGGCTCATTAATTGGTAGTCCACAAAATATGATTGCAGCACAAGGTCTGGACCTTTCATTTGTTGGGTTAATTCAAGCAGCGGCTATTCCTGCTCTTCTTTCATTACCAATCACTTGGTTAGTTTTAGTTTGGCTTTATCGTAACCGTTGGTATTTAGCGAAAGAAACAACACAAATACCTAGCACACAATCACAATCAGAAAAACTCAATATTTGGGAAACAACAAAAGCAGGTATCATCACCTTCGCTGTTATCGTTGCTTTTGTCGCTACTGATATTCCAAGGGAACTCATAGCGTTAACTGCGGCAGGCTTTTTACTGCTTAATCGTTCTATCGCTTCAAGTGATATGTTAAAACTGGTTGATGGCAATCTTTTATTACTGATCATGGGGTTATTTGTAGTCAACGCGGCTTTTGCATCAACTGGTTTACCACAACAATTACTAAATGATTTGCGTAGTCATGGGGTTGAATTAAATAATCCAATTGTTTTATTTTTAGTCACTGGCGTACTCAGTACTATTGTGGGAAATAACCCATCAGTAATGCTACTGGTTCCATTTTTATCTCCTGACGGCAATGCGGATTCATTAGGCGCTGCACTCGTTTTGGGTTCTGGATTTTCCAGTAATTTATTTGTTTTCGGTAGTTTAGCTGGCATCATTGTTGTCGAACAATCCGCAGCATATGGCGTGAAAATCTCATTTACAGAATTTGCTAAATCAGGTGGTATTGTCGCCGCGCTGTGTATGCTACTTGCCGCTGCGTGGATATTAATCGCTTTATAATTTGATGGCACCAATTTGCGCTATTACCTACAAATTGGTGCATTTTAACTTAGAAAGTCACGTTTAAATTTAAAGTAAGAATAGTATTACGGAAGAATAGCAAAAGAGCGAACCGGAAAACCACTCGCATTATTAGGTTTAGCGACAACGTTAAAAATAACCGCCCCTCGAGTCGGAAGTTGGTCTAAATTTGCCATCAACTCAACTTGGTACGTGTCTTGCTCTAAAACATAATATTCAGCCAATAATGCATTATTTTGACGAAAATCTTTTGCTGCATCGGTATCAAAAGTCTCATGTCCAATGGCTTTAACGCCTCGTTCTTCAAATAAAAATTTGAGCGCATCGATTCCCCAACCTGGTATTTGGTTTTTACCTTCTTTATCTTTATTATCCATAGCCTCTTGAGACGGCCAGCGGTGACTCCAATCAGTTCGTAACGCGACAAAAGTACCAGACTCTATTTGTCCATGTTGTTGCTCAAATAAGATTACATCTTCACGAGAAAATGAGAAATTAGGGTCTTGTTTCGCTCTTGACGATTGATCAATCACAATAAGTGGCAATACTAATTCTTTAAGTTCCAATTCATGTAAATAACGCTTTCCTTCAACAAAATGGCATGGTGCATCAATATGAGTGCCATATTGTCCAGGAAACGTAAATTGTTGTGCAAAAAATCCGTCGGGATAACCAAATAGCGTTTTGAATTCAGCAGGTTCAAACATAAAAAAATGAGGTGAGTCTTTATCAAAACGGTGAGTCAAATCAATCCACGTTTTTGATTTAAGTATATTAAGTGCATTAATCAGTTCATTAGCCATCTAGTTTCCCCTGTTTGGTTCATTTTAAACGCTTTCCAGCAATTATTTTTGTGTTATGACATTTATTTATTTTAATATTAAATAACTAAATTAACTTGTCTACACTTCTAATACGAATGTTTTTCATGTTGAATTTGAAATGAAAACTGGCAGTAAGATATAATGTGAAAAATAATTAAAAATATAATGATAGCTCTCAAATATCATTTAGTTATTGTGACTAACATGTTTTGAAATGAAAACGCTAACTAATAAGATGTGTTCTAAACAGCTGATACTGTAATAACGTTAAGTACTCACATTAAATATACCGAATCACATAGAAACTATATGATTCGGCAAGCAGAATAATGCTAAACACGCGGTTATTCTTAATATAATTAATATTTAGTCCAGCTTGCAGGTTCAATGAATCCATCATATATGCGCTGAGAGCGAATATAATCTGCGTATTCTTTAGAATCAAAAGCGTCTTTTAAATCTTTAGCCCACTGCGCATCGACATCTTTTTGTAATACAGTGACGATAATACGATGCTCTAATGGTGAATTTTCAACCACAAGCCCATCAGCTATTCGTTGTCCTGCACTTGCCACATAGTTACCATTAACCACGACAAAATCAACATCATCTAATAAACGTAATCCTTGCGCGGCATCAGTTTCACGAATATCTAAATTATATTTTCCAGGTTCAATATCATTCACACTGAAGCTTAATGTGCTGACATTAGGTTTTATTTTTATCCAACCCAATTGCTCTAAAATTCGTGCGCCGCGCTCTGCATTTACCGGATCATTTGATAACGCGACAATCATGCCATCTTTCACTTCATCTAATGACTTATGTTTATTAGAACGCAAGCTCTGTGGCGCGCTTGGCGAGTCCGTCAATGCCACCATATTGATATTATTTTTTTTATTGTATGCATCCATATATGCACGACTTTGATTAACCGATGCATCAATTGCGCCCTCTTCAAACGCTGGGTTTATTTGCCTGTTTTGAGAAAATTGGCGCAAATTTACTGTATAACCTTTTTTCTCTAAGATGGGCACAATGCCTTTATCAACTTGGTCGATGTAGTTTCCAACCCCAAAACCAATCGTAATTTGTTTTTTATTTGGATTATCTTTCTCACTACTATCACCACACGCCACGAGTGTAACAATTGCAGTTGCGATGAGTGAAAGACTTATTAATTTTTGTTTTAACATATGTAACAACCCTGTAATGATATTTTGGGCAGTATAGACATAATTTTTTGATTCTACTTAGACCAGATCGTTATAACTTAAAACCAAAAGCATATATATATTTAATTATAATTCCATTTAGTTATATACATATAACAATTCATTCGTTCGATAAATGATGTGCATGATATGTAATGAAGGAGATAAAAAAACGTTTAAAAAAAGTGAGTTATTTTATGACAATTTTTAATACTGATTTAATTGATTCCCTGACTAATTTAACGCCAGAATCTCATTTAGCAAAAATACGCCAAGAACGATTGGTTGCGACCGAAAATACACAAGCGGCTTTTGAGGCGATTTTTTCCACGCCCTCAGACCTACTACCTATCAATGTGAAATATCATTTCGCTCTCGAAGTCGCCACGCTGACAGGAAGCCAAAGTTTAATCCATTTTTATAGCCAACTGTTGCTGTCGCAAACACCAATTACATCAACACCAGGTTTCGAAGCCGCCAAAAAATATCTTCAAATATTAACTTCGTCGCCAAAAGAAACCGATTATTCGCTCATTGAACAATTAACCGATCATGGTTGGCAAAATGCAGATATTGTTTTATTAGCCCAGTTAATCACTTTTGTCACCTATCAAGCCCGTTTAGTCGAGGGTTTAAATTTATTGCAAGGCCATAATAGTGACCATAGCAATATAACAAAAATTAAAGCTGGGAAATGGAATAGTCGTCCATTAAGTCGGCATGGAAAACCATCACCAATCGCATTTACACAAGATGAATTGGGTTGGGAGGCTTGGTTAGATGCCAGAGCCGTAAACACGCTCAGTGCCGATGAAGCCCAAGTAATGAAAAAATTCGGTCAACTTAGTTCTGAATATTTTTTATTACTCGCCCACCACAGCAGAATTTTAGAAATTCGTACATTGATTGATCGCGGCGTTTTCTATACATCAGGCGGTTTACCGCGTTGGGAACGTGAATATGCAGCAGCTGTAGTGAGTAAAGTTAACGGCTGTATTTATTGTGCTTCCGTCCATGCACGTAAAGCGAGTCAATATGCAAAAGAGCGCCGTAATGATGTGGATAAATTATTAGCAACAGCCACAGGCTCTATTTTAGCTGAAGGTTTTGATGATAGGTTGCTCGCTATTACTGATTTAGTGGCATCTTTGTCTGCGACACCAATTCAATCATCAACCTCACAAATTGATAGGCTGCGAGAGTTAGGTTTGTCTGAATTGGAATTAGTCGATTTAATCCAATCTAGTGCCTTTTTTTCATGGGCCAACCGCTTAATGTTATCGCTCGGTGAACCCTTTGAAATTGTAGAGAACAAGGAGTAATTCAATGGAACGAATTGAGGGTTTACTCGCTCTGGAAGAGCAAATAAGACTAGATTTACAATATTTAAATTTACCGATCGCGACATGGTCATTATCCAATAAAGACTCACTTCATCAAATTGATGTCGCGATTATTGGTGCTGGTATGTCAGGGGTTACTGCCGCTTTTGCACTCAAATTACGCGGCATTAATGCAACAGTATTTGACCAAGCAAAAACAGGTAAAGAAGGTCCGTGGCAAAAGCCAGCATTAATGGAAACATTACGTTCACCAAAACACGTTGTTGGTCCTGCACTTGCTTCCCCGTCATTAACCTTTCAAGCGTGGTTTAAAGTACAATTTGGTGAAGATGCATGGGAAAAACTGGATAAAATTCCGCGCTTACAATGGGGTGAATATTTACAGTGGTTCAAATCCATAACTGAACCTCAGGTTTTTAATCAATATCAATTAATTGATATACAGCTCAGTACGAATGGCAGCGAACTCTTCTTTAACACACCGGAAGGCACGAAGTGCTATATCGCGAAGCATGTCATCTTAGCAACGGGTATGGAATCTTTTAGTGAGCCTAACATCCCTGACTTTATGGCACAGATCCCAACATCTTATTGGGAACATTCATACGCTGGTAGTGATTATAGCCGCTTTAAAGGCCTGGATATTGGTGTCGTTGGTTATAGCGCGGGAGCGATGGATAGTTCGGCCACGGCACTTGAGCAAGGTGCAAATTCAGTCGAAATATTAATTCGTGCAAGTGATATGCCCCGCGTTAACCGTGGCAAGGTTGCTGGAAGTCCAGGTTTCACTCATGCATATGCTTATTTCTCTGATGCGCAAAAATGGCATTATGCCGATTATGTCGCTAAAGCAAAAACCCCTGCACCACATGGCAGTACATTGCGAGTTTCTCGCCATGATAATGCCTATTTCAACTTTAATTCCCCCATTAAACAGGTTGCATTAAATAATGGGAAATTACAGGTTACAACAGCTAATGATAAATTCACCTTTGATTATCTTATATTAGCGACGGGTTATCGTATTAATTGGTTTAAACAAACCGCCTTTAATAAGTTAACGCCCTATATTCAAACTTGGGGTGATGTATATACGCCACCGCAAGCTGAAGAGAATAGTGAATTAGCCTCTCATCCCTACCTTGGCTCACATTTTGAATTACAACCTAAAACAGGGTGTGACTTGCCTGAATTAAACAAACTTTATTGTTTTAATTTAAGTGCATCTTTGAGCATGGGACCTGTCATTGGCTTAATACCCGGCACGAATACCGGTGCTGAAAGACTCGCAGACCATATAGCGGCTCAATTATACCTCGCCTATCAAGAGCAACATCTTGATTTAGTTAAAACAAGCACTGAAGCAGAACTTTTAGGTGATGAATGGCAAGCCGCTCTTTCACCAACAGAACGTATGCAACTAACCGATAATGTGGAGTAAATCATGATCACATTTCAAAATGTCCAAAAAGTATATGAAAAAGATGGGCAATCTTTAGTTGCGTTGCAAGATATTAATTTGCAAATCAATAAAGGCGATATATTTGGTTTTATTGGTTATAGCGGCGCGGGTAAAAGCTCTCTCATTCGCTTAGTCAATCAATTAGAAAAGCCGACCAGTGGTGCTGTAATTATTGATGGCCAAAATATTGCCCATCACAGCCCTGCTGAAATTCGTGCCCATAAAAGAAATATTGGCATGATCTTTCAACATTTTAATTTATTAGAAACCAAAACAGTCGCGCAAAATATTTCAATGCCACTGGTTCTGCTCGGACTTGATAAGCAAGAGATCAATCGCCGAGTCGATAACATCCTTGAATACGTCGAGTTAAGCGATAAAAAACATCAATATCCTGGGCAATTATCCGGGGGACAAAAGCAGCGAGTTGGTATTGCCCGTGCATTAATTAATAATCCTGAAATATTACTTTGTGATGAAGCCACATCAGCACTTGATCCACAAACAACTCGCTCAATTTTAGCGTTGCTGCAAAAAATCAGTCGTGAACAAAAGATAACTATTTTATTAGTCACTCATGAAATGGAAGTCATTGAACAAGTTTGTAATCGTGTTGCCGTCATGGAGTCAGGGCGAATTGTAGAGGAAGGAACCGTATTAAATATCTTTGCTCAACCTCAACATTTAACGACACAAAAATTTGTTCGTACGGTTTTAAATGAAGAAATTCCTGAACGTGTTCTTCACAATCTTGAACATCAACAAGATGTGTATCGATTAGAGTTTTTGGGTAAATCCGCTCAAGAACCGGTTGTTAATGAGCTCATTGTGCAAAATATTGTCAAAATAAATATCTTGTTTGCCAATATGAAAGAAATTAGCGGCGTGGTACTTGGCAGTATGTTTGTACAAATAATTGGTGAGAAAGAACAAATTGATGATGCGGTGAATTTCTTACGTCTCCGTGGCGTAGCAGTAAATAAGGGGGCATTATGACACAAATTTTTGAGACGGCACTCACTAGTAAACAATTTTTATTAGCGATGTCAGAAACCTTTACTATGGTGAGTATTGCCCTTGTACTTGGCTCATTATTTGGGATTTTATTAGGCATTTTACTGGTTGTAACAAGGCAGGACGGTATTTGGGAAAATAAATGTATTTATCGAATTGTTAACCCTATTATAAATACTATTCGCTCTCTACCTTTTATTATTTTATTAGTTGCCATGATCCCTCTAACACGATTCATGGTAGGAACATCAATAGGAACTACTGCTGCGATAGTGCCTTTAGTTATTTATATTGCCCCTTATACTGCACGTTTAGTCGAGAACTCTCTTCTTGGCGTTCACTCCGGCATCATTGAAGCGGCAGATGCAATGGGCGCAACCAATTGGCAAATTATCTGGCACTTTATTTTACCCGAAGCCAAGTCGTCATTAATATTAAGTTTGACTGCGGCAAGTATTACATTAGTTGGCGCAACGGCGATGGCAGGTGCTGTTGGCGGTGGAGGTATCGGTGATTTAGCGCTCAACTATGGGTACCAACGTTTTGATAATGTTGCGATGGCAATCACAGTAGTCACTTTAGTGATTATTGTTCAAGGCATGCAACTTATTGGTGATTACTTAGCGAAGAAAGCACGTTTTCATTAACTTAATTGAGGTCGATATTATCATTATATCGACCTTGTTAGCTTTTCATCGATGCTACCAATGCAATTCACTAACCCCTTCTTTCATCTGCACTCACGTTTAATCAACATTCTCAACAATGGTATCTATCAACAATCTATCAATACCTATCAATGTTGAATCGATTAGTCTAGCTGTAATGATATTCATCGTTGGAATAAATTGCATATTAATTATTTATAATGCGACAAAATAACAATTTATTTACCTATTTTATATTATAATCATGATGATATACCTTTTAATATTTGCTCTTGGTATGCCATGAAAATAGCCATTAGCTAAATATTTTTATTATTTTGTTGTGCTTTGTTATTACCTACATGCGCTTTGCGATGCATCGTCAGCGTTTTATTCACCTACAAATTAAACTGATTATGCCTACAATTGAACAATTAATCCTACTCACATCAATACTCATCCTACTCGGTATATTCTCGAGTAAATTATCCGCAAGGCTCGGCCTGCCGATGCTAGTTATGTTCCTTTTCATCGGTATGCTTGCAGGCGAGGATGGAATAGGAAAGATCACCTTTGATAACGTTAATGTTTCTTATGCTGTTGGCTCCCTTGCTCTGGCTTTAATTTTATTTGATGGTGGACTTCAAACATCTGTAAAATCTATTCGCCTAGTCTGGAAACCTGCATTTACTCTTGCCACTTTAGGCGTTTTAGTCACCGCTGGTGTAACGGGAGTGGCTGCCGCTTATATTTTAGGGATCCCATTACTTGAAGGTCTTTTATTAGGTGCGATTGTGGGTTCAACCGATGCCGCCGCCGTATTTTCATTGTTACGAAACGCCGGAATTTACCTCAATGAACGTCTTCAATCAACACTCGAAATTGAAAGTGCAACAAATGACCCAATGGCTATCTTTCTCACCGTAGGGTTATTACAACTATTAATGAACCAACAAGCTTCAGGTAGTGAGCTGGTCTTGCTATTTTTCAGTCAGATGGGCATTGGCACTGTTATTGGTCTAACGGTGGGCTGGGTATCCGTTAAGATAATTAACAAAATTAAATTAATGGCAACGGGGCTTTACCCTGTACTCGTCGCAGCATGTGGTTTACTTTCATTTGGATTAGCGAGTAATTTAGAGGGTAGCGGATTTCTTTCTATTTTTGTCACCGGTGTCGTGATTGGAAATCATCGATTTGTTTTCCAACGCAACACATTTTTATTTCATGATGGTTTAGCATGGCTTAGCCAAATCATTATGTTTGTCATGTTAGGATTGCTAGTCAATCCAAGTTCATTGCTCGAAGTATGGCTTGAAGGCCTAGTTATCGCGTTAGTACTCACTTTTGTAGCCAGACCACTTGCCGTTATCCCAGTACTAAAACTATTTGGTTTCCCTAAACCAGAGATAGCCTTAATTTCTTGGGTTGGCTTACGTGGCTCAGTACCAATTATATTAGCTATTTTTCCTTTTATTTACGGCTTACCCGGCGCAAATTTAATTTTTGATGTTGTCTTTTTCGTCGTACTAATCTCAGCAACCTTGCAAGGCTCAACACTACCTTATGTCGCACGTAAGCTTAATTTAATGCAGCCACCACCGCTTATTCCGGCTGCAACTTTAGATATTACTGCTGTAGACCAAATAGATGCCGATTTAGTGGAATATACATTAGGTGAAGATTGTTCTGCTGTAGGTAGACGCTTATCTCAATTAGCATTACCTGACCAAACTGTTATTGCAATGATCACTCGAGGTAAATCAGTACTACCCCCTAGAGGTTCAACACAACTTTTTGCTAATGACCATTTATTTGTTGTCCTTAAACCTGAGAACAGACTTTTTCTTGAACATCTTTTTTCAGAAAAAATATCACCTGAGTTTGAGGCTGTAGAATTACCGTCTACAGGCTTAAGTCTTAAAGGTACAACTCGATTAAATGAGATATATGCTTCTTATGGCATACGTATTGACGAAAATGACGATATCACATTAGACAAATTTATTTATGCCAATACTACAACTGAACCAACTCAAGGCAGCGTGATAAAATTAGAACATTTACAGCTGAAGATAGTTGAAATGATCGATACTCGTATTGTTACTGTAATATTAGAACCTATTGATGGTACAGACTAATGAATTCCCATTTTCTTTACGCTATTTACGTTATTCATTAAAACTTATGTTCAACTTAAATTTATATTAATAACCAAAAAATATATCTTAGATAAAATAAAAGCCCGTAATGGGCTTTTATTTTCATAATTACACACTATTCGAGAGAAGATAATATATGAGTATGACCATTAGCATAATTATAATAACCACACGCACACTTATGCCCTTAATTGAAGCAATTAAGAAATCAAACTTTAATTAAGTTCCATTTTGAAACATAAGTATTAAATATATTATTAAACTAGAGAATAAACTGAATCATCAAATCCTTTTGTTTCTCTGCTCTCTACTGACTGGACATCATCATGCAGAATCTCACTAAAGAATTCGCCCATGTTAATATCTAATACTTTCAATACTCGCACTAGACAATCTATATCGATACGATTCACACCGCGCTCATAACGAAATAGTTGTTGTTCACTGATATCAATCTCTTTAGCTAACTGAAAGACTGTAAAGCCTTGAGCTTTTCTCAATGATTTTATTTTTTGTCCAACTGCACAAGCGACAGGATATTTTGTATTCATAAACATTCTCGCTTCAATTTATATTATTGAATTAAAAAACAGCAGGTACTTCACTGCGTTTCTCTATTGTTATCTTTATATGGATATAGCCATTAATTATGATACTAACGATTCAGCATATATCTCGAGACGAATGATATACTAGCCATCTAATTAGTTTCAACTAGTCTAAAAATGACATTGCAACTATGTAACAAAAAATTACGATAATTACATATGATTTAAGTATTGAAATTAAGTCAATAATTTCAATTAGTTAAGAGGTTAAGCGATAAGTGAGTAATGAGCGTACCTTGCAGTACCGACAGTTCATGGTCAGAATAATACACTAAAATGTAGTCATTTGCCCGATAAAAAATCCAAAAATAAAGGAAATAAACAGAATAATTTAACACTGTAACAAATTTGATGATTGCTTTTCAACATATTCGTTTTATGAGTATATGAAGTGAGATAAATGATTAAATTCTGTAAAATAAGGTAAAAGTTATACATTTTATATATATAATCATATTCTACTACCTACTATCAATGACATACATTGATGATATTTAGTTACAACCCACATTAAATTTGCTCGATTTTTAAAGTAGCCTTAGAAATTTACTCACTTAGCCTATTCAAGATAACAAAACATTAACGTTAAAAACGTTTAGTATTCACTTTACTTGATGAACATCACAAAAATATGAAAAATAAATGACGTATTTAATTTAGTTTAATTGTTTTTTTGACCTCAAAGATTAAACTGACAAACAAATAGTCTACTAAATTTGAATATAAAGACATTTAAATCTAACTACTGTACCTTCAGCGATTTCATTTCTCTAAGATAAGACAAATTTTATTGTATTGCCATTTTCAATAATCCAACGACTCAATTAACTATTGTGATAATAAAATAGTACATAGTTTAATTACGTCACATTCTCTCAAATGTTAATATTTTAATGATCTCCTATTTTAGTTAACTGGCTTATTGCTCTTTTTTAAATCTATTAGTTAATAAGAATAAGAAAAGTGCCTTTATACGTCCCTCTTTGACGGGTCGAACCTGCAACCAGCTTATCGAGATATCTGCAAGTTTACTACTGAGTAATGGTTTATCTATTGGTATGGGATTTTTTTTAGATGGTGGGCCGTGCGGGATTTTTCAGCCTTCGGCTTCACCCTACGGGTCGAACCTGCAACCAGCTTATCGAGATATCTGCGAGTTTACTACTGAGTAATAGTTTATTTAGTGGTATGGGATTTTTGTTTAGATGGTGGGCCGTGCGGGATTTTTCAGCCTTCGGCTTCACCCTACGGGTCGAACCTGCAACCAGCTTATCGAGATATCTGCAAGTTTACTACTGAGTAATGGTCTATCTATTGGTATGGGATTTTTATTTAGATGGTGGGCCGTGCGGGATTTTTCAGCCTTCGGCTTCACCCTACGGGTCGAACCTGCAACCAGCTTATCGAGAGATCTGCGAGTTTACTACTGAGTAATGGATTATCTATTGGTATGGGATTTTTATTTAGATGGTGGGCCGTGCGGGATTTTTCAGCCTTCGGCTTCACCCTACGGGTCGAACCTGCAACCAGCTTATCGAGATATCTGCAAGTTTACTACTGAGTAATGATCTATCTATTGGTATGGGATTTTTTTTAGATGGTGGGCCGTGCGGGATTCGAACCTGCGACCAATTGATTAAAAGTCAACTGCTCTACCGACTGAGCTAACGGCCCATCTATTAGGATGGTTTAATGCTTTAAAACTTTAAGATGGTGGGCCGTGCGGGATTCGAACCTGCGACCAATTGATTAAAAGTCAACTGCTCTACCGACTGAGCTAACGGCCCATCTTAATAACTGCCTGATAATGCGAGTAACAAATGAAGTGGTGGGCGATAGCGGGCTCGAACCACTGACCCCCTCCTTGTAAGGGAGGTGCTCTACCAACTGAGCTAATCGCCCACTTCATGACATGTACCACATTTTGAATAAGTAATTGGTGGGCGATAGCGGGCTCGAACCACTGACCCCCTCCTTGTAAGGGAGGTGCTCTACCAACTGAGCTAATCGCCCAATTACTTAATCTTCTTACTTCATCGTCGACAGTGGTGGGCGATAGCGGGCTCGAACCACTGACCCCCTCCTTGTAAGGGAGGTGCTCTACCAACTGAGCTAATCGCCCTGTCGTCGATGGAGGTGCATTATAGGGATACTACGTTGTGAGTCAACGGTTTTTGAATAGATTTTTTCTGTTCGTTGCAAAAATAAGCAAGATGTTTCAATATTCACCAACAAAGCTTCCTATTTAATCAATTATCTACAATAACATCCTCATCAATCATCGTAAAAATGACATATTTTATTTTCTATCACGCTTCTTGAGCATATTTTCACTCAATTTATCGTTTTCTTTCACTGTAAAGCGATAACCTGATTGAGGAATCATTACAGGGTGATAGAATAGATAAACATTTTTAGCAATGCTAATGAGTTTCACGACAGAATAATTCACATCATTTATTAGTAATGTGTAATCTTTGATACCAGACATCATTCGTTTGAACATCTTAGTTATTCTGTAAATCGGTGAACATATAAAAGCGTAAAAAAATCACGTTTCGCAATTAAGGCAATCTCGATGAGTAAAATCAAAACCCGTTTTGCACCAAGTCCAACAGGCTACCTGCATGTCGGTGGTGCTCGTACCGCCCTCTACTCCTGGTTATTTAGTCGCCACAATCAGGGCGAATTTGTCCTGCGTATTGAAGACACCGACTTAGAACGTTCAACTCAGGAAGCTATCGATGCCATTATGGACGGTATGAACTGGTTGAATTTAAATTGGGATGAAGGCCCTTATTATCAAACTAAGCGCTTTGACCGCTATAACGCTGTCATTGACCAAATGTTGGAAGCTGGTACCGCTTATCACTGCTATTGCTCTAAAGAGCGTTTAGAAGCATTACGTGAACAGCAAATGGCCGATAACGAAAAGCCTCGTTATGACGGCTGCTGTCGTGACCATGCACATAACCATACACCGAGTGAACCCCATGTTGTTCGTTTTCGTAATCCACAAGAGGGTTCTGTTATTTTCAATGACACCATTCGTGGGCCAATCGAATTTAGCAACCAAGAACTTGACGACTTAATTATTCGCCGCACTGATGGTTCTCCAACTTACAACTTTTGTGTTGTTATTGATGACTGGGATATGGAAATCACTCACGTTATTCGTGGTGAAGATCATATTAATAATACCCCGCGTCAAATTAATATCTTAAAAGCCTTAGGGGCTCCTGTACCTGAGTATGCTCATGTCTCAATGATTTTAGGTGATGACGGTAAAAAACTATCTAAACGCCATGGTGCTGTGAGTGTGATGCAATACCGCGATGATGGTTATCTACCACAAGCGTTACTGAATTACTTAGTCAGACTCGGTTGGTCACATGGCGACCAAGAGATCTTTACTATTGAGGAAATGACTCAATACTTCAGCTTAGATGCCATTAGCAAATCTGCGAGTGCATTTAATACTGATAAATTATTGTGGCTAAATCACCATTACATCAATAATTTGCCTGCTGAAGAAGTTGCCGTACACCTTGCATGGCATATTGAGCAACAAAACATTGATACCAGCACAGGTCCTCAGCTCGTTGAATTAATTAAATTACTTGGTGAGCGTTGCAAAACATTGAAAGAAATGGCTGAATCTTGCCACTATTTCTATCAAGATTTTGATGAGTTTGATGCTGACGCAGCGAAAAAACATTTACGCCCTGTAGCTCGTCAACCTTTAGAGGTTGTTAAAGCAAAACTCGCCACGATCACGGATTGGACAGCTGAAAATGTTCACCAAGCCATTGAAGCAACAGCAGCTGAACTAGACGTGGGAATGGGTAAAGTCGGTATGCCATTGCGCGTCGCAGTGACAGGTGCTGGCCAATCTCCAGGACTCGATGTGACTGTACATGCGATTGGCCAATCTCGCTCAATTGCTCGTATCGATAAAGCATTAGATTTTATTGCGCAGCGCGAAGCCTCTGCACAATAATTCTAATCAATAATTGTTCAAATTACCCTCTCGTTACTGAGAGGGTAATACCTTTCTATTCTTTCAAGTACTAATTTCTATTTGATTGCAAAATGTTCTATATTTCAGCAATTAAACTTAAAAACCACATTATTTTATTGACACCCCAACCTAGCTTGAATATGATGCCTCCCGTCCAAAAGATTTTGTTTGGGGCTATAGCTCAGCTGGGAGAGCGCTTGCATGGCATGCAAGAGGTCAGCGGTTCGATCCCGCTTAGCTCCACCATCTAATTCCCTATTAGATGGCTCGTATTTAAACCTGAATTTAAATACAGCAAAAATCAACAAATTGGGGCTATAGCTCAGCTGGGAGAGCGCTTGCATGGCATGCAAGAGGTCAGCGGTTCGATCCCGCTTAGCTCCACCACTATTTTATAAGCCTTCCTGATTTAAAATTCCCTAAAATTAACGATGCAATACTGCGTTCTATATTTAATCCTATGTGTATCACTGTGCAGTATAACCACCATCAATAGGAATAAATGCGCCAGTAATAAAGCTACTGTCTTCGGATAATAAAAATCCAACCGTCTTAGCTATTTCGTCTCGCTGTGCCATACGGCCCATCGGATGGGTTGATGCCATCCACGCCTGTGTGGCTTGTGGTAATGCAGCAATATTTGGCGTTTCCACATAACCGGGACCAATAGCATTAACTCTAACTCCTTTTTTAGCATACTCTAGCGCCGTTGAGCGCGTTAAACCTACTACCGCATGTTTCGCCGCAGTATAAGGTGCAATGCCCGCTATCCCGACGACACCATTACAGGCTGATAAATTAACAACTGCGCCACCACCACTGCGTATAATAGCCTGAATACCGTATTTCAAGCCGTAAAATGTACCGTTAATATCGGTATTAATCACTTCATGCCAAGCTTCTAATGGGTAGTCTTCCACAGATACGCCATGAGGGCCGGTAACCCCTGCATTATTCACCAAGTAATGCAATCCACCGAGTTGCTTCTCAATGGCGTTTATTGTCACCTTAAAGGCTTCAGCATCGGTCACATCCATGACCATTGGAATAACTTTTTGTTGTTTTTCATCGATTCTCTTAGCCGCTTCAATCAATGACCCTTTGTGACGTCCTGTGATGATCACTGTTGCGCCGCATAGATATAAATATTGTGCGATGCCTTCCCCTACGCCTGTTGACGCTCCCGTTACCATCGCTATCTTATTCGTAAAATCTTGCATTTCTCAACCCTCACATGATTAACTTTAGTTAATTATATTTCATTGACTATATTTGATTAACTAAAGTTAATCAATCGCTCGTTTTATGTTTACAATGTCGTTATACTTAAATAAAGAACAATAGAGAGGCAATTATGTCTAATAAACTTGAAGATGCATTGTCATTGCTACAATGTACCCTTGTCGCACGCCGAATAAGTTTTACGCCTGAGCAAGTCACTTGGGGTCAGTATGATGTACTTGAGATATTACGTCTGAAAGGCGATTTGACACCGGGGCAATTAAGTCAACTACTTGGTATCTCACGACAAAATTTATCTAAATTTTTACGTGTTTTGAAGTCATATGATTTTGTGAGTCAATACCAATCAAAACAAGATAAACGAGAATTTATCACTCACCTTACAGATGCAGGACAGGATTTTTTACAACGAGCAGCAACAGGGCGTACAGAGAATGCGATGAAAATACAACAGGCTCTCACCGAAGAAGAGCAAGTGCTCTTTATTTCCCTCGCCAATAAGGTTACAAGCGCATTAGGTCATAAGTAAGCAGTAACTGCTTACTTACGCTTAAGTGGCTTTACAAGGCCATCTAGCCCTTCTATTTTTAATCCTAACGCCATCTCCATCAGTTGTCCTAAACGCCCAGCTGGAAATTCACCTTTTTTATAAAACCATAATAGATATTCCTCTGGCAAATCAATCAATATACATCCTTTATATTTGCCAAAAGGCATATAGGTATTTGCCATATCTATCAGATCTTGCTTTTCCATTTTGTCTCCCACAATAAAAAAACGGCATTCAGATGAACGCCGTTTTTTACTTTAACACTTATTTGTGTTTTACAAAATCAATCCAACTACCGCGGCTGACAAGAAGCTGACTAAAGTTGAGCCGTACAGTAATTTCAGTCCAAAACGTGCCACTGTATTACCTTGTTTTTCGTCCAAACCTTTAATTGCACCAGCGATAATACCGATAGAGGAGAAGTTAGCAAAAGAGACTAAGAATACAGACAATATACCGACAGAACGTTCAGATAGACCCGCTGCGATTGCTTGTAAGCCATCCATTGCTACGAATTCATTTGTTACCATCTTAACTGCCATGATGCCGCCTACTTGCAGGGCCTCATCTGCTGGGATACCTAATATCCATGCGAACGGATAGAAAACATAACCCAACATAGTTTGGAAGTCGATACCAAAAATTGCAGAGAAAACACCATTAATCATTGCAATCAATGCAATGAAACCAATCAACATTGCAGAAACAATCATCGCAACTTTAAAGCCTGCAAGAATATATTCACCCAACATTTCAAAGAAGGTTTGACCTTCATGTAAGTTGATCATTTGAATATCTTCTTCACCTTCAGGTGAGTACGGATTGATTAGTGATAGAACAACGAAGGTACCAAACATGTTAAGCACCAATGCTGCAACAACGAAACGAGGCTCTAGCATAGTCATATAAGCACCAACGATAGACATTGATACCGTTGACATTGCAGTTGCTGCCATGGTGTACATTCTGCGTTCTGACATTCTGCTTAGCTGATCTTTATAAGCAATAAAGTTTTCAGATTGGCCAAGTAATAATGAGCTCACAGCATTAAATGACTCAAGTTTACCCATGCCATTCACTTTTGATAAAACGGTACCAATAAAGCGAATAATAATAGGTAAGATTTTGATGTGTTGTAAAATACCGATCAATGCCGAAATGAAGATGATTGGGCACAGTACTTGTAAGAAGAAGAATGCTAAGTTGCCTTCAATCATTCCACCAAAAATAAATTTAGTCCCTTCGGCCGCATATCCGAGTAGATGGGTAAATACCCCCGCTACACCAAGAACAAAGGATTCACCGATATTCGACTTAAGGAACAAATATGCCAATGCAATTTGAATGACAAGTAGTTGAACCACATAGCGAGGACGGATCCCTTTACGGTTACTACTTGCTAAAATAGCAAGGGCGGCTATTACTACTAAGGATAAAACGAAATGCAGGATCGAGGTCATTTACCACTCCAACAAATTTAAGATTCAGTCTATGTGCGTATTCTATGTAATAAGTAACATTTAAATGCGATGAATGTCACATTTAAATGAAAACCAAGAAGGAGTATTTTGTAAAAAGAAGGGTCAGATCACATTTCAAGAACGAAATTAAGATTTATCAGATTAACTCAGTGAGCCATTACCCAAATAAAGGCAATGGCCACCGTGTAGAAATATAGTTCACAACTAGAGATTGAGCAAATTAATCAATTCTTCTTCATCAATAACTTTAATGCCAAGCTCAATCGCTTTCGCCAATTTAGAACCAGCGGCTTCACCTGCGATCACCATATCTGTTTTCTTGGATACACTACCGGCAACTTTTGCCCCTAAAGCTATCAATTTATCTTTTGCTTCATCACGGGTTAAAATATTCATTGAACCAGTCAATACCACCGTTTTTCCGGCAAACGGGCTATCAATTTCTTCACTATTAACCACTTTAACTTCTGGCCATTGAATATTAGCTTTAGCGACTAAATCAGCAATCACCGCCTGATTGTGCTCTTCACGGAAAAAATTCACCACATGCTTAGCCACTACATGGCCAACATCTTGTACCGTTTTTAATGAATCTTCATCGGCAGCGATCAGCGCATTGAGAGTATGATAATGAGCTGCAAGATTTGCTGCTGTGGCTTCCCCGACTTCCCGAATACCGAGCGCATAAATAAAACGCGCTAATGTAGTTTGTTTGGATTTCTCAAGCGCATCAATAAGTTTTTGAGCTGATTTTGGCCCCATTCTATCAAGACCTGTCAATTTACCGGCGCTAAGCTGATATAGATCGGCGGGTGTTTTGACGTATTCTTTCTCAACCAGTTGATCAATGATTTTGTCACCCATGCCATCAACATCCATAGCACGTCTAGAAACAAAATGTTTTAGCGCCTCTTTACGCTGCGCGCCACACACTAAACCTGCTGTACAGCGTGCAACCGCCTCGCCTTCAACTCGTTCCACATCAGAGCCACAAACAGGGCAATGAGTCGGGAAAACAATTTCTCGGCTATCGGCTGGGCGTTCACTCATCACCACACTAACAATCTGTGGAATAACATCCCCTGCACGACGAATAACTACCGTATCCCCAATATGGACACCTAAGCGCTCAATTTCATCTGCATTGTGTAAGGTTGCATTGCTGACCATGACCCCCGCCACTTGCACAGGTTCAAGACGCGCAACGGGTGTTATTGCACCTGTTCGACCAACTTGGAACTCAACATCTTTAAGTAAAGTCATCTGCTCTTGAGCAGGAAACTTAAATGCTGTAGCCCAACGAGGTGCTCGCGATACGAAACCGAGCTCTTCTTGCAGCGCGATTGAATTAACTTTAATCACTACGCCATCAATATCAAAACCTAACTGAGGGCGAACTTGCTCAATTTCATGATAGAAATCTAATACGGCCTGATGCCCTACACGCAACTGCACATAGTCACTCACCGGCAAACCCCATGCCTTGAACTGCATTAAACGCTCATAATGAGTGTCTGGTAAGGTATTTCCTTCCACCAACCCAACACCATAACAATAAAAAGTCAGTGGCCTTTTGGCTGTGATGCGAGGATCAAGCTGACGCAATGAACCTGCTGCTGCATTTCGTGGATTAGCAAAGACTTTCCCATCGGTTTTACGTGCGAGTTCATTTAAGGCTTCAAATCCTTTTTGTGGCATAAAAACTTCACCACGAATTTCAACGCGAGCCGGAATATTATTCCCCGTTAAACGCAATGGAATAGCGCGAATTGTTCTCACGTTAACGGTAATATTCTCGCCAACACTGCCATCACCTCGAGTCGCCGCTTGTACCAATTCACCATTTTCATAGAGTAAACTTACAGCAAGACCATCTAATTTAAGTTCACAGCAAAAGGTTAATTCATCGTGATTTTTTAATCGGTCTCTGATGCGTTTATCAAATGATAAATAACTTTCTTCATCAAAAACGTTATCTAATGACAACATTGGAACTTCATGACGAACAGTATCAAAGGCCGCTAAGGGTGCCGCACCGACACGTTGAGTTGGTGAATCATTGGTGATTAATTCAGGATGCTGAGCTTCAAGTGCTTTAAGTTCTTGCATCAGCTTATCGTATTGCGCATCGGGTATTTCTGGGGCATCCAATACGTGATACTGATATTCGTGATAGCGTAATTGTTGTTTAAGCGCTTCGATAGATTGCTGTACAGCTTCAATAGAATGTTTCGTAGTCATGTCTCACCAATAACGATAAAAAACCCCCTAAAAAGGGGGTCTCTGAAAAACGTATAATTAACTTAGCGTGTTTCTAATTCTACCATGATACACCTCAATTTTTTGAGGTGTCAGTAATTTTCGTTCATCATCAAGCACAACACCACCTGCATCAGAAGCAATACGCTGCGCAGCTTGTAGCATTAACTTGAAGTTTTGCGCGGCTTCACCATAAGATGGCACCATCATAAACATGGAAACACCAGGGGTAGTAAAGTCAGTCATCGTTTCAGGATCAAAAGAACCCGGTTTAACCATGTTAGCTAAACTAAACAAAACAGGCCCGGTACCCGACGGACTAACATGGCGATGGAAAATTTGCATTTCGCCAAACTGGAAACCTGCCTGCAAAATACTTTGCAATAAAGCATCACCTTGTAACTCTTGTCCCTGATGCGCTGCAACATGAAGGACTAGAACAGTTTCCTTACTACTTGCTGTAGATGCGGCTGTTGAAGGTGCTGCCTGTGATTCAGTTTTCGCCTCAACATGCACTGCATTTTGTTCATGATGTACTGGCTGAGGTTCCTTATGAGATAAGTTCGTATCAAAATAAGGTTCCGTCGGTTCACCATTGACTGGACGAATATTCACTTCAGGAAGTTCAGCCCTTTCTTCAGCCATATTAATCGTCAGTTGCTCAGGTCTACTATTTTCATGAGAAGCAACAGGCTCAGCACGCACATTATTTTCTACATGAGCTTGATTGGCTAATTGAACCGTGCTTTCTGGCCTAACTTTTAGCTCAGGTTCAACTTCACGTTCAATTGTTGATGGTGACTGTATATTGGGTTCAACACGAGTCGCTTCTTTTACCTGATGTACAGGTTCAGGCGCAACAGGTTGGGCAGAAGCCCTTGATGTTGACTGTTTTTCGGTAAATAACGCAGAATCATCATAATCTGACGAATTCTCTTGAACGTCACTTTTCCTACGTTTTGCGGGTTTATCGCGAAATAACTTAGAGCGCTCTTTACGGCTGGTCCATAAACCATGCAGTAATAAAGCGACTATGGCTATCGCACCTACGACCACTAATATCAGACGCAAATCCTGCATCGCTGCTATCTCTAGTTGATGAATAATTATGCCTTTACGGCGGAAACTACCTTAAGATTATTTGTCAATCGCTCTAAGTGCAACCCTCAGAACGATTTTCTTACAATAAAGAGAATATTCTGCTTTCGTTTGCTGCTTTTTTGAGCAAATAATGGCTAGTCAGCACAAAATCATATCTATATGATACAGGGTCAACTGAAAAGGAGAGAACAAGAAGTATGACCCAATCGACATTTTCGCCACAAAAAGCACATTCTGGCTTTTATTATTTCGCTCAAGGATGGCGACTCGTCACTCGTCCCGGTATTAAGCGTTTTGTTATTTTGCCTCTAATCGCCAATATTGTTTTTTTAGGGGGCGCTTTTTGGTGGTTGTACAGTAAACTAGGTGGCTGGATAGAACAAGTCATGAGTTATATTCCTGACTGGTTGCAATGGCTTAATTATCTTATTTGGCCTGTCGCTGTCATCTCTATTTTACTAGTCTTCAGTTATTTTTTTACGACCGTGGCAAATATTATTGCCGCGCCATTTAATGGCTGGTTATCCGAAAAACTTGAAGCTGAGCTAACCGGTATTCCGGCACCTGATGCTGGCGTCGCGGAACTATTAAAAGATGTCCCTCGCATGATGAAGCGAGAATTAGTCCGTATAGGTTATTATTTACCCCGTGCTATTGGTCTACTAATTTTATTTATGATCCCAGGTATCGGTCAGACTGTCGCTCCGGTGCTGTGGTTTTTATTCGGTGCTTGGATGATGTCTGTTCAATATTGTGATTATCCTTTTGATAATCATCGGGTTGGTTTCAGTGAAATGAAACAAGCACTCGCCAAAGATCGCATGAAAAACATTCAATTTGGGGGTGTGATTAGCCTTCTCATGATGGTGCCTTTTGTTAACTTAGTCATCATGCCAGTGGCGGTTTGTGGTGCGACCCTCATGTGGGTTGATCGCTATCGCGAGCGCTATTCACGCTATTAGTTTCTAAGTACAGTAGTTTCGATATAGTCATTTCTTAGCACATGTGTAGGATGACCTGCACATGTGCTCTCAAAGCAATCATTCTTTAATAATATCAATAAATAGCCATCTAAATAGCTCAAGTATTAATCATTAACTTCAATACAAATGCTTACGTGCATAGAACTATTGAATATAAAATAGCGAATCGTTATAAGCTTATATTCAAATCATATTTGCATTAACCCATTCTTCACGTATGTTGAATCATACTCGTTATACTTCAAATTACCGTGGTGTTATTTTCACTTTTTCACCAAAATCGCATACTTCGATACGCTGAATTAGGATAATTTTTATACGTAACTCACCAGTAATTTGAATTATTTAGGGTATATTGAATTTGGACGTTAAAAATATTCAGGCTAACCGCTTTATTTTAAGGATATCCCATGAGCAAAATTTATGAAGATAATTCGTTAACCATTGGTCACACACCATTAGTACGCCTAAAGCATTTTGGTAATGGTAAGATTTTGGCAAAAGTGGAATCTCGTAACCCAAGTTTTAGTGTGAAATGCCGTATTGGGGCAAACATGATTTGGGATGCAGAGAAAAAAGGACTTCTCACCAAAGATAAAGAATTAGTTGAACCAACCAGTGGTAATACAGGTATTGCGCTCGCTTATGTCGCGGCTGCAAGGGGCTATAAATTAACCCTCACAATGCCTGAAACCATGAGTATTGAACGTCGTAAATTACTAAAGGCACTCGGGGCTAATTTAATATTAACCGAGGGAGCAAAAGGCATGAAAGGGGCGATTGCCAAAGCTGAAGAAATAGTTAATAGCAACCCTAAAAAATATCTGTTATTACAGCAATTTAATAACCCTGCAAACCCTGAAATCCACGAAAAAACAACGGGCCCAGAAATTTGGGAAGATACAGACGGCAATGTGGATGTGGTGATAGCGGGCGTAGGTACTGGTGGTACAGTCACGGGTATTGCTCGATATCTGAAAAAAACTAAAGGTAAGAATGTCACTATCGTTGCTGTTGAACCTGAGACCTCACCAGTCATAAGCCAAGCGCTTGCTGGAGAAGAAATTAAACCCGGCCCACATAAGATTCAAGGAATTGGAGCGGGCTTTATTCCTGGCAACTTAGACCTGACACTACTTGATAAAGTCTTTAAGATTACAGATGACGAAGCAATAGAAACCGCACGTGAATTAATGAAAAAAGAAGGTATTTTAGCGGGGATCTCTTCGGGTGCTGCGGTTGCCGCTGCCGTTAAACTTTCCGCAGAGCCCGAGTTCAAAGACAAAAACATTGTCGTTATTTTGCCTTCATCAGGTGAGCGTTATTTATCAACTGTCTTGTTCGCAGATATTTCAGCAGAATAGTATTGAATTCGTTAATTATTCGTTAAAAAAGCACCTAATTGGTGCTTTTTTTGTGGCAGAGATCAAAGTTTAGCACGGATTGAGATGATTTATAATTCTGGGTTTAGTATTACATATACCAATTATTTTGCACCGCGAAATTAATCAATTTTTAAGCTATTGTATATCAGGTTTAAGACAGATATTTTGTTAGCCGTTACCAATTGATTTTCCGGTAAAAGATAGAAAAAAGGTCAATATTGAATAAAATAGGAAACCTTTTTGCGAGTTAATAATCTAACTTATACGCAAACCCAGCATATTTCATCTACAATAGCTGGGTAATTATAAAAAACTAAAGCTATTGAGGAAATAATATGTTCCAGCAAGAAGTCACTATTACAGCACCAAATGGTCTACATACCCGTCCAGCAGCGCAATTTGTGAAAGAAGCCAAAGCATTCACTTCTGATATTTCTTTGATTTCTAATGGCAAATCAGCTAGCGCGAAAAGTTTGTTTAAATTACAAACTCTAGGTTTGACTCAAGGCACTGTTGTGACGATTTCAGCCGAAGGCGAAGATGAAAAAGAAGCAGTAGAATTCTTAGTTAAACTGATGGGTGAATTGGAATAATCTTGCACGCAAGAGCGTCAGTTTTACAGATTTAAATCTCTTCCCTGAATGTAATCATTCGGGGATATCTGTTTAATCACTTATCATTACTGTTGTCTCTGCAACATCAGAACTTCTACCAGTAGTAAGGTAATATTATGATTTCAGGAATTTTAGTATCCCCAGGTTTTGCTTTTGGTCAGGCTTTGATCCTCAAAGAAGATCCTATTCTTGTTAGCACAAAAAAAATTGCTGATGATCAGATAGAAAAAGAAATTCAACGCTTTATTGACGGAAGAAACAAATCAGCCGAACAACTCAGCCTCATTAAAGAGAAAGCCGAAAAAAATCTTGGTGCGGAAAAAGCTGAGATTTTTGAAGGTCATATTATGTTGTTAGAAGATGAAGAGCTTGAGCAAGAAATTGTGACTCTCATCAAAGGCGACAAAAAAACAGCTGATGCTGCTGCATACTCAGTAATAGAAGATCAAGCCCAAGCGCTCGAAGCTCTTGAAGATGAATATCTTAAAGAACGCGCAGCTGACGTGCGTGACATTGGTAAGCGTCTGCTAAAAAATATTTTAAATATGCCTATTGTTGATTTAAGTGCAATCGACAAAGAAGTTATTTTAGTCGCAGCGGATTTAACCCCTTCTGAAACAGCTCAACTAAATTTAGATAAAGTATTAGGCTTTATCACTGATTTAGGTGGCCGTACATCACATACCTCTATCATGGCTCGCTCACTTGAGCTCCCTGCAATTGTGGGTACCTCTGATGCCACAAGTAAAATCAAGAATGGCGATTACGTCATTTTAGATGGTGTAAATAATGAAATTTACCTTAATCCATCTGAAGCCGATATCGACAAACTTAAAGCTTTCAAAGAAGAATACCTGCAAGAAAAAGAAGAGTTAGTTAAATTAAAAGACTTGCCGGCAATTACGCTTGATGGTCACCAAGTTGAAGTTTGTGCCAATATCGGTACTGTCCGTGATATCGCGGGTGCTGAACGTAATGGTGCAGAAGGTGTTGGTCTATATCGCACCGAATTTTTATTTATGGATAGAGACTCTCTACCAACAGAAGAAGAACAATTCCAAGCCTACAAAGCCGTCGCTGAAGGGATGGGTAGCCAAGCAGTTATTGTTCGTACCATGGACATTGGTGGCGACAAAGATCTACCTTATATGAATTTACCAAAAGAAGAGAACCCATTTCTCGGCTGGCGTGCAATTCGTATTTGTCTTGATCGCAAAGAAATTCTACACGCCCAATTACGTGCTATTTTAAGAGCATCTAAATTTGGTAAACTGCGTATCATGTTCCCAATGGTCATTTCTGTTGAAGAAGTCCGTGAACTAAAAGCAGAGCTTGAGTTACTTAAAACTCAGCTACGTGAAGAAAATAAAGCATTTGATGAATCAATCGAGGTTGGTGTGATGGTCGAAACGCCAGCTGCTGCCGTTATTGCCCATCACTTGGCAAAAGAAGTTGATTTCTTTAGTATTGGAACAAACGATCTGACTCAATATACCTTGGCAGTTGACCGTGGTAATGAGTTAATTTCTCATCTGTACAACCCAATGTCTCCAGCCGTCCTCAACTTGATTAAACAAGTTATCGACGCTTCTCACGCTGAAGGCAAATGGACGGGTATGTGCGGTGAATTAGCCGGTGACGAACGTGCAACCTTGCTGCTACTTGGCATGGGACTTGATGAGTTTAGTATGAGTGCAATTTCAATTCCGCGTATCAAGAAATTAATTCGTAATGCAAATTTCTCTGATACTAAAGCATTAGCTGAACAAGCCCTTGCTCAGCCAACGGCAGATGAATTGATGAAACTTGTTGATACCTTTATCCAAGAAAAAACGTTATGCTAGGAGCTGTTAACTTTTAAAAGTTAATTTTGTTCGGTGTAAAGGCGTTTTAATTAAGATGAGAAGTGGGCTACTTAGGCGATTACAACTCAATTTATGCAAAACGCTTTTTAATCGAACCCGAAGGGCAATTTTTGTTAGTCATCTTGTATTAGCTATTGCGTAAATTGCAGCCAATTTTCATCTTCGCTGATTAATCAAGCGCTATACCTAATAACCGACAACAAAAAATAAGCATCATAGTTCAACAGCCCCGAGGAACAGCGCATTAGTTCGGTCCCATATAAACGATTAGGAGAAGGTCCATGGGTCTGTTTGACAAACTGAAATCACTAGTTTCGGAAGACAAAAGTAGCAGTGGCAGTATTGAGATTGTTGCACCTATTTCAGGTGAAATCGTCAATATTGAAGATGTTCCAGACGTTGTGTTCGCAGAAAAAATCGTCGGTGATGGTATTGCTATTAAACCTGCTGGCAATAAAATTGTTGCACCTGTTGATGGTACCATCGGTAAAATTTTTGAAACCAACCATGCATTTTCCATTGAATCAGATGATGGCATAGAACTCTTTGTTCACTTCGGTATTGATACCGTTGAACTCAAAGGCGAAGGCTTTAAGCGTATCGCTGAAGAAGGACAAACAGTGAAGAAAGGCGATTTGGTAATCGAGTTTGATTTAGCGCTATTAGAAGAAAAAGCCAAATCAGTTCTTACACCAGTTGTGATTTCTAACATGGATGAAATCAAAGAATTGACTAAACTTAGCGGTTCAGTAACCGTAGGTGAAACCGTTATCATGCGCATTAAAAAATAGTGAATTATCATTCACGTTTTTTTTGATTCCGGTGTTAAAAAACCATCAGATGCAAAATATTACATCTGATGGTTTAGCCTTATTCGTTTTTAAATCATCATGATATCTTCTACGCACTTATCTTTAAGCCCGCCGCATGATTAATTAGCTATCAAAAACGCCTGTTGATAAATAACGATCGCCTCTATCACAAATGATAGCAACAATAATTGCACCAGGATTCGCCTTAGCGACTCGTAGAGCCCCTGCAACTGCACCACCTGAGCTAACGCCACAGAAAATACCCTCTAGCCTTGCTAGCGCTCTCATCGTGTCCTCAGCATCTTGCTGATTAATATCCAATACGCTATCGACCAGTTCACTGTCAAAAATACCCGGTAGATAGCCCGGTGACCAACGTCGAATTCCCGGAATTTGACTTTTTTCTGCTGGCTGTAACCCAACAATATGCACATGCTCAGATTGAGATTTTAAATAGCGGCTAACACCCGTAATAGTGCCCGTTGTTCCCATACTTGAAACAAAATGAGTAAGACGACCTTTTGTTTGCTGCCAGATTTCAGGTCCTGTGGTGTTAAAATGCGCTAATGGATTATCAGGGTTATTAAATTGATCTAATACTTTCCCCTCTCCCCTTTGCTCCATTTCTTTCGCCAAATCACGTGCCCCTTCCATCCCCACCGTCGTATTTACTAACAGTAGCTCTGCACCATATGCTTTCATCGATGCTTGGCGCTCTTTACTCATGTTCTCAGGCATCAACAACTTTAACTTGTACCCTTTGACTGCGGCTATCATTGCCAATGCAATACCCGTATTACCGCTTGTCGCTTCAATCAATGTATCACCTGGTTTAATTTCACCACGTTTTTCTGCTTCATTGATCATTGAAAATGCAGCTCTATCCTTCACTGAGCCAGCAGGGTTATTCCCTTCTAATTTCACCCAGATTTCAGCATCAATTCCTTGCGTCAAACGCTGAAGTTTCACTAATGGTGTATTGCCAATAAACTGTTCCAGAGTTGACACTTCATTTTCCTTATACTAATTTATTATAATTAATAACAAATACTACCCCAACATCAATAACAGAACACCTGAAATAAATTCATTTTTATTATTTAACAAATAGAGTTGATTATTGTTATTACTATTGTTGATATAGCGAATTGATATAATATATTACAATAATAATATCATATTACCAATCTTATTCTTTTGCGGAATAAAACCAATAAATCAATGAATATCAATTAATTAAATGAACCGTCAACCATAATGACTTTATAAAAATTCATTGGTTTATATACGGGTAAATGATAGGGATATAATCAGGAAGGTACTCAGGAATATAACACCAATAATGTTCAATTTATTGGTGTTATATATATTGAAACTATAGATAATAATAGTTTATATTCATGCGCTTTGAGCTAATTGGGGAAATAATAATTCTGTTTTACCTTGGTAGATTTTTGCTTGCTGGCTACCGAGGAAATACTGCTCCCCTCTAAGTGGAATAGTATTTGAGTTTTGCCAAATAACTGAAATAGGATCTTTACTCCAACCTAGCGGCTGAACCGTCAATTGCCAAAAGTGCCCTCTTGGGCCAGATTCTGTCACTCTTACCGGTAAACGATGTTGTTCATCAACTTCAGTTTTCAATGAAATATCCCAAGGCCTTAAAAAGACATCTACATCACCTTGATGCGCACTGGAATGATTTAGTGGGAATTCATAACTATCAATATGCAATTGCGACCCAATAATACGACCATGCAACTGATTCACTTCCCCCATAAACTCTAGTACAAAACGCGTTTCAGGGTGCTGCCAAATATCATTTGGAGTGCCGACTTGTTCAATCGCACCTTGACTCATCACCACAATTCTATCTGCCACTTCCATGGCTTCTTCTTGGTCATGAGTAACAAAGACACTGGTAAATTTAAGTTCTTCATGTAATTGTCTTAACCATCGACGCAACTCAACTCTAACCTGTGCATCTAAAGCGCCAAAAGGTTCATCTAATAATAGAATTTGCGGCTCGACTGCAAGGGCTCTCGCCAGTGCAACACGCTGTTTTTGACCACCGGAAAGCTGTGCTGGATAGCGTGATGCTAAATGTGCCAATTGCACCATATCTAATAGCTGCATCACTTTTTGTTTAATTGCTTGCGCAGATGGGCGCTCTTTTCTTGGCAGTACGGTTAAACCAAAAGCGACATTATCAAATACGGTCATATGACGAAAAAGAGCGTAATGTTGAAAAACAAAACCAACACGGCGATCTTTGGCATGAATACGGCTTACATCATGTCCATGAAAACGTAAAGTACCTTGGCTTTGTTGCTCTAATCCCGCAATAATCCTCAGTAGGGTTGTTTTCCCTGAACCTGATGGACCTAACAATGCCACCATTTCACCCGATGCAATATCCAAAGAAATATTATTTAAAACTTCGGTTTTAGCAAAGAATTTGCCAATTTTTTCAATTTCAATACTCATAATTAATGGACTCCTGACTCGGATTGCTGTCGGCTCAGATGCCATTGCAATGCGCTTTTGACTATCAAGGTAAGCATTGCCATCAATGCCAAGATTGCTGCCGCGGTGAAGGCACCAACGGTATTATAATCTTGATGCAATAATTCAACTTGTAACGGCAGAGTATAAGTTTCACCTCGAATAGAACCTGAAACTACTGAAACTGCACCAAACTCACCGATAGCTCTTGCGTTAGTGAGTACCACACCGTATAGCAATGCCCAACGAATGTTAGGTAACGTTACGCGCCAAAACATTTTCCAACCCGATGCACCAAGCAAAACTGCGGCTTCGTCCTCTTGGCTTCCTTGGCTCAACATTAAAGGAACCAACTCTCTAACTACAAATGGACAAGTCACAAAAATTGTTACTAATGCCATACCCGGCCAAGAGAACATTAATTGAATATCGAATCCTTCTAACCAGCTGCCAAACCAACTGTTAGAGCCATAAAACAACAAATATAAGAGCCCAGCGACAACCGGTGATACGGCAAAAGGAATATCGACTAAAGTCAGTAATAGTTGCCTACCCGGGAAATGAAAGCGCGTCACCAGCCATGCCATCATAGTACCGAAAATCAAATTTACGGGTACTGTGATTAATGCAATGAGCACGGTTAAGCCGATAGCATGTAGCATATCCGCATTACCTAAATTCATTAAAACCGCATCTAAACCTTTTTGAAATGCAGTAAGAAAAATCCAAACAATAGGGATCACTAAAAGTAAAATAGAAAAAAAGATGCCTATCGCAATTAAACTCCATTTACCCCAATTAATAGGTAATTTATCGGCTGTCGATATCGGTGTGATTTGAGCCATTATTTACCCCCTAACCTTTTACCAAAGCGACTTTGTACCATATTGACACTAAATAGAAGGAGTAATGAAACCGCTAAAATCACCGATGCAACAGCACTAGCTGCGGGGTAATCAAATTGCTGTAATTGACTAAAAATCATGAGCGAAACCACTTCGGTTTGCCATGCAATATTGCCCGCAATAAAGATAATTGCACCAAACTCGCCGAGGCTCCGAGTAAATGAAAGCACCGTTCCAGCCAGTAACGCAGGAGAAACTTCGGGTAGCACAACACGCCGAAAAGTCTGCCAACGACTAGCGCCCAACGTCTGTGCGGCTTCTTCATATTCAGGCCCAAGTTCTTCTAATACAGGCTGCACTGTCCGAACAACGAAAGGGATACTGGTAAATGCCATCGCGACAGCAATACCTAACCAAGTATTCACCACTTTAATATCAAACTGATGAAGGTATTGACCATACCAACCTGACGTTGCAAATAATGTTGCCAAAGTCAGCCCTGCAACTGCGGTAGGCAAAGCAAAAGGCAAATCGACCAAACCATCAAGAAATAACCGACCAGGAAAGCGATAACGCGTTAGTATCCACGCCAGCAACATGCCAAAAACAGCATTAAATAGACTTGCAACCAATGCCGCCAGCAAGGTAACTTTATAAGCCGCGACAACTTGCGGATAACTAATCACCGCCCAATATTGTTGCCATGTCATTTCTGATAGCTGAATAACTAAAGCACTCAGTGGCAGTAGTAAAATCAAACAGGTATAAAGTAAACTGCTACCAAGTGTTAAGCCAAATCCAGGCAGAAAACGCTTTCCTGACTTACTCATTAACGCCGTCCTTGAGCCATTAGTTCATCGAACTCCCCGCCCGTTGAAAAATGTACGTCCATTACCTTTGGCCAACTTCCAAATTGCGACTCGACCGTAAATAACTTAGTTTCAGGAAATTTAGCTTTATTCGCCGCCATTACCGTTTTATCGTTAACGCGATAATTAAAACGAGTAATTGTTTGTTGTGCTTGTGGGCTATAAAGATAATTCAGATAAGCTTTAGCGGCATCTTCCGAGCCATTTTTTTGCACATTTTTATCGACCCAAGCAACCGGGAATTCAGCCAAAATATCGACAGGTGGAACAATCACCTCATAATCAGACTCACCGTACTGAGTTCGAATATTATTCACTTCTGATTCGAAACTAATCAATACATCCCCAAGTCCTCGTTCAATAAAGGAGGTAGTTGCACCACGACCGCCAGTATCAAAGACTTCAACGTTTTTTAAAAATTGTTTAACTTGTTCGCGTGTTTTTTTGACGTCACCTGCATTCTCTTGGTTAAATGCTCCCCATGCAGCTAAATAGGTATAACGCCCATTACCGGATGTTTTTGGATTAGGGAAGATAAGTTTGACATCTTCGCGCGCAAGATCATCCCAAGTTTTAATCCCTTTTGGGTTTCCTTTACGTACTAAAAAAGCCATTGTGGAATAGTATGGTGAGCTATTATTCGGTAAACGAGCCTGCCAATCTGCCGAGATCAAATTTCCTTTATCATGCAATATTTGGACATCAGTCACTTGATTGTAAGTCACCACATCAGCTTTCAAGCCTTGCAAAATAGCTAAAGCTTGCTTTGATGAGCCCGCATGAGATTGTTTAATAGTCAGCTTGTCATTGGGATGCGCTTCATTCCATTGTTTTTCGAAATCAGGATTTAGCGCGACAAATAATTCACGAGAAATATCATAAGAGCTGTTCAGCAATTCGGCTGCAATAAGTTGTGAGCTACCAAAGAGCGCAAATGTCGCTAAGCTCGCTAAGGCTGTTTTCTTGATAATCGTTTTTTTCATTAGATACCTACTCGTGACTAAACCAAAACTACAGGATGAAGAATACTGTATATGCTTTAGTTATAACTGTGTAGTTATCAATCACCATTTAATATATCAAATTAGAATATCAAAGAAATTATTGAAATAAGCAGTAACATCTCTTTTTAGTTTAATAGGTTAGCAATATGAATACTGCTCATTTGAATGAGTTATAAATAAGATCCTTTCATTTAGCTTTCTATTTTTATCGAAAATATGTTTAAGGAATTACTTCAAATAATTTGAGCTGTAACTAAGTAACAATAAATTCACCCAAGAAGCATGCTCAAATATGCGACTTGGATGAATAAAAGCTACAATTTGAAATATAACGAGTTTAGAGGGAGGTCAGCGCCTCTATCGACGGCGCATAATAATAGCTACCGGATACAGCTTTCGTCATTCTTAACAGATCATCGTATTTGCCGTCTTGTTCCCCAAACATACTGAGTAATTGTTTTTCAATATTATGTAGCGTTGCACAATAGGCAATAAAAAAGAGTCCATGCTTACCACTTGCAGTACCGTATGGCAGGCTGTGGCGCATAATTGACAACTCTTCGCCGTCTTCTTCAATCACCACACGAGAAACGTGAGAAGTCACATTACGCACGTCTTCATCTAACTCGACGCTATCATGTTTTGTACGACCAATCATTTTTTCTTGTTCGTGCTCTGAAAAACGATCCCATTTCTTCAAGTCATGTTCATAGCGTTGCACTAATACATAGCTTCCGCCTTTATCATTGCCGTTATCAATTAATGTCACTTCAGCAATTTCTTCTCCTTGCGGATTTTCAGTGCCATCAATAAAGCCACTTAAGTCGCGGTCATCCACCCAACGGAAACCATGAATTTCTTCCACAACTTGAATTGATTTTCCGAATGCTTTTAATGCGGCTTGGGCCAATGAAAAATTAATATCATGGCGTAATGACTGAATATGGATAAATAAATCTCTTTGGGTTGCTGGTGCTAACCCTTTGCCTAGCGCTCTAAATGGTTTTAATTCAGGGGCACTTTGTGCCTGCCCAAGTTGCTTCCAAACTTCTGAGCCAAACGCAATGACGGCACCAAGGCGGTCATCTGGGTACTTTGATTGTAACTTCGTCAGTTCATCAACGAAATGCTTACAGGCTAATTTCACATCGTCCAGAGAGCCTTCAACCATTGCTTCAATAAATATACCGAAACGACTATGTTCTTTCAAAATACCACTTTGGGAATGCGACATGCTATAAACCTCGTAAAATGAATATGTTATCTAACGCTATATAACCTATATTATCCTATTAATGGCTATTTTCACCTTGTTTTAGCGCAAGACTTGATAGAAATTTAACCTCTATTATAGGGCTGAATATTTAGGAAGGGAAAATGATGAGAAATATTAAAAAGATAATACCGTAAACGTTTGATTCGCTTACGGCATTTTGCAAAAGAAGATAATTACTTGGTCCAAATAATTTGTGAAACTTGCCAATCTTTAAGGTCACTATCTGAAGGCATTAAATTTTCAGGTCCATGCCACTTACCACTAAATCGATAAACCACTTTTTTGCTTTGCTTTGCGGTACATTCGACCGTAGGTATATCATTCATTCTGGCGCCAAGTATGCAAACTCCAAAAGCTTTATCATAAATATCGCTAAATGAAGTACCCACTTTAGTATCCCATTCAGTCACTACATCAGGGTCGCTAATGATAATGCGTGAAACATACCCATTCTCTGGCCCGATGACTTCAATTTTAATTTTTTCATCATCAATACCTTGGAAAATAGTCACCACATCGCCATTTTCCATTTGCATCCCACTTCTCATTGTATATCGGTCATCAAGTTGCTCTTTGACAATATCCATCTTCATTGGCGTCATACTCGTCACTTGACCGACACCTGAATCTGACACGACCAATGGACTACTAAACCAAGTCAATGGTGACGTAAACCAAGTCGATGGCGAAAAAGCACTTGTACCTGCACAACCTGACAATAATACAGTGCCCACGAGTAGGGTTACCTTTAACATTTTTGCCATAATACTGACATTTTCCATTGTATTTTGGGACATTGTACTTTGAGACATAGCATCCTCTTAAATCGGTTGTGTAATCCATACTGTGACAACCTATTTAAAGAAACATTCAAGAAAATATCTCTATATAAGGTCAATACACTTAAAAATCGGTGTCATGAGATAACTTTTTAGAATAAATCAGACGCACAGGCTGCTCTTCTTCATACAACATTTTTTCAAACATACAGGTTGCCTCATCAAATTCTTCATTCAGCAATAATTCAATTTTTGCACAGCCTCGTGCGATTAATTTTTTTTCGAGACGGCTTACCAACGCGTTTGCGATCCCACGACCACGGTACTCGGGATGAACCGCTAAATAAACAGCCGTTCCGCGAATGCCATCATAGCCTCCCATAATGGTACCAACCACTTCACCTGTCACTTCAGCAACCAAAAAAAGATCTGCGCCACATTGTAATTTACGCTCAATATCAAGTTCAGGATCCCCTGTAGATTCATTCAAATCACAGCGTTCCCACAACGTAATAACTTCTTCATAATCACTTTGGCGGAAAATACGTATTTCCATAATAATTATCCAATTAAACTGAGCTTTCTGTCATTATCACTGCTTTTTAAACACAATCAATATTCAATATGCCTTTTTTAGTTCAAAAGGGTATACTTTACCCATTATTTTTTGCTGATGGTTCTATTAAAAAACAATGAATTACCCTGATATTGCTCGTGTAAAATCCTTTTTGCAAAGCTTGCAAGAGACGATTTGCCAAAAACTCACTGAACTCGATGGTAAAGAAACTTTTCTAGAACAAACATGGGAACGCTCTGAAGGTGGTGGTGGACGTAGCCGCGTCTTGACGAATGGTGCAATTTTCGAGCAAGCCGGTGTGAATTTTTCGCATATCAAAGGTGAAAAACTCCCCGCCTCCGCTTCCGCTCATCGCCCTGAACTTGCAGGTCGTAGTTATCAAGCAATGGGCGTTTCTTTAGTCATTCATCCCCTAAATCCTTATATTCCAACCACTCACGCCAATGTGCGTTTTTTTATTGCCGAAAAAGAAGGTTGTGAGCCTGTATGGTGGTTTGGTGGTGGGTTTGATTTAACGCCTTATTATGGTTTCAACGAAGATGTCATTCATTGGCATACCGTTGCCAGAGACCTCTGTACACCCTATGGCGCTGATATTTATTCTAAATATAAAAAATGGTGCGACGAGTATTTTTATCTAAAACATCGTAATGAGCCACGCGGTGTTGGTGGCCTATTCTTTGACGACTTAAATCAGGACGACTTTGAGACTTGTTTCAATTTCACCCGTGATGTTGGAAATGGTTTTTTACAAGCCTACGCACCTATTGTTGAAAAACGTCGAACCCATTCATGGGGTGATAGAGAACGGCAATTTCAATTATATCGCCGTGGCCGCTACGTAGAATTTAACTTAGTGTGGGATAGAGGAACTTTATTTGGTTTACAAAGTGGAGGCCGTACTGAATCTATTTTGATGTCCATGCCACCATTAGTCCGCTGGGAATATGATTATCATCCTGAAGCCGACAGCCCAGAAGCCAAGTTGTATACAGACTTTTTAGTTTTGGGAAAAGAGTGGCTAGACAAATAACTAATGGCACAAGTTTATGTAATAAAACAGTAACGAGTCGAGATTATAACTCTAATATAAATTAGCAGTAATTACTTAAAAACCTTAATTATCAACTAGTTACATTTATCTCATTAGCAGTTTATGATTCCATTTCACCCACATGAAATGGAGTCAATTATGAGTAAAATTCTTGGACGTTCACTGTTATCACCTTGTTTAGTTTCTAATTTCTATAAAGAAACTCAATGCATACATTTAAAAAATACACTTAACCATATTAATGAAATTATGAGTCGCACTTATTCAGAAGAAGATGCGGCATACCAGAGAAGTTTATTTTCCTGCGCTAGTGGTAACACTAAAAGCTATAATCGAATCATTAGAGATGCTAAAAAACGCAGGGAAGATAGATATCACAACCATTCTGATCTACCTATTTGCAGCCGTGATAAAATGCCAACAGATCAGCACATGCCTCATCAAGATTTCTCCATTGTTATGCAAGAAGAAGATACCGTTGCACCTAGCATGGCTGCGCACCATGTTTTTCATTCCATCGGGATCATTCGTTCATTTTTTGAAGAGAAATTAAACATAGATAAAATGTTTGGATGTGATACTGATATTAATGCGGTCATTCATTATGGTTCAAATTACGCCAATGCATTTTGGAATTCTCAAGCTATTTTCTTTGGGGATGGTGATGGTAAAACTTTTGGCCCTTTCTACAATGATATTGATATAGTAGCCCACGAACTTTCCCATGGTTATATTAGTTCTCAAGCAGATTTCGATTATGTATTTCAATCTGGTGCACTGAATGAATCGGTAGCGGATGTTATTGCCATCATGGTAAAACAGTTTGTTAATAACGAAAGTGCAAACGAGTCTAATTGGCTATTAGGCGAAAATCTTTTCCTTGATAAAGTCAGAGCCCCCGCATTACGCTCATTAAAGGAACCCGGTACAGCTTACCACATAGATAATCTCAATTATGACCCGCAAGTCGGTCACATGGATGATTATATGGAACTCTCTATTTTTGTTGATAACGGTGGTGTCCATATCAATTCAGGGATACCCAATAAAGCATTCTATCTATTAGCATGCGAGCTCGGTGGAAATTCATGGGATGTAGCAGGGAAGATTTGGATTGCGGCTGTTTCTGACCCTCTAGTTACTCGAACCTCAACATTTAAACAGTTTGCTAATGCTACAGTTAGAGCAGCTAAAAACCTGTTTGATGAAGATATATCAGCTAAAACGATCCAAAGCTGGCTTGATGTAGGGGTACAACTAGATAATATCTAAGTATTAACTTATTAGTTTTAAATAATAAATAGCCTCAATTAATCATCTATTTTTCTTTGTCGGCCGTAAATTTGGCTGACTTTTAAATTAAAATAGATTTAGATATTAAAAGGCCTACATCTAAGAAATTCAATTTCTATTTCTTTTCTTCAGCCTTTCAGTAAACAACTCTTCTTAATCTATTTCCAGATTAACGTTTTTTCTTTTTACGCCCCGGTTGGGTAAATTTTTTCTGCGATGATGTATCTGGTTTAGCTTTAGGTTTAGCTGTTTGGGTATTAGGCTTAGCCTGCACTTTTGGCTTAGCTTGTTTTTTTGGCTTTACATCAGACTCTGATTTTTCAATTAAATTAAATAATTCAATCAATTCGTCATCTGTCAAATCTCGCCACTCACCCACTGGAATACCCGTCAATTTCACATTCATGATGCGAACACGTTCAAGTTTCGTCACTTCAAAACCAAAATGTTCGCACATCCGACGAATTTGACGATTAAGACCTTGAACTAAAGTGATCCGGAAAACAAACGGAGCTTCTTTTTTAACTTTACATTTCTTGGTCATCGTACCGAGGATAGGTACACCAGCGCCCATGCCAGTAATAAAATCATCAGTAACCGGTTTATTCACGGTCACAATATATTCTTTCTCGTGAGAGTTACCAGCACGTAAGATTTTATTCACTAAATCCCCATGGTTTGTTAGAAAAATCAAACCTTGAGAATCTTTATCTAATCGGCCGATTGGAAAAATACGAGTACTATGATTCACATAATCGGTAATGTTATCTTTTTCACCACTTTCGGTAGTGCTCACAATGCCCACTGGCTTATTCAGCACAATTAGCACTAAATCATCTTCATCACGCGGCTCTATCAGTTGTCCGTTAACTTTAACCACATCACCACTAAAAACTTGTGAGCCAATGGCTGCGCGTTTACCATTAATAAAAACATTACCTTGCTCAATATAACGGTCAGCATCACGTCTAGAGCAAATACCACTCTCACTAATATATTTATTAAGACGAGTAGAAGCATTAATTTCCATTGTTACCCTCAATTATTAGCACCATATATAAATTTTATCTTTATCTATTTTAAATGGGTTGGTGCTCGATTTTTGAATGACTGACTATACTTTCAGAACTGCAAGAAAAACATAACTCATTAAATATAGTAAAAAGCCGTAACAGCATGAATTTGTTACGGCTTTTTAGTAGCTTGCTGAAAGTAATTAATTACCTTCGCATTCGCTTTTAAAACTAGCGTTTTTTCATATGCTGCATCAGGCGCTTACGCTTACGTAGCTGAGTTGCCGTTAGTTTATTTTTCTTGTTTGCATATGGGTTTTCGCCTTCTTTAAATTGAATGCGAATCGGTGTACCCATCACTTTTAAAGACCGACGGAAATAATTCATCAAATAACGCTTGTAACTATCAGGTAGATCAGTGACTTGGTTACCATGAATAACGACGATTGGTGGGTTATGTCCCCCCGCATGCGCATATTTTAATTTCACACGACGACCACGAACAAGCGGCGGCTGATGTTCATCTTCTGCCATGCTCATAATGCGTGTCAACAATGCGGTTCCAACTCGACGTGTCGCTGACTCATAAGCTTCTTGCACTGATTCAAACAGATTACCCACACCACTACCATGCAATGCAGAGATAAAATGGATACGTGCAAAGTCAACAAAACCAAGACGTAACTCAAGCATATCTTTGACATGGTCACGATCTTCAGGCTTCATACCATCCCATTTATTGACCGCAATCACTAAAGAACGGCCGGCATTAAGAATAAAGCCTAATAAAGACAAATCTTGGTCTGAGATACCTTCTCGTGCATCAATAACCAGTAAAACAACGTTTGCATCTTCAATAGCTTGCAGCGTTTTAATTACTGAGAATTTTTCAACTGTTTCAGTCACTTTACCGCGTTTACGCACACCCGCAGTATCAATCAATATATATTCGCGCTCGTCGCGTTGCATCGGAATATAGATACTATCGCGAGTCGTGCCTGGCATATCAAAGACAACAACACGATCTTCGCCTAAAATACGGTTTGTGAGGGTAGATTTGCCCACATTAGGACGCCCAACAATTGCCAATTTTATCGGTAATGTTGTTGGATCGAAATCATCTTCTTCCTCTTCAGCAAGCTCATTTTCAGCTTCCAGCGCAGCCCAGTATGCGGCATTTTCTTCTTCATCGGTGAGCTCAACATCTTCATCTTCAGTTTCGATGAAAGGTTTTAATGATTGCTCAATCAATTGAGTCACACCGCGGCCATGGGAAGCGGCTATTGGATGAATTTCACCAAGACCCAGTGAATAAAAATCACCGATAACTGTGTTTGCATCAATACCATCTGTTTTATTTGCAACGAGATAAGTTTTTTTCTTGCGGCTACGTAAATGCTTTGCAATACCTTCATCAGCAGGCATTAACCCTGCTCTCGCATCGACCATGAATAGGACGACATCGGCTTCTTCAATCGCTTGTAACGATTGCGCAGCCATATGCGTTTCTACGCCCTCTTCTGTACCATCGATACCCCCTGTGTCGATAATAATAAATTCATGCCCTTCTACTTCGGCACGACCATATTTACGATCACGAGTCAGACCGGGAAAGTCCGCTACAAGTGCATCACGGGTACGGGTTAATCGGTTAAATAACGTGGATTTTCCTACGTTTGGACGCCCAACCAGCGCTACGACGGGTATCATTCTTAGATGCCTCACAACTTTAATTAACTAAAAGAATTCTGACGCATAAGTACAAGCACACTCAGAAAACAAAAAAACGAAACGGTTCCTTGATTCAGGAACCGTTAATTTTATCGATAAATTGACAACTTGTCAGGAAATTAACGCGTTAACAGATAAACCGTTCCGTTTCTTGCCTGAACCATTAATTTATCACTAGCAACAACTGGGCGACTATGAATACCAGAGCTGTTTAGCTTGTTTTGCGCGACAAAACCGCCAGTAGCCATATCCAACCAGTGCAGGTAACCTTCTTTGTCACCCACCACTAAATAACCATTAAACATTTCAGGCGCTGATAAACCACGGTTGAGCAAATCTTCTTGTGTCCACAGAGTCACACCATCACTCTTACGTACGGATAATACGCGATCGTTCTGGTCAACAAGATAAAGATTCTCGCCCGAAAGCACCATGTTATTCACTGAGCCTAATTCGCGTTTCCACAGAATTTGACCTGAACGCATATCCAAAGCCGCTAATGTTCCGTTATATGCGATTGCATAAACTTTACCATCATCAATAATTGGGCTCATATCAACGTCATCCAAGCGACCAATCTCGGTAGAGCTTGTTACTTGAGAAATACGTTGTTGCCAAATCAGCTGACCTTGCGAAAGTAATACAGCACTAACTCGACCATTATCACCACCAACAATGGCGGCACCGAAGGCGACACCCGGCGCTGATTCACCACGTAAAGACAATGAAGGCGTATCCATGTTCACTGTCCATTTAATTTCACCGCTGTTTTCATCTAACGCTTGCAGTTGTCCATTACTGGTGTGGATCATCACGAGATCATTGCTCACCACAGGTCTAGATAATGCTTCACCTGCGACTGGAACATCCCAAACGACCTGACCGTCTTCTTTATTCAAAGCAATGACGGTACCGCGTTCAGTTCCAATGAAAATTTTATCATTAGAGATAGTCAAGCCACCGGATAACAGCGCAGATAAATTCGCAGAAAGGAAACCTGTACGCTTCGAGAGATCAACAGACCAAATTTCTTTACCACTATCAAGCTCTAGTGCTTTAACTAGACCTTTACGATCGGCGGCATAGACAGCAGTACCGTCCCATACTGGTGACAGCTCTGAATAAAATTGTTCAGTACCATTACCCACTGATTTATCCCAAACGATAGATGGGGTAAATTGATTTTCAACCTGAGGTAGCGGAGCCATGATAATAGAATCAGTTTCGCTAGAACAACCGGCAAGTAAAGCTGAAGCGACTAGGCCAATCAAGAGAGTTTTGCGCAACTGCATGTTTGTCGTTTCCTTTCTTCTTATGAATTAGATACGTTGTTCAATTTCAGAGTTAAAATGCCTCTGAGAGATTGAGAACCATCACTTTCTAACCCCTGAGTGTACGCCGCTTTCGCGCCTGCTTTATCACCCTTTTGGAGCAAAACATCACCACGGACATCCTGTGCAGCAGCCTGCCATGACTTACCTTTAATATTTTCAATCGACGTCATCGCTTGGTCTAGATTACCAAGAGCCAATTGGACTCTGGCTAAACGAAAACTAATTAAATCTTGCATATCGACGGTTTTAGCTTTCGCTAAAGCATCAGTTAATGCTTTTTGTGCATTAGCCAAATCGCCTTTATCCACTGAAATCTGAGCAAGTTCAAGCCCCATCATTGCGCTATAAACATCATCTGTTTCCGCCGCAAATTTTTGTGCGGCTTCAATTCCTTGAACAGTTCCTGAATGCAACTGAGTGCTAACAGCTTCATATTTTTGAGCACTTTCTTGTAAAACGTTAGTTTTATGAGATTGCCAGTAATTCCAACCAAATACGCCACCCACACCGATGACAAGGCCAACCACTAATGCAACACCATTATTAGCAAAAAAACGCTTAATCGCATCGACTTGATCATTTTCGTTTGTATAGACTTCCACTTGTCTCTCCTTAACCTAACAGCTCAGCTAAACGCGATGCCATTAATTGCTGTGAAATGGTTTCTTGGTTGCCCGTGCGCAAATCTTTGATTGTCACTTGGCTATTTTGAATTTCGTCTTCACCCAAAATAAGCGCGATTTTAGCACCTTGCTTATCAGCTCTTGCAAGCTGTTTTTTAAAGTTGCCGCCGCCATGATTGGTCATCAAACGCAGTGTTGGCAGCTCATCACGTACTTTTTCAGCCACTAACAATGCAGCTTGTTGGCTATTTTCACCAAATGAAGCCAAATAAACATCAGCCACTGACATATCTGCGATAAATTCTGGGTTAACTTCTTGAACCAGTAGAACCATACGTTCCATGCCCATAGCAAAGCCAACAGCAGGTGTTCCACGACCACCAAGTTGCTCAACCAGACCATCATAACGACCACCTGCGCAAACCGTCCCCTGAGAGCCAAGTGCAGTTGTCACCCACTCAAACACGGTACGATTATAATAATCTAGGCCACGAACCAAACGTTGATTCACCCGATATTGAATTCCAGCGCTATCTAACAGCTTACATAAGCCGTCAAAATGTTCACGTGATTCCGCATCGAGGTAGTCAAATAGCTCCGGTGCATCATTTAATAGTGTTTGCACATCACGATTTTTTGAATCCAAGACACGCAAGGGATTAGTATACATACGACGTTTACAGTCTTCATCGAGCGTTTCTTTATGCTGCTCAAGGAATGCAACTAATGCATCACGGTAGTTAGCACGTGCTTCAAGTGAACCAATTGAGTTCAGTTCAAGCGTTACGTGATCGCTAATCCCTAATGCTTTCCACCAGCGTGCAGTCATTAAAATAACTTCTGCGTCTATATCAGGACCGGCTAAACCAAAAACTTCTGCACCTAATTGGTGGAATTGGCGATAGCGGCCTTTTTGAGGGCGTTCATAACGGAACATTGGCCCCAAGTACCATAAACGCTGTTCCTGATTGTACAGCAAACCATGCTCAATACCTGCGCGTACACAACCGGCAGTATTTTCAGGCCGCAAAGTCAGACTTTCGTCATTACGATCATTGAAAGTATACATTTCCTTTTCAACGACATCCGTAACTTCACCAATCGCTCTACGAAATAGCGGGGTCTGCTCTACAATCGGGGTACGAATTTCACTAAAACCATAACCCTGTAAAATATTTTTCAATGTTGCTTCGATTTTTTGCCATACTCGGGTATCAGCTGGCAAGTAATCATTCATGCCACGAATGGCCTGGATATTTTTTCCCACTTTATTTCTCTATTTTCAGAATTACATAAGTTCGATTATAAGAGCGAAGTATCTTCAGGTTCAATCAACAAACTGTATTTAGTCCCTGCAATCGGGATTATTCTGTTGATTTACACCATTAGCACTTAAAATTTCAAAAATCGGCCAATCAAAAATGCCGTGACACTCAAAAAATAACTCAAGTTGAATGCGAATAACTACACTACAACTTGAAGCATGACGAGTATATAAAAACTGGCTCATTCGAGCCAGTTGTCCAATACTATTTTTCGAGCAAATTAACTTCTATACGATTACTTTCATCAAGCATCGCCGCTTTAGCACGAATTTTGGCCTCAAGCTGATCGATAATATTATTGTTATCAAAACGCTCTCTTTGACGAACACCGTCTTCATAGAAACCGCTTTTCGTTTTTGCACCGGCAACACCCAGAGTTGAGACTTCAGCTTCTCCTGGGCCATTCACCACACAACCAATAATAGAAACATCCATTGGCGTAATAATATCTTCTAAACGCTGCTCTAATTCATTCACCGTGCCAATTACATCGAATTCTTGACGCGAGCAAGTTGGGCAGGCAATAAAATTAATACCACGGGAGCGAATACGCAACGATTTCAGTATATCAAAGCCCACTTTAACTTCTTCAACAGGATCTGCGGCTAATGAAATACGTAAAGTATCACCGATACCTTCTGACAATAACATACCAAGGCCAATAGCTGATTTTACAGAACCAGCACGTGCGCCACCTGCTTCAGTAATTCCTAGATGCAAAGGCTGATCGATTTTAGTTGCTAGCAAGCGATAAGACCCGACAGCCAAGAAAACATCAGAAGCTTTAACACTAACCTTGAATTGGTCAAAATTCAGTCTATCTAAAATATCAACATGGCGCATTGCTGATTCAACCAACGCTTCAGGGGTCGGTTCACCATATTTTTCTTGAATATCTTTTTCTAATGAGCCGCCATTTACACCAATACGGATTGGAATATTGTAATGACGAGCGCAGTCAACAACCTGGCGAATACGTTCTTCGCTACCGATATTTCCGGGGTTAATGCGTAAACAATCAACACCATACTCCGCAACTTTTAAGGCAATACGATAGTCAAAATGAATATCAGCCACTAATGGTACGTTAACACGTTGCTTAATGAGTTTGAATGATTCTGCGGCATCCATCGTCGGAACAGAAACACGTACGATATCAACGCCAACACGCTCTAACGCTTGAATCTGACGAACAGTCGCATCGACATCTGTTGTACGTGTATTCGTCATTGATTGAACGGCGATAGGTGCGCCATCGCCAATAGGCACATTGCCTACATAAATACGGGTGGATTTGCGTCTTTTTATCGGTGATTCAGTATGCATTTTTTGTTAATTCTCCAAACGTCCATGTGCTCTTTAATACTTTAGTATAATGTATGGTTCTTACTTCTTACGCATTCCACTATACACAAGAAAGCAAACTATAAACTATCACAAAAGAGGTTTTAGGATATAGTCTGCTTCTTTGCATTATTCTTACCAATTAAGCTTCTGGTAGTTTTAATCTAGCTGGACGGTTGGCTTTAATAAATCGGCTAAGATCAACGGTATTACCTTGAAACTGAATAGTCACATTCGCTGGTGCGCCAATATTTAAGCGAAAAGGCTGTGTACCATTTAACTCTAATTTATCACCGCTATTTTTAGTTCCGCTGAAAACGATTTTATTATTCGCATCACGGATCTCTAACCAGCAGGGTCCGCTGAAATTCAACGCCAATGCGCTCGTGCTAACAGGCGCAGCATCGACAGTTTCAGCAGATTGAATTCGATTAACAGCAGGCGTTGATTGCTGTGTATTTGGCAATGGGATCGTTCTAACCGGCTGCACTTCGGTATCTTGAATACTCAAAGGTTGATCTTGAGTTAATGTAACCGCGGCGCCATCAACAGTATTATTATTAACGACCGGATTAGTAACAGGATTAGCCACTAGCGTATCTACAGATGGACTTGATAACTCAACCGGATTTGTATCGCTACTTTGTTGAGATAAAATCAAATCACTTTGATTTGCCATTGTAACCAGCTCATCTTTTTGAGCGTTATGATCTTGCCACCACCAAAAACCAACCATTGCTATCAAAACAATAACAATCAACCAAGTCAGTTTCATTAACCAACCTTCGCGTTTTTTGCGTTTTTTACCCAGAGAGTAACTTTGCATTGGGGAAACATTTGAAACTTGGATAGGCTCATCTGTTTTTAATAAAACCTGTATTTCACTTTCGGGAATACTCACCATACGAGCATATAATCGAATATAGCCACGTAAAAAAGTAGGTTCTACACCGGTTGGATGAATATCTTGTTCTATCTCTTTTACTGTACTGATCTTCAGGCAAAGCCTCTCCGCAACAGTTTCTTGAGATAAGCCCTTACGCTCACGCGCTTGTGATAATAATTGTCCTACAGTGACATTAGTTTGTTCGCTATTATTTTCGATAGTCATTTGCTGATAGCACTATTTCCAAGTTGAAAAAATATAAAGCAAACTTTACAGCGCTTTATTCGTCTTAGTTCATCATAGCTATGAAGCAACAATTAAATTTATTGCTCCAACTATTGTAGGTGAATAAGGGTATTTTGCCTAACCATAAAATACCCCGAATCATAACCTAACTCACTGATTAGATATTATCTATAAGTCAGACTGCTTTTACCTCAATAGGTTCCCCGACTAAGCGTTTTTTCAATGTCCGCTTCGTTCTATCGATAACATCGCCAGCCAATTGTCCGCAAGCAGCATCAATATCATCACCACGAGTTTTGCGTACTATTGTTGTAAATCCATATTCCATCAATACTTTAGAAAACCGGTCGATACGACTATTCGAGCTGCGCCCGTAAGGTGCGCCAGGGAACGGGTTCCAAGGAATCAAATTAATTTTACTTGGCGTATTTTTTAAGCACTCAGCTAACTGATGGGCTTGTTCAACGCTATCATTGACATGATCTAACATCACATACTCAATGGTTACACGGCCTGAGTTTGCATTCGATTTAGTCAGATACTGATTAACACTCGCTAACAAAGTTTCGATATTGTATTTTTTATTAATAGGCACAATATCGTCACGGATATCATCTGTAGGCGCATGTAACGATATCGCTAATGCCACATCAATCATATCACCGAGTTTATCGAGAGCAGGAACAACACCTGATGTCGATATTGTCACTCGGCGTTTAGATAAACCAAACCCAAAATCATCAAGCATAATTTCCATGGCAGGCACTACATTATTCAGATTAAGTAATGGTTCACCCATTCCCATCATTACAACGTTAGTAATTGGACGACGACCACTGGATTTTAATGAGCCAATTATTTTAGCCGCACGCCATACTTGGCCAATAATTTCAGAAACACGTAAATTACGATTGAATCCTTGCTGAGCCGTTGAGCAGAATTTGCATTCAAGAGCACAACCCACTTGTGATGATACACATAGAGTTGCTCGGTCATCCTCAGGGATATAAACCGTTTCAACTTGTTGATCGCCAACGGCGATTGCCCATTTGATGGTGCCATCAGATGAGCGTTGTTCTTCAGAAACTTCAGGCGCACGAATCTCAGCAATGGCCTGTAGCTTAGTACGAAGCACTTTGTTGATATCGGTCATTTGCTCAAAATCATCATAGCAGTAGTGATAAATCCATTTCATCACTTGATCAGCTCTAAAGGGTTTTTCACCTAATTGAACAAAAAATTCACGCATTTCTTTGCGATTTAAATCAAGTAGATTAATTTTTTGATTGTTTTTTTCTGGCGTGACAGAAATAGCAGAAGAAGTGGCACATTGTGCGCTGGTAGTCGTATTGGACATGGTGTATTGCCTCGTTATTACACTTTCGGCGACGCTAATAATAGCACAGCATATATAAATAAATAGAACGTATTTTATAACAAAAATTATAGGAGCATTTGGCAGTAATAGAGCCTTCAATTTAACGAAAAACACTAATAGCACGCTAAATAATTCGAGTTGCTATAAAAAACAAACTGCCCTGTTAACCTATAAATAGATTAACAGGGCGAGCATTGTACAAACTTTATAATCATAATGCTAATGCATTACAATTATTACACGCTAAATTTATGTATTAACGTGGGCAAATTTCATCTTCAGCGAAGAAATAGGCGATTTCACGTGCTGCTGACTCTTCAGAATCAGAACCGTGTGTTGCATTTTCAGTGAAGCTATCAGCGTAATCTGCACGTAAAGTGCCGGCTAAAGCGTTATCTGGGTTTGTTGCGCCCATCAGATCACGGTGACGTTGAATTGCATTTTCACCTTCTAAAACTTGCAGCATGATTGGACCTGAAGTCATGAACTCAACTAAACCGTCAAAGAAAGGACGACCTTTGTGTTCTGCGTAAAAGCCTTCCGCTTGTTCACGCGTCAAATGCATCATTTTAGCAGCAATAATAGAAAAGCCAGCGCTTTCAAAACGATGATAGATTGCACCAATCACATTTTTCTTCACTGCATTTGGTTTGATAATTGAAAATGTACGTTGAACCGTCATAAATAACCTCTTAGCGTTTTATTTGACTTTAATTTTTTATTCTTTTTATATCAAGAGTATAAAAATATGAGTCTGTTTTAGTTTTAATATTATTTCTATTCCTGATCCAAGGAAGCAGAAAATAAGGCGTTGATTATAGGGGTTACAGTTACAATTTCCTACAGTCATATCAACATTTTGTTAAACTTTTCGTAGCAAAAAATACTATTTTTTTGACTAAGTCACACTTTTTGTCTACTACTTAACTCTAAAGTTTAATGCTGTCACCTGTCCGCTCAAATCTAATACTGAAATCTGATAGTTTCCGACCTTATCCAACGTCAGTAAAATACTGCCATTATGTTCAGTTTCATTGACTTGCTCGCCATTTAAAAACCACCATTTATTCCCCTGACCACCTTGAGTCACTAGGCGCAAGTCTAAACTGGTTTTGCCCGGTAATCGCTGTAACACCTCACCATCTCGAATACCCGAAATATGCAATGGCGGCATTTCAAGTTTAAGTGGAGGGCAAGCTAAATCTGGTTTTGGTAAACGGTTTTCTCGTTTCTCGCTTGCTGGAAGCCATGATTCAACAGTAATTGGCCACAGATGGACCTCTTTTTCTGTCGCATTTGGGCAATCAGCCGCAACTTGTAAACCTTTGTCGTTCAACCAAATTTTTTGTCTTAATCCCAATAATGATTCTTGGTCTCTTGCCATTAGCGTTGGCGGAATTGTATTATCCAAAATCCAGCTCAAACGGCGCTGGCGACAATTATTATCATCTTGAAGTAACGCGGTTCCACCCGGCCAGCAAATAACCGCTTGGCTCACACTAGCAGGTTTAGTATCTTTCGGTAACGGCTCGTGGGACTGATATATTCTCGCCAACAACATATTATTGACTTGATTCATAATTGGAATTGCTGTGGCAAAACCAAACTGCCCTGCCACTGGCGTCGCATCAGGACGTCCAACCCAAACACCAATGGTATAGCGAGGATTAACGCCAATAGCCCAAGCATCGCGATAACCATAACTGGTACCGGTTTTCCACGCCAAATTTAATTGTCCCGATAAATTCATATCCGGTACTGGTCGCGCTTCTCCCCCCATAATGCGACGAATAATCCAAGCCGCTCCCGGTGAAATTAATGTTCTATCACGCAATGTATCTGTCGGTTTAAAACGAAGAGGAGAAACCTTACCTTGGCGAGCAAATGCACTATATGCAGCGACCAAATCATCCATTCTCGTTGCAGTACCGCCTAAGATTAATGATAGATTGGGCTCGCTCCCCATAGGAAAACGTAACTCAGTACCAACATTACGTAACTGCGCCGTAAATCGTTTACTCCCATAAACATCCAGTAATTGCACAACAGGTAAGTTCAGTGAGCGCACTAAAGCATCGCTCACACTAACGGGACCATTAAAACCACTATCAAAATTACCAGGACGATAGTCGTTAAAACGCCGGGGAACATCTTGTAATAATGATTCCGCATGAATGAGCCCATCATCCATTGCTAATGCATATAAAAATGGTTTCAATGTTGAACCGGGTGAGCGCCAAGCACTTATCATATCAACATGACCAAAACGGCTGTCATCTTGAAAATCTATCGAACCAATATACGCTTTCACGCTCATATCAGTATGATCAACAACTAATATGCCGAGGGAGGTTTGTTTAGGTAGCTGATTTTTCCAATTTAACGCCATCTCTTCCAATTGGCTTTGTAAACTCGCATCAATGGTTGTTTCAATGACAGGCTCCTGAGTATCTTTTACAACTCGACGAGCCAACAAAGGCGCTGAATGTGGATTTTTGCGTGGAGCTAGCCAAATTTGCTCTTGTTTGATGTCTGCAACTTTTTCAGCACTCCAAACTTGATACTCGACAAGCCTATCTAAGACTTTATCACGTGCAATTTGAGCCCGTTGAGGGTAACGATCTGGCCTTAAACGACTTGGGGCTTGAGGTAAAACAGCAAATAATGCCGCTTCACTGGAGGTCAATTTAGCGGGAGATTTATTCAAATAAACCCAACTTGCTGCGCCAATTCCTTCAATCGTTCCACCATAAGGCGCCCGATTGAGATACATTTCAAGAATTTCATCTTTTGAATAATGGTATTCAAGTTGCGCAGTACGCCACAACTGTTTCAATTTGCCCAAAAGCGTGCGGTCATGCGGGTCAATTAACCGAGCCACTTGCATAGAGATAGTACTACCGCCAGAGACAATTCGTCCTGAACTGATAAACTGCCCAGTTGCTCTCACCAGTGAAAAGGGATTCACGCCCGGATGACGATAAAAATGGCGATCTTCATAAGTCAGTAGCGCTTCAATAAATTCAGGTGATACTTCATCCAGTTTAACCGGAAAGCGCCAAATACCGTCTTTATCGGCAAAGCGCCAAAGAGGCGTCCCATCAGCCGCGACAACGGTTCGTGCCATTTCAACTTGTTTAATTGGCAATGGCCAAATTTTATCTGCTGCCAAAAATAATAAAGGCAACAAAATCACCAGAAACACGAGAGTCAATCCAGTGCGACATAACCATTTTTTCATTGATGAATGTACCGCTAGTTAAGAAGAAAGCCCTTATATCATACAATATAAGGGCTTAAGGTGAAGATTAACGCACTATTTCTAATTTACCATCTGAATAGCCTGTTGCACGCCATTCAGGTACATACATGGATTCCACTTGCGGTACTGGAATGCTATATACACCCGGCGTTACCGCACGCGCCAAATAAACCAAGGTCGTTGGTTTATACTGTTGAACTTCAACAGCGGCCACAAAGCGGTCATCACGATATTCCATATGACGAATTTGCGATTGTTGCATATCATCAATCATCTCTTGTAAGTTTGGTGCTGACTCACTGAGATTCGCACTGCTATTCGCTAAGTTTTGGTTTTCTAACTCTAAACCAGCAGGCAACAAATCAACAACTAGTGCATCGGGTACGGTTTGAGATGCAGTAACATCCAATTTAACCACCACCATTTCACCACTTCTTAGTCTATCAAGTGAAACGCGATTACCTTTCATATCATAGTAACTACGTTGAACACCAAGTACATTTGAACTCGGTTTTGGTGAGCTCTGTGGATAACCAACCACATTCAAGCGAGTATAAAGTGTATTAGTGCCGCTATTTTCAATACTGTAACCATTTTGTATCTGCTCTTTGGTCAAGAACTCACTCACGGGTTTATCAGAAACCATCGGAGGTTCTTGTCCATTGATCAGCGCTTTCCATGGTGTTTCAGTTTCATTGACATAGTAACGACCCGCTAAGTACAGCGCATTATTTTCTTGAGTTGAGAAATAACGCTGTGAGGTCAAATTATTCGCCAACGATTGTAATTTTTGATCACGTGATTTAGGCATCAGGTTGTATTCATTTAGTAATGCAATGATCAATGCATCATCACGAACCACAGAACCATAATCGCCCACATAGCTATAACCACTGCGTTGTTTTTTCAGACCATCAATAATCGCACTTTCACCGCGCGCTTTATCGCCCATCAAATTCAACGCCACACCTAATTGAACTAATGGTAATCCACTGGTGGCATTACTATTTTGTCCATAAATCTGACGAAGTGCACCAAGCGGCGCTTTTTGTTGAGTTGCTAGCACTAAACCTGCATAGGCTTGAGTTGCAAAACGGGCACCAGCTTGGTTATCGGTATAAGGGTAATTAATTTGATTTGCATCTTGCAAATAGCTTAACAAACGCGTATTCGCATTATTCAACGCATCCTGTGGTACGGTGAAACCACGTTGATTGGCTTTATTTAAAAAGTCAGCAGCATAAGCGGTTAACCAATATTCCTCTGAACCATTTCTGTCCCATAAGGAAAAACCGCCATCCCCACGTTGCATACTTAACAAATGAGGAATACCAATTTCAATCGCTTTATGACGATCTGCATCAGTTTGAGAATTAATACCTAATTTCTTCAGTTCTGCTTGTGTAGAGAATAAAGACGGATATAACCCACTAATGGTTTGCTCAAGGCAACCATACGGATAAGCAAATAATTCTCTGATATAACGAGAGATTTGTATCGGAGGACGACTACTTAGTAGCACTTGCCCTTCAAGCGTATCCGGTTGCAAACCTAAGATTTCGTTGGCTGGCAACGACCATGCAGTACCGGGCTCAATCGTCGTAGCAAAAGAGATGGTTTCCGCAGGCTGAGCAGGACGAACCCCGACTTTCCAGCTATTACTGTAGTCTTTGCTCGCTTCACCTTTAATCTTCACACCATTAACGGTCATGGTCACTTCACCTTCACCAAAGCCATAATCAGCTTTTACTGGCAATGTTAACGTGGTGCGTTTACCTTTTTGCAATTCAACTTCACGGCTGGTCACGCCATCAAGTTTCACCATCCCTGTTGCTTTAAAGGTCACTGATACATTCTGAGTGTTCTCAGTCATATTAGTGAGATCAAGAGAGAAATAGGACTTATCTCCGCCCGCCATAAAGCGTGGCATTGACATTTGTGTCACTAGTGGCGCTGCAACTGTTACTTTGCTATCGGCATGACCAAAATCTTTTCCATTCCATGCTTGAGCCATTAAACGCAATTCACCATTAAAATCAGGAATAGCGAGAGTAATTTCACCTTCGCCATTTTTATCTAATGTGACAGGCTGCGCTTGCTCTGCAATGATTTGTACTTCAGTCAGCGGCTTCATTCCCCCACGTTCCATTGCGGCATCTTCACCATCACCACCAAAACGTAAGTTAGCCACTTTACCTTGGCCTTCAATCAGATGACCATAAACATCATATTGATCAACGCTGTAACGCTTACGACCAAAGAAAGCATCGTACGGATCTGGCGTTTTAAAATCAGTAATATTCAAGACGCCCGTATCCACCGCAGAAAGTATCACATTGACTTTCTCAGGCAGTGGTTTTCCATCTTGCGCAGTCGCTTTAATTTTTACCGTAAGATCTTGATTCGGACGCATTTTATTTGGCGAGGTTAATGCCAAGGCAATTTTACGATTTTCATCGGCTATCGGAAGATGTAATACGCCAACCGCACGTTTTACGGTCGCTTCTTTTGAATCATCCCCTGGACGCACAACAACGGTAGAAATATAGAGATCATGACGCGCCCACTCTTTATTCACAGGCACTTCAATATCTAAGCCATTTTCAGGCACGTCGATTTCTTGCCACCACAGCGGACCATCGCTAGATTCGAGTAAAATATAACCTTTACCCGCTTTTGGTGATTCAATACGAACTTTCGCTTTTTCGCCCGGTAAATAGGCCGGTTTATTCAAGCTTAATTTGACCTGATCAGGACGAACAGAACCACTACCGCCAGTGTTATCTTGCCATGAATAACCCGCCCAGAACTGAATGCTGCTGACTAATTGATTTTCAGGATTCAACACTTCTAAACGAAATGTGCCCCAATCCACAGGGAAAGCAATCTTGGCGGTACCATCTTTAGCAATCGTAATATTTTCATTTGCCATCACTAAATCTTTTTGATCATAATTTGATGACCAACCACCACTTTCAGACCAACTCCAGTAATAATCACGGCGCTCGTACACTAAACGTGCTGTTAAATTTTCAGCCGCGAGTTTATTACCCGCCGCATCGGCCATGACTAATTCAAACTCTGCTAATGAATTCTCATCAACATTATGACGTTTTACATAACGGTCAGTACGGTAATCATAAATTTCTTTTTTAGCGAATAATGGACGAATACCGACTAGCTTATCCGCAGGCCAAATCGCTTGTTCAGCGCGACGGGTCACTGGTCGCCCACCCGCTTCTAATAAGCTCGCTTGTAAGATTGCAGAAATAGGTGAACGCGTAGATTCCCAATTACTTTTTGGCAGTGAGATAACGGTTTCACCGCTATCATTTAACGTTAGGTCAAACTCATCCAGTTTACGAGGTAAACCTTCTTCATTCATGGCACCAAATTCAAAGCCGGGTAATTTAGCAACGGCTTCACGGTTTGCTTTGAGCAAAACTTGCCCTTGCAGCTCGTTATTTGCCGCAGGTGCACCATAGAGATAACGACCTTGAATATCAAAATCAACTGATTCAGTATTCAAAATTGGGGTATCACTCGTCGTAATATCAAGTGCCATACGCTCTGGCATAAAATCTTCAACATTAAATTTGTAATAACGCAAAGGAGAGCCATCACCTAAATCAAAGCGGAGTGACCAACCCCCCGTCTCTGCATTTTTAGGGATTTCAAATTGATATTGATACAAGCCATCTTGTTTCTCTTGCGGCTGCCAAACAAAACTACGAACAACTTGCCCATCCGTTTTTAATACATCAACTTTAACGGGTTGTGATTTAACTGGATTACCATCGCCATCACGCAGCAAGCCATTGACTAATAATAACTCCCCCGGACGATAAAGATCACGCGGTCCAAAGGTGAAAAATTGCTTTGCAAAACCAGCAGGGCCTGAAATATCAAACTCAGATAAATCAAGTGCAGGCTGTGTTAAGTCAATCATACTGGTTTGCCCTTCATGGGTTGCCAGTAATAACTTTCCACCTGCTAATTTTTCTAATTGTGCATGACCATCACCATCAGTCGTGCCTTTCGTTACTAACTGTCCTTTATCATCAAGAATGCGTAGCTCAACACCTTTAATGGCGGAACCTTTTGCAAGGGATTGCGTGAAGACATCGACACGGTCTTGATAACTATGTAATGAAACGCCGATATCACTGAGAGTAAAAACAGTCGCAGGGAACTGATAACTATAGCTACCCGCTTTTTGCATGATGGCTAGATACACGCCATCTTGCTGTAATTCTTTGATATCTTTAAGCGGTAATAAAACAGTTTGGCGGGTATTTTTATCTGGATTAAGGTCAAAACGTCCAGTATAGGCAAGCTCAACTTTATCGAGAAATTCATCTGAATACCAATATTCGTAATTACTGCGATATTGCCAAGTTGCTAAAAATTGTGGTAATTGTTTTTCATCAACACGGAAAAAGTTAACGTCGACTTTATCAACATTAAGTGCAATGACAGGCAATCCCTGTGCAACTTTACTTGGTAATAAAGAACCTTTACTTGCAAAACCAACCGTTGGAATAATTTGTGCAGTTTGGAATTTTTTATCAAAGTTTGCTGTAATCGTGCGTTCGTTAACCGCTTTAATGCCAGGAATAACAGATAGGTTCAGCTCTTTAGATGGTGGTAAGTGGCGGAAACGTAACTCTAATTGGTTATCTGAAAGTTCCCATGCACCATCTAATTTTCCAGCTTTAACATCAACAAGATTTAAAAATTGGCCGAAATCTTGGTTAGGCTCAATAGGTACTGAGAAAGTGACAACCATAGCACTAGCGCCATCAAGCTGTAGCTCAGAGGCATCAAGAATTTCCAGATCTTTTCCTGCGTATTTTTTCACCATCTCTTCAGTAGAGAGCTTTGGTGCGGATTTCTTTTGTTCCGCAACTGGTGCTGTTTTAACTTGATTTTCGCTTGCTGTTGAAGAAACATTGGTGTCTTTTTTAGTGGTCTCTTCCGTATTATCACAACCCGCTAATGCCACAACAGATGCTAATGCAAGTGCAATATAACGCTTTTTGGTTTTTAGACCCGTCAATGAAGCCCAACTTGATTGTTGTTTCATTACCGTCCCATCCTTTAACGAGTTAAAATTATTATGTTTATTGAGCTCAAACTGATTGTTTGAACATTTAAGAGATTTAGATTTAACTTAATATTATCAATATACCAAGACCGTATATTATCAATATACCAAGACCGTCGATATTGTTTCAATTATCGACGTAATTTAACAGAATGTTATAAAAACACCTATCAGACAAAACGGAAAAATAAAGACCAGTAAAAACTAGTCTTTATTTTAAGAAGGGAATTAATTACGTATTTTTAATTGGAATGGTATCACGCAAAAAGCTACCTAAACGGCGCTGATAGAAAGGTTGAACATGCTGAGTAATAAAGTGACTGAGACCTTTTTCTTCTTCATTAACTAAGCAAAAATCAATTGATTCTTCATCTGCTAAATATTCACAAGCCAGTGTTCCCGCATCATGAATAATGGCATCAATATTTTCAGCACCCGCGACAAACTCTAATGCAACCATTAAAATCGTCATTTCTTCGCCATCTTCATTTTCGAGCGCCGAAACAATAAAGGCTCGTCTGATGACTTTATGTTGTTTAAAGAATTCACTTAACGCAGTTGTTAACGCTTCAGGCTCTTGCTCAAGCACACTTAATTTAAGAGCCGAGCCTTCTGGTACGGTTAATTCCGTATATTCAATCTCACTTTCTGAGTTAGATGCTTTATCATTTGATTGCTGCGACATTGCCAATCCTCTGCAATTTAGAAATAATTTTACGTATTATACTCGCAATTTCATTCACGTAAAAAATAGGCATGAAAAGTTGCCTTCCCATGCCCTATAACTCATGCCTATAACGGCTAAATACCACTGACTTATTTAGCTTTACTCACTAATAAATTAGCGATAGTGCGCACACCAATACCGGTTGCACCTTCCGCCCATAAGCTAACAGGTGATTTACGGTACGTTGCTGAACAATCAATATGCACCCAATTTTGGCGATAATTTTCAACAAAATGCGATAAAAATGCTGCCGCAGTACTTGCGCCAGCACTATGAGAAGGAGCCGCAATATTGTTTAAATCAGCAAAACCTGACGGGAGTTGTTGGCGATGGAATTCAGCTAATGGCAAGCGCCAGAATAGTTCAAATTCTTCATCAGAAGCATTCATTAATTCAGAAACTAATTTATCATCAAAGCTTAAAACTGCGTGATAATCACCACCAACGGCTGTTTTTGCTGCACCAGTCAATGTTGCTGCATCAATAATCAGTGTTGGCTTTTCTTTGCTTGCATCAATCAAACCATCAGCCAGTACTAAACGACCTTCCGCATCCGTATTCATGATTTCAACAGATTTACCATTACGGTAACGAATAATATCGCCTAATTTGAATGCATTACCACTGACCATGTTATCAGCAATACACAGGAACATTTTTACACGTTTTTGTAAACCACGGCTGATTGCTAAGGCTAATGAACCTGCAAGTGTCGCCGCGCCACCCATATCGGCTTTCATTGAATTCATCGATGAAGACGGCTTAAGACTGTAACCGCCCGAGTCAAATGTAATTCCTTTGCCGACCAAGCAAGCAAATACGGGTGCGTTAGGATTAGCACCCGGATTGTAATCTAAAGCAAGAAAGACAGGTGCACGACTGGAACCACGACCGACAGTATGAATACCTGCGTAACCTTGCTGAGCTAAATCATCACCTTTAACAATACGATAGCTAATATCTTGTGCGCCAACGGTACATAGCAAGTCAATGGCCCTTTTCGCTAATTGCTCTGGACCTAATTCTTCTGCTGGGGCATTAATCACATCACGTACCCAGTCAATCGTACGGATACGGTTTTCTAGCTCTTTGCGTTCCGCTTCTGGTAATACTGGCCATTCAATCGTTCTCGCACCTTTGGGTGCACGAAAACCTTGCCAAAATGCCCAACTTTTTTCTAAATCCCACTCTTCGCCTACTAGCGAAACATTACGAATACCTTGACCATCTAGTTTACGGCCCGCACTTTGCACTGCACATAATTTACCTGGATGTTTTAGATGAATAGTCATCCCATTGTTGCCAGAACTGAGTAGTGCACCCTCGCCCCAACAAGGCGCTGCGGGTTCACAAGAAATCATTACTGGCATAATTTGTTTAGTCATTATTTCTCTCTCTTTATCCATTTTTGCAGGCAGCCGAAAAGCCTATAATTCTATCGGCGATGTGATTACATTAACTGATAAATAGCGCTAGGGATATCAAGATAGTGCTGATATTAAATAAAAAACCGAACTCTGTTTTAACAGTAGTTCGGCTTTTGCTCTCATTTGCGATATCACTCAAATTCATCCAACCAAACCAATAAAATGGCCTCAAGGATTTTTTCGTTAGACTTCTGTGGATCATCATCAAACTCGTCTAACTCACAAATCCATTGGTGCATATCAGTAAAGCGCACGGTTTTCGGATCGATATCGGGAAATGCATCATAGAGTGCTTCGCCAATTTCGCGGCTATTAGACCATTTTAAGCTCATGTTTTCCCCTAAATCATTCGTTAGTAACAGTTTGATAGTCGTCTTAGCATCATTGCAATGATATATGCAGCAAGATTATTTTAAGAATATATCAATAATTAATGCTCTAAATAGTTCGGGTTGTAGCTAGGCGGCAATTGAGCTAAGACTTAGGAGCATACATAAGTATGTGACTAAGATTAGCGAAAGCAGCCAACAACGCTACAGCACGAAATATAACTAGTAATTAATGCTCTAAATAGTTCGGGTTGTAGCTAGGCGGCAATTGAGCTAAGACTTAGGAGCATACATAAGTATGTGACTAAGATTAGCGAAAGAAGCCAACAACGCTACAGCGCGAAATATGACGAGCATTTAGTGCTCACGAGCATGATTAACAGTATATTTAGGCAACTCCACGACTAAATCCTCATCCGTCACAACCGCTTGGCAGCTTAATCGACTTTCAGGCTCAAGACCCCATGCTTTATCTAACATGTCATCTTCTAGCTCACTGCTTTCTTCTAATGAATCAAAGCCTTCACGAACGATACAATGGCACGTTGTACAGGCACATGATTTTTCACAGGCATGTTCAATTTCAATCCCATTGCGTAGCGCAACATTTAAGATTGACTCGCCCTGCTGTGCTTCAACAACTGCACCGTTTGGACATAAATCACTATGAGGTAAAAAAACTATTTTAGGCATAATTATATCTCATCCACAGAATGACCTGACAGCGCTTGGCGAATAGATGAATCCATTCGACGGGCCGCAAACTCCTGCGATTGCTTATCCAGTTGTTTAATGGCATTTTCAATTGCGATTGGGTCAACACCTTCAATCGCTTTAATTAACTCATCGACTGCATTATCAATTTCTGACTCTTCTGTAGGCGTCAGTAAATGTGAGTCTTGCTCTAATGCACTCGTTAAACTTTCAAGCACTCTTGCCGCTTCAACTTTTTGTTCCGCAAGGCGGCGCGCATTAAGGTCATCTTGCGCGTTACTCATTGAATCTTTAATCATGTTTGAAATTTCATTGTCAGTTAATCCATAAGATGGCTTAACTTGAATAGATGCTTCGACGCCTGTCGACTTTTCCATTGCGCTCACACTAAGCAGCCCATCGGCATCCACTTGGAAAGTGACTCGAATATGGGCGCCACCTGCGGCCATCGCAGGGATATCACGCAAAGCAAAACGTGCAAGGGAGCGACAATCTGCGACCATTTCACGCTCACCTTGTACCACATGAACGCTCATTGCCGTTTGACCATCTTTGAAAGTAGTAAATTCTTGCGCTCGAGCAACAGGGATCGTGGTATTGCGTGGAATAACTTTCTCAACTAATCCCCCCATGGTTTCAAGACCGAGGGACAGCGGAATGACATCCAACAAAAGCATATCGCTATCCGGTTTATTACCCACTAAAATATCTGCCTGAATGGCAGCACCGATAGCCACTACTTTATCGGGATCAATTGAGGTCAATGGCTGTTTACCAAAAAACTCACCGACTTTATTTCTCACTAAAGGAACCCGAGTTGAGCCACCGACCATGACGACATTCAGTATTTCATCAATTTCAACTTGTGCATCTTTTAGCGCTCTACGACAAGCCATCAGCGTGCGTTTAATATAAGTTTCAATCAGCGCATCAAATTGCTCACGACGAATTTCACCTTGCCAATTAGCCAAGTTAATAACTACTTTGTCTGCATCACTTAAAGCCACTTTAGTTTCAGTCGCAATATTTAATAACTGACGATTAAATTGATGATCGTCTTGTATCGATAAGCCTGCTTGTTCTGCAATCCACTGGGCTAATACTTGGTCGAAATCATCGCCACCGAGTGCCGTATCGCCACCGGTCGCGAGCACTTCAAATACGCCACGGCTTAAACGTAAAATGGAGACATCAAAAGTACCACCACCTAAATCATAGATAGCAATAACACCTTCTTGCCCTGAATCAAGTCCATAAGCAATTGCGGCGGCGGTAGGTTCATTTAATAAACGCAGAACATGAAGACCCGCTAAACGAGCCGCATCTTTGGTACCCTGACGTTGCGCATCATCGAAATAAGCAGGCACAGTCACTACCACGCCATCCATCTCACCACCCAGTGTTTCTTCTGCTCTTTTCGCTAATGTTCTCAAAATATCAGAAGAAACTTGAATAGGATCAACTTGACCGGCAATGGTCTGAATAAAAGGTAAACCTTTTTCACTTGATGTTAGCTGATAAGGAAGTTCAGGGTAGCGTTGCTGGATATCAGCCAAGGAGCGCCCCATCATTCTTTTCACTGAAATAATGGTATTGACGGGATCTTGTTCAGCTAATTGTTTTGCTTCCCAACCAACTTGTTTGCTATCGATTTGATAATTTACAACAGAAGGTAACAAATAGCGGCCTTGATTATCAGGTAAAACCGCTGCTTGACCACTACGAACTGTCGCTATCAATGAGTGAGTCGTACCAAGGTCAATACCCGCAGCAAGCTTACGTTGGTGCGGTGCGGCTGTCATTCCAGGTTCACTGATTTGTAATAAAGACATGATCGTTTTCTCTTAAAAATCGTCGAGTAACCGTTCTTCGAGCTGCTCAGCTTGTTGCTGTAACTTATCGAGAAAACGTAATTTGCGTACGGTATCGGCAGCCTGCTCCCAATCCATGGCGTTGAGTTGAGTCACCATTAAGGCACTACGTGTTTGCTGCATCTGTTTGACGTTTTTTATAAATATAGTCAATAACTCAAGCACTTTTGAGCTATTCTCAATATCATCAAGTTCTTCTCGCAGCGCCAATTGCTCCATCAAAAATGCCGTATCATGCATTGTATGTTGTTCATTATTGATATCGATGCCTTGAAGTAAAAGCATGTATTCTGCGCGTTTAAGTGGGTGACGAAGAGTTTGATACGCCGCATTAATAGTTGCAGCTTGTTGAAGAGATTGCATTTTCTCCTGCTCAGAGCAGGTCGCAAAACGATCGGGATGATACTGACGCTGTAAATCTTGAAAGCGACGCGTTAGCTGTTCGTTATCAAGAGTATAGTTAGGGCTTAGTCCAAAAAGAGTAAAGTAATCCATAAGTGCTCAATATCTCGAACCATTGACCAATACAGCTAATCTAATGATAAAATTAGTCTTTTTATCATGCTAATTAAAGATTCACTCATTGTGTATCACTGAGCAATAATTTATTTAGCTACCTTAGATATATTGGTCGAAAATTATGCTAATTAGAAGGGATTATACGTGAAAACTTTCACCGCATCCGCATTCGCTGCCTACGTTAGGATTATTAAATTTAAATCCTTCGTTTAAGCCTTCTTTAACAAAATCCAGCTCGGTACCGTCAAGGTAAACAATACTTTTACCATCAACAATAACTTTCACACCTTTGTCTTCAAAAACGGTATCTTCTTCATTGATTATATCAGCAAACTCAAGTACATAAGCCATACCTGAACAACCAGAAGTTCTTACACCTAAACGTAATCCTTCACCTTTACCACGGTTTTGCAAGAAAGATTGAATACGTTGCGCTGCACTTTCTGTAAGAGAAATAGACATTGCGAACCTCACATTTAAAACAAATAAGGCAGATGCCCGCTATTATGCAGCATCCGCCTTTAAATTATTATCACTCTTTATACTTCAAATTACACCGCTATAAGCGCAGACATGAAACTTGAATTGTTTTGAGTATAGTTACCAGTTACTGAGCTGCATGTTTTTATTTTTTATCGCATTTATGCTAGCAACCCATATAAGCTAATATACGTTATTTACTTTGGCGTTTGCTTTTGTAATCTGCAATAGCAGCTTTAATCGCATCTTCAGCTAAAATTGAGCAGTGAATTTTCACTGGTGGTAATTCTAACTCTTCTGCAATCGCTGTATTTTTGATTGACTCTGCTTCATCCAAACTTTTACCTTTCATCCACTCTGTCACTAGTGAACTTGATGCAATAGCTGAACCGCAACCATAGGTTTTAAAACGTGCATCTTCGATGATACCGGCATCATTTACTTTAATCTGTAATTTCATGACGTCACCACAAGCAGGTGCACCTACCATTCCACTGCCAACGCTTGGATCACTATTGTCGAATGAACCAACGTTACGTGGGTTTTCATAATGATCGATAACTTTTTCACTGTAAGCCATTTTAAACTCCTGAAATCATCTGATTAATGGTGAGACCATTCGATACTACTGATATCTACGCCTTCTTTGAACATATCCCATAAAGGAGAAAGCGCGCGTAAATGGTCAATTGCGCCATGAATCAATGTGATTGCATAGTCAATTTCTTCTTCTGTCGTAAAGCGACCTAAGGAGAAGCGAATTGAACTGTGAGCGAGTTCGTCATTCATCCCTAAAGCACGAAGTACATAAGAAGGTTCGAGGCTTGCGGAAGTACAAGCGGAGCCTGATGATACGGCTAAATCTTTTAATGACATCATCAACGATTCGCCTTCAACATAGTTGAAGCTTACATTTAGAATATGAGGGGCTCCATTTTCTAAATCACCATTGAGATAAACTTCTTCAATATCTTTAATACCGTTCCATAAACGTAAACGCAATCCACGCAAACGTATGGACTCTTCAGCCATTTCTTCTTTTGCAATACGATATGCTTCACCCATACCGACAATTTGGTGAACCGGTAAAGTACCTGAACGCATACCACGTTCATGACCGCCACCGTGTTGCTGCGCTTCAAGACGAATACGTGGTTTACGACGCACATATAATGCACCAATCCCCATAGGTCCGTACAATTTATGCGCAGAGAATGACATCAAATCAACTTTTAATGTTGCAAGGTCAATCGGTAATTTACCAACACTTTGAGTAGCATCCACATGGAAAATAATACCGCGACTACGGCATAATTCACCAATAGCGCTAATATCCTGAACAATACCAATTTCGTTATTAACATGCATAATCGAAATTAGAATGGTTTCGTCACGAATAGCAGCTTCTAAATCTTTCAGGTTAATCAAACCATTACTTTGAGGTGCCAAATAAGTCACTTCAAAACCTTCTCGTTCTAATTGACGACAAGTATCCAAAACGGCTTTATGCTCAGTTTTGCAGGTAATAATATGATTACCTTTCTTTTTATAGAAATTAGCAGCACCTTTAATCGCTAGGTTATCAGATTCAGTTGCACCTGATGTAAATACGATTTCACGGGGGTCAGCATTGACTAATTCCGCAACTTGGTTACGTGCAATATCAACGGCTTCTTCTGCTTGCCAACCAAAACGGTGGGAACGAGACGCCGGATTACCGAAAATCCCATCCATTGTTAGACATTGCATCATTTTTTCAGCAACGCGAGGATCAACTGGCGTCGTTGCTGAATAATCGAGATAAATTGGTAATTTCATTGCTCACATACTCCAAAGGTCAAGATGACTTGCCTTTAATTTTCTAAAGATACTGGGTGAAATCAGCTATTTATGCAAATTCCTACCACTTTTTGTATCGACTGCAATTTGTTATATTTTGTATATCAATTAATTTAAATCTGTTACCAATAATTCAAACTACAACTTATGTTAGATAGCCATAACTCACGAATAAAACAGCAATGTTATAGCTTAAACAATAAAAAACAGATTAATTAAGCACGTACATTAATAATAGAATCAAGCGTAATACCGTTAGGCATTGTTTTACGCTTTTCATTATCTTGTCTATCAGCAACGACCATCACTTCTTGATTTTTTACTAGCTCATCAAGACTGATGCTGCTGAGGAAACTGGTAATTCGATCGCTCAAGTCACGCCATAAAGCATGCGTTAAACAACGGTCGCCATTTTGGCAGCCTTCTTTATTACCTTGACAACGAGTTGCATCGACAGACTCATCAACGGCAGCAATAACTTGTGCAACAAAAATTTGATCGGGCTCTCTACCAAGGAGATAACCGCCACCGGGTCCACGGACACTAGAAACGAGTTCGTTTTTACGTAATCGAGAGAAAAGTTGCTCAAGATAAGAGAGGGAGATTCCCTGACGCTCAGAAATATCAGCTAAAGGTACTGGGCCAGTCTGAGAATGTAACGCGACATCTAGCATCGCAGTTACTGCGTAACGCCCTTTGGAAGTGAGTCTCATAGCATAATGCTCCGTGGTAAAATATGAAACAATTGTGTCATTCCTGACTAATTTAGTCAACTATTTACCTGACTAATTTACTCAAGTATTATTTCACGGTTTTAGCCTCACTTTTTCGCCCATTTTTCCATTGAAGTCAGAATACCCCGAAGAATATGTAGCTCTTGTGTTTCAATATGTGCACGGGTAAAGAGACGTCGCAATTTACTCATAATTAAACCTGGGTGAGCTTTACGAATAAAGCCAGATTCATTTAATACACTTTCAAGATGAACATAAAAACGTTCAACATCTTCTGATGGCGGATATTCTACCTCATCATCTTCTGATTTTACCGTATTTTTTTCATCCAATGCCAAATAAGCCATACGAATTTCGTAACTGGCTAATTGCACTGCCATCGCTAAATTTAACGAACCATATTCAGGATTCGTTGGTATATAAAGGTGATATTGACACTTTTGCAGCTCTTCATTGGTTAGCCCAACACGCTCACGGCCAAAAACAATCGCGACAGGAGACTCTTTAGCCTGATTGACCGCTTTTACTCCACACTCACGAGGCTCAACCATCGGCCAAGAAAGTGTACGAGAACGCGCACTTGTCCCTATAACTAATTTACAACCTTCTAAGGCTTCATCGAGAGAATTTACGATTGTCGCATTACCAATAACATCACTCGCCCCTGCTGAAAGCGCTATTGAGTGTGAATCTGGTTGAACAAGTGGATTGACCAAATACAGATTAGAAAGCCCCATGGTTTTCATTGCACGGGCTGTAGAGCCCATATTGCCAGTGTGTGAGGTTTCAACAAGAACGATACGAATATTATCTAACATGGTTTACACATTTTTTATGAAAAATTTATCGGCATAGTTTAACACAAAATTGCTTATTGTGACGAACATCTATATAATCCGCGCACTCAAGTTTTTCGTTCTTTAACATTCCAGTGGAAAAAGCCCATGCATCCAATGCTTAATATTGCCATACGTGCTGCACGTAAGGCCGGTAATCACATAGCAAAAAACTATGAAATGCCAAGCAACATTAAAGTGACTCAAAAAGGCGTCAATGACTTCGTGACTAACGTTGACCAAGAATCTGAGTTACTTATTATTGATATCATTCGCAAATCTTACCCAGATCACACTATCATCACAGAAGAAAGTGGTGAATTATTAGGTAAAGATGATGATACTCAATGGGTAATTGATCCACTGGATGGCACTACTAACTTCACAAAACGTCTACCTCACTTTGCAGTTTCTATCGCCGTACGCGTCAAAGGCCGTACAGAGGTTGCTGTTGTTTATGACCCTATGCGTAACGAATTATTCAGCGCAGTACGTGGCCAGGGTGCTCAACTTAACGGCTACCGCTTACGTGTTGAAGCAACTCGCGATCTTGACGGTACAATCATTGCCACTGGTTTCCCATTCAAACATAAACAACATACCGCACCATTTATGAATATCATGAATAAGATGTTCGAAAAATGTGCAGATTTCCGTCGTACAGGTTCTGCAGCACTTGATTTATGCTATGTTGCAGCTGGCCGTGTCGATGCTTACTATGAAATTGGGTTGAAGCCTTGGGATTTCTTAGGCGGAGAACTTATTTTGCGTGAAGCTGGCGGTATTATGACAGACTTCGTTGGTAACCATAATTATTTGGCTTCTGGTAATATCATTGCAGGTAACCCACGTATTGTTCGTGACATTTTGAATGTCATGAAAGACGAATTATCTGAAGCGCTAAAACGCTAATCAAATCAAAAGAGGTGCTGAAAAGATATCAGCATCTCTTTAATTCTCCCTTAATAACCTTTTTTATAACCTATTCACGAAAAATCATTTAATTGATATTGCAATTCAGTATAAACAACTCAACCAATCTAATTTTAGCTGATATTCACATGGTTAAATATCATCCAACAATTAATCAATAATTTTATTTATTAAAATTCAGTTAATAATTAAATTTAATTTAAAACTAAAAAAAATTAACCAAACTAATTTCAAAAAAAACAATAACGACACTGATAAAAACAATAATTACACTCACATAAATAAACAAATAAATAAAGTTTCATATCGTTATCAATTAAAATAAATAACAAACAGAACGAGTAAGTCAAAAATATAAAAATTATTTTTAAAAAATAAAAATAATAATTTTCATAAAGATAAAAAAGACTCAAATCTCATTAATTATTTTTTAAATTTATATTTGAAATAATTTAAAACTATATCTAACATCAAATAAGACTGACTATTCACTCAGTCTATTGACTTAAAAACATATGAACTTATATTCTACTCCCTAACATTAATGGGGTTAACTATGTCTAGATATATATTGCGTCTTTCATTACTTTCTTTAACTGTTATATCAGGCTCAGCACTTGCAATAACAAATAGTGCTGGTGGCGTCATTTCACTTTCTGGAGCAATTAGTGACACAACCTGTACCATCAATGGTGGTAATAGCGCTGACTTTACCATTGTATTAGATCCAATAACTATTACAGATGCGGGAACTACGGCCAATTCAGTAATTACGAAAAATCAAAAACAATTTTCATTAACATTTTCTGATTGCGCTCCAGCAGGACTTCCTGCAAGCAATCTGAAAGTTCATTTTTATTCTTCCAGCAATATCTCATCGTCCGGATTATATTTAGTAAATACTTCAGTGAATGAAAATGATACAACTGTAGCTAAGAACGTAGGCTTTAGTTTATCCAAAACGGCAACCCCAACTGTCGCTATTCCACTAAATACAGTATTTGATACTGGCCTTGCTGGTAATCTAGCCGCACCTAATAGTGAAACTTTAAACTTGATTGCGAGTTATTACAAAACGAATACCGCCGCTGCAAAAGTAGGTCTTTTACAGTCAAATGTTATTTATACTGTATCTTATCTCTAACTTTAAAAGTCAGACTCATATGAGTCTGACTTTTTTGTGGGTATTAATTATGAAAAACTTTTTGTTATTCCTAATAGGGATTTTATTTTCCCAATATGTGCTCGCTAATGTAGTCATTACAGGCACTCGAATAATTTATCCTGAAGATATTGATAGCGTGACTATACAGTTAGCAAATAACAGTAAGACATCTTCCTTGGTTCAATCGTGGATAGACAACGGAGACATAGATTCTACCCCTGAAACATCTGATTCTCCCTTTTATCTTTATCCGCCCATCGTAAAAATTGAAGGATCACAAGGGCAACAATTAAAGATTAAAAAGATGGAAAACCAGCTACCTGATAATGTTGAAAGTGTATTTTATCTTAATGTACTAGATATACCGAAAACTGCTGATGCAGCAAAAGGAAAAAATGCCATACAGTTAGCAACACGTTCAAGAATTAAACTATTTTATCGTCCAAAAGGATTAACTGAATTACCTAGTGAGTCTATTGAAAAAGTAATTTTTAAATTAATTAATAATACTGTCTTAGTAAAAAATAACTCTCAATATCACTTTACTTTAGCGTCAATAACAACAAATGAAAATAAAGATATTTCGCTCGTTGATTCAGCAATGATTGCGCCATTATCAAGCCAAGAAATTCCATTAAAAAATAAATTAAAAAATAATAATATTACTATTAGTTACGTTGATGATTATGGTGTTTTCAAATACAAAGATATCAAACTTTAAAAGAAGAAATCATCGTGAAAAAAGAAAACTATCTCTATATTCTAATCCTAATAGGGTTACAGAGTAATATAAAAAATTCTATAGCGGATGAATTTGAAACTTCCTTATTGGTTGGAAAATCTGCACAAGGAGATATTTCACGATTCACCATGGATAGCAATATTCCATCAGGTAAACAACTTGTCGATGTTTATGTTAATCAATCATGGAAAGGTCAATTTCTTGTTGATGTAGAGGATAATGGAAAAAAAATTAGTCTTATTGCTAATGATATTCAAAAGCTAGGTTTAAATTTAGCAGCTACGGTTTTGGAGCAATCAAAGGAAACACAGTGGGTTCCTATTGATGATTTAGTTTCAAATGTTCATTACAAACTTAACGTGAATGATCTACAGCTCAATATTTCAGTTCCTCAAATTGCAGTGAAACAATCCGACGCAAGCTATGTGGACCCTAGCCTTTGGAATTATGGACTTCCCGCTATTATTTTTGCTTATAATGCTAATTACTATAGTTATAAAGAAAAGAAAAACCAAAAAATTAATAATGATAACTTTTATGCCACTCTAAATTCAGGTGTTAATTTAGGTGCTTGGCAATTTAGAGATGAATCTAATTATAGCGATAGTAGCCATGGCGAAAAAAAATGGAAAAATAATACGCGTTATGCCTACAGACCGATTAGCACAATTAATTCTGGGTTAAAAATCGGTGATTTCTATACACCGGCGGCCCTTTTTAATAGCATTCGTATCCGAGGTATCGCTATGGCAACCGAAATGGGAATGTTACCAAATTCAAGCCAAAATTTTGTACCAGTGATTAGAGGAGTTGCTCAAACAAACGCGCTAGTCAGTGTCTATCAAAATGGAAATTTAGTTTTTCAAGAAAATGTACCGCCGGGTGAGTTTTTATTCGATGATATTCAACCAAGTGCAGGTAGCGGCGATTTATCGGTCAGTATTCAAGAAGCTGATGGGCGCACTGAATCATTTACCATTCCTTATTCCACAGTCCCTGACATGCTTAAAGAAGGTATTTATAATTACAATGTATTAGCGGGGCAAACTAAAATTGATAATACGCACTATCAACCGAAATTTGTCCAAGGTGAAATTCATTACGGTTTAAATAATTTAGTCACTCTGTACACTGGTGCACTCATGAGTGAAAATTATCATTCAGCGGTGATTGGAAGTGGATGGAATTTCAGTTTTGGTGCAATTTCAGCTGATGTAACCCATGCTAATACCCAACTTGATTCAGGTGACAAAAATGGACAAAGCTACCGCTTAGCCTATAGCAAATACATTAATGCCACTTCAACAAATTTATCGATTGCGACTTACCGCTATTCGACTAGCGGTTACTATAGTTTTATTGATTCAATATATTCCCATGATAATTACCAAGCTTGGAAAAATTATCAAGAAGCGCTTTCTAATCAACCTAATAATAACAACAGTACTGATTTGTCATTAACAAACCTCGATGCATTGCGGGGTTCACGCGCTAAAAACACCTTTACTATCAATCTAAACCAACGATTAAGTGATGAATTAGGTTCTATTTTTGTTTCAGGCACTCATCGTGATTACTGGAATACAGACGGTAATAGCCGAGAGTATCAAATAGGTTATTCCAATAATTTTAATGATATTTCATACAGCTTGTCAGCTTCTCGCATTCGCAATAATGATAACAATGAAGAAACTCGCTATTACGTGAATATCAACGTCCCCATAGATCTATTTGAGAAGCGTGCCAACATCAGTATGGGGACTTATTTTACTGATGCACACTATCAGCAAACTGCAATGAGTCTGAGTGGAATTACCGGTAGAAATGACCAAATAAATTATACCGTTACGGCAACAAACCAAACAGGCGGAAATAATTTAATTGGGACTAATATCAGTTATAAGCACCCATACAGTACAGTGTCAGGGTCTTATACTGAAGCTAATAACTACCGACAAGCAGGGTTAGGGGCGAGAGGAACTGTTATCGCCATCCCTGAACATATTATTTTTTCAGGGGAAACAGGGCAAACCTACACCATTATTGATGCTCCAATGGCGAACCATATGATGGTCAATTCCGATAAAACTGCACTGACTAACCAGCAAGGCGTCGTTCTGCTTGCAAATTCAACACCTTATCGAACCAATACTTATACGCTTTCCGATACAGATACCACCTCAGGTGCTGACGTTATAGGAAATATGGGAAATGTCAGTCCCTATCAAGGTGCCGTTAACTATATCAAACTAGAAACCGATACCCGCCAAACTTATTTATTAAGAGCATCTCTTGCTAATGGAGATAGTTTACCCTTTGGTACAGAAGTCACTGATAACCAACAACAAAGCATTGGTTATGTTGGGCAATCAGGCGTGCTTTATTTAAAAGGTGAACAGCTACCTTCTAGCTTGCATATCAAACTTGGTCCTAATGGTAAAAATGAGTGCGTCATCAATAACCCAATTAATACGATGACTAAAAACCGTAACTTCTGTCGATAAAGGAAAAAGCAATGAAAAAGATAACACTTGCGCTTCTAATATCTGCTCTGTTAGCGATGAGCCAATATGCATCAGCAAGCTGTAGGCCAGTTTCTACGGTGACAGCTCCAGCACTCTCATTCGATTTATCCACAGAACTCACTAGCACATCAACCACAGTAATAAAAAATAGCAGAACCATTTACCCAGGTACATTTACCTGTACGGCGAGAGGATTATTTCCAAACGCTGTTGGTATTGCATCCCCATTTGAAGGCAGAATAGCAACTATCGGCTTTAATGGCGGAAAACAATTTGTTTCGATTACGGTGACTGCCTTAGAAAAAAACCAAGTGACAGATATCACCACAGGTAGCCACCCCGCATCTGATCTTGATTCTAATTTCACAATCAAATTTACCTTAGTAGATAGCAAGCCAAGCACTAATTATAAAGAAGTGACCGGTAGTTTTATCACTATCACACCTGTTGTACTTGCATCAGATGCATCGTCATTAACTATCGTTCAATGGTTACTCAATATTGTCAGCAAACTAATTACTTTTTTATTAACACTACAATGGCCGTCTGATCCAGATGATATTTTTTTACAGCCTATATCAATAACTTACAATCCAATTCTAACAACTTGTAACTTTGTGAATCAAGGACTTGTAGTTACACTTCCTCCGGTTAGCATAACAGCAGCAAAAAATACCCCCCGAGCAGGTTATACCCCTTTTACGCTCAATTTTACTTGCCAAGATTTTCTTAGCGGAGGCAATGCTTCTCGCGATGTTTCGATGTTTTTATCTAGTGCTAATTTACTCTCTACAGATAAAACTGTGCTGAATAATACCGCAAGCCAAGGAGCTACAGGGGTAGGCTTTAGGCTAGTTAAAGCCGATAACATCAATGCTCCCCTAACACTCTCAGACAGTATTACAATACGAAATGGCGCAACCGATATTTTTAATGTGACAAAAGGTAGTCCAATATCCCCTTCATTTGCCATTAATATGGGGGCTTATTATTACCCATATAATGCAAGTAGTATTACTCAAGGGCGCATATCCAGCACTGCAACTGTTGTTATGTCATATAATTAAGAATGAGGGATATATGCTAACGATTAATAAAGTTATAACAATACTGGTGCTTCAACTAGTTAGCATACAAGTGAGTGCAAGTATTGTACTTCAAGGAACTCGATTGGTTTTTCCTAGCGATAGGAAATCAATCAGCATTCAGGCGGTAAATCATAGTGAACAGTCAGCTTTAACACAAAGCTGGGTTGATGAAGGAAATATTGATTCGACCCCCGAAACAACCAATGCCCCTTTCATTGTGACTCCCCCTATATCTAAAATATCAGCTAATGAAGGCTCACAAATACGGATTCAATATATTGGCGATGGACTACCGAAAGATCGTGAATCTGTTTTTTATTTAAACGTACTCGATATTTCACCAAAACCCAAAAATAAAACCAATCTAAACGTATTACAACTCGCGCTACAAACACGCATTAAATTATTCTATCACCCAATAGAGTTAACTGAAAAACCTGAAAACATAATAAATAAGGTTAAATTCTATTCAGAGAATCAATCTCTAAATATAAATAACCCTAGCCCATACTTTTTAAATATTTCTGAACTGTATATGGAAAATAATCAATCGACCCCCATAGCAAAAAGCTTGATGGTGGCGCCATTTTCCATTCACAAAATTAATTATAAAAACCTATCCAATACAAATATTGTTATTATCTATATTGATGATAGAGGTGACTTTATTACCTATAAAACTATGATTAACAACAAACAGGTCGCCGGTTAAGCTGCCCATTTGTTGTTAACAACATGATTTAAACCTGTGCAGTCACTTTTGGTCGGATAAACAAAGCTGGCACTGCCAATAACGCCATTAAATAAAATACAATACCATGATGAGTTGGCACTCGTTCATAAATGAATCCAACAACAATAGTCAATATGGCTAATCCACCGCCCATGGCTAATGCAGAATAAACGGCCTGTAATGGAATAATTTCACTTTCTTTGCGCGCGCTGATAAAACGCATTGCGGCCAAATGGCAGACGGTAAAAGTACCACTGTGTAGAATTTGGACAATAATCAGAACAGGTAAAGCCGTAAATGCCCCCATCAATCCCCAACGTACAATCCCACAAAATGCAGAAAGTAGTAGCAAATTGCGGGCGCTCCAGCGCCGAAATAGACGATGACTTAATGTAAAAACAATCACTTCCGCAACAACACCCAGAGACCATAAGTTACCAATCACTAAATCTGAGTAACCCGCTTCTTTCCAAAATAGCGAAGCAAAACCATAATACGCTGCGTGAGCCCCTTGCAGTAGGGATACGCAGATTAAAAACCTAACTACATTTTTATCAGCAATTAATTGCTTAACAGAGACTTTAGCTTGCCCTTCTACCTTCGTGGCACCAGAAGGCATAATTGCGGGTCTTAACAAGGTGCTGACCAGTAAGGCGGCACAACTGATGACTAACGCCACCATGATGGATTTATGCCCCCAAACTCCAGCTAAATACCCCATTAATGAAGAACCAATAATAAAAGCTATCGATCCCCAAACGCGTATTTTGCCGTAATCAAAAGTAAATTGCTTTTGCCATGCGCCGGCCAATGAATCACCAAGCGGCACCATAGGTGCAAAAAATAAGTTAAAACCTATCATAACAAACAGAAGCCATGCCCAATGAGAACCCAGAGCAAAACCAACAGAAAAAATAAAAGAGAGTACCGCCAATATTCTTAGTGCAATAATTAGTTTTGAAGGTTCTTTCACTAACGGGGTAATAAACATCGCCCCCAGAAAACGAGCCCCTAACCCTATTCCAAGTAAAACACCAATCATCTCTGCATCAATACCCTCTCCTTTTAGCCAAATAGACCAAAAAGGCAGAAAAATACTATAAGCAAAAAAGTAGGTAAAATAATCAATAGCTAGCCAGCGTGTTGATGGAATTACCATCATTCCTCCCTTATTTTAAATACAAAAAACCCGCTCATACAAAATGTAGAAGCGGGTTTCGGTAACGATTAATGTCTATTATGCGTAGACTGGGTGTTTTTTGCAGATGGTTAATACTTTCTGTTTAACACGCTCAATGGTCGCTTCATCATTGAGGTTATCTAGAATATCACACATCCAGCCGGCTAGCTCAGCGGCTTCTGCTTCATTAAAGCCACGGCGAGTAATTGCAGGAGAACCAATACGTACCCCAGAGGTCACAAATGGGCTCTTAGGATCGTTTGGTACGCTGTTTTTGTTAACTGTAATATTAGCGCGACCAAGTGCAGCATCTGCATCTTTACCGGTAATATCTTTATCAACTAAATCAACTAAGAATAAGTGGTTCTCAGTACCATTAGAGACAATTTTATAACCGCGTTTTTGGAAAACAGCAACCATAGCTTTTGCATTTTTAGCAACATTTTGCTGATAAACTTTAAACTCTGGCTCCATCGCTTCTTTCAGTGCAACCGCTTTACCTGCAATCACATGCATTAAAGGGCCGCCCTGTGAACCTGGGAATACCGCTGAATTAATTCTTTTATATAACTCTTCATCGCCACCTTTAGCCAGGATTAAGCCACCACGTGGGCCTGCTAAAGTTTTATGTGTCGTCGTTGTCACCACATGTGCATGTGGAACTGGGTTTGGATATACACCTGCGGCAATTAAGCCTGCAACGTGCGCCATATCAACAAACAAATATGCACCGATGCTATCTGCGATTTCACGCATTTTAGCCCAGTCAACCAGACCTGAGTATGCAGAAAAACCACCAATAATCATTTTTGGTTTATGTTTTTCAGCTTGCTCTTTGATATCGTCGTAATCGATTTTGCCGCTTTCATCAATACCGTAAGGCACGATATTATACAATTTACCGGAGAAGTTAACTGGCGAACCATGAGTTAAGTGACCACCCTGCGCTAAGTTCATACCTAAAACGGTATCACCCGGTTGTAATAGCGCCATGTAAACCGCTGCATTGGCTTGTGAGCCAGAATGTGGTTGTACGTTTGCGTAATCTGCACCAAATAATTCTTTTGCACGGTCAATCGCTAATTGCTCTACGACATCAACGTATTCACAACCGCCATAATAACGCTTGCCCGGATAGCCTTCTGCATATTTATTGGTTAGCTGAGAACCTTGAGCCTGCATAACTCGTGGACTGGTATAGTTTTCAGAAGCAATTAATTCAATGTGCTCTTCTTGACGGACAACTTCTTGTTCCATCGCTTTCCATAATTGTGGATCATAGTCTGCAATATTCATTTCACGCTTTAACATTCGCTTCTCCTGCCTCAGCAATTCAATATGTTGACAATAAATTCATAGCAATAGCGCTTAGTGTAAACTCTTTTTCGCTGTTGAGATAGCCCTAAAGAAAAAATCACGCAAACGTTTGCATTAATTTTTTAACCCAAAGTTACCTTAAAGCACTTCCCTATAAAATAGCTTATATTTAAATTTTGAACGCATTATTCTCTGCTTTTGTTAACCACCTCTCAATATGTGGCTATTCCCCAAAGATTTTCGATAGCAAGCTATTTACATATTTCACTAAATATTATAAGTTGTATTTAAAATGCATGTTTATAATTTCATCATATAATGAAAAAAATTCAGGAGCACCTGTATGCTTAATAGCCAAACTATCGCCATTGTTAAATCAACTATTCCTGCCATTGTCGCCACAGGACCAAAACTTACCGCTCACTTTTATGACAGAATGTTTAAGCAGCACCCTGAACTAAAAGATATCTTTAATATGACCAACCAAAAAAATGGTGACCAACGAGAAGCATTGTTTAATGCAATCTGCGCCTATGCTGTCAATATTGAAACACCAGAAGCACTGATGTCTGCGGTAGAAAAAATTGCCCAAAAACACGTTAGCCTAAATATCAAACCTGAACATTATCCAATTGTGGGAGAAAACTTACTCGCAGCAATTGATGAGTTATTGAATCCCGGACAAGATGCTTTAGATGCATGGGGCGAAGCTTACGGTGTACTTGCGAATATTTTTATTAATCGAGAAAAAGATATCTACCAACAAAATGAAGAAAAAACAGGTGGATGGGAAGGATTGCGTGAATTTCGCCTTCATTCAAAACAGTTACAAAGTGATGTTATCACTAGCTTTGAGTTTGTGCCTGTCGATGGCAAGCCTGTTGCGGATTATCGCCCTGGTCAGTATCTCACCATTTATATCAATCATGAGAGTTTAGACAATCAAGAAATACGTCAATATTCACTCACAACAGCACCTAACGGAAAAAGCTATCGAATTGCTGTAAAACGAGAAGATCAAGGTGCAGTATCGAGTTTACTACATCAGCAACTTAATCAAGGAGATACTGTTCACTTAGCGCCTCCTTGTGGTGATTTCTTTATCGATATCGATGCACAAACACCTGTGACATTAATCTCCGCAGGTGTAGGTCTCACCCCTATGCTAAGCATGCTTAATTATTTAACTGAACAAGCACATCAAGCGACCGTTAATTGGCTTCATGCCGCTGAAAATGGTGCTGTTCATGCATTTAGCCATGAAGTCAGTAAGCTAATGACCGCTCAACAAAATGGTCATAGTGCTATTTGGTTTAATCAACCTCGTGAAAATGATAAAGCGAGCTTCGATTATCAATATAGTGGACTGATGGATTTAACGCAGGTTAAAGAGTGGGTAATGCAGCCCAATATGCAATTTTATTTCTGTGGGCCTGTCGGCTTTATGCAGCATATTGGAAAACAGCTTATAGAGATGGGAGTAGCGGCCAATAATATTCATTATGAGTGTTTTGGGCCTCATAAAGTATTACCACTTCACTGATATTAAGCTATCAACAGTAAAAATCGATACTTTATTTCGTGGTAACGGGTTCGCATACTAAATACATTTATCGTTAATATTTTGAGTTACAGGTAACTCTGTAATTCGAAATTAAATTAACGGTACAAAATCCCATTCCTGTGTATTTATACCGTTACCACTTTTTCTTTAATAATTAAATCGCTTCTTCGTCTTGCTCACCGGTACGAATACGAATAACACGAGTTACATCGTAGACAAAAATCTTACCATCACCAATTTTACCGGTTTGTGCTGTTTGCATAATCGTCTCAACACAGTTTTCGACGATATCATCAGGCACCACAATTTCGATTTTAACTTTCGGTAAAAAATCAACCATGTACTCTGCACCACGATATAACTCAGTGTGGCCTTTTTGACGACCGAAACCTTTCACTTCAGTCACGGTCATACCCGTAATTCCAACCTCTGCCAATGCTTCACGAACATCATCAAGTTTAAATGGCTTTATAATTGCATCAATTTTTTTCATAAATATTCCTGCTATGACCAGTTTTTACGGCCAAAACCTGAGGTGATCGGATAACGACGATCTTTACCAAAGTTACGCATGGTGATCCGTGGTCCTACAGGCGCCTGACGACGTTTGTATTCATTAATATCAACAAGACGCACAACACGACGCACGGTGGCTTCATCAAAACCTAATTTAATCAGCTGATCCACAGATAAATCTTTTTCAACATAACCTTCTAATAACGCATCTAGAATATCGTATGGTGGCAAGCTATCTTGGTCGAGTTGTCCAGGCGCTAGCTCTGCTGATGGTGGCCTATCGATCACACGCTGTGGAATAGCTGGCGATAGTGTATTACGATAATTAGCCAGTTCAAAGACAAGTGTTTTTGGCACATCTTTTAGTACATCAAAACCACCAGCCATATCACCATATAATGTTGAATATCCGACTGCTGATTCACTTTTGTTACTAGTCGTCAATACAATACGGCGGCGCTTATTAGACATTGCCATTAAAATGACGGCACGACAGCGAGCTTGTAAATTTTCTTCAGTAGTATCGACTTGGGTTCCTTCAAACAAAGGTTCGAGTTGTGCCATAAAGGCATCAAACATAGGTTCAATGGAAACGATATCAAACTCAACACCTAATAACTCTGCTTGCTCTTTTGCATCATGAATACTCATTTCTGCCGTATAACGAAATGGCATCATCACGGCTTGTACATGCTCTTTACCAATCGCATCGACTGCAATCGCAACGGTTAAGCCTGAATCTATACCACCTGATAATCCTAAAATTGCGCCGTTAAAACCATTTTTATTAATATAGTCACGCGTGGACATAACTAAAGCTTGATAGACTTGCGCAATAGAAGACATTTCAGGAGCACTATTGTCTTGCGTGACCAATTTTAGCTCTTCAAATTGAACAGTTGCAATTTGTTCTTCAAATTCAGCTAACTGATAGACTTGCTTACCTTTATTTGCCAACACTTTTGAGCCGCCATCAAAAACCAACTCATCTTGTCCACCCACTTGATTAAGATAAACAATAGGCAAACCCGTACGTCGGCAATGATCAACAAGTAAGTCACTGCGAATATGTTCTTTATTAAGATCAAAAGGAGACGCATTAATGGTGAGTAATAATTCAGCGCCTGCACCTTTTACTGCATCAACTGGCTCGTCATACCAAATATCTTCACAAATCAACAAACCTAGACGATAGCCCTTGAAATCAATCACACAAGTATCTTCGGCAGCGGTAAAATAGCGCGGCTCATCAAAAACACCATAATTTGGTAGCTCTTGCTTAAAATAACGTGCAACTAGCTTGTCTTGATAGAAAAATGACAATGCATTATAAATTTGGTCATCTTCATACCACGGATGACCGACAATAATTGCGGTTTGCATACTGGCACGCTGCAAACGATCTAATTGCATTAAGCAACGTAGCTCAAATTCACCACGAAAAATTAAATCTTCAGGCGGATAGCCGGTAAGAGCCAGCTCTGAAAACATGACAATATCGGTGTTTTTTTCTTGTTCTTTAACAACTTGCAACATACGGTCGCAGTTGCCTTCAATATCACCAACTAACCAATTCAATTGAGCAAGTGAAATATTAAGCTTACGGCTCATAAGGTATTTCTTCTCCCGAAGTATTTTTAGGGGTGTCGTTAATTCTAAAAATATTATTCTTTAAAATCATTTGCTTCTAAATCGTGTCGCCCAAGTAATTTATAAAACTCGGTCCGGTTTCGTCCGGCCATTCGAGCCGCTTGTGTGACGTTGCCTTTAGTCATTTGTAATAATTTACGCAAATAATTTAATTCAAATTGATTACGCGCTTCAACAAAAGTCGGTAGTGCCGTATTTTCACCTTGTAATGCTTGGCTAACTAATGCTTCGCTAATCACAGGGGAAGTCGTCAATGCGACACATTGCTCAATGACGTTAACTAACTGTCGCACATTTCCTGGCCAAGTTGCCGTCATCAAACATTTCATCGCATCACTGGAGAAACTGCGAACAAAAGGCTTGTGACGTATCGCTGACTCACGTAGTAAATGATTAGCTAATAATGGGATATCCTCAGCTCTTTCATTCAGCGCCGGAATGCGTAAGTTAACAACATTCAGTCGGTAATAAAGATCTTCACGAAATTCATTTTTTTCCATCGCTTTAGGCAAATTACGATGTGTTGCCGAAAGAATACGTACATCAATATCCAAATCGCGATTACTGCCTAATGGGCGCACCTTGCGCTCCTGCAAAACACGTAAAAGTTTTACTTGCAATGCCATCGGCATATCACCGATTTCATCTAAAAATAGTGTTCCACCACTCGCCGCAAAAAATAGCCCTTCACGATTACTGACAGCTCCGGTAAAAGCCCCTTTAGCGTGGCCAAATAATTCGGATTCAAGTAATTGTTCTGGCAAAGCGCCACAGTTTATTGCAATAAAGGGTTTTCTTGCTCGCGGGCTCGCCTTGTGAATAGCTTGCGCTAAAACTTCTTTACCTGTTCCACTTTGCCCATTAATTAAAACACTAACATCTGATTGCGCCACCATGTGGGCTTGCTCTAATAAGCGGATCATCAATGGGCTACGAGTCACTATGCCCATGCTCCATTCTTCGTCACCTATTGGCGTTGAAGATAATGCTAATGCTTCATCAATTGCTTTATAAAGTGCATCTTTATCAACTGGCTTAGTTAAAAAACTAAATACACCTCGTTGAGTTGCAGCAACAGCGTCAGGAATTGAACCATGTGCAGTCAAGATAATAACAGGCATATTGGGATGGGCTTTTTGAATTTCATCAAATAGCGCCATGCCATCCATTTCATCCATCCGTAAATCACTAATCACTAAATCAATTTTTTCTTTTTGTAAAATCTTTAGTGCTTCAGGACCACTTTCTGCGGTAACAATTCTAAATCCTTCACTGCTTAGACGCATACCTAGCAACTTCAGCAGGCTAGGATCATCATCAACCAATAGTAAATTCGCTGACTTACGGCTTGTCATTGCGTTTATTCTCCGATTGATTTTTTTCTTTCACTTCGTTAATGACTTCTTTCGACTCACTAATAACTTCTTTTGGTTTTTCCGCTTCAAGCGCGACTGAATTCGTATTATCCACTGAGTTCTCAACTTCTTTCTCAGTTTCATTACTACTTTGTTTGCGTGAAGAGAGCTGGCGTTCAATATCCGTCAAATTTTCTAACTTACGAGAAATAGTATTCAGCTCAAAAGTTAATTTTGCATTTTCTTCTCTTAAACGATCCATCTTTGCATCAGTATCTTGCTGTAATCGTTTATAGCGAGCATTGGCCTCAGCCAAATTAATAATTTGCACTTGCTGCTCACGCCATAATTGCAATAGCGGGCGTATCGCCGTTGGAAAATTCAAACTATAGGCATTAATGTTATCAAGCATTTTACGGCGTTCAGCAATGGAAGGATCCGCAGAATTTAATAAAATATTTTGCTCAAAGACATTTGACCAATTATTAGCCTCAATTTTATTCGCATCACTACGTGCTTGTTGGGTTTCCGTTCTATCGGCACAGTCCATCATACGTAACCAAAATAGCGCATTCTCTAAAGCATTTGGCTGTTCATTATTCCAAATCGAATCACATGATGCATAACGATAGTCAGTCACTTTTATTTCAGGTACAACCACTTGAGCTAAGGTTTCAAGTGGTGATTGCCCATTTTTAGCAACACATCCCGTTAAAATAAAAGCAAATAGAAATACTGAAAAATGTACCGCTGTACGCGTTGAATTTAACGAAATAGCGTGACTTATTAATGTGTTATTTCTCTTCGACGATGCTTTATCGCGCAGCATTGCCAGAAAATCTATAGACCTATTTAACATTGTTATTCATTCTCAACAGTTAAAGGCAATTCAATTCTAAAACAGACATCAGCGAGTTTATTCGGCACCAGCGATAGCTCACCACCCATTTGCTTAATGCAATCATGTGCGATGCTAAGCCCTAAACCACTCCCTTTAACCGCGCCCTTTCGTTGTAAAGAGCCTTGATAAAACGGTTCAAAAATCATGTTTTGTTCAGATTCAGGTATTGGTGTGCCCGTATTTGCCACTTCTATAAGCAGTTTATTGTCTGTTCTACGACTAGAGATCCAAATATTACCTGATTCGCCGCCATAGTGCACCGCATTGGAGTAGATATTATCAATAACACGCCCAAGCAAGGTGGGTTCAGCAAAGCAATGTTCAACTTTTAAACGAATATCTGTTTTAATATTTTTAGCTCTTGCGGGTAAATTATGTGCGTTAACAATATCTTCGATTAATTTTTTCAAATCGATATGTTGTGCTTCTGGAGGTTCATCCGCTAACTTACGATTATAGTCAAGTAACTGTTCAATAAGTTGCTGAAGATGCTTACTACTGTTATCGAGTATTTCAACCACTTCTCTTTGCGAGCTAGTCAATGGCCCCGCTACTTCATCCGCAAGTAATTCAGTTCCTTCACGCATACTGGCTAACGGCGTTTTTAACTCATGAGAAATATGACGCAAAAATTCGTGGCGTTGGGATTCGAGCCATTCCAGACGTTCACTTAACCAAATAATACGTTGAGCAATAGTGCGCAGCTCTCTAGGGCCTTTGAATCGCTCTAAATTATTAGCCAGTGACCCTCCGGTACCAAGGCGATTAATCATACGTTCAATTGCTTTAACTGGCCCAATAATCATTCGCGTAAATAACGTCACTAATAAAGCACTTAATAGGAATAAAATGAGACTTTGCCAGCCAAACAATTGACCTTTATTAGCAATCGCTTTTTGAAGTTGTTCGCCGCGACTAAAAATCACTTCACGAGTTTCTTGAACAAGATATGCGTTTGCAGTTGAAAATTGTTCGAGCGCCACCGTCACTTGTTTTGTCGGTTCATTATTTTCACAATTCACCTGCGCAAGTAATTCAAGATTTTTTGTAAGTGTCGAAGTATCAGAGGTTCGAGGTAGGATTGTTTTTTGCCGCTCAAACATTTGCGTGTAGTCAGCAAACTGTTTTTGATATTGATTTTTCAGTGCTGCATCTTGTAAAACACAGTATTGTCGATAACTGCGCTCCATTTCCAGCGCAAGACTACTCATCACCTCGCTGCGCCTTGCATCAAGAAGTGTAGTTTTATTAATGTTCGCCGCTTGGTTACTTAGTTGTTCTAAGCTTTGATATGCCTGATAAGCTAATACCAACAGGGGTAACAAAACCAACCAAAATGCCATCATAACTAATTGGCGCAAGGATCGCGGGAAAAGCCGCCATTTACTCAATACATTCATCTCATACCTATTAAACGTATTTCAATGGTAGCAGAACTCAGCCCTTCGCGGAAAGTTGATTAATCGTTCTGTTATCCAAAGTATTTGAATAATCATATCTACAGCAATGAACGTGCCAATATTCAAACCAAAAGTACAATAATTTCAGTAGAGTAGATAACGATAATAGAAACAAATACATTTAATATGGGACATGAATGATTTTGAATGATTTTGAATGATTTTGAATGATTTTGAATGATTTTGAATGATTTTGAATGATTTTGAATGATTTTGAATGATTTTGAATGATTTTGAATAATATAGTTGTCCTAAATAATTCAAGTTATAGCAAGGCGGCAAATGATGATAGCCGAGGAGCATACACAAGTATGTGACTCGGATAGCTGAATGAAGCCAACACAGCTATAGCTTGAAGTATGACGGACAAAGGTAGCGAATGATGATAGCCGAGAAAGCATACACAAGTATGTGACTCGGATAGCTGAATGAAGCCAACACAGCTATAGCCTGAAGTATGACGGACAACAAAATAGGAAGGCGGAATAGAGCATTACCCCTATTCCGCCAGCGACGTCTTATCTAACTTGCTATCTACCTATTTAGATACAATTATCTATAGTTAGATAGGTGGCGCCTCACTCAACGTGTCGTCCTGTGTTTGATAAAGCCCGAAGACAAATATCTGTAGTGTTGGACGGTAGGCACCTTACTTCGGCATCATTCTTGCTTTATGTGGTATGTACCCAACTAATCTTGGACCTACATAATAAATTGAATGAGCAACTGAATATTATTATGCACAACCCGTGCCAACTTTTCAATATAAATTTTACTTCGCTGATAAATAACGATTTTTAATTTAATCCTAATTTAAACCTATATCTCTTTTGATAAAGGCCCCCTCAAATCCTGATTAACTGTCTCTTATTAAAGACACTCATATTACTCATTTTTAAAACTCTTACTTATCAATAAGATAAATGTCGCCTTTTAGAGACAAGGAATATCGTGTTTGTCGCTAATTTTATACAGCTATCAAAATAATCCCCCCAACATACAGATTACTGATGCTACCTTAAGCATAAAATATAAATAAAATTAATTAATTTCAATGATTATCATCTAAAGTAAAATTAAAATAATTTGGAATTTTAATTAAAAATCAATGCATTGAATATATTATTTAATATTTAACAGTAATAAATATTAATTTGAAAATTAAAAATAGATACAGATACTTAAATATAACACCTCACTAAAACCCACCAATAGGTAAAACGATGAATAATTCATTAGCGATAGAGGCTAATCCTGGCAATATTGATGCAGGGCTACATGTTATAGAACAAGCGACGGGGTATACATATCAGGCAGCTTTACGTGCCGCCGTGATTTTAAATCTTGCCGATATCTTAAAGACAGGCCCCAAAACGGCTCAGCAGATAGCTTTAGAAACAAATACTCAAGCTCCTATCATTAAACAAATATTACGTTTATTAGCCACACGAAACATATTTAAAACGATAAAAGGTGAAGGTTTTGCATTAACCCCTTCCGCTGAATTTTTACTCAGCGACCACCCTTACTCTGTTCGCCAAGCTATTTTAATGATGACTGATAAAACATTTTGGATGACATTGTATGAATTAAGCGACATGGCAGCCGGCAAACCCGTTTTTACAAATCGATTTAAAGAATCTTTCTACGATTATTGGGAAAAAAATGATGATAACCCCAACGGATTTCATGAAGGTATGTCCTCGCTTTCAAAGATTGAAAATAATTACATCGTAAAAAGCTATGATTTCCCAGAAAACATAACCATTGCTGATATTGCTGGTGGATTTGGAGGACTATTACTTGAAGTGTTAAAAACAAATCCAACAACTAACGGTATTTTATTTGATAGAAAGCATGTACTCGCTAAAAATATACTTCATTTACTTGGTGATAATACTCGCTGGCGCGTTCAACCCGGCTCATTTTTTGAAGAATGTCCTGAAGCCGATATTTACTTGTTAAAGTACATTAGTCATAACTGGTCAGATGAACAAACAGTACAAATTTTTAAAACAATTCGCCAAGCCATGTCCCCCTCTTCCAAACTGTTATTGATTGAAAATATTATCACTGAAGATGACCAACCTTATTTTGGGCATGAACTGGGGTTAATTTGTACAAATCTGTCTGCAGATGCAGGGGAACGTACTGCGATAGAATTTAGCCAATTACTTACCTTAGCCAGTCTTAAAATCAATCGTATTATCAATACAAATGCACACCATTATATTATTGAAGTATTACCACTTTAATTAAATAGCCCCTCACCCTCATCATCATGAGGGTGTCATGTCTAACTCTATTGTTAGCATCAACCCAATACATACCCCATTCCCCTAGCCGATTGAAAGCAAAATATATTTAGCAGATACAGGTCAGAATTCTAAACTATCTCTCTAGCTTATCTCTTCTTATATTGATATAAGATTTAATAAATACCTTATTCATCAGACAATAATAAATGATAAAAATAGCACTTATTGATGACCATGTTGTTGTACGTTCCGGTTTCGCACAGTTATTAACCTTAGAATCTGATATCGCCATTGTTGGACAATATGCCAATGCGCAAGAAGCTTGGCCTAACTTGATTAGTCTTGATATTGATGTCGCGATTATGGATATTTCAATGCCTGATGAAAACGGATTACAACTGCTAACACGCCTACGTCAAAAAAAACCTGATTTTCGAACCATCATTTTGAGTATCTATGACACTCCAGCCTTTGTGCAAAGCGCATTAGATGCCGGCGCAAGCGCATATTTAACCAAACGCTGTGGCCCAGAAGAATTAGTTCAAGCCGTTCGCTCAGTTCATCAAGGAGGGTGCTACCTGTGCTCCGATGCAATGAAAGCCCTACGACATTCACCACAACAAAAGCAAGGAATGCAAGAACTCACGCCAAGGGAAAAAGAAGTTTTTAATTTATTAATTGCAGGGTTGAGCGTCAAAGCAATTGCTGAACAGTTAAATCTCAGCCATAAAACAATACATGTGCACCGCGCCAATGTGCTAGGAAAATTACAATGTGAAAATACGATTGATCTTGTTCACTATGCCTTAGAACATAATCTCATTTCACGGTAAATCACTCCCCTGAAGGTCGCTATTGATGACTAAAAGCACTCGTTTGCTATTACAGTCGATTTTTCTACTTTTCACCTACTCATTAATTTGGATTGGGTTGTGGATTATTGGCTTTTACCTGAGTCAAAATAGCTTTCAAGCAACCTTATTTTTACCTCAAGGCCTGAGACTGGCCCTGATGATTATTCTATGGCGCCGCTATTGGCCAACATTACTGCTTTGTGAGGGTTTGCTAAATTATTGGCTAGCAGAAGAACAATTGTTAACGCAACCTATACTCTTGCTATCCCCTTTACTGAGCTTATGTGTTGCATTCATCATTCAGCATATTTGGTGGCGTTACACACTATATTGGCAACGTCTGCTACTACTATTAGCGGGAGTTGCTGCAAATAGCGTACTCCACGCCCTTTTATTCAGTTGGCTCTCTCAATTTTCTATCAGCCAGTTATTCTTAACGACATTTACGGGTGGAATACTTTTATCACCATTTGTTTATCTCATTTATGAATATCTCCATGAACAGCATTATCAAATGTTACTTGATTACGGGACATCAGATAAACAACTACGCACCTCTTTGATTGTTTGGTGCTTTCTCTTTTTTGTTGTTGGCCTCAGCGCCCAAGTTTTTTTTGCACCCGAAATTGAACGGCTCATTATTTTACTTGTTTTCATTCCCAATGTTTTTATGGCTTATCGCTATGGTTGGCAAGGTGGCGTGCTGTCTGCCTTACTTGGTAGCTTAATTATTACTTTTGCACGTCAATTTCATGGTGCCTTTGCCGATTTACAAGAGCTTGAAATGTTTTTAAGTACTCAAGCACTCATTGGGATTGGCCTTGGAATAGCGATTAGTCGTCAAAAACAGTTAGCGGGTAACTTACAACAATACAGACAACGTTTAGAGCAAGAATTAAAAGCTCGCCGTGACCTAATGCGCCAGTTAGTACATACCGAAGAAGATATTAAAAAAGCCATTGCCCGTGAGTTACACGATGAAATTGGACAAAATATTACTGCGATTCAGATTCAGTCAATGCTTGTCAAAAAAACAGCAACTGACACTCTCAGTAACCAAGCTGCAAGCCAAATTAATGAACTCGCTCAACAAATCCATCAATCTACTCGTCAACTTTTGCGTCAACTCCGCCCTCCCGTACTCAATGAGATGTCACTTGAAAAAGCGCTAACACACCTTATTGCTGAATTTTCATTTGAGGAAAATAATATTCAATGTGATTTTCATTATGGTTTACAAGAAACCCCTGCAAATGAAACCATTTTGTTTACCCTTTATCGTTTAGTCCAAGAGTTATTAAATAATATTAGTAAGCATGCCAAAGCGACACAAATCCAAATCTCACTAGAACAGTATGGTGACTCGATACAGCTAATTGTTAATGATAATGGAGTTGGCATTCCATTTAGCAAGCGAACCAGCGGGTTTGGTTTACGTGGAATAGAAGAACGCATTCGAGCGCTAGGCGGCGACTGGACACTGACAACTCAAGGCGGTACAAAAATAATTGTTAACTTGCCCACACTTTGAAACTAAAAAGCTAAAAACTAAGAATAATTCCTAGTCTCCTAATACCTTATCTCATCCATTTTGTTAAAAATTTGATTACATTTTGCCAAACGGGAGAAATGCCACCATGACAGGCAAAAATACCACCGATATCGATAATTCATACCATTTTTGGCGTCGTAAATTGATGCTATCGATGATTATTGGTTATGCCACTTTTTATTTGACACGAAAAAGTTTTAATTTCGTCATGCCCGTCATGCAGGCCGAGTTATTTTTAGACAAAAGTGATATTGGTTGGATAGCAACTGCCTTTTATTTAACTTATGGGTTCTCGAAATTCTTATCGGGGATTTTTCATGATATCACAGGCTATCGCTGGTTTATGGGTGTTGGTCTTGTCATGACGGGAGTTCTCAATATCGCATTTGCTTATTGCCTTTCTTTTCCTGCATTACTGATTGTTTGGACATTGAATGGTTTTTTTCAAGGTTGGGGATGGCCACCTTGCGCTCGAATTTTGACACATTGGTACTCTCGTAATGAACGCGGATTTTGGTGGGGATTGTGGAATATATCTATCAACCTCGGTGGCATGTTACTTCCACTATTAACCGCATTGCTCGCTACTCACTATAGTTGGCAAATGGCATTAATCGTCCCCGGAATTATTGGTGTTGTCATTGGACTCTGGTTATGTCGCCAGCTAAAAGGAACACCTCAAGAAGAGCAATTACCGACCGTTGGGCAGTGGCGTCACGATGTTTTAGAACTACGACAAGAACGTTTATCGCCGCCCTTACCAATGTTGTCCATCTTGAAAGAAACGATTTTATTTAACCGTATGATTTGGTTATTAGGTTTTTCTTACATTTTAGTTTATCTGATCCGCATGGCGATAAACGATTGGGGAAATCTATGGTTAACCGAAACCCACGGTACAAACTTACTGAGTGCGAATGCCACTTTATCTTTATTTGAATTAGGCGGGCTACTCGGCGCGGTTTGTTCAGGTTGGGGTTCTGATATTTTATTTAAAGGGCAACGCGCCCCGATGATTTTGCTTTTCTCCTTAGGCCTCGTTGTTTCAGTCAGTGCCTTATGGTTAACGCCAATTCATCACTACGCATTATTAGCTGTATGTTTTTTCGCTATTGGCTTTTTTGTTTTTGGACCACAAATGTTGATCGGTCTGGCTGCTACAGAATACTGTCACAAACAAGCAGCCGGAACGGTAACTGGCTATCTTGGGTTGTATGCCTATTTAGGCGCTGCAATCGCAGGGTGGCCGCTCTCTCAAGTCATCGCAAATTACGGTTGGTCGGGAATGTTTGCCCTACTTGCCAGTGCGGCGGCATTGATGGGGCTACTGCTAATGCCTCTTTTGATTGCAAATGTTAGCAAGCGGGAGCATTTAGCAGGCACTGTTTCACTCTCTAACAATAAGACCTAAATTGTTTTTTATATTTATTCTGATCCGATACTAGAACCTAAATAAAGGACTGACAATGAAACTGAAAACTCTCTCTACACTTATCGCTGCGGGCTTATCACTGGCAGCAATTTCTACCACGGCAAATGCAGCAGGACGACTGGTTGTTTACTGTAGTGCGACCAATGCAATGTGTGAAACTGAAACTCAAGCTTTCGCTAAAAAATATGATGTTAAAACAACATTTATACGTAATGGTTCAGGCAGCACACTGGCTAAAATTGAAGCAGAAAAACGTAATCCACAAGCAGACGTTTGGTATGGCGGTACGTTAGACCCACATTCGCAAGCGGGCGAAATGGATCTTTTAGCAGCCTATAAATCACCAAATCTTAGCCAAATCATGCCACAATTCCAAGATCCGGCTAAACGTAAAGGAAACTACTCCTCTGCGGTTTACATTGGAATCTTAGGTTTTGGCGTTAATAAAGATCGTTTAAAAGAAAAAGGTTTACCAATCCCAACGTGCTGGAAAGATTTGATTAAACCTGAATATAAAGGTGAAATTCAAATTGCAGATCCACAAAGTTCAGGTACAGCTTATACCGCTCTTGCCACTTTCGACCAACTTTGGGGAAATGAGCAAGCGTTTGATTACCTTAAAAAATTGAATAGCAATATTTCACAATACACCAAATCAGGTATTGCCCCTGCACGTAACGCCGCCCGTGGCGAATCTGCAATTGGCATCGGCTTCTTACATGATTACTCATTAGAAGTTGAAAATGGCGCACCGTTGGAACTTATCGCCCCATGTGAAGGTACTGGCTATGAAATTGGTGGCATTAGTATTTTGAAAAATGCACGTAATATGGATAACGCCAAATTGTTCGTTGATTTTGTTTTATCTAAAGAAGCACAAGAGTTGAGCTGGAAAGAAGGTAAATCCTACCAAATCTTAACCAATACAACCGCAGAATCTTCACCTATTTCATTAAAACTCAATGACCTGAATTTAATCAATTATGATATGGATAAATACGGCGATGCTGAAATCCGTAAAAATCTTATCAACAAATGGGTTACTGAAGTCAAAATGAGTAAATAACGACCAAAGTGCGGTGTTAATACACCGCACTGAGCACTTACTAAATAATAAATACAATAATTACATCTAAATTAATTTTAGGTGCGGGTAGCTTATTATCTTTAGTCACTACCTAAGTAGTTAATTGATAAATATATTTAAATAATAATTTAATTACGTCCTAAATAGTTTGAGTGGCAATAAAACGGTAAGGGAAGCGATCGATTAGGTCGCGGAAGCAGCCAATACCATTGCAACATGAAATATGACGGACAGAGGGAAAAACAATGCCTCAAACCCTAACTTTATCAGCCTCAAATAAAAAGGATACGACATTCCTTTGGCTGCTAATCGCCTGGCTTGGCTTCGCTTTATTGCCATCTTGGAGTCTCGACTATGGCTTACTTGATTCGACACAAGATGAAATATTGTCCGCTTACGGCTGGAGTAACGTCAATATTAGTTGGCTTTGGTTCTTATTGCCTTCTATTTTATTTATTCGCCCATTAACACCGGCGGATCGCCATCATAAAAAACGCCATTATTTTGATATTGCCGTTGCCGTTATCACCGCTGCGGTGGTTATTTTAACCTCTTATTTTGAAGGTAAAGGACTCGGGTATTCCACTATTATTCTGTTCATTGCCCTTGGTATGGTGATGACGCTTGCGCTGACTCGATTAGAGTGGCTTGGTGGTGACCAATTTGTCATTGGCTCTTTGATAACCGTTGTTGTGTTAATAGCACTCTTTATCGTGTTCCCAAGCATTGCGATTTTCGTTCCGATGTTTACCGACGGTAATGGAAATTTTGCTCCATTTGCTTTTGTCGCTATTCTCACACAGTCACACATTATTCAAGTTATTATTAATTCAGTGTTTTTATCACTGGCAGTAGGTGCAGGCTGTACCTTCTTCGGTTTAATATTAGCTATTTATACTTCAAGAATTGCGAAACGATCAGCCATTATAGGTCGTGTTTTCTCAATTTTACCCATTGTAACGCCACCTTTTGTTGTTGGCTTAGGCGTTACCTTAATGATGGGACGTTCAGGTTACATTACTGAATTTATGGCCGCTTATATGGGGTTAGAAAACACTAACTGGCTATATGGTTTTACCGGTATTTGGTTAGCGCAAGTATTAGCGTTTACCCCGATGTCGTTTATGATTTTAGACGGGGCGATTAAAACTATTCACCCATCATTGGAAGAAGCGTCTTATACATTACGTGCAAATCGCTATCAGACTTTCTTCAACGTCTTTATGCCGTTATTAAAACCCGCACTGGCAAATGCCTTTTTGATTGTTATCGTTCAATCATTAGCTGACTTTAGTAACCCACTAGTTTTAGGCGGTAACTTTGACGTTTTAGCGACGCAAATTTACTTCTACATCACGGGTTCCCAACTTGACTATCAAGCCGCAAGTACCTTAGGCGCCTCATTATTAGTATTCTCATTACTGGTCTTCTGCGTACAGTATATGTGGATTGGCAAACGCTCTTATGTCACGGTGTCAGGCAAATCTTACCGTGGTGATGTGCAACCATTACCAAACTCATTAGTTACCATCGTCACAACTTTCTTAGCTATCTGGGTCGCATTCAATGTGTTGCTGTATGGCAGCATTTTCTACGGAAGCTTCACGGTTAACTGGGGTGTGGATTACACCTTAACCTTAGACAACTTCATTAAATTGTTTGGTCAAGGTATGAGTGATGGTGCATGGCCTTCATTACTAGATACTTTACTTTATGCCGCTATCGCAGCGCCAATAACCGCCATACTCGGCCTATTGATCGCATATATTGTCGTACGCCAAGAGTTCCGCGGTAAAAAAACAATTGAATTCACCACCATGCTTTGCTTTGCTGTACCAGGCACAGTTGCTGGGGTGTCTTATATCTTAGCCTTTAATGACTCACCGTTTTATCTCACAGGTACTGCGGCCATTATCATTATTTCAATGACGATGCGTAATGTGCCTGTTGGTATTCGAGCCGGTATTGCAGGACTTGGACAAATCGATAAATCACTTGATGAAGCCTCACTCAGCTTACGAGCAGGTTCAATGCGCACTATTTTCCACATACTATTGCCATTATTGCGCCCTGCTATCTTATCCGCGCTGATTTACAGTTTCGTTCGAGCTATTACAACTGTCAGCGCCATTGTTTTCTTAGTCACACCAGACACCCGTGTCGCTACGGCTTATATTCTTAATCGAGTAGAAGATGGCGAATATGGTGTTGCAATAGCTTACGGTTCTATTTTGATAGTGGTCATGCTAGCCATTATTTTCTTGTTTGACTATTTGATTGGCGAAGCCCGTGTTTCACGTTCCAAAGCCAAAAATGCACAGTAATCACGGAGTAATTAACATGACGCAATCAAGTTCTGTAACAACAACCAGTTTTGTTGAATTAAAAAATATCACTAAGCGTTTTGGCGACAACACAGTCATCGATGATTTAAGCCTTTCCATTCCGCAAGGCAGTATGGTGACGTTATTAGGACCATCGGGTTGCGGTAAAACAACCGTATTACGCCTCGTGGCAGGTCTTGAAAAGCCCACTGAAGGACGTATGTTTATCGATGGAGAGGATGTTACCGACAGATCAATCCAGCAGCGTGATATCTGTATGGTATTCCAATCTTATGCACTGTTCCCACATATGTCTTTAGGGGAAAACGTTGGATATGGTCTTAAAATGCTTGGTTTACCAAAAGCAGAAATTAAGAAACGTGTCGATGAAGCATTAGAGATCGTTGATTTAGCTGGTTTTGCCGAGCGATTTGTTGATCAAATTTCAGGGGGACAACAACAGCGTGTTGCCTTAGCTCGCGCCCTTATTCTAAAACCTAAAGTACTGTTATTTGATGAGCCGTTAAGTAACTTGGACGCCAATTTGCGCCGCAGTATGCGTGAAAAAATTCGCGAATTGCAGCAACAATTTAATATTACTTCTTTGTATGTTACTCATGACCAAAGTGAAGCTTTTGCAGTTTCTGATATGGTATTGGTAATGAATAAAGGTAAAATTATGCAACTTGGCTCACCACAAGAACTTTACCGCCAGCCTGCATCCAAGTTCATGGCAAGTTTCATGGGAGATGCAAATATTTTCCCAGCCACATTAACCCATGATACGGTTGATATCTTTAACTATCGCCTGCCGCGTCCCGTTCAGATTGTAACAGACAAAAATCAAGTTACCTTGGGTGTTCGTCCTGAGGCTATTACCCTCAGTTTGCAAGGTGATGAGAGCCAGCGCTGTACAATTACCTATGTTGCTTATATGGGACCTCAATATGAGGTAACTGTAGATTGGCATGGTCAATCAATGTTATTACAAATTAATGCCACACAATTACAGCCGTCTGTCGGGGAAAATCTGTACTTACAAATTCACCCTTACGGTATGTTTGTCCTTGAATAATTAATAATAAGTATTGTGAATACCAACAGCCGTCTAATGAAAATTAGGCGGTTTTTTTTAGGCAAAGGATAGTGTGACTTTGTGTAACTTAGTGCTATAGTATTACAGAGTCACAATTAGATTTTGAAGGAGAAAACATGTCAACTACAAGATTAAGGCAACAAGGTGGAGCGGTTGTATTAACAATCCCAAGTGATGTCGCAAATATGGCGGGTTGGGTTGTCGGAATGAAGTTAGATATAGATGCATTTGGTGAATCCGTTTGTATCAAACCAACTAAACGGGTTGCAAGAGGACGTAAATCATTATCAGAGCTACTTTCTGGTATTGATGAAAATGAAATTAAAGCCTTAAATAGCCAGTTAGATAATTCAGATCCTATTGGCCATGAGATTATCTAATGGCTAAAACTAAAAAACCACATAAAGGCCAAATCTGGCATATCAATGGCGATCCTGTTAGTGGTAAAGAATTTAAAGGTTCACACTATTATTTAGTTATAACTGACTCGCAACTCAACAATGTACTTGGTACAACACTATGCGCTCCTATTACGAGTGGAGGCAGGACATCACGAACTCGAAGCGTTACAGTCTATTTAGATGGCTCAAGTACAGATACCGGAAAAATTACAGGCTGTGTTCTATGCTACCAATTACGTTCATTAGATTTATTAGCGCAAAAAGCTAACTACTCAGCCACACTTGAAGAAAGTGTATTTGAGGAAGTTTTAGGCAAAATCATCGACATAATCGACCCTCAATAAAAAAAGCACCCATAATGAGTGCTTTTTATTTTTTATTGGTTCTTCAATATCAACCTAATTGCTTACGCGCATTACGGAAAATACGCATCCATGGGCTATCTTCACCCCAGTTATCTGGATGCCATGAGTTACTCACCGTACGGAATACTCGCTCAGGATGCGGCATCATGATTGTTGCCCGGCCATCTGTCGAAGTCACAGATGTAATACCGTTGACAGAGCCATTTGGATTCGCTGGATATTGCTCTGTAACTTGTCCATGATTGTTCACAAAACGCATCGCCACCAACTGGTTATTTTCTAGCTGCTGTAAATGGTTTTGGGCACGAGTTTCAATTTGCCCTTCCCCATGAGAGACAGCAATTGCCATACGAGAGCCTGCCATATCTTGTAATAACAAAGATGGGCTTTGAGCAATTTCAACTAAACTAAAACGTGCTTCAAAACGTTCTGACCGGTTACGAACAAAGCGAGGCCAATATTCAGCACCGGGGATCAAACTATGCAAGTTAGACATCATCTGGCAACCATTACAAACGCCTAATGACAACGTGTCTGGCCGATTAAAGAAAGTGGCAAATTCATCACGTACTTTAGTATTAAATAAGATAGATTTAGCCCAACCTTCCCCTGCACCGAGTACGTCCCCATAAGAGAAACCACCACAAGCCACTAACGTTTGGAATTGCTCGAGAGATAAATTACCAGCCAGTAAATCACTCATGTGCACGTCAACCGCATCAAAACCAGCACGATCAAATGCAGCAGCCATTTCTACGTGGGAGTTAACCCCTTGTTCGCGTAATACGGCAACTTTTGGACGAACACCCGATAAAATATACGGAGCTGCAATATCATCAGCAATATCAAATGTGAGATGAGCATTCAACCCAGGATCTTGAGTTTCCAGTTTCGCGGCATGCTCTTCGTCAGCACAAACTTCGTTATCGCGCAAACGCTGCATCTGCCATGTAGTTTCAGCCCACCATTGACGCAATAAACTACGAGACTCATTATAAACAACAGTATCGCGACTATTGATAATTATCGCATCATCGTTAATTGCAGTACCCAAGTAATGAATACAATCTACAAGTCCTGCCTGTGTAAAACAGTCCTCTACATACTGACGATCTTTACCTTCAATTTGAATAACAGCGCCCAGCTCTTCATTAAATAACGCTGCGAGCGTATCCTCATCAAATGAGCTGATATCAACATTAATACCACAATGCCCAGCAAAGGCCATTTCAGCTAATGTCACAAATAATCCACCATCAGAACGATCGTGATAGGCTAATAATTTCTGCTCTGATAGTAGCTGTTGAATCGTATTAAAGAAGCCCGCGAGTAGCTCAGGATGACGAACGTCAGGGGCTTTGTTACCTAACTGACGATAAACCTGTGCTAAAGCTGAGCCGCCTAATGCGTTATGACCTTGACCAAGATCTATCAATAATAATGCATTGTCAGCCGTAGTTTTTAACTCTGGCGTTGCGGTTAAACGCACATCTTCAACGCGACCAAATGCCGTTATCACTAATGATAGTGGCGATGTCATCTCACGCTCTTCACCATTTTGTTTCCAGCGGGTCTTCATCGACATCGAGTCTTTACCTACAGGAATGGCAATACCGAGTGCAGGGCAAAGTTCTTCGCCAATCGCTTTAACTGCTGCGTATAAACCGGCGTCTTCACCGGGATGGCCCGCTGCAGACATCCAGTTAGCTGATAGCTTAACGCGTTTTAGATTTTGAACATATGAACAAGCAAGATTCGTTAATGCTTCACCAACCGCCATTCGAGCAGAAGCAGCAAAATCAATCAACGCAACTGGGGTTCTTTCGCCAATTGACATCGACTCGCCATAATAACTATCAAGACTCGCAGCCGTTACCGCACAATCTGATACTGGAATCTGCCAAGGCCCTACCATCTGATCACGTGCAACCATGCCGGTTACAGTACGGTCACCAATAGTGATTAAAAAAGTTTTTTCAGCAACAGCAGGAAGATGCAAAACGCGTTTTATTGCTTCATTTAAGCTTATCGCAGTTCTATCTAAGGGCTGTGGCTCCGCTTTTAATGTAGTGACATCCCTTAACATTTTAGGCGCTTTACCCAATAAAACATCTAATGGCATATCAATTGGTTGATTATCAAAATGCGCATCATTTAATATTAAATGACGTTCTTCTGTCGCTTCACCAATAACGGCAAAAGGCGCACGTTCGCGTTCACAAATCGCCGTAAATACAGGTAATTGTTCAGGTGAGACGGCCATTACATAGCGTTCTTGAGATTCATTACACCAAACTTCTAACGGGCTCATACCCGGTTCATCGTTAAGAATTTTACGCAATTCAAAACGGCCACCGCGACCACCGTCACTAACCAGTTCAGGCATGGCATTTGATAAGCCACCAGCCCCTACGTCATGAATAAATAAAATTGGATTGTCGTCACCTAGCTGCCAACATCTGTCTATGACTTCCTGACAACGGCGTTCCATTTCAGCATTATCACGTTGAACAGAGGCAAAATCTAAATCAGCATCCGATTGCCCTGATGCCATTGATGATGCAGCGCCGCCGCCAAGGCCAATATTCATTGAGGGGCCACCAAGTACAATTAATTTCGCACCAACGGTGATTTCACCTTTTTGCACATGATCAGCACGAATATTACCAATACCACCTGCTAACATAATCGGTTTATGGTAACCCCGTAACTCCTCGCCATTATGACTATTAACTTTCTCTTCATAGGTACGGAAATAACCCAAAAGGGCTGGACGACCAAACTCATTATTAAATGCAGCGCCGCCCAAAGGGCCATCTAGCATGATATCAAGTGCAGTGACGATACGTTCTGGTTTACCAAAATCCTCTTCCCATGGTTGTTCAAAACCTGGAATCCGTAGATTAGAGACTGAAAAACCAACTAAGCCTGCTTTTGGTTTAGCACCACGCCCTGTTGCGCCTTCATCACGAATTTCACCACCAGAGCCCGTTGCAGCGCCCGGCCAAGGTGAAATAGCCGTTGGGTGGTTGTGAGTTTCAACTTTCATCAAGATATGCGCATCTTCTTGATGATAACGATATGTACGACCATTCGGTTCAGGGAAGAAACGCCCTACTGAAGAGCCTTCCATAACAGCAGCATTGTCTTTATATGCAGACAAGACGTAATCAGGTGTTTTTTCGAAGGTATTTTTAATCATTTTAAACAGCGATTTCGGCTGTTCTTCACCATCAATCACCCAATCTGCATTGAAGATTTTATGGCGGCAATGTTCTGAGTTTGCCTGCGCAAACATATAAAGCTCAATATCGGTTGGATTACGTTTTAAGCCCGTAAATGCATTAAGTAAATAATCAATTTCATCATCAGCAAGTGCCAAGCCCATTTCTTTATTTGCAGTATCTAAGGCTAAACGCCCACCTTTAATGATATCAATCACTTTCAATGGTGCTGGCTGATGCTGTACAAATAGTGCAGAAGCTTGATCAAAAGAGGTAAACACCCTTTCCATCATACGATCATGCAATATTGCGGTGACTTCTTGCCATTGCTTTTCAGTTAACGTATTAGCTTGAACATAGTAAGCAATACCTCGCTCAATTCGTTTGACCTGCGCTAAGCCACAGTTATGTGCAATATCCGTCGCTTTTGAAGACCAAGGAGAGATAGTTCCCGGACGCGGGGTTACTAAAATAAGTTTACCGAATGGTTCATGCTCCGCAAGAGAGGGGCCATAATTTAATAGGCTGCTCAGTTTTCCTTGCTCACTATCACTCAACGGCGCTGATAATTCAGCAAAGTGCATATATTCAGCATAGATATCCGTTACAGGGAGCTGTTTTTCAGTAAACAGTGCCAAAAGGCGGGTAATACGAAATGCTGATAGAGCAGGTGAACCACGCAAAATTTCCATCGTCTTTATTTCTCTCTTTTAAACGCCAGCCCTGATCATGAAAGCAGGGAAACCGACACTATTATAAAGCAATGTTCATCAATACGAAACCGTTTGCGTGATTAAAAAAAAAGCGATTAGTGAAATATTATTATGTGCTAAATAGCATAATATAGGTTGCACCGATCATAATAGTTGAGCAAAATACCTAACCACTGGAATTATAACCATTACTTAATTATTTTTTCTTTTTTAAATTTTTTTTGAATCACTACACCAGCAACTACACCAGTTAATGCACGAGAAATAACTATTTGAATAACTTAAAAGTTAACTATTTAATTATCGTGGTCATTGCTTTACTGGCTACTATGATCATCGGCTTCAACATTCGATGGTCAAATACGCAAGATTCCCAAATCAATAAAATTCTTTCTCAAGGGGAATTGCGTATTAGTGCCGTTAGCTCGCCACTTATCTATATCGATGAGCAAAAACAGCTTCGTGGTTTTGACTATGAGCTTGCTCAAGGCTTTGCTGCGTACTTAGGAGTGAAGTTAAAAATCACCATCAGACCCACTTTCGAACAAATTTTTGATGATTTAGACAATGGCACCGCAGATATTGCAGTAGCTGGCTTGTTATATAACAAAGATAGACTACAGAAAATGAAAACGGGGCCGAGCTATTTGAATGTAACTCAGCAACTGGTTTACCGCAAAGGTTCAACTCGTCCTAGATCTTTTAATGATATCAACGGCAAACTGATGGTTATGTCAGGTACCGCTCACGCAAGTACTTTAAAAAGGCTCGCTAAAGAATACCCAAACCTAAAATGGGAAGAAAGCTCAAAGTACACTACAAATCAATTACTTGAAATGGTAGCAGAGGGTGAGATTGATTATGTATTGGAAGATTCAATTGCCATTGCACTGCAACAACGCATTCATCCGCAAATCGCTGTCGCTTTTGATTTACTCGACGATCATGCCATCACTTGGTATATGAGCCGTAATCAGGATGATAGTCTAGATGCGGCATTACTCGATTTTTTCAACTCAAGCCACGAAACTGACTTACTTGCTCGTCTAAATGAAAAATATTTTAGTCATGTCAAAACATTCGATTATTTTGATACCCTAACATTTATCAGTGCAATCAATAATAAATTACCTGAATATCAGCCTCTATTCGAACAATACGCAACATCACTAGATTGGAAGCTACTTGCCGCCATTGCATGGCAAGAATCTCATTGGGATCCGCTAGCCACCTCTCCCACAGGTGTTAGAGGGTTAATGATGCTAACTAAGCCCACCGCAGCGACAATGGGGATCGCCGATAGATTAGATCCAGAAGAAAGTATCAAAGGGGGGGCTGCCTATCTTGAATATATTATGGAGCGTCTACCTGAGTCCATTGAGGAAGATGACCGTATTTGGTTTGCTTTATCGGCTTATAATATGGGATATGGCCATATGCAGGATGTAAGAAAGCTCACTGAAATGTTAGGCGGAGACCCTAACCGCTGGCTGGACGTCAAAGCAAGGCTGCCACTACTCACACAGAAAAAATATTATTCTCAACTCCCTTACGGTTATGCACGAGGCCATGAAGCGTACCGGTACGTGGAAAATATCAGGCGTTATCATCAAAGCTTAGTGGGATACTTGGAAAATAAAGATAAAAAACAGCGTACATTAGATATCGCACAAAAATCATTAACCTATATTATTTCACCTGAGTTATCTGAAAACAACAAAACAGGGGAAACTGAATCAGTTCAACATGAAAAACAGATACCTACAGAAGAAAAAGTCAGTCTTCATTACGTTGAGTCAGTTAACTCAACACAAAAGACACCTCTTTTTACTCCTGAGATTAAACTACCTTTAAAACCGCAATTTGCATCAACTATCCCTTATCAGCCCACTGATACCAACCATAGCTCAACCGCCCCATCAACTGAGGCAATTTCTAATTAAAAATGAGTAAACCAAACAAACCTAGAAATAAAAATAAATAAGAAAAGTGCAAAAAGGAACTAAATTGATTGATTCTTTTGCAGCTTTTTCTGCGCCCTACGCATTTTAAAAAAAGCACTTAGCATAGATGAGCATCTTTCTGCCAAAATCCCCCCAGTGACTTCCACATAATGGTTTAAACCTACCTGCCCCATAATATCAATGTAAGAGCCACAAGCTCCTGTTTTAAAATCTTTAGCACCATAAACGACACGCCCGATACGGCTATGGATCATCGCCCCTGCACACATAATACAAGGTTCCAAAGTAACATAGAGCGTGGTATCAAGCAGACGATAATTGCTAAGAACTTGTCCTGCTTGCTGTAATGCTATCATTTCTGCATGAGCGGTAGCATCATGATTGCGGATAGAGCAATTCCATCCTGAAGCTATAAGTTGGTTATCTTTAACGAGCAATGCGCCAACAGGGATTTCTCCAGCTTGTTGTGCATTTTGAGCTAGCTCAAGCGCTTGTTCCATCCAATATTCATCTATTTGTGTTTGTGTCACTCTGACCTCAATGCTCTACTTCTTTAGCCTTAGATTATCACGAAATGTCAGAGTGCCCACAACTTGAAATATTATAGCTCTTCATGACTTATTTAAATAAATTATGCTAATAAATTAATCGGTTATAATATCAATTACTAAAAATAGCCAATTTAGCGGCAAAACCCATAAAAAAAGCGCCAACAGTGCAATTACCTAACTTAGCTAAAACTTTCTTTTCACGTAAGAAGCGGGCAATTAAGTAACCACTAAAAATAAGAAGGCTTAAATATAAAAAACTGACAATTTCTAAAATGGTCGCTAAAACGAGATAGGGAACCCAAGCGTGAGAATAATTAAAATCAATAAATTGAATAAAAAATGAAATATAAAATAAAATTGCTTTTGGGTTGGTCAAACTTAGCACCAATGCCCGAGTAAAAACTTTCTCAGTTTTGACCGCAACCATACCCACGTCGGCTGTAAGTGCCTTTTTTTGGAAAAACGTGGCATATAAAATTTTGCCGCCTAAGTATAAAAGGTAGGCAGCCCCAAGATAACGCACAATAGTAAATAGTGTCGGAGACGCTTTAATCAATGATGCTACTCCAATAAAGGAGAGAAAAATCAACATAGCATCCCCTGTAAATACACCTAGCGCTGCGCGATAACCCACTTTAGTACCATGTGAAGTACTTGTTTTTAATACATATAGAGAATTTGGACCTGGTACAATAATGATAAGAACTAACCCTGCTAGATAAGTCCAAAAATTTAACACCCCTAGATTCTCAAACATAGAACACCCTTATGATTTTTTCGTTATTATTACCACAACTACTATTATTTGTGAATATTTATAATATTAATTATTTTCATATTATTAATGTTCATATTAGAGGCTAATAATAAAGATTATTTTTAAAATATAATTATTTAAATATGATAAACGTGATTTTAAAATCATGTTAATTCATTTTAAATATAAGGAAAATAAAATGGTAGTTTATAAATCAACGGTTCAAAAATCAGGCTTTGAAGATTTTTACCCAACAACACTCGCATTCTCGGCAGCTAAAAAAAACTTCTTCTTAGGTCATTCAAAAGATAAATCATATACTGTTTATTCCCTAGCAGATAATGGAAAAATTGATGATAAAGCACCGATTCAAAAAGGAAAGTTACTTTCTTATTTGAGTAATCTGCAAGCTTTTTATGACACGACTCAAAATAAACAGTTTTTATACGGTTACAACTTAGAAACTAAAGTTTTTCAATTTTATCAAATAGCTGATAATGCAAGCATTACTTTATTATTAAGTGATGAGTTCGCCGTTGAAAACACTATAAAATCAACAACCATGTTCCTATCAGGTGGTATCCTTCATATATTTATTCAAGCTGAAAATAATAAAGAATGGTATATTTATAAAGTTAATTTTGTTGAAGCATAATATTTTTTTACAATAAATTAATAGTAAAGGTTGAGAATTACCTTAACCTTTATTTTTCACATAATCATAATAATATTATTACAAATACTATTTAATCTTTAGTTAAATCCAATTTAATATAATTATGAAAAATAATATTAATTACTAACCATCAATTTTTGTTTACATTCTAATAATTAAGTATTCAACTTTTCTATTTCAGTGTAGAATAGCGCTCATAAGACAATATAAAAACAAATTTTACTGATAAAAATGGCACTATTAATTACTAAAAAATGTATCAATTGCGATATGTGTGAGCCCGAATGCCCTAATGATGCAATCTATATGGGCAATGACATTTATGAGATAGATTCAGATTTATGCACTGAATGTATTGGTCACTATGACAAGCCAACTTGCCAATCCGTATGTCCTATCACTAATACTATCATTACCGATCCAGAACGTATTGAAACACAAGAACAACTTTGGGATAAATTTGTGGCGATCCACCACGCAGACAAAATTTAACCTGAAAATTAGTCTAATCCCACATTTTAATCAACATTACAGTTAAATGAATAATAACTGTAATGTTGATTTATTTCATTGATAATCAAACATCTTAATTATTGTAAGCTTTCAATAATCACTGTCGCTGATGCATAATGGCGCTCATCAGTAATGGAAACATGAAAATGTGTCGCATGTAAACTAGTCGCTAACTTTAATGCCTCGCCATTTAATGTTAACAATGGTTTACCGAGTTTATCATTAGAGACTTCAAATTGGTTGAATGCAAGACCATTACGAATACCTGTTCCCAGTGCTTTAGCGGCGGCTTCTTTGACTGCAAACCGCTTTGCCAGAAAACGTGCTGGTTTAGTCTGTTGTTGATATTGCATAAACTCATTATCAGTCAAAATTCTTTTTGCTAGGCTGTCTGCCGTACGCTCAATGACTGACTCAATGCGTGCTATTTCAACGATATCCGTACCTAGACCTACAATTGCCATTATTTACGTGCTTCCGTCAGTAAGTTCTTCATATCTGCTACTGCTTGAGCTAAACCACTAAATAGTGCACGTCCAATAATGGCATGGCCAATATTGAGTTCATAAATTTCTGGTAATTGTGCGATGCGTTGAACGTTGTGATAGGTTAAGCCATGACCCGCATTAACTTTAATTCCTTTACCTGCGGCATAAGCCACACCATCACGAATACGACGAAACTCTAATTCTTGTTCCTGCTCTGTTTTAGCATCCGCATAAGCACCCGTATGTATTTCAATAAAAGGCGCCCCGCACTCTTGAGCAGCATCGATTTGCGTATGATCCGCATCAATGAATAAGGAAACCAAAATACCCGCTTCTGATAACCGCTTGATAGCATAAGCCACTTTTTGTTTTTGACCTGCAACGTCCAACCCACCTTCAGTGGTAACTTCTTCACGTTTTTCAGGCACTAAACAACAAAAAGTAGGTTTGATACGACAAGCTATATCAATCATTTCATCAGTCACGGCCATCTCAAGATTCATTCGTGTTTGAATAGTCTCATTGAGTAAAGCAACGTCTCTATCCGTAATATGACGGCGATCTTCTCGTAGATGAACAGTAATGCCATCAGCGCCTGCTTGCTCCGCGACAAATGCAGCTTGTACTGGATCTGGATATTGAGTACCTCTTGCATTTCTTACTGTTGCAATGTGGTCAATATTTACACCTAACAAAAGCTCAGCCATTCTTAACTCCCTATCATTAAATAGTAACGAACTCTTTTATGAGCCATATCCTACTGCAATTTATTCAGTTATGGGAATATATCTCTCACTCTTGCGAGCAGATTATAAATTGGCGTTAGTATTTCAGTCTAAAAATTTTTATTTTGGGAAACGGCTCGAAAAAATGATCATCGGGCACATAATTGAATTGTATAAATCTAAGATTAAATCTAGGAAGGTTTTCGATTAAGGGCAGTCGGCGAATAGGTAAACTGCCGAAATAACTCACGACTTTTTAATGGTTTTCCACCTAAATAGGGTTTCAATGCAACTCGCGTAAAACGTTTTGCAGCTTTCAGGCTATCTGCATCTGGAAACTCACGACTGGCTAATGCTTTAAGCTGCTTACCTGTAAAACTTAATTGATCGACAACCAAGCTACCAATGAAGCCTTTTTCTTCACGATAACGATAAGTCATCGTATCTGATACTGGCTCCCCACTTCCTGCACAATGAAGAAAATCAACCCCATAGCCAAGGTATGACAATAAAGCGAGTTCAAACTGACGTAAAGCCGATTCAGGGGTATTTTCACTTGCTGCCAATACTTGTAAACAAGTCAGATAATCAAAAAATAAAGCGGAGTATGGTGTCCCAAATTCGAGCACACGGGTCGTGAGTTCATTTAGATATAAACCGCTGTAGAGGACTGTACCACTAAGAGGAAGAGCAAGGGATACAGGATCAGCATTAATCAATGTTTTGATTTCACCTTTGCCTCCCCAACGGATCAACAAAGGTGTAAAAGGCTGCAAGCAGCCTCTTAATGGTGAGCGGTTACGTCTAGCGCCTTTAGCAAGTAACCGTATTTTCCCTTCTCCTTCAGTGAAAAAATCAAGCAATAAACTTGTTTCACTAAAGGGTCTAGAATGGAGCACAAATGCACGTTGCCAGCCACTCACCTTGTCACCTACTATTTTAGGTCATCAACATAACCCAGGCTACGCAATGCTCTTTCATCATCTGCCCAACCTGATTTAACTTTAACCCAAAGCTCAAGGTGCACTTTGTTCTCAAACATTCTTTCCATATCGATACGCGCTTCAGTACCGATAGTTTTCAATTTGCTGCCCTTGTTACCTATGACCATTTTCTTTTGACCTTCACGTTCAACAAGAATTAAGCCATGAATATGGAGAAAGCCTTTTTCCGTCACTTTAAACTGTTCAATTTCGACAGTAACAGAATATGGCAGCTCATCCCCAAGGAAACGCATCAATTTTTCACGAATAATTTCTGAAGCCATAAAACGCTGAGAACGGTCAGTAATATAATCTTCAGGGAAATGATGGGTTGCTTCTGGAATATGTTTTTTAACAATCTTAGCAATTGTATCCACACCAGTGCCTTTTTCTGCACTAATTGGGACCACATCCAAGAAATTCATTTTCTGACTAATCATGCCAATATGAGGTAATAAGATGGTTTTATCTGTAACATTATCAATCTTATTAATTGCCAAAATCACTGGGCAACGTAAGCTCGATAGTTTATTGACAACCATTTCATCATCAGCAGTCCAATTCGTTCCTTCGACTACAAAAATCACCAACTCAACATCACCAATCGAGCTTGATGCTGCGCGGTTCATTAAGCGGTTAATCGCTCTTTTTTCTTCAATATGTAAACCTGGGGTATCTACATAAATAATTTGATAATTATCTTCTGTATCGATCCCCATAATACGGTGGCGAGTCGTTTGCGGCTTTCTAGAGGTGATAGAAATTTTTTGCCCTAATAGCTGATTTAACAGCGTAGACTTACCCACATTTGGTCGCCCAACTATAGCAACAAAGCCACAGTGGGATTGTAATTCACTCATTCAAGCTCCAAAATTTTCAATGCTTGTTCTGCAGCGGCTTGCTCTGCTTTACGTCGACTTGAACCGATACCATTTATCGGTTGGTCAATTCCACTCACTTCGCAGTGGATCGTAAATTCTTGGTCATGGGCCTCACCTTTTACCAGCACAACTAAATAGTTAGGTAATGGTAAATGGCGCCCTTGAAGATATTCTTGTAATCTAGTTTTCGGGTCTTTTTGTTTATCACCCGGACTGATTTCATCTAGTCTGCTTTTATACCAACTTAAAATAATTCTCTCTATTGTTTGAATATCACTATCGAGAAAAATTCCGCCTATTAACGCTTCGACTGTATCAGCAAGAATAGATTCACGACGAAAGCCGCCGCTTTTAAGTTCACCCGGGCCTAAACGTAAACATTCGCCGAGTTCAAATTCACGGGCTATTTCAGCCAATGTGTTTCCGCGTACAAGTGTCGCTCGCATACGGCTCATATCCCCTTCATCCACTTTAGGGAATCGATGATACAAATCGTTCGCGACAACAAAACTTAAAATTGAATCACCTAGAAATTCTAAGCGTTCATTATGTTTGCTACTTGCACTTCTATGTGTCAAAGCTTGGACCAATAAATAATATTGTTGAAATTGATAACCAAGCTTACGTTGCAATCTTTCTAATAAAGAGGGGTTCATGTGCGCCCAACCATTTTTCGTTTGAGAAAAAGCACACGCAACAGACCTGTAATATAAATCATTTTACAAAACTGTTGCGTTTGCACTGACTCCTATACCACTGTTTTTTTATAGACCATAAAGCTAAAACTAAAAATTTTCATTAGTTATAAGGACTTAAAAAGGAAGAGTGAACAATTGAGGAGCCAATAATATTAATTAAATTATATTGTACACTGGGTAAGATAATAATGCTTCGGATAATATGGGTTTTCAAATGAAAACCCATATTAGTATGACTTAATTAAAGTGGTCCAAGACGGCTAAAGCGAATACCCGTTGGCCATTCATTTTCTTGTTTATCTAGGCTTAACCAAATAAACACGGCACGACCAACTAAATTCTGCTCAGGAACAAAGCCCCACATACGGCTGTCTGAACTATTGTCTCTATTATCACCCATCATGAAATACTGTTTTTCTGGCACAATCCATTCATTACGCGGCATATTTGGCTGAATATATTTAGCCTCAGTCACCGCTTGGCGAATAATTAAGATTTGATGTTCAACAGTGCCCAACGTTTCACTTCTTTGATACTGACGAAGTGCATTACGTGGTAGTTCTTGATCAACCGGAATTTCAAAATTTCCTTTTTGGCTATCAACAACAGAGCTCACATCAAAGAACATTGTCCATTCACTTGGAGCTAAAGGACCATAAGTAATCGGTAATTGTTCTGTGCACTTGTTATCTGCACAATTAGGGTAAATTGTCAGTTCTTTCGCATCAGGGTTATAAACCAATTTATCGCCAGGCAGGCCAATAACACGCTTCACAAAGTCAACATTGGTATCTTTTGGGTATTTAAATACCGCAATATCACCACGTTTTGGCTTACCCGTTGCAATTAATGTTGTTTGCGTAATTGGATCTTTTAATCCATAAGCAAATTTCTCGACCAACATGAAGTCACCAACCAATAATGTTGGCATCATCGACCCTGAAGGTATTTGAAATGGCTCATAAATAAATGAACGAACAATAAGCACAATCGCTAATACTGGAAAAATAGAAGTTCCCGTTTCAAGCCATGAAGGACGACGAACCGCTTTTTCTAATTCGTCGTTACTCATTGAGCCGCTAGTCATTTCTTGTAGTTTTTTCAGCTTTGCTTTTCGTGCTGGTGCAAACTTAAACTTATCTAAACACCAAATAATCCCAGTGATTAATGTTGCCAGTGTTAAGATCAAGGCAAAAGTGTTAGCCATTGAGACTCCTTGTTAGTGTAGCTGTCTTAGCGACATGCAATTAGTTGTCTTTACCGACGTGCAATATAGCAAGGAACGCTTCTTGTGGTAATTCAACATTACCCACTTGTTTCATGCGTTTCTTACCATCCTTTTGCTTCTGCAACAGTTTTTTCTTACGGCTAACATCACCACCATAACACTTAGCAAGGACGTTTTTACGTAGCTGTTTAACTGTAGAACGAGCAATAATATGGTTACCAATTGCCGCTTGGATCGCAATATCAAATTGCTGACGTGGAATAAGCTCTTTCATTTTTTCAACTAAATCACGACCACGATACTGCGAGTTAGCGCGGTGAGTGATTAACGCTAAGGCGTCAACACGTTCATTATTGATAAGAACATCAACCCTAACCATGTCAGATGGCTCGAAACGTTTAAAAGCATAATCTAAAGATGCATAACCACGAGAAGTTGATTTCAAACGGTCAAAGAAATCAAGAACCACTTCCGACATCGGAATTTCATACGTCAATGATACTTGATTACCATGATAGACCATATTGGTCTGAACACCACGTTTCTCAATACACAGCGTTATAACGTTACCTAAATATTCTTTAGGCATTAGCATATGACATTCTGCAATTGGCTCACGCAATTCTTCAATATTATTCAGCGCTGGCAATTTAGATGGGCTATCAACAAGCACGATATCGCCGTTAGTCAATCGGACTTCATATACCACAGTTGGTGCGGTAGTGATCAAGTCAAGATCATATTCACGCTCTAAACGCTCTTGAATAATCTCCATGTGCAGCAAACCAAGGAAGCCACAACGGAAACCAAAACCAAGTGCTGTTGATGTTTCGGGTTCATAGAACAAAGAAGCATCATTTAAGCTAAGTTTCCCTAACGCATCACGAAACGCTTCATAGTCATCGGAGCTGACTGGGAATAGTCCTGCATAAACCTGTGGTTTAACTTTTTTAAACCCTGGCAATGCTTTATCCGCTGGATTACGCGAACCTGTTAAGGTATCGCCAACAGGTGCACCAGTAATATCTTTAATTGCACAGACCAACCAGCCGACTTCTCCGCTACTGAGTACTTCACGATCAATTCGTTTTGGCGTAAAAATACCCAGACGCTCAGCGTTGTAGACCTGCCCTGTACTCATTACCTTGATTTTATCGCCTTTTCTCAGTGTGCCGTTTTTAACACGGATAAGTGAAACAACACCTAAGTAGTTATCGAACCAAGAGTCAATAATTAGTGCTTGTAATGGTGCATCCGCATCACCAATTGGTGGTGGGATCTCTTTAACTAGTCGTTCAATAACATCTTGAACGCCAATACCCGTTTTAGCTGAGCAACGAACAGCATCATGAGCATCTAATCCAACAATATCTTCAATTTCATCAGCAACGCGATCAGGATCAGCTGCAGGCAAATCGATTTTATTCAAGATTGGAACAACTTCCAAATTCATTTCTATTGCAGTGTAACAGTTAGCAAGCGTTTGAGCTTCAACCCCCTGACCTGCATCAACAACCAGCAAAGCGCCTTCACAGGCAGCTAATGAACGAGAAACTTCATAAGAGAAGTCTACGTGTCCTGGGGTGTCGATAAAGTTTAATTGGTATGTCTCACCATCTGCCGCTGTATAATTAAGCGTCACGCTCTGTGCTTTGATGGTGATCCCACGCTCGCGTTCTAAATCCATAGAATCTAGAACTTGCGCCGCCATTTCACGGTCAGTTAAACCGCCACAAATCTGAATAATACGATCTGATAAAGTAGACTTGCCATGGTCGATATGAGCAATGATAGAAAAATTTCTTATGTTATTGATTTTCAAGGTAATATCTTCTTTTAAATTGCCTTACAAAATCAGTTTTGAGCAAATTTTGCCACAAAACTAAAATGCTATGATTATTACAAGATTGCTAATTAGCAGCATTTTACATAGAAGATACGTCTAACACAAAGATTCAATGTAAAACAACTGTAAACCTGCATAAGTATAATGAGTTATTCAATTAATTTAGGACCACCTAAAGCAAAATCGCCTGTTAATAACAGGCGACTCAAATCAAGTTAAATCGAGTATATTTAACAATTAACTTGGACTGAAAGCTCAGTAGGCGGTAAACCTATTTGTAATACTACAGGTTGAAATGCTGTCTCGAAGCGTAAATAACTCGCTATTTTACGAGCAACAAAAAATCCAGAAAATCCACCAAGGACACCGAAAAGAGCAACCCAAACCTGTTCAAAATCGAAAAACTGAGCAAAAGCTGCAAAAATAAATAAACCCAAAAGAGGTGTTAAATAAACCAACATCGCTGAACGCAATAAACTGCCTTCGGGTATACCAACCTCAATTTTTTGGCCTACAACTAAAGGCTGCTCAATTTCAATCTCTAATTCATGCTCCGTATTTGGCCCTATTTTACTTAGTGCATAAGAGCCGCAAGTCGCACGTGCACCACAGCTTCCACATCCTGATGAAGAACCATAGCGCAATAATGCTCTACCTTTCTGCCAACGGATAACTGTCGCCCATTCTTTTACCATATGTTACTCCCGAAACTGAATACTGCTTGCAATTAGCTGTGCTGCTGACAAAGGTAGTTCGCCTATTATCGTTATCACATTTTGCTTCTGAGTCGTAGTGTAAATTGTACGGCGACCATTTTGTAGTGGTTGATCAAGAAGTGAACCTTGGTCAGCTTTGGTCACATTGACTGAGAATGTAAATAAGCCATCACTAAACATCGCAGTTTCAACGACATCATTTTCCCCCAGCTTGCGCAAAGAACGTGATGATTCTTCAAATCCAGGTGGAAGCATACCAACCTGCCACTTAAATGATGGGCTGGTATTTTTAGGATAAATTAGTAATGGTGGAAGATTCACCTTACTCAAAGATAATAATGAATCACTCACCGTTTTGCTATCAAGTACTGTAGATATCACTCGAAATTGTTCTAATGTCTGATTATTACTATCAAGCAAATCAACTCTCAAAGGTAGCTTAGTTTCTTCATCAACTAAAATAACATAATTAAACCGTGAATTATCTTTAGAGATAATACGGATCACTAATGCAGGTTTATCACCGATATGCGTACGCCCTGCATCAATAAAGTTATAATAAGGCTGAATTTTTTCATAGTCTGCAAACAAAACAGAAGGCAAATTATCGACAATATTTTTGCCATTTAAACTAAAAGCGTCAAAACCCGGCTCAAAATAGCTTATTTTATCGCCATTTTGCACAATTTCACGTCGAGAAGAGTCCATTTGGATCATTTGTGAAACAGATACACCGTTAATAATTCCATGGCGATAACGTACAGGTACGATAACTTGCGGACTGAAAGTCATAAAAGACATTTCATAGGATAGGTTCTGGGCAGCACTTCCCATTTCTTTAAAAAGAGTTTCGGCATCCTTTTGAGATGCCGAAGCTTGATTAGAGATAATCAGGCTGCCCGTCAGGCAGATGACGGATAACCATTTATTCATTATTGCAGCTTAGCTCCTGCGGGGGGCGTTGCTTTTTTACTATCATTAGATTGCTGATTAAGCGTTGAGCGTCTTTCTAATTCATATTGTTGAAGCATCGCATTAATACGCTGATTTTGCTGTTCAACCTGCTGAATTTGCTGTTCATTGCCAAACAATTGACTATCAGAAATATTTAAGCTCACTGGCGCACCACTCCCGACAGGAATAGTATTAAATACAGGCTCGTCAATCACGGAATCAACTGAGTTACTTTGGTTGTACTGCTGCACACCAACAATAACCGCTAACGATACACAAGCCGCTACGCCAATTTGGGTAATTTGGCTAGCCCAAGGGCGAATTTTATTCCAGAATGGAAAACTACCCCATGTTGCCGGTTCAGGCTGAGACTCAACAACCACCTGAGGATTAATACGCACTGCTTCACTCTCTAATGCTGCCGCAACTTTACTGGCGATATCAAGATGAATGACATCAGAAGTATCATTACGCAGAGTATCACGAATAAGATGATAGCTCTCCCAACGTTGTTTTAACGTTGAATCACATGTAATGGCATTAATAAGTTCTAAATCTAGAGCTTCGCCATCCATCATTGCGGAAAGTTTCTCTCTTTGCATGCTTAATTACCTTCAGTTAATTGCATCACAATTATAGGCCAACCTATTGAATTAATACTCTTGAATCAATGGTTGCACTTTATTATCAATAGCTTCCCTAGCTCTAAAAATTCGAGACCGCACGGTGCCAACAGGGCAATCCATAATTTCTGCGATTTCTTCATAGCTTAGGCCATCAAGCTCTCTAAGTGTAATTGCCATCCGTAAATCTTCAGGCAATGACTCGATGGTCCGGAAAACTACCTTTCTTAACTCTTCAGACAACATTAAGTTCTCTGGGTTCGATATTTCTTTTAAAGCACCTGCGCTTTCAAAGTTTTCTGCATCACTCGCCTCTAAATCTGTTGCGGGCGGTCGTCTATCTTGTGCGACTAGATAATTTTTTGCCGTATTAACAGCAATACGATAAAGCCAAGTATAAAAAGCACTGTCACCACGAAATGAACCTATGGCTCGATAAGCCTTAATAAAAGACTCTTGAGCAACATCAGGCACATCAGCCTGTGGTACATAACGAGATACTAAGCTTGCAACTTTATGCTGATATTTAATCACCAGTAAATTGAAGGCTTGTTGATCGCCTTTTTGTACTTTTTCAACCAATATCTGGTCGGTCAGTTGCTCGCTCATTCTAGGAACAATCTCCCGAACTTAGTCTGATAATTTATTAAGTTGATCATGTTCTTCCTTTCTAAAGCAAGCGTAAACTTTGAGTAGCAGAAACAGACGAAGTTCAATTTAATACAAAAAAATCGTCAAAAATTTACAAAAGTATCCGTTTTGCCCCTTCACCGATCCTAACGATCCCAGTTAATACTTTACATAAAACAGTCATGTAGAATAAATACAGCATACGGGCTTCATCTGATGAATGCTATATCTAAACCCAACAAAATAATGGCTGATTCGTTAATGCAAAACATCCATTCGCCAATGGCATTAGGCAGCCCGATAGGCTAACATAAAAAGTTCAATAAATACTATATGCATGCAAACACAATATGAACGATTCCACACAGCATTACACTGATATATTAATCATTGGCAGTGGTGTAGCAGGACTTTCGGCAGCATTACGGCTCGCACCATTTCATCAAGTCACTATTCTCAGCAAAAGTAACCTCAGTGAAGGCGCATCTTATTATGCTCAAGGCGGTATTGCCGCTGTTTTCGATGACACTGACAGTATTGAATCTCATGTTAACGACACTCTCATTGCAGGGGCAGGAATTTGCGAAAAAGAAGCAGTTGAATTTATTGCTTCGAACGCAAAAAACTGTGTGCAATGGCTAATCGATCAAGGCGTGTTATTTGATACAGAAATCACTCAAACTGGTGAAACGCAATACCATTTAACGCGAGAAGGTGGTCATAGTCATCGACGTATTTTACATCATGCCGATGCGACAGGAAAAGAAGTCGAAACCACCTTGGTTGATTTAGCATTCGCACATCCAAATATTCATATTAAAGAACGCTATAATGCCGTAGACCTTATTCTTTCAGATGAAACCAACTCATCAGCGCCTTCTCGTATTATAGGTGCTTATGTTTGGAACCGACAAAAAGAACAAGTTGAAACTATTCAAGCAAAAACCATAGTTCTTGCAACAGGTGGAGCCGCTAAGGTTTATCAATACACCACCAACCCAGATATTTCATCAGGAGATGGTATTGCAATGGCATGGCGTGCAGGTTGTCGTGTCGCTAACCTAGAGTTTAATCAATTCCATCCAACGTGCTTATTTCACCCACAAGCACGTAATTTTTTACTAACTGAAGCACTACGTGGTGAAGGCGCTCATTTAAAACGTCCTGATGGTAGCCGCTTTATGCCTGATTATGATGAGCGAAATGAATTAGCCCCACGAGATATTGTCGCTAGAGCAATTGATCATGAAATGAAGCGCTTAGGTGCCGATTGCATGTATCTCGATATTAGTCATAAACCCGAAGATTTCATTAAACATCATTTTCCAACTATTTATGCCAAATTAATGACCCTTGGGTTAGACCTAACTAAAGAGCCAATCCCGATTGTTCCTGCGGCACACTATACCTGTGGCGGCGTTATCGTTGACCAAACTGGCATGACCGATATCCCTAACCTTTATGCTATCGGCGAAGTAAGTTACACCGGTTTACACGGCGCAAATCGTATGGCATCTAATTCATTATTAGAATGCCTCGTTTATGGTTGGTCTGCGGCAGAAAATATTATTAAAACGATCAGTCAGATCGGTGAGATCCCTGTCCTCCCAGAATGGGATGAAAGCCAAGTTCATAATTCAGATGAACAAGTTGTTATTCAGCATAACTGGCACGAATTAAGGCTATTTATGTGGGATTACATGGGGATTGTCAGAAGTACCAAACGACTTGAACGTGCTCTTCGCCGTATTCATCTGTTACAGCAAGAAATTCATGACTATTATGCAAACTTCCGCATTTCTAATAATTTATTAGAGCTCAGAAATCTTGTTCAAGTTGCTGAATTAATGGTGCGCTGTGCATTAGATCGTAAAGAAAGCCGAGGTCTACACTATACTTTAGATTACCCCGACTTACTTGAACTATCAGGCCCAACCATTTTAACACCTTGATACTCAAAATTTGTCAGCCTACTCTCCGTTCCAGATGTAGGCTTCAATATTTCAAATAAAATGGTCTGATTAACTGTTGAAAATCTTCAGTATAATCATGGCCATTTTCTTCTTTTAGCGCTAACGTCGATATCATTGTAACAACCTGTTCACGCTTAAACCCGAGCAATATTCGATGACACGGTGTTTTCGCTTTATCGCTAATATTTATTCGAAAAGCAGTGAACCAACCACTATTTAGCGCCATCACCTCAACATTTTCGCCAATTTCATAAGGTAATATCAAACAAAAAAGCCCCTGCTTTGCTAAGCATTTTTTTGCACAATTTAATAAAATTTCATGCGTTAATGTGCCAGTGTAGCGAGCTTGATCACGTTTTTCATCGCGGCATAATACTGCTGGCTCAAAATAAGGCGGATTGCTAACAATTAAGTCATATTGATTTCTCGCCTGTTCACTAAATTGTATAATATTTTGATTCACTACCTGCAATCGCGCAGCCCATTTTGACTCAACAAAATTGTCTTGTGCTTGTTGTGCAGCATCAACATCTAGCTCAACCGCATCTACCGTTAAGCTCTCATTTCGTTGAGCTAACATCAGCGCTATCAAGCCACTCCCACTACCAATATCGAGTGCTTTATTTACGCCATCAATAGGTGCCCAAGCCCCTAATAACACACCATCAGTGCCCACTTTCATCGCACAACGATCATGAGCGACAAAAAAATTTTTGAAGGTAAAACCACCTTTACGATATTTCTTCTGCTGGTTACTCATTTAAATACTCTAATTTGCGGTTATTCATCCAACTTATTTAACTTTAATAAAGTTGAAGTGTAAATTTCACATGTTTGCTACAATATTATTCTCATATTATAAGAATAATGTTTGAGGCTGAAAATTTTTACTGCTAAGTTCGAAAAAAAGGAGATGCAATGAATAGTATTAATCGAACCTTAGATATCTTATCTTACGTAACAAGTTGCACATCTCCGGTAACTCCACAAGTGATATCAACTGCGCTTGATATTCCGCTATCTACAGTTTATCGATTACTGACTATTCTCATAAATTGGGAATTTATTACTTATGCAAAACAGTATGGAACCTATACAGTTGGTGCGCAGAGTATCAAAACTCAAGAAAAATACTATCACCATAGTTTGTTAATGAATGCATCTCGATCATCCTTACAATCTCTAGCCAAAAAAACACAAGAAACTGCCGCAATTATCACCTCAAATCTAAGCGAAACTATTTGTGTTGATATGATTGAAAGTGAACAAGCACTGCGTTGTTCTTTTATTATTGGCCGTGGTAACACTTTAATTAAAGGCGCAAGTGCAAAAACACTTCTAGCCTTTCGCGATGAACAATACCAAGCGCTTGTTTTTGAAATCTACACTAAGCAGTTGCAACAACCTAAAAATATACAGCAGCTCAAACAAAATTTAATGCAAATCCGTCAACAAGGTTTTGGCACATCAATTAGTGAAATCGATGAAGGCGTTTTCGGTGTTGCAGCGCCCATATTTAAAGGGCAAGAAGTACTAGCAGTTGTTTCTGTTATGGCACCTGAGTTTCGTGCGACCCATCGGCTAAACGAACTTATCTCTGATACATGTCAAACCGCACATGACATCACAAAACTGATTAACTTGGAGTAACTATGACACAACCTTTTCAATGGCAAGGTCGCATAGATGGCGAAGCACAAGCGCATTTACGCATCCATCAAGTAATCAATAAAGTCACGCCAGCCCAATTTGCCCTTGTGGGCTTTGCATCTGATGAAGGCGTAAGGCGTAACAAAGGCCGTCAAGGTGCTAAAGCAGGACCCGATGCTATTCGCCGTCAACTTGCAGGGCTTCCTCTGCACCAAACCTTAGCAATTAGAGATGCAGGCACCATTAGCTGCGATGACGGTGATTTGGAAAGTGCACAACGTCGTCTATCAGATGAACTCATCGCTATTTTAGCCACTAAACAAACTCCTATTGTATTAGGTGGTGGCCATGAAGTCGCATTTGCCAGTTTTCAAGGATTATTTGATTATGTAGAAAAACATGAGTCTGATAAATCAATTGGTATCATCAATTTTGATGCCCACTTTGATCTACGTGCAGCATCTGAAGCTACTTCTGGGACACCATTTTTGCAATCAGCAAAACTTTGCGAACAGCATCAGCGCCCTTTTCATTATTTATGTTTAGGTATAGCTGACCACGGTAATACTAAAATTTTATTTGATACCGCGGATAAACTCGGTTGCCAATATATTCGTGACAAGGCATTAACCCATTCGCTATTAGCCAAGGCTATTGAACAAATTAAACAGTTTATAAGCCAAGTCGATTATCTCTATGTCACGGTTGATCTTGATGTTTTCTCCGCAGCGATTGCTCCTGGCGTCAGTGCACCAGCCGCAAGAGGCATTTCAACCGAAATTTTTGACGAGCTATTTTCGATTATTAAAGACAGTAAAAAAATTGCCCTATTAGATATCGCTGAATGTAATCCTGAATTTGATATTGATAATCACACGTCAAAACTAGCAGCTTACATTATTTACCAATTTTTATTTTAAATTCACCAAACCGACTAATAACCAATAACTTTATATTCCAATCTGTAGCGATATAACAGCGAGTGTAAAAAAAAATAATATGCACAAAGCGTTATATCAAACTGGCTAAAACTTATTTCTAAATTTCAAAGCAACACTTTAGTTGTATTAAGTACCTGAATGAATTTAGAAAAATAATAGTTAAAACTCTAAGTTACAGCTAGCTGGCAATTGAAGAGATCCCGAGAAGCAGACATCAGTATGTAACTTGCGTGACTGAATGAAGCCAACAAAGCTACAGCTTGAAAGACAAAGTTTAAAAAAGGGAAAGATATGACTTTACACCTAGACACACTAACAACACTCCTCCTAACCGTCATTTGCCTACTCATGGGCATCCATTTAAAGAAACGTATTGAATGGCTTCAACGTTTTTGCATCCCTTCACCTGTTATTGGTGGTTTTTTGATTAGTTTAATTATTTGGGGATTAAAATCGTTTAATTTGGCTGAAATCAATTTCGATACCAGTTTACAAACCTTTTTGATGGTAGCTTTCTTTACGACTATTGGCATTGATGGTAGCTTTCGAATTTTAAAAAGCGGCGGACGTTTGCTTTTTATGTACCTGATTATTTGTTGGTTCGTGGTTGTTTTTCAAGATACTTTTGGTGCGGCGCTTGCTCATCTTCTCGGTATTGAACCCGTTATTGGGATCATGGCTGGCGGTGTCTCATTAACCGGTGGTCATGGTGGTGCAGCTGCGTTCGGCGGTATGGCTGAAGGTCTTGGTGTCCAATCTGCGACTGTTGCTGCTATTGCAGCAGCGACCTTTGGCTTGATAACAGGAAGTCTACTTGGTGGTCCAGTAGCGACATTTTTAATTAAGAAATTTAAAGTTCAGATTAAAGCGGATGAAAATGTAACCAATATTAAAGTACCAGAAACCATCGCCGGTAAAATTGAATCGATTGACGCACATGCCTTTTTAAAAATGTTAGCCCTTATTTTAGGCATTATGGTGATTGGTCAGTTTGCTTCTGCACAATTTACCAAAGCGACCGGTTTTTCACTACCAAGCTATGTAGGCGCAATGATCATTGCTATCGTCATCAGAAATATCAATGACCAAGTTGAACTATTTCGCATTAATCAAAAGTCAGTTGATTTAATTTCAGAAGTGTCCTTAGGTTTGTTTTTAACTATGGCCATGATGTCACTTAAAATATGGGAACTCAAAACCGTCGCACTACCACTATTTACCATTTTAATTGCACAAGTTATCATTTTAATTCTATTAGTTGTATTCGTTATCTTTAGATTACTCGGTAAGAATTATGATGCAGCTGTCATGTGTGCGGGCTTGATGGGTCATGGCTTAGGAGCAACACCAAATGCGATGGCAAATATGTCGTCCGTATGCGAACGTTACAAACAAGTTTCTATGAAAGCCTTTATGATCGTGCCATTAAGTGGTGCGGTATTAATTGATTTAGTCGGTATCCCATATCACACATGGCTAATTAATATGCTTAGCTAATTTGAGTCGGTGCTTTACTTACTCGTAAAGCACCAATTCATCGATATATCGCTGCCAGTCACCCTTGAAAACAGGTACACTTCACCCAAAGTTGATTTTTCTGGTGAACATTTTTGCTAACCTGTTTATAATCAGCGCCCCAAATAGAGGTATATCATGACTGCATCCACTTTTTCTGAACTTGAACTTGATGAAACCCTGATCGAAGCGCTAGCAAATAAAGGCTATGAGCGCCCAACTGCGATTCAGGCAGCGACTATCCCTCCAGCAATGGATGGACGCGATGTTTTAGGTTCAGCACCAACGGGAACAGGTAAAACAGCAGCATTCTTGCTGCCAGCAATCCAACATTTACTTGATTTCCCAAGAAAGAAATCAGGACCGCCACGCGTTCTGATTATTACACCAACTCGTGAACTTGCTATGCAGGTTGCAGATCAAGCCAAAGAATTTTGCGCACACAACAACCTAGACGTTGCAACCATCACAGGTGGTGTCGCTTATATGAATCACGCTGAAGTTTTCAGCGAAAATCAAGATATCGTTGTCGCGACAACGGGTCGCTTGCTGCAATATATTCTAGAAGAAAATTTTGACTGTAGAGCAGTTGAAATCTTAATTCTTGATGAAGCTGACCGCATGTTAGACATGGGGTTTGCTAACGATGTTGAAACCATTGCAGGTGAAACTCGCTGGCGCAAGCAAACTATGCTATTTTCTGCAACCCTTGAAGGCGAAGCCATTCGTGACTTTGCAGAACGACTGTTAGACAATCCTTTTGAAGTTGATTCCGACCCATCTCGTCGTGAACGCAAAAAAATCCAACAATTTCATTACCGTGCTGACTCACTTGAGCATAAAACAGCACTATTATGTCACCTATTGAAGCAAGACGAAGTCACTAAATCTATCGTATTTGTTCGTAAGCGTGAGCGTGTACATGAAGTCGTTCAATGGCTACGTAGCGCAGGTATCGAGCCTTGTTATCTTGAAGGTGAAATGGTTCAAGCTAAGCGGACTGAAGCTATTCGCCGATTAGTTAGTGGACAAGTTAAAGTTTTAGTTGCCACTGATATCGCTTCTCGTGGACTTGATATTGATAACGTCAGTCATGTATTTAACTTTGATTTGCCACGCACTGCAGATGTTTATTTACACCGTATTGGCCGTACTGGTCGTGCAGGTCGTAAAGGTACTGCAATTTCGTTAATCGAAGCGCATGACTACCCATTATTTGGTAAAATCAGTCGTTATATTGATGAATCAATTAAAGTTCGCGTAATAGACTCTTTACGTCCAACAACTAAAGCACCTTCAGATGCGATGCTAAATAAGCCAAAGCCGTCAAAAAAAGTGCTAGAAAAACGTAAAGAAAAGAAAAAAGAAGAACAAGCTAAAAAGAAAGAAAAAGTACGCCAACGCGATAAGAAAAATATTGGTAAACGTCGTGCACCAGTAAATCCTTTAGCGTCTACGACTAGCGATAAAACAGAGTAAACAAACGGGCTTCGGCCCGTTACTTAATTCATCATATGAATAATTTTTTCACGCATCGCTTTCCCTTCCTGTGTCAATAAATCGATTTTCAACATATGGTTATCCAAAATATCGCGGCAATCATAACCTTGATTGTTTTTCATACGCCAATCAGCACCACTCACTAATAATAATTCAGCAACCTCTAATGCATGACTATTTAATGCATCATGTAATGGTGTATTGCCTAAATTATCCGTCGTATTAATAGCCAACCCGTTATTTAATAAAAGTTGCGATTGAATAACTCGCCCACTTCGAGCCGCTAAATGTAAGATATTTTCTTGCTCCATCAATTGTAATGTTTTAATCAAGTTACCATGTGATGATTCTATTAAAGCTTGCATGAACTGACTATTCATTGCTAATGCTGATTGATTTGCAGCAAATATAATATCTGACTGCTTATACTCCGAGTTAAGTAATTCAGAAAATTCAGCGACATTACCGTGTTTAATCGCACTCTTACAACAAGCCTGCCAATGAGTTGCTTCATGTTCTTCCACTGACGGAAGATCTGTCAACATCGTATCTAGCTTATCTTCGAATTCACCTGTTATTGCACTCCAACTATTCCAAGGCTTATGTTTGCACATCATCCTCGCAACTTTCACCATGGAATGTGCAATAAAACTTCGAGTTAACAAGCGGTGTGGTAGCCAATCCGTCCATGAGCTGTGTTCGCTATAAGCCATTTTAATTTGATTTCCCAACGCAGAAGGGATTGGTAACGTATTTTGAAGTGTATCAAGCCAATCATATTGAACAGAATAAAAGCGTATCAACCCATCATTTGCCATTTTTTTAGCAATTTGATAATCAATTCCAATTTGTTTCACTGTATTTTGAGCTAGGCCCGCTGGACTGAAGCTGATACAAGGTGACTGGCTTGCTAAAGCGGCTATTGATGCAAGGCCACCGCCAAGGGAATGTCCCGTACAAATAACATTACCTTTAACCGCATTAAATAACATATTAGTTAAACCAACAGCCTGAAAATACTGAGGCTCATAATATCCAAGACCTTGTCTTACGTTTGCATAAAAATCGACAAAATCATTAGAGCCGGCAAAACAAATAATATACAGATCATTAAAGCGACAAATATTAGCTTGAAAGCCAGTGGAATTATCTTTTAATAAATCAGCGTCAATACCAAGTGCCTTAATCTCTTTTCGATTAAGCCGCTTAACCCCTTTAATTGCACTCCAGTTATTAAAATACGCCCCGTGAGATAACAGCGCTAAAATATAATCTTGATGCTGCGCATCACGGCCAAAAAAATCATCTCTTAATATATTATTCGACCATGGATTATGTTCATGACTACTTTCATTACCACAAGGCTCTATAAAGCTATTTTGTAAATATAATTGTAAGCTTGCTCTGATAAGTGAAAGTTCACTTTGGCCAAAATAGCTCTGCATTTTTGTTTTTGTTGAAAGCATAGATTCTCCCTAATAAACGTTATAAGTTGGAAGAATATTGAAATACAAATAACACAGAGAGGAAATATTGGAATTTATTAGAAGGAAACAAAAAGGCCATCAGTATCAATGGCCTTTATAATTTATCACAAATTAACTATGGAACTTAATACTTAATATCCATTACATACTTTCAGTAAAAGTACGCGTAATAACATCGCGTTGTTGTTCTGGTGTTAATGAATTAAAACGAACCGCATAACCTGAAACACGAATAGTTAATTGAGGATATTTTTCTGGGTTTTTAACCGCCTCTTCTAATGTTTCACGACTTAATACGTTAACATTTAGATGCTGTCCACCTTCGACACGAACTGTTGGTTTAACTTCTAAAGGAACCTCACGATACTCGAAAGCACCTAATGCATCTTTAGCAACAATTTGGCCTTCATCATAATCCGCTTTAGCGCACACACAGCGTGCTTCATTTTTTTCGTTATCAAGTAACCAAAAAGAGTTAAGTAGCGCTGCATTATCAGTTTTAGTAATTTGAATACCAGTAATCATATCGACCTCCACGTCCGAATCAGATTGGAATTTATTTTGTCATCTAGATTAGCTATCTACATTAACTATCTATTAGATATTTAGTCTTGCTAGTGCTTATATCTATTATATAACAGCTAAAAAGCCTGCATTCTTTGATATTTATCAATCATTTCGTTTTACAAGCAATCGCATCACCTCAACTTCATGATTTAAATCAAAATTAACAAATGCTGTTTTTATAGTATTTTTGAATATTTCAAATTAATTTGAACGGCATAGCAAATAATTACCACTAACAATGCTTTATCTATCTCCCATGAACCAGTAAGCTTAACGATATAAGTAATCCTCATAAACTCAATTCGATAGGACATTTCATGTCAACAATCCCAACTTGGCACAACTTTATTAATTCTGAAAAAGAGTTAACTTACCTAAAAGATACATTGACTTATGTCGCTAACGAACGCCAAAAAGGTAAAGTTATTTACCCTCCACAAGAAGATGTATTTAATGCCTTTAACTACACTGAACTAGCTGATATTAAAGTCGTTATTCTTGGGCAAGATCCCTATCATGGTCCTGGTCAAGCTCATGGTTTATCCTTTTCAGTTCGTCCTGGAATTAAAACGCCGCCATCATTAGTCAATATGTATAAAGAGTTAGAAAAAGATATTATAGGTTTTGAACGCCCTACCCATGGCTATTTATTAAGTTGGGCACAACAAGGCGTATTATTACTAAATACTGTTTTGACTGTCGAACAAGGTAAAGCGCACTCTCATGCCCATTTAGGATGGGAGACATTTACCGATAAAATTATCGCGACGATCAATGAACATACTGAAGGGGTTGTTTTTTTATTATGGGGCGCTCATGCGCAGAAAAAAGGGCAAATCATTGATACAAAACGCCATCATGTGTTAAAAGCCCCCCATCCATCCCCACTTTCTGCTCATCGTGGTTTTTTAGGTTGTGGTCATTTTTCACAAACTAACGAATTACTAAAACAACAAGGCCAAAAACCGATTGACTGGCAACCCGTCATTTCAGAATAACTTCATTTCGTGAAATGGGATGCCGAAACATCCCATTTTACATTATTTAATTATGCTGTCTAAAACGTAGCTTATTTAGACACAATAACCATTGCGGGTCTTAATAAACGACTATTTAACGTATAACCTTTTTGCATCACATTAATCACTTGTCCTGATTGATGATCAGGAGATTCAATCATCGTCATTGCTTGGTGAACTTCAGGGTTAAATGGCACATTTGTCTCACCAACCACTTCGATACCAAATTTAGCAATCGCGCTTTCAAAAGCTTTTAGCGTTAAATCTAATCCTTCAAGCATGGCTTTTGATTCTTCGCTTTCATGATCCGCAGCTTCAATTGCACGCTCTAAGTTATCAATCACTGGCAATAATTCATTTGAAAACTTCTCAAGTGCGAATTTATGTGCTTTTTCAATATCTAACTCAGTGCGGCGACGTATGTTTTCAACCTCAGCGTGAGCACGTAGCATAGCTTCACGTTCTGTTTTCTTTGAAGCCTCTAATTGTAGCTCAAGCTCAGCAATACGCGCTGCTAACGCTTGTTCATCTGCTTGTAAATCGGCTGCTTGTTGAACTTCGACTTCCTGCTCTGATTGAACTTTTTGTGATTCATTTTGCTCAGAAGCTTGCTCTTCATGCATCTTTTGTTCTTTACTACTCATGAATATCTCCGCGTATTTAGCATTAATCCCATATATGAGAGTATTATGGGGATCTAAAACAGGGATTCAAGGGAAGTCATACAATGAGAGGCCAAAAAAGTATGCAAATGGATAAAACGAAACCACAATCACACTTTAAAACAATCGGTATTGTCGGACATCCGAGACACCCTGAAGCATTAGCAACACATGAAGTTATCTATCATTGGCTTATATCTAAAAATTATCATGCCATTATTGATAAGCAAGTTGCAAAAGACTTGAACTTAAAAAATGCAAATACTGGTAATCTGACAGAAATAGGACAACAAGCTGATTTAGTCATTGTCGTTGGTGGTGACGGTAATATGCTTGGGGCGGCTCGTATTTTATCGCGTTATAACAACAAAGTTATTGGTGTTAACCGTGGAAATTTAGGTTTTTTAACTGATCTTGATCCCGATAATGCCCTGCAACAACTTTCTCGTGTACTTGAAGGGGAATACCATGAAGAACAACGCTTTTTATTAGAGGCCCAAGTTATAAAACCAAACCAAAAAGCCCGTAAAAGCAGCGCAATAAACGAAATAGTTTTACACCCAGGCAAAGTCGCACACATGATTGAGTTTGAAGTTTACATCGATGATAAATTTGCCTTCTCTCAACGCTCTGATGGACTCATCATTGCTACACCAACAGGTTCAACCGCATATTCTTTATCAGCTGGTGGGCCTATTTTAATGCCAAATTTAGATGCGATTGTTTTAGTCCCTATGTTTCCTCATACACTGTCATCACGACCACTCGTTATCAGTAGCGATAGTAGTATTCGCTTAAAATTCATACGAAGTAATATTGATTACGAAGTGAGTTGTGATAGCCAAATAATGTTACCTATTCAAGATGGTGAAGAAGTTATTATCAAACGTAGCAATAAAAGCCTTAATTTAGTACACCCAAAAGATTATAACTATTTCAATACATTAAGCTCAAAGTTAGGTTGGGCTAAAAAAACTTTCTAATTTTTATGCTCTGGCTCTTTACTGTATAAAAAAACAGTTTACACTGTATGAAAACACAGTTGTGAATTTTCACAGGAGAGCGCAGATGCTAACCCAATTAACTATCAATAATTTTGCTATTGTTCGTGAGTTAGAAATTGATTTTCGCAGCGGAATGACCACAATTACAGGTGAGACTGGTGCTGGTAAATCTATTGCAATTGATGCTCTTGGACTGTGTTTAGGTAATCGCGGGGAAGCCAATATGGTTCGCCCTAGCGCACAACGTGCTGACTTATGCGCCCGCTTTTCACTTGCTGATGCACAAATGGCCTCCAATTGGCTCACAGAACACCAACTTGATAACTACAACGAATGCCTATTACGTCGTACTATTACCTCTGACGGTCGCTCTAGAGGCTTTATTAACGGCGTTTCAGTTCCTTTATCACAATTAAGAGAACTGGGCACCTTACTCATCCAAATTCACGGTCAACACGCTCACCAGTTATTGCTTGATAACAACCATCAAAAATTTCTACTTGATGCATATGCAAACCAGCAAGATTTATTAGCCCAAATGAAAAAAACATGGCAAAACTGGCATAATTCATGCCAACAACTTGCTGTTTTTCAAAAACAAATGCAAGAACGTGAATCACGCCAACAGTTACTTAGTTATCATTTGAAAGAGTTAAATGAATTCATGCCAATACAAGGTGAATTTGAAGAAATAGAGCAAGAATACAATCAACTCGCTAACCACGGACAATTTCTTTCTATTGGTCAAAGTACAACTCAAATATTGTCTGATAATGATGACACCAATATTATTAGCTTACTCAATACCGCTAAAAATGAATTAAGTGAATTAATCTCACTTAATCCAAAATTCTCAGGGTTGCTCGATATGCTTGAAGAGGCCTCGATTCAAGTAAGTGAAGTCAGTGATGAATTAAAACATTATTGTGATCAGTTTGAACTAGACCCAAATCGTTTATTTGAACTTGAAAAACGAATATCGAAACAAATCAGTCTTGCGCGTAAACATCATGTTACCGCAGAATCATTGCCAGAGTTATTTCAACAATTTTTAGCTGAACAAGAATTAATAGCAAACCAAAATGAAGACTGCGCCGCTTTAAATGAACAAGTTGTCACAAATCATCAAATCGCTTTAGAGTACGCAAAACGTTTACATCAAATTCGTTTGCAGTATGCACAAGAATTAAGTTATCTAATCACTGATAGTATGCATCAGCTATCGATGCCGCATGGTAAATTTACTATCGATATCAAATTTGTTCCTGAACAATTACAAGTTGATGGTGCTTGTAAAGTTGAATTTAATGTTACAACTAATCCAGGACAGCCACACCAAGCCCTTGCAAAAGTCGCATCTGGCGGCGAACTATCACGAATTGCACTCGCTATCCAAGTTATCACAGCGAAAAAAATGGATACGCCGGCACTTATTTTTGACGAAGTCGATGTAGGGATCAGTGGCCCTACTGCAGCAATTGTCGGAAAATTATTACGTGAGCTCGGCGAATCGACCCAAGTTATGTGCGTTACTCATTTACCTCAAGTTGCAGGTTGCGGTCATCATCATTTTTATGTCAGTAAAGAAACCAATGGCATCGAAACTGAAACACATATGCAACTACTAGATAAAAAATCTAGATTACAAGAGCTTGCAAGACTTTTAGCGGGTTCTTCAGTGACAAAAAACACCCTTGCGAATGCAAAAGAATTGCTTGCGGCCTAATTTTTGACAACTTTTTTGCGCTCATGTGGTCTTAGAGTCAATCAGGAAGGTTTTAAATTGTATCAATGTCGATTATCATTGATGTTCTGACTCCAAAAGGAATGAGATATCCATGCGTTATAAATTGTTAACTGCTGCTGCACTATCACTCGCATTAATGTCTACGGGCTGTTCAATGATGGAACGTCTTGTCTATCACCCTGACATTAACCAAGGTAACTACTTAACCGCGAAAGATGTTGCTAAGATCCAAAAAGGAATGACACAGCAACAGGTCGCTTATACTTTGGGCACACCAATGTTATCCGACCCGTTTGGTACTCAGACCTGGTATTATGTTTTCCGCCAAGAACTTGGTCACGATCCTGTTCAGCAAGAAACTTTAACTCTCAATTTTGATCGTAATGGTATCCTTACCGAAATCAAAAATGAAAAAAATCTTGCAGCACAAGAATCAATGGAAAATAAAGAAATTAAAGCATCAGAAACAAAAGCAGCTGAATAACACATTACATTAATGTCATCTGTCTTCTGATACTGTTCTATACCTATTTTCAGTATTCTGAACAAGTAACTACCTGTTAAAGCTTAAAATTAGCATTTTGCAGGTAGTTACAAATATCTAATAACTAAAAATTTTCGTTATCGTCCCGTTTTCCATTGTCTATTAGTCTTTTTCCGTCTATCCATCTGATTTTTAAAAATCAATTCAGTTTAAAAAGCACAAAAACAAAAAAACCGAGCATTAACTCGGCTTATCAATCACACATTTGAAATTGAACTATTTTTTTGTTTCTTTTGATTTTTCAGCGCGTTTACGACGTAATTCTTTCGGATCTGCAAGTAACGGTCGATAAATTTCAATTCTATCCCCATCTTGCACCAAATCACCTAATTTGGCAGGCCGACTATAAATACCCACTTTATTTTTTTTTAAATCTATATCAGCACGTAGAGATAAAATACCTGATGCAATAATTACATCTTCAATAGTTGCACCATTGGCTACCTTAACAGGCAATAAAAACTGCTTTTCAGGTAAGGCGTAAGCCACCTCAATATTAAGATCAGACACTATAAACATCCTTAGCTCTTAATGTAAAAGCCTGAACCATATTATTAGCAAGTTCCTTAAAAACTTTACCAAAAGCCAGTTCAATTAATTTATTAGTAAATTCAAAATCAAGATGAAACTCAATTTTACAGGCATCTGCACTTAGGGGGATAAAACGCCACCCTCCAGAGAGCTTACTAAAAGGCCCTTCAACCAATTGCATATGGATACATTTATTATCTTCCAATATATTTTTGGTCACAAACGTTTTACTGATCCCCGCTTTCGACACCTCGACAGCAGCAGTCATTTCATCATCATGATGGCTAATAATACGGCTACCCACGCACCCAGGTAAAAAACTAGGGTATGAAATAACATCATTAACGAGTTTATACATTTGTTCTGCACTAAAAGGGACCAATGCAGAGCGACTAATCTGTGGCATATCAATTCCTATCCCCAAAAACTGCGCATATAATACCACTATTGATTGGTTAAACAAAAAACAAAACCCATATAGGGCAATAAATGCACAATTAAAAAAATTTAAGTACAGAAAGATTTATTTCAACTCAGCTTAAAGTATAATGATTGAACTATGACAAAGAAAAAACCCTATAAACCCGGTTCAGCAACAATTGCTATGAACAAACGTGCTCGCCACGAATATTCTATCGAAGAGGAGTTCGAGGCGGGTTTGTCCCTACAAGGTTGGGAAGTTAAATCATTACGTGCGGGCAAAGCCAACATTAGTGATAGCTACGTCTTACTTCGAGATGGTGAAGCTTATTTGTTTGGTGCAAACTTTACACCACTAATGGTTGCATCATCGCACGTTGTTTGCGATCCAACTCGTAGCCGCAAATTATTATTAAACCAACGTGAATTAGACACTCTATATGGTAGAGTTAATCGCGAAGGTTATACCGTCATCGCACTTTCCTTATATTGGAAAAATGCGTGGTGCAAAGTTAAAATTGGCGTAGCCAAAGGTAAAAAAGCACATGACAAGCGTTCTGACATCAAAGATCGTGAATGGCAGTTAGATAAAGCACGTATAATGAAACATTCTAATCGCTAACCTCTAGCTTTATAGCGTAATTTTCTGTTATACTGCGTTCAACAACTTGGGGCTGATTCTGGATTCGACGGGATTTGCGAAACCCAAGGTGCATGCCGAGGGACGGTTGGCCTCGTAAAAAGCCGTAAAAAAATAGTCGCAAACGACGAAAACTACGCACTAGCAGCTTAATAACCTGCTCAGAGCCCTCTCTCCCTAGCCTCCGCTCTTAGGACGGGGATCAAGAGAGGTCAAAACCAAAAGAGATCGCGTGAATGCCTTGCCTGGGGTTGCAGCGTTAAACTTAATCAGGATAGTTTGTTAGTGGCGTGTCTGTCCGCAGCTGGCAAATGAATTTAAAGACTAGACTAAGCATGTAGTACCGAGGATGTAGAAATTTCGGACGCGGGTTCAACTCCCGCCAGCTCCACCAAATTATCTTCTAAGGACGTCCAAAGAAGACTGAAAAGCCCGCTAACTCAATGAGTTGCGGGCTTTTTTATGTCCTGCGCAGTCTGATGTCACCTAATTAAATCCAATCATCTTAGGCACCTTGATAGGCACCTCGTTAACCTTTATAGTTTTTGAGGTGCCTAAAAACAATGGAACATCAAAATGGCAAGACAAACCAAACCCTTATCAGTAAAAGAGATCGACGCAGCAAAACCAAAACAGAGTGATTATGTCCTCTATGATGGCGATGGATTAGAGCTATTGGTTAAATCCAATGGCAGCAAGCTGTGGTCATTTCGCTACATTCGCCCTCTCACGAAGAAACGAGCTAAAAAGAGCCTTGGTTCTTACCCTGCCGTCAGCCTTGCTGATGCTCGTAGTTATCGCCTTGAAGCAAGAACACTGCTCGCTAAACAGATAGACCCACAAGATCACCATAAAGAGCAAGTCCGTAACACCTTAGAAGCAAAGGCAAATACCTTTCAACTAGTTGCTGAACGTTGGTGGGAAGTGAAGAAGTCCACCGTCACAGAAGGCTACGGTAATGATATTTGGCGTTCACTTGAACGAGATGTATTTCCCGCCATTGGTGACATCAGTGTTACCGATATCAAAGCTCACATATTGGTTCAAGCAATACAACCGGTACAAGCCAGAGGTGCGCTAGAAACTGTTCGCCGCTTATGTCAGCGCATTAACGAAGTGATGATCTATGCTCAAAATACTGGCTTAATTGATGCTGTTCCAAGTATCAATATTGGTAAAGCTTTTGAAAAACCGAAGAAAAAGAATATGCCAAGTATTCGCCCTGATCAGCTACCAAAGCTCATGCAGACAATGCGTACAGCTAGTATTAGCCTATCGACTCGATGCTTGTTCATGTGGCAGCTGCTTACCATATCCCGCCCTGCCGAAGCCGCTGAAGCCCGTTGGGACGAAATCAACTTTGAGACCAATGAATGGAAAGTACCTCTGCTAGAATGAAGATGAACCGTGAACATACAGTTCCGCTATCTGATGCTGCATTAGCTATCTTAGAGCTAATGAAACCTCTCAGTGGTAATCGTGAGTTTATCTTCCCTAGCCGTATTAAGCCTACTCAGCCAATGAACAGCCAAACCGTCAATGCTGCATTAAAACGCGCTGGATTTGGCGGAGTGCTTGTTTCACACGGCCTACGTTCAATTGCCAGCACCGCACTTAATGAACAAGGCTTTCCACCTGATGTGATTGAAGCCGCCCTCGCCCACGTTGATAAAAACGAAGTTAGACGTGCCTATAACCGCAGTGATTACTTAGAACAAAGACGCCCTATGATGCAATGGTGGGCTGATTTTATTGAATCGGCAGATAGGGGAAGTATTATTGAAGGTGGAATAAGAGGGATATCGCTAGTTGGGTAATTTGTGTGTACCAGCTCAAACTTGAGCTGGTACTGTAACTACACAGAGTTATCCGCCATCAAGATGTCTGCTTTGTGCCAAAAGCAGACATTCCCAGCTTTAAAACTGGGAGCAAGTCAGGGCAGCTCTTTGCGGTATCGTTTGACCGTGCACTCATTCATGAGCCCCCAAAAAAGATATGATATTGTTTTTCTACTTGTACATCAAAGAGCAAAGGAAACAAAGATGTCTGAATTAGCACAAGAATCAATCGCAACCAATGACTTCGAAAAATGGCTGAATGAGCGTAATAACTGGGTTCAAACGGCAGCAAAACAGCTTATTGAGAATAAACGGTTACCCAATGAGGTCGAACTCACTGAGCTGGTTCGACTCTGCAAACTGGAAGCGGCTAAACAAGATGATTCTGGGTTCTTGAAGGTTGAACCTGGCTCATTCTCAGTAGGGTTACTCCAACGAAATGTACGTGTTGAAGAAGTAAGCCAAGTATTTGGTGTAAATGCCATCAAGCCTGGGGCATCCTTACCATTCGGCGCTGGTAGTTTAGCTGTTATTTATGGGCAGAATGGTTCAGGGAAAAGTAGTTTTTCTCGTCTGCTCAAACAACTCTGCGGCTCACGTTCAAGGGACGAAATCCGCCCGAATGTTTTCAGCAACGAAGAGCATACATGTAGTGCTCAATGTCGAATTACCATTGATGGTAAACCCCTAGAAATCAATTGGCAAGCTGGGACTGCCCCACACCCGATGCTCAAGTATGCCCAAGTATTTGACTCGAAAACTGCGGCTCAATATATGGGGCGCACTGAATCAAGCTACGAACCAAGCAGCATGCGTTTTATATCTTTGCTCATTCAGATCTCAGGAATAGTTTCTGAACAACTAAGTAGAGAGAAGGAAAAACTTGTCCGTGCTCTTCCACTTTTCCCAAGTGACCTTACAGAGACCGCCGAAAATACTTGGTTTAACTCTCTTAAAGCATCAACCTCCGCTGAGAAAATTGAGTCGTTTTGCCAATATGGTAATGATTTGGAAGATGAGCGTATTAAAGGTGAAGCTCTGTTAGCAGAGAAAGACATCAAGGGACGCCTGATTGCAATTAATAAGGAAGAGATTGCCTCTGAAAACATTAAGCAGGCCATGAGGTTATTGAAGGAAGGACTTGCGGATGGGAAAGCCGAAGAATTGTTTAAGGCAAAAGAATTGGCTGTTGCAGCAAGAAAGGCTGCCAACATAGTTGCGCAGCAGGCATTCGCAACAGCCCCTCTACAAGGCGTTGGTGAAACGGCTTGGAAGCTAATGTGGGAGCAAGCCAGAAATTACTCCACTGTTCATGCTTACCATAGCCGCGAATTTCCCGTTACTAATGCAGATGCATATTGTGTGCTCTGCCAACAGAAACTTACTGAGGAAGGCTCATCTCGACTCAAAAGTTTTGAGGCTTTCGTTACGGCTGGTTTAGAGACCACGGCAAAAACTGCGGAAGCCACTAGCGCTGAACTCATTACGAAGGTCGTTCAATTACCTTCAATAGAGGATTGGATTGCTCGGCTGGCTCAATTGAAATTTGATGAGACCTTTGCTCGTGCCTGTTATGAAACTTTGAAAGCAAGGCGCTCACAGCTTGAGGCATGCACCGCCGTTGGTTCTATCGTCGCATTCGATTGGGCACTTATTGATCAGGTAGTTAAAAAACGTGCTGTCGACTTAATTGCTGAGAAGATTAATTTGATGCAATTGCAACAAGATGGGCAACGCCAACAACTTGAAAAGCGCATTAAGCAACTCAAGGCACTGCAATGGTTATGTCAAAACAAATTGGCAATTCTCGCCGAGCGTGAACGCTTGGTGGCAGTGGATTTGCTAGATAAAGCAGTGAGACTAACTGCCAGCAATTCTTTGACAACTAAGCGAACCGAACTAGGAAAAACTGAGCTTGATGCTGGATATCAGAGCCGTTTTGATGCGGAGTTAAAGGTACTTGGTGGACGGCGTTTGCCGGTAGTGCCGCAGAGCAAAGCTCAAGGCAAAGGAGTAATAACTTTTGGGCTAACCCTTGTCGGGGCAAGGGCTGGCTTCACTCCTGATGTAATACTCAGTGAAGGAGAAGCCCGCATTGTTGCATTAGCGGCATTCTTGGCCGATACGACTGGTTCGAATCAGTTAGCCCCCTTCATCTTTGATGACCCTATTTCGTCATTAGATCAGGACTTCGAAGAGCGGGTTGTAGCTAGGCTTGTCGAGTTAGCGAAGACCAGACAGGTCATAATCTTCACACACCGCCTTTCGCTTGTTTCCATCATTGATGCTGTAATTAAAAAGCACAGTGAGAATCCGGCTAATGAAAAAATTAACCATACAGTGCAATCGCTTAGACGTTTAGATAAAATTTCGGGAATCTTGGCACAACACAGCTTGCGGGATGCTAAGCCTGAAAAATCGCTTAATATGATTAGGGATCATGTCATCCCTAAGCTCAAAAAGCATCAAGTAGATGCAGATGCTGATGTTTATGATCTTACGGCAAAAAGTGCATGTAGTGATTTTCGGATAATCTTGGAACGAATAGTAGAATTTGTCCTTTTGAATGATGTAGTTGTCCGGTTCAGACGTGATGTCAATACCAAAGGAAAGCTGCGGGGTATAACCAAGGTAACTGCAGAAGACTGTGATCTTATTGACGCGTTGATGACTAAGTATTCAGTTTACGAGCACTCTCAATCCGATGAGCTGCCTCTAGTTCCGGTTGAACTTGATGAATTCGAAAAAGATGTATTGGAGCTGATTGTATGGATCAATGAGTTTAAAACTCGAATCGGCTGAAGTTAAAATTGCGAGCGGCCTCGCAGCAATGGGCAGCTTCTCGCTCATACCTGCCTTTTGAGTTCTGTATATAGGGGGTTGGTGTAAGGAGCAGGCATTGCGGAAGTAAAGGCACGTCAGGTATCGAAAAGCTTGCAGTTCGTCTGGATGGGGCACTTACAAGTTAACCGATACCCGAATGACAGGTTCCAGATAGTGGAAATGGGATCGGTTCGCTGTATGCTTCATCGAAAGATATAAACGTTCTTTTCTACCACCGACTATTGTTCAGTGAGCTAAATACCTCACTGTTAGCTCGGCAAAAGCCGTCAAAATCTGGAAACAGAGTTAGAAGCCTTATATCAAAAGTACGCTCCAGTACCATCAGAAACTTTTTCTTCATTTTCGCGGTGATTGCCAGAGCGATAATCCCGTCATGCCTGATAGCCCCGTTAAGGATTAGACTGCCCATCTTCTCATGTGACACATTGCTGTAAATGAATTGCGCACTCTGGGCGGCAATTCGTTTTGTCACAACGGGAGGCTGCCAGACAATTGGGAAGTCAAATGTTTGCTCATTTTTAGAAATTATGTGGGGAAAGTTTTTATTATAATCACCATTCTCATATCCATATGCCCCCTCCAGACCCAGAATTGAACCAGCAGAAATGCCAAACAACATGCCGGTGTTTTCGGGCCTTGAGTTACAAGCAAACCACAAAGCAACCAGCATATTTCTTGACACATCAATAAGCCTTGTCGCTGCACCATGATGTTGCAACTTCGCCAACAATTCGAAATCACTGAGTTTACGTCCTGCTTCGAAACCGTAGCCTTGATGTCGGGCTTCACTGAGCAGGCATCTTTCATAATCACGCATGTCCTGTTCATCAGGCTTCCTGCTGGCAATAGAGCCCGCCAGACGTCTGTAGCCAGCGCTATGAATTGCCCAGTTAATATCCCCTTGCCCCCGCCACATGAAAATACTATCTGATTTTTGTTCCTCAGGCGAACCGCCCACAATTTCCAGAATTTGAGAAATACTGTCTGGAGCAAAGACCTTTCCAAACACTTCACTTTCGATAAATTCCACAATCACCCTCTCAGATAGAGTCAGTCAGAAAATTTTTTTCACGCCAAACTTTTTTTACAATTGCTTGTGTTACCTGCAACTTAAAGAAATCCAGATCCTCACATTGTCGCGTCACTGAAAATTGAATTAACGGCTTTTATTGCGCCTATAGTGGCAAACCAAAAGTTGTGAGCCTTTTGATTGTCATAAGCTTATGACATATGACCACTGATTACATGCGATAGGGGCGAACTTCTGCTTCTTGGTCACAACAGATTTTCAGCGTCAGGAACTTGACTGCTGTGTGTCAATTACAGGCTTTGGTGTAAGTTTATCAATCAAGGAGGCTAGTCGGTCAAATCGATAGCAATTTAGCATTTTTATCAAGATAGATTTTCACTTCACCTTCCCAAAGTCCATAATCTTTTACCTGGACTCCGATAAAGACAGTAAAAAAATCTTTATCTAAAACGTCACTGACCACATAAAAATCTTTTACTCGATCAATACACTCAAGAGTGGTTTGTCTTTCTATCGGTAAATGGTTTTCTGAGCCTAAAGCCGAATGATAAATCACCTCAAGTTTTAAAATCCGCTCAAGCCAAGTGGTGCACTTGAACAAATTATAATATTCAGAAAGGTTTACTCCAATCTCAGGCTGTCCGTAAACTTCCCCTTTCTGTGTTGATAAGCAGATCATGAGGTGTTGTGATAGCCTATCTATGCCTGAAATGATTTTAATATCACCATTTTCAATAAGAAGATCACCAGTATCATCTAAAGCCAAATCACTCCCAAGGTTACGACCACTAATTCGTTTGGTTCTTGGTGATACTTTTAACTCTAAAATTAGGCCAGTAGATGTGAAAACTATTCTAGGGGGAATTGTGATTAGGCGGGCATCACTAAGTGATTCTGAGATTATACATTTCCCTTCATTAGTAAGCTCGGCGAAGCAATTTATCACATTTAAAATGTCAAACTTATCACCAGAAATATACTCATCAAGCTTTATATTCCACTTGGTGGGTTCAACTGATAATAATTCTCCAGTAAAAATTAATTGACTGCCTAATCTAAACAACTCGGATTTGGCTTCTTCCGGTAACTTTAAATGTTCATGTTGAATCTTACGTTCATGTTCCTCTTTCATCTTAAATAATACTTCGGGTGTGAATGTTACTTCATCTCTATCAATCATTACAGAATGAGTTACACATAACCAAATACCATTAGTAATATCGGAACGTTCTTCAGAGGTCATATACTTCGGTATCGTCTACCGCCAGAAGCTGCAGCATAAATATGAGAAGCAACGCCTGTGTTATTCACTGCAGAATTAGACTCATGACTGGGTCCACATGTAATCTGGGCACAACCTGTAAAAGAACATCTAAAATTCGCTCTTGCAGCTAAAGCTTGCTTAGTCTTGGACGAAAAATCATCTCTGTTTTCTTTGCCCATCTTTCCTTACTCATCACACTGTTAATCCAAATGAAATCGTTATACAACAACTAACGGCCTCTGTCTGCTCATCGCTCACAGCAGAACACGCGACGCTTCAGGTAGTCAGATTCGTGCCAGGAGCAGACGTTACTAACGTGATGATGAGTTCATCCATTATTTATTACAAGTGAGATTTTATACAAGAAAAAGGATAAATATTAATTTTTCAGAAACCTCTAAATTCATGTAATTTTGAAGATAGCTCTTCATTCTTTTTTATGAAGTCTAATAAATACTCTTCAGTTATTATTACTTGATTTCCATCCTTATACTTAGTTGCTAACATCTGGTTATCATTATCTGATGAGATACCTTCCGGAGCGGTGATGCGAAAACTATGCATTATCCTATTGCGGATAATGACAAGCTCTTCAAAAAGAGTAGCAATAGTATCGTCTGATTTTTTTGAAATGGTCTCTTTGATAGGGATTTTAAGCTGGCCAGAAGTTTTATCTATTAACGCATACCAGTTGTAAATTTCATCATCATCTTCCCTTAAAATATTTTCAATGATAAAACCATTGTTGGAGTTGAAAACACAAACGGCAGTGCCAACAAGTTCTCTATATTTTTTTGACGGTAATGATTGGCGCGAAAAAACTTCATACATGATAATTTAACCCTCATAAAAGTAGGTGATAATATCAGAGTTGAACTCTGCTCCGGCAGTGAAGCGCAACCAAATTCGCAGCATTTTCAGTCCTGTCCTAACTCTGCTCACTGTATGTCACAAGCGGAATTTAATAACATCAGGCTATCCTCTTAGCAGGACTGGTCACCAGTTATCTTTTGATAAATCAAGGGCTGCAGATTGAATCAATTGCTCATAGGCAGTTCCCAATTGCCCTATGCTTTGGATACCAAGGATATTCATTGTCAAAATAGCTTGATGGTTAACCTGTTTCGCCCCCCATAAATACCCATACTCTACGTACCCTCTGATTTTCAAAGCCCTACAAATTACTTCTTTTCTAAAAAAAGCATCAAGTTGAATGTTGTTTGTATAATTAAAGAGATGGTTCTCAGCATTCACCTCTATGAAGTCTTTTTTATTTTTTATTACTGACAACACTTTCTCTTTATTTAACACTCTACCATAATACGAGGTTCCATCATTGCAGTGTGCGTATATCTCATTGAAGTAAACGGATGCTCCTCGCCAATCAGCGAAGCTCAAGGACTCCCCGCTCAGGTGGTTATGATGCAAAACAAAGTTAGGCCGATTACTGATTGAGTCCAGCAATGCTGAAGAGGGATTTGCTTGGTTCTCTAGTTTTTCTGTACAGAATTCGAGTAGCGGACCTTTAGGGCAATGAAGTGAAGCAGAGTATTCCCAGCGAGCACACTCACCGGCTTCGACTAACAATAGTGCGGTTATTTGTTCTAAGTCAGTCATGTTTCTTAACATGCTTAGTTCCCATAGCTTATTGACTAATGTATATCGGCAACACGACTCCACATCTTGAGATATCTCTTCATTTTTTGAATCTAGATGTGAGCACAATCGTTTAGTTGCATCTTTATTACTTTTTTCACACTAGGTATGTCAATTTATAACGAAATTTAAACTTCCGCTCTTCGCTCATTGCGGACATCACACCAGTTAAATTAATGAGCTAGCTACAATAGCAATAACCATTTTCAGTCAGATTCCATTAGCCGTTTAATACCTAACCGTTTTGGCGTATATCCTATTGCAACATACCGTTATCTAAACTGTACAAATATAACGATAGTTCACCACCCTGAACTTGCTTCCAAGGTGGCAAACTACCAAATGCTAACGTTGAGCTTCACTCGCTTTTCCTAATCCCTTCATTAACACATCAAACATCAATCCAGCAAAGCCTTTCGCTATCGCTTCGTTAGACAGGAGTTTCATTGCCATCTCATTATGGACATCCATACTCTCAATAATGGCATTGTTGATTGACTCAGGGAATTGACCTAACATTGCTTGCTCTTTGGTATTACTGCGCAGCTGATCCATAACTACTTCATTTTCTGAGATTTTGCTTGCAATCGTATTCGCATAATTGAGCATATCATTTTCAGATAAACCATCTTCAATAAACAAATCGTTCATTCGCTGGATGATCTCATTAAGCAGTTCTGTTTTAGGGTCTTTCGGCACAGCACCAGAGCCTTCTTTTGCAGCAGATAGGTAAGGCGTTGGTTCTTCTCCAATCATAAGGCCAAGCTGTAAATCGGCTTCGCGTTGCTCGTGAAGACGATAGTGAGTCATGACCACATCTGATAAATCGATTTCGTCTTCCACAACATCAAGACGCAGCAAAGGATGAAGATATTTAGCGAAAATACTCAGCTTTTCTAATTCATAATCATCAAAATTGACAATCTGAGAAGTAAATTCGTAGTAACGATAGAACGAGATCAGATCTTTTTTGAACACTTCAAGAATATCTCGGGCTTCTTTTGCGTGTTTTACGCTATTTTCAGCATACTTAATTTTTTTGTCGTTTTTTTCAATTTTTGCTTTGGGCAGTTCCGATTGTGCAGTTCGAAGAACCTGCGACGCTTCTTTATAACGAACAGAAAAACGGTCAACAGCAGGCTTACATAGATTAGCGAGTTTGGCTTGATTTGCTTGCTTGTTGTTATAAGTTTCAACAAACATCTCAACCTCTCGCCATTGATAAATACCAACTTTATCGAGCTTTTTCATCAGCTCATAGACAATGTTTGGATCAGAGATATCAGCCAATTCAGCCGTTTGGTAATAAACTTTAAACTCTGCCAAAACATCTTCAGGATCATTGACAAAATCAAGCACAAAGGTTTTTTCCTTACCTTTATAAGTACGATTTAGCCTTGAAAGGGTCTGGATGCACTCAACGCCTTTTAAGGGCTTATCGACGTACATAGCCACTAATTTCGGCTGGTCAAAACCCGTCTGGAATTTATTCGCCACCAGCATGACCTGATAATCGGAGGTATCAAATGCTTTGCGCATATCGCGACCACGGAGATTAGGGTTCATATTATTTTCAGTAAAAGGATGATCAGGTAAATCAGGATCATTCACCTCCCCCGAAAATGCCACCATTGCATTAACGTTAGTGTAGCCCTTCTCTTGCACATATTTTTCAAAAGCAAGTTTGTAGCGTACTGCTTCTAAGCGACTACTGGTGACGACCATCGCTTTGGCTTCGCCACCTAGCAAATGCTTAATTTTATCATTGAAATGTTCAATGATAGTTTCCACTTTTTGAGCAATGTTGTAAGGGTGAAAGCGAACCCATTTTGCCATTTTCGATGCGGCTTTTTTACTGTCTACCTCATGATCTAAATCAGGGTTTTTATGCGCTAATTGGTAAGCCACTCGGTAACTGGTGTAATTTTGCAGAACATCCAGAATAAAACCTTCTTCAATCGCTTGACGCATTGAGTAGACATGAAAAGGCTGGGGTTTATTGGTGTCGCTCGCGGGCTCATAAGGGTTGGGTCTACGACCAAACAACTCTAGCGTTTTTGCCTTCGGTGTCGCTGTAAAAGCAAAGTAGCTGAGTTTATTCGAGCCTTTACGGGCTTCCAGTGATAAACGCAGCATATCTTCGCTATCTAACTCTTCATCACCGTCTAACTGCTCTGCCATAAGGACTTCACGCAGTTTACGAGCGGTTGTCCCTGTCTGGCTTGAATGCGCTTCATCTGCAATAACAGCATAACTTCGACCAGCAAGAGTTGAGTCTTGCCGTATAGCTTCTAATACGTGAGGAAAGGTTTGAATAGTCACGATAATGATAGAGGTACTGGCCTTCAACTCTCCAGCTAATTGGCTAGATTTAGAGCCTTGAGCCTCTTCGCGATTAACACGAGCAATCATCCCTTCACTGTGGTCAAACTGATAAATTGTATCCTGTAACTGGCTATCCAACACCGTTCTGTCGGTAATCACAATAACGGAATCAAATACCTTATCCCCTGCTTGCTTATCAAGCTCAGGGTGATCGATATCATAGTGTTTTGACGCTAATTGGTGAGATAGCCACGCAATCGAGTTTGATTTACCTGAACCTGCACTGTGCTGAATGAGGTATTTATGCCCTGTACCTTCACCATCAACAGTTTTAAGCAGCTTAGAGACTACTGACCACTGATGATAACGGGGAAAAATCATAGTTTCTTTTTGGCTAATTGAACCGTCTAGATTTTCAACATCTTTTACTTCAAGGTGAATATAACGGCCAAGAATAAGCAATAAATTGTCTTTTTGGAAAATCTCCTTCCAAAGGTAAGATGTCGCATAACTATCATCTTCGGGGATATTATTCCCCTTACCACCTTCGCTTGTTCCTTGGTCAAACGGTAAGAAATAGGTGTTTACGCCATTTAAACGCGTGGTCATTGCCACATTGTATTGGCTGACGGCAAAGTGAACCAATGCTCCCCGTTTAAAGGTCAATAGCGGTTCAGACTTATGTGTCTTCTTATCTTTCGGTGGCCTGTCCTTCATATATTGAACTTTGGCTTTATCAATTGACTGTTTAAACTCAGACTTAAGCTCACAAGTGGCAACAGGTATCCCATTCACGAATAGCGTTAAATCTAATCGACCGTCATAACCGTTGGGCGAGTAAACCAGTTCCGGTACAACACGCAGAATATTTTGCTGATAACGAATCGTTGCCGCTGGGTTCAGCTCGTGATCCGGTTTAAAGCTACAAAGATCAAACTTAGCTCCTCGATTATTGACCTTGTTTCGCAATACCCAGAGTGTACCTTCTTGTTTAAGTTGTTGTTCTAATGATTTGAGTAGCACATCAGCCGTTGTATTTGGAAAATGCTGCGCGAGTTTATCCCATTGCTCTGGCTGCGTGGCTTTCACAAACGAAATGACATCTTCAGGATAAAGAGCCAGCTCTTTGTTGTACTTGCTCGACTCGCCTAATAACCAACCGTGAGACAGCATTTGGTCAAGGATGTCATTTTGGAATATTTTCTCTTGTGCTATATCAGACATTGTTTAGCCTTTGAGGTAGTCGACTGTTTGAGATTTAATGTGTTGAGCAACTTCATCAATTTCTGGAAATAAAGTAGCCTTTGATATCCCTAGCCCTTCAAGAGCTTGAATAATTTCGTCCTTTTTCTCTGCATTTACCTTTATTACATAACCTTTATCTTCAGTTTGATGGAAGAACGTTGTTATTTTTCCGTCTTTGCCTTCTGACTGAACAAGACTTATATCCACTTCTTTGTATAACTTATTCACTTTATCCGATGGAAGATATTTTTCATCCTGCATACCAAAAATTAAAAATGCACCACTTTGGCGAATAACTCTAGGATTATCTAATTTAGGTCTAACTATTTGAATAGAAAATAGATGTTCAGAAACAATTGCATCTTTAAAATAAGGTTTTTCAGCATAAATTGAATGTAGAAGCTTATTTTTTCCATCAGGGTAAGTAAACTGCTCATCCATTTTAGCTAAGTTGCTGATAACAGATACAGTATCACTACCATGAAACCTTATATCTTCATCTTTTATTTCGTAGATGATGACTTCACCATCAGAACTATCCTTTCCTCGCCCTGCATGATTATTACTTGCAAAATATAATGCCACAAGTGGGTTACTCGTGATATCGAGTAACCTTGTAGGAAGTCCGTAATGCTGCATTTTTACAAGATAATCAAATGCCGATTTGCAACTTAAGAAATCATTAGGACAAGCAGCAATCAATTGCTCAAACATTATATGTTCTCTTTCTGAGAACAAAGGACTACTTTTATTATCAGGAACGGTGTTACGAAATACAGAAGGAAAGGGTTTAAAGCTTTCTTTTGTCTGGCCGCGAAAGAACAACGAGTAGCCTTTTCTTGGTTTGATTTTAGTTAGTTCAGTAACAAATGTAGAGACAGCCCCTACTTTTTTTGTTTCACTCATGGTTCTCTTTGAGCCTCATCTGGTATAACCCAATCACGCACATCAATTTTGCCTGTTACTGCGGCTGAAATAAGCGCTGTTTTTCTCTCTCTAAATAACTCAATTAAGTTAAAACATCTATCTATTAGTTTATCTAACTTGCCTTTCTGAACTGTAAGATAGTTTGTAATACCTTGTTGTTCTTCGGTGCTTGGAAGAGTAATAGGCAGATTTTCAAAACCTTGCTGATTTACATAGACTAAAGTGGCGGCTGTTCCAACGAGTTCGAAATAACATTTTGATACAGATATCAACTCTCTAAGGTATAAAGGTGAAATGCCTGAGGGTATATAAGCTTGTAACTGTTGGTTTATTATTACATCAATTTTGTTGATTGAAGCTATACCAAAGTTACCTACACAGCTAGCAATCACTGAATCTTTTGGGAGTACTTTTGAAGCAGCGGATTCAAATGCTTTTTTCGATACAGAGTATTGTGTTGATGATATAAAATCAGATTTCATATCATCCATCGTAGCCCACGATATACCTATATTATCTGAGTTAAGCTCAGGCTTATTCCGCTGAGGAACAAAAATATCACTGACAAATTTTGCTCTTGTTACCCCCCAATGCTCAGGTACTTTTCCCAACCATTCCACACCTGAATCCTTCATTGGAACATCAGGATTAAGCCCTTTGGTTACTACGTGAGAAATCACTGCTTGGCGTTTTTCTTGTAACAATTCAATCAGCTTTTCTTGCTTGGCGATTAAGGTATCAATCTTAGCGATTTCATGATCGAGGAAGCTGGCTATTTTTTGTTGCTCTAAAAAACTCGGATAAGGGTATACGACGTCATTGAATGCTTCTGTAGGTAAACGCCAACGCCCTAAATGTGCGCTACCTTGACCAAGAGGAAAGAAGATTTTTTGCCTATAGCACATTTGCAATAAATACAAATAGTACCGAGCATTGAAACGCTTATAGTTTTTTAGCGTAAACACCCTATAATCAGGACTAGTTACACCATCAAAACAAGATATATCAACATATCCCGTTAATAAATCCATATGATTCATTGCAAAATCACCTTCAAAAACCAATTGGTACTTTGAATAATCCATCGAAAGCTGCCCATCACCGCTCTCGATATCTTTTACAATGATTCCCCTTTGAGTTATTGAAAGAACATCAAAACCCAACCGACCTGCAATTCTCTTTTTGATATCGAAGATATGTTTAAGACGCTTAACACTCCAGTGACTAGGAACTTCACCAATCCAATCGACTCCCGAGCTAATATAACCTTGATATTGTTTGTAGCTGCCAGCCATTATGAATGCACCTCGTTAAGCAACTGCATAATCTCAGCCGATATCGCATCTAAATCAGCATCAATCTCTTCTAACGCTCTAGGTGGTTCATAAACATAGAAATGGCGGTTAAACGGAATTTCATAACCCACAATACCCACTTCACCATCTTTCGGGTCTAGTTTACTTTCATCAATCCAAGCATCCTGTACGTGTGGCAGCACTTCACGAGCAAAATAATCAGCAATATTTTCAGTGAGTGGTACGTTTTCGTTGTCGCGTAAATCAGGGTTAGCTTCAATCTGGCCTTTGGCTTTGCACACTTCAGCTTCATCATCGTGCTCACCAAGGTGTTTCACAATCAGTTTTAGCTGCACTGCACTTAATTTAACGTCTGCCAGCTTGATTTTTAACTGTTTTAGGAATTTATCACGAGATAAATACTTTTCGGCTTCAAATGAAGCGAGAGCATCAAGAATAGCTTGTTGGCTGGTTTCATCCATTTTCTGCCAAACACTGTCTGCTTGCAGCGCTTCAAGGCGTATAGCATCTTTCGGGTAAATGGCTAATTTCAGTGGGCGTTCAACCGTAATTCGGCGATAGCCAAACGCTTTGTAATCAAAGATTTTACTAAAGTCGTTTTCTACAAACTGGCCATAAGTTTGTACGATTATATCGATGGCTTCGGATGTCAGTTCTTTTCGCTTACTGCCCAATGATTTACGCATGGCAGCATAAAACACGTTTTCATCATCACTTTCGATTTCACCGCCACCACTGCGCCCACGACCACCTGCTTTAGCCCGTTCTTTTGACGCGTTGATTAGTTGAACCTTACCTTTGCGGATAGCGGGTTTATGATTGGATAACACCCAAACATAAGTTGCAATACCTGTGTTGTAGAACATATCAGTAGGCAATGCCACAATCGCTTCAAGTAGGTCATTCTCCAGGACATAGCGCCTAATTTCACTCTCACCGCTGCCTGCTCCACCTGTAAACAGAGGGGAACCATTCAAGATGATACCAATACGTGAACCACCTTCACTTTCAGGGCGCATTTTGCTAATTAGGTGCATCAAAAACAGTAATGAACCATCAGACACTCTTGGTAAGCCAGCACCAAAGCGACCTTCAAAACCTTTTTGGGTATACTCGTCAGTGATGTATTTTTGGATCTTTTTCCAATCGACACCAAACGGTGGGTTCGACAGCATATAGTCAAACTTATCATTGCGGAGCTGATCATTCGATAAGGTGTTACCCAACTTGATGTTATCGACCTTCTGCCCCTTAATGAGCATATCCGCTTTACAGATTGCGTATGACTCAGGGTTCAGCTCTTGACCAAATGCGGATAGAGAGGCTTTTTCATTGAGCTTGTGAACGTATTCCATACCTGACGATAAGAAGCCACCTGTCCCTGCTGTAGGGTCGTAAATTGAACGAACTAAACCCGAGCTGGTTAATTCTTCTTCGTTAGTGAAAAGTAATGACGTTGTCAGCTCGACAATATCCCTTGGGGTAAAGTGTTCACCTGCGGTTTCATTCGAGCTTTCTGCAAAGCGTCGGATGAGCTCTTCAAACACTAAACCCATGCCATAATTGTTAATGGCATCAGGGTGGAGGTCTGTGATCGCAAAGCGTTTTGCGACTTTATAAAGCAGATCCGCTTCTTCTAGTTTGTCAATTGTATTAAAAAAGTCGAAGTGCTCAAAAATCTCACGGGCATTTGGGCTAAAGGATTGGATATAGTTCTCTAAATTGCGAGCAACTCCCGTTTCACCAAGGCGGTTTAAATCCATTTTTGAGGTGTTATAAAAGCTTAGCTGCGCTGCATGGGTGAGTAGTTTGTCTTGCGCCTCAATCGGCATTGATTTTACTGCTTCATATTTAACTAAGACATCTGGCTTTGTAGCAGCAAGGACACACTCTAAGCGCCTTAGCAGTGTAAAAGGGAGAATAATGCGTCCGTATTGAGATTGTTTGAAGTCACCACGTAACAGGTCAGCTACTGACCATAGAAATGCCGCTGTTGAAGAGAAATTGTTATTAGTCATTGTAATCAGCACATTGAATATTAAAAAAGTTAACTGATTGTACCTTTATAACTAATCAAACGATAGCGACATACCACGCAAAAAGAACTGGTTATCCATCTGCTTAACCAAATCAGTAATATTATTTTGCTCAAATTCGGAGAAAAAATAATGAATTGCACATCAATCATTGTCGCTATACAGACTAATAAACAAATCGCTATTCATTCATACCCTCCTCTTTGAGCTCAAGGAACAAATCAAAATAGTGATAGCTATTAATCTGCTAGAGATTCGTATTTCCTATTTTCTGTAAATGGCAATAATATTTTTCGATTATAGGGTAAATATTTTTTCTTATTTCTTTATGTCTTAAATATAAACTTCTTGCTGATACGCTAAATCCATAATCTGAAAACTTTGATTTTACTTTCTCTGAAATTGTATGACTATTATTAGCCTCATAATAAATCGCAAGTTCAGGCTTTTCACGATGGTAGTCTTTAATATCAAATGCCCCCAACGTTCCCAGCCAGCGCCCTTGTGTACCACCAAATATTCGTTCCTGAAAATAAAATTTACTCATTATTTTAAATAATCTCTCGGCATTAGCCTTAGAAACGTGTTCTTTACACTGAAAAACCCAACATGTATCTAGTCTTTCCTCTAGTATATAGGCATCGATAAATCTTTTATAGAAATTTGCAATAATCTTACGGTTTGTATTGGACATGCTCGAACTAATTTCGGGTAAAATAATTGTCGTATTATCTTTTCGATATTTCATTATATCCAATGACCTTTGTAACATTTTAAACTCAAAAATTAAGCCTGCACGAATGAACAATAACGATAATTCTGAGTTAGATTCTTTTGTGTATTTATCAATCTTGCGTGAGTATTTTTTACATTTAATAATCTCGCAACTCACAAGTTCATGATAAAAGCCTAAAGGTGCATCAGGATATTCAAATGCATAGCAACGTTCGGTCAGTTGGTATAAGAGAAATACAGGCATAGTTGATAAAGCTAACACCTTATCATTCATCAAGTCTTCTGCTACCTGCAAAATGAAATCTTTATCGACACCATTATCATGAGCTATTGTTAAAAGCATGACGAGATTAAATTTCATATTATATTCAGTCAGTTGCTCATTTATTTTATTATCATTAGGTGTTTCGTCACCATCACCCTCTTCAAAATACTCAGCTATATCTGGAAGACATGTTTTATCAGTAAACAAATAAATTTCAAGAGTAGCCAATATGTAATGCTTGGTTATCTCAGCCTGTTTTCCAGTTATCTCTTCCTTCTGAAGTATCTTATTAATTTGGTCAATAATAGGGGAATACCACTCAGAAATGGGCTTTCTCGATATGTAATGCAACATAAGCTGACCAACATGAAGAGCATCGAGCCCATCAAATGCAGCTTTTTGTAAAGGTGTTATAGATGGCATAGTGTAGTGTCAAAAAAGGAAAGGAATTAATACCAATTTTAGACATTTTCTGTTTCCATTACAATCCATCACATACCAAACAATCGGTTTAGGTAGAAAATAACGAAAAGCCGTTATTCAACAGATAACTTAGATGCTTACAATTTAAAGAGGTAAAAATATGATCTCCCATATTCAAACTATGAAAATTCTGCGTATCCCTGCAGTTATGGCTAAACTTGGTATCGCCCGCTCGACGATATACGATTGGCTCAACCCAAAGTCAAAGCGCTACGATCCCACTTTTCCAAAGCAACTGAAGTTGGGAAAACAGTCTGTTGGCTGGATGGAATCAGAACTTGATCAATGGCTAAAAAGCAGAATCAACTACATATTTGAGGCCTAACTCAAACAAGAACAATCAAACAACAAAACCAGCATCAGCAAGTGCCATCAAACACACGATGCGCGAGCTGATGGCAGAGTATGTTAGCAGCTAAAGGGTATATTGAGCTGCTCTAAAAAACGAATAAGGCAGAAGATTTAAAGATCTTCTGCCTTATTCTTAATTATTTAATGAATATACTATCTTTAATTTCTCTAATTTCTAGAGTTAATTCAAAACAATCTTCTAATGGTTCATTATCTAAGGACCAGTGTTCTATCAATTGCAAATGAATTTGATAATTATTAGATAGTAGGCTTAAAACTTTTATTACCAAATCATCTTTCTTACCGTCTTGAACTAATAGATCATTCACAATATCAAGCATCAACTCCATTAGCTCATTCTTTTCCGATGCATTATATTTACCATTAGAGTATGCGTTAATGTATTTTTTTAGCCATTCCTTTGTACGATATGACTCTGGTAGCTCATAAGCCCAATCTTGGATATATGCATCTCCCATTGGTAAGCCTAAATCTACCGCTAATTGATTGATATAAATTAAATAAGCCCTCCATTTAGTTAGGATGTGACGAGTTATACGGAAATGATGACCTAATAGAGCTATCCTGTTTTACGACTACTCTGGCCATATCTGGTTTTATTTCTATGCCATTAAGTAAATAACCACGACCATTTATATTATTGGGGAGAGGAACATCATGAACTCCCGGTCCTTTTTTAGCTACATCAGAAATAAAATTAGCTGCCGCATTATCATCTAAATACTGCCCTATCTGATGATTTTTACCCCTATCTCTATCCATGAGCTGCTGAAGCTTTAATTTTTGGCCATGATCAATAAATGTATGTCCATAAGTTGGCTTACTTTTAGGATTACCCCATTTCAACTTATCACAACAATCGCCCGCCAACCCAAACGGATCAATAAACCCTGTTGGACAGTGCACATACCCGTACGGATTCAACCCGCCCAGTAGTCCTATCGGGTCTTAGGGCGTATTCCGACGCCGTTGTACTGCCGGATGCGTTCAACCACCTGATACATATCACTTATTAAAGAACATCTGACTGTCTAAGCGGTTTTGGCGAACCCTAAAACCCCAACGCGCACTTTTTCAAGTTTATCTGAATTATTTTGAATTATCAGTCAATTATTCAACTTAAATTAAGGATGCTATAAAAGAAAAAGTCAGGCAGTACTGTAAATAAATTCCCAAAAAAAGAACGTTATTACACCGTGGGCGATGCCCCGAACGGCAGTAAAGTCAGCCCACCTCCGACGATACATCTTAAAGGGTAATGGCTAAAAGCCGCGGGCTTTGAGACAGGCTTCACTTTTACGGTGAAGATTTTAAACGGCTGTTTGATGTTAATTCCCGACAGTGAAGACATTCGGGCGATGAAGCAGCAGAACCAACAACAGCAAGCGCAACTCAGTGCCATCAAACACACCATGCGCGAGCTGATGGTAGAGTATATTAACTACTAAGCTGATATAAAAAATGAAAGTAATTTTACACTTACTTTCATTTTTTATTAAGTCAATATATCGTTAACACATTCTAATATTTCTTCTGTTTCATTAGATAATTCATTCTTATTAATCCATTCCTTTAACAAGTGCATGTTTAAATCTATATTTTGTCTTTTCGCATAAAGGTGAATATCACTCATGGCAAATATTGCATCAAATCTATTATCATAGTATTTACTCTCAAGAAATACATTTAGTAGAACATCCCATAAATCTACAATAATTTTATTGCTAGCTATTATATTAGTATTATATATAGACGAGAACAAATCTCGTACAGAGCCTATTAGCTCATACATATCAGGCTCTTGACTCTGTAATGATATTTTTATTTCTTTTATTTTCTCAGTCAAAAATAATTCTTGATTTTTAAGCATTAGGGCACTCCAGGGAACCTTGTAGGTTTATCTATAGCTATATGAACATCATTAATGAGAGATGGATTATAGTTAGGACTGCTCGTATTAAAAATACCTGGAGGATGATATACGCCGTTTACGTCCATACTCTTTTTCCCATCCATAATTCTAACTACCCATCCTTGACTAGAATTTGAGCCAATCGGTGCAAATTCATCTATTCCATGCATGCGTACAGTTGTTGTATTTCCTTCAGCATTTTTCCATTTATATTCATAACCATACTCACCCTTATATCCTTCTGGAGGTGTTAATTTACGCACCTTTGCATTTTCGGGGATAGCAATTAGTTCGGTACCATCGGCTCTAGTTATTTTATTTCCTGATAACGATACAGGGCAACAAGCTAACCCCAGCGGATCTATAAACCCGGTCGGACAATGCACATACCCGTACGGATTCACACCACCCAGTAGCCCTATCGGGTCGGGGCTAATATATTGTCCGCTGTCCCTATCATAGTACCGGAAGCGGTTGTAATACAAGCCGGATTCCGAGTCTTCATATTGACCCGCAAAACGAAAGTGGCACTCGGTATAGTTCGGGTCATTATCCGCTCGACCATCTTGAGACTGCCAGAACTGCATCTGACCCCATGTGTTCAGGCGTCCTGCCCAACTGGCTTTGCCCGATTCCGTAAATATCTCTCGCGGTGTGCCCTGATGGTCAGTCACCACATAATGCAGCTTGCCATTTTGATAGCGTGCCGTCGGTGTGATGGCGCCAGGCTCGTATAACCATTGAATTTGTGAATCGTAAGCCGGCGTCCCATCCGCATAAATTGGCGTCTCCTCCACCATCTGGTCACCCGACCATAAATAATGCCATGCGGTGACTTTGGGTTTGAGCTGTGGAAACAAGGGGTTGACATTAGCTGCTTGGCTATCGACGGTCTTCGTTTTACTCAGTCGGCGTCCAAATGCATCGTAGGTATAGTGCCAACAGTCGCCTTTTGGTGTGAAACACGCGGTCAATTGGTTCTGGGTGTTCCACAGATAACGCCATTCCTTAGGTCGGTAACCGTGTTCATGGACAATTTTCTTCTCTAATCGCCCATTCACATCATAGTGATAAAGCTGATAGCCTCTTGCTGTATCTCGCCGTGTGACACGTCCTGCTTGTTGTTGCTGGAATAACTGCAACATCGCCCCTTGCGCATCTGACGGTAACGTCATGTGCTCGGTGAGATTCAGGTTCGCGTCGTACAGAAATTTTTCATCACGATTGCCAATTTGGTTACTGTATTGGGTTTCAGTGATTTGGTCGTTAGCGTTATAACGATAGGTGGTTTGCTTCCAGCGGTCATCCTCAATGCCCACCACATTGTGCGCGCGGTCGTAATGATAAGCGCGATGTACATCGGTACAAAAGGGCGGTTGATGCGGATTATTTTGCAGTGATTGTAAGAAGTTTTCACTGCCCCGTCCTGCCCGTTGATGAGCTAACAATCCTGTCGCGGTGTAATGACTCGAGTTAACAAAACCCGCCTCGCTGCGGCGTAAGAATTCTTGCCCAACGGCGTTATAACTCAATTGCAGTGGCGCGTGCTGGTTAACTTGCAACTGAGTGAGTTCGCCTAATTGCCCAAATCCATAACTCAGCTCTCGGCCACCAAAACGGGTGTGAGATAAGACCTGTTTTTCATCATCCCATTGATGTGCAATTTCACGACCATTGATGCGCTCACAAGTTAAACGCCCCTGCTCATCGTAGTCAAACTCCACTACCGAATCAGGGTTGGTGGCTTTCAACAATTGCAAACGACGATTGTACTCATAAGTCGTTGTCGATAAGCACCTATTTTCAATGCCATTATCGAGCCATTCACTCTGTTCGGTGATAAGCCCCGAGGTGTCATAACGCCAACGTAATTCGTGGTTATCCGGATAACGTGTCGCTATGCGGCGGCCTAATCTATCGTAACGATATTCTTGAACGCGCCCGGTAAAGTCTGTTTCTCGAATGATTTGACCAGCGCGATCTCGCTCATAGGTGTATTTATCACCTGTTGCGTTAATCACTGTTTTTAAACGCGTTAACGCGTCATATTCAAAATGAATTTCAGTATCATCTGGGCGCACCATCGTCAGCAGTAAATCAAACGGACCATAACGATAACGAGTTATTTTTCCTTCACCGTCCGTCACTGCAATTACTCGACGCTCGCTGTCATACTCGATATGTTGATGAGCCTCATCAGGCAGCAAAATATCGCTGACACTGCCATTTACCCCTGCATGAGCTGAGCTGTAGCGGTAACGTGTGGTATGCTTTAACGCATCCGTATATTCTTCCAAGCGCCCCAGTTCATCAAACTGATATTCCGTGCTGTTTTGGTACGGATTGGTCGTTTTGATTAATTGATGGGTACTGTTGTATTCATATTGCCATTGTGCTCCGTTGGGTTGAATGGCTTTAAGCAGCTCACCGTGTTGGCTGTATTCGTAAGTTTGCGTTTGACTTTGGGGGTCGGTGACGGTGGCTAGATTGCCTTGGCTATCATAACCTAACTGCCAGGCATCACTATTCGGAGACACCATTTCAATGAGTTGCCCACGCTCATTATATTGATATTCAACTGAACGCTCATCGGGATAGATAATTTGGGCTAAGTTACCGTCATAATGATAAAGATAACGTGTTGTATCCCCTAATGCATTGGTTTCACTGATTTTGAGATTATTTTCCCACTCTGTTACGGTTTCTCGCCCTAGCGGGTCAATGGCATGTGTAACCAGCCCGGCATCGTTGTAGTAATAATAAGATTGCCCGCCTTCATTATCATAGAAGGTGGTCATGCGATGAATATCATCATAGATAAATCCACCGCACCAATATCCTGATGGAGAGTGGTTACGGACAGCTCGCCCTTGTTCATCATACTCAAGGTAGTAATCCGTTTGGTCGGTATCATGCCAACGGGTCATATATCCTTCAGGAGAATATTCGTGCCACAAATGGTTTTGCTGGAAAGCATCGCATTCGTTTAAATACCCCTGTTCATCATACTGACACGTCACTAAAAGTTGAGTCATTGCTGAACCAACTAACGAGATAGTCTGAAGTTGATGTTGTTGGTATTCCAAACGCAATAATGCTTGTCCATTACGCGTAATGAGATTTAATCGCTGTTCATCATCATAATGAAAATTAATACGTTGATGATTATTATCAGTAATAGCCGATAATCGGCGAATTTGCCCATCAAGATGATTAAAGTGCTGGGTAAGTTGAGTGCGATTATCAAAGAGGGATATTTCGCCATTCAATTCACCCGATAACAGAGTGTGAGCATAGTGAGAATGGCGGATATTTAAGAACTCACTGTGCACGGGATACGTAATGGATGTTCCTTCCTCATTCCAATAAACTAACTCGTTAGCTGTAACGTCTAAGCGAGTTGACCAGTTATCGGCCCATTTGGCACCAAATAGCCCTGTTTGCGAAGCGGTTGAACGATAAGCTCTTTGTAATTGAACTGGTAGCAGTCCAGGTAACGAGAGGACTGACCAAACCTGGAGAAAATCACCTGTAGCCACATTCACTGGGTCGAGCTTACACACGGCGCTGCCCGTAGGCCCATCAGGTTTGTTCGCATTTACCACATTTTCATTTTTAGGGGGTGTGGCAATCGTGACATTTTTTGCTGCTGGAGCTTCTTTTTTGAATAATCGAGGAAGTGCTTTGAATCCTGTCTTGATTAAATTTGCAGCAGCTTTGGTCAAAAAAGCGTATTCAATGATTTCCTCTGCTACCGCCCCCATTTTTTGCCCTTCACTTGTTAACTCAAATTGAGGGAGAGTCGGTAAATTTTCTTTTTTCTTAAGGTCTTCTGCCAATTCCAGTGTTTTTTGAGTATGTTCTTCTGGAAGAAAAGGAGCTGCAAGATAGGCTTGAGATTCCATTTCATAAGCACCTTGCAGTGCCGCACCTTGTAATAACAATTCACTTAGTGAAATGAGTGAATTAGCAAAATTTTTAGCACCGCCGATAATGATCTCGCTAGACTGCTCATTGGCCATTTTGTCCATTTCATTCATTTGAACATATGCATCTCCCCAGCGTTCAAAAAAAGATTTTTCATTATCCTCTTTTTTTTCTTGTTTATTAATTATCGCTGCTTCGGTTGCAATGTTATGGACTTTTTCTACCGTATACAGCAACCCCGGCACATTACCGTTATTCATCATCACATCAGAGCCATGATAGGCTGTCGCATTACCACAAAAACGTACCGTTGGCGAACCGCTGGTGATAACACAATCACCACTACCTTGGCTTGTGCCTGAAATAATGCCTGAACCCGCATTGCTCTGTGTGCCTTTAATGACACTCCCTACGGTTAATGTCGGCACGCCATTGACACGAACGCTTTTGACATAAGACTGCTCTGAGCTTAATTGCTGATAACTATCAAAGGGAATTAAACTATTGCCCACTTTACAGACATCAGGCCCTGACGAGACGACACAATAATCTCCATTTTTATTTCCGACAACTTTCTTCATTCTCGTCAATACCCTTATGGCAATTTATAAGCATTTAATTTCAGCGTGGTACCAGCCTGCAAATCCGTTTGGCTGTAACGCCATGTTAGATACAATTTGCGCTCATCTAAGGACACAGAAACTGTATCAAGGTTGAGTTTATGGTGAGAATCGGCTTGATGAGAGACTTGCTGAGCAGCTAAAAAACCAATTTTAGGTAAGGTGAGTGTGACTACTGGGCTTTCAGGGAATAAGCCCTTCAACGTGAGAATTTCATCACCTTTAAAATAGTCTTGCTGTTGGTCAACAGGAGTCCCCATTAAAAAATCATTTTTAAAATCAGCAGGGTAATAAGGACGGATTTCATTAATCCATATATCATCATACGTCCCCGCATATTGAAGCCGTTGTTGCCACCATCGGCTATATAAGCCAAAGCCCGCTACGGGGGAAGGTATTCCAATTTCATGTTCTAATTGCGGATAGCTAATTTGCGCCGCCGCATATCTCTCAGAAATATTCAATTTTGTCGCGTCATACCAACCTAACCCTATCGGGTTATCTGGATAAGCTTGATCCTCATGATGATGACCACCAAATGCATGTTCATAAATTAGCGGCAATGCAGTAATCGGTAACGGATCCGTGAGTCGCCATATATCTTGGTATTCCCAGTAACGGGGCCCGCTCAAGGTCAGTTGCTTATTAAGCGAGCCAAAGGTAAAGCCGCTTTCCCACTGAGGGGTGGCTTGCCCTTCGAGCACACGCGCAGTACCTGTTAGATAAAATTCCCCTCGCGGTTTATAGAACACTAAATCTGTTTCTACTAATAAGCTGCTATTTTCGAGGGTTGTACGGTATTTATCCGCCATCACAATCGGTAATTGTGTATCGGAAAACTCACAATGGCCTGTCGTAGGGTCAATATCACAAGTTGCCTTAATAATGACAGTAAACCAATGCTCATTGACATGACCGAGTTTTTCAAAAGCAAAATGGGGAAAAGGTGTTTTATTTATCACTTGAGCTAACATGAAAAGACCTCAGTTAATATCCACATCTTTACCAGTAATCTGTACTGGCCCTGATGCTTCAAACTTAAATTCCGTGCCATTAATGGTGACATGCCCCCCACTGTCCATACGCAGAACACTCGCACCACAACGCAGCTCAATCACATCGCCCACATTGATTGATAAGGTATTCCCCACCGTAATGCTCTTATGTTCGCCAACCGTTTCCGTGTTATTTTTATCAATAGTTTCAGTGCGGTAACCTTTCACATACATAGTTTGGTCGTTATCAACAACTTCCGCATGGTCATGCAATACATGGGTTGTTCGGTCATGAAGCACTTTGGTATTCATGTCCTTTTGGGCATGAATAAACACTTCCTGCTGGCCGTTTTCATCCTCAAAGCGCAGTTCATTAAAGCCGTCACCTTTATGGGTTTTTGTCCGAAAGGTGGTGCGGGTTTTATTTTCGGGAAACTTCAACGGGGTCGCATTTCGCCCATCATAAGTACACCCCGTGATGATTGGCCTATCAATATCTCCATTTAGGTAGCTTATTTGAACGACCGTCCCAACTCTGGGCACGGCAGAAAAGCCATAACCGCCGCCACTCCAGCCCATCGCGACACGCACCCAACATGACGCACCGTGGTCGGCTTTACCTCGCCTGTCCCAGTGAAAATGCACTTTAACCGCACCGTGTTCATTCACATAAATCTCTTCACCCGGAGGCCCAACAACGGTGGCGACTTCATCGCCATCTGCCGTCGGTTTATAACGAAACGACGGGCGCCACTCTTGGGTGCCCGGAATAAAGGAAACACTGTTCGACAGCTGCGTCCCTTCGCCTCCGCCATTATCAGCCATCGGTTGCACACCACGGTGACTCACACTAATCACTTGCCAGCTATCATTCATGGGAAGATGAGGGTGGTTCGCTAAGGTGAATATCTTACCCGGCATCAGCTTAAAACAGTTTGTGGTCGCTTTTCCCACTTTGCTGCCATTGCGATATTGTTCAAAGCGAATTTGTGTTAATGGCTTGCCTTCTGCATCCACCTGAAAACGTCCGTAACTTTCAAATACGCTATGCTGTCCGCCATTTTCAATTTTATTGTCATGCGAAAGCGGGTAAGAGGGACGAATGAAATTATTGTCTTTATGGATAGTTTCGTCGACGCACAAAAACTCACCGTATTGCCATGTGTTGGCGGTGCTGTCGCTGATATCAGTCTCAGCTTGCGGGTTATACATCAGGTTAATGCCTGCCGTCATTCCCATATGTTCATCGCTATAAAACAATTGATTTTCTTCAAACCAAAAGTTAATCCCTTCTTCAGACGCGAGCCGACACCAAAAATCAAAAGCGGATTCGCGCTTTTGGGTGGTGTAAATACGCTCGGGGTGCAAATCATCACGGTAAAACTTGCAGTCCGATTTAATATGCGCTTCATCCAGCAAGGTTTTCAACATCGTCGGCACATTTTGGTTTTGAAAAATACGGCTGTCTTGGTTCAGGGTCATGACCCACATTTCAGGTCGAATATCAAAGTGATACCAGGTTTTCACGCCATCCGTATTGCCTTGCACTGCACCCGCTAAAACCCCATTGACGGTGCGCACAGGTACACCATCGCGCTTAACGGTAAGTGAAGAGGCGACCCCGAGATGTTGCTGAAAATCGATAAATGGCAACGCACTGACCGCACTTATCGACAGTGAAAATAATGAAGATAACCCTTCGGTTAAGTTGAATTCAGTAAGTTGGAAAGTGTTATCAGGTAAGCCGCCAATGGTACAGGTGAACACTAATCCACTTTCCAGACTCCCTGCGCCTAATGCTTCTAACAATGCGCCATGAGCCGCTTGCAAGGCTTGGTTTTGTGAGTAGGTCTGTCCAGACTGCGAGACACCTCCCGTAAAACCACCACCGTGTATCATCGGATTGTTAGTAACACTATTGACTTGTGAAATGGCATTATTTGACATGGACGTAGCGGTTGAAGCAAAAGACATGCCTTGTTGTGCTAATGCGGCCGCTTTTTGTGTTTTTTCAGACACTAATTCACGCGCTTTAGATTGTGCGATGTTTTTAGCTTGGCTCATCGCTTCGTCTTTTAAAACTGAAGCGGAGTCAATGGCCGCCTCTTTGGGGTCTTTGCTAAACATAAACAGCCTCCGTGCAAAATAAGCGCGAATAATGGGGTTTTAAATAAAGTGATAACGAGCCCAATGGGCTCGTTAAAAAGAAAGGTATTAGGCTTCGAGTGGCGCGCGCCAGTCATCAGCACCGGATGTGCCCGCAACAGTGTGCTCCCAATCTACTTTACGGTAAGACAGGGACACTTCAATCAGTTGGGTAAAGTCCGATTTAGCAGGGTCTTGGCAGTGTGGCATTTGGCAATCGATGTTAACGATAGTGGCATCTGTTAATGTAGTGGTGAAGAAATGCTCTTGTTTACCTTCTACTGAGGTGCGGTACCATTTCAGTTCGACTTTTGGCAGCATTTCGCCTGACGCTAATGCGTTATACAGCAGCGGAACAGATTTGTTCAGCGCCACGGTAAAGCGGAAAGGTTTATGTGCGCGTTGGCCTGAAGGCTGACCGGATTGCGGGTCAGTAGGAACTGTAACCACATGAGAGAACTCTTGCACCAGCATTTGGTCTTCATGACCTTGTACAAAAATATTCCCCACAGATTCTGCTGTAAATGCACCCGCAGTGATGTTGCCTTGCGTTTTTCCTTCGATGGAAATATAACATGGAGTTGGCATAGTGATATCCTTTGTCAGTAATGGCAAGTTTGATTAGGGAAATATAATCCCCTAATAATTTCAGACATCTCAGTCAGTGCGCACTGTCAGATTTGTGTTAAGGATAATAAAAGCTTATGAGTGGGTTGTAAATCTATCGACCTTGTTGTATCTCCGCAGGATAAGTGACTTAGCGTAAACTGGTTGAAATATCGCTATATAATGCTAATAAAAACACCAAAAATGAACCACATCAGAATAATCATCGAGCAAAAAACACACCAAAACACAACAAGCCCAGCAAGTTCTAATGTACATAGAAATAAACTATGTTACTAAATGTTTCAATTTAAAAATAGACCATAATGCATTGATTTTATTTACTTAATTCCAACAACACCATCTAACTCTCGTAAGCTCAATCTTTGAACTTTCTTTTTTGCAGTGTATTAATCCGTTAAAATTAAATTTACGACTATTAAATTCACATAACTTCAATTTTTATTTATTTAACGCTAATTAACTAATTCTTTATAACATTAATAGTAAATTCATTAATAACATCGGTCGGTAAATAACCGCTTTTACCTACCAGATAGAAACAGTCACCTACCCCCGGCTCATTCCAATAGAACGATACCCATCGTGATAACGCTTCGTATGATCTTTCGCTAAGTAATCCATACGGTGCTGTAATGCAGACAACTGTTGGATATAAATTGAACTATTCGGGTTTAAGTAAAATAATTTATTCTTGGGGAAATGAACTAAACTAGCGTACTGCTTTACAAGTAGTTTTAACGCACTACACCATGCCTTCTGAATAAGAGCGCCTAAACTTGTATTCGAACTATAATGGCCAACCGAATGATAAAAATCCTTATTCAGTAATAGCAGAACATGATAATGCTTACGGTGATTACGTTCACCAATCTCACGAACCCAAATATAGCGCAAACGATTAGGATACTTGCGTTTCCAGCGCCGATTTCTTCTTGTACAGTCTACCCGAATCATACATTTCAATGATTCGATAAAACGTGTTATCTCTTTATTTGAATCACCGTATTGATAATGAGAAGGGAAACGGAGATCCACGCGTAAAGCAAGCGTACGAGGAAACTCTCGTACGGCATAATTAATCACATCCGAAAAAGCTTGCTGATATTGAGCATTATACGTGTAATGTTGCATTTTAAATTTGCTAATCCTTAGCACTAGTTTTAAGGAAGTATCGGTATATGATTACATCAATTATCTTATTATCAATTTTGTTATGATAAAAACTAATGAAGCATATAATACATCAACCCATTAATTAATCATTTAGACATAGCTTACTCATTAGTTACACTAGATAAGCATCTTAATTTAATACTTATAATAATGTAGCTAACAATACTCTATAAGCTATAATTAGATATATAAAATAACCGACATTAATAACAGATATAATCATTAATACATATAATACTATACCGACACTATAAACTTAATTATTAGATAAAAATAAAAGCTATAGACCTTTATTAACTTTGAAAAGCATCAGAATTGTAATAATTTCACTCTGATATTATTTTTATACAATTTTATCATTAATATCTGCGATTAGTTGCTACAGTAGCAGCAGTAGCTAATGGATAAAATAAATATGCAGGGTGATTTGTAAAAATATTGTTATTGAGATTTTCACCTTCATATACAAATTTTGCACCGCGCAGTGAATAATTTATATATACTGCATTTTCTTTTTCTAGATTTGAAATAACGCTTTCCAGTAACTTCCCTTTTCGTAATGCATTTGACCCATATCGTCGAATATCATTAAATCTTATACTACCTCGCACTCTACCACTTTGATGATACTCACGGTGTAGCCATGATAATAATAAGGCTTCATAATAGCCGTCTTCATGCCCAAATAAATGAATAGCTTGTTGCATATACCATTCACAAATAACTGATGAACCATCAATATATTCCTTTTTTATATCGCAATCACCATCAAGAAAATAACTAAATACAGCTGCTAAACGTGCGATATTATTTGCTAATTTAGATGCAAAATCTCTCATGCTAGCATATTCTTCCTCCGGTAGAAGTCGACTCTCTATGCTATTATGAATTTGTTCCCATGCATATTTAGCTGATGGTTCTAATGACAAGCATAATTTTCCATCTATTTTTTTCTTTGAATTATTATCAGCTAATAAATCATTTATTCGACAATGAAAATAATTAATATTCATATTTCGAGTAAAATTATTTTTTATAAAGCGTGCACCTTGGGTCGTCAAACTTTCATCAATATTCACAACCAAACAACGCGCAAAAAAACCAATTCCCCTCGCCTTATCTCCTTGCCTCTTTAAATATAAATCAAACGGTTTTTTCTGTACCATCACAGATAACGTAATACGCCCATCTTCTATCGTAAAACTTGATGTTGTTTTGCGGTCAACATGAAAGCTCACACCATCCCACATGGAATTAATAAAGCTTAAATCCTTCATGACTTGCCTATCTAAGACATTAGCCCCCTCATCTGCGATTAACCCAATATGGGGATAATTATTGAACATGCCCATTTGTAACGCTTCAGGTGTCACATTGTTATAAATATATCGATGATGTTTTGGTTGAATCGGTTTCTCTATTTGTAGACCTTTAAGCCTCTCAGATACTTCTTCGGTACTTTGTCCTTGAGCTGTTTTCTTGCGGATCTGGCTTAGGATAGCTTTTTCTTTCTCCTTCCAAACCTGCATCTCAAGTGAATAGTCTGTTTTCTTTTGTTCAAACTCTCTTAATGAATCTGTGTCATGTTCATAAAAAGGTTTCATCACCATTTTATCCACCGTTGTTTTACGCTCCCCAGAATTTGCAATCACAAGTAAAAATAATGACACGGGAAACGGTGTCATTTGATTAATTTTGACATTTATCAAACCTTGGCAAGACAAAGACATTGCACTAATCACAGAGGAGGCAATTAATGGAACTGGTGCTTGGGTACTTTCATGAACATCATGAATAATGTCACGAATAAGTGATGGAAAAGCATCTAATGGAAAATGGGACATATTTTTCACCTTAAGTTTGTTTTGTTTCGAAGTAGCTAATTAATCGCATTTTCGGCAGCAAGTCAATTAATTAATTCATATATATCAACAACTTAATTAAATCGAAATGGACTAATTCAGATTCAATTAGATGAAATTGGATAGTTAAAAAATGCATTTTGCCCTTATTTGAATGCTGTTTTTTTAATCGTTATTTATATTTGTTTCTTTAAAAGTCCCCTTTACTTTTCTTTTTAATCAAAAATAGCTATTTCAAATATTTTTCAGATATATATCACTTACACGAAATCTAATAATCGCATTAATATCATGCAGTTAAAACAAACCAGTGACACACCCTGTCATTTACCCTTCCTTTTATCCCGAAAAAAAGTCAAATAGCCGGACATAACCTGTCCGGTGAGGTTGTTATTGTTATGTTCTCTTTTTCAAGCTAGGGAATAACACCGATGGCAACTTACCGATTAGATACCGATTTAGCATTTTTACGTGAATGCAGTAACGAAGAACTGGGCTTGCTTGTGTCTGTACTGACTCACGACAGTAAAGATGGGCAAAAGCGCTGGACTGAAACCTTAACCAGCTCACCTGAATATCAACTGTATCACCCTGAGCACCAGCAATACTGGATGTCGATTGCAGCTGAGCTGCAAGCTTTTGGAGCCAACAGTTTGATGAACCTCGTTCGAGGTAATAAAGGCGTGTTATATCGTGAAATATTACAAGATGTCTGTGACCACCTCGATGTTAATTATCCGAAGGCCGGAAATACTGAAACCTTAGAATTAAACTTGCTATTGAAAGTGTTAGAAAAAAGCTTAAATGGGCTGACTACGGAAGAGTTGCAAGCCTTCTCCCGTGATATGCAGCTTAACCTCACCAACCCGACTCCCCAATTGATTTTGATTGCTGTTCAAGCGGCTATCCGCACCTCGGGTATTGCCGCGCTGGAAGTGGCAACACTCTCAGCTATTGGCGTGATTAATGCGTTAGGCGGGGTTGCCACTCTCGGTACACTCTTTGCCGCACACCGAGCACTTTCCTTGATTGCTGGGCCGATAGGTCTTGCAGTGAGCTCTGCATGGCTTGTCGCTGACTTAGCGGGTCCCGCTTACCGCGTCACCGTCCCCGCCTGCATCATTGTGGCGTATTTACGACAAAAAGCCTTATCCCAATAAGGCTTATCAATCCCACTCTATCCGCTTGCCGGAGCTATTTTAATAAGGACATATCATGTCGACATCTGTGTCTCGCCATGACCGGCTTCCGTCTCGGTTGGCGTTTATCATCAGTCAATTATTTCGAGGAGAAACCGTTTATTTATCAGAATTGTCAGAAGAGCTCAATGTCTCAACCCGCACTCTACGGCGTGACTTTAATGAGCGTCTTCAGTACCTAGATTTGGAGTTTCATCAAGGTGGCTATCGACTAGCCGCATCGCAGCGACCTTTTCGAACCGATAAGGACATACTGCGCTTTGCTGCCATTACGCATGTCACCTCACTGTTTCCGGCTTTAGACAGGAAGCTGCTGACGGTTTTGCTCGACCCAACAATTGATTCACCGTTTATTGTCTACCATACGCCACCTGAGCAGCGTCCCTCGCTGTTTGGGGGCTTTTATATCCTCACGCAAGCCATTGTGAAACGGCGGTTACTGCAATTTGCCCACCAAGGAAAAAACATCACGAACGTCGCCCCGTATAAGTTGATTTATTACCACGGTCATTGGTATCTCGCCGCCGATATCGCTGAACACATTCACGTGTTTGATGTGATGGCCCTGCAAGATGTGGTCATGACTGCGCGGGGCTTTCGTTATCGTGAAGACCTAAATCAGCGGTTATGTGAAGAGGCGTTTATTCAAGCTTTGCCACATTACCAATATATCCAATCTTTAATAAAATAATGGAGTTCATCTTTATGAAAAAGGTACTGTTTACGGCCTTAATCTCGCTAACAGTTTGTACTCAAGCATTAGCACTTCGCTTACCCGGTGAAATTCAGCCGACACGCTACACCTACTATTTAACACCAGAATATGGTCAAAAATTAAAAGAGAAAAATGAGAGTAATGAAAGGCCTATCTTAGGTGTGCCTCATGGAGAGTTGACAGGTTACACCCCAATTCGGCAAGCAAAAGGTTTTCCTGCACCGACAGCGATGACTTGTATTAGCAGTGTTTATTATAATCGTGGTGCAGAGGCTAACTGGTTAAAAGTCGCCTGTGTCGATAATAATGGTTTAGCTTATTCAGCCGATAAAAAATGGCCACCTAAATCGATAGCCAAGCGTGTTTGTACTGCAGGACAATCAGGCTGCGACTCATTTTTAGTTCTTGATAGTGATAACTGGTCTGGTCCTCAATAAGTTACGTTATCCCTTACTTGAGTCTGTTCTCTCACAGACTCATTTCCTAGGAATTCATCATGTCAATTTTTAAACTTATAGCGACCTCAGTGAGCGTTGTGACACTGGTGTCTATCACTTACTACGCCCAGAAGACGGTCAATGAGCAACTCACGCTTGAAGGCGAGTATTCCGACTCAGAGATTCAAGCGGCTCGACTTGGGGCGACGCTAGCCTGTACCACATTATTAGGGGACGCAATTGAACGACTACTTAACGGGCTATTTAACGACAATTAAACTTCAACCACTTCAAAATAAAGATATACAGAGGCAGGCCAATAGGTCTGCTTTTTTATTTCGCAATATTCACAAAAGGGCTTTCTGATGACACTTGATTCAATAACAGCAACACCCGTTCCAAACCACCAGCGCATGCGTTTTTGGCAAACCCACTTTGGTACAGTGAAAGGTTTCGCCACGTTTGAAGTGGTGATTTTCACTATCATGGGTCAGTTTTGTGATGAATACACAGGCGGCTATTGGGAATACTGCACGCTACCCAATGGCGGCGCATTTATTTATCCCGATTTGGATTCTGAAAAACTAACACTGTTCAATATGCACAATGGCAATGAAGCGGCACTGAGCACAGAAGCTGCAGGTGTGGCTGTTTGCTTGATGCTGTATAGCCAGTGGTCATTTAGAACGGAAAGTGAACTACTCGTAGACCGTTTCTACCAACTTCGTGACTACGCTATTCAACATTCTGAAAGCTCAGCTATTTTCCATCTTATCGATTAAATTCCACTTAATTAACTCCTCCAGTTTTACCTATCTTATTTATATTCAAGGAAATTGATTATGACTCGTTTAGCCTCCCGCTTTGGTGCGGCGAATGTGATCCGTCGTGACCGTCCATTAACGATTGAAGAATTATTTCGTACTGTACCGAGTGTTTTCTCTGAAGAGAAACACGAATCCAGAAGTGACCGATACACTTATATTCCAACCATTACCTTACTCGATAGTCTTCAAAAGGAAGGTTTTTATCCCTTCTTTGCCTGTCAGACCCGTGTTCGTGATGCCAGCCGTCGAGAGCATACCAAGCATATGTTAAGACTTCGACGCCATGACCAAATCACAGGAATTCAAGTGCCTGAAATTATTCTCCTAAATAGCCATGATGGTTCGAGTAGTTATCAAATGTTACCGGGTCTATTTAGGATGGTATGTCAAAATGGTTTAGTTTGCGGAGATACCTTTGGCGAAGTGCGTGTACCCCACAAGGGCGACGTTGTTGGCAAGGTAATTGAAGGGGCTTATGAGGTATTGGAAACGTTTGATACGGTTGCTGAAAAGCGCGAACAGATGCAATCGTTATTGTTACCGCCTCCAGCACAGCAAGCCTTGGCACATGCGGCTTTGACTTATCGCTTTGGTGACGAACATCAACCGATTACTGAAGAACAAGTATTACAGCCTCGCCGATGGGAAGATAAAAAAGACGATCTGTGGACGGTATATCAACGTTTGCAGGAGAATTTAATCAAGGGAGGATTATCAGGCAGGAATGCGAAAGGTAAGCGAGCTCGCACACGTTCGGTGAATGGTATTGATGGTGATATCAAATTGAATAAGGCGCTGTGGGTGATGACAGAAAAGATGCACGAACATTTTTCTGGCAGAGAAAGAGTTTAAAAAAGGTAGCACATTGTTCTTCATAAAATGATGTGCTGCAATCTATTTTTTGGTCACTTTATTTTTTTGTTAAACAGAGATTACTTCTAATCAGCCAGCTCCTAAATATTGGTGGGTCATTACATATTACTGCTATCGTTCTTTCAGACCAATAATCCAGAATTGGCTAAGACGAGTGTGGCAGGAGAAAAGTAATAATTAACCTGAGATCGGTTTAAGCCATTACTTGAAGTCCTGTTTTCTCGGTATTTGAAATATTCAATGATGGCTTTTTCGGTTTCAAACAATAAGCAATCAAACCGCCCAGTAAATTCAACATGAATCCATGCAAACTACGATGGCGAGAATGTTCAATCTGCGTAATGTTTTTCAGCTGATCATTAATTGTTTCAATAATGAATCGCTTAGCTAGCATCGCTCTATCCCAAGCCGCTAATAATTTTGGCTTCATATTTTTGCGTTGCCCTGTTACCAATGTGATCCCTTCCATCTTTAAATCTTCAGTTAAGGCTTTGCTGATATAACCTTTGTCTGCATAAAGCTTATCCAAAAGCCCTTTGGAGAGCGCCTTGACTAGCGTTCTATCATCAACATTTGCTGCCGTGAGCTTCGCGGCGACAATCTCACCAAGATGGTTAACGATAATATGCAGCTTGAAACCGTAGAACCATCCCATCGTCCCTTTTCCTCTGGCCGCTGAGTTTTTAAAAACTCGATATCTTGGGATCCGTAGGTTGTGGCACACTTTAATACTGGTTGAATCAATAAACTCGATGCCTGTTGGTTGACCTTTTAGATGGGTAAAGAAAGAACTTAATGGCACTAAAACCTTCGGCATGACCTCAAGAAAACGCGTGTAACTCAATAAGGTTGGGAACTCTTTTTTGTGGTATATGGCAATGAATCCAATATAAAAATGCTTAAAGTCACGTTGGTGGGAGAGATGGAATGCAATAATAATGGTCATAATTTCACTGCTTGTCATTCTTGTTTGGCGTAATCGCTGGCACTCGCCACTTTGAATCAAGTATTTTTGCCATTGAGGTATGAATAATTTGCAAAAATCATCGACATGACAGAATAAATTAACTAGATTACGCATAGCGGGTTCCTCAGTGAAAAGTTATTTCTTAATCGAAAGATCTGATCACAGAACCCGCTTTTAGTTCCCTTCTTTTTTTGTTTTTCTTATCCCGAGTTCAGGTTAATTATTTAGTTCTCTATCTAAATAATATTTGGCAGATCTTTGATCTACCATTTTTTGCAAACCTTCTTTTAAAGTACAAAAAGCACCATGTCGTTGAAGATCTATCCTACCCTATTTTTACTTTTCCCTAGTTTCTTGTCTCATTGAGGAATTGAAGTTAGAATGAAAAAAAATCGATCGTAATGAAATAATAATCATCAAAAACTTCAATAGGGTGAGATAGATTATGGAAGGTTTTCAAAAGGACTACCTTAGAAAGGCTATTAACTCAAACGCAAGTAGTTCTATTTGCGGATTTCTTTATCAATTCCAACGGGCTCTATTTCATATATTCTCCTCTGTTAATCAAAATTCCATAGTTGGTGTCGAAACATTAGATGACGTTTCCACCTTAAGCTTTGATGAAAATCAAGAAGTGACTATAACTATAGAACAAAATAAATATACAAGAAGAGAAAATTTCAATCCGATTGGAGATGGAAGCCATAATCTTTGGCACACTTTAAATATATGGCTAAGTAATCTCAGGGAATATCGTTCGTCGTATGATGAAATAAATTTTTATCTAACAACAAATATTTCACTACCTGAGGATTCTTTAGCAAAAATGATATCCAGTGCAACATCAAATAAGGATATAAGTAGTATTTTATCAAAAATATATTCTTTAGCTAAAAATACGAAAAATGTCGATATAAAAAGCGTATCTGAATATAACCCAGAAGATTTGATGTTCGTCATAAAAAGAGTAAAGGTATTCGATGCATCATTTCTTCACGAAAAATCAATCGACATAAGAAATCAAACAATTCAATATTTTCAGTTACATTCAAGTGCAGTAGAGTATGCAGAGGAAATTTACGAGCAACTATTAGGCACACTTATAAATAAAAGTTTTACAAAATGGAAAAATAAAGAACAAGCATGGCATAAAGTGCAATTTTTTAGAGATCAACTCCATGAGTCACAAAAAAAAGTTCCGTTAGTACGATATATAGACAGAGATATTTTTTCTGACGATTTCCAAAATAATATTATGGAAAATAGAGACTTCGATTTCATTAGACAATTAGTAAATTTAGAGCTTCCAGAAAGTTATATTGATGATCAGCTAAAAACGTACTTTGGATTTTATGCAGAAAGAGTACGCCTACAAAATGAGGGTTATGTGCTTCCAACAGATTGGGATAACCGTGAAAGAAAATTAAACACTCGCTGGAAGGGTATTTCTCAGCAAATTGAAATAGAAGAGATAGATAACCCTACTCCTAAGGAAAAAATAAAATTTAGGAAAATTCTAAATCGAACTTTAACACCAGAGTTTAAAGAAAACTTAGGAAATTACGAGACTAACAACACCTATTTTACACATGGGCACTATCATGATTTAGTTAATAATACAGCCAACAGAAATAATATTCATTGGTACAAAAAAATTAAATGAGAATAGATATGGATAACTATATTTTTAATACTCCTATAGTGAATAATCCTATTTTAGGATGTTTTTTAATATCACACTTCATTACTGAATATAATAAAAAAAATGAAAACAGAAATCCAACACTAAAAGAAATACTACTATTACTTCCAATGGTGTGGCATGCTCCTACCCGTGAAATTCTATTTAAAAGAAGAACTACAACAAACTTCCAGTATATAATCGATAATGAACCAATTATTCTTGAACGCTTAAACGAAAGGGTATCCATTTATTCAAAAATAACATTCCAATCTCTTAATTTTGCTGTTTCAACAGGGCTTATAAGCCTACATGAAAATGGAGAATGTAGTTTTAACTTAAAAAGTATGCCTCGAGGTACAGCTATTGAGAACAAAGCACAAAAAAAAATAGTCAGAACCGCGTCTAAAGTTGCATGCTGGTTTGGTTTTTATACCTCGGATGAAATATACTCTATATTAAAGGTCATTTAATATGAAATTTTATATCTCACAAATTATTCTTTGGCCCAAAGATACACGTAATCAAATACAAAGTCTTAAATTTAACGACGGAGCTATAAACATAGTTCATGGTGTTAGCGGGACAGGAAAGTCATCCATAATTTCAATCACTGATTATTGTCTTGGGTCGTCACGCTGTTCCATTCCCGTAGGAATTATAAGAGAAAAGGTTCGTTGGTTTGGACTTAAGGTATACATAAACAACAAATTTTATATAATAGCTAGAAGCTCGCCATCTCATCCTTCTGTTAATGATTGCCATGTATCCATGACTAGTGACAGTGAAGAGATACCAGAAACTATATCGGGAAATTATTCATTATCACAATTTAAGCAAAGGCTGAATGCTATTTTCCAGATTACAAACATCTCTATTGAAACAAATTACGATGAAAACGAGAAGTACGATCCTCCATCGTATCGAGATTTAACCTCATTTAATTTCCAACCGCAACATATTGTGGCAAACCCAAACACCCTTTTTTATAGATCAGACTCATATAATCACAAAGAAAAACTAAAAAAAGTATTACCTTATGCATTTAACATGAGAGATGCCATATACTTAGCTAAAGAGAGAGAAATATCTATAGTTCGAAAAGATTTAGAAAAAAAAGAGAAACAACAATCTTCATTAATAAGTGCTTATAAAATGTGGGAAGCTGATATTTCTAACTTATGGGATAAAGCTATTGAATTAGGTATTACTGGAGATAGCTCAAGTCAAAATACTGACGATAAATTAAACAAACTGAAGGAAATCATCAGTATTTTTAATTCTAAAAAAATTGAAGATATATTTTCACCTCCGCATTATCAGCATACAAATCACAAATATCTAGAACTAAAATCATTAGAAGAAACACTTCAGCAAGAAATAGATTCCACTAATAAAAAGATACGTAGTTATAAGAGTATGAATAGTTATGCAAAGAAATTTAGAGATGCCACAACAATAGAAAAAGAAAGTTTATTGAACATAGACTGGGTTAAAAAAAACCTAAAAACAGAAACAACTTGTCTCGTTTGCGGAAGCATTTCCAGTCATTTAACTCCTATAGTAAAATCACTTGATGATAGTAAACAGAAAATTGATGCATCTTCAGAAGCATTTATTAACCCTCCAATTACAGATAAACAAATTGAACAGTTACAAATAGAACTTGATAAGCTCCAGGAAAAGATAAATACAACGCGTAAAACACGATTACAGCTAGAGCTAAATAATAACTCCACTAAAGATTCTTTGAGTAAAACCTATCTTTTGATTGGGAATATTCAGTCTTTACTAAAAACACTGCTAACAGTGGAGAGAAATGATGACCTATCGAAAGAAATTTCATTACTCCAAGAAAAAATAGAGAACTTGTCCTTATTTTTTAAAGAAAATAATTATTACAATAGAGAGCTATCAGCTAAATTCAAAATTGATCAACTAATTCAAGGGTATGCTAAAAACTTCAGGCTTACCCAGCATCAGTTAGCTTCTTTAGATTATAGAGAGCTTACAATTTCATTTCAAAAGAAAAGCTCTTTTCACGAAAAAGAATTTTTGTGGGAGATTGGGAGTGGGGCTAACTGGATGGGGTATCATATTGCATCATTTTTAGCATTCCATGAATATTTGATGTCTTCAAATGGATGCTCTGGAACCAGTCCAGTTTTGAGCTTCATGGTTATAGATCAACCCAGCCAAGTATATTTTCCTAGTTCATCTTCTGGCGTTAATGATTTAGATACTCCAACGGAAGTATTTGACAAAGTAATGGCAAATAGAAATACAGATATCAAAGAAACCCAGAGAATATTCAAGATATTAAGTAGGAGCATAGATAGAGTCTATGAAAACTCCCAAAACAAATTTCAAATAATTGTTTTAGAACATGCAGGTAAAAACATTTGGGCTAAAGTTCCTCATGTAAACGAAGTCGCATATTGGGGCACAAAAGGTGATGGCCTCATACCTAAAGACTGGATTTAAAATATAATCATTACCATAACAGTTCTATTATGAACAACACACTATATATTAGAAATGTGTTGTTCATAGTAAATTAAAGTTTCTTTTTCATGCTCTACGGGTGATTATTGGAAGCTGTGCCGACATTTAACATTGTCGAATGCCTCAATTAGCTTTAACTGTATTTTCGCACTGAATAACGCTTCCTTTTAACTCATTCTCGTATTAATAATTAAAAAAATGTATCAGCAACCGTGTTGCCATAACAATTTTCCCTAAAGCTCATGCTTGCCCTACTTTGAAACTTATTACAATATAGTCAGGCTAGATTATCAATAAATAAAGCAAAGTAGCAATTTTTGTATCAACTGATAGAATACCAAACTACAGCGAATAAGTGCCCATTAATACCAATGCCTAAAAATCAATCAAAATATTTTTAGGCACCTTATTAGGCACTTTTGAAAAGTTGAATTGAACATTAGCACTATAAAATCATTTAGTTAAGCGACGAATTCAGACTCCGCCAGCTTTTCTATGCGTGGCTTGCGGCTGGGGGATGAGACTCGTTTTTACATAAATGCATCAAAAGCCGAAGGAAAGACTGATCATTGACTTTTATTTTCCGGCTAATGCATATAATTCCTTTATGGATAAAACAAAAAACTGGCGAGTTTTTTCACAAGGCTGTCATACGACAACTAAAACAATACCAAGAAATGGCTGAGCATGGGATTATCAATCAAGATATAGATATATCCGACAAAAAATTACTATTCAACCCAAGGGTCGACTAGATTAGGTTACACTCTTTTCCATATAGTAATATCGCTACTAGTTGCAGCTACAATAAACTCACCATTCCATGAAAATCCGGCGCAGACAAAAAAGTCAGACATTATTCTCAAACAGCCTTCTTGAAATCTATCTATTAATGGATCTTTACCTAAAGGCGCCCATATTAAGTATTCTAAGGGCCATTTAGGAGAAACAACTGTCAATGTCTCGCCATAATGGTTTGCTACAGGCAATCCCCCACCGCATAAACCAGATATAGATATGGACTCATTTGATATAATACCTATCCCCATAGATGTTAGGTTAAAGGAGCTATACCAATCGCCATACTCTTCATAATCTCTCGCAATTTTTTCACCTGTATTACAGTCTATTAATCCTCTGCCTGCGGATGATATTACCAATAACATATTGCTATACTGCTTAGAAAAGCCGACCTCAGTTAAGCCACCAATGGCAATTATTGAACATAACTCCCATCCTAATGGTGCTTTAGCATCAGGGATACTTTCAACTATCTTAACTAACCTATGTTTTGTATTGAGTAAATTGCGCAAAGCATCACCATCCCGCCAGTTAGTTTCAATAATGTTAGCTTAGCGGAAGTACAAATTGAAGCAAACAAAAGACCCGCGGAATTTGGCTTTACTTACGCCATCGCGATCAAGGCGGTAATTTCAGATAAGCTAACATAGATGGTATTATGCAATCACTTCATTAAATTACTTTGAGAGAAAAGTCATGTTTGAATCTAAAAATATGCCACTAATTTCATTCAGTGCATTTTTAAAACGAATGCTATTGCATTTTAGTTACGCACTTGCACTAGTCCTTGTTACTTTGCTAATAGGCATTGTCGGGCACATAGCCTTTGATTCGAGTATAAATTTACATGATGCAGTATTTAATAGTGCTTTTATAGCCAATGGCATTGGCCCATATATTGTTCCACAAAATATTTCAGGAAAGGTTTTTTTCGCTTTCTATGGTGTATTCACCAGTGTCGTCTTTATGACCACTCTAGGATTAATATTTGCACCTATTGCCCATCGATTATTACATAAATTTCATTTAGATGATGAATAAGAAAATCCATTAGAGTGGACTATTTTAAAACAGTTTCTACCAGAAATTTAAATGGTAGATGCTCATTCACCTCAGCAATTTTTATTGGACCATAAATATAAAGGTGATACGTCTATGTCTGGATGTTTTAATTCATTCTTCGCTTCCTTTTTCACTCCTCTAATTATTTTTATTATGGTATTTTTATATAACTATAATTTTTATTAGAAAGCCTTTAATCAAAGGTTTATTGTTCCATTTCCCGAACTACCATTTTACTCTAAGAACCTTTTTATAATCTAAATGTCTATTGATGCATAATCACAACTTTTTTGGTGCATATGAAAAGTCTATTTACGTTGATATCTGTATTTGCGATAGGTATTGCAGGGTATTTGGTTTATATAGCAGTACTTTATATTAAAGTACGCTTTTAGCAGCCTCAACCTCCCGTACTGCTTGCGCGACAAGTGAAAAACCTTGAACTAAGTTAAATTCATATCGACTACTTGTAATATTTGATATAAATCACTGATGATGTATTAAATAGTAGATTGGGTGTTATTATCGACACCACTTCAATAAGTGGATCTACACCCTTTTTGACTTTAGTGAATTTTTTTAGGTATTCTGATTTGGAATGATTTTGGAAGTGGCTCTTTTACTAAAATGATGCAAAGGTTACAATGAAGAAAACAACTATTATTAATATCTATAATCGAATAAATATTAGATATGATGCAAATGACTTAAGCACACATTTTAATCATAATAGCTAACGAATTAGCACATGCTTACTTCTCATCCAACTAGGTGAATTCATGGCGAAAGTCGCAGAAAGTTTTTATTTAACATTATGTCTCGTCATAAGTTTTATCATTACCTACTATGCGGCAGGCATTGATGCAACACTCTGGAGCTCACTATCAACTCTGCATGGCTACACAATATTCAATAAAGCCAATCAATATAAAAATATCATCTATTCGCTATTGTGTTCCTTATTGGTTTTTTTGGGTTCCGCGTTAGGCTACCTTTTCGGTTTTGACTCTCTATTTTTTATCGTCCTCTTCATATCGCCTTTTGTTTACTACCAGTTTTACAATATTGATTCATCATTAGATATGTCAATTAAGTACTTTATGATTTTCTACATCATAGGCGCAACACTTAATGAATCTAGTTTTGATGGCCTTGTAATAGGTCTACTAATAGGAACAATTATAACGCTTGCATTTTGCTACGCCATGAGTAAACGCGAAGAAATCACGCTATTTCAAATAAAGAAATACATCACACTAAAGAGAGATAAGTTATCTTATAATCAATTATTTCAGTCATTTATCTATTCTTTAGGGTTACTTTTATGTGTTTTAACCTCTAGAGCTATTAATCTTGACCATTTTTTCTGGGCTCCATTAACGTATATTTTTGTTTTAAATCCTAAGTTAACCAATATCATTAAGCTAACTAGAGACCGTGTTATTGGTACACTAGTCGTTGTTTTTCTACTCTATTTTTCCTTTAACCTCGTAGAATTTATGCCGTATATTGGCTTTGCACTCATACTCATTTTTGCTTTCTTGATCCCTATTAGTAATACAAAAAAAAATAACGTATTTGGTACATTTTGTCTTACAGGACTTGTATTATCCTTAATAGAAATGTCCATTTTCTTTAATAATGTAGATTATCACCTTTTACCTGAGAGAGTCATGGAAACGCTTATTGGAGGGATATTTGCAATTATATGTAGTTATTGCATTAAATTAATGATGAAAAAAAATAAATAATGACTTCTAAAATGAGTTACCCTTATTTTATCGAATGATAAAATAACTAAAGAACTTGACTGAAAACTGGAAATTTTAAAATAATCTATATAGGTTAAGTAGTTAAATAATTTAATCCGGTGACGGATGAAAGCTCCGTCAGCCCGTTTTAAAATTTATCTTTGCTTTTTTGAAAGTTATCTAAATTCCGTCTATATGTTAACGCAATATATTTTCTCGAATTTCTAAAAGTGTTTTTATTTGCCTTCCAGTGCCTGTAAAATTTAATGGTGATAACCATTGTTGCATAGTTTTATTGACGATATCCCATTCAGTATCAATAATTGAAAACCAATCTGTATCACGGTTTCGCCCCTTAGCAACAAGTGCATTTCTAAATGTACCTTCATATTGAAATCCAAGGCGTTTGGCAGCACGGCGGGAAGGCTCATTTAAGCTATTACACTTCCACTCATAACGTCTATATTTTAGCTCTTCAAAAACATATTTCATCAAGAGCCAATGCGCTTCAGTTGACATAATCGTGCCACTTAGTAGAGGCGAAAAGTGAACATGTCCGACTTCAATGACGCCATTATTTGCATCTATTCGCATAAGAGCAAATACACCTATGGCTGCCTGTGTGTTTTTATCTAAAATGGTAAAGAAAAATGGATCATTTTTCTGACATTTATTTTCAACCCACGAAAAATATTCAGCAAAATTTTTAGGCGCTTCATCAAACAACCATGTCCAACTTCTACCATCAGGCGATTTTAAAAATGAATTATATAAGCTTTCAGCATGATCCAAATTTAGAGGCTCAACCATACAATATTTGCCTTCCAACACAACGTCAGATGGCTGTGGACGAGGAGACCAATTTTTAACTAAATGACCTATTGGCTGTCCAAATTCATTCTGTGTGTACATAAAAACCTCTTTTTAATCGATTATCACAATTCTAGTGAAATGTTGATAACACTCAAGAACCAGTTTTTTGATATCATTAAGTACCAGTTCTCATCATCAATAATTTATTGTTTAGCTAGTCATGGATATCTAATAGCCATATGCTATCACTCATTTAAATACTTCACACAATAACCTATTACCTTAACGATGAATGAAAAACTTACTTTCTTTAAAGATCTTTTAAATCATCAGGAATATTCTTTTTTAAAATTCGCCAAAAATCTTCTGCGGTTTTATTTAATCTCGTATCCATTCGATAAATATATGCCTGAATAGGAATAGTTAGCTCTGGCGTATCAAGGCAGACTAATTTTTTTTCTTTCAGTTCATCAACAACAGAATAAATAGGTAACCAAGCGATACCATGTCCATCTAACGCCATATTTTTCAATAGCTCACTCATCGAGGACATAAATAATGTTTTAGAACTAATCGTCCCCGATTCACTTAATCGGCGATTAACTAACCTCCCCATATACGATGCACTCGTATAATTGAGTAACGGCACCTGTGGTTGATAAATATCGAATAATGGTGCTCCAAATTCATTTGTGGCACAAATAGGGTAAAGCTCAGACTCAAATACATTTAAACAACTAAAGGGGGGTTGCATAAGATCTTCATCATAAAAAGAGATAATAAAATCACTTTTCCCTTCCCGTAAGGTATTGACCACTTGAACAACATCAATCGCTTCAACATGATAAACAAATTCGCCACCATAACTTGATAGTGAATGAACTAACTTAGGTAACATAGTGAGTGATAATGAATGCGCCGCCGCAATTTTTATATTGGGAATACTGAGTACATTACGCCCTGAAAGCTCATTAAGATTGCATTCGAGTTGCTGTAAAAGACTCCGAGCTTGAGAATGAAAAACCTTACCTTCTTCTGAAAGCTGTAACGGTAATGTTGTTCTATCAAATAACTCAACACCTATAGCTTCTTCCAGTGCTTTTATTCGGCGGCTAAATGCAGGTTGAGAAATATTGCGCTGTTCTGCTGCGTGAGAAAAATGACGACAAGACTCTAAAGTTAAAAAGTCATATAGCCATTTCGTTTCTATATTTTTCATATTATTTGACCCTAATCACACTTTACGGCAATGATGTTTAATTAATTACTTTAATTTCATTGATAATTAAAGTTAATTATTAGTTACATTATTCGGTAATATTTGTATCTTCATTATTTGTATTATGCATAACCCTACTAATTTAAACATTACTTAAAATCAATTTATATTGCTTATATTCCTCACACTCCCTTCAACACTAGGGAAAATAGTCGCTCACTAAATATTCCCAATAAAATATAGACTATCTAAATTTATTTAATGCACATTTTGCATGATGCCATACATATTTGCATTTCTCTTACCCTATAAACACTGATAGAAATTAATTCCAGATTAAATGAAATCGTTAAATTTTTAATTAATCACATTTGCAACCTCATGTTAAATGAAATAGTCAGTCTATTATATTTATTTTAAATTGATCTTGCTGAGATATTAAATATTCAGGAGTAATTATAGTGAAAGGATTAATTGGCGTACTCGGTGGAATGGGTCCAGCTGCAACTGTAGATTTATTTAATAAATTTGTAACATTCACTACTGCAAATAATGATCAGGAACATATCCCATTAATTATATCTTCTATTCCCGATATTCCAGATAGGACAGAGGCTCTTTTAAATCACGGTATATCTCCGTTACCGGCTATGACCGACTATCTTAAAAGGCTCGAAGGTGCAGGTGCAGAATGTATTATAATACCTTGTAATACAGCACATTTTTGGTTTTCAGAGTTAAAGAAATCATGTCATGTAGAAATGCTAAACATCATTGAAACAACCATGAAAGAAGTGCTTTTAACAAAAAAAAAATCAATTGGTTTATTAGCAACCAACGCAACGCTATACATGAATTTATATCAAAAAAACATTGAAGACAAAGGACTTAATTGCATTACACCAGATGTTAAAAATCAAAAAAAAGTAATGGAAAGCATTTATTTATTAAAATCTGGAGATTTCAACCTTGCAGAAACCTTAATGAAAGAACAAGCCAGTTTATTATTTTCCCAAGGGGCAGAAATAATAGTATTAGGATGCACTGAAGTACCAGTCATTCTTGCTAATGAAGTTAAAAATAGTCCTGACAAATATATAGACTCTACTGGTTCATTAGTACGTGCTGGAATTGAATGGTATGAAAACAGAGTCGGAAAAATAAATTTAAAAACAAATAAGAATTAACAATAAATACTCATGTGTAGTATCAAATTATAACAACTAAATTTTTCAATTACTAATGACAATATATTGTCTATTGGAGACGATTATGGTTTGGCTAGAGGTCATTGTTGTATTAGGTGCTATTTTCTTCGGTATTAGAATGGGGGGAATAGGTATTGGTTTATGTGGTGGATTAGGATTAGCAGTATTAACCATTGGATTTGGCTTACCTATCGGTTCACCACCCGTTGATGTTATTTTAATTATTATGACAGTGGTTGTGGCGGCCTCTGCGCTTCAAGCTGCGGGAGGTATGGATTTTTTAGTTCGTGCTGCCGGTACCTTTATGCGAAAAAATCCAAAATATATTAATATCATTGCGCCCATTACAACTTGGGTAATGACAATTATGGCAGGGACTGGTTTCATTGTATTTTCCATGCTTCCTGTCATTGCTGAAATTGCAAAAGACTCAGGCGTTCGCCCTTCAAGGACACTAGCAGGCTCCGTCGTTGCCTCTCAGATTGCAATATCAGGCTCTCCTATTAGTGCAGCAATGGCGGCCATGTTAACTATAATGGAAGGAAATGGTGTCACTTTTATTGTGGTGATGTCGGTTTGTCTGCCCGCTTCTTTTGTCGCGGCAATGGTAGCGGCTTTTATTGCATCGCGTCAGGGTTGTGAACTTGAAGATGACCAGGTTTATTTAGAACGTCTACAAAAGGGCTTAGTCCATAAATATGAAGAGAAAAAAGATGACAGTACAACAAAAGAAAAATTCTCAGTTGTTCTATTCTTATTAGCCACCGTCGCCATTGTCATCTTGGCCGCATTTCCTCAGCTACGTCCAGGTTTCGATATCGATAAACCGATGGGAACACGCGATATCATCATTATTTGTATGTTGAGTGCTGCGTGTTTGATGGTGATATTTTGTAAGACTTCACCTAATTCCATCGTACTCGCGCCAACCTTTCGCTCAGGTATGAGTTCGTTAGCGGTCATACTCGGTATTGTGACATTGGGAACGACCTTTGTTGATGCTCATATGGAACAAATCAAAGAAATTGCGGGAGATGTACTCGCAGCCTACCCAATACTGCTTGCATTAGTTTTATTTTGTACCTGTGCATTATTATATTCACAAGGCGCAACAACACCTTTAATTATTCCACTAGCAATTGCATTAGACGTACCGACATGGGCAATTTTAGCTTCATTTGTCGCGGTAACGGGGGTCTTTGTACTACCGACCTACCCAACCTCCTTAGCAGCCATAGAATTTGACTCAACGGGATCAACTAGAGTGGGTAAATATATTTTAAATCATCCGTTTATGTTACCTGGGCTCGGTGGGATTATCGCTGGTGTGGCTTTTGGTTTTATCATCGCGCCAATGATTGTGTAATCAACTAATATTTGTATAACAGATTTTATTTCTCGAAAATTGAATTATTTGGCTTCAAACCCATTAGGTTAATTCGTACCTAATAAGAATGAAGCCTTTTTTCATCATGATTAATACGTTAAATTATGAACTTAAGGTGGATAAAAAAGCGTTAGCAACCAGAGTTTATCTCAACACTTTTATCGTCATAAAATACAAATAATTAATCAGGGCATTTATCAGAAACGTTATTTAAGCCTTGCTGTTTATGTTCGAAAGTAATTGTTTTAGTACCGTTATCTCGGTTAATTCGAAGAATATAGATACTGTCAAAATCACTACCAGGCCATTTAGGAACCAAGTCAGCATCACCACCTTCATGTTTCATAATATCTTTTGCAGCTTTAACCAAATTGTCATGCTCCCAAGCAATAAAAATAACTGAATTTTCATACTGTTGGCTTAACAATTCTTTGCGTAATTCTTTTGTCTCTTTTGCATGAAAATTAAGATGAATAGGTAGTGAAACTTTAATCGCTGTCGGGGTGATCGTTTGAACTGCACGTAATGAACTGCCTAACTTACTTTGTTTAGGTGCCGAAGCAAATAATGCATCTGGCTGACCAAATTGGCTAATCAGTACGCTAGGCAAAGCTAGAGCACGGTTTAAGCCTTTACAAGTTAATTGTCCGCTATCATTATTGGGTTTTTCACCATGTCTTACAAAAATAATAGTTTGCGTTGAAAACGCTATCTGACTGAATCCCATGATAAATAAACCTAAAAATATAAGTGCTTTGTTCATATATTTACACCCTTACTCAATGAATGAATAACAACGCTAATCATAGTATAAATACACCTGTACTATTAACTAACCGAAATTCTAAAAGCTTAAATCGTTTTACACCAGATATTTTCAATCGAGCAAATTAATTATTTATTTAGCTTCAGCCCTACAACGGCCACCTATTCGATTGTACTTCTTTAAGTATATGTTATTCCTTTAACATGTAGACCTTTTGTTATTTCAATGTGAAAAATGCTTGATATCGATAATGATTTTAAAGATAATGATTATCAGTATCATTTTTATTATCAACAAATTTAATGTGGTAAATAATATGACCAAGCCACTTGTTGCAGATAGCATCGAAATAATCAAGCAACCGATAAAAACTGACGTGATAGAAAGCCAACAGCTATTGGGTCCGACAGGTAAAGTTGAAATACAGCATCGTGGTGAAATTTATCAATTAAGACAAACACGTACCGGTAAATTAATTTTAACCAAGTAATGTATTAAGTTAATAAATATACAATATATTCCGCAAGCCACCTAGGTCGTATATCCAGGCAGCCAGCTTAATCGAGTACATAAGGAAAGGGTTTCTTATGGTGTTTAAACTGGTGTCAGCTTTTGGGATATTACCTGCCAATCGATATCATCTTGTCAAATCCCTCATCGCATTAAGCCATGATTGGGCAAATTATCACATTGCCTATAGGGTCACACAACACCAACAAAAACAACCGCCTAACCAAACTCAAGCCACGCGCCTTTTAGCCGAAAAAACTCATCTCACTTGTTGTTTAAATAACAAGTTAGTTCTCTATTTTAATGTGAGTTATCAACGACAACTAATTCATAACTAAAACAAAAATATCATCAATTCATTTTGTATGTCGGTGATGGCAATTAATAGTGCCCCGATAAAATGAATCAATAAACTTTTGCGGAGTATCACTATTATGTCTCATGTATTACGTGTGTCAGTTTTAACCAGTGCGATTGTTTCAATTATAGCCAGTGCTCATGCAGAAACAGCGGTACCAGCTACAGCAAAAAATAGTCATGAAGTGATGACTGTTTATGCAACAGGAAATGAAAGAGATAGCTTTGACGCCCCCATGATGGTGACGGTAATCAAAAATAATTCTCCTGAAACACAAACCGCGAGCACGGTGAATGATATCTTGCGTAAAGTGCCCGGGATTGGAGTGACAGGAACCAGCCGTGCGAATGGGCAAGATATTTATATGCGCGGCTTTGATAGACGCGGAATTTTGACTTTAGTTGATGGTGTTCGCCAAGGCACTGATACTGGACATATGAATGGTACTTTTGTTGACCCTGCCCTAATCAAGCAAGTAGAGATTATTCGTGGCCCTTCAGGACTATTATACGGTAGTGGCGCGATGGGCGGTGTAATTGCATGGGAAACCGTCGATGCTAAAGATTTACTGCGTGAAGGACAAAACAGCGGTGCTAGGGTATTTGGCTTAGGAGCAACAGGCGACCACAGTTTTGGATTTGGTGGCACGGCTTTTGGTCGTACCGATAATCTTGATGGATTATTCAGTTTTGTGACTAAGCAAGTGGGAGATATTCGCCTAAGTAATGGCGATGATATGGATAACAAAGAGACTATCGCAAACTTACTGGCAAAAGGAACTTGGCAGTTAGATGACGCACAAAAACTGTCAGGTCAGATGCGTTATTATGATAACGACGCTTATGAGCCTAAGAATCCACAAGAAATTAGCACCAGCAAAAGTAATTTAAAAGTCAATCGCACCACTCGCCAACGTGATGCACAAGCTACTTATCAACTGAATCCTGAATCACAAGACCTACTTAATCTTAAGATCACGCCTTATTATTCAGATATTAATATCACAGCAAAAGGTGTCGGTACCAATTACGAAGGCAGAACTCAAAAAACTTACGGATTGAAATTAGATAACCGTTCCAATTTTTATGACTTACCTGTTGCCGCACATAATTTAACTTATGGTAGTGAAGCTTATAAACAAAAGCAAACGCCTTACGCGTCAGCAACACAATTCCCTGATGCCGATATCACTTTTGCTTCAGGCTTCTTACAAGATGAAATCACCTTAAAAGACTTACCAATTTCATTTATTTTAGGTACAAGGTATGACCATTATAAAGCCAGCGCTGATGGCCATGATGATGTTAAGAAAGGTAAATGGTCTTCTAAAGGTGCGGTAAGTATTACGCCGACTGAATGGTCAATGCTATTTGCTTCATATTCAGAAGCGTTCCGTGCACCCACTATGATGGAAATGTATAACGACGAAATCCATTTCCAAATGGGGCCGATAGTTAATAGATGGCGTCCAAATCCAAACTTAAAGCCTGAGTCGACCAGTACAGCTGAATATGGTCTTGGACTACGTTTCGATGATTTAATGATGGAACGTGACAATTTACAATTCAAAGCTAGCTACTTTGATACTAAAGCCAAAGATTATATCAATACAGATGTCAATGTTGATTTTAAAAACCTAGCCAATAACTACACCACATCAATCAATACCAAACGCGCTAAAATTTGGGGCTGGGATGCCTCTATGGATTATAAAACTGACTATTTTAGCTGGAATTTAGCCTATAACCATACCGAAGGTAAAGATGAAGCCAATGGCAAATCTATAACCTCGATCAAACCCGATTCAGTCACCAGTAATATCGCAGTTCCTATTGACGATAGTGGTTTTGCAGTGGGTTGGTTAGGCGAATTTACACGTCACACTGACTTCAATACTGCGGCTAATGTGCAACAACAAGCCGGTTATGCTGTTCATGATTTTTATGTCAGCTATCAGGGTGAAGGCCAACTCAAAGGTTTAGGTACTAGTGTCGTCTTAGGCAATGCCTTTGACAAAGAATATTATTCATCGCAAGGCATTCCACAAGATGGACGTAATGCCAAACTGCTTGTCAGCTTCCAATGGTAATTCACAAAAAAATTAAGGAGATACCCGTGAATTCAGCACTTTTCGAGCGTTACCAACAGGCCAAAACAGAAAACAAAGCAAAATACGCTCGTGATCTAGCCGCTTATCTCGAGGTTTCAGAAGCGGAATTACTGCATAGCCGTGTGGGTCATGATAAAGCTCAACGTCTTAATGTTGATGCCCCAACCTTACTCACCGCTTTAGCGGCAGTAGGACAAGTCAAAGCTATCACACGCAATGAATATGTCGTTCATGAACAAGTTGGCCGCTATGACAATGCGAAATTTAGTTCTCACGGTGGTTTAATTTTAAACCCTCGCGCATTAGATTTACGCATGTTTTTCTCTCACTGGGATTCTGTATTTACCCTCAGTGAAGAAGCTAAAAATGGTGAGCGCCACAGCATTCAATTTTTTGATAAACAAGGTGATGCACTACATAAAGTTTACACCACAGATGAAACAGATCTAGCGGCTTGGAATGCATTAATCGAGCAATATTCCACGACCGAGAACCCATTACTGGAACTTGAAGCGGCTAAGCCTTATACCACTCAACCGATCAGTGATGAGCTTAAACAGCAGCTAGAACAAGAATGGCGCAATATGACGGATGTGCACCAATTCTTTATTCTACTCAAGAAAAATAATTTGAGTCGCCAACAAGTGTTCAGTGCTGTCAGTGATGATCTTGCATGGAAAGTGCCTACAGATTCATTTAATCAATTGGTCAATACTGCTTTTAATGACCAAAACGAAATTATGATTTTTGTTGGTAATCGCGGTTGTGTGCAAATTTTCACAGGTCAAATTAAGCGCATCATGCCTTATCAAAGCGAAGGTTCAGATCTCAAATGGCTGAATATTTTTAATCCTGATTTCACGTTACACATGATCGAGAATGATATCGCTGAATGTTGGGTGACACGTAAATCAACACAAGATGGTTTTGTCACCAGCCTTGAAGTCTTTGATAAAGATGGCAATCAAATCGTTCAAATGTATGGTCAACGTACTGAAGGCACGCCAGAACAAGAACAATGGCGAAATCAAGTGATGGCATTGCCTCACATTTAACCAGTTAGGTAATTTAATAATGAAACAATGGCTTCTAATGATCGCGACGCTGATAGTGTCCGTCAGTGCACATTCGGTTGAACGTATTGTCACCCTTGGCGGCGATGTTACTGAAATCGTGTATAAACTGGGTGCACAAGACCAACTCGTTGCACGCGATAGTACCAGTCTTCACCCCGAGCAAGCACTCGCCTTACCGGATGTAGGCTATATGCGAATGCTTAACGCGGAAGGTGTGCTATCAATGCGCCCAACGCTAGTGATTGCCAGTGAACTCGCGAAACCGTCGATGGCTTTAACACAGATAGAAAAAAATGGTGTCAAAATCATCAAGGTTACCGGAAAGCCTACTTTAGAAGCCATTCCAGAAAAAATTACCACCGTAGCAAATGCTGTGGGGAAAACACAGCAAGGTCAGCAACTCGTTGAGCAATTCAACCAAGAGCTAGCCAAAGTCAACACCGCACCAATTAATAAAAAAGTATTGTTTATCATGAGTCATGGTGGTGTTCTACCCTTAGCTGCGGGTCAACAAACTGCCGCTGATAGTCTAATAAAAGCAACTGGGGCCAAAAATGCGATGGCAGCATTCAATAGCTATCGTCCATTGTCTCAAGAAGGTTTTATTTCCAGCCAACCTGACTTAATCATATTCACCGAAGAAGGCGTTAAATCACTCGGTGGTATCGATAAAGTTTGGCAATTACCGGGAATAGCCATGACACCAGCTGGTAAAAATAAAGCCTTATTAGTGGTCGATGATGTGGGAATGCTCAGTTTTAGCCTAGGCACGCCAAAAGTCATGCAACAATTACGCGAGGCGTTAGAGAAGTCCCAATGAGTCGCTTTAAACACCCTTTACTTGTGATTGTTGTTTTATTTATCGTGCTTTGCGCCATCGCGTTGATTGCATCCAACGCGGGTGCAATGAATTTGTCATTAAAAATGCTATGGCAGGCATCAGCAACAGATCCAGACTGGCAAGTATGGCTAAATATTCGTTTGCCTCGTATTTTATTAGCCATTTTAGTTGGACTGGCGCTTGCTGTTTCTGGCGCTATCATGCAGGGATTATTCCGTAATCCACTGGCTGACCCGAGCCTACTAGGGATCAGCAGTGGCGCGGCCTTGTGTGTCGCCGCATTTATCATTTTTTCACTTTCACTACCCAGTGTATTGCAAAGTTATGGTCATATTGGCGCAGCATTCATTGGTAGCTTAGTGGTTTCATTGATTATTTTTAGTTTAAATCGCAGCTCTAACGGCAATTTAGCGCGATTATTACTGGCTGGAATAGCGATAAATGCACTTTGCATGTCTTTTATCGGAGTGCTCAGTTATATCAGTAATGACCAACAATTACGGACTTTTAGTTTATGGATGATGGGCACACTCGGTAATGTTGATTGGACATCCCTTTCTATTGCCGCATCAGTGATCCTGCCCATCAGTTTTATTTGTTTATGGCAAGGTAACAAATTAAATGTTCTACAATTAGGTGATGAGGATGCACATTACCTTGGTTTAAATGTCGAGCGCAGTAAATTTATTCTGTTATTTCTGAGCGCAATGTTAGTGGGCTGCGCTGTCGCAATGAGTGGCGTGATTGGTTTTGTCGGTTTAGTGATTCCCCATTTGATCCGCATGACATTAGGTCCTGACCATCGCTGGTTGATCCCAGGCTCTGCCATTGTGGGGGCAACGCTGCTATTGGTGGCAGATACCATCGCTCGTATTGCTGTTGCACCAGCTGAAATCCCTGTTGGGCTATTAACGGGCTTGATTGGGGGGCCTTATTTTTTATGGTTGATCCTACGTCAACCCGTCGGGAAGGTTTAACGATATGGAAATGAAAATAGAACCACAATCTACATTGCTTGAAGCCAATCACTTAAGTTATCGCATCAATAATAAAACATTAATTGACGATATAAATTTTTCTATCAAACAAAATGAGATGGTGGTGATCATCGGCCCTAATGGTGCGGGTAAATCAAGCTTATTAAAGCTATTGACGGGTTATACCCATCCAACGCAGGGAGAATGTTTGTTAGAAGGCCGTTCAATTTCCGAGTGGGATAGCAACGCGTTAGCACGAAAACGAGCGGTAATGAAGCAACAGAGCCATTTGCAATTTGCTTTCACCGTTGAGGATGTGGTTGCTATGGGAAGGACGCCTTACGGTTCAGAACATAAGCACGAAGCCATTGAAGAATCCTTAATACAAACTCACTGCCAGTTATTACGTGAACGCGATTATCGCCAACTTTCGGGAGGAGAACAGCAACGGGTGCAATTAGCCAGAGTACTTGCTCAGCTTTGGCAGCCAACAGCCAGCCCTGCATGTTTGTTTCTCGACGAACCGACTTCGGCTCTCGATTTGTACCATCAACAACACAGTTTACGATTATTACATCAACTGACTCGCGAGCGTCCATTAGGCGTGTGTTGTGTCTTACACGACCTCAACCTTACCGCCTTATATGCAGACAGAGTGTATTTAATTCATGAAGGAAAACTGGTTGCAAATGGTACACCTACTGAAGTATTAACGACAGATAACTTAACTCGTTGGTATAAAGCAGATTTAGCCGTTAGCCAGCACCCTGAATATGCAACCCCTCATGTCTATTTACGCCATTAAATTACCATTATTTGAACAAATTTAGCATATCAATAATTGTACCTGAAAAGTTATCTATTAACTGATTAAGGTGCCATTTTTATACTTAGTAAAAATAATTAATAAACTCAATAAATACGATGCTAATAAAATCGTAAAAAATCTTTTTTTTATATTTTAAAACTAACTATTCTGATAATTTAAATATCATAAGACATTAAATATAACTTGAATTATCACTCGGATAGATTATGGAAAACAATATTGTTAATACGTTGATTAATTTAACAAATAGAACAAATGATGATATAAAAATTGCTGCAATTAATGCACTGGGAGAATATAAAGCAGCAATTGGTCATAAAACTGCAATTGAAAGATTACTTCTATTATGCAAAGACCCTAATAAAAACATCGCTATTTCAGCAATAAACTCCATCAGTAAACTTTAACATTAACTTAAATATTTATTATTAACTAGCTCAATAATATTAATATGGCCAATACGCTATTCTTATTCATGGGTGAAACCTATAACAAGTTCCACCCTTAATGACTATTTGACGTCGTTTAAATATTTTGCATGAAAAGTAATATGTTCACCGATAAAACTACTGATAAAATAATAGCTATGGTCGTACCCATCACGTAAATTTAATTGATAATGATGCTGTTTTTTATCACATGCTTCTGCAAGTAGCTCAGGTTTAAGCTGCTCATGATAAAAAGAGTCGCCCGTCCCAACATCCACTAAAATAGGTGGAATTGTAGTGGCTTCATTCAGTAAATTCACCGTGTCATAACATAACCACTGAGTACTCTCTGCACCTAAATAAGCGGTAAATGCTTTTTGTCCCCAAGGCACTTGGGAAGGCGCAACAATCGGTGAAAAAGCAGATAAGCTGGTATAGCGAGACGAGTTACGCAGGCCAATCATTAATGCTCCGTGACCGCCCATGGAATGCCCAGAAATTGCACGCTTATCGGATGCGGGTAAATGTGCTTCAACCAAGGCTGGTAACTCAGAGACAATATAATCATACATCTTGTAATGAGTGCTCCACGGTTTTTGTGTCGCATTCACATAGAACCCCGCACCTTGACCGAGATCGTATGCCTCATCATCGGCAACATCTTCTCCGCGAGGGCTGGTATCCGGTACGATTAAAATAATACCATGCTGCGCGGCAAACTGTTGTGCTCCCGCTTTAGTGATAAAATTTTGTTCGTTGCAAGTAAGCCCAGACAACCAATAAATAACCGGACATGATTGTTGTTCAGCTTGCGGCGGTATATATGCAGCAAATTTCATTGAACAACCTAACACATCCGATTGATGTTGATAAACATCCTGCCAACCACCAAAACAAGCGTGGCGTTCAACTCTTTCCATTAGTACTCCTATTAATAACTCAGATATAGGCGCTAAATTGCGCCTATGTGCCTAATGAAAACTATTTATAATGAATAACGGTACGAATCGACTTACCTTCATGCATTAAATCAAATGCTTCATTAATGTTATCAAGTGGCATGGTATGTGTCACGAATGGGGCTAATTCAATGTCACCTTTCATGGCATCTTCTACCATCGCAGGTAATTGACTGCGGCCTTTTACGCCTCCGAATGCTGTGCCGCGCCAAGAACGACCTGTGACTAATTGGAATGGACGAGTTGAAATTTCTTGTCCTGCGCCTGCGACACCGATAATAATGGATTGGCCCCAACCACGATGTGCGCTTTCTAATGCCGCTCGCATTACATTGACGTTACCAATACACTCAAAGGTGTGATCAACGCCCCACTCAGTCATTTCCACCAGCACTTGTTGAATTGGCTTATCAAAATCTTTTGGATTCAAACAATCCGTCGCCCCAAACTGGCGGGCTAATTCAAATTTAGCCGGATTCGTATCGATGGCAAAAACACGTCCCGCTTTAGCTTGTCTCGCCCCTTGAATAACCGCAAGACCAATACCACCCAGGCCAAATACAGCAACAGAATCACCCGCTTGAACTTTAGCCGTATTATGCACCGCACCAATACCGGTTGTAACACCGCAACCTAACAAACATACTTCTTCATGATTTGCTTCAGGATTGATTTTTGCCAGTGAAACCTCAGCAACAACGGTATATTCACTAAACGTGGAGCATCCCATATAGTGATAAACTGGCTCACCATTATAGGAAAAACGTGTTGTACCATCTGGCATCACACCTTTGCCCTGTGTTGCGCGAACGGATACACAGAGATTAGTTTTACCTGATTCACAAAATACACATTTTCCGCATTCTGCGGTATACAGAGGGATCACATGGTCACCAACACTCACACTGGTAACGCCTTCGCCCACTTCAACCACAACACCTGCGCCTTCATGGCCAAGCACCACCGGAAACAAACCTTCGGGATCATCACCTGACAAAGTAAATGCGTCGGTATGACAAACACCGGTATGACTAATTTTAACTAATACTTCGCCCGCTTTCGGCGGCATCACATCAATCTCAACAATTTTCAGTGGTTGACCCGGTCCAAATGCAACTGCTGCACGTGATTTCATGTTTATTCCTTTTGATATTTAACGCAGGTATGTGCGAATAAGTGAGATGGCATCATCTACAGAATCTTTTTGAATTTGCGTATCAGCGGAGGCTTGCAACCCTTCACGCAGGTGACTTTCTAAAACCCCTGCCATCAAGCCATTAACCGCACCGCGTATCGCCGCTATCTGTTGCAGTACCGCCGAGCACTCAACTTCATCCTCTAATGCAGTCTCTAGGGCAGATAATTGTCCCTTTAATTTTCTGACACGAGTCAGTACCGCTTTTTTCTCTTTGGGTGAATGTGGCATCGTAAAGCCCTCTCACATATACATAGGGGGAGTATAGTATTGATAATACAAACTGTACAGAAAATAGGATAAAAAACAGTTCACTGCGCTGTCATTCGAGATGAAATTCATTTTTTATTTTCTAATCAATAAATTAAATTAAAATTTTAAACTCATATAACTTAATTAATCAGTATAAAAAATCAGTAATCATGCTTAATCAGATTCCATTGTCCAATATCCAGTAAAAAACCATAAAGTTTCTGATATGAAACTAAACATCCTCATAAGCACGACGCACACCACATTTTGACACAAATTAATCACATAAAAATAACATTTGATTGACGAGTAATCACCCTAGCAATTAGTCTGGTTTTAAATAATAAACAAAGTTTTACATATGAAACAAAATAGTTATCAGGGTAAATGGAGGAAGAGATGAGCTGGATTACCGTTTGTGATGTATCACAAGTACAAGAAGAATTTCCCTACTCCGCCAAGATCCACGGTACCGAAATCGGTATTTTCTTAGTTGAGAACCAATATTATGCCATGGAAGATATTTGTCCCCACGCATATGCCTTACTCAGCCAAGGATTTGTGGAAGATGGAAAAGTTGAATGCCCACTGCATGAAGCCATTTTTGATATCAAAACAGGAAAATGTTTACGAGAGCCTGGCGGGCGCGACCTTAAAACTTATCAAACACGCGTTCACGAAAATCAAATCGAAATCAGTTTAATTGAGGAATAGCAATGGAACCGATACAAAACATCAACCCTTACTTACCCGCAAATCATCAAATTATTCCCGCCCGCGAAGGGGGTAAAGGTAGCATTCAATCTCCTGGTACTGCGCCCAATATTGTTTGGCAAACCCGTTCAAGAGTTCCGGATGAATATGAAACCAGCCTAATTGCCGCCTTAGAAACCTTATTTGCATCAGGAATTGAATCACTCTCAGATATTGTTAATGCCCTGAATCAACAGCTCCTTGTTGACCGCCAAGGTCAGTCATGGAGTGAAAGTAGTTTTCGCGAGTTTCTACAAGTCAACGGGTATTAATTCTCTGCTATTTCATAGCGATTATAACTTGAATAATACCGCCGATAACAGGAAGCAGATCAATGACAACAAATACACAACTTCATAGCGCTCAGGATTACTTAGATGTTGGACTACGAGGGCAATGGTACCCCGTATTATCAAGCTGGGAAGTCAATAGCAATCCCATTGGGATCACGCGTCTAGAAGAGCAAATTGTGCTATGGCGTGATGATAAAGGCCAAATCCATGCTCTAGAGGATAGATGTCCCCACCGTGGTGCTAGATTATCAATGGGCTGGAACCTCGGTGAACGTATTGCCTGTTGGTACCATGGTGTTGAAGTGGGTGGTGATGGCGTTGTTAAAGATGTTCCGGCGGTAAATCAATGCCCGCTTGAAGGCCAAAAGTGCTTAAAAACCTATCCCGTTAAAGAACTTAATAGTGCTATTTTTCTTTATTTTGCGATAACCGAAAATGAAACGCCGCCAGAGCTTGAATTCCCCGAGGAGTTGGCTGACCACGAAAATCACAGTCATTTTTTGTGTACTGCCACATGGAATTGTAACTATCAATATGCATTAGAAAATGTCATGGACCCAATGCATGGCACCTACTTGCATTCATCATCTCACTCAATGGCAGATGGTGATAAGCAATCAGAAATGATCTTAGTCCCTACCCAACATGGCTTTATCTTTCGTAAAAATGACCAAATTGGTGTCAATTTCGATTGGGTTGAATTTGCAAGTACCGGTGCTAACTGGATGCGCTTATCGATTCCCTATCAAAAACGTTTTGGACCCGGTGGTCATTTCTGGATTATTGGTATGGTCGTCCCTGAGGATAGATTCAACACCCGCGTATTCTTCTGGCGTATCCGTAAAGTTAAAGATTGGCAACGTGATTTATGGCGATTCATGTACCGCAATCGCTTAGAAGGCTTGCATTGGGATGTTTTAGAACAAGACCGCATCATCTTAGAAAACATGGCTCCAAATGCACGCGGACAAGAGTTCTTATATCAACATGATGTGGGGTTATCACGCCTACGCCGAATTATGCAACGAGAAGCAAAAAAACAATTTGACCTGATTTATGGCAAGGAAACGTCAAATGCATGATTTATTAGCCGCAAAACGTATTGTGATTACTGGCGCCGCAAGAGGACTCGGTTTTAGCTTTGCACAAGCGGCGGCTAGGCAAGGTGCGAATGTGATTTTATGCGATATTTTAAGTGACCGATTGCAAGAGAGTGTCGAATTGCTGTGCCGTGAAGGGCTAAATGCCGAAGGGTTAACATTCGATATTGCCAATCCTGATGCAATTAATCAGGCCTTTGACACTATTGGAAAAAAGGGTTCGATTGATGGACTAATCAACAATGCCGCTTTAGCAACTGGCGTCGGTGGAAAATCATTAGATGAGTACGATTTAACGCTGTGGGATAAGGTGATGACAGTCAATGTGCGAGGTACTTGGTTAGTCACAAAAGCTGCGCTGCCATTATTAAAACAGTGTGCATCAAAACAAGGTTCATCAACCGCTAAGATCGTAAATATTGCCTCTGATACCGCATTATGGGGAGCCCCAAAACTGATGGCTTACGTCGCCAGTAAAGGTGCCATTATCAGTATGACACGTTCAATGGCGCGTGAACTTGGTGTACATCGAATCTGTGTTAATGCCATCGCTCCGGGATTAACCAAAGTAGAGGCTACTGAATATGTTCCTGTAGAGCGCCACCAGCTCTATGAAAATGGGCGAGCTTTACAAGGTGAACAAATGCCTGATGACGTAACGGGAACCGCCTTATATTTATTATCACCGATGTCTGATTTTGTCACAGGGCAATTAATTCCTGTCAATGGCGGCTTTATTTTTAACTAAAAACAAAATCGCACCAAGCAAAACCGCTTTGGCGGGGAGATTAAGACGATGAGTTCAACATGTAAATATTTAGTTCCAGGTTTGGAAAAAGGTTTACAACTGCTACTTCTCCTCGCGAAGCAGCACCGCGAGCTGACTTTTGCAGAAATTCTTCGTTTAATCGATATGCCAAAAGCGACTGCATATCGGGCAATTCAGACCTTAGTACATTTAGATTTTATTGAACAGCATCCACGAACGGGAGCATTTTCCCTAGGTCGTAAGGTACTTAGTCTCGGATTGGGTTATATCGCTTCACTCGATTTAACCCAGCTAGGCCAACCCATTATTGAACAGCTGCGCGACCGCAGCCAGTGCAATAGCCATTTAGTCATACGCGATGGGCGAGACATTATTTACATTGCCAGAGTCAGCGGCGCAGAATCAAAAATTAACCATGTGAGTGTTGGAACTCGGTTAGCAGCGCACCGAACATCTCTCGGTCGTATGTTATTAACCAGTTTAAGTCGTACTGAGTTTGACTTGCTCTATCCCGATGAGGAATTACCTGATGATGCGGGCAGTAAACAGGTGTTTTGGAACATGATCCAAGCAGACAAATTACGCGGTTATGTGCTTGGCGAATCATTTTATCGTCGAGGTATTTCCTCGATTGTTTATCCTGTTTACAACCAAACCAATGAAGTTGAAGCCGTTATCAGCATTATGGTGCCAATGGATAGCATCCCAGCTCAGGAACGTCAGCGTTTACAAAATGAAGTTAGCAGTGCAGCACAAAAACTTACGGAGTTTATTGGCGGCATAAGACCCGCCAAAGCCGTTTAGCTTCCACCTTATTATCGACAACAAAATTTTAGGTTTATTGCCATAAGCCTCGGCCTCTGTTTGCTCAAAATGCGCATCTGGCAATAACACTACTCTATAGAGGGCTATACTATGTCAGTGATTGGAATAGAAAAAATGGAATTCGGGGTTGAAGACGTTGCTGCCTGTACTCGATTCTTTAAAGACTTTGGTCTGCACGCTTGCGCTGATAATCCAACTTATTTTACGACATTATCAGGTGCAGGGATCAACGTTTCGCCCCTTGCTGATAATACCCTTCCAGCGCCTTTTGAATCAGGTTCAACCCTACGCCGAATCACATGGGGGGTAGAAAATACGGCTTCACTCGCTGAAATTATCACGCAAATAGCACAGTGTGATGGTTTCCGATTAACCGAAAATGGTGCCGAATGCCGCGACCCTAATGGCATGACTGTGGCATTTTGTGTTAGCCAACAAAAACCGGTTTCACTCGATATTTCCCCAATTAACCAATGGGGTGATATACGCCGCATAGATGCCCCGAGTCCTGTTTATGAAAAAGCGACTCCCATTAATATTGGTCATGTGGTGTTTTTTGTCGATGATCTGCCCGCGACTGAGGCATTTTACTGCCAAAAATTAGGATTTCAGGTTTCCGACCGTTATATCGATCGGGCTGTATTTTTGCGGGCACAAATCAATGGCTGCCACCATAACTTATTCTTACTCAAACTCCCCCATCGTGGTCGCGGTCTAAATCATGTGGCATTTACAGTCAGAGATATTCATGAGGTCATCGGGGGTGGTTTAGCAATGAACCGCCATCAATGGAGCACCTTTATTGGCCCCGGCCGTCATCCTATTTCATCTGCCTATTTTTGGTATGTAAATAGTCCAACGGGCGGTGCTTTTGAATACTACACCAATGATGACTACCTCACTGAAAAATGGCAGCCGCGGGAACTGGAACACTCTTTAGTGTCATTTACCGAATGGGCAGTTGAAGGTGGTCTCGATTATGACACTCGTCGCCAAGTCAAACCCAATAAGGAGTAGACCATGGACGCAATTATCCAAGGCGGTATTGTGATTATTGGTGGAGGGCAAGCCGGAGGCTGGGCAGCGAAAACACTCAGAGATGAGGGCTACCAAGGCACACTGTCTGTTATCAGCGATGAGATCCATGATTTCTATGAAAGGCCGCCTTTATCAAAGGCAGCATTAACCCAAGATACTTTAGCGCTTTCACGCCTATTCAGTGAAGCCGATACCGATGCACTCAATTTGCAATGGTTTCGCCCTGTCCGCGCGACTCGAATTGATAGTAATCAAAAACAAATCCAGCTCAGTGATGGACGCCAACTGGCTTTTGATAAACTATTGATAGCCACAGGTGGACGACCTCGTTATCTCTCAAAAGCATGGCAAATACACCCACAGGTTTTTGCACTTCGTTCTTGGGATGATGCGCAGCAGCTACGCACAGCGCTACTTTCAGCTCAAAAAATCGCAATCATCGGGGGCGGCTGGATTGGTTTAGAAGTTGCCGCTTCCGCACGAAAAATGGGGCTAGATGTGACGATTTTCGAACGTCAATCACGTCTATGTGAGCGCAGTGTACCCCAAAATGTGTCCGATGCTTTAGCGCAACGTCATCGACAAGCCGGTGTGCATGTCATCACGGATTGCGGCGATATTTACCTTGATGAAACGACATCTGCACTCAACATTGGTTGTCAAAAACAACCTACGCAATCTTTTGACCTTGCCGTCATGGGCATTGGTGTCGAGCTCAATTTAGAGTTAGCCGCACAAGCCGGGCTTACTCTCACTCAAGGTATTGTCGTCAATGGCCATGGGCAAACATCCCACGCTGATATCTATGCGGCAGGCGATGTAGCATGCCATCCAACACTTTCGTTGTGTTTACAGTCTTGGGCCTATGCCCAAAACCAAGCTATTGCGACAGCAAAAGCCATGCTAAATAGCCAAAGCGAAAAATTTAACGAACCAGCTTGGCTTTGGTCTGATCAATATCAGGACAACATCCAAATTCTCGGTATTCCCACAGGGCAAGCTTTACAACATATTCAGCGCCATACTTCGACTTCTGAAATCCATTTTTCACTCAATGAAATCAATGAATTGGTGCAGATGGTTGCATTTAACGATGCACGTGCGATCAAACTCGGTAAACGTTGGATACAAAACAATCGCAGGTTAGACCCGTCAGAGCTTGCTGACCCAGCCTTTTCATTAATGTCGCTGAAATAGTGTATAGCTAAGAGAGATAATATGGCAAATCAAGGTATTACTGTACACACCAAGATACCAGAACAAACCAGCGTCCAAGCGACAGTCCAAAATGACGCTCAAGAAAAAGTGAATTGGTTGATCCCGATAGCCTTGTTTTCTTGCGTATTGCTGGCTTTTTTCGACAAGATTAGTATTGCGGCACTATTTTCTGATGAGAAATTTCAACAAGCCCTTGGCATTGATTTCGACCCCACTCGTCTTGGCCTATTAATGAGCGCATTTTTATTCGCTTATGGCGTTTCATCAATGTTATTGAGTGGTATTGGCGATCGTTTTCATCCCACTAAAATGCTACTTTTCATGGTCAGTAGCTGGTGTATCTTGATGATTCTCATGGGCTTCACACACCATTATGGCACTATGATTTTCTTACGTGTTTTGCTCGGGATTGCTGAGGGGCCGTTGCTCGCTATTTCATATGCCATCGTGCGCCGTACATTCCCACAAAGAATGCAGGCTCGAGCAACCATGCTTTGGCTTTTAGGTACCCCATTAGGCGCCGCGCTGGGTTTTCCTATCGCACTATATCTTTTACAAAATTTTGGTTGGCAAAGTACGTTCTTTGTCATGGCAGCCTTTACGGTTCCAGTTTGGTGGTTAGTGATTATAGGTATCCGTCACCCAAATCTAGCTAAAAAAGTAGCTCCGATTGGTAACAAAGCCCTGACAGCGAATATCATTGAAGCAAAAACGCAGCGAAACATCTTACTGCGCAATTCACACTTTTGGATTATCTGTCTATTTAACATCGCCTTTCTTGTCTATCTGTGGGGAATGAACGGCTGGTTGCCGAGTTATTTAATCAAAGGTAAATCGATTGATTTATCGCACGCAGGGATCCTATCTTCCCTTCCCTTTATCGCAATGTTGTTTGGTGAAGTAATTGGTGCTTGGTTATCAGACCGTTATGACCGCCGTGCACTGGTTTGTTTCATATCCTTACTCGGCGCAATTATCGGACTTTCTGGCGTGTTATTTCTCACGGAAACCTACAGCATCATCATGATGATGGCATTTAGCATGTTTATGTGGGGAGCCGGCGCACCAAATATTTTCGCACTACTCGCCAAAGCAACGCAAAAACAAGTCAGTGCACTGGCTGGTGGTATTTTCAATGGGCTAGGAAACTTGGCTGGCGCAGCGGCTCCGCTCTTAATGGGTATGCTTATCGCCTTCACTGGAAATATGGATAACGGACTTTTATTTATCGTAATTATAGGTTTGGTTGGCAGTTTCTTATTACTGCCGCTACTCAAAAAATACTGATTAATCTGTGTCTTATCAGGAGAGAACACTATGTCACAACTTTCGAACCAAGTTAAACCTCAAGATATTTCAATGGCGCAATGGATTGAGTCTCGCGTGGCACGCTTTGAAGGGCGCAAATACGATTGGAATGCACTGAAGTTTCAAGCGGATTTTGATCCTAAATACCGTCGTGCACAAATGCGCTATATCGGAACAGGGGCAACAGGAGTCGCCAACGACACCAATACCGTACCCGCTGAAAATTTCACTTTTTCGACCATGGTGCTTCCGGCGAAATGTGAAGGACCGCTGCATTTACACCCCGATGTTGAAGAAGTTTTTTTCATGCTCAAAGGCACCATCACCTTATTTATTAAAGATGGTGATGAAGAGTTTGAAACGGTACTAAAAGAACGCGATCTCATTTCTGTTCCCGCTGGAATTTACCGTGGTTTATTTAATCATGGGGAAGAAGAAGCATTAATGTGCGTCATGATTGGTACACAAAAACCCGCTATTCCGACGTATCCAGAAGATCATCCTTTATCAAAAGTTAAGCGCGGATAATAGGAGAAATCAATGATGAGACTGCCAATTGACAAGCTCCCCAACTTACAATTTGCTGAATTTGGCCAATATCGTCTTAATTGGCGTGAATCTGGTGACGGCTTTCCTATCGTCCTGCTCCATGGTATCAGCTCAGGTTCGACTTCATGGATATGTCAGTTCGCAGACTCATCACTGACAGATAACTATCATTTATTTGCATGGGATGCGCCGGGCTATTTAGACAGCGATCCCCTTGCAACCCAGACACCTGTTGCACTTGATTATGCTGATGCGCTAACGGATTTTTTAAATGATTTAGGATTACAACAAGTCATTTTAGTTGGGCACTCTTTAGGGGCATTAATGGCTTGTGCCTTTGCTTCTCTGCATCCACAAAGAGTTAGAGGATTATTATTGGCGAACCCTGCACAAGGATATGCCACTAAAAGCCCAGAAGAACGTCATCGTGTTTATGATAAGCGCCGTGAAATTGTCTGTGATTCAGGTATTGAAGCTTATGCACAAAATCGTGCAGCCACATTACTTTCCCCTTCGGCATCCGCTGAAAAGATTGAATGGGTAAAACGTAATATGCAAAAACTCAATCCAGAAGGATTTTTAGCCGCTGCGTGGATGTTGGCTCATGACGATATCAGCCTTTATTTAAACGCTTATCAAGGCCCTGTCGAGATGATTGTTGGCTTAGATGACACCATTACACCACCAGCACAAGTTCAGCAATTATCAACCGATAAACAATGCCCATTAAAAGTGATAAAGCAAGCAGGACATGCCAGCTACCTTGATGCACCGATAGAATTTAATCTCTATTTAAAGCAATTTTCAGATGCCTTGGAATGTACTGACTCACCCAAAAATCGTTTTCCAAAAGACAGTTCACAAAATAAAGCTTCACAAAGGAAAGTGCCATGAATTTACAGTTACATGATCGTGTTGCTGTTGTGACGGGGGGAAGCTCCGGTATTGGTTTTGCGACAGTCAAATTATTACTCGATGAAGGTTGTAAAGTCGCCTTTTGCGGTCGCTCTCAAGATAAATTGCAACAAGCCCTCGACACATTGCAAAAAACTTATTCTCAAGAAAAGTTTATGGCGGTTAATTGTGATGTGCTAGATAAAACACAAACTTTGGCATTTGCTGAACAAGTTAAACAACAGTATGGACAAGTAGATTTACTGATTAATAACGCCGGACAAGGCTATGTGGCGAGCTTTGCCGATACGCCAGAAGAAGCGTGGTTACAGGAAGCACAGCTCAAACTTTTTGGCGTTATTAATCCCGTTAATGCATTTTTACCGTTACTCGAACAATCGAATATTGCCTCAATCACCTGTGTTAATTCGCTCTTGGCCTTACAACCGGAGCCTCATATGGTCGCTACATCTGCGGCACGGGCGGCATTACTCAATATGACACTTAATCTATCAAAAACCTTGCTACCTAAAGGTATTCGAGTGAATTCAATTTTACTGGGGATGGTAGAGTCCGATCAATGGCATCGCCGGTTTGAAAATCGCAATGATAAAACAAGCGATTGGGCGAGCTGGATTGGCGATATTGCCAAAAAACGCGGTATTCCTATGCAACGTTTAGGCAAACCTGAAGAACCAGCTCGTGCACTGGTTTTTTTAGCATCACCGATGGCTTCTTTTACATCAGGCGCTGCATTGGATGTTTCAGGTGGTTTTAGTCACCATATTTAAAGGATTTTATGATGAAAACATTGATGCTTATTGGGTATGGTGCGATGGCCAATGAAGTGATTGACCGCTTACCCAATGGAATTGTACTTCGCTGGATTGTTGCTCGCCCTAGCCATCACGATGACATTATGACTCGTTTTCATGGCCAAGTAATACCGATCAACGACCTCGCGACAGTGACCGAAAAACCCGATTTAGTTTTAGAATGCGCGAGTCATCAAGCGATTAAACAATATGCTCCCATCGCGCTTAAACGAGGTTGGACAATAGCCATCATTTCAACGGGTGCCCTTGCTGATGCCATATTCGCTCGCGAGTTAAGTGATCTTGCTCGCCAACATCATGGTCAGTTAATTCCACTCAGCGGCGCCATTGCAGGGTTAGATGGTCTTCGCGCAGCAAAAGAAGCCAATATTACACAAATTACCTATCAATCACGAAAAAGTCCCGCAAGCTGGCGTAATGGCCCTGCCGAGCAATATATCGACCTTAATCAAGTATCAGAACCAACCGTATTTTTTAGCGGAACGGCGCGAGAAGCGGCGCTCAATTTCCCAGCCAATGCCAATGTCGCCGCAACCGTCGCACTGTATGGGATAGGTATGGATGCAACAAAAGTTCAGCTAATGGTTGACCCTACAACACAACAAAATACCCATCGAATCGAAGTCGTCGGTGACTTTGGTCGTTTCTGTATTGAGCTTAATGGTCAACCGTTAGCCTCGAATCCTAAAACATCTTTATTGTCAGCCTTAAGTGCGGTCGAAATGTGTCGCCGAGTTGCTGAACACAATGCCATTATCTGACAGGAGCAGCACAATGAAAAACAGGGATATTTTTGTCGGCGGTAAATGGCAACAAGGCCGCGGTCAGCAAATGCAATCACGTTTTCCTGGTGATAACCACGTTGTCGCAACCCTCAATAGCGCTAGCCTTGAGGATGTTGAAGATGCCGTGATCGCCGCCGAAAAAGCTTGGCGTGACCCGAAGTGGCGCCATATGTCATCTCATCAACGCGCCGCTATTCTACTCAAAGTCAGTACATTAATTGACGAGCAACGTGAAGAATTGGTCAGGTTACAGACTCTTGACAATGGAAAGCCTTGGGCTGAAGCCCGTGGATTGGTGATGAGTGCCGCCGCAACCGCCCGTTATTTTGCGGCAGTATGTGAAGTCAGTGGTGGCGAATTGCCACCCCGTCGCCAACCTGACATCATGACCCTTAGCACCTACCAGCCCCTTGGTGTCATCGCCGCAATCACTCCTTGGAACTCACCCATTGCCAGTGATATGCAAAAAATTGCGCCTGCAATTGCAGCCGGTAATGCAGTTATTTTAAAACCCGCAGAAGCGACTCCTCTTGTTTCACTTAAACTTGCCGAACTCTTTGAACAAGCAGGGTTACCCGCAGGATTATTAAGCGTGCTTCCCGGCAAAGGCTCAATTATTGGCGATGCATTAGTGCGTCATCCACTAGTACGAAAAATTTCATTTACAGGTGGCACCAATACGGGACGCCAATTAGCTCATATTGCTGCCGATAAACTGATTGGAACCTCATTAGAATTAGGCGGAAAATCCCCAACGATTGTCTTAGATGATGCGGATTTAGATTTAGCAGCCCACGGTGTTTGTTATGGTATTTTCAGTTCAATGGGACAAGCCTGTATTGCAGGTTCTCGCTTATTTGTCGCCCGAAGCGTCTATCAAGCTTTTATTGAAAAACTGACGAAACTCACACAAGGGCTCATCATCGGTGACCCACGTCAAGAACGCGTACATATTGGTCCGCTGATCTCCTCTGCACATCGAGATAGTGTCATAGCTTACGTCTCACAAGCTATTGCAGAAGGGGGCAAAATTCGTGTCGGGGGCAAGGTACCAACTGATCCCGCACTGCAATCGGGTCACTATTTCGAACCCACGATTATCGAAGGCTTAACTAACCAAGCGCATGTGTGTCAGGAGGAAATTTTTGGCCCAGTGCTCGTTGTTATTCCTTTCGACGATGAAACCAGCCTGATTCATGATGCTAATGATTCTATTTATGGCCTTGCAGCCGGTATTTGGACGCAAGATTATACTCGTGCATTTAAATTAGCCGATACCCTAGATGTCGGTACAGTTTGGATTAATACCTACAAAGTTTTTTCCATCTCAACACCTTTTGGCGGTTTTAAAGATAGTGGACTTGGAAGAGAGAAAGGCCTTGAGAGCCTCAAAGCCTATATGCAACAAAAAAGTATTTTTCTGGCGCTTAACCCACAACCAAACCGTTGGTGTGAATAAATGTCCTTAAGTGGATTATTGACGTATTAAGGAGAACACAATGTCTGAAACTATCACGGTTGGCGAAGCTGTCGCCAGAACATTAGAGCAGTACCAAGTCAGCACAGTTTATGGTGTTATTTCAATTCATAATTTACCGATTGCAGATGCTATTGGTCAGCGTGGTATTATCGATTTCACACCCAGCCGAGGTGAAGCTGGTGCGGTAACGATGGCAGATGCTCACAGCCGCTTTCGTGGACTCGGTATCGCACTCACCAGCACTGGCGCTGGTGCGGGTAATGCCGTCGGATCAATGATTGAAGCCATGAATGCTGGCTCCCCCATGATCCACATTACCGGACAAGTTGAAAAAGCATTTTTGGATATGGACGCTGGGTTTATTCATGAAACACGCGATCAATTAAGCTTTTTACGCGCGAGCTCCAAACAGGCGTTTCGAGTGCATAGTGCAGAACAAGCTGTTGCAGTACTACATAAAGCTATTCAAGTTGCACAAACAGTACCTTGCGGCCCAGTTTCAATAGAAATTCCTATCGATATTCAAAATACCCAAGTTCCATTATCGGTGCTCAGCGCCCCACTTCATCGCGCGCCATTGCCACCCATATCAACCACTGAAATTGATATAATTTGGGAACAATTTAAATCTGCACAACGTCCATTATTATGGATTGGTGCCGGCGCACTTCAAGCCACAGATGCAGTAAAAAGGCTGGCTGATTGTGGTATTGCCGTCATCAGTAGTACCCATGGGCGAGGCATTTTATCAGACGAACACCCATTTAGCCTTAGAGCTTTTCATAATGCTGACGCCATTGATGCATTAATGCGTACTTGTGATTTAACACTTATTGCAGGCTCTCGTTTACGCAGTAACGAAACCAAAACATGGTCACTGCCGCTGCCTCATCCATTGATCCAAATCGATATTGACCCTCTGGCCGCAAATCGTAACTATGTTGTCGATCTCAGTGTCACAGGAGACTGCAAAGCTTTACTTGAGGGACTTGCCGATAAAGTAGAGCAAGAAAATCGCCCAATAGCATCCTCATGGCGCCAACAGGTACAAAAGGCTGTAGAGCAAGCCGAGCAGCAATTACGAGAACAATGTGGCCCTTATAGTTCCCTTAGTGATGCCGTTGAACAAACCTTACCTGAGCACGGTATCTTTGTACGTGATATCACCGTTTCGGGGAGTTTATGGGGAAGCCGTTTGCTTAAAGCCACTCACCCAATGCATAACATTCATTCATTAGCTGGAGCTATTGGTTTAGGCTTATCCATGGCAATTGGAAGTGCAAAGGCCAATCCAAATAGACCTGTAGTGGGCTTAGTCGGCGATGGTGGGTTGATGTTAGGAATTGGTGAGCTTGCCACCATGGCGCAAGAGCAATTACCAATTGTTTTAATCATTATGAACGACAAGGGTTATGGCGTTATGCGAGGTATTCAAGAAAAATATTTTGCGGGCAGGCAATACTATAATGAATTATTAACGCCTTCATTTAGTAAACTTGCTGAATCGATGGGAATAACCGCGTTCACAGTAGCCAAAGCAACGGATTTTAAATCCACGCTTGAACAGGCTATTGCGTTAAATCAACCGGTTGTCGTTGAGGTGCTAATGGATAATATTGGCACAATGAATTTTTCGGGGCCACCTCAGAAAAAATTATTTTAGCAAATACATTAAGTAGCGTGACCTTTATAAGAAATCACGCTACTTTTTCAAAATAGATAACCGTTCCTTGCGTTTTCTAACGAACTAATACCATTTCTCTCTTTAGGTGAACTTAATATTATTGAGAATATCTGCAAAAAAATAAGTTAAATTCAGTTTTAACTATTAAATTTATTGAATATGTCCATTGCTAATTATTAGACACATCAATATAATTAATTATTATCATTCAATCTGACGATTTTTTTATGCTGCGTAAATCTATTTTTATTATCATATTTTCCTTTCTAGTCATATCCTGTAGTCAGTCTAATATAACGTCATCGGCAATAATGGAGCCTACAGAAAAAAATATTCATAACACTTGGTTAAAAGTAAAGTACGATATTGAGACTGATGGGCAAGTCACAAACATTGAATTAGTCGATAGCTATAAAGCGAGTCATAAAGTTAAAGTTGATACCATTAATGTGATAAAAAAATGGAATTTCCCCAAGAGTAATGCAAAAAATGGGAATATAGTCATCATATATTTTCGCCCTGCACCATCAGTTTGATAGAAAATTAACTCAATATCTAAATTATGCGTATTATTCCTTTTTTAATCGCTCAATTTCTTTTTTAAGAATTTCAATCTCTCGCACTAATTCTTGAGTTTTAGAAAATGCATCATCGTGACTATATCTCGTTGCTCCCGTAGCCCCAGAATAATGGTCATAGCAATGATTTTGAGTATTTACTATTGCTCTTTCAAGGCCTTCAACTCTATATTTGTTACCATAACGCTTTGCATAGCTGAGTTGTTTTTCAAGCTGAGTAATTTTTTTATCACAACCATAATATTGCGACCCAGCTTGGGAAGAGAATGGAAATATTATTATTGATAGCATGATAAAAAATATATGTTTCATTTGTTTTCCCTAATAGATAATTATTTAATCTTCATCTAATGGAAACATTTAAATATAATTATTCATATAGGTAACATTCTTAATGTTGATATAAAATTAAGAACACAATCACTTATTACTCAAAATAGTTGTATTGAAGTAAAAATAATTGTAAATAAAATCATTGTTACATTTTAATTTAATTTATTACAGACAGATACATATTTATTAGTTATATTAGTCTCAATGGATTAAATTACATGGATGTAACTCCTCAACCCCACTTTGTCTCTCCCCTTTCCCACATATTAATTACATTATGTTATTAGTTTAATATAAACACAACGCCCACAAAAAACACAACCAAAGCTAAATTTAAGAATATATAAACTTAAATCTAAAATAAAATGTCTAAAATCAATCTAGTGAAAGTCATAAAATGCGTATTCTCAGCACTATTTTATTTTACAAAAATAATAATTAAGAATAAGTTTAAAGCAGTGAAACTAACACTAATTGTTTTGCGATAACTGTAGGGCAAACGATATAATCTCTGTAATTATTTTTTGTAAAACATAGGCAAGAGAAATATGTGTTCCGCTGAACCAGAACTGCAGTTTACACAAACTCATGAGCAGCATTTTCATCTCGCTTTAAAACAGGCTAGCCGAGATTATCTGCAAGAAAAACAAGACCATGTATATGCTAGTCATTTAGATATTGCTGTAATCATCAGTTTGTTTATGGTCGCTATTTTGTGTTATCTCCCCACGCTTTCGACCTCTTCAACACTGATTTACTCCCTTTGCTATTTTAGCTTCGTTTTATTGACCATGTTTTTAAATGTCATCGGTCAACATGATGCCTGTCATAACACCTTATTTAAAACGAGTTGGAAAAACCGAGTGTTTGGTCGCCTCGTGACACTGCCACTAGGTCTAGAACCCGAGTTTTGGCGTGCAAGACATGTTTATTTTCACCATCATTATGCCAATATTGAACATTACGATCTTGATACTGAAGAGAATGGAATTTTTCGCCAAACACCATTTCAAAAATGGCGACCATTTATGCGGTTTCAACATATCTATTGGCCATTTGTAGCTTCGTTATCATTAACTTGGATTGCTTTAGTCTTTGATTGGTCAGATAGAACGGGAAAAACCCCAATAAAAACGAAGAAAATACTCAATGGGAAATTAGGCTGGTTTCTATTTCTGTCCAGTAAATTATGCCATCTGGCTTTAATGTTAGGATTACCTTTAATTATTGCTCACGCCAATGGCATCAGTATTATGGCTATATTATTAACTTATTTAGCTAGCCAAATGGTTGCTTCATTATTTGTAATCTACCTATTACTTGGCACCCATTGGGCTGAAACCCAATTTTTCACACCACCAGACGACAAAATAATACCTCATGGTTGGTATCACCATAATTTTGTCACCTCGTGTGACTGGATCCCTTCACCACATTATTTATGGCGTTTAACTGGTGGGCTTAATTACCACTTAACACACCATTTATTTCCTCATTGGCATCATCGCCACTACCCTGCTCTTGCGCACATCATTTCTCAACTTGCAAAAGAATATAATATGCCATACCGCTGCATTAACTATCGCGAACTAGTTAAAGCGCAAATACGTTTTTTACGTAAAATGGGTGAGCCGCCAATTCATCAATAAAAATAGGTCTAAATAACATAGTTCAAAATGCAGGCTGGTATCCACTGCATCTTGAACTATCGCCGTGCTATTTTTCAACCTGAAAATTGAGCCAGTCCGGTATAACCATTACCTTGGTGAATCTTATCAAATTGTCCATTGCTCAGCATTACTCGATAGACTCCCCCACTAAGATCAGCAATATACATGATATTTTCCGGCTTATTATAAGCTAAGCCAATCGCCTCTTTAAATCCCCGACAAATAACTCGATAATTATTTAGCCCATCATCAGTCACGTTCGCACAATTCAAGCTATTTCCATTAGGCTCTGAGCCTCTGTCGGTCCAATAAAGAATTTGAGTCTCTTTATCGAATAAGAGGTCAATGGGCTCAGGCAGTTTATCCAGCAGTAGCTGAATATTATCAGCATCAGATTCATCAACGAAATCACCTGATGACTTAGATAATGGCATCCGGAATATTCGTCCTTTATTTCCTTTTGCAGGCCCTTTTTGAGTCCAATATAACCAATTCGCATCCAAATCTAATGCAATACCAACACATTGATCCAAGATATCAACGCTATCAGTCACTGTCCTAGGTCGCTGAATGTGTGTTTGAAGATCAGTCCCATCCGTCTTGCAGGAACAAACCTTACCGCCTTCTCTATCACACCAATATAGACGTTGGCTTTGACTTTCCAATAACAGCTGCTTAGGTGTTCGAAGTTGCCCATGACCTAATAGCATTTTTCGACCACTACCATCAAAATTAATTAAATTGAGTGAACCGTCATCAGCTTCATAGTTATCGCCCATATTAGTCCAATAAATCAAACGATTGATATGGTCAATAGCAATACCATCAGGCGTACCACCGAGCTCATCAATCAGATTGAAAGTCACTAAACTTGTGGTGTCCAACTGAATAATAGCAGGATTGATGGCATCAAGTAATAGCAGATAAGGGTAAGATATTTCAGGATTTTGGGACATACAAACCTCATCATATATTTCGATATAATTAAATATAGTTGATGAAAAATGCATTAGCCAATGCACTAAATAAATCCTTAATGTTTCAAGCTAAATATCCGATATTATACAGTCATAAAGTATAGGGATTAATAAAATGAAGAGTGCTATGAAAAAAACTTAATAAAACCATTTAATAAAACAAATGATTCGATTATTGATATAAATTCATCCAGATTTTATATTTAATAACCGTTTATTTTTATGGTTGTTTACTCTTTGTTTAATAAACTATCAATTCATTAAACAAAGTATTGAAATAGTGTTTTTATTCTTAAAACTAAAATCTATTTACTCTTTATTTAAAATAGCCGAAATATACTTAAAAAATAATTATATTCCATAACAACACCAATTATATTTTCAGAATGGTTGCCACTCTCATGAAAAAATTAGAGTATTTTCTCAAAAAATTACGCACATTTATTATCAGTGATAAAGCCTATCTTACTAATAAGTTTACTAAAAAATTAGGTTACATACCTAATATCAAGACACCGAAAAGCTTTAATGAAAAAGTAAACTTTAGGATGATATATGACAAAAACCCACTTTATACACAATTAGCAGACAAGCTTGCAGTAAGAGATTATGTTTCTCGTACAATAGGCCATGAATATTTAGTACCAATTTTAGCCGCCTTTAATCATGTAAATGAAATCAATATTGATAAACTCCCTAAACGCTTTGTATTAAAGTGTAATCATGATAGTGGCAGTAGTATTATTTGCCAAAATAGAGCCAAATTTGATCTACATAAAGCCAAAGAAAAATTATCATTTCATTTAATGAAAAATCTTTATTACATTACACGTGAACGTCACTATAAAGATATTGCTCCTCAAATAATTTGTGAAGAATATATTGATCTATTTGCTAATAAAAATAGAAAGTTAGTTCCTGAAACCTGCCGCATTCATTGTTTTTCTGGCAAACCCGTCTATGCAGAGATCGATTATACCGATGAATTTGGTCATGAATTCATCAATATCTACGATATCAATTGGCAACTACAACCCGTGACTTTTGATTACCCTAATATGTTAGAGCCCGTATCTGAGCCACCTTTATTCCAAGAAATGCTAAGGCTAGCTCAAATATTAGTCACACCATTTGACTATTGCCGTGCTGATTTTTTAATGTCAGATGAAAACACCTTGTATTTTAGTGAACTTACCTTCGCACCAAATGCAGGACGCACAGTTATTTCACCGCTTTCGTGGGATTTCAAGCTCGGTGAATTATGGGAGCAAAGGATCACAGAAACGCAATCAATCACACAAACTGAACCCGCATTTGCAACAGCATCAATAAATAAGAAAAAATAAGCTAGTTCCAATAAAAATGCCGCGATATTTCTATAAGTAAAACAGAAACATCGCGGCATTATTTTTTATCGCATTTAAAACGATAAATAACTGATTAGTTCGCCAGCACACTCGCTTTACGGCGTAAACTTGCGACTAACATATAAATCGCCGTCACAATCAATACAATAAAGAAGAAGTCAACTAAACCATTATACTGCGCTAAGAAGGTCCCAGCAGCTAATGGTCCCATCGCTGAACCTACACTATAGCTAAATAGCATCACTTGAGTTGCAGCCACGATATACGATGAATCTAAGTTATCGCAAGCTAATGTAATAGCAATTGGATAGAGTGCAAATGAGGACATACCAAGCAATGCTAACGCAATAATCATCACTAAATAATCGCTCGAAATATAAATAACACCCATTGCAAATACGCCAAGCAAAGACACCATTGCCAGTAGCAATGTTTTACTTATCATCACAGATAACTTGCTAATAATTGGCTGTATTATCATACCACCAAGAATAATTGAGGCCATTAATACCCCGACTTGCTCAGTGGTAAACTGATCTTTTTTCAGCGATAACGGCATCAAACCATAAATCGTTCCCATTAAAATGCCAGAAACCATACAACCAATAATAGCAGGCTTACTTAGGCGGCTAATTTTTTTAAACGATAACTTTTGGTGAATTCCACTTTCTGGTTGGCCTTGACGAAACAATAATGGTGGCATCACCGCTAAAAGCAGTAATCCCAGCACCACCATAAATGGATAAGCACCTTGTGTACCAATAAATCCAATGGCAAGCTGCCCAAGCGTTGTGCCACCATACAAAGACGTCATATAAAAACTAAGACGCTTTGCACGCTCTTTTTGGTTATCACCAATTAATAGCCATGATTCGACAACAACAAAGATCCCCGCCACTGCAATACCAGCAATCAACCTATTGGGTAACCATGCTTCAATTGTTGGTGTCCAAGGTAAAACCACAACAGTTGCAGCAAGCATCAATAAAAAACCAATAAAGGCCAGTCGATGACCAATTTTGGCAATAATAGGTTCAATCAACAACGAACCTATTAGCAGACCAATATAGTAGGCACTCGCCAACCAACCCGCATAGCTAATGTCGATATTAAAGCTTCCCATCGATAACGGGATTAAGCTCATTAAATAACCCGATGCAATAGCAAAAATCGTTAAACCTGCAACGGGTACGAATGTATTGTCGCGCTTGCGCATGATAGTAGTGGACTGATTCACGCCCCACTCTCCAACTAACAAAATAAAAAATAATATGCGCTGCAACTACATCGTAGAATAAGCCAAATTTGCGTTCTCTAAAAAGAACACATTATGGTGAGATTTCGGCGAATAGCGCAGTGGTTAATAAATTGATAAGACTAATTTGAGCGCAATATAGAACGTTAATTCATTAAGTTAAAATGAGAAAATCTAATGGTAACTAACAAAAATATTTATGTGAGAAAAATCACGTTTTTTTAAAAGTAGAATCAAGATCAAAAAACGCAAAAAATACCAATTTTATTCTATAAAAACAATAGGATATTTAATGTTACTGTTTTGATGGTATGGTTATTTTTTAATGTACCTTAAGTGATATTAAAACGTCTTCAAAAATAGGTTATAGCAAAATATTGTCTTTATCATTTTGTCCTACTAATTTATTTATATAAAGTAGGTTATTAGACTCAATCAGATAAATTACGTAGATTATTAATCTGTTTATTTATAAATTGATCTATAGTTTAGGTAATGACTAGCTTGACTTAAAACTTCCCCTATTTGCTCTAACTATTTAGCGACATAAAGAATACCAACGCCACAAATACTTGCATGTAAAACCGGTTATTTCCGATTAAACATACCCAAAACGGGCAAGAAGTGTGTTTACATTCCTGCCCGTTATTATTACGGATAATAAGTACTTATTAAGTCATACTCTACCAAAGTAAAGCATACAACACACAAAGAATGACCATAATGATATAGGATGCAATATTAAATCCAGCGGATGTTTTAAAGGTTTCAGCGGTTAAAACTATCGCGCCATCACTATCATCCTGTTTTGATGTTGTCAGACTAATTAACCCAATCACCACCGCGGTAAAGAAGAAGGTGTACATCATTTGATCTAAGAATGGCATTCCAAGTGGCATCAATTTCAAGAACAATGCGAATGGAATTGATAATAAGACCCCAATTGTCGCACCTTTTGCATTCGTTTTTTTCCAAAATAATCCTAATAAGAAAACGGCTAAAATCCCAGGGCTGACTAAGCCTGTATATTCTTGGATATACTGAAAAGCCTGACCAATATTGCCAAGTAATGGCGCAATAAAGCAAGCAATCACTAATGCAACTACCGCACTGGTACGTCCCACATTCACTAATTTATGATCGTCCGTTGCTGGAGCAATATATTCTTTATATATATCCATGGTAAAAATAGTCGCGACGGAGTTCAGCATAGAAGCTAATGATGAAACAATAGCAGCAGCTAATGCAGCAAAAACAATACCTTTAGCGCCAACAGGTAAAAATTGAGTTAGCCAAGGATAGGCTTTATCTGCTTGAGCCAGTGTTGGCATATGTTCATGTGCCATAGAGCCGAGCCCAGCAAGTAAAACAGGGTCTGACACAATCACATAAGCAGCAATACCCGGCAGAACCACTAATATTGGCACAATCAATTTTAAGAATGCGGCAAAAACTAAACCTTTTTGCGCTTCACCGATAGATTTAGCCGCTAAAGCACGCTGAATGATATATTGATTAAAACCCCAATAATAAAGGTTCGCAATCCATAACCCGCCAATTAATACCGCAATACCCGGTAAATTACTAAACTGCGGATTATCCTGGCTTAGGATCATTTCAAAATGGGCAGGCGCCTCACTTACCATACGGCTCATACCGGCAAAAACCCCTGCATCGCCACCAATATAACTTACCGCCATAATCGTCGTTAAAAACCCGCCGAGAATTAAGAAAAAAACCTGTACAACATCAGTCCATGCTACCGCAGATAAACCACCGTACAGAGAATACGCGACCGCAAATAATGCCAAACCAAAGATGGCATAATACATCGGAATACCAAGGATAGTTTGTAACGCTAATGCGCCTAAATATAAAACCGACGTTAAATTAACAAAAATAAATAAAGCTAACCAAAATACCGCTAAAATTGTTTTTAATGTTTTATTAAAGCGTTTTTCAACAAATTCAGGAATAGTAAAAATGCCTTTATCGATAAAGACAGGCATAAAATATTTCGCCACAATAATCAGCGTTAGTGCTGCCATCCACTCATATGATGCAATAGCTAATCCGATAGAAAAACCAGAGCCTGACATACCAATAAATTGTTCAGCAGAAATATTTGCAGCAATCAGTGAAGAACCAATTGCCCACCAAGGTAATGTTTTTCCTGCAAGAAAATACTCTTTAGTTCCTTTTTTTTGCCCATTTTTATCTCGGGACACCCATAGCCCGACGGTGATAATGATAAGCACATACAGAATAAAAACCCCATAATCTAATGTACTTAATCCAATACCTTCTGTTTGCATATTAAAATTCCTTCCCAAATGATAACGCCACGAGTGTAAACGTTACCACCACTATTCTCCGTTACTTGAATCACATATTTTCATTAAATATTAAGTAACACTTATCAAAAAAGTTTAATTAGTTATAAATCAATGAATTATATTTATTTCTAATGAGCTGGAATTGAGATGGAAGTAAGGAAGAACTCAAATTATTGAACGTCATCACAGAATAATGATAACGTTTTCACAAGGTAGCCGTATTATACTTGTATTGGGCGAACAGAATTACGTTGAACCAGCGTTGGTGAATAAATAAGATCTTCCTCAATCACCCGCTCATGACGCGCTAAAGCAAGTGCTAGCTGTGTTGCACGTTCAGCCATCATTTGAATAGGGTAACGGATCGTGGTCAAACGAGGATGAATATAACGGGCAATCAATACGTCATCAAAACCAATGACAGAGACTTGCTCTGGCGAGCGTATTCCATTTTCATCTAAAACAGCAATTGCCCCCGCTGCCATAAAATCGTTATAACCAACCACAGCCGTAATATCCAAAGATTTAACCAAAAGATTAGTCATGGCTTGCTCGCCACCTTCACCGTAAGGAGAACCATATTCTATATAGGTTTCAGGTAAATAAATGCCATTATTTTTTAATGCATCCCGGTAACCTAATAAACGCTGGTCGGCATCTTCAATTAAATGATTTGAAGATATATAAGCAATTTTAGTATGTCCCTGACGAATAAGATGCTCAGTCGCAAGATAAGCACCTTTGTAGTTATTGAGTGAAATACAACGATTAGCAATTTGTTCAATACGTCGATTAATCAATACCATGCTAGGAACTTCATTTGCATAATCAATCAATTCTTCATCAGCTAATGCTTTAGAATGAATAACCAGTGCATCACAACGATTATTAATTAATAGTTCAATCGATTGCCGCTCTTCTTTGGCGTTATGATACCCATTACAAATTAAAATATGCTTACCATTTTTGTGAGCAATCCCATCGACGGCTTTAACCATCACACCAAAAAAGGGATCAGAAACATCATTCACCAATACACCGATTGTATTTGAACTTTGATTGACTAATGCGCGGGCTGCGGCATTGGGCCTATAGCCAAGTTTATGCATTGCACTTTTTACAGAGACTATCGACGCTTTGCTTGCTTTAGGTGATTGATTTATCACACGTGAAACAGTGGCGACAGAGACCCCAGCTTCTCTTGCCACATCTTTTATTGTCGCCATTATGAACCTCTATATACCAAATGCCTTATTAGACAATACACAAAATATAAAAACAAAGCATAACGTATATTAAGCTGATTTAAATGGTAATAATTTGATCTCTTGCGTTAAAATAAAAATAGAAACGCCACAATGAAGTCGCATTTCTATTAGAAAAAAGTACTGAGAATTTTATTATCAAAAAATAAATTGATAACTGGTTTGGCTAGTATAAATATTATTAGGCTCTGCAATACCGCGGTATTGCTCACCCCACTCAGGATGATTAATCGCATCGGGTGGGAACTGTGTTTCAAATGCCACCCCAGAAAATGGCGTGTATACTTGAGATTTACCCGATACAGCAATAAGGTAATTACCCGTATATAATTGCATCGCTGGTCGGGTTGTGGTGACATTCATGCGAACATCACCGTCAGGAGATATTAATGAAGCGACAGCTTCTTTGCCATCAGTCAAAGTACTATCTAAAATAAAAGTGTGGTCATAACCACCAACTGTGCGTTGCTCATCATCTTGTAAAAAGTCACGCCCAATACGCTTCCCTTGTCTAAAATCGAAATGTGTATCCGTCACATCACGCCATTCCCCAGTAGGGATCCCTTCATTATCCGTTGGTAAAAAATGCGTGCCATTAATTTGTAAATCATGTTCTAACGCAGTTTTAGCTGAGTTTTCACCCGCTAAATTGAAGTAAGTATGATTAGTCAAATTGACAGGGCAACCTTTATCCACTTGATACTTATAACTAATAATAACCTGATTATCATCTGTCAGCTCATAGCGAACTTCGACTTTCAACTCACCAGGAAACCCTTGGTCACCATCGGGAGATACTAATGTGAAAACAGCTTGTTGCTGATCAGGTTGTGTGATTGACCACACACGATGGCTAAAATTATCTTTTCCACCATGCAAACAATGCACACCTTGATTATTAGTTACGGAATACTCGTTGTTCTCTAAGATAAATTTTGCGTTAGCAATACGATTAGCAACTCGCCCAACCGTAGATCCTAAATAAACACCTTGCGCCATCTGTGCACTCATATTCGGAGAACCAAGGACCACATCACGTTTACCTGTTGATAGCGGTAATATACAACTCACCCAGCCAGCACCTAAACTTGTTAAAATAATCTTCATGCCATGTTGATTGGCCAACGCAATGACTTTTGGTGTTTTCAACGTATGACGCTGTTCCTTGATAAACTGCATGCTATCCTCACTGAATACGTAAATAACTCATGATATGGTAATAATAAAATATAAAATTAGGAAATGACTACACTAGCACCTTCACTCGGTTGGCAGACATAAATATCAGCTTTAAGCCCTGTCATTACTTGATATTGTTGCTCTACTGCCGCTATCACAGGTTGTACAAGTTGTTGTTTCATCAATGCGACAACACAACCGCCAAACCCCCCTCCCGTCATGCGCACGCCACCTTCACTCCCCAACACCGATTTTACAATATCCACTAACGTATCAATCTCTGCCACTGTTATTTCAAAATCATCACGCATAGAGGCATGAGATTGTTCCATTAACTGGCTTAGTAATAATAAATTATTCTCAGTCAATGCCTTAGCAGCTGTCAGGGTACGTTCATTTTCGGTAATAACATGTTTAGCGCGCTTTGCAACCAGAGGGTCTAATTGATTTTGCTTTTCAATAAATTGTTCAAAAGTCACATCTCTGAGTGCTTTTACCGCAAACTGCTTCGCCGCCACTTCACATTGTTGGCGACGTGTATTGTACTCACTATCCACAAGACCCCGTTTTTTATTTGAATTTATAATCATTACAACCAAATCATTGGGTATTGGAATAGGAAAAACGGTCAAACTACGGCAATCAATAAGTAATGCATGCCCCGCATCACCACTCGCCGAAATTAATTGATCCATAATGCCACAATTACAACCGACAAATTGATTTTCAGCTTGTTGCCCATTCAACGCGATATCTTGCTGACTAATATCAAGTTGATAAAGCGCTTTAATCGTTTGTCCAATCACAACCTCTAAAGATGCTGATGAGCTTAGCCCTGCTCCTTGTGGAACATTTCCGCTCACCGCGATATCACATCCTCCAAAAATAAAACCGCGTTGTAATAAGAATTTAACCACACCACGAATGTAATTTGCCCACATTTTTTCAGGTAAAAAAGTGATTTCTTGGTCTAAATTAAATTCATCGTAATCATTATGATAATCGGCGGCAACAACACGAACGATTCGATCATTACGCTTTGTTGCCGCAGTCATTGTTTGATAATTAATGGCACAAGGCAGTACGAAACCATCATTATAATCAGTATGTTCACCAATAAGATTTACTCTTCCTGGCGCTTGTACATAAATATCTGCTTGATATCCAAACTTAGTTTCAAATGAATTTGCCACTATTTTTTTGAGCTGTTCCATTTTACGCATCCTTCACATTTTAAATTTTAATTGCTCGCTTTTTCACTGGAAAACAAACAATTATTGATTCGATTAATCGCTTATTACTGCTGTTTATAATGAATATCACTGACTTCACGTAACCGCTGTGCGGCTTGCTCTGGCGTTAAATCTCGCTGGGTTTCCGCTAACATTTCATACCCCACCATAAATTTTTTTACCGTCGCAGAACGCAGTAAAGGTGGATAAAACAGCGCATGTAGCTGCCAATGCTCAATATTTTCATCTGGGTTAAAAAAAGGCGCAAAATGCCATCCCATGGAATAAGGGAAAGCGCAGTGAAATAAATTATCGTAACGGCAAGTGAGCTGTTTAAGTGCCACACTCAAATCAGAACGCACAGATTCATTCATTTCATCCATACGTTTTATATGTTGCTTAGGTAATAACATGGTTTCAAACGGCCACGCCGCCCAATAAGGCACCACTGCTATCCAATGCTCCGTTTCAACCACCGTTCGTGAACCGTCGTGCATTTCAGCCTGAACATAATCAACCAGTAAATTGGTGCCATGCTGCTGATAATACTGTTTCAAAAAATCATCTTTACGTGCAATTTCATTAGGTAAAAAATCACTCGCCCAAATTTGTCCATGAGGGTGTGGTTGAGAACACCCCATCGCTTCACCTTTATTTTCAAAAACCTGAACCCATAAAAATCGATCACTTAGCTCTACAATTTGCTGCTGCCAAGTTTCAATAACTCGTCCAATTTCAGTGAGCGATAATTCTGGAAGCGTTTTACTGTGATCAGGTGAAAAACAAATAACTCGACTTAACCCACTCACAGCTTGAGCTTTAAATAAATCCGATTGCAAACTTGGTTGCTCACATTGTTCTGGAAGTAAGGCCGCATAGTCATTTTCAAAAACAAAAGTGCCCTGATAGTCAGGATTTTGGTCTCCAGAAACGCGTTTATTCGTTGGGCATAAAAAGCAGTTTTTATCGTAATGGGGTAGCTCGCTAAGTGGCGGCTTTTCATCTTGTCCACTCCAAGGCCGCTTTGCACGATGTGGAGAAACCAGCACCCACTGCCCAGTTAATGGGTTATAACGGCGATGCGGGCAATCGGCAGGATCAAATTGATTTTTCATAAAGATAATTTCCTAATTAATTACTCATTACCATAGCCATTTGGATTCTGTGACTGCCATCGCCATGAATCTATCGCCATATCCTCTATTGAATGAATTGCACGCCATCCGAGCTGCGTATCCGCTTTAACTGGACTTGACCAATACTGTGCAATATCACCAGCACGACGTGGCTCAATAACATAAGGAATCGGTTTACCCACTGCTTTTTCAAAGGCATGAAGGACTTGAAAAACGCTGCTGCCATTGCCTGTGCCTAAATTGTAAATATGCAAGCCTGATTTCTGACCGACGACGTTTAATGCGGCAACATGCCCATTAGCTAAATCCATCACATGGATATAATCTCGTACGCCTGTTCCATCAATTGTAGGGTAATCGTTTCCATAAATAGCCAACTTTTGACGTCGTCCTACGGCAACCTGTGCAATATAAGGCGTTAAGTTATTTGGAATACCTTGAGGGTCTTCTCCCATCAAACCTGATGGATGTGCCCCTACTGGATTAAAATAACGTAGTATTGAAATTGACCATGTTTTATCTGCTTGATAAAGGTCTGATAAACAACGCTCTACCATATATTTACTTGTACCGTAAGGGCTTTGCGTATTGCCTGTCGGAAAATCTTCTGTAATCGGTAACGTACTAGGTTCGCCGTAAACGGTCGCCGAAGAGCTAAAAATAAGGCTCTTCACATTCGCTTTACGCATACATCTAGCTAAAACTAGTGAGCCATTCACATTAACATCATAATATTCCAATGGTTTCTCAACAGATTCCCCTACAGCTTTTAAGCCAGCAAAATGAATCACAGAATAAATTTGATGAGAGGCAAAAATAGGCATTAAACATTTATCGTCACGAACATCACCTTGATAAAATGATGGGCGATAACCTGTTAATTTCTCAATACGATTAAGGACTTCCATCTTAGCGTTACATAAATTATCCACGATAATGGGTAATATCCCTGCTTTTATCATCTGCACGCAAGTGTGGCTACCTATGTAGCCAAGTCCACCGGTTACTAATACTTGAGATTGCTGCATATTCCACCTCTTGACTCGTCTAAAAGTATAATTTTCGACTTTCTCACTCTATTGCTGGTGAGTATAGCAATGAGTTTACTGTCGATTCTGTGATCAAAACCACTTTAGTGTAAACGTTTACACTAAATTTTAAAATCATACGTAAAAGACGATAAAAATAATAAAGCCCATTAACCGAAAACTATCTATTTTCGGCTAATGGGCCATCTGAGGTTTTTCATTCAAAAAAGGAATTAGTGCGGACTATTTTCGTCATAAGGGTCAAGGTGAGTCATCACATTGAGTATTTGTGGGTGCTGCATTAATCTTTTTTGCACATTAACAGTGATTTCATGACCTTTAAAAATAGTCATATTTCCATCCAATTCTAAATGCACATCAACCAAGTAAAAATCACCCGATTTACGCGTTTTCAGATCATGATAACCAGCAATCTCATTACTATTATCAAGAATCTGGCGGATCTCCATCAACGTTTCTTCATCCGCGCCTTTATCCATCAGATCTTGTATTGATTGATTGGTAAACTTGTATCCCATTCGAAAGACAAAAGTACCTACAATTAACGCTGCTATGGGGTCAAAAATACGAAAACCACATAAGCTACCAATAATACCAATTGCAACAACTAAAGAAGATGCTGCATCTGAACGTGCATGCCAAGCATTTGCGACTAACATACTGGAATTAACTTTATTCGCTACCCGTAACATATAACGAAATAACCCTTCCTTTGCGACAAGCGATATCAATGCCGCTACTAGCGCTATCATATGAACTTCTTGAATCAGGTCAGGATTCAACATTTTTTGTATGGCAGACCACACCATACCAACCCCAACTATCAATAAAATAATACCTAAAATCAATGACGCGCCATTTTCATAACGAAAGTGGCCATAAGGATGATCTTCATCCGGTTTTTTATGACTTTTTTTATTCGCAATAAGTACAACAAAATCAGCAATTAAATCAGATAAAGTATGAATACCATCAGCAATTAAACCAGAAGAATGGGAAAATATACCAATGATAATCTGCCAAACAGACAATACTGTATTCACAGCCACACTAATAAGTGTACTTTTCCTAGCTGCCTTAAATTTAACTTTCTGTAATTCAAACTCATTATCTCCCTTCAATGGGAGTTCAGATTTATTCATAATTTACTTTCTTTAATGAAAAACAAAACAATTATCATTCAGTATATACTTTCAAATCAATAACTTAAAAGACACCAAATATTGACATATTATTTGTTAAAAGTCTCATTCTAATTTGTAAACTCTCTGTTGAATGATAACAGTTATCCTTTATTTTTATATGCTTAATAAGATAATCTTAAATGGATTAATTTAAGAGATAACAATAAATGCTAAATTTGGCTCATTTCATTGATGCCTATTTAACTTATAGTATATTGACACTCAAGAGTTATAATAAAATCTAAATAACATATGAACGAGGTAGCTATGTATAAGAAGATATTAGTTCCTATTGATTTGTTAGAGGATGATTTAAATCTCGTCATCATCAAACATGTCGAAGAGTTGGCAAAACTTGGTAAATCGGAAATTCACTTTTTGTCAGTGATCCCAAGTCTTGAGTTATTTTTTGGGATTGAAGTCGCTATATTACCGGAAAGCCATAAAGATTCAGCCCAACGCTCTATACTAGCAATGCGTGCCTTAGAAGAAGTTATCAAAGATATTAAAATCGCAGATGATAGAATTAGCTGCCAAATCGGTATTGGCTCTGCAAAAGATGAAATATTAGATTATGCTGAAGAAATTAATGCTGATTTAATTGTTGTTGGCTCTCATCACCCGAGTACATCAACTTATTTACTGGGTTCTACCGCTTCTGCAATTGTACGCCATGCGAAAACATCTGTATTTGTTATCAGATAAAAACTAATCAATAAGTAACCCACCAATGCGTAATAAGTGCCGCTATCTATATATGCGGCACTTATTAGATGTTAGCTTAGTTTTATTGCTTAGCAGATTCGATTAATTTATCATCTGTTGACCAAATACGGTATTTAACGTCCATATCGGATGGAGTGTAGACAACAATAGGAAGCTTACTGTTATAACGGATGAAAGCATCATCACCTAATTGCGTGGTGACGAAACGATCTTTCGCAGGCTCAGAGCAAGCCATCATTGTTGATGCAGGTCCTTTGACCTTATCTAATTTATAGAAATCATATCCCCAACCTTCCAACGTTTTAGTATCTAACTCCCCCATAAACCATTGGCGATTACAATCCGCTTTTATTGTTTTACCGATAACAAGCTCAACCATAAAATCATTTTCATTTTGCTGATTAGCCAACTGGATCACATGGCGGGTCATACCTGATTCGGCTTTTGGATATGGAGCAACCTTTTCCAATCCCTCAGTTGCCACTGCACATGATGAAACTAATACCGCAGCCATTACAGATAAAATTGCCTTTTTCATTATTATTTCCCATTTCAAAAGAATAAATCAATTTAAAATACTACCATTCACTCTATAGTAAGTCATTAATACCATTATTTTCACTATAGATGATTCTTAATTACAAAAATATAGATATAGACACTTAAAGCCGAGCCATCTTACTTAATTTTAGTATAAGGATCATAAATCTGATAAAAATTATGTAAATTACTCGCCATGTTGATGCATATAAAGTAGTCAATGCTTATACTGAATTTGAGGCTTAATACATTCTGAGGAGGTAGTATGTTATCTACAGAGCAAGATTTAGTTTCAAAATTGGTTGCTACACATCCACGTTTTCAAAACCTTTATGAAAAACACCATCAACTTAATAAAGAAATAAGTAAACTTGAAGGGCCTTCTGGCGCTGGCTATAACGAACATGTAGCCAAACTAAAAAAAGAAAAACTGCATATAAAAGATGAAATGCAAAAAATCATGCTAACCATGCAGGCCAACGAGTAATCAAATCATCAGAAGCAAAGCAATTAAGCACGTTGAAATTAATCTTAAATTTCAAACTAAACTGGATTAGCTGTCGCTAAGTACATTAAAGCCTTTCTATACTATTTATACTTAAAGACCTTTCCGTTTAGAGGTAAGCCCACTGAATTGCTGATGTACTACATTTTATCTTCATGGCATAAGCACTAACTTATGCCATTTTACGTTTATGAGCCTGCCTTTTACTTTCTATTAGAAAGTTAAACAGGTATATTAAACATACATTTAATATACCTGTTTAATAATCCACACAGAGGTAGGATATGAATAGTAAACGCATTAATCGAGAAATCCGTACAATCGAAAAAATGATAAAAATCTATGAACGAGCCCACCCTGCCCCTGTGAATTCCCCTGATGATTACAATAAACTTTATGCCTATGCCATCAATCGACTTGAAAAATGCCGTTATGGTGAACAGAAACCGGCTTGTAAGCAATGTCCCGTTCATTGTTACCAACCTAAAATGCGCGAACAAATGAAAGTCATTATGCGTTGGTCTGGCCCTAAAATGCTTTTTCATCACCCTATTTTAGCGATTCGTCATTTACTTGACGATAGAAAGCCAGTCCCTGAACTACCTAAGAAGTCGCGTAAAGCAATACGAGAAACAAATACTCGGCTTTAAATCGTATTATCATGGCCTGTTTTGCTCATCCAAAATCAGATAACAATATAATAGCTAGTATTATCACTCTTCGTATCCATCATATTATTAGACTTTCTTACGTTACACGTAACATTGATAAAATCATTCATTTATCATAATTAATCGGTAACTTATTGTTTTCATAAATATCACAATTCTACTTACTATCCTCTTCAATCATCTATCAAGAATACAAAATAACCAACAAATACTCAGCACAGTTGTTATGTGGTTTATCTAAAAAATAATAACCTTTAAAAACTAATTACTAAAATCCATGTTTATTTTACCTATCATAGCTATAGAGCCGACCTATGAGTTATATTTTGAGACTTAAATCACAAAATACGCTTTTTTAGCTCATATTAATCAATAAAACAAATAGTAACGATAAAAAAAATTAATAACTAAATTTAATAACTAATAAATAGTTAAGTTTTATTTATTAGTACTGTTTTTGCGAGTTTAATGACAATAATTTACATAGCTATAATTACGTATAGATCACGAAATATGACTACTTGGTCTTTATATGTAAAAAAACATAAATATTTATTAATTTTTGGGGATTATTAACATCTGGTTTAACAAATAAAAGCAGCATAATAAGCTGCAAGTCTGGCTCATATTATAAATATTGCCAATACATCACCATTTAATACTATACTTTTCCCGATGCAAATAATGAAATAGAACGGAAAAAGTATATTTAGAAACATTTATTAATATTTTGCATTAAAATGTGACACAAAAATGATCGTTTTATATAATTTTCGTCATTGAAGTCATGGTGACTTTTTATATCAACCTCAACAAACAAACCGATATAAAATTTTGATCTAAGGCAAAGTAATCAACATAAGGCACTACTATGCAAGGTATGAGCAATTTAAATAACCAAACTATTAATAAGATCTGTATCGATAAGAATAACCCGCATTCAATACTCGATATGACATCGAAAGGCATTATTATCATTGAAAAAGGTTCTCTGTTGCTAGAAACACCCGCAGCAACAAAAACATTAAATGAAGGCGATATTTTATACCATAAGCAAGGTTCATACTCATTTCAAATTACCGATAATAGTATTGATTGTGAGTTTATTTGGTTGCCACTAGAAGACCACTTTTTACGTGAATTTATTAATCAGCATGGAGCTCAGCTAAGTAAGATAGAACGCATTGAAAACGATCCAAGTGATGTAATTAAATTTTCGACTTGCGCTTTAATTCGAGATATTAAAAATAGTTTCAATTCATTTTCTCACAATCAATTTCCTGAAGTGATAGTCAGCTTAAGAGTTTCAGAACTCTTATTATTATTATCATATGGCGAGCAAGGGCCACATTTGCTTTCTAATTTTCGACAATTAAGTAATCGACAAGCTGAACGTTTACAATCCTTCATGGAACATAATTATCTAAAGGAATGGAAATTAAGTGACTTTGCTAAAACCTTTGGAATGGGCTTAACTACATTTAAAGAGCTTTTTAATACCGTCTATTCCACATCGCCTCGCTCTTGGATCAGCGAAAAAAGAATTATGTATGCACACCAGTTGCTGGTTAATACTGCAATGAGTATTGTTGAAGTTTCAATGGAAGCAGGTTTTTCAAGCCAATCTTATTTCACACAAAGTTATCGGAAGCGTTTTGGATACACGCCGAGTAGATCGCGAATAGCAGCTTAACCTACACATCGTTTGTATCGCTTATACAGAATACATGCCCTGTCAGTTATAGAATTAATGTTTTATCTATACACTGGCAGAAAGGCAATGCTATTCAATGTTTACTACAATTCACTTTTCGCACCCCTTTCAATAAATCTAGCCTATTATTCAAATCACTTTTTTAACATAAGCCTCAGAAGGCAACAAAATATTTCCTTGCTCATTAGCCACCTGCATCAATGGTATTGGCTTTTGCGTTTGCGCTTCAACCAATACAGAATGGGGTTCATTACCACTAAACAGATAAGTTTCCCCCCACTGCCTAAATGCAACAATGAGTGTAAACAGGCTTGTTCCTTTAGATGTTAAAACGTATTCCTGATATGCAGTACCATCTGATGCAGCTCTAGTTTCCAGTATTTCGCTCTCAACTAGCTTTTTCAACCTATCAGATAGAATATTACGTGCAACCCCCAGACTTTTTTGGAAATCTTTGAAACGACAGATTCCATCAAATGCATCTCTCACAATCAGAAGAGACCAACGGTCACCGACCAAATTAAGTGCTCTGGCAACTGGGCAAAATTCAACTATAGGATCATTTGTCATGGAGTCCTCCTGACTGAACAATTAAGTTGCATTTTAAAACCACTTTGAATAACATACAACTAGTTTCAAATTAAAACTAGGTTAGTGTATGTCAATAATGACACTGCAACAAAAAATAATATCGGCAAAGTTAACATGGCTGTTTGCAACTGGCTGCGGCTTGAGCGTTGCCAATGTTTATTATGCCCAACCTTTGTTAGATAGTTTGGCGCTTGAATTTGCAATCAGCCATGCTGCTATAGGTGGCATAATAACAATCACACAAATTGGCAGTGCGTTAGCCTTACTTTTTCTGGTGCCGCTGGGTGATATCATCAACCGCCGAAGTCTAATGCTAGCCCAACTTATTGGCTTAATGGTTGCTTTAATGATTGTCGGGTTAGCTCAATCATCAATAATGTTATTAATTGGTATGCTAAGCGTTGGATTACTTGGTACAGCAATGACCCAAGGACTAATCGCCTATGCAGCCAGTGCCTCTGAAGGGAATAATCAAGGAAAAACGGTTGGAGCAGCGCAAAGCGGCGTATTTATTGGCTTGTTGCTCGCCAGAGTTTTCGCTGGTGGTGTCAGTGATATTGCAGGCTGGAGAAGTGTTTATTTAGGCTCAGCAATACTCATGTTAATTGTTTCAATTCTTCTATTTCGTTTGCTACCAAATATAGCAACCCCTACAAACAATTTAAGCTATTCACGTTTAGTTTTATCAATGTTTACTTTGTTACGAAAAAATAGAACTTTACAAGTTAGAGGCATCTTAGCCATGCTAATGTTTGCTGCTTTTAACGTTTTTTGGAGTGCTTTAGTTTTACCACTAAGCGCGCCACCTTATGCGTTTTCCCATACTCAAATTGGGGCATTTGGCCTTATTGGTGCTCTTGGTGCACTTGCCGCAACGAAAGCTGGAATATGGGCAGATCATGGATACACACAGAAAGTAAGTTTATTTTCCTTAATATTCATGTTATTAGCGTGGATACCCTTATCGCTTTTGGAGCAATCTTTATTCGCATTATTTATTGGAATAATACTATTAGATATGGGCGGACAAGCTTTGCATGTTACAAGCCAAATAATGATCTTTCGTGGAGATACAGGTTCTCATAGCCGACTCGTTGGTATTTACATGTTATTTTATGCAATCGGTAGTGGTATTGGTGCAATAACCACCACAATAACCTATACATATGCAGATTGGATTGGTGTTTGTTTCTTAGGATTTTTAATCACCATAATTGCATTAATATTTTGGCGGCTAACCTTATCGTACGTTTCTAAACAAAGTATTGAAGGGAGCTAACGTTGACAGTGATGAGGACTTGAATGAATTGTATAAGATAAATAAATTAAGGTAGCTTATTTTTCAACAAGCTACCTTTTTAATCATAGACTAAAATTACTTCGCTTTAATAATTTTCAGGTCAATAATTGACATAGAATTCGGTGGTATTTCACCAGGTATACCCTGAACACCATACCCACCTTCAGGTTTAATATAAACCTTGACCATTCCCCCTTCACCCGCTTTTTCAACAAATGAATTTAATGGCGTAGGTAACTCATTATAAGGTAGTGTCACTGGATTTTTGTCCGTATACATAACAGTTACCGTACCATCCGTTAACTGCTCTCTCATAATGAATGTAATATCTTTATTTTTAACATTCGTAATTGGCGAGCCTGCTTGTAACACTTTATAGTAAGTATTGCTGTCTAACTTACTGTATTTTTGCTGTGTTACTTGCTCAATTATTTTTTGATTCCGTTTACTATTATCATCAGCAATCTGTTTTAATTCTTTCGCTGAAGCCTCTTTTGAAGGAACCTTAGCGGCTAAACCTCTATTGCCACTAGTTGGTTTTGTTTTTAACGCATTATTTTCTGCCTGAAGTTGCGTTATTTGTTTATTCAGGTCCATAATTTGTGATTTTAATGCATTATCAGTCGCTAAAGATTTTTGAGACGCTAACTCAGCCTGTAATTTTTTCAAATTCTCTTGTGCTAATGCGAGCTCTTTTTGCGATTTCGTATCAACTTCAACTTTATCATTCAACTGTTTTTTAAGTTTTTCTAACTCTAGTGTTTGAGTTTGAACTTTAGTATTAGCAACATTCAGTTTTTCAGCATCGAGTTTTAGTGAACTAATTTGTTTATTTGCATCAGCTAACCGTTGTTCAGCTTCATTCTGCTTTTTATGCTTATCTGCAATATCACTTTCAAGTTTTAAGATCAGTTCTTCTCGAATTTTACTTTGTTCTGCAAGCTGAACATTCTGTAATTCTAATTTTTTCTTATCAGATTGCTGAATAGCAAGGGACTCTTGAATTGATTTTTTATCTGTATCTAATTTAGATAAATCATTCTCTTTTTGCTTCAATAAGGCAATTTGTTTATTCAGATCAGCGGTTAATGCTTTGACCTGTGATTCACTGGCTTGTCCCATCAAGGCCGTTTGCTTCTCGACATCTTTTTGCAATTTTTGCAAATCGACATTCGCTTGCGTGAGCTGTTTCTGCGCCGCTGCATAGTTCTGTTCATTTTGTGTCAATGCTGTTTGCAGCTGCTGTTGTTGCTTTTGGCTATCAACGTACTGTTTAGATAGCGTATTTTGAGCTGTTTGGTGCTCTTTCAGTTGTTGCATTGCACTGGCGAGCTCTGCTTCTAAGACCGCTTTTTGTTTGGCTTGTGCGGTTTGCTCGGCTAACGATTGGGCGATTTTCTCTGCCTGTTGCGCTTTTTCAGTTAACTGTTTGGTTAACTGCTGGTTTTGTGTTTCCAACAGTTTCGCCGCTGCTTGCTGTTTAGCTAATGCCTCGCGAGTGGTTTGACTGTCCACTTCGGCTTTTTTCAGACCATCTTCTTTTTGTTTCAGCAACGCAATTTGTTGATTCAGATCGGCGGTTAATGCCTTCACTTGAGAATCACTAGCTTGCCCCATCAAAGCCGTCTGCTTCTCAACATCTTTTTGCAATTTCAATAAATCTGCATTCGCTTGCGTCAGTTGTTTCTGCGCGGCCGCATAGTTTTGTTCATTTTGTGTCAATGCTGTTTGCAACTGCTGTTGTTGCTTTTGGCTATCAACATACTGTTTAGATAGCGTATTTTGAGCTGTTTGGTGCTCTTTCAGTTGTTGCTTGGCACTGGCGAGCTCCGCTTCTAAGGCGGTTTTTTGTTTGGCTTGTGCAGTTTGCTCGGCTAACGATTGAGCGATTTTCTCCGCCTGCTGCGCTTTTTCAGTTAACTGTTTGGTTAACTGCTGGTTTTGTGTTTCCAACAGTTTCGCCGCTGCTTGCTGTTTAGCTAATGCGTCGCGGGTAGCTTGGCTATCCACTTCCGCTTTTTTCAGCCCATCTTCTTTTTGTTTCAGCAACGCAATTTGTTGATTCAGATCGGCGGTTAACGTTTTCACCTGTGCATCACTAGCTTGGCTCATCAAGGCCGTTTGTTTTTCAACGTCTTTTTGCAATTTCAGTAAATCAGTATTCGCTTGTTCAAATTGCTTTTGCGCCGCCGCATAATTTTGTTCATTTTGCGTCAACGCCAGTTGAAGTTGCTGCTGTTGCTTCTGGCTATCAACATATTGCTTAGACAATGTATCTTGCGCGACTTGATGCTCTTTCAGTTGTTGCTTGGTACTGGCAAGCTCAGCTTCTAAGGCGGTTTTTTGTTTGGCTTGTGCGGTTTGCTCAGCTAACGATTGGGCGATTTTCTCCGCCTGCTGCGTTTTTTCAGTTAGCTGCTTGGTTAACTGCTGATTTTGTGTTTCCAGTAATTTTGCCGCCGCTTGCTGTTTAGCTAATGCCTCGCGGGTAGCTTGACTGTCTACTTCGGCTTTTTTCAGCCCATCTTCTTTTTGTTTCAACAAAGCCGCTTGTTGATTCAGATCAGCGGTTAATGCTTTAACTTGCGTATCAGTGGCTTGGCCTGCTAAGGTGATTTTTTCTTTTAACTCTTTTTGTAATCTTTCTAAATCAGCATTCGCTAACGCAAGTTGTTTTTGCGCGGCTGCATAGTTTTGTTCATTTTGACTTAGCGTTGTTTGCTGCGCTTGCAATTGCTGCTTGGCACTCGCCAGCTCTGTTTCCAAAGCAGCTTTTTGCGCGGCTATCGCTGTTTGCTCTATTAAAGCAGTTTGCGTTTTGTCGCCTTGCTGTACTTTTTCAGCTAACTGCTTGGTTAACTGCTGATTTTGCGTTTCCAGTAATTTTGCCGCCGCTTGCTGTTTAGCTAATGCCTCGCGGGTAGCTTGACTGTCCACTTCGGCTTTTTTCAGCCCATCTTCTTTTTGTTTCAACAAAGCCACTTGTTGATTCAGATCAGCGGTTAACGCCTTCACCTGCGCATCGCTAGCTTGGCTCATTAAGGCCGTTTGTTTTTCAACATCTTTTTGCAATTTCAGTAAATCAGTATTCGCTTGTTCAAATTGCTTTTGCGCCGCCGCATAATTTTGTTCATTTTGCGTCAACGCCAGTTGAAGTTGCTGCTGTTGCTTCTGACTATCAGCATATTGTTTAGACAGCGCGTCTTGTGCCGTTTGATGAGCTTGTAATTGCTGTTTTGCCGCCGCTAATTCACGCTCTAATACCACTTTTTGCTCAGCGTTAGCAGTCTGCTCTACTAAAGACTGGGCGATTTTCTCAGCTTGTTGCGTTTTTTCAGTTAACTGCTTAGTTAACTGCTGATTTTGTGTTTCAAGTAATTTTGCCGCATCTTGTTGCGCTTTCAATACCACTTGAATATCGTTCTTTTGATTTTGAGCTAATAGCAGTTCATCTTCTTTTTGTTTTAATAATTCTTGTTGCTGCAATAAACTAGCGGTAACTGATTTAACTTGCTCATCAGTATCACCATTAAGTTTTAATTGCTCTTTAGCCGCAATTTCTAATGCTGCAATTTCAGCTGTAAGCTGTTCTATTTTTAAATTAGCAGCAGCAAATTGTGTATCTTTGTCGGCTAATTGCTGTTTGATTCGTGACTGTTCAACAACACTATCATTCAACTGCTTTTCAAGTTGTGCAATTGTATCCTGTGTTTGTTGATTCTCTTGGCTAAGCTCTGTCAGACTATTTTGTTTTTGTTCAATAGTTTTTTCTGCTGCGGCGAGCTTAGCATTTAACGAGTCAATAATTGATTGATCGTCAGATGAATTCAGTAAAGATTGTAGTTGTGTGATTTGATCTTTATTTCTAGCCACTTCATCTGTTAATTTATTAATCTCAAATTGCTTTTCGGTAATAATATGACTCAACTGCGCAATACTCTTATTATGATTAATAAGTTTTTCCACTAATTGCGCATCAGTAAGTAGATTATTATAACCAATTAGTTGCCCTACACCTTGGGCAATACCAAATTGATATAAATTTGTTAATTGTTGCTGCTCAATGAGTTTAGCTAATTGCTCCAAATAAACAGAGTTATCCATTATTGGCGATTTAGCAAATTGAGATGAATATAAACCAAGAGGATTCAGCGCAATTTGGTATTTAGCAAAATCATTAGCTAAATAACTTGGGTTCCACTGATTACTTTGAAATAGATAGGGATAAGAAGACAGCAACATTGGCGCAGAAGGGCTCACGCCTTCAGTTAAAGTGCAAACTTCAGAAAGAGTTGTCTTTTCAGGTTCTACAGACTGGCTGGCGCCTGTAGAACTTTTATTATTAGCTTCTACTGTACTTTTTGTCTTACTTTTAGCGGTAGTCTTCGCACTTGTTCTTTTTTTATTCGCCGCAGATTTACTTTTTTCTTTCGGCGCAGGAACAGTCGATAACGAAGAGAAAACATCATAACCTTGAGCTTGCGTATTCACTGACGGTTGTTGTTGTAACTTATCTTCTTTTTCTAATTGAAGGTAAGTATCAAAATCATCAATAACATTGTTAAAACTGTCTGCTTTTATAACACTACTACAAAATGTTGTAAAAAGTGCCAGTGACACACAAAGCCTTAGGTTAGTTCTCATAATCCACTAATTTTCTTCAATGTTGATTCGGTAGACAATACAGAGTTATAGCGAACTTTTGCACAAAGCACTTTCGTTTTAGACTCTATTGCCATCTGTAATAATTCAATCGTATCTGGGCTTGCTGTTGTTTCTACTTGCCTATAAAGACGATTAATTTCGCTCACTTCTTTAAAAGAACCGACCAGACGGTTGTAATCTTTTGGTGATAGTGTTTTAAGTGCGTTTAATTCTTTAACGCAAGTATTTAAATGGGCAAATGATTGTTGTTCTGTTCCATCAGCGTTATAAGTCGTTGACTCTACTGGGGGACGATTCATCGCACTATTTAATACTTTTTGTGATTCAGGGTAAGAGCTATCTACTTGATTAGCTTTTACTTGAGCAGCTTGTTGTTCTGCTGTAGCTTGCTGAGTTGCAGTACTAGAGCTTGCTGCTGGTTTATTTGGTACCGCTGTGTTGTACCTATCTGAATCAAATGCACAGCCTGAAAGAAGAGCCGTACTTGCTATAAGCAAAGATGCAACATAAAATTTATTTTTTAAAAACATATGGTTACCTTACCAGTACTTTTCTTCGCTATTATAATGATGCCCGAGAAACCTAGTGTAAGCTAAAATGTAGCTATTTTCTATAAGCCCGAATGTAGAAATAGAGTCATCTCATAAATTTAGATTAATTACTTTTTAGTTTTTATCGAGTTTTGTCTCTACATTTGCGAACATTTCTGATTTTTTCACAATCACACTCAAAAATACGCTTAATGTGTTTATATTTTAAATCTAATCCTGATTTATTAAGTCTATTATCCACAACATATTTTATATGTGTAAGTCACTCATAATTTCAACAACACAATAACATCCTTATCGAGGATAATATTTGAATCCATGACAGTTGAAATAATTACTAACAAGTTAGATTACACTGCATCATCTTATTAAAAGCTTATACTTGCAAAGTTATAATTTTTGATTACAAATACACGCCTTAAAAGCGTATTTAATCCATCTCTATCTTAGCCAATAAAATTGCATAACCTAAGAATTACTATGGGTAAAACACACAGCATACGTTAATTTTAAAATCACATAATAGATAACTACCAAGTATACAAATTATAACAGTTCTCTGTCATAAATACTTATACTAAATTGATACTATTCGTTACTTACAATAGATTTAATGAGTTTAGTTCAAGATAATATTTTTACTAATCTTATTAAGACAGCCATTCCAAAATAGTCATCTAAATAATAAGCATCTCTATATTGCAGAATTTTATGGGGTGTTTTTATAAAATAAATAGTATGCCCGGCGTTACACCGGGCATAAAAAGCCCTATTTATGCTTTGGTAGGACGTAGTGCAGGGAAAAGAATAACATCACGAATAGTATGACTATTTGTGAATAACATAACCATACGGTCAATACCAATACCTAATCCTGCGGTCGGCGGTAATCCGTGCTCTAATGCAGTGATATAATCTTCATCATAGAACATCGCTTCATCGTCACCTTCATCTTTCTGGCGCACTTGCTCAGCAAAACGCTCGGCTTGATCTTGAGCATCATTTAGCTCAGAGAAACCATTACCGATTTCACGACCACCAATAAAGAATTCAAAACGGTCTGTAATGAATGGGTTATCATCATTACGGCGCGCAAGAGGTGAAACTTCTGCTGGATATTGCGTTATAAAAGTTGGTTGGATCAAGTGACTTTCAGCAACTTCTTCAAAAATTTCGCACTGAACACGACCTAATCCCCAGCTTTTTTCAATCTTGATTCCGATAGATTGCGCAATTGCGGTAGCTTTTTCCATATCATCAAGATCGGCAACATTCGTTTCAGGACGATATTTACAAATCGCTTCTTTCATCGTTAGCTTAGCGAAAGGCTGACCAAAATCAAATTCTTGCTCGCCATATTTCACTACGGTTTGACCTAATACTTTTTGTGTTAACGTACGGAATAAATCCTCGGTTAAAACGATCAAATCACGATAGTCAGCATAAGCCATATAGAGTTCCATCATGGTGAACTCTGGATTGTGACGAGGAGATAATCCCTCATTACGGAAATTACGGTTGATTTCAAATACACGTTCAAAACCACCCACGACTAATCTTTTGAGATACAGCTCTGGGGCAACACGCAGATACATATCAATATCTAATGCATTATGGTGAGTAACAAATGGACGCGCAGTTGCGCCACCTGGGATCACTTGCATCATTGGGGTTTCAACTTCCATAAAGCTTCTAGCCACCATAAAATTACGAACTTCGGCTAGAATTTTAGAACGAACAATAAACGTATGGCGTGACTCATCATTAGCAATCAAATCAAGATAACGTTGACGGTAACGCGTTTCTTGATCAGACAGACCATGGAATTTATCTGGTAATGGGCGCAGTGCTTTAGTCAGTAAACGAACGTCATGACAATGAACCGTCAATTCACCTGTTTTCGTTTTAAATAAACGACCTTTAACGCCTAAAATATCACCTAAATCCCATTTTTTAAATTGCTCGTTATACACGCCTTCAGCTAAATCATCTCGTGAAACGTAAATCTGAATGCGACCACCCACATCTTGTAGGGTTGCAAATGACGCTTTTCCCATAATACGACGCGTCATCATACGGCCAGCAATTGAGACTTCGATATTCAAATCTTCAAGTTCTTCCGTTGATTTTTCACCATATTGTGCATGAATTTTGTCAGAAATATCTTCACGACGAAAATCATTTGGAAATGGGATACCTTTTTCGCGTAACGCTACAAGTTTTTCTTTGCGGGCTTTGAGTTCGTTATTCAAATCGGGTACGTGTTCAGCACCCTGTTGTTCTTGAGACATTTTTTCCTGAGACATTTTTTCCTCACAGGCCAGCTTTTAAGCTAGCTTCAATGAATTTATCTAAATCACCATCCAGTACGGCTTGCGTGTTACGCGTTTCCACACCAGTACGTAAGTCTTTTATTCTTGCATCATCAAGTACATAAGAACGAATCTGGCTTCCCCAGCCGATATCCGATTTGTTCTCTTCCATGACCTGCTTGTCAGCATTTTTCTTCTGGACTTCCAGCTCATAAAGCTTCGCTTTTAACTGGCGCATCGCTTGATCTTTATTTTTATGTTGTGAACGGTCATTTTGACACTGAGTCACAATATTGGTCGGAATATGTGTGATACGTACCGCAGACTCAGTTTTATTAACGTGCTGACCACCCGCACCTGAAGCGCGGTATACGTCAATGCGCAAATCAGCTGGGTTAATTTCTATATCAATATCATCATCAACTTCCGGGTAAATAAACGCCGAGCTGAACGATGTATGACGACGACCACCTGAATCAAACGGGCTTTTACGAACCAAACGGTGAACCCCAGTTTCAGTTCTCAGCCAGCCATATGCGTAGTCACCAATGATTTTTACTGTCGCGGATTTTAAACCTGCAACATCACCATCAGATTCTTCAATAATTTCTGTTTTGAAGCCCTTTGACTCAGCCCAACGCAAGTACATACGTAATAACATACTTGCCCAATCTTGGGCTTCCGTACCGCCAGAACCCGCTTGCAAGTCAATGTAGCAGTTAGCACTATCATACTCACCAGAGAACATACGGTGAAACTCAAGTTTTTCTAACTTAGTTTGTAGCGCATCTAACTCGGCACCCGCTTCGTTGAAGGTTTCTTCGTCATCGGCTTCGATGGCAAGTTCAAGTAAACCTTCTACATCTTCAATACCTTGAGTTAATTGGTCGATGGTCTCAACAATAATTTCAAGGGATGAGCGCTCTTTACCAAGTGCTTGAGCTCTTTCTGGTTCGTTCCAGACATCAGGCTGCTCAAGCTCTGCATTGACTTCTTCTAAGCGTTCCTTCTTGGCATCATAGTCAAAGATACCCCCTCAGAACCGCTGTCCGTTCAGACAGGTCCTGAATCTTATTTTTTACTGGGTTAATTTCAAACGTCATTTTCAATATCTTATGGTTGGTCGAAGATAAAATTTTGTATTTACAAACCGTTTAGTATACCGGAACTTCGGCAAGGTTTATAGCACCATAAAAACTGCTTTACCTATCATTAATGAGTACAGCTTAATTTGTTATTCAGGCCAAATGTGTTCTATCATTAACTGCACATTTCGCTGTCCACGGAACTCGTTAACATCGAGTTTAAATGCGATTTTAGCTTTTTTCACGCTATTATCAGGCCACCGGCGTACATCAATATTAAACATAATAGCATCTAACATCGGCCCACCATTAATAGGCTCCAAGATCAACTTAAGATGTTTAGTGCCAACTAATTTTTGTTGTAATAGCTGAAAGTGTCCATCAAATATAGGTTCAGGAAATGATTGCCCCCATGGACCACTTTCACGAATAAGTTCAGCAGTTTCTAAAGAAAATTCATTGCGAGCCAGTTCGCCATCACTCCAAATTACCCCTGATAATTGCTCAGGTTGAATAATTTCGCCCATTAACAACTCAAAGTGATGTTTAAATGCTTCAAAGTTACCTTCTTCAAGAGTCAATCCTGCCGCCATCGCATGACCACCAAATTTTTGCATCAACCCAGGCTGTAAAGTATTTAAGCGCTCTAAAGCATCTCTCATATGAACGCCCTGAACAGAACGCCCTGAGCCCTTTAAAATACCATCGCCCGCAGGTGCAAATGCAATAACAGGTCGATGATATTGTTCTTTAATTCTCGATGCAAGAATACCAACGACCCCCTGATGCCATTCTGGATGATACAGTGCTAAACCATGGGGTAATTGGTTATCGCTATAATCTATTTGGTTAAATAACACTAACGCTTCTTGCTGCATACCCGCTTCAATATCACGCCGAGTTTGGTTTAATCCATCCAGTTCATTAGCAAGTTCCCGCGCGTAAGCCATATCATCAGTCAACAATAGTTCGATACTGACGGACATATCATCAAGCCTACCCGCCGCATTTAATCTTGGCCCTAGTGCAAATCCAAAATCATTAGCAACAAGCCGAGGGGCTTCTCGTTTAGACACCTCGATTAATGCCTTAATACCTGCACAGCAACGCCCTGCTCTGACGCGATGTAAGCCTTGATGTACCAAAATTCGATTATTGGTATCGAGCGGAACAACGTCTGCCACAGTACCTAAAGCGACTAAATCGAGATATTCAGCCAAATTAGGTTCACTAAGACCTTGTTGGGTAAACCACCCTTCTTGACGTAAATGAGCACGAAGTGCTGACATTAAATAAAATGTCACTCCGACACCGGCTAGCGATTTAGATGCAAAGTGGCATTGGTTAAGGTTTGGATTAATAATAGCATCTGCATCTGGCAAGGTTTCACCGGGCAAATGGTGATCGGTAATAATCACTTTAATACCGTAATCATTTGCTGTAGCAACCCCCTCATGAGAGGAAATACCATTATCAACAGTAATAATAAGATTAGCACCGCGCTTACGTGCTTCTTCCACCACCAATGGCGTTAATCCATACCCATTTTCAAAACGATTTGGCACAATATAATTAATATTTGCATATCCCATCGCCTTTAATGCACGAATAGCCAAAGCCGTACTTGTTGCGCCATCAGCGTCAAAATCACCGACAATGGTGATTGAATCATGCTCAATTAATGCGCTATAAAGTAACGCTAACGCATTTTCAATACCGAATAACGAACGATAATCCAAAAGGTTAGACGCTTTACGCTCTAATTGGGTCGTATTGGTAATGCCACGATACGCATAAATACGCTGTAAAAGCTCTGGAACATCAGGCAATTGAATCACTTCATCGCTTAATGCCCGCTGACGTAAAAAAGTTTCAATATTCACAATGGCGACTATTTTTGTTCAAGTAACTGAATAAGAGCATCTGGCGTTAAAAAGCCTGGCAACATTTGTCCATTTGGTAAAATAATAGCCGGGGTTCCTGTAACTTTAAATAAGTTACCTACTTGCATATGCTTACTAAAATCAATTTTACATTCATCAATCATGGCAATTTCATCGCCTTTGAATGCTTTTGTTAATGCATTTTGTGGCATCGCATTACACCATATTGATGCCATTTTTTTAGCCACGTCACTGTCCAAACCTTGGCGAGGATAAGCCAGATAACGTACAGTTACGCCTTTACTGTTTAATTCACCCACGGTTTCATGTAGTTTTTTACAATAGCCACAGCTAATATCCGTAAAGACCGTCACAACGTATTTCTCTTTTGGCGCTTTAAAAACAATCATTTCATCTTTTAGCGCTTCAATTTTTTTCATCAACGGCTGGTTGCTGATATTGACCGGATTTTTGCCGCTCATATCATAGATAGGACCTTGCAATAAATACTTACCGTCATCAGTGATATAAACAATACCTGTTGAGGTTTCAACTACATTTAGCCCCACAATTGGCGAAGGCTTAATTGACTCAACCGTCATGTCGTATTTTGCAAGAGTCTCTTTAATTACTTTTTCTTCTGTCGCTCCATAAACCGAAGCCGTAAAAGACGCAATACACGCCACCAATAATAACAATTTGCGTTTCATATTTATCCTTAAATAGCACATCATCCCCTTGGATGATGTTGATCATGTAATACACGTAACCGTTCAGTAGCAACATGCGTATAAATTTGTGTTGTTGAAAGGTCGCTATGCCCCAACAACATCTGCACCACTCGTAAGTCTGCACCATGATTAAGCAAATGCGTAGCAAATGCATGCCTCAGTACATGTGGCGATAATAATTCAGCGTCTATATTCGCCAAAACTGCATAATATTTAATGCGGTACCAAAATGTTTGTCGAGTCATTTTTGTTCCACGCTTACTTGGAAATAAAACGTCACTCGCTTTACCGTTTAATAATTCAGGGCGGCTCTCATCAATATATTTTTCTAGCCAATATATTGCCTCTTCTCCCAAAGGAATCAATCGCTCTTTATCACCTTTACCGACAACCCGTATAACACCCTGTCGTAAACTGATATCTGGGAATGTTAACCCAATAAGTTCGGAGACACGTAAACCACATGCATATAAAACTTCAAGCATGGCTTTGTCTCTTAACTCAAGAGCGTCTTCTGTTGCTGGCGCATTAAGTAAATCTTCGACCTGTTTTTCACTCAAATCTTTGGGTAAGCGTCTTGGTATTTTAGGCGCCGCAATTACCGCAGAAGGATCATCAAGTCGTATTTTTTCACGATAAAAATACTGGAAAAGCCGACGAATTGAACTCAATAAACGAGCTGAACTTGCCGCCTTATAACCGCTATCAATACGTTCAGCTAAAAAAGACTGTAAATCTAAAGATTGAACACTTTCCAAATGCAATTGCTGCGCATCTAACCACCTATCCAATGACTGCAAATCAAGACGATATGACGCTAATGTATTATCAGCAAGTGATTGTTCTAGCCAAATTGTATCAAGAAATTGTTCAATTAATGGATTAAGTTGTTTTGTTTCCACGACAAATTCCGTTCCTTTAAGTAAAACCGCACGATTCTATTATGCCCGAATATGGCTCCATCTGTTACAATATATCTCTTGTGATGAAAAACCATAGCTGGACATAGTAACAATATATATGAAAATAGGTCTTTTTTACGGTTCTAGTACCTGTTATACCGAAATGGTTGCAGAAAAAATACGTGATATTCTCGGCGATGATTTCGTCACACTGCATAATATCAATGATACTCCACCCGAATTGATGGAACAGTATGATGTTCTCATTTTAGGAATACCTACGTGGGATTTCGGTGAAATACAGGAAGATTGGCTAGAAATTTGGGAACAGCTTCCCAAGCTTAATCTTGAAGGAAAGATTGTCGCGTTGTTCGGTCTTGGCGATCAAATCGATTATAGCGAATGGTTTCTGGATGCATTAGGTTTGCTCTATCATCAACTTAAACCTACTGGCGCTCATTTTATTGGTTTTTGGCCTACAGAAGGATATGAATTTGAAAGCCCGAAACCCTTAAATGATAACGGCGATATGTTTGTGGGTTTGGCGATAGATGAAGTTCATCAGTTTGAACAAACCGATGCGCGCATAGCACAATGGTGCATACAAATCTTACAAGAAATTGAAGAATCGCTCTGACTTGAAATTACTGCAATTAACAGAACTGTATCAAAAATATAAATTATTCGGTGCTATCTTAGCTATAGCATTAAATATCTGGATATTGCAGTAATAATTGATTTAGATTTCGCCAATTTTCATCCGATACTGCATCCCTTGCTACCCAGAGATGAATTTTTCGTGGTTTGCCCTGAAGCGCACTCATAGTGAGCAGTATGCCAAAACGGCTACGCCAAGGCGTTTTATCGATACTCCATTCGTTTTTCTTCCACTGGACTTTATTGCCATTAACAAGAACAGCGACACCTTTCGTTTTACTGATGTTTTTTTGGCTTTTAGCCCAGCTAGCAACCACAACGACCAATAATGGTAGCCATATCATTGAATTCTCCGGTGCCCACGGTGCAATCAGCAAAAAAGCGCCAACCGCCCCATGAACACAGGTAGAAAAAAATTGAGTTTTCCATGAAATGGAGAGATTAGATTTCCACAGGACCACGATTTTTATTTTTTTCCTGAATAAGTTTTATCATAGCAAATAACTTTTCGTCGTCTGGACGACCATGGTTCATCAGCCAATTAAATAAATCTGGATCTGCACACTCTAACAAACGAACAAACGTGTGTTTATCTTCATCTGACAAGCTATCATATTCGTATTCAAAAAAAGGCATGATTGAAATATCTAGCTCACGCATACCACGTCTACAAGCCCAATGAATCCGTGCTTTATTTTCTATATCCATTTCACTACGACCTTTCTGTTGCAGTTAACTGATAAGATTGATTATTTTAAATATTCTAACAGATTAGCGGCCAATAAAACATGTCAGACTCGACATTGTTATCATTTTAAGCAGTAAAATACCATTTTTCACGTCCCCTTATGCAAAAAAATTAAAAAGACTAAAAATGCTAAAGACGTTTTTGATTGCTAGGGGCTATCTCAATAAAATGGCATAATAACTGCTTGCAATGTTACCTAGCTATTTTACCATTAGGCACCTTTATCTATCAAAGAACAACAGGTGAAATCATGACTACCCATGTTGACAACTTATCGCAATTCCCTCTTGATTCTCAGTCTTTACCTCTCGTTTTGATTTCGCTAGAAAACTGGGAACTTATTCATATTCATGGCATTGATGCTGAAAAATATCTACAAGGGCAGGTCACAGCGGATATAAGTACACTCCAGCAGGTTCATACATTAACAGCACATTGTGACCCGAAAGGTAAAATGTGGAGTGACCTTCGCCTCTTTCATCATTTAGACGGTTTTTCCTATTTAATTAGAAAAAGTGTCGCTGATGCAGAGCTTACTGAACTAAAAAAATATGCCGTTTTTTCTAAAGTCACTTTTGAAAAAAAATCAGACCTAAAACTACTTGCTATCGCAGGCCTCGGCGCAAAAGCCGCATTAGCCTCTCTTTTTGATGTTCTACCTGATAACGAAAACCAAATCGTCACTCAAGGAACAACAACCTTATTACATTTTGCCCTGCCAGCTGAACGTTTTCTGCTAATTACAGATGAACAAACCGCGCAACAGGTCACCAGTTCCCTGAATGCAATTCAAGTTAACGATGACCAGTGGTTATCATTAGAAATTGAAGCGGGCTATGCCATTATTGACCAAGAAAATAGTGCGCAACATTTGCCTCAAGCGACTAACTTGCAAGCACTTCCTTATGGTATTAGTTTTAAAAAAGGCTGTTATACAGGCCAAGAAATGGTAGCCCGTGCAAAATTCCGTGGCGCAAATAAGCGAGCAATGTACTGGCTAAAAGGGACAGGTTCATCAGTCCCCGCAGCAGGTGATGGGCTAGAGTGGCAATTAGGTGATAAATGGCGCCGTACAGGCACTGTTCTTGCTGCGGTTCGTTTAGGTAATGATGAGTTAAATGTACAAATCATTATGAATAATGATATGGAAGCCGATAGTGTCTTTCGTGTTATTGGTGATGAACAAAGTCACCTCACCATTGCACCACTGCCATATTTATTAGAAGAAGAAAAATAATTGAGGTTTTTATGTCATCAGTAACAGGTACTAAGCCACTCGATATTATGAATTTTGGGGCTTTTACCGAAGTCGTCCAATTTTTAATGGAACTCGATAAGCTAAAAAGTGTTTATCGTAAAAATAAGCTACTTAATCGTGAACGTCATGAAAACACGGCCGAACATAGCTGGCAATTTGCTGTCGCGGCAATGAGTTTTGCCCCATATGTTGAAGGCGTCAATCCAGAACATGCCATTAAGCTTGCACTTGTTCACGACATTGTCGAGATTGATGCCGGAGATGTGATTGTATTTGATAATGCAGCACGCGAAGCCATTCGTGATGAAGAAATCAAAGCAGCAAAACGTATTTTCGCCCTACTTCCTAGTCCACAAAGTGAGTCATTTTTAGCTCTGTGGAATGAATATGACGCATTAGAGACACAAGACTCTAAATTTGCGAATGCGATTGATAGAGCGATGCCAATGCTAATGAACTTACATAATCAGGGACAAAGCTGGGTTGAAAATAATATTCGCCTTGACCAAGTTCTAAGCAAATGTGACTACATTGAACAGATTCTCCCTGAATTTTGGCTACAACTTAAACCTCAATTAGAACTCGCTCACCAAAAAGGCTGGTTGCTGTAGACTCCCCTTAAAATAAAAGCCCGCTTATCAATAAACGGGCTTTTATATCTCAACCTAATAAATTACATATAGTCGGCAATCGGCACACAAGAACAATGTAAATGGCGATCGCCATATACATCATCCAAGCGTTTCACCGCAGGCCAATATTTATTAACTCGAGTCGCGTGAGTTGGAAAGGCTGCGAGTTCGCGGCTATAACTATGAGCCCATTCATCGGCTAATTCCGTTTGGACATGAGGCGAATTAACCAATGGATTATCTTCAAGTGGCCATTCACCTTTGACGACTTGGTCTATCTCACCACGAATAGCCAGCATCGCATCAATAAAGCGATCAATTTCGACAATACTTTCCGATTCAGTTGGTTCAATCATCAACGTTCCCGCGACAGGGAATGACATAGTTGGTGCATGAAATCCATAATCAATCAGTCTTTTTGCGATATCTAATTCACTAATACCAGTATCTTTCTTGATAGGGCGCAAATCAACGATACACTCATGCGCCACATAACCTTCTTGACCGGTATATAAAATGTCATAGTGACCAGATAAACGCTTAGCAATGTAATTTGCATTCAAGATTGCTACTTGGCTCGCTTTTCGAAGACCATAAGAGCCCATCATCCGAATATACATCCAGCTAATTGGTAAGATAGATGCGCTACCAAATGGTGCGGCGGAAACCGCGCCTTGATCAGTGATCATTTCCTGTTCAACTACTGAATGCCCCGGTACAAACGGTGCTAAATGCTTTTTAACACCTATCGGCCCCATACCTGGGCCGCCACCGCCATGAGGAATACAGAAGGTTTTATGTAAATTCAAATGTGAAACATCCGCACCAATAAAGCCCGGAGTCGTTAGCCCCACCTGTGCATTCATATTTGCACCATCAAGATACACCTGACCGCCATACTGATGAATAATTTCACAAACTTCACGAATACTTTCTTCATACACACCATGAGTCGATGGGTAAGTCACCATCACACAAGATAGCGCTTCGCTGTGCTCTTGTGCTTTTTCACGCAGATCAACTAAATCAATATTACCTTCATCATCACAACGCACGACGACGACGTCCATTCCCGCCATATGGGCAGAAGCTGGATTGGTACCATGAGCTGATGCCGGAATTAAACAAATATTTCGGACGCCATCATCACGGCTTTCATGATAACGACGAATTGCCAGTAACCCGGCGTACTCACCCTGAGCGCCTGAGTTTGGCTGCATACAAACCGCATCATAGCCAGTTAATTGCACCAACCAATGAGAGAGCTGTTCAATCATCTGATGATAACCCTGAGCTTGCTCTGGTGGACAAAATGGATGTAACTCACCAAATTCAGGCCATGTAATCGGGATCATTTCCGCTGCCGCATTGAGCTTCATGGTACATGAGCCTAGCGGTATCATTGCTTGATTCAGGGCTAAATCTTTTCGCTCCAAACTATGCATGTAACGCATCATTTCCGTTTCACTGTGGTAACGATGAAAATTAGGGTGTGCCAAAATTTCATCATCTCGTTGCATTGATAACGCAATCGCACTTGCTGAAGCTGAAACTTGTTTATCGAGTTTTTCAAAATCTAATTTTGTATCATTACCTGTGATAACAGCAAACAAGTCATTCAGATCTTGACGTGTTGTGGTTTCATTAAACGTCACGCCCACTGCACCTCGAATATCCGTACGCAAATTAATTTTGGCTTTATCTGCACGAGCAAGTACCGCAATTTTATCGGTTACCTCAATTGTCAAAGTATCAAACCACGTTTTATGGCGCACAGAAACGCCAGCTTCAATTAATGCCGCCGCAAAAATAGAACTAAAACGATGAATACGCTCAGCAATTATTTTTAAGCCTTGAGGACCGTGATATACCGCGTACATTGCTGCAATATTGGCCAGAAGAACTTGTGAGGTACAAATATTTGAGTTAGCTTTTTCACGACGAATATGCTGCTCTCGAGTTTGCATCGCCATACGTAATGCCGTATTACCTGCCGCATCACGTGAAACACCAATAATGCGCCCCGGCATTGCACGTTTGAACTCATCACGGCAAGCAAAGAATGCCGCATGAGGCCCACCATATCCCATTGGTACACCAAAACGTTGCGCTGAGCCAAAAACAATATCAGCGCCTTGTTTACCGGGCGCGGCCAACAAAACCAAAGCCATCATTTCCGCAGCAACACAACTGACGATTTTGCGTTCTTTTAGTTTTGTTAAGAGGGCCGTATAATCGTGGATCTCTCCAGTTGTACCCACTTGCTGCAATAACGCACCAAATACCCCTTCATGTTCGAGTACTTTATCGGCTTTATCGACAATCACTTCAAATCCAAATGTTCCCGCGCGCGTGCGCACAACATCCAGTGTTTGAGGGTGAATATCATCAGCGACAAAAAAGCGTTCTGCATCTTTGAGCTTACTAATCCGTTTTGCCATCGCCATCGCTTCTGCGGCAGCTGTTGCTTCATCAAGTAGTGAAGCAGAGGCTAAGTCTAATCCAGTTAAATCAATTGTGAGCTGTTGAAAATTCAACAAAGATTCAAGGCGACCTTGAGATACTTCAGGTTGATAAGGCGTGTAAGCGGTATACCAACCTGGATTTTCTAATAAGTTACGCAAAATAACAGGAGGAAGCACTGTCGGTGCATAGCCCATACCGATATAACTTTTATAACGTTTATTCAATGAAGCGATAGCTTTTAACTCAGCCAAAGCTTCTTGTTCTGTTGCGCCCCCACCCACTCTTGGTGGCTCCGGTAATAAAATTGCTTTGGGTACAATTTTATCCATCAAACTATCGAGTGATGTTGCGCCAACGGTATTCAACATGGTTTTTATTTGTTGTTCTGATGAACCAATGTGGCGTGAGATAAATTCTGAACGATTTTCTAATTGACTAAGTGACATCGACATATCTGTGTTCCCATCCTTTGTCTGCTATGCGTAAGTTGTAGGGCATTTAAGCGGTAATACTGAGTTTTATAACTGGTAACTGTATTTAATATCTATTTGCGTAGGTATTTTAAAATTTCACTTTAAAAATACTCTTCTTACATCCTAAATAGTTCGAGTTGCGGCTAGGCGGCAAGTAAAGCTAAGCCCTAGGAGCATAGATAACTATGTGACTAGGGTTAGCGAACGCGGCCAACAACGCTGCGGCTCGAAATATGACGGATATGTGAAGCTAAGCCCTAGAAGCATACATGACTATGTGACTAGGGTTAGCGAACGCAGCCAACAACGCTGCGGCTCGAAATATGACGGATATGTGAAGCTCAGCCCTAGAAGCATACATGACTATGTAACTAGGGTTAGCGAACGCAGCCAACAACGCTGCGGCTCGAAATATGACGGATATATAAAGCTAAGCCCTAGGAGCATACATGAGTACGTGACTAGGGTTAGCGAACGCAGCCAACAACGCTGCGGCTCGCAATATAACGAATATTTAGTCTTCTTCAGTAATCAACGCAATATAAGCATCAGCATCAATCAAATCCGCCAGCTCCGCTTCATCCGAAATCTTAATGCGGAAAATCCAACCATCTTGATATGGCTGTTCGTTTACTAGTTCTGGTGAATCATTAAGATCTTCATTTACTGCAATAATTTCACCACTTAACGGTGCATAAATATCCGATGCAGCTTTCACTGATTCAACAACCGCACAATCATCACCCGCATCTACCACGTTACCGACGTCAGGCAAATCAACAAAAACCATATCACCTAATGTTTCTTGTGCATGCTCTGTAATACCCACAGTATATTCGCCATTACCTTCGTCACGCACCCATTCATGTTCACGGGTATATTTTAATTCTGCTGGTGTATTACTCATCATTAGCCTCTCTATTATTTTGAATATTTATTAATATAATTAAATCGAAATTAAACCAAACGTTGACCTTCACGAACAAAACCGGGTTTTACGACTTCCACTGGCATTTCGCGATGGCGAATTTCAACGATTGCTTTGACTTGTATGCTATTAGGTACTCGAGCTAGTGCAATACTGAAACCTAAGGTTGGCGAGAATGAACCACTTGTAATGACCCCTTCTTGTAGTTTTCCCAACTCATCAGTAAAACGAATAACTTGCTCAGCACGCAGTATACCTTTATCGCGCATCACAATACCGACGAGTTTTTCGGTTCCTTGCTCACGCAGTTTTTCTAACGCTTCGCGTCCAATAAATTGACGATCTTCGGGTTTCCAAGCAATCGTCCACCCCATATTAGCGGCAAGAGGAGAGATAGTCTCATCCATATCTTGTCCATAGAGATTCATGCCCGCTTCTAGGCGCAAAGTATCCCTCGCACCAAGTCCGGCTGGATGAACACCCGCTTTTAGTAACTTGTGCCAAAAATCAACCACCTGCGTTTTTGGCATTGCAATTTCATAACCTTTTTCACCCGTGTAACCTGTAGTCGCAATAAACAAATCTCCCGTTTGGACACCATAGAATGGCTTCATATCTTTGATAGCCAAACATTGTTCATCACTTAGCAGTGAATGTACTTTTTGTGTCGCTTGTGGGCCTTGCACGGCAAGTAACGCCAGGTCATCACGAACTTGAATATCGACAGCATAGCCTTTGACGTGTTGTTCCATCCAAGCTATATCTTTATCGCGAGTTGCCGAGTTAACCACTAAACGATAAAAATCATCTTCGAGGTAATAAACAATTAAGTCATCAATAACACCACCAGATGCATTAAGCATCCCTGTATACAAGGCTTTACCTTTATCTGTTAATTTTGCGATATCATTGGCGAGTAGGTAACGAAGAAAATCACGACAACCTTCCCCATGAAAATCAACAATTGTCATATGGGAAACATCAAACATCCCTGCATCGGTTCTCACGAAATTATGTTCATTAATTTGTGAACCATAATGCAGTGGCATCATCCATCCATGAAAATCCACCATCTTTGCGCCACAGGCTATATGTTCTTCATATAGTGTTGTTTGCTTTACCATGAATACCCTCTTTACATTATTCATATGACAGGGTGATTGCGTTGCTTACTGTACAGTAAATTATTTATAACCGAACTTTTCAACAAAACGCAAACGATAACATTGGATTAAAAACTACCACTGTCGGTAGTCCAATACTATAAAAAAAAATAGGGCGACCTATCTTCTGTATTACTGATTGCACCATAAATTATCCAGTGATTTTTGTTAAATAATTGAGAGCGATCACTCAATACCGACATATTTAGTCTAAATACGTCATAAATATCATCAAAAATATATTCTGTAGCGGAAACACTTAAAATATGACAAAACAAGTTAAATTAGTAAATCTAATGCGAAATAATGACTATGATTAGTTTTTCTCAATCATTAATTTAGGAATAGTTAAGATCTGCACATGCATAAATTCATCAAATAAAAATAAGTAATGCAAAATGATATGATTCAAGAGGAGGGAATAAAAACAAAAAATAAAAGGCATGGAAAGTGGAATAACCATGCCTTAGAATCTTAATTTAAAACACTATTCTTTGATGTCGCTTGGCAACTGCTCTAGCCATTTAGGCATATCCAAAAGCCCCATAGCATGGTTCAATAGCTGAGGTTTAACGCCCGGTAAACTATCTGCAAGCACTAATCCAATATCACGTAATAATTTCTTAGCTGGATTATTACCTTCAAACAATTCACGGAACCCCTGCATACCCGCCAGCATCACTGCTGCACTATGCTTGCGACTGCGTTCAAAATCACGTAGATAAAGGTATTGACCAAAATCTTTACCTTCACGATGTAACCTTTTGATTTCGCCTAGCAACATTGCCACATCCATGAAGCCAAGATTGACGCCTTGACCTGCTAATGGATGAATGGTGTGAGCTGCATCGCCCAGTAAAGCCAGACGTTGCGCTGCGAATTGCCGTGCATAGCGACCTGTCAGCGCAATCGTGAGCCTATCACTTTCAAGTTGGCATAGGCCTAAGCTCATATCCAATGCTACCGCTAATTCTTTTTCAAAACTGGCTTTATCAAGTGCCTGACGCCTTGCAGCTTCAATTGCGGGCTGAGACCAAACAATAGAACAAAGGTGCGGATCGCTTAATGGTAAGAACGCTAAAATACCTTCGCCATTAAATGCCTGACGAGCAATACCATCGTGCGGAAATTCAGTCCTAATGGTGGCAACCAAGGCTGTATGTTCATAATCCCAAAAAGTTAATGGGATATCTGCATGATTTCGTAACCATGAATTAGCCCCATCAGCACCCACAATCAAGCGAGCCGTTAGCATATTCTCATCATCAAGAGTGACAAACACATCATTTTCACCCCATACCACCTTTTTAATGGTGGCAGGCGACAATAAAGTGACATCGCGTAGCTCAGAAGCCTTTTGCCATAAGGCATCTCGTACCACATTATTTTCAATAATATGGCCTAAATGAGTAAGATTTCGCTCTTTTGCTGAAAAAGAAATGCGCCCGAAACTAGCGTTATCCCACACTTCCATTCCATTATAGGCAGACGCTCGCATAGACTTGATAGCAGACCAAACACCTAAATGGGTTAATAGTTTTTCACTCGCCGCATTAATTGCAGAGACTCTCAATGAATAAGGTTCACTGACTGAAAATGGCATTTTAGGAGGGTGATTTTCAATCACTGCAACGCGCAAACCACTACCTTCAAGGCCACAAGCAAGTGCAAGTCCCACCATACCACCACCGGCGATAACCACATCAAACGATTGCATATTTTTTATTCCTCTTTGTTTCGTGGTTATTGGTGTGCAACCCAACCCAATGTCTGGCGAGCTAAAATATCACGTACTGGTGGCAATATTTCCATTGCCATTAAGCCCAAATTTCGGCTGACAACTAGCGGTAAACAACGGTTAGCAAATAGGCGAACCAAACCATCCGTCATGGTGACCGTTTTATCTCTATCAATTGCACGAGCTTGCTGATACTGACTCAATAATGAGTAACTACCAATATCTTGTTTGTTAGCATGAGCATTAACCACAATCTCAGCTAATTGCATCACATCGCGGATACCAAGATTAAAACCTTGTCCAGCGATAGGGTGTAAGGTTTGAGCCGCATTACCCACCAGCACCACACGGTGACTGACTGGATTCAATGCTTTCCTTAACACTAAGGGGTAACAATTACGTTTACCAGTAAGTAAGATTTGGCCTAATCGCCAACCAAACGCCTGCTGTAATTTTTGAATAAAAGTCTCATCATTCCATTGATTAATAACATCTACGTGTTCTTGTTGATGACACCAAACTAATGAACTACGACCTTGAGACATTGGCAATAAAGCTAATGGTCCGAACTCGGTAAAACGCTCAAAAGCTTGGCCTTTCGGATCAATTGCTGTTTTTACATTGGCAATAATAGCTACTTGACCATAATCATCTTGCTGCCATTGCATATTACAGGCTTGACCGATTGCTGAATGGCTACCATCAGCGGCAACCAACAAGTCACCCGTGATGAGTTCACCATTATCTAATGTAACAGTGACACCTTCTTGAAAGCGATGAACATTTACCACTTTAGCTGGACAATGCAGACTCACACCCGGCGCCTTACGCAGTAATGAGAACAAACGACTACCTGCATTATGTAGCTCGATAACATTACCTAATTCAGGAATATTATAATCACTGGCATCAATGTTAACGAAACCTGCATGGCCTCGGTCAGAGACATGAACGTGATTAATCGGTGTGACACAATCGGCGAACGCAGGCCAAATATTGATAGAAGACAAATATTGGCAAGTACCCTGTGCCAATGCGATTGCCCGTGCATCAAAACCCGGATGTTTTCCTTCCGGCAAAGCCGCTTCAATGAGCGAAACCGATAATTTTCCTTGGCTAAGCGATGATATGGCTAAAGCTAATGTCGCTCCCGCCATTCCACCACCAACAATAATCACATTCATGCGCTATCTATTACCTTTTGAGATGGCATTTCACGATTGACTTACTAAGCCTTTTTCGCTTCAGCCATCAGTGATTCAATTTCGTCGGCATCTTTAACCACTAGAGCCGTCAGGTTTTCATTGCCGTTTTCTGTGATCACAATGTCATCTTCAATACGAATACCAATACCACGATATTGTTGCGGCACATCCGCATCCGGTGCGATATAAAGCCCTGGTTCTATAGTTAAAACCATTCCGACTTCTAAAATTCGGTCTCGTTCTATACCATAAGCTCCGACATCATGCACATCTAATCCCAACCAATGACTTAAACCATGCATAAAGAATGGATGATATGCTTTGTCTTCGATCAACTGATCGATATCTCCTTGCAAAATTCCTAATGCGACAAGCCCTTCAACTTTAATTCGTAAAATTTGGCGGGTCACTTCATGAATACTTGTTCCGGGACGGTATAACTCTAATGCGGTATTTAATGACTTTAATACAATGTCATAAATCTCACGTTGAGCAGGACTAAACTTACCATTTACAGGAAAAGTTCGAGTGATATCACCCGCGTAGCCTTCAAATTCGGCACCTGCATCAATTAATACCAATTCGCCATCTTTCATTTGGCTCTCATTCTCGGTGTAATGCAAAATACAAGCGTTTTCACCACTACCGACAATCGAGTTATAAGAAGGGAAGCGTGCACCGTGACGTGTAAATTCATACTCAACTTCACCACATAGCTGGTATTCATACATATTCGGCTGGCAAGTTTTCATTGCTCGGATATGCGCGAGTGCTGAAATTTCTCCCGCTTTTCGCATAGCGGTAATCTCAGCATCTGATTTAAACAGTCGCATCTCATGAACAATAGGACGCCAATCAATGATTGTTTGTGGGGCGCGTAGATTACGACGACTACCACGACGTAAAATATCCAATGCATCAAAGACTAATTTATCCGCATAAGGAAATTCACCTTGCGCATGATAAATCACATCAAGTCCATTAAACAGTTGATAAAGCTGATCCTCTATTTCGTCAAAAGGAAGTGCTTTATTGATACCTAATGCCTCAGGAGCGGCTTCTTGACCAAGACGACGACCAAACCAAATTTCAGCAGTTAAATCACGAATACGGTTAAAAATAACAGTATGACTATGTTTTTCATCACTTTTAATTAACACTAATACAGCTTCTGGTTCACTAAATCCAGTCAGATAAAGAAAATCACTATTCTGACGATATGGGTATTCACAGTCAGCATTACGCTGTGCTGGTGGCGCAGAAAAAATAACAGCGGCACTTGCTGGCTTCATTTGAGCCAATAGTGCGTTACGACGAGAAACAAATTCCTGTTTATTCATACCGTTTTTGCCTTATTATCTGAGCTAAATAGGTTAATTACACATTTCATTGCATATTATTTTAATCAAACTGAATTCACGCAACAAAATACAGCAAAGTCATGATAGTAATTTTTAAAATAACATTGGTTAATAAAGATTTGACTAGTGAAGAATAGGCTTAGTAACCTCAACCGCAGTAGGCCCATTTTTCGGCTCAACTAATGCTATATAGCACAACTGAACAGCGACTCTAACGTATTCAATAACTTCCTCAAGTGCTTGCTCGAGTTCTTCCTGATCTTCATCTTCATCGTAGCCAAGCATGCCAATATTTCGTAAATCAGTAATAACCTCAGTAATTTCTTTTTTATCAGCAAGTTTTGGCTGAGTAACACCTATACCAAGTAAAAAATGGTTAACCCAACCCGCTAAAGCGTCCGCATGATCAAAAATAGATGCATTTTCATCAGGAGACAGCATAGCAAAATTAAACTCGGTATCATCAAGTGCTTCAAAAGTTGTATCAAACAGCTCACGCAATGGTTGAGCAACTGCTTGAGGGAATGCTAACCCGTCGTTAGCAAGGTCATGTACTAGCGCTTGCCAGCCTTGGTCGCGACTTCCACCGCAAATCAACCCTGTAATTAGACCATGGATCTCGGCTGCGGTAAGTGCTATTGAGTGCTGTTGGAGCAGTTTGTCCAACGCGTCATAATTTGGTAAAGTTTTTTGTATAGACATCTGAATTCGTCATGTTAGCTTTTGATTCATGATATGCTACCATCAAGTCTAGCCGCTAGACCAGTATGCTTTTTATCTTAGCTATCAATAGTGCTTTTTAACTTAACTATCATAATGATTAAGTTAACGCCAATATCGCCCCTAATAGCATAAGCGAAGCAAAAATTAATAACTTTGCGCCAAACATAATTTATTTTATGGCGAGATCTATTCAGTATGGAGGTATCATGTCCGCACAACCTGTCGATATTCAGATTTTTGGGCGCTCAATGCGAGTTAACTGCCCAACAGAACAAAGAGAAGCACTGTTAGAATCCGCTAAAGAGCTTGAACAACGCTTGAGAAATCTAAAAGATAAAAGCGGTGTAACGAATACTGAACAGCTTATTTTTATTGTTGCATTAAACGTTTGTCACGAATTAGCACAAGAAAAGACAAAGACGCGCGATTATGCATATAATATGGAAGAAAAAATAAAAATGTTGCAGCAGACAATAGAGCAAGCATTACATGATCAGGTGAAAATCACTGAGAGAGTCGTATTGCCTATAGAGTAAATTAGCTTATTAATCATACACTAGAGAAAAAAATAAATAATTTTTTAGGGTTGCATTTTAAATTCAGTTTCGTACAATGAAATCACTGAGTCACGATAAGTACTCAAACCAAATTTCTCTGAGATGTTTGCAAGTGGGCGAGTCCCCTGAGCCGATATTTCGACTAAATAGAATGCGGTTGTTGCGCTGGTGAGCATGCCTGATTCGTCAGGAAGCCTAAAGGTTAGCTAAGCTGCGTTCACCTTGAACCAAGGGTTCAAGGGTTACAGCCTACAGCGGCATCTCGGAGATCCCCAATTTCATTTAATGAAATTATCTTATTATCTATTTTTACCCTACCGCTTTTATCCTACTTAAATTACGATATACATCGTATACATAAGCATCCTATAATAATCATCTATAACTAATATTTTCATATTGAGCTTATGACAGGTTTTGCTATGCAAGATAAACTTTCCATCATGCGCCAACAGATACGAAAATCAGTTCGTTCCGCCCGAAAACAACTCAGTCATGATGAGCAACACATTGCTGCGCAGCAAGTCATGCATAATGCACTACAGCAACCCGAAATCATTCAAGCAAAAAACATTGCTTTATTTCTCTCTTTTGATGGTGAAATTGATACAAGACCACTCATCAATGCCTTGTGGCGGCAACAGAAAAATGTCTATCTTCCTGTATTACACCCTTTCAATGCGCATAATTTACTCTTTTTACAATATGCCCCTGAGACGCCTCTCGTTAAAAATCGTTTTAATATTGAAGAACCCCCTTTAGATGTTCGCTATGTTTTACCTCTTGAGCAGCTCGATATTATGATGATCCCGTTGGTTGCTTTTGATAATAAAGGTCAAAGATTGGGAATGGGAGGCGGGTTTTACGACAGAACGCTGGTGAATTGGCAGAAGAAAGGTTTTATCCCCATAGGACTTGCTCACGATTGCCAGCAAGTTGAAACGCTTCCCGTAGCACACTGGGATATACCGTTGCCGGAAATTATCACACCCCAAAAAATATGGCGCTGGTAATTTAGCGCCATATTTATTTCAAACTCATCAATATTTATTAATACTATTGCCGATACTAGAACAACAAACGTGCACGAATAGTACCCGGCAGTTCTTTTAATCTAATTAATACATCATCAGCTTGATTCGGTTTCTGAGTTAGAACATCAATGACGACATAGCCGACGTTACCTGTTGTGCGCAAGTATTGTCCGACAACATTAATATTATTATCCGTAAACACTTGGTTTATGCTATTCATCATACCAGGACGGTTTTCATGAATATGCAGTAAACGGTTAGTATCATCAGTGTGTACTGGCAGCGATACTTCAGGGAAATTAACCGCTGAAAGCGTTGAGCCGTTGTCAGAGTATTTTGCTAATTTGCTAGCAACTTCTAATCCAATATTTTCTTGAGCTTCTTCCGTTGAACCACCGATATGTGGCGTCAGAATCACATTGTCGAACTTAATCAGTTCAGACAAGAATGGGTCATTAGGATCTTTATTAGTCGCAGGTTCTGTTGGGAAAACATCCACAGCGGCACCTGATAAATGTTTACTTTCTAAAGCAGCGGCGAGAGCAGGGATATCAACGACCGTACCGCGAGCCGCATTAATAAAAATTGCGCCCGGCTTCATTCGATCAAACTGCTCTTTACCAATCATATTTTTAGTGCTTTGTGTTTCTGGCACATGCAAACTAACTACATCACTCATATTGAGTAACTCAGTTAATGAGCGCACTTGAGTGGCATTGCCTAAAGGTAACTTGTTTTCGATATCATAAAAATAGACATCCATCCCAATACCTTCGGCCAATATCCCCAATTGAGTACCAATATGACCATAACCGATAATACCTAAGCGCTTGCCACGGGCTTCAAAACAGCCTTTTGCTTGCTTGTCCCAAATACCGCGATGAGCTTGCATATTCGCTTCTGGAATACGACGTAACAAGAGCAGTAATTGCCCCAACACCATTTCAGCTACAGAACGTGTATTTGAAAACGGTGCGTTGAAAACAGGAATACCGCGTTTAGCCGCCGCATCTAATTCAACTTGGTTTGTTCCAATACAGAAACAACCCACTGCGACTAATTTTTCAGCTGCAGCAAAAATTTCTTCTGTTAGGTGAGTACGAGAACGAATACCAACAAAACGCGCATCTTTGATCGCTTCTTTTAATTCTTCGTCTGACAATGCGCCTTTATGATATTCAATGTTGGTGTAGCCTGCTGCCTTTAGATTATCAACTGCGCTTTGATGAACACCTTCTAGCAGTAAAAATTTAATTTTGTCTTTATGCAAAGATACCTTAACCATTTCCCCTACCCTATCGTGCTTAAAATTTATAACAGATGAATCTTCCGTGTACCAACATAACAAAAAACGGCGCAGTATCAATACAATCGTTTGCCTTGTACTCTCTAAAAAGTGCGAGGAAAAAGAAGTTAAACCACAGAAAATCAGGAGGGGTAACACAATATAAGGATTTTGCCTAAGTAATGCCCATTACTGTGACATATCTCACCAAAATAGGTTGTTATAAAAAAAATTAAAATAAATTTTAACTAGGTCATATCGATAAAACTAATTAGTAGCTTGATTTTCAAATGATAAAAAAATAAGCCAACTAATAAATTCATTAGCTGGCCTACATATTATTAGTTGATTTATATAATTTTATTTCAATAATCTGAAATTATAATTTAATAGTTTTCACGCCTTCTGAAGTACCCATTAAAACAACATCAGCACCACGATTTGCAAATAAACCTACTGTTACCACCCCTGCAATACCGTTAATTTTATTTTCTAACGCAACAGGATTAACAATATTTAAATTGTAAACATCTAAAATAACATTGCCGTTATCAGTTATTACGTTCTGGCGATATTCAGGTGTTCCGCCCATTTTAACGAGTTCACGCGCAACATAACTACGTGCCATCGGTATCACTTCAATAGGTAATGGAAATTTACCTAGCACATCAACTAATTTGGATTGATCAACAATACACACAAACGTTTTTGCGATAGCAGAAACAATTTTCTCACGAGTCAATGCCGCGCCACCGCCTTTGATCATATTCATATGATGGTCAACTTCATCTGCGCCATCAACGTATACATCCAATGAATCCACTTCATTGCAATCAAACACAGGAATGCCCAGTGATTTTAATTTCTGTGTCGATGCCTCAGAACTGGATACTGCGCCTTCAATTTTATCTTTCATTGTTGCCAACGCATCAATGAAATGAGATGCCGTTGAACCTGTACCAACACCAACAATAGTGCCCGGTTTGACATATTCCAATGCTGCCCAGCCTACCGCTTTTTTCAATTCTTCCTGAGTCATGCTAGTACCTTTTGCTATTTAATTAAGTCGTCATTAAGTTCTATCAAACAATAGTATATACCGGACATGTTGTCAGTTGCAGTTTTGTTAGTGATGTTTGTGCTCTAGTTCTTGTGTTTTATCGAGTGTGGATAATAATTTCAGGTGTTATATGTAAAACTATGGCATAGTGCGCAATAGAATAACAAAAGGAGATTTCTCGATGAAGCGCCCTGATTACCGCGCGTTGCAAGCACTGGATGCCGTCATTCGTGAACGAGGTTTTGAACGTGCAGCCCAAAAACTTTGTATCACTCAATCTGCTGTTTCACAACGGATCAAACAGTTAGAGAACCTATTTGGGCAGCCACTGCTTGTTCGAACAGTACCGCCGCATCCAACGGAGCAAGGGCAAAAGCTATTAGCGCTACTTCATCAAGTTGAATTATTAGAAGAACAATGGCTCGGAGATGAAAACGGTGGCTCAACTCCATTACTTCTTTCACTTGCAGTCAACGCCGATAGTTTAGCAACTTGGTTTTTACCTGCACTGAATCCTGTATTAATCAATAGCCCTGTACGATTGAATATCCAAGTGGAAGATGAAACTCGCACTCAGGAACGATTAAGACGTGGTGAAGTTGTTGGCGCTATCAGTATCCAACCACAAGCGCTGCCAGGATGCTTAGTTGATAAGCTCGGCGCATTAGATTATATCTTTGTGGCCTCCCCAGGTTTTGCTGCGCAATATTTCCCCGAGGGTGTAACTCGCGCTTCCCTACTTAAAGCGCCGGCAGTAGCTTTTGACCATTTAGATGATATGCATCAGGCCTTCGTACAGCAAAACTTTGGTTTATCTCCAGGTAGTGTTCCATGCCATATTGTTAATTCATCAGAGGCATTTGTGCAGCTAGCCAAACAAGGTTCAACTTGCTGTATGATCCCACACCTACAAATTGCGAATGAATTAAAAAATGGTGAATTGGTCGATTTAACGCCAGGCTTATGTCAAAGACGTATGCTGTATTGGCATCGTTTTGCCCCTGAAAGCAGAACAATGAAGAAAGTGACTGACGCCCTACTCAAAACCGGGCGCCAGATGTTAAAACAAGATGATGATGTGGCTATTGAAAACTAACGTTTCAGTTCAAATACAACGTCAACTTGATCATTAAAATCAATGCTTTCTTGCTCATAGGTCTCATTAACATTGAGATCTTGAGCACCTGCTGCATTCATTTTAGCACTAAGATTTCTTGGTGATATAGGGAACGGCACTGCGTTTGGTGCATTATAGTTAATGCTATAAACAGGTCCTAATTGCACATTGAACCCTTTTGCTAACGCATTCGCTTGCTCTATTGCATTTTGCATCGCTTTAGTGCGCGCTTCATCACGATATTGCTGCGGGTTAATAACACCAAATTGAACCGAACTAATTTCATTCAGCCCTGATGCAAGTGCACCATCAAGCAATGTATTAAGTTGATCTAATTTATTCACTTTAACTTCAACGCTACGCACTGCGGTATAACCGACAATAGTCGATTTTTGCGTTTCATTATTATATTCATATTTAGGTTGAGTTCGCACATTAGCAGCATTGATATCTTTCTTTTCAATACCATTTTTCTTTAAGAACTCAAAATATTCAGCAACACGCTTATCTACGCCAGCTTTAGCCGCGGCAGCATCTTTTTCGGTCACTTCAACGTTAATATTAAGTGTTGCCATATCAGGAGACGCTTTAATAATTGCATTGCCTGATGTTGTAATATGAGCCCCTGATGGAAGTGCATCAGCAAGGGACAAGGTAGGAACCGCAATACCTGCCATCATGGCAGCAAGAACTAAAGATTTTAATTTCACAGAACCTCCCAATTGGATTTTTACACTCTAAAAAGAGAGAATTCACCATAAACTCTCCCTTATACTTATTTTACATTACCACATTCACTGGAAAGTGCGATTCAGAATAAGGCTAAATTACAAATATTCTATTCCCTGCTTTGCCAGTTGAAAGGCAATAAACCACATGACCGTTCCCACAAATACATTAATAATGCGTTGTGAACGAGGTTTATTTAACACCGGCGAAAACCATGCGGCCAAAGCCGCTAGCGCAAAAAACCAAACAAAAGATGCCGTCAATGCTCCCGCCGTAAACCATGGGCGAAATTGGCTTTCTAGCTGACTTCCTACGCTACCTAGCACAACAAAAGTGTCGAGATAAACATGTGGATTTAACCATGTTACGGCAAATAATGTGATGATCACTTTCCAGCGAGTCAGATTTTTCTTTTCAGATTGAAGAACAACATCATCTGGGGTCATTGCAGTACGAAATGCGCCATAACCGTACCAAAGCAAAAAAACCACACCAGCCCAAGTAATCAACTGCATGAGAATTTCAGATTGGCTCAATAACGCACTACCACCAAACACGCCGGCAATAATTAATAACGTATCACTTAAAGCGCATAGTAATGCACTCATCAAATGAAACTGCTTTCGACTGCCCTGTTGTAAAACAAATGCATTTTGCGGCCCTAACGGTAATATCATTGCAGCGCCGAGTAAAACACCCTGTAAATAAATCGTAAACATGCACTATTTCCAAATAATTATTCAATTAGTATGAAATGAATATTATCGACAAAAGGCCATTAGTTAAAATTATTAAATCTAATAGCTCATAAGCAATACTTATTCATTTCAAGGGAAATAGTTATTAGGAAGATAACGAGACAACAGAGAAAGGGGTACAATTTAAGCGATTAAACTAGGTTACAATCATAAAGCTATTAAAAATTGGCATTACCCAAAGATAACACCAATTTTTTTAGTCATAATCAGCAGTAATAAAATTTACTCTGCTGAGATCTTTGATGTTTCTGAATTTTGCTTATGGACATGAACATCCATTTGTGGAAATGGGATACCAATATTATGTTTATCTAAAGCACGCTTAAATTCTTCCATTAAATCCCAATAAACTGGCCATGCATCGCCATTGGTTGTCCAAAAACGGACTAAATAATTTAATGAAGATGGTGCCATTTCATGTAAGCGAATAGTTACACCTTTATCATGTTGAATACGGTTATCAGCGGCAACAATGTCACCCAACACTTTTTTCACAACATCAATATCGGAATTGTAATCGACACCAACAGTGATGTCAGTACGGCGATTCGGTTCACGAGAAACGTTAATGATATTATCAGCAATGATTTTACCATTTGGGATAACAATAATACGATCATCCCCAGTTTTTAACGTGGTAGAGAAAATTTGTACGTTTTGAACCGTCCCTTCTACCGCACCAATAGTGACGTATTCACCCGCTTTTAATGGTCTAAAAATCACCAATAACACGCCCGCAGCAAAGTTACCCAATGAATTTTGTAATGCAAGACCAACGGCCAATCCTGCCGCACCCATCACTGCAATAACAGATGCAGTTTGAACACCAATCTTTCCGAGCACAGCAATTAAGGTAAATGCGACAATGGTATAGCGTACGATAGCGGAAAGAAAATCACTAACAGTTGTGTCGATACCTTTCATCGTCATTATACGATGCAGACCGCGCCCAACCGCTTTTGCGATCAGCATACCGACGATCAAAATAAGAAGCGCTGAAACTATATTCACGACATACTGGACTAACAGATCTTGGTTGGCCGCAAACCAATTCGTTGCATCATTCAACGCGCCTGTAACATCATCAGTATTCATATATTTGTTCCTTCGAATTAAATTATTTTATGGGTATAAATTTCAATTTTAAACACATTACTCAGTGATAATGAGTAAGCATTTGAGTTATCTTAGTCAAAGAATAACGAAAATGTATTAAAACATAAAATAAATCAATGAAAAAAAGTTATCTTATTTATTTTCAATCACAAATTCTCGATAATCTTTGAGCATTAAAATGAAATCATCAACACCACAAAACGCAATACTTTCATTATCATAATAGCTCATACCTTCTTCTAGGCCTTCCGTTTCAAATGATAATAAATTTGCTCGGATCATCACTTCTTCATCATCTAATAGTAAAGTATATTCATGACCAATCAGTTCCCACTGTTTTTCACTTCCTTTTAGGCGCTCATAATTTTCTTCGATAGTATCGAGCAAACTTAAATCACCTTTAACCTCTTCATTGAGCCAATATCCAACAGCTTCATGATCCATTGAAAAGCTTGCACTGACACTTCCTGCCATATCATGCGAAAATTGGTAGTCCATATACTCTCTCCTACGCGTTACTTCGTTATAATTAATTATAACGTGAGAAAAGCAATATTGTTGAGAGGTATTACATCTCAATATATATAAAACCAATCAAAGTGTATGAACAGCTAAAAAATTAACTACCCCACACCCCATTAGATAAATATTCAGTAATTTTTAATATCTTGAATTCAATAAATAACAAATAAAAAAGGCTCCTAAAAAGGAGCCTTAATAATTGCTTTTAACTACTGATTAAACCGCTGTTTGGAAAATAACAGCATCTGCTTTTTCAGTGTACTGAGCTAATTGATCAAAGTTCAAATAACGGTAGGTATCTTCCGCCGTTTCATCCACTTTATTCATATACTGTAAATACTCTTCAGGCGTCGGTAGACGACCCAATAGAGAAGCCACAGCAGCTAGCTCAGCAGAAGCGAGGTAAACATTCGCCCCCGTACCTAAGCGGTTAGGGAAGTTACGAGTTGAAGTCGAAACAACCGTTGCACCATCGGCAACACGCGCTTGGTTACCCATACACAGTGAACAGCCAGGCACTTCAATACGTGCTCCGCTCTTACCAAAGACGCTATAATAGCCTTCTTCAGTTAACTGCGCTGCATCCATCTTCGTTGGAGGAGCAACCCATAAACGTGTTGGTAATTGGCCTTTATGTGAATCTAATAACTTACCAGCGGCACGGAAGTGACCGATGTTGGTCATACAAGAACCAATAAACACTTCATCGATTTTCGCATTTTGTACATCAGACAGTAAGCGCGCATCATCTGGATCATTAGGCGCACACAAAATAGGTTGTTTGATATCATTCAAATCGATTTCAATCACAGCCGCATATTCTGCATCGGCGTCACCTTCGAGCAGTTGCGGGTCAGCTAACCAGCTTTCCATGCCTTTAATTCGACGCTCTATGGTACGGCGATCGCCATAACCTTCCGATATCATCCATTTCAAAAGAACAATGTTTGATTGTAGATATTCAGTAATCGGCGCTTTATCTAACTTAATAGTACAGCCAGCAGCAGAACGCTCAGCAGAAGCATCCGCTAATTCAAATGCTTGCTCAACTTTGAGCTCAGGTAAACCTTCAATTTCCAAGATGCGACCTGAGAAAATGTTTTTCTTACCTTTTTTCTCAACAGTCAGTAAACCATCTTTAATTGCATACAATGGAATGGCATGAACAAGGTCACGTAAAGTAATACCTGGTTGCATTTCGCCCTTAAAGCGGACCAATACCGATTCAGGCATATCTAATGGCATAACGCCCGTTGCCGCAGCAAATGCGACTAACCCGGAGCCTGCAGGGAAAGAGATACCAATAGGGAAGCGAGTATGTGAATCGCCACCAGTACCTACAGTGTCAGGCAACAGCATACGGTTTAACCAAGAGTGAATAATACCATCTCCCGGACGCAGAGAAACACCACCGCGATTCATAATGAAATCAGGCAAAGTATGGTGAGTTGTAACATCAACAGGTTTTGGATAAGCAGCAGTATGGCAGAAAGACTGCATCACTAAATCGGCAGAAAACCCAAGACAAGCCAAATCTTTTAGCTCATCACGAGTCATCGGACCCGTAGTATCTTGAGAACCCACAGACGTCATCTTAGGTTCACAATATTCACCAGGGCGAATACCCGCATGGCCACAAGCACGACCAACCATTTTTTGAGCCAATGAATAGCCACGATTACTTTGTGCAACTGTTTTAGCATGACGGAAAATATCAGAAATCGCTAAACCTAATGACTCACGTGCTTTTGCCGTTAGTCCACGACCGATAATCAGAGGAATACGACCGCCTGCACGAACTTCATCAATCAGAACATCCGTTTTCAGTTCAAATTTCTCAAGTAACTCGCCAGTTTCGTGGTTACGGACTTCACCTTTAAATGGATAGATATCAATTACATCACCCATATTTAGTTTCGATACTTCCACTTCAATCGGTAACGCGCCTGCATCTTCCATAGTATTAAAGAAGATTGGTGCGATTTTACTACCGAGAACGACACCACCGCCGCGTTTATTTGGTACGAATGGAATATCATCACCCATAAACCATAAAACGGAGTTAGTTGCAGATTTACGTGAAGAACCGGTACCCACTACGTCACCAACGTAAGCTAATGGGAAACCTTTTTTATTTAATGCTTCAATCTGTTTAATTGGGCCAACATTACCGGCCTCATCAGGCACAATACCTTCACGCTCATTCTTCAGCATTGCTAATGCATGCAGAGGAATATCTGGGCGCGACCATGCATCAGGTGCAGGCGATAAATCATCGGTATTGGTTTCCCCTGTCACTTTAAATACAGTGACAGTTATTTTCTCTGCTAGCGCGGGACGTTGAGTGAACCACTCAGCGTTTGCCCATGATTCAATAACTTGTTTTGCATGCACATTCCCAGCTTTCGCTTTTTCTTCTACATCATAGAAGTTATCGAACATTAATAAGGTATGGGAAAGTGCTTTCGCAGCGATTGGGGCTAATTTGGTATCATCCAAAGCATCAATCAATGCATGAATATTATATCCACCCTGCATAGTACCGAGTAGTTCGATTGCTTTTTCAGGGGAGATTAAAGGGGAGGCAGTTTCGCCTTTTGCAATTGCAGCTAAAAATCCAGCTTTTACGTACGCTGCTTCATCAACACCTGGAGGGACGCGGTTGGTTAGCAGATCTAACAAGAAATCTTCTTCACCTTTGGGTGGGTTTTTTAGTAACTCGACTAGTGCAGCTACTTGTGACGCATCTAATGGCTTAGGGACAATCCCTTGTGCGGCACGCTCGGCTACGTGCTTACGGTATTCTTCTAGCACGACGTTCTCCTCGCTTCATTGTAATTTATATACCCGGCTGTCCGCACCATGCTGAAAAATAATCATCCGGTGCCAGGTCAGAGGAATTTGCTCGCATAATCTCAATGGCGTTAAAATTATGTCCAGCTTCGGGCTCACAGCATAGCAGAATTTAAATAAAATGTTAATTCATTCACAAGAAAGCAACATTCATCTACTAACTTCAAGCCTTAACACTTAATTACAGGTCATTTTTTAGCTTAAGGTACTATAAATAATCATAAAAAGCCTAAAAGACCATACTTTTTATAATGCATTTTGACATTTAAATCACCCTATTTTGTCGCTTTTTTCCTCTGATCTCACAAATTATATTTATTATCGTAATTATATTTATATTGCTAATTGATAAAGCAAATCATTGCGATTGGTTTTAATTTTTTTAATGAATTTAATTGATTTTATTGGCCTTTTAGGCCGATTAAATTACCGAATGGATCCACAAGCTGGCACATTCTATTGTTACCATCGATTAACATTGGCCCACGGTACAATTTTGCCCCAATTGATGTTAAATACTCAAGAGCAGCATCTAGCGATTTCACTTGCCAATATAAAACGGTACCTTTTTTACCTTCACTCACTTTTTCATCAGCTTGAACAACTTCAATCGTGAAGTCTCCGACATGTAATAAGGTAAAATCGAATTCAGGCAAATACTCTGCCCTAGCTTGTGGAAAGGCTTGCTGATACCACACCACCCCTTCAGCAACATTGGGAACATGAATTAAAATCGCGGTAGGTTTTATTAACATAATATTTTCAATTGATTCAATTTAATTATTAAAACATTCAAATCGGGATGAGCACTCATAAATGATTACATTCCACAAGAATGTCTTAAGTAAATACACCAAGTACTAGCTAAATTGCAGCCTCAACATTTTATTAATATTTTCAATCGCCTCATCAATAGACATAATTTTATACACGGCATTCATAATGCCTTGTCCGATAATATGTTCCACTTTTCGCAAATCAACCGTTTCTCCTGCCACGGTCACATTTTCTCTAATACCTTTACTTAACTCATTATAAGCAAGAGACAACCAAGGATAGCGATAACAAATAGGTTGGTTATCTTTTAAATCTTGATAAACACTATTTCCACCTAACATCACTAAATGATCCATTACATCAGGAGAATATAGCCATCGATAGAATTGTTCGGCAATATTGCCTTTTTGACTTTGTTTAGATAAACCAATGACCCCGCCCCCAATTTGTGGAATTTCACCTGGCACGGATGCGAAACCGATATTGGGTGACAGTTTGCTATGGGCTACATCATTAAATAAATTCATATAGGTTATCAACATAGCCAGTTCACTATTTTCAAAGCTTTTAACGGGTTCATCCCACCACATACCCTGAAAATTTTTATTAAATCGCAGTTGGTTAATATAAGCTTGCAATGACGCTACCGCTATTTCATCATTTAATTGTGGAGTTGATTTTGTTGATAATAATCGCCCACCATTTGCGTAATAGCGCTGTAGAAATTCAGTGGCAATTAACCGAGCACCGCCGATTGAAGAAGACGCACCTTCCGGTCTTTGCGGATCATCTGTACGATGAATTTCATTAAAAAATCGAGCAATTAAATCAAATTCATCAAAGGTTTTAGGAACACTAAGCTCTTTATTATTTTTCTCATAAAACATTCTTTTTAAGATTGGCGAATCGAAAATATCTTTTCGATAAAATAATAGTTGAATGCTGGTATCAAACGGTGTGGCATAGGCAAGATTATTGACATAACTAAATTTTAATTTGACCGCATCTGAAAAATAATTAAGTAAGTCATCGATTCCGTTACCAATTTGGTCTAATGGCGTGAGTATTTTTTCCGCCAGCCATGGAAAACTCGCTATATCAATACGCACTAAATCGAAATAACTGTATTGTTCTATATTATTGAGAATGTCTAAAACTTCCTCATAGGGCCGAATACTAACATTAAGCGTAATACCCGTTTGCTTATAAAAATGAGGCAGTAACTTAATTAAGGCATTGGTCGAAGGACTTGGCAATGTTAATAAATTCAGAGTCTGATTAGTATTTCTATCAAAGGTAATCAGTGAATGACGTTCAACAGAAACATTCAGGTTAGAAATTTCGACGATTTCTGTTTTGCCGTCTGTCGAAGAAGAAAGTAATTGTTCGACAACCTCTTTACCTAATTGCGCATAATTAACAGGATAATCGAGTATTCCATTCGCAATAAATGATGCGCTATCAGACAAATAAACGACCTCTGGGCAAGAGTTTAACCCGCCATAAAAACTTGCTTGTGTGATGCATTTTGCTCTCTCAGTATCCTGAGCAATAATGACATCCAATGCTGTTGAATCGGTGAAAAAATTGAACGCCTCTTTATACACTTCATTATCTGAAGAATATTGCATCGTAATTTTAGCATTCGATATTTGCTTTCTAATTTTCTCTTCTAACTTAGTAGCAAAGCTTTGATTTCCTACCCAATGATTTTCTTCTGCAATAACACCTATATTTGTTAGTCGTTTATCAAAAAGATACTCAACAATAGAGTCGATAGGTTGGTCATAATTTAAGGTAAAAAAACGTTGTGCATCAATCGGCTTTCGGTAAACAAAAATAATATCATCAGGCGATACCTGTAATGCATCGAAATAAATATTGGCATTATCCAAGCAGGTCACAGTAATAACTTGCTTATATTCTCCCGCCTGTACACGCTCTAATACTTTTAACTCGTTAAATTCTAAGCCATCGGTGATGAATAAATCATAGGTGATATCTGGATAATTAAGTAGCGTTTGTCTGATAGCATTAAAAAGCACGGTATATTTTTCAGACACTAACTGTGGCAATATAACAGCAATTTTATGATCATTTGACGATCGTAACTGCTGCCCTTTTACGCTTAATTGATACCCCATCTGCTTTGCCGCAGCCAAAACTGCTTCCATCTTTTTAACACTCACATTTCCTTTGTTATTTAACACATTAGAAACTGTGCCATGGGCAACACCAGCAAGCTTAGCGATATCTTTTATATTTGCCATCGATACATCCACCTCATGAAGTCGTCTGCAACAGAATACCGAATATTATAGATTCATCAATAATAATGAATGATTCGATCCAATCTCAATTCACAATGACATTTTTTCAAATCTTTTATTAAAATCACCATAAGCATTAAAAACTTACTTTAGCCTTATAAAACAATCAATTAAATAGACACCCCCACCATCACACCGCCTAAAAAATAGCATTTAAAAATCAAACAAATAAAAATTGGAACGATTCATTTTAAATGAAAAAAATATCACTTATAATCACATAAAAACAATTACAAAAATAATTCATATATTACAGTTAGTTATAATTTTCATTAAATAAGATCATGATCATCATCACTCTTTTAAAATGATTCTCTTGGGATTATTAAACAACAAGATTAAATTGGAACGATTCAATTTACCAAAATTGTGCTATTTCCAGATTCAAAAAAGAGATGATTATAAAATATGAAAATAAAATTCTTAGGGACGGCAGCATCCGAAAGTGTTCCAAACCCATTTTGTCGATGTGAACATTGTCAAATGGCAAGAAGTGTTGGTGGAAAAGAGATACGAACACACTCGTCAGCAATCATTGACGATGTCATGTTAATTGATTTGTCGCCTACATTTACCCTTCAATTACTTATGCAACAAATGGATGCAACAAGTATTGAAAGTTTATTATTCACTCACACACATGCAGATCACTTCAATGCAGGTGAGTTATACAGTCGCATGGAAGGCTTTAGCCATACCGCTAATCATCCTCTGCATATTTTTGGTAATGATAAAGCGATTAGCGGGTGCATTTCATTATTACCTGGCTACACGTCAGAGCGCTTCGCTTTTCATTGCTTAGTGCCTTTTGTAACTGTTCAACACCAGGGCTATAACATCACACCATTGCTTGCAAACCATGCCAAGTGGGAGCATTGCTACGTTTATCATATTGAAAAAGAGGGTCGCAGTTTGTTTTATGGCCATGATTCTGGATGGTTTCCAGAACTGACTTGGCAATGGCTATCAGGTAAACAATTAGATTTGATCGTATTGGAATGCACTTACGGCTTTAACGGTAATTCCCGCTCAGATAACCATATGAGTTTTGAAACTATCTTTGATGCTCAACAACGCCTCATCGATATGGGTTGTATCAATCAAGATACCCAACTCGCACTTTCCCATATTTCACATACGAGTAATTTATCTCATAGTGCAATGGAAGAGTTTTGTACTCCAAAAAATATCCGCGTTGCATACGACGGATATACAATGACGTCACAATAGAGGGCGAAAGCATGGACTTTAAAACAACACCTAGATTACTTATCATGATGTTCGTCCAATATTTTATGCAAGGTGCATGGAATATGACGATGGGCTTAGTTCTTAGCACCTATGGAATGGCTGCAATCATTGGTGATGCCTATGCACTTTTAGGTGTCGCAACACTTATCTCGCCATTATTGATAGGTATGATTGCCGACCGTTTCTTTGCTTCACAAAAAGTCATGGCAATTCTTCACTTAATTAACGCTGCCGTGATCCTCTGCGTCCCTCAATTTGTTGAAGCGCAAAATACGACAATGACCCTCTTTATGATCTTTATTGTCGGCCTACTATTTTATCCAACAACTGCATTATCAAATAGCATCAGCTTCACCCATATAAATGGCGTCAAATACTTCCCTATTATCCGTGTATTTGGCACATTTGGGTTTATGACAATTGGCTTTATTTTAGGCGAAATGGGTTTTTCAGGCAGCACAATGACTTGGTATATTGCCTCCGGTGCCGCTGTGATCTTAGGTCTTTACTGTTTTACACTGCCAAATACACCACCAAAAGCAAAAGGCAAACCGTTCTCTATACGTGATTTACTGTTCCTTGATGCACTCTCATTATTTAAAGATAAATATTTTACTATTCTGATGTTAAGTATCTTTGTGTTAATGATCCCTAAAACTGCATATTCGGCGTATATCCCCGTTTTTATCAAAGCTCTTGGCTTTAACAATGCAGCTTCTATTATGCAAATCGGTGTTGCATTTGAAGTCATGTTTATGTTTGTTTTATCATTTTTCTTATTAAAATTTGGCTTTAAATTTACCTTATTGCTCGGTGCAGTCTCTTGGATTATACGCTCACTATTCTTTGCTCATGCCGCTGTTGATGCCAGCTTAGTCTATATTGTGATTGGTTTGGTACTGCAAGGTTTATGTTGGGATTTCTTCTTCACAGCAGGCGATATTTATGTGGACCGCAAAGCTAAACCAGAAATTCGCGCACAAGCTCAAGGGTTAAGGTTTATTGTTTCCAACGGAATTGGTTTGTTGTTTGCCTCTACTGTTTGCGGTGCAATTTTCAATAATACAGTCACTGAAACAGGTTCTGCTGCATTACCGCAATGGCAGTCATTCTGGTACATACCGGCAGGTATTGCCGCTGTAGTTGCCGTTTTCTTCTTTATTTTCTTTAAAGATGATGTCAGCAAGAAATTAAAAGAAGTCAAAAACATATAACCCATATTTATTCCTAGAGGCAACGAGATATTTAATATGATAACAATGATGAACTATTTAAATGGTACTAATTTAGTTTCTGTCTCCATTATCATAAAACTCGTTGCCTCATTTATATTGGGCGGATTACTTGGCTTAGAAAGAGAATCTAAAGGTAAACCAGTAGGATTCACGACCTGTGTCATCATTTCTGTTGCAAGCTGTCTTTTAACTATTGTTTCTATCCAATCTGCGGAGTACTACGCCGGAATTTCTGACAATATACGCAGTGACCCAATGCGTTTAGCTGCACAAATTGTCAGTGGAATCGGCTTTTTAGGCGCCGGCGTCATCATGCACAGAAGTGATGATGCTATTTCAGGACTAACAACCGCCGCAATCGTCTGGGCTTCAGCGGGGATAGGAATTGCTTGTGGTAATGGGTTTTATCTACAAGCGATAATTGTCACCGTATTATTTTTTATTGCCATCATGATAAGGCCACAAATTGTGTTATTTCAATTTAAAAGGCAACGATTAGGGAAATTAAAGGTAAGAATGCTATTTGACAGTGATGAAGGTGTCCCTATATTAATAGACCATCTAAAACTCACTCGAGATATAATTGATAATCTTAATATTCGTGATGTTAAAAAACAGCGTGTTGAAGTGAGTTTAAAACTGACTATCAGACAACGAATCACTCTACCTGAATTTTACCTTTCACTAAAAAATCTTGCTCACGTGCATTCTGTTTCTATTGAGCACTAATTATTTTAAAGGTGAGGTTAATTGAAATCATTAAAAATATTCCTAAATTATAACTAAGATAGTTAAAGTCAAAAAAACAATATTTATACTTTTTGTATATCTATGTTTAAATTTAAACATTTCTATTAATTTAATAATCTACACCCTAGTCAGGTAGAGATTCAGCCACTGCATACGTGATGCAAAGCTAACCCTTCAACAAAATTGGAAACATAAATTAAAATAGCGATAGAGATCAGCTTAGTTAGCAATTAAAAACCAGTTAATCAGTGTGTAAATAATGACCTAAATTGTCATGGCTTACACACTTAAGGTTATCAATTCAGATTATGCTGAATCTTTCTCAGCTAAATACCGAAAGATTGTAGATATATTTTTTAAGTTATACTTTACTAGGAGCTCTTTTTCTTTAGCTTTGCATAAAGTTTCATAATCATCTTCCAACTGCCCAATGTCTAATCGAGGAGGCTCATTATAAACATCATAAATAAACTCTGAAGGTACGTTCCAATAAAAATCTGAATCTAGGTCAATATCATCTACTCCCTGCTCTTTCATTTCTTTGAAAATGGTTACTACAGCCTCTTCCAGTAAACTAAGTTCTATTTTCATGTTTTAACCTTTACCATTTTTAATTTCATTTATATTCTTTCGAAATGTTTTAATTTCTTGTTCTAAATACTTAATTCTACCATCGATAATTCTTTGCCTAATTGCATCATTAGGTGCATTTTTTAAGTAGCCTTGATTGTCGAAAACATCTGGATTACGCTTATAGTTAGTATCAAATTTATCAGAGATTAGTCTATCTCTATCTTCTGTAGTATTGAGCTTCAATGTAGCTGTCATATTCATTGCCGACGAATGAAATTTCCGTTGATATGTACAGGGGTGTTTTTGAGGATCTGTTAAAACCTTCCATTCATGTGAGCTTTCAATACTACGAACTGTCCCTTTCAATGTTTCAATCTTATCTTCAAGTAATTCTTGGTTTGACCTTCGCGTGTTTTTATATAAGTTTACCCCAACTTGTGAAGGTTCGGCCTTATGGTAGTAAATACGTTCATCACTCGATACTGATTCTTTTTCAGCATAATTATCATGTAAAATATTTTTCAAATTATCATACTGATCAGTCAAATATGTTTCATCATGAATATCATCAGAAAAATTATTAAAATATGAATAGTCATTACTAGGCCGAGAATTACTTCCAACTACCGTCATCGAATCTACATGTTCCATTATTCCCATAAACTAATTTCCTTATTAGTTATAAATAAAAAGCAGAATAAGCAAATTAGAATTTAATATTTTTATAGTCAACTAACCGTTATTTTCATAATAGTTATAAACTTAAAAATTAAACAATTATTTTCAATTGATTAATTTAAATAAAATTATAAAGATGAATTTATTTTTTTATTGCTATAAATACAAAAAAGCCAATGTGTTTCCACATTGGCTTCTATTCACTTTATAAATAAACAACACACTAGAGATGCTGTTTACTATTCGCTAATAAAGAAAATTACTTTTTCTTTTTCGCTTTAGCGTTTGGTAAATCAGTAATGCTACCTTCATAAATTTCAGCAGCCATACCAATTGACTCATATAATGTTGGGTGTGCATGGATAGTCAATGCGAGGTCTTCTGCATCACAACCCATTTCAATTGCTAGGCCGATTTCACCTAGTAATTCACCACCATTAACGCCAACAACAGCACCACCGATAACACGGTTAGTTTGTTTGTCGAAAATTAACTTAGTCATACCTTCAGCACAATCTGATGCTATCGCACGGCCAGATGCAGCCCATGGGAATGTTGCAACTTCATAGCTGATATTCTTTTCTTTCGCTTCTTTTTCAGTCAAACCAACCCAAGCGACTTCTGGCTCAGTGTAAGCAATTGATGGAATAACTTTAGGGTCGAAATAATGTTTCAGACCAGAAATAACTTCTGCTGCAACGTGACCTTCATGAACACCTTTGTGAGCCAACATTGGTTGACCGACGATATCGCCGATAGCAAAGATATGAGGTACGTTAGTGCGCATTTGTTTATCAACATGGATAAATCCACGATCGTCAACTTCAACGCCTGCTTGGCCTGCATCTAAGTTTTTACCATTAGGTACACGACCGATAGCGACTAATACAGCATCATAACGTTGTGGTTCTGCGGAGGCTTTTTTGCCTTCCATAGAAACATAAATGCCGTCTTCTTTTGCTTCAACAGCTGTTACTTTAGTTTCTAATAGCAGATTGAATTTCTTGCTGATTTGCTTGGTGAAGACTTTAACTACGTCTTTGTCAGCCGCAGGGATGACTTGATCAAACATTTCAACAACATCGATTTGAGAACCTAGAGCATGGTACACAGTACCCATTTCTAGACCGATGATACCACCACCCATAACTAGCAGACGCTCTGGAACTTCTTTCAGTTCTAACGCATCGGTTGAGTCCCAAATGCGTGAATCTTCATGAGGAATGAATGGCAACTGAATAGGACGTGAGCCCGCAGCAATAATAGCATTATCAAAATTAATTGTTGTGCTGCCGTTTTCACCGTCAACTACCAGCGTGTTTGCACCTGTAAATTTACCAAAACCATTAACCACGGTAACTTTACGACCTTTAGCCATACCTGCTAAGCCGCCAGTTAACTGATTGATAACTTTTTCTTTCCACATACGAACTTTGGTAATGTCAGTTTTTGGCTCACCAAAAACGATACCATGTTCAGCTAAAGCTTTAGCTTCTTCGATCACTTTTGCAACATGCAACAAAGCTTTAGATGGGATACAACCCACGTTTAAACAAACTCCACCTAGAGTTGAATAACGCTCAACCAAAACAGTTTCTAAACCTAAGTCAGCGCAACGGAAAGCCGCAGAATATCCTGCAGGGCCTGCACCAAGTACGACTACTTGGGCTTTAATTTCAGTACTCATCATGACCTCATTTTGTTTTGTCCAGCGGGGCTGCCGAATAAACGAATTTTCCACTGGAAAAGTACACACCGAAAGCAGTTTACAGAATTGTTAACACCCTGAAAAGGCTCATTACGTGATGTAACTCCCAACCTGTGGCAGCAACAGCAAAAAACTCTGCCCCAGCCTAAATAAAACAGACCGGCCTATAAGCCGGTCTTATTATTTACATCACTAGACGGCGAATATCGCTCATCAATTGTCCAACCAAAGTGATGAATCGAGCGCCATCAGCGCCATCAATTACACGGTGGTCAAATGAAAGTGACATAGGCAGGATCAGGCGAGGAATAAACTCGCTACCATTCCACACTGGTTTCATTGCTGAACGTGATAGACCCATAATGGCAACTTCTGGTGCATTTACAATCGGAGCAAAACCGGTTGTACCAATACCACCAAGACTCGAAATAGTGAAGCAACCACCTTGCATATCAGCGGCAGTCAATTTACCTGCACGAGCCTTCTTAGACACTTCACCTAACTCGCGAGATAACTCCATAATGCCTTTTTTGTTCACATCTTTGAAAACAGGAACAACTAGGCCATTAGGGGTATCAACAGCGATACCGATGTTAATATATTTCTTCAGGAACAAACGCTGTGCATCTTCAGAAATAGAGCTGTTGAAACGTGGCATCTCTTCAAGAGCACGAGCTACCGCTTTCATGATAAACACCAGTGGTGTGATTTTCACACCAAGCTGTTTCTTCTCAGCTTCTTTATTCTGTTGTTTACGGAACTCTTCAACTTCAGTGGTATCAACATCTTCCATCAGTGTAACGTGTGGGATCATGACCCAGTTACGGCTTAGGTTAGCACCAGAGATTTTTTGAATACGGCCCAGTTCAACTTCTTCAACTTCACCGAACTTGCTGTAATCAATTTTCGGCCATGGCAACATACCCGGTAAGCCGCCACCCGCTGCTGCTGGAGATTCTGCACGTTTCACAGCATCTTTAACATAAGCTTGGACGTCTTCACGAAGAATACGACCTTTACGACCCGTACCTTTAACTTTCGCTAAATTAACACCAAACTCACGCGCTAAACGACGAATAACCGGCGTTGCATGAATATAAGCGTCATTTTCAACGAAGTCGTTTTTGCTATCAGCCGCTTTCACTGGTGCTGATGCAACAGGTGCAGCCGATGGTGCTGGTGCAGAAGCCGCAACTACAGGAGCCGCTGCTGGTGCTGAGCCTGCAACTTCAAAAGTCATCACCAGTGAACCGGTTTTAACTTTGTCGCCAGTCGCGATTTTAATTTCTTTAACTGTACCAGCAAATGGTGCAGGCACTTCCATTGAAGCTTTATCGCCTTCAACAGTAATGATTGACTGTTCAGCTGCAACTTTATCGCCAACTTTAACCATAACCTCGGTAACTTCAACTTCATCACCGCCGATATCTGGAACGTTAACATCTTTGATTGCAGAAGCTGTCGCAGCAACTGGTGCCGCAGAAACTGCCGCCGGTGCCGCTGTAGGAGCCGCAGAACCTGCAACTTCAAATACCATAATCAAAGAACCAGTTTGAACTTTATCACCAGTTGCAATCTTAATTTCTTTAACTGTACCAGCAAATGGTGCAGGTACTTCCATTGAGGCTTTATCACCTTCAACAGTAATGATCGATTGTTCAGCTTCGACTTTATCGCCAACTTTAACCATGATTTCAGTAACTTCAACTTCATCGCCACCAATATCAGGTACAGCAACTTCTTTTGCTTCAGCTGTAGCTGGTGCTGCGGTAGCCGCAGGAGCAGAAGCTGCTGCAGTTGGCGCTGCTGCGCCTTCTGCTGCTTCAAAAATCATAATTAATTTGCCAGTAGTGACTTTGTCACCCACTGCAATTTTAATTTCTTTAACCACACCCGCTTGTGGAGATGGGACTTCCATAGAAGCTTTATCACCTTCAACTGTGATAATTGATTGTTCTGCTTCTACTTTATCACCAACTTTAACCATCACTTCGGTGACTTCAACTTCATCAGCACCGATATCAGGCACTTGGATTTCAATAGACATTGATTCTTACCTCTTATGCCAAACGTGGGTTAACTTTATCTGGGTTGATGTTGTATTTTTTAATCGCTTCTTCAACGATTTGAACATCAATTTCACCACGTTTAGCCAATTCACCTAGCGCTGCAACTATCACATAAGTTGTGTCCACTTCAAAGTGGTGACGCAGGTTTTCACGGCTATCTGAACGACCGAAACCATCGGTTCCTAGTACACGATACTCACTAGCAGGTACATAGGTACGAATTTGCTCTGCGAACAGTTTCATGTAGTCAGTTGATGCAACAGCTGGTGCGTCATTCATGACTTGAGCAACATATGGAACACGTGGCGTAGCAGATGGATGTAGCATATTCCAACGCTCACAGTCTTGACCATCACGAGCCAATTCAGTGAATGAGGTTACGCTATAAACATCAGAACCAATTCCATATTCAGTTGACAGCACATTTGCAGCTTCACGTACGTGGCGCATCATTGAGCCAGAACCTAATAACTGAACTTTACCTTTGCTACCTTCAACAGAAGCCAGCTTGTAGATACCTTTACGGATACCTTCTTCAACGCCTTCTGGCATTGCATGCATATGGTAGTTTTCATTAAGAGTCGTGATGTAGTAATACACGTTCTCTTGTTTCTCGCCATACATGCGCTCTAAACCGTCGTGCATAATGACAGCAACTTCATAAGCGTAAGCTGGGTCATAAGAAATACAGTTAGGAATAGTCAGTGACTGGATATGGCTATGACCATCTTCATGCTGTAAGCCTTCACCATTAAGTGTTGTACGACCTGAAGTACCACCAATCAGGAAGCCACGTGCTTGTTGGTCACCCGCTGCCCACATCAAGTCACCAATACGTTGGAAACCAAACATTGAGTAGTAGATATAGAATGGGATCATTGGTAGGTTATTGGTGCTATATGATGTCGCCGCAGCTAACCATGAAGAGCCCGCACCTAACTCATTGATACCTTCTTGCAAAATTTGACCTTTAGAATCTTCTTTATAGTAAGCAACTTGCTCACGATCCTGAGGGGTATATTGCTGCCCTTTCGCACTGTAAATACCGATTTGACGGAACAGACCTTCCATACCAAAGGTACGTGCTTCATCAGCGATAATTGGGACTAAACGTTCTTTAATAGAGCTGTTTTTCAACATAACATTCAGAACACGAACGAATGCAATTGTGGTTGAAATTTCTTTAGATTGCTCTTCAAGTAATTGGCTAAAGTCTGACAGTGCTGGAATTTCCAGTTTCTCTTCAAACTTAGCACGACGAGCTGGCAAATAACCACCAAGCGCTTGACGACGCTCATGTAGATATTTGTACTCCTCTGAATCTTTTTCAAATGTAATGTACGGCAGTTTTTCAATTTGGTCGTCGGCAACTGGCACATTGAATTGATCACGGAAGTAACGTACGCCATCCATGTTCATTTTCTTCACTTGGTGAGCGATGTTTTTACCTTCCGCCGTTTCACCCATACCATAACCTTTGATGGTTTGAGCTAAAATGACAGTTGGTTTGCCTTTCGTTTCTTCTGCTTTTTTAAATGCTGCATAGACTTTCTTCGGATCGTGACCACCACGGTTCAACGCCCAAATTTCATCATCAGTCATGTCTTTAACTAATGCAGCAGTTTCTGGGTAGCGATTAAAGAAATGTTCGCGAACATAAGCACCATCACGTGACTTAAATGTTTGATAGTCGCCATCCAGTGTTTCGTTCATCAGTTGAACTAATTTGCCGCTAGTATCTTTGCGCAGCAATTCATCCCAACGATCGCCCCACATAACTTTGATAACTTGCCAGCCAGCGCCACTAAAGATGCCTTCTAGCTCGTTAACAATTTTACCATTACCAGTTACTGGGCCATCTAAACGCTGTAAGTTACAGTTAATAACGAAAACTAAGTTATCTAACTTATCGCGAGTTGCGATAGTAATCGCACCTTTAGATTCTGGCTCATCCATCTCACCATCGCCTAAGAAAGCATATACCGTCTGTGCAGAGGTATTTTTCAGACCACGGTTATCCAAATATTTTAAGAATTTAGCTTGGTAGATAGCATTGATTGGTCCCAGACCCATTGAAACAGTTGGGAACTGCCAGAAATCAGGCATTAATTTAGGGTGTGGGTAAGAAGATAAACCTTTACCACCAATTTCTTGACGGAAATTATTCATCTGCTCTTCAGTTAAGCGGCCTTCTAAGAAAGCACGAGCATAGATACCCGGGGAAATATGGCCTTGGAAAAATACCAAGTCGCCGCCATCATTATTATTATGAGCGCGGAAGAAGTGGTTAAAACAAACTTCATATAAGGTTGCAGCAGATTGGAATGAGGCCATATGGCCACCCAACTCTAAATCCTTTTTAGAAGCACGCAGAACAGTCATAACTGCGTTCCAACGAATTGCAGAGCGAATACGGCGCTCTAAATCCATGTTACCAGGGTATGCAGGTTCATCTTCAACAGCAATTGTGTTGATGTAATCAAAATGACCGGATGCACCAGCAGCAATGTTAACACCGCCTTTACGTGCTTCGCTCAATACCTGTTCGATAATGAACTGTGCACGATCAACACCTTCTTCACGGATCACCGATTCAATCGCCTGTAACCAGTCGCGAGTTTCAATCGGATCCACGTCATTTTTTAACATATCTGACATGGTGTATTCCTTATCTGTTATCTATTTTATGATGTTTATGTGGAGCCTATCTTCCCGTTATTTTCCCATTTCATTAAAAATAACGGGAAGATAGGCCCTAATGTAGTTGCTGCGTTTAGCGCTCAAATAGAGCATTCACAGTAATATAGATGCAGCAGTCAGATTCTATATTACTACTTTAAATCAGGATGTTGCTGTAACCTACGTAACGAACGTTCTCGTCTTGTCTGCTCTCGGCCAATATCCAAAAGCAAGTCTTCAATAAAGGCTAAGTGGCGATGAGAAGCTTCTCGAGCTTTTTCAGGTTCTCTTGCCATTATAGCGGAGAAAATTTGAGCTCTATGTTCACTAACTGCTTTATACATATCTTTACGCGTGTATAAAAACTCAAAATTTTGCTTAATATTTTGTTCCAACATAGGAACCATGCAGCGCAACAGGTGCAATAAAACAACGTTATGAGCAGCTTCTGTTACAATCAGTTGATATTGTAATACCGCGTCTGATTCAGCTTCAAGCCCGCCATTTTGCTGTGCAACTTCAATTAGTTCATAACTTTGACGAATTCTCACTAAATCTTCTTCAGTACCACGAAGAGCAGCATAATAAGCGGCAATACCTTCGAGTGCATGACGCGTTTCAAGGAGATCAAATTGAGATTCAGGGTTACCAGCAAGTAATTCAGCAAGTGGGTCGCTAAAACTTTGCCACATTTTTTTTTGAACAAAGGTTCCACCACCTTGACGGCGAGATAAAAGACCTTTGGTTTCTAAAGTTTGAATTGCTTCACGTACTGATGGTCTGGACACGTCAAACTGTTTAGCCAGTTCGCGTTCAGGAGGCAGCTTTTCGCCGGGGCGTAAAGTCCCCTCGAAAATAAGATGTTCGAGTCGTTGCTCTATAACATCAGATAACTTTGGTTGGCGAATTTTACCGTAAGTCATAATCTGCCATGTTCATTAGTGAGTAATTATTGATTACGTATTACCCAGTGTTAATTGGTAATACCAATTTATTTATGGGTTAATAAAGTAACAAAGTATTCACTATCTGTCCATAAAGACCTTGTGCTAAATCATAAAATCCTGCAAATTTTAACAAAAAATTTTAATATTTAGCATAATTTGATAACTAAACACATTTATACGCATATTGATATTTAACATTTAAATCGATTTTTTATGCCAAAATAACGATAACTGAAGCGTTACAGTTACAAACTAAGGTAAATCAAAGTCAATTATAATGCATAATTATTCAATAAATGTATCTAAGCGATTACTGAAATACAAAACGCCATCTTTAACATAAAAAAATCGTTAAAATATCCATTAAGTCAAACTTAAATCAAATTTCGATTTAAAAAATAGCACTGAACTAAACCAGATAGCCTCATCAGCATTTGACGTCAATTTAAAAACCAGCAGAGATTGTTCAAATTATGTCCTTCACTTTACAATCTCTGCTGTTTAATCGTAATAACTAGCGAAGCTTCCGTTATTTCTCATTCACAAATCGCATGGATAAATCCATTGCTTTAATATGTTTAGTCAATGCACCGACTGAGATAAAATCAATTCCAGTTTCAGCAAACTCTTTGATTGTACTTAAGGTTACGTTTCCTGATACCTCTAAAGCGGCCTTCTCGGCTGTTAGTACCACAGCATCTTTCATCATTTTAGTCGTAAAATTATCTAACATGATGATATCTGCATCAGCCTTTATTGCTTGAAGTAGTTCATCCAAATTTTCAACTTCAACCTCTATAGGGACTTCAGAGTGAGCTTTACGAGCAAGGTTGACGGCTTGTTCTACGGAACCCGCTGAAATAATATGATTTTCTTTAATAAGATAGGCATCAGATAAACCAAGGCGATGATTAAACCCTCCGCCCATCAAAACGGCATATTTTAATGCCGTTCTTAGTCCAGGAATGGTTTTTCTTGTGTCCAGAAGCTTAGCTCTTGTCCCTTTGAGCTGTTCCACATATAGAGCTGTCACTGTCGAGACAGACGACAATGTTTGAATAAAATTAAGTGCTGTCCGTTCTCCGGTTAAAAGTACCTGAGATGGCCCAGACATTTCACAGAGAATTTGATTTGGTGCAACGGTATCGCCGTCGCGTACTTGCCAATGAACTTTAACCTGGCCACCTAATTGATGAAAAACTTCATCAAGCCATTGTTGCCCACAAAAAACACCCTGTTCTCTTGTAATAATTCGAGCTGTTGCAAGCGTATTTTCATTGAGCAATTGCCCAGTAATATCTTGTTTATAATCAACCAACTGGCCTAAATCTTCTTTCAGTGCAACACTGACCATGAAGGGAATATCTACAGACAATCTTTCAAGAAGAACTTCACGTCTTTGTTTCTCATCGTAACGTCGTATAGCCATTAGTAAACTCCAAAAATATCCACCCGTGTCATATCATCTATGCTAATCTTTCTAGCTATAGATAACGAGAGCTTAAAAAAGAAAAGAGAATACTATGGATACCGGTATGAAAATACATAATGGTTGGCTAAAAAATGTGACTCATATCCCTTCTCCCCATTATGATGAAAGACCTGAAACTACGGTTCCTTCGCTTTTAGTTATACACAATATCAGCCTTCCTCCTGGACAATTTGGTGGCCCGTATATTAATCAGCTTTTTACAGGGACATTAAATCCTGATGAGCATCCATTTTTTGACGAGATAAAACACCTTCGAGTTTCTGCCCATTGTCTAATACGCCGTGATGGTGAAATAATACAATATGTTCCTTTTAATATGCGTGCTTGGCATGCGGGACAATCAAGTTATCAAGGCCGAGAAAAATGTAATGACTTTTCAATTGGTATTGAACTCGAAGGAACCGATTTCGAACCTTTTACAGAAGATCAATATTTAGCACTAGCTCAAATCACAAAATTACTTATCGCTCAATATCCGCTTATTGCACACAATATTACCGGCCACAGTGATATTGCACCTAATCGAAAAACAGATCCTGGCCCTTATTTCAATTGGTCACATTACAAAGAAAAATTAAAAACATTTAAATAATTCAACATTTATTAACCCTCGTAATTAAACTTTAAAATATAATTACGAGTATTTTAAATTAAGCCAAAAAAATCATATTCTCTCAAGATTATATGAAAATAAATTTATATTTTTTCGAGTACGCTCCAAATAAAAATGAAACCCCACTTATTATCATAAATATTTTTCAAAACCGCTCGCATATAATAATGCAATGACTAAATGTAACGTAAAAACTCGTTCATGATATTCACTCACCTAAACATAGAAGGATTTAATCATGAATCAAAAAGGATTTTCGTTAATTGAAATAATGGTTGTTATAGCAATAATTTCTATACTTAGTGCAATAGCCATTCCAGGCTATCAAGGATATATGCAAAAAGCTGCAATGACCGATGTACTACAAACTATACTTCCTTATAAAAATAGCGTTGAATTATGTAGTTTCAATCAAGGCGGTTTAACTCAATGTGCTAGCGGAAAAGACAATATTCCTAATAATGTTAAAGGTAAGTACCTTAGTGCAATAGATGTAAAAGCTGGTGTCATTACTTTTACTGCTGATAAAGCACTCTCAGGCCTTTCTGCTACATTAACACCTTTAAATACAAATAATAATATGCCTTTTCAATGGACAATTGTTTGTGAAAGCGACAGTGATGATAATTTAAAATCACTCTGTGAAAAAACACTCAATTTTTAAATAAGGGCTAAAATGAATTACACCAGGGAAAGGCAATATATTTTTAAAGAACTTAAAAATGTATGCGATAAAAATTATATAATAATAATTGATTACAACCATAAAAGATTATCAATTGCCGTATCGCAAAAACCTAATGATAACGTTATTTCAACACTAAGATTTATTGCTAGTGTACCAGTCTGTTATGACATTTGGCCAAAAGAAAAAATAGACCACTATTTTAATCATGATATTCACGAAGTTCAGGAAGAAGAAAAAACCTATCAATCAAAAGAAACCGAATCATTAAATACATCCTCGCCAGCAATTGACTTTGTTGAGGAATTACTTAAGTCCGCAGTTCGTAAGCGTTCATCAGACATACATATAGAACCAACTAAGCAAGGCATTAAAATACGTATTAGGGTGGATGGGAAACTACATTTTATGCCATCTCCTCCTTATGAAATTAATAATGAGATTATTGCTCGGATTAAAATACTAGCAAAAATGAATATTGCAGAAAAAAGGCTTCCTCAAGATGGACAATTGAATTGGTATTTTGATGGATACAATTTCAGTATACGCTTATCAAGTATTCCCACCTTATATGGCGAAAAACTGGTTTTAAGACTACTCAATACTCAACTTAAATATTCCATAGAGCACATCGGGATGTGCTCTACCCTATTAAACGTATTAAAAGAAAACTTACATAAACCTCAAGGATTAATATTAGTCACAGGCCCAACGGGGAGTGGCAAAACAGTCACCCTATATAGCGCTCTAGAGTATTTAAATCAATCCTCAAGAAATATTTCAACCATTGAAGATCCTATAGAAATCCCTCTTCAAGGGATAAATCAAATTCAAGTTAACGAAAAATATGGATTAAGTTTTGCATTTACACTTAGAGCCTTATTAAGGCAGGATCCGGATATTATTATGGTTGGTGAAATACGAGATGAAGAAACAGCTCAAATTGCAACCAGAGCAGCACAAACCGGTCATTTAGTGCTTTCAACACTACATACAAATTGCACTGTGAGTGCAATAGAGCGTATGGAGCAATTAGGTGTCAATAAAGCACAATTGAGGTCTTGCTTAAAAATGGTTATTGCTCAACGACTTGTTAGAAAACTCTGCTCTAATTGCAAACAACCAACAACAAAACAAACGGAAATCGATGAAAATACCTATGTTAATGAATCGATATCATCAGGATGTGACCAATGTTTTGCCGGCTTTATGGGAAGAACTGCAATCTATGAATACCTTCATCATGATAATTTGAAAAATGTCTTTGCCAATCAAAAGATTTGTTCGAGTAATTTTATCAATTTATTTCAATCCGGTATTAAGCTCATAGAGTCTGGAAATACGAGCTTACAAGAAGTTTACGCCATAGTAGGCAAAGGGGACTATTAATTATGTTTATATACTCCTATACGGCAATCAATAGCCATAATGATTTAATAAAAGACACATTAATTGCTAAAAATAAAAAGCAGGCGTTATTAATTATTATTGAAAATAATCTAATACCTTTAAAAATAAAGCTAAAAGCCATTTTCAATTTAAATAAATTAAATTTGAATTATCGAATTCATTTCTTTCATCAATTAAGTATATTGACATCTTCAGGAATAAACTTACTTCAATGTTTGAGTATTTTAAAATCCAACTGTCAACTACCACTTTGGAACTATATTATTTCATGTTCAATCAATAACTTGAAAAAAGGTGAAAGTTTCGCTAAAAACCTAAAACAACATCCGACTATCTTTGACAGCACCACTTTAAGCCTAATAATAATTGCTGAAAAAACAGGACAGTATGAAAATAGTTTTACTATTATAACGTCTATGTTAGAGCATAACATTGAAACAACGCAAATCATTAAGAAAGCCTTGAGATACCCAATTACACTCATAATATTTTCAATTATTCTTTTATCAATTATGTTACTGTATGTTATTCCTCAATTTGAAAATATTTATTCGACATTTCAACATGAACTTCCATTCTTAACACAAATTATGATAGTTATATCTAACCGAATTAGAGATGAGTTTTATCTATTCTTTATATTAATCTCACTCTTTATATTATGTGTAATCAAATTTAGAACAGAATTTAAGAAATACCTCCATCAGCTTTCAACAATCATTCCCTATTTTGGACAATTAATACAATTTCACAATTTATCTATCTATTTTTTAACATTATCATCAACATTAAAAGCAGGTTTACCATTGCCTGAATGCTTAAATTGTGCAATCGGAACTATCACTAATAATCACTATCATAAAGATTGTCAGTTCATCCATAGTACTGTAATTAAAGGCGAGTCATTATCCAGTGCGATGAACCAAGCCCCTTTTTTTCCGAATTTAGCAATTCAACTTATATCTATCGCCGAAGAAACAGATAAGCTTCAATACTTTACACAGTATTTATTCAAATATTATTCTAAACAATATGCAGATATAACAAAGCAAAGACTTAAAAATCTTGAACCGATTTTACTTGTTTTAATTTCAAGTCTTATCGGTGTGATAATGTTAGCGATGTATTTGCCAATATTTAATCTAGGTAATGTAATTACCGGTGTTTAATAACCTATTCTAGGGATAAAAATTTTACCTTTATGTTATAAATAGAATGTAATTTGTATATGTCCCCCACTCTTGTTATATGTTATAAATTGTATGTCATATATGTTACAGTGAGAGCAGACAAATTCGAAATTTCAGTGTAATCTATTTTTATTAACAATATATAAATGAATAAATATTATGTCCTATATAGTCGCTTTAACAGGTGGTATTGGAAGTGGTAAAACAACCGTTGCAAATGAATTTGCGGCGCTTGGCGTGCCTGTTGTCGATGCTGATATCATTGCACGACAAGTTGTGGAACCCGGTACTCCAGCCTTAGATGCTATTGCATTGCATTTTGGAAAGGCAATCCTTAATGTTGACGGCTCCCTGAATAGAAACTATCTACGAGAAATTATTTTTTCTAATATTGAACAAAAGAAATGGTTAAATGCATTACTTCATCCACTAATTCAGAAAGAAACAAAAAAACAATTACAGCAAGTTAATTATCCATATGTCATATGGGTTGTTCCCTTACTAATAGAAAATAATATTTCTCACTTAGCAGATCGAGTACTTGTAGTTGATGTAACTGAAGAAGAGCAAATATTAAGAACTATTGAAAGAGATAACATTAGCCGTGAACAAGCTATTAATATATTAAATGCACAAGTCAGTAGAGAAAAGCGCTTATCTTATGCAGATGATATAGTTACAAATCATACAAATGATCCCAGCATTACCAATAAGGTTGCAGCACTTCACAAACAATATTTAACACAAGCAAAAACTAAAAAATAGGAATTTTAATGGGCGAACTAACTTCAACAAACTTCATCACCTATGAATATCCAATGAATGAAAAAATCCGCTCTTGGTTGCGCCTTGAAACCCTTTTAGCGCAAGTTTATGAACTTAGTCATATTACCTCCTATTCTTCAGGTATTGCTTTTTTTCGTGCTATTTCTGAATTAATTGAAATACTTGATAGAGGTGAAGTCCGCTCTGAGCTTGTAAAAGAACTCGAAAAACAACGATCTCGTTTATTAACTTGGGCTGAGTCACCAAATGCTGATAATCAATTAATTAACTCTTTACTTAACGAGCTATCGGAAAAAATCAGCCGATTAATGTCAGCATCTCGATCTGGGCATCAGCTAAGATCTGATAAAATCATCAGTATGGTTCGTCAACGCCTAAGTATTCCAGGGGGATGCTGTAGCTTCGATTTACCAACATTACAGCTATGGTTAAATATCCCTCAATCTCAAAGAGATAACACAATTAAAGGCTGGCTTGATAGCATTGAACCATTAAAAGACATATTGCAAACCATTCTAACCTTAATTCGCCAATCCGGAACTTTCGAAACTAAAGCATCACATAATGGATTTTATCAAGATAGCGTGGAAGGAAAAGAACTCCTTCGAATTAAGTTATCTGCAGAACATCTTATTTATCCTCAAATTTCAGGTCATAAAACACGTTTTGCTCTTCGTTTTCTCCACATCGATAGTGAGAATGGTATACTACCCGAAGTCATCACCTTTGAACTATCTTGCTGCTGATGAAAGCAAACATTTACGAGTGAAAAATTTTTATGAATGAATATATTGAAGTAAATTGTCCAACCTGCCAAAAAACAGTTGTTTGGAATGAAGATAGTCCCTTTCGTCCATTTTGCAGTAAACGCTGTCAATTAATTGATCTTGGAGAATGGGCAAGCGAAGAAAAATATATTGAAAGCCAAGGCGAGATATCAGACAGCGATAATTGGAGTGAACTACCAGAGAATAATGGTTAATTATCGACTTATCTTTAAATTTAAAGTGGGAAGCATAAATTGATACGATATGCTTTCCACTTACCAATATTTATTAAAACTTTTCAATATCATTGGTAGCTGAAATTATTGAGTCAGCATTTCCACAATAATGCGATTAGCAGGCGGAAATTCACTTGCAATCAAATCTTGCTGCTCTACCCAACGTGATTTTTGCCCTTCTTTTCCATAAGGCTCATTATGCCAGGCCGATACGATAAAAAAGTAAAGTGTTATAAACCTATCGTCTAGTTCATGCTCAACCCGGTGAAATAATTGGCTTTCTGTAACTATAATACCAACTTCTTCCTCAAGCTCCCTAACTAGTGCATCTTCAGGCTGTTCACCTTGCTCTAACTTTCCTCCGGGAAACTCCCAAAATCCGGCCATATGAGTACCTTCTGGGCGCTCAGTTATGAATATTTGCTGCTTTGTATTACGAATAATACCTGCAGCGATATGCAGATGTTTTTTTTCCATAATTTCTTCGTTAAAAAGGCGGGAAGTCCCGCCTTTCTTATTTTTTATAATTGATCGTTTTACGATTTAATCGTTCAACTTAATCAGTAGATTGAACATTAATTCAATCGGCCATGACACTGTTTATATTTCTTACCTGAACCGCAAGGACATGGATCATTACGACCTATTTTATGACCTTGTGTTGCAATCTTAGCTTCCGTTTCTGTCATTAAAGATTCAGCACTAGAATCATGACTTAGCTGTTGTTTTTTCGCTAAACGTTCAGCTTCTTCTCTGCGCTGTTGCTCTAATGCTTCAACTTCTTCAGGTAAGCGAACTTGAACTTTAGATAACGTACTTATCACTTCATATTTTAAAGTTTCAAGCATATTAGCAAACATGCTAAACGATTCGCGTTTGTACTCTTGCTTAGGATCTTTTTGCGCATAACCACGTAAATGGATACCTTGGCGCAGGTAGTCCATTGATGCTAAATGTTCTTTCCATAAGGTATCTAAAGTTTGTAGCATGATACCTTTTTCGAAATTACGCATAGCTTCAACGCCAACAATTTCTTCTTTACGTTGATAAATTTCAACTGCTTTTTCCATAATGCGCTCACGAAGTGTTTCTTCATGCAGCTCTGGCTCTTTATCAAGCCACTCTTTCATTGGTAAATCTAAATCGAAATCGTTAACAAGACGCTGATGCAATCCGTCGATATCCCACATTTCTTCTAACGATTGTGGTGGAATATAGGCATCCATTGTCGTAGTAAAGACATCTTCACGAATACTATCAACGGTTTCTTTAATATCACCGCCATCAAGTAATTCATTACGCTGTGAATAGATTGCACGACGCTGGTCACTCGCAACATCATCGTACTCAAGTAGCTGCTTACGAATATCAAAGTTACGGCTTTCAACTTTACGCTGAGCATTAGCAATTGCTTTGGTAACCCAAGGATGTTCAATCGCTTCCCCTGGTTTCATACCTAATTTTTTCATCATCCCAGTAACACGGTCTGATGCGAAAATACGCATTAATGCATCTTCCATTGAAAGATAGAAACGAGATGAACCCGCATCCCCTTGACGACCAGCACGACCACGTAGCTGGTTATCAATACGACGAGATTCATGGCGCTCTGTACCAATAATATGTAAACCACCCGATGCTAATACTGCATCATGGCGAATTTTCCATTGCGCTTTAATTTCATCAATTTGTTCTTGAGTCGGTTCTTCTAATGCGGCGACTTCTGTCTGCCAGCTACCGCCAAGCACGATATCGGTACCACGACCAGCCATGTTAGTTGCAATTGTTACCGCAGCAGATTGACCTGCGTTTGCAATAATTTCCGCTTCCATTGCGTGGAATTTTGCATTCAAAACGTTATGCGCAATTTTAGCTTTTTTCAGTGCATTAGAAATAAGCTCTGATTTTTCGATTGAAATTGTACCAACCAGAACCGGTTGACCATTAGCCGTTCTTTCACGAATATCTTCAATGATAGCCTCAAATTTATCTGCTTCGTTCATATAAACTAAGTCAGGTAAATCTTTACGTACCATAGGGCGGTTAGTTGGAATAACAATGGTATCAAGCTTATAGATTGAGCTAAACTCGAATGCTTCTGTATCAGCAGTACCTGTCATACCCGCTAATTTTTCATATAAACGGAAATAGTTCTGGAATGTTATCGAAGCCAGTGTTTGGTTTTCATTTTGAATTTCAACACCTTCTTTCGCTTCTACTGCTTGATGCAGACCATCAGACCAACGACGGCCTTCCATTGTACGACCTGTATGCTCATCGACAATAACAACTTGGCCATCTTTAACGATGTAGTCAACATCAAGGGTAAACAATGCATGAGCCCGCAGACCGGCCATAACATGATGCATTAACATAATGTTCGCAGGCGAATACAGTGACTCACCCTCAGTCATCAGGCCCTCTTGGGCCAATAACTCTTCAACCAATACTAAACCACGCTCTGTAATCGTAACTTGACGCGCTTTTTCATCAACAGAAAAGTGACCTTCACCGTGGAAAGTATCTGAATCTTCTTTCTCTTGGCGAATAAGCTTTGGTATTAATTTATCAACTTTTTGATACAGTTCAGAGCTATCTTCCGCAGGCCCTGAAATGATAAGTGGTGTACGCGCCTCATCGATTAAGATTGAGTCAACTTCATCCACCAATGCATAGTGTAGTTTGCGTTGAACGCGCTCTTCAGGACTGAATGCCATGTTGTCGCGTAAATAGTCAAAACCGAATTCGTTATTGGTACCGTAAGTAATGTCTTCTGCATAAGCTTGACGCTTAGCAGGAGGAGCCATACCTGATAAGTTAATACCAATAGTTAAACCGAGAAATTCAAATAATGGACGGTTATTTTCCGCATCTCGCTTAGCCAAATAGTCATTCACGGTTACTACGTGAACGCCCTTACCAGTCAATGCATTGAGGTAAGCGGGCAAAGTTGCCGTCAGCGTTTTACCTTCACCTGTACGCATTTCTGCGATACAGCGTTCATTCAAAACCATACCACCGATTAACTGAACATCGAAGTGACGCATACCAAAAACACGTCGGCTAGCTTCACGTACTGTTGCAAACGCCTCTGGAATAAGACTGTCTAAACTTTCATTTTTGCTTAAACGCTCACGAAACTCAGCCGTTTTTGCTTTTAATTCTTCGTCAGTGAGTTTTTCATATTCAGGCTCAAGGCGATTAATTTTTTCAACTTCTTTACGTAAACGACGCAGCGTACGATCGTTACGGCTACCAAAAACTTTCGTTAATAATTTTGTTAACATATTTTATATCTCAGGAAAATCAATTAGTTATTTAATAATAAATTTGAACGACGATATACCACACGAACAAGTGATGTAATCGCGTTAATAGTAACTAGGCAATAACAGGGCCAGCCCTGATGCCATGAACCTGAGCAATCCATATCGCGGGTTGATATGTAATAAAGAGAGGATAAACATAACTGCTTGTTTGAGCTACATTTTCATGCAATTGAAGTGAACGCTGCCCCAACATGGCATATAGCGTATCTAACATTAACTGAGGCGCAAGTAATGGTTCTTTTTGAGCTTCTTGTTTATTTGAATCGTCATCTTCTTGAGTGGAGAAAGCAAATGTAAGCTGTCTAATCACATTTCTGACTGCATGCTGCTGCCAGTAATTAACAGAATAAGAAGAAGATGAGGAAGAACGCTGGGAATTCTGTTGTGCAAATAGATTATCGAAAGCATTAACCGCTTGGCTTTGACGATTAACAGGCGAAGAGTTGATTTGAGTATGTTGTGATTCAGATAGCGCATTTAAAATCGTAGGCAAGCCGACACCTGTAGCCACCACACCAAGTAAAAGGTGGGACCAAAAGTATCTTCTTCCTAATTGTCGCCAAAAATTTAAAATACCCATCGAACTCTTATATAATTTATCTGTTACAGTAGCATGATTCGCACATAGATTTTAATCATCATCACTCGGAAGTCGGAGCTAACAATGAGAGATAGTCAACCACAAGCACTTTTTGATGTTCTCGAAGGCTCATTAGCGAAAACGTCGAGCCCCTTACAAATTATTCAGCAAAATGCAAAAGCCATTATCAAACTGAATCGCATTGTGGGTGATTTACTACCGACTGAACTTAAACCCATGTGCCGAGTTGCTAACTATCGTAATAATATTATGGTTATCGAAGTAGCTAATGCCAGTTGGATGACCCGACTTAATTACGAAAAAATAAATCTACTTTCTGCATTAAGAACTTCTATTCTACCATCTTTATCTTCAATCGACATCAGAATCAACCCAGATCTAATGCGAAAAACAAGGCAAAATAGCTCATTCAATAAGCAAACAGCACCATTTAAGCAAAAAAAGAATGAAAGAAAAATAAGTTTAGAGACCGCTGATCAGCTATTAAAACTGGCAAAAAGAAGCCCTAAGGGATTGAAAGAGAAATTTGAGCGGTTGGCTGCACTAGCCGGAGAGAGTACTAGTGCAGCCAACAGAGGAAAGACTAACTCTGATTAAATCATTTCAGAGATAGCAATAGCACTGCGGTATAAGCTTAATTTATGCGTATACAGCTGAAGGTGCTTTGAATGCCACTGGCAATTCAGCTTCATCTTCAAAAGTGACCAGATCCCAAGCCGATTCTTTTGCAAGAACAGCTTGTAGAAGTTTGTTATTCAATGCGTGACCTGATTTGAATGCAGTAAATGCACCAATAATATTATGGCCACACATAAATAGGTCACCAATTGCATCAAGCATTTTGTGGCGAACAAATTCATCTTCAAAACGTAAACCATCTTCATTGAGGACTTTATAGTCATCAACAACAATGGCGCAGTCAAAACTACCGCCTAAGCATAAGCCCTTCGATTGCAGATATTCGATATCACGCATAAAACCAAAAGTACGTGCACGGCTAATTTGATTAACAAATGATTCAGCTGAAAAATCAAGCGAATAACTTTGAGTACTGCTATCAATTGCCGGATGTTGGAAGTCGATAGTAAAATCAAGGCTAAAACCATTATAAGGTTTCATTTCTGCCCATTTATCGCCATCTTCAACACGTACAGTTTCTTTAATACGCAAAAATTTCTTTGCACAATTTAATTCTTCAATGCCACCATCAAGTAGCAAGAAAACAAAAGGTGCTGCACTGCCATCCATGATAGGGATTTCAGGCGCATTGACTTCAATAACAATGTTATCGATACCTAATCCAGCTAAAGCAGCATTCAAATGTTCAACAGTTGAGATACGCACGTTATCTTCATTGACTAAGCAAGTACATAACATGGTATCGCGAACTGATTTCGCATCTGCCGGAAAATCAACCGGTGGATTAAGGTCAGTACGACGGTAGATGACCCCGGTATTCGCCGGCGCTGGACGTAAAGTAAGCGTAACTTTCTTGCCGGTATGTAAACCAACACCAGTCGCATTAATAATACGTTTAAGTGTCCTTTGTTTGATCATCGTATATTTCTCGCAATGTTATAAGTCCTACTGATTATCATACAGGACAATCAGTAGGAAATTTTAGCACAAAAAGCGGAGAATCCAATATAATTAAAAATTAATCGGCTTGCTTACGCAAGAACGCAGGAATATCAAGATAATCCGGTTCTTTATTTGTTTGCGTATTTTGGTCATTGACCGCTTTAGCCGCTGGTTTCTCTTCTGTTAATGAAGACATGCTATTTTGCATTTGCTGATAGCGTTGCTCCATTGATGTTTGCTGAGACATTTTATTGCTTACTAAAGTAATTTCTGGACGTTTGTCCATGCCAATACCTGTAGCAACAACAGTCACACGCAGCTCTTCGTGCATTTCTGGGTCTAGAGAAGTACCAATTACAACCGTTGCATTATCAGATGCGAATGCACGAATAGTATTACCTACCGTTTCAAACTCATCCAAACGCAGGTCAAAACCAGCCGTAATGTTAACCAACACACCACGCGCACCAGACAAGTCGATATCTTCTAGCAGTGGGCTAGAAATTGCCATTTCAGCAGCTTCTTCAGCTCTATCTTCACCACGAGCGACACCGGAACCCATCATCGCATAGCCCATTTCTGACATAACAGTACGCACGTCAGCAAAGTCTACGTTCATTAAACCTGGGCGAGTAATTAGTTCTGCGATACCTTGAACTGCACCTTTAAGTACGTCATTTGCCGCACCGAAAGCATCAAGTAAAGAGATACCACGACCAAGTACTTTTAATAATTTATCATTAGGAATGGTGATCAATGAGTCAACATGCTTTGACAACTCAGTGATACCAGCCTCTGCAAATGCCATACGTTTTTTGCCTTCAAAATTGAATGGCTTTGTCACGACAGCAACAGTCAAAATACCTAATTCTTTGGCAACTTCAGCAACCACTGGCGCTGCACCAGTACCAGTACCACCACCCATACCAGCTGCGATGAATACCATATCGGCACCATCGAGGGCATTACGTAATGCTTCGCGGTCTTCTTCAGCAGCATTGCGGCCAACTTCAGGATTTGCGCCAGCGCCCAGACCTTTAGTAATACCCGTACCTATCTGGATGGTTTGCCCTACTGCTGTTTTGCGCAAGGCTTGTGCGTCAGTGTTCACAGCGAAGAATTCAACGCCTTCGATACGCTCACGCACCATGTGTTCTACGGCATTACCGCCGCCGCCACCAACACCGATGACTTTAATCACCGCATCATTGGTTAGCTCCATTGGTTCAAACATAATTTCTCTCCGTTTTGTGCTTACTTCGAAGCTAATAATATGCTTCTGAATAAAAATTAAAATTCTTTTCTCAACCAGCTCGTGATTTTACTAAACCAATTGCTAACTGAAGCACGTTTTTCCGTCTCGGTATCATCGCCAAGATGGCTTTCTTTGCCGTAATGTAGAAGCCCTACTGCTGTTGAGTAGTATGGCTCCTGCGCATAATCTGTTAATCCAGTTATATTAAGTGGAGCACCAATTCTGACTTGTGTATGGAAGACTTTCTGTGCACATTCGACTAATCCGTCGATTTGTGCCGCGCCGCCCGTCAAAACAATACCCGCTGCCAGATGGTGTTTGACACCTTGTTGGCGTAACTGTTCCTGTAAATTTAATATTTCTTCATTTACTAGATTTAATAACTCAGTATAACGCGGCTCAATAACTTCCGCTAAGGTTTGCCGCTGTAAGCTTCTTGGTGGACGTCCGCCCACACTCGGTACTTCAACGGTTTCATCTTTACTCACAATAGAGCCGACCGCACAACCATGACGAACCTTGATGGCCTCTGCGTCACTCGGTGGTGTACCAAAAGCATACGCGATGTCACTCGTTACCACATTACCTGCGTAAGGAATAACCTTAGTATGACGTAAAGCACCACCAGTATAAACAGCCATATCCATTGTGCCGCCACCAATATCGACAACACAAACACCTAATTCACGTTCATCTTCAGTTAAAACGGCGTAACTCGCGGCTAGACCTGCAAATATAAGCTGATCAACTTTTAAACCACAACGCTCTACCGCTTTAACAATATTCTTTGCCATATCATTATGACAGGTGATTAAATGGACTTTTGCTTGCATACGAACGCCGGACAGTCCAACCGGATTTTTAATGCCTTCTTGATAGTCAATCGCAAACTCTTGCGGGATCACATGCAAAATACGATGTTCATCGCGTACTCTAACTGATTTTGCGGTATGAACGACACTATCAACATCTTCTTGAGTGACTTCTTCTTCTGAAATTGGCACCATTCCAATTTCATTCTGGCAGCTAACATGTTTACCCGATAACCCTAGGTAGACAGAGGATATTTGGCAATCGGCCATTAATTCAGCCTGATCAATTGCTCTTTGCACGCATTTCACAACCGATTCAAGGTCGTTCACGCCGCCTTTATCCATGCCACGAGATGGGCAACTTCCCACCCCGATAATATTAACCATACCATCGGGCAGAATTTCGCCTACAAGGGCCGATACCTTGGAAGTTCCAATCTCAAGGCCTACCACTAATTTTCTGTCCGTTGCTTTTATCATTTGCTTCTGCCTAATTTGAGTTCTTAGCAATATTTATTATTGAAACCCCGGAGGGGCATCGACCAATAAAGGCGCCCACCCCACCGCAGCACCACTGGTATAACGAAGATCAACATAATCAACTCGTTTATCCGTTGTTTGCTGTAAAAGCGGATAAAGTTCAAGGAATCTATTTAACCGCTCTAATACTTCTTTTTTACCTAGCTCAATTCTTACGTCATTATCTAAGATTATCTGCCATGCATTTCGCGCTGTCATTGAAATCGATTTTAACTTCAAGTCGTGCTTCGCCAGAATATCTTTTAAAATGACATATTCTTTAAGTACTTCTTTCTGGCTTCCTTGAGGTCCATACAGTAAGACGTAATCGCCTTTACCATTTTCTGTTACGGGAAGGCTAAACACTCGCCCTTCCCCATCCACCATGTTTTGATCATTCCATCTGGCAAACGGCACATACTCAGCAATATGGATCTTTAATTCATCTGGCCACTGTTTTCGCACTGTAACTTGGCGTATCCATGGCATCATACTAATTTGGTTTTGAATGGCATTCACATCAACAGTCATAAAAGTACCTGGCTGCCCAAGGGATAAAATCGCCTTTCTGACATCATCGTTCTTTGTGTAGTGGCGCTCACCTGTCAACACTAACTTGGACATTGGTAGCCTATCCGCATCCTTCATCCAAGTCATCACGGTCCAACCACTCCAAACGATTGTACTCACAACCACTAAGAAAAAGAACAATCCACTCAAAAATGAACCATTACTTGGCCCCGAATAGGGGTCTTCATCATTCCCATTATTATGTTTATGATGCTTAACGTTTAACGCTGCCTGCGACATATTAGCGAGCCAATTCCAAAATACGCACAACTAACTGCGAAAAATTCAATCCCGCTTGATTAGCGGCCATTGGCACTAAGCTATGGCTAGTCATACCTGGCGAGGTATTCACTTCTAACAGGTAAAATTGACCATCACTATCTTGCATTACGTCAACTCGACCCCAACCACGGCAACCAACAATTTTATATGCATTTATTGCCAATTCTGACAATGCCGACTCCAATTGTGCATTTAAGCCACTTGGGCAAAAATACTGCGTTTCGTCAGAAAGATATTTTGCTTCATAGTCATAAAAAATACCCGGTGGTTGGATACGGATTGAAGGTAATGTTTCATCACCTAGCACTGCAACCGTATATTCAGGGCCACTAAGCCATTTTTCAATCAATAATGTTTCATCAAAACGAAACGCGAGCTCAAGGGCAGCAGGCAGAGCATCTAAGCTATCAACCTTGCTCATGCCAACACTCGAACCTTCTAAACTTGGTTTAACAATCAGTGGAAGACCCAAATGCATCGCTTGTTCTGCGATTTGCTGTTTGGTTTTTTCTGCATATTGCTGTTTTGTTAATGAAATATAAGGCGAAACACTCAGTCCGGCACCTTGCCACAACTGTTTAGTCCGCAGTTTATCCATACTCAAAGCCGATGCCATCACACCACTACCGGTATAAGGAAGTTCTAAAAACTCAAGCATGCCTTGGATTGTACCGTCTTCACCACCACGGCCATGTAGGGCAATGAAAACTTTATCAAATCCTGCTTCTTTTAACGTCACCACAGGGAAGTCTTTGGTATCAATAGGATACGCATCAATGCCTGCTTGGCGAAGACCAGCCAATACAGCACTTCCTGACTGAAGTGAAACTTCACGTTCAGCGGACGTTCCTCCTAATAGAACCGCAACTTTCTCTGTCATGCTTACTCCTCAACCATCGGTGGTTGTAATTTCGTATCTGCGAGGTTTTTCGCTATTTTACCAATATTTCCTGCGCCTTGAACTAAAATTAAATCGTTATCGTTAAGTGCTTTAGCCAAAATTTGGCTAACTTGTTCTGAATCAGCGATAAATATTGGATCTACCAGCCCACGACCACGAATTGTTCGACATAATGAACGGCTATCTGCTCCCGGCACATGCTTCTCACCAGCCGCATAAACTTCTAACATTAACAATACATCGACCTGACTCAGTACATGCGCAAAATCATCATATAAATCACGAGTACGCGTATAGCGATGTGGTTGAAATATCATCACAATACGTTTATCAGGCCATCCGGCTCTCGCCGCTTTTATTGTTGCGTCCACTTCTGTTGGGTGATGACCATAATCATCAACTAGCATCACCTCACCTTCTTTACCATTCACATGTCGAAGAGCGTAATTACCTAGGAAATCAAAACGACGCCCCGTTCCTTGGAACTCAACTAATGCAGTCAAAATATGAAGGTCATCAATCCCTTCTTCTGTTGCAACGGCGACCGCTGCTGTTGCATTAAGGGCATTGTGGCGACCCGGCGCATTAAGTACCACGGTCAATTCAGGCATACCTTCACGCGCTATCGTAAAGAATCCTTGATTTCCTTTTTGCTCATATTGCGTAATTCTTACATCTGCATCTTCGCTAAAACCATAAGTGGTGATATAACGACCGACTCGTGGCAATAACGAACGGATCACGGGATCATCAATACACATCACTGCGCGGCCATAAAATGGCAAGTTATGCAGAAAATTAATGAAGGTATCTGTCAGGTTATCAAAATTACCCTGATAGGTATCCATATGATCGGCTTCAATATTTGTAATAACCGCCACTAACGGTTGTAAATGCAAAAACGATGCATCACTTTCATCAGCTTCAGCAATTAAATAGCGGCTACTACCTAAACGTGCATGTGTGCCTGCTGATTTAACAAGTCCACCGTTAACAAAAGTTGGGTCTAACCCTGCTTGCGCATAAATGCCCGAAATCATAGCTGTTGTTGTCGTTTTACCGTGAGTTCCTGCAACCGCAATACCATGGCGGTAACGCATTAGTTCAGCTAACATTTCAGCACGACGTATAACAGGTATACGCAATTCATTTGCCGCTTTAATTTCTGGGTTTTCTGCAGAAATAGCGGTTGAAACAACCACAACACTCGCATTTTCAACATTTTCAGGGCGATGATTAAAATAAATTGTTGCGCCTAAATCCGTTAATTGCTGAGTGACTGCGTTTGGTGCCAAATCTGATCCACTAATTTCATAACCTTCATTAGCCAACACTTCAGCGATACCACCCATGCCAGCACCACCGATGCCAACAAAATGGATGTGCCTGACTCTTCTCATTTCTGGCACTGATGTTCTTAATTTCGCTAATTGTTGTGTATTCACTATATGTCTTCGCTTCTTATATAAATTCTGTATCGGTTTTAACTCATGATGGCTGCATTTTATTTAGCATTAGCCACTTCGCAAATCACAGCTGCTACACGCTCCGTCGCATCTGTAATGGCGCAGCTATACGCTTTTTCTGCCATCGATAATAATTCTGCTCTATCCCACTGTTCTAGTAAGCTAGCAACAGCTTCTGCCGTAAATTGTGGCTGCTCGATAATTTTTGCAGCACCAGCCTTTTCTAATGGCAAAGCATTCCAATATTGCTGACGGTCTTTATGCTGAAAAGGGACAAAAATCGCAGGTAAACCTGCTGCTGCAACTTCGCTAACCGTTAGGGCACCTGAACGACAGATAACAAGATCCGCCCATGCATAAGCTTGCGCCATATCGTCAATAAATTCAGTAACTTTATGTTCAGAATTGCCTGAAACTTGCAGATGTTCATTATACAACGCTTCAGTCGATTCCTTACTTCCTTTTCCAGCTTGATGCCATATATTTAACTGTTTGTTCGTTTTTTCGACAACTTTGGGCATAACTTGATTTAAAATACGCGCACCTTGGCTACCGCCGACAACCAAAATTCGCATAGCCCCTTCCCTACCAACAAATCGCGCTTGCGGGGCAGGTAAAGCTAATACATCATCACGTACCGGATTACCCACTATAGGCGCATTTGGAAATGCGCCCGGAAATGCCTGTAATACCCTTTTTGCAATTCTTGATAACCATTTATTGGTTAAGCCTGCAATACCATTTTGTTCATGCAATACAACCGGTACGCCACACTGCCATGCCGCAATGCCACCGGGACCTGAAACATACCCGCCCATACCCAATACTGCATCTGGCTGATAGCGCTCAATGATGGCTTTAGCTTGGCGAATAGCTTTATAAATACGCCAAGGAGCACCAATCATAGCTGCAATACCTTTGCCTCTTAAACCTGATATCTGAATAAACTCAATTTCAATTCCATGCTTAGGTACTAAGGTTGCTTCCATACGATCTGCTGTGCCCAACCAACGAATTTCCCAGCCTTGAGCCTGCAAATAATGTGCTACCGCTAGGCCAGGAAAAACATGTCCACCTGTTCCGCCAGCCATGACGAGTAATTTTTTTGCCTGACTCATTTGGTACTCCTTACAAAGGCCTGAGCTTTTTCTAAACGTGTTTCATAATCGATCCGCAGTAATACTGCTATCGCAGCCGACATGACTAATAAACTTGAACCACCGTAACTGATTAAAGGTAAAGTTAATCCTTTAGTTGGCAGCATGCCCGCAGCAGCACCAACATTAACCAACGCTTGGAAGGTAAACCAGATACCAATGGCACAAGCAAGGTATCCGCCAAATAATTGATTAGAAAGTAATGCACGTCGACCGATCATCATTGCTCTAAATGCCAACATGAAAACCATAATCAGAACAAGTACAACACCTATATAACCAAGCTCTTCAGCGAGTATTGAAAAAATAAAGTCCGTGTGCGCTTCGGGTAAATATTCTAGTTTTTGAACTGAATTACCTAAGCCTTGACCGAATAATTCCCCTCGACCAAATGCCATTAATGATTGGGTTAATTGATAACCACTCCCAAAGGGATCATCCCATGGATTCAAAAATGATGTCACACGACGCAAACGATACGGCTCAAACCAAATCAATGCGAGCACGCCGACAACACAAGCAGTAATACCAATAATAAAAGGAGCTAACCGAGCACCGGCTAAAAAAAGTAGTCCTAACGTCGTAACGACTAATACAATTGCGGTACCTAAATCAGGTTGTAACAACAATAAAAATGCCATTGCTATCAAAATACACATGGGTTTTACAAACCCAAGGAAACGTGTGCGTACTTCTTCTGATTTACGGACTAAGTAACTAGAAACATAACAAAAGAGCGCAAACTTTGAAATTTCAGCAGGCTGGATCTTAACAATACCAATATCAATCCAACGCGAGGCACCATTAACTGAACTTCCCGCAACTAATACCACACCTAACATTGCTAATGAGAGCATCAATAAAATGTAATTATACTTTTCCCACATCGCCATCGAAATTCGCATCACACCTAAAGCCAGTATGAAGGCTACCACAAGGTACATGATGTCGCGTTTAGCAAAGTAAAAAGGATCATTAGTCAGTCGCTGGCCAACAGGCATCGATGCCGAGGTTACCATAATGAAACCAACTGTCGCCAAACCAAATGCTAACCATACCAAAGTACGATCGTAGAGTGTCGTACCTGAAATCACACCAAGCTTTTCGCCAATGACCCAACCTTTTAAGCGCGCTGCACCGGGTATCATCATTAACCTAACTCCTTGGCTAACTGAGCAAATATATCGCCACGCTGCTCAAAGCTTTTGAACTGATCCAAACTTGCACAAGCCGGCGACAACAACACCATATCGCCATTCTTCAAACTTGGGGCTAATTGACGCAAGCTTTGTTCCATAGTGTCAGTTAATACTGATTTTTCAGGTGCTAATTGCGCTAATGCTTTACCATCTCGGCCAAAACAATAAAGGCGGTAATTATCCGCAGATATATAATTTTTCAATGATGAGAAATCAGCAGACTTCCCATCACCGCCTAGCAATAAATAAATAGTGCCATCAACATGCAAACCGTTTAGTGCCGCTTCGGTGCTACCTACATTTGTTGCTTTAGAGTCGTTTATCCAACGAACGCCTTTATTAAATAAGACTAATTGAAAACGATGAACTAAACCTGCATATGTTTTGAGCACTTGAATACTTGCGCTACGCGCTATACCCGCAGTATCCGCGAGCGCAAGCGCGGCCAATGCATTCAGATAATTATGTTGCCCTGTCATGTGCATTTGCGCTACATCCAACACGGCTTCCCCTTTAGCGACTAAAACTCGCTTTTGGGTATCAAAGAAATAATCACCACTATTGAGACCAAAACTAATACATTCATTCACGGAATAGTTTTGCGGTAATGTTAGCGGGTCTTGTGCATTCACAATGCAGTTCAGTGCATTATGATAAATTTTTAATTTAGCTTCACGATACTGTTGCAGACCTAATGGATATCTATCCATATGATCTTCACTGATATTAAGTACCGTTGCTGCAATCGCTTTTAAGCTTGAAGTCGTTTCGAGTTGAAAACTTGATAACTCTAAAACATATAATTCATGACCTGAATTCAGTAATGATAGGGCTGGAATACCTATATTGCCGCCGACACCAACAGAAATACCGGCAGCTTTTGCCATTTCGCCAACGAGAGATGTCACTGTGCTTTTACCATTTGACCCAGTAATAGCAATAATAGGCGCATCTGCCTCACGACAAAACAATTCGATGTCACCAACAATTTCAATACCCTGACTAGCGGCTTGCTGTAATTGTTTGGTTGCCAACGCAATACCTGGGCTTGCCACAATTAAATCAGCTTCTTGCAGCCATTCATCATTTAAGCTACCGCAATGACATTCAACATTTTCAGGGAGTTTATCTACACCAGGTGGAACAGCGCGAGTATCCATAACGCGAGGCACGACACCTCGAGTAAGAAAAAAGTGAACACAAGATAGGCCTGTTAATCCTAAGCCTATAATGATGACTTTTTTACCCAGATATTTTTCATCTGGCTGTTTACTTCCCTGATAAATGCTCATGTTAACGCACCTTCAATGTTGCCAGTCCAATAAGGACCAACATTAAAGAGATGATCCAGAAACGTACAATGACGCGTGGTTCTGGCCAGCCTTTCAATTCATAGTGATGGTGAATTGGTGCCATACGAAATATTCTTTGCCCACGTAATTTGAATGAGCCAACTTGCAAAATCACCGACAATGTTTCGACAACAAATACACCGCCCATGATAACTAATAAGAATTCTTGGCGCAGTAATACGGCAATCGTTCCAAGTGCGCCACCTAATGCTAACGAGCCCACATCGCCCATAAAAACTTGCGCTGGATAAGTGTTGAACCATAAAAACCCAAGCCCCGCCCCCACAATAGCGGTACAGACAATAACTAGCTCACCCGCATGTGGTATGAATGGGATATGCAAATAACTAGCAAAGTTGACGTTACCTGTTGCCCAAGCCACCAATGCAAAACCAGCAGCGACAAATACGGTTGGCATGATAGCAAGGCCATCTAAGCCATCAGTGAGGTTAACCGCATTACTGGTTCCAACGATCACGAAATAAGCCAGTAAAATATAAAGCATGCCTAACTGCGGCATGACATCTTTGAAGAAAGGCACGACTAGCTGGGTAGCAGGAGTATCTTTACCGATAGCATACATAGTGAACGCGATGACTAAAGCGATAACTGACTGCCAAAAATATTTCCAACGAGCGATTAATCCACGAGTATCTTTTCTGACGACTTTACGATAATCATCGATAAACCCGACTACGCCATATCCAATTAGGACAAAAAGAACGCACCAAACATAAGGGTTATCTAAACGCGCCCAAAGTAAGGTGGAAACTGTGATAGAAAATAGGATGAGCAAGCCCCCCATAGTCGGGGTTCCGCGTTTACTGAAGTGAGACTCAGGACCTTCACTGCGCACAACTTGACCGATTTGCATTTTTTGCAAGTAAGCAATCAGGTGTGGCCCCATCCATAATGCGATAGCGAGTGCTGTCAGCAAACCGACAATGGCTCTGAACGTCAAATAAGAAAAGACGTTCAGGACAGAAAACTTATGTACCAATATCTCGGCAAGCCAGACTAACATTTGAAGCACTCCTTCAATGCATTCACAACATCTTCCATCGCGGAGCTGCGTGAACCTTTCACTAAAATAGAAACAACATCATTTCCCTGCACTAGAGGAATGAGTCGAGTTAATAACGCGTCTTTAAGAGCGAAGTGCTCACCACACTCACTAAATTGACTGATAATTTCACTGAGTTCACCCACACTCAGCACTTTATCTAATCCAGCTTGTTTAGCCGCTAAGCCAACACGCTGATGGCATGCATGAGCGTAATCACCTAACTCTCCCATATCACCAACGACCAATACACGATAGCCCGGCATTTTAGCCAATACATTAACCGCTGCAATCATTGAGCCATCGTTAGCATTGTAAGTGTCATCTAAGACCACTTTATTTTCACTTAACCGTACTGGATACAAGCGTCCGGGCACTGCTTGCGTCTGCGCGATACCACTTTGGATATCAGTCAGTGTGGCACCCACAGAAATAGCCAGTGCACTTGCCGCTAAAACATTGGCAATATTATGTACACCCGGGAGTGGCAAGGTAATTTCAACCCGCCCAACAGGGGTATGCAGAGTAAAATCTGTCGTGAGTTGTTTGATTTGAATATTAGATGGGTAGAAATCCGCTTTAGCTTGCGCTGTCAGTGAGTAATACCAAACCGTCTGACGTGGTTGGAATTGCCATAATTCACTGTAGCTATCAAGGTTAACAATCGCCGTACCTTCATCTGGCAATCCTTTATATATCTCGCCTTTAGCTCTCGCTACACCTTCTGGAGAACCAAAGCCTGCCAGATGTGCTCCGAATAAATTATTGACCAATGCAGTTTCTGGTTTAACGATATTTGTCGTGTACGCAATTTCATTTGGATGATTAGCGCCCATTTCAATCACTGCATAATCGAACTCATCAGTTAATCTAAATAGCGTTAATGGCACACCTATATCATTGTTCAGATTTCCCGAGGTATACAGGGTATTTCCGCGTTCAGACAAAATTGACGCGGTCATTTCTTTGACCGATGTTTTACCAGAAGAACCGGTTAAACCAACAATTTTTGCTTTACTTGCTTGGCGAACCCAAGCGGCTAACTGCCCCATGGCAATTCGCGTATCTTCAACAACCACTTGAGGGCAATCTACCGCTAAAAGCCTTTCAACTAATAATGCTTTTGCGCCAGCAAGGACAACTTGTTCAGCGAAATCATGTGCATCAAAACGTTCGCCTTTTAACGCAATAAATAAGCAATCTTGCCCAATATTACGGCTATCCGTACTGACATTATGAAGCTGCAATTCATTATTAGCCGCTTTTTCAATACGCCCCTGAGTCACTTGCGCTAGCTGGGTTAATGTAATTGGGATCATGCGATTACCCCCAATAACCTTGCCACCGTTAAGCGATCTGAATAATCTAACTTACGATGACCAATAATTTGATAGTCTTCATGACCTTTACCCGCGATGAGGATCACGTCATCAGGTGCCGCTTGTAAGATTGTGCTTGTAACCGCTTCAGGGCGACCCGGTATCGCTAATACGCGACTTGAGTCCAGAATACCCGCCATGATGTCATTAATAATGTCTAATGGATCTTCACTGCGAGGGTTGTCATCCGTGATGATAACTTTATCAGCCCACTCTTCTGCGGCTGCGCCCATCAATGGACGTTTGCCTTTATCTCTATCACCACCGCAACCAAATACACACCATAATTGGCCTGTACAATGTAAACGTGCGGCTGCAAGGGCTTTTTCCAATGCATCTGGTGTATGAGCATAATCAACCACAACGGTAGGCTTGCCTTGCGCATTAAACACTTCCATGCGCCCACAAACAGGCTCAAGGGACGATGTCGCTGCAAGTAATTGTTCCAATGGATAATCCATCATTAACAATGTCGCCATTGCTAAAAGTAAATTACTGACATTGAATGCTCCCATTAAAGGGCTTTCAAATGAACCATTTCCCCATGAAGAATCAAAGTGAATAGTCGCGCCTTTATCGTGGTATTCAACATCAGTTGCTTGTAACCAAGGCCCTTGCCAATGGCTTGGAAGGCGATTTTCCATTGAAACTGCACAAGCTTGTGGTAAACGTTGTAACCATTTCAATCCAACGGCATCATCTGCATTTATAATTTGAGTTTTTGCATTGTGCGTTGAAAATAAAAGCCACTTAGCGGCTTCATAGTTCTCCATGTCACCATGGTAATCAAGGTGATCACGGCTTAGATTGGTAAATACGGCAGCATCAAATGACAGTGCAGCAACACGACCTTGCACTAAACCATGGGAAGAAACTTCCATTGCCGTCAAGGTCGCTTTTTTGTTCAGTAGTTGAGTTAACTCAAGTTGAATATCGACCGCTGAACCCGTGGTATTCTCACTTGGCGACACTTGTCCTAATAGCCCATTACCCACAGTTCCCATCACCGCGCTGACTTCGCTTAGACCTTTCGCCCATTGAGCAATCAGCTGCGTTGTGGTTGTTTTGCCATTAGTTCCCGTCACACCGATTAATTTCATTTGTGCAGAAGGATGATGATAAAATTCGCCAGCTAAAGCCGATAAACGATTATTCAAATCATTCAAATAAATAACGGGTACACCGTGGCTGAAACGTATTTCACCTTCTGACGCTTCACCCTGCGCTTCAGCGATGACAGCAGAAACACCCTGAGCAATCGCTTGAGGGATATAATGTCTGCCATCTGACTCATGGCCCTTTATTGCAATAAACAGATCACCCGCGGCAGCCTTTCGACTGTCTAGCGTCATCTCACGCAGTGAGATATTTTCCGTGCTCACACCAAAAGGTGAGAGAAGCTCACAAAGATTACGATCTGCCACTTTTAACCTCTTTTTGACTGTTCACTATTTCGTTTTTGTCACCTGACGGTAATGCATCTGGTTCAATATTCGTGAGCCTTAAAACACCGCCCATAATGGCTCCAAATACCGGTGCAGATACCGCACCACCATAATATTTCCCTGCACTTGGCTCATTGATAAGTACCACAAGTGCATAGCGAGGATTGCTTGCAGGGGCAACACCTGCGGCATATGCGATATATTTATCAATATAACGGCCTTCAGGTCCGACTTTTTTCGCGGTCCCTGTTTTAATTGCAATCCGATAGCCTTTAATTGCTGCACGTGTTCCCCCGCCTCCCGGTAGAGCAACACTTTCCATCATATGAACAACGGTTCGCATTATCGGTTCAGGAAAAACACGCGTTCCAGCAACAGGCGGGTCAACTTTAGTAATTGACAGTGGACGATAGATACCGAAACTGCCAATCGTTGCATAGGCACGCGCTAATTGTAATGGTGTTACCATTTGCCCGTACCCGAAAGAAAAGGTGGCCCTTTCTAAATCAGACCACCGTGTTTTTTTACTTGGAAAGATACCACTACTTTCCCCGACTAACCCCAGATTGGTCGGTTTGCCAAACCCAAAGCGGCCATACACATCCACCAACTCTGTAGCAGGCATCGCTAACGCCAGTTTAGAAACACCAACGTTACTCGATTTCTGTAAAATACCGGTAATAGATAGCTCTGCATAACGTGCAACGTCTTTAATTTCATGACCGCTGATACGATATGGATAGGTATTTAATACGGTATTCTCTGTCACTATCTTATTGTGTAACGCACTCATCACCACCATCGGTTTTACTGTCGAACCAGGTTCAAAAATATCGGTAATTGCGCGGTTACGCATGAACTCCATCGGCGTGCCAGCAAGATTATTTGGATTATATGACGGGCTATTGGCTATCGCTAAAATCTCTCCCGTATGCACATCAACTAAGATGGCCACGCCTGACTCAGCTTTATTTTCCTGAACACCGCGAGTGAGCTCTCGGTATACAATTGATTGAATTCTTTCATCAATGCTCAATGTAAGATTATGCGCCGCTTGGCTATCGACGGAAGAAACTGTTTCAATCACTCGTCCGTTGCGGTCTTTACGCACAATACGCTCACCCGGCAATCCTTTTAACCAACGATCAAAGCTTTTTTCAACCCCTTCAATACCTTCCCCATCAATATTAGTCACACCGAGTAAGTGGGCAGTCACGGGACCTGATGGGTAATAACGACGCGATTCTTTACGTAAATAAATACCCGGTATTTTTAGCTTGCGAACGTAGTCACCGATCGTTGGATTAACCTGACGAGCGATATAAATAAAGCGACCTCTTGGGTTCGCGGATATTTTGGTGGTAATTTGTTCTAATGGAATATCAAGTGCTTCAGCAAGCGCTTTCCAGTGTTCATCGTGGCTAATGCCGCCTTTTTCAAAAATTTCTTTTGGATCAGCCCAAATTGCATTAACCGGTACGCTCACCGCTAATTGACGACCTTCCCTATCGCTTATCATGCCACGAGCGGTTGCCACTTCTTGTACGCGTAAGGAGCGCATATCCCCTTCTTTAACTAATTTTTCAGGGGCGATAATTTGTAAGTAAGCTACTCGGGTCAGTAGACCGACTAAAGCTAAGACAATGCATCCGCACAGCAAAACAAAGCGCCAGCGAACAAAGCTGGTGGTTTCTTCTTGTTTCTTGTTTTTAGCTGTTTTAGGTGCTTTCATTAGGACCCTTTTATTATTGTTTCGAAACAATAATATTTTCTTGAGATGGTTCAACATGAACCATCTGTAATTTTTCAACTGATAAACGCTCTACACGGCTATGATTCGCTAGCGCATTCTCTTCCAAAATCAAGTTTCGCCACTCTATATCTAACGAATCTTTTTCTTCGTATAACTTGTCTTTTGCCGCCGTCAATAAGCGCGTTTCATGGGCTGTCGTCACCACAAATACCGCGCTTATTGTGATTGCGGTAAGCAAAAGTAATGGAATAATGCCGTAACGAAATAAATCACGCCCAATCACTTTTGCCAGACTGTGTCTTTCAGGAGTCATTATTCTACTGCTCTTGCGGCAAAGCGTAGAACAGAGCTACGAGCGCGTGGATTTTCTTCAATTTCACGCTCTGATGGCTTCATTTTGCCAAGGTCACGCAATTTTGCCGCGCCAAGTAGTTTAATTTGCGCTTCAGTCAATGGAATACCCGCTGGCACACTGGGCCCTTTACTGTTTTGACGAATAAATCTTTTCACTAATCTATCTTCCAAAGAGTGAAAACTGATCACCGACAAACGCCCCTCAGGTGCTAAGACTGACATCGCCCCATTAAGTGCTTTTTCTATCTCTTCCAATTCGCTATTAATGTAAATTCGAATAGCTTGGAAACTTCGAGTTGCAGGATGCTTATGTCTATCTTTCACTGGGCTCACTTTCGCAATAAGTTCCGCAAGGTGGCGCGTGCGCGTTAATGGCTCAGCTTCAGCATCATGATTACGTTCGACAATTGCACGAGCAATACGTCTTGCAAATCGCTCTTCACCAAACGTTTTTAACACCCAAGCAATATCATCGGCTTCTGCTGTCATCAGCCATTGCTGGGCTGATTGACCTTTCGTCGGGTCCATACGCATATCTAATGGACCATCACGCATGAATGAAAATCCTCTTTCTGGATCATCTAATTGCGGTGAAGACACGCCTAAATCCAGTAAAACTCCATCAATTTTGCCAACCAAGCCTTCTTCTTCAACATAGTTAGCGATATCAGAAAATGGGCCATGCTTAATCATAAAACGAGGGTCATCAATAGCCTGAGCAGCTTTAATCGCTTCAGGATCGCGGTCTATTGCGATAAGTTTTCCATGCTCATTTAATTGGCTTAAAATAAGGCGAGAGTGACCGCCGCGTCCAAATGTGCCATCTATATAGATACCATTTGGTTTAATATTCAGACCGTTAACTGCTTCATCGAGCAGAACTGTTACATGTTTAAATTGTGGCTGTGTCATTATTAAAGTGATAAATCCTGTAAACGGGCTGATAGTGGCTCTTCCGTAAGACGCTCAGCGGCAATGTCATTTTCCACCTGCTGATACCACATTTGTTCATCCCAAAGTTCAAACTTATTGATTTGGCCTACCAGCATGACCTCTTTTGTTAGCCCTGCATGTTGACGCAGTGTGTTAGCTAGCAAAAGACGTCCGGCGTTATCTATCTGACATTCACTGGCGTGACCAAGTAAGAGGCGCTGTACTCGTCGTTCTGCTGGATTCATTGTTGAGAGCTTTGATAGTTTTTCTTCAATGATTTCCCACTCAGGTAAGGTGTATAGCAATAGGCATGGCTGGTGAAGGTCAATGGTGCATACCATTTGCCCTTTCGATTCCTCGCTCAGCATTCCTCGATAACGAGTCGGCACGGTTAGTCGCCCTTTACTGTCGAGATTAACCAGTGTAGCCCCACGAAACATACCCGATTTTACCCCTTAATTTCCTAGCTACCCACTTTACCCCACAATTCACCACTTATAAAGTTTACGAAGTGTATGAAAACGTTGTCAAGCCAGACGCTCTCAGCTTTAGCTTTATTTACAGAACAATTTTGAAAAGATAAAATCGGGTAATATTCAATTAGAACGTAAAATAAGAAATAACAAGTTGATATAATTAACTTATTTATTAAGTGCCATTAAAATTACTCCAAATATATTTAAACGCTCAAAAAACACACAAACCAGCCTAAATGTCATATAAGTCTCATTTTTAATTCGCTTATTTCATCGGGGTCCTGAACATTTAACGTATCAACTAACTACACTTAATTAACTATAATAATCAAAAACACCACACAGAAAAATAAACTCAATAAATTTCAATTGATTAACTAACTGTTTTAATAGACAGTATTATATGGATTATTAGTTATCTATTTTATTTTTCACGTAAGTCAAATAAACTTAAATTAAATTTATTTATTCATTTAGTTTCGTTTAAAAAATTACAGATAAACATATTAAGATAAATCCTAAAGTTAAATATTTACCTATTTTTAGCATGAAAAAAAAAGACCCCTACTCAGTAGGGGCCGATATATTACTAATAATCGTGATCAACATCACTAATTATTCAACGTGTTTTTTTTGAATGCACAAAGTTACGTCGATTTTTTTATTGTTTTCGACCTAAACTTCCGCGGCGGCATAAATCTCGACGAATGCGAGTAATACCCGGTTCTGGTTTTTGTTTCTCATCAAGACTTGCTAAAACCAATTCTAAAATGCGCTCAGCAATATCACGATGACGTTGTGCCAGAGAAAGGACAGGACAACCTAAGAAATCAAGTAGCTCATTATCGCCAAAGGTTGCTATTACCATATGTTCAGGCAAGCGCCCATTGCGCTTCAAGGCAACATCGAGTACACCTTGTAATAAAGAAAATGAGGTCGTAAATAATGCATCCGGCATTTCATTGCCTTTATCCAGCCAATTTGCGAACACATCAGCAGCTGAATTACGCTCATAACTATTAGCATAAATGTAATCGACTTCCCGCGGATCACCTTTCCATCCATTACGAAAACCTTGTTCACGTAAATAACTGACTGACAACTCAGGTAACGCACCAAGATACAATACAGATTCAGCTGGAAATTTACGCAACTCAGTTGAAATCATAAATCCATCTTCTTGGTCATCACCCACAACACTAATAAAGTGTTCTTTTTCAAGTGCTCTATCAAGTGCAATGATAGGTAATGAACGATTGGCCCAGCGCTGATAAAACGGATGTTCAGGAGGCAATGCAGTGGAAACAATAATCGCGTCAACTTGACGCTGAAGAAGATGTTCAACGCAGCGAATTTCGTTATCAGGTTGGTCTTCTGAACAAGCAATCAAAAGCTGATAGCCACGCTGACGCGCTTGTCTTTCAAGGTAATTCGCTATGCGGGTATAGCTTGTATTTTCAAGATCGGGAATAACTAACCCAATAGAACGAGTTCGGCCCGCGCGCAACCCAGCAGCTACTGCATTTGGATGGTAATTGTGTTCTCTGACGACCGCCATCACTTTTTCAACAGTTTTATCGCTGACTCGATACTGCTTGGCTTTGCCATTGATCACATAACTAGCCGTTGTGCGGGAAACACCTGCTAAACGGGCTATTTCATCCAGTTTCACGTTAACCTCTTTACCATATTGGGGATAGCCCCGAGTCATTCGGGGCTTTACACAACTGTATTCTACCTTTGGATGATAAATTTTTCATCGCATAATTTTATCACCACGAGAAACACCGACGATCCCTGAGCGGACAACTTCAACAATTTCAGCAACGCCACGAACAGCTTCAAGGAAAGCATCCAGTTTATCGCTTGTACCCGCTAGCTGAACGGTATAAAGCGTGGGCGTCACATCAACGATTTGTCCACGAAAAATATCAGCACAGCGTTTTATCTCATCACGACCATAACCTGAAGCTTGTAACTTCACTAACATAATCTCACGCTCAATGTGCGCAGAGGCTGTTAGTTCGCTGACGCGCAGTACATCGACCAATTTATGCAATTGCTTTTCAATTTGCTCAAGAACCTTAGCATCACCTTTGGTTTGGATGGTCATTCGTGACAATGTTGGATCATCTGTCGGTGCTACCGTCAGGCTTTCAATATTGTAACCTCGTTGAGAAAACAGGCCAATAACACGAGACAATGCACCTGATTCATTTTCTAATAGTACGGATAAAATACGACGCATGATCAGGTCCTCTGTGTTTTGCTCAACCACATTTCATCCATTGCACCACCGCGGATTTGCATTGGATAAACATGTTCTGTTTCATCAATATTGACATCAACAAATACCAAACGTTGATTTTCGTTCACTTCAACCAAAGCTTGTTTTAGTTTTTCTTCAAGCTCATCAGGAGATTGAATTGAAATCCCTACATGGCCATAAGCCTCGGCAAGTTTAATAAAGTTAGGCAAAGATTGCATATAAGATTGAGAGTGACGGCCTTGATAAATCATATCTTGCCATTGTTTTACCATGCCAAGAAAACCGTTGTTCAAGTTAAGCACTACCACTGGCAAACCATATTGCAATGCGGTTGAGAGCTCTTGAATATTCATTTGGATACTGCCATCGCCCGTCACGCAAATGACCGTTGATTCTGGGTGTGCTAATTTAACCCCAAGCGCAGCGGGTAGTCCAAACCCCATCGTACCTAACCCCCCTGAATTAATCCAACGACGCGGTTTATCAAAAGGATAGTAAAGTGCGGCAAACATTTGATGTTGACCAACATCGGAGGTGACATAGGCCTCCCCCTTCGTTAAACGATAAATAGTTTCTATCGCTTGCTGAGGCTTAACTTTGGTTGGATTTGTTTCATAGCTCAAACACTTTTGGCGACGCCAATCTTCAATATCTTTCCACCAATCTGCCAACGCTTGCAGATCTTGTGAAGACGACGATTGATCCAACTGACCAATCATTTGTTTTAATGCTAATTTAGCATCACCAACAATCGGAATATCCGCATTAACTGTTTTCGAAATTGACGTTGGGTCGACATCAATTTGAATAACAGTTGCATTTGGGCAGTATTTCTCTAGGTTGTTAGTGGTGCGATCATCAAAGCGCACGCCTACCGCGAAAATCACATCCGAATTATGCATGACCTTATTTGCTTCAAAAGTACCATGCATACCTAACATACCGACGGACTGCTTATGGGTTTCAGGAAAAGCGCCAAGTCCCATTAAAGTTGAAACAACAGGTAATTGTAATTTTTCCGCTAGTTCAATGATTTCAGCAGTACAACTTGCATTAATCGCACCGCCACCAATATAAAATACCGGTTTTTTTGCCGCGACTAATTTAGATAACGCTTTTTTGATCTGTCCTTTATGTCCCTGTAAGGTCGGATTATAAGAACGCAAAGAAATAGATTCAGGGTAACGATAAGGAAATTTAAACGCAGGATTAACCGTATCCTTTGGGAAATCGATAACCACAGGTCCTGGGCGACCACTCGCCGCAATATAAAATGCCTTTTTAATAGTTTCAGGGATTTCTTCAGCACTTTTAATTAAAAAACTGTGTTTAACAATCGGTCGAGATATTCCCACCATATCGCATTCTTGGAATGCATCATTGCCAATTAAAGAACTTGCAACCTGCCCAGATAAGATAACCAATGGAATTGAGTCCATGTAGGCTGTAGCAATACCGGTAATTGCGTTTGTTGCACCAGGGCCCGATGTGACCAGTACTACACCAACATCTCCCGTTGAACGAGCATAGCCATCTGCCATATGTACAGCAGCTTGCTCATGGCGCACTAAAATATGTTCTACGCCACCAACAGTATGAAGTGCATCATAGATATCTAATACCGCACCGCCTGGATAACCAAACACGTGCTTTACTCCTTGGTCAATCAAAGACTTGATGACCATTTCAGCTCCCGACAACATCTCCATGAGTTTGTCTCCAGACTAGTTTTGCAAGTTAACAGAGGTATGAATTTCCTCTTTAATTTTTATCATTTAAACGCAGTAATTAAGGCTATTAACATATCGCTCTGGCTGAAACGACGCAAACATCATTTCTGTACAAAGTGTGTTAATTTTTCACATTGTCTTTATCATTAATAATAAATGGATTTATTGACTAAACATCAAGTAAAAGGAAGGGTAAATCACTATTAAAAGGCCAAAAATAGCACAAATAAAAGCCGGATAAGTGGTGATATCCGGCTTTTATAATGCAATTACTCTCGATACATTGACTCAATTTCAATTTGATAACGCTCAGAAATGATTTTCCGGCGCAATTTCAGCGTTGGTGTCAGTTCACCTTTTTCCATAGAGAAGTTAACTGGAAGCAACGTAAAACGTTTCACTTGATGAAAATTTTCAACATTTTTTTGTAATTCTTTTAAACGACTTTCAAATAATGCGACAATATTCGAATCTTTTAGTAACTCAAGACGATCGCGATATTTCAAGTTAATTGAGTTTGCATACTCTTCGAGACTTTCATAACACGGCACAATCAATGCAGAAACAAATTTACGTGCATCCGCAATAACCGCTATGTGTTCAATAAATTTATCTTGACCTAATACGCCTTCAATAACCTGTGGCGCAATATATTTACCGTTAGAGGTTTTCATCAGATCCTTGAGCCTATCAGTAATATATAAATTACCATTTGCATCAATTTTACCGGCATCCCCTGTTTTCAGCCAACCGTCAGCAGTAAAAGTATCAAGCGTTTCCTGTGGACGATTATAATAGCCTTTCATTACAACAGGCCCTTTCACTTGAATTTCATCGTCTTTACCAATACGGACAGAAATTGCCGAAAGCGGTGTTCCAATAGAACCTAATGGATATTGCCCCTCTTCCCAGCAAGAAACTGTCGCACAGGTTTCAGTCATGCCGTAGCCGTACTTTATGTTCACGCCAGCCGCAAGGAAAAAAGCTATCACATCATCATCAAGGCGAGCTCCAGCCGCTGGCATGAAACGAATCCGCCCACCGAGGCCTTGGCGAATTTTACTCAAAACTAACTTATCAGCAATGGGGTAAAAAGCACGGTTAAGTAATGATGAAGAATGCCCCTTAGAAAGGGCTTTAATTTTGTTCTTCCCTACAGATATTGCCCATTGAAATAATGTTCTGCGCAATAATGAGGCTTTTGAGACTTTATTTTGTACTGCGCTGAACACTTTTTCATAAAAACGAGGAACCGCACACATCACTGTCGGTTTAACATCAAGTAAAGCTTCTTTAACTAAATTGGTATCAGTTAGAAAAACGTTCAATGCCCCAGTATGCATGACATAGAAACTCCATGCCCGTTCAAAAACATGGGACAACGGAAGAAAGCTTAAGGAAATATCATCAGGCGTTAATTTTAGTCGATGATCATGAAGGTAAAGCTGTGCGGCCATGTTGTAATAATCAAGCATGACACCTTTAGGTTCACCTGTTGTGCCTGATGTATAGATGATGGTAAATAAATCGCTAAGATTATGCGCTGCGATGCGTTCATCAAATTCAGCTTGATATTGATTTTCAGCCAAGGACATAAATGTTGATAAATGCATTGAGGTAATCGCACTATCTATAAGTTCAACATCATCATTTAATACAACAATAGTCGTCAACTGTGGGCATAAAGGCTGTAACTGGCAAGCAACGCTATATTGTTCTTGCGCGCCAACAAACAGAACTTTAATGTTTGCATCATTAATAATGTACGCAGACTGTTCAACCCCACTCGTTGCATATAGCGGAACGGTAACGGCTCTAATTTGTAAAGCAGCCAAATCCACTAAAGACCAATTCATGCTGTTTTGAGCAAAAAGTCCTATATTTTCTTGAGTCGCGATATTCAAAGCGAGAAGATGACGGGCAATAGCGGATGTCTGTACGCCCACTTTTTCCCAAGTCAGTTCGCTCTGAGTTCCTTTATCCCATTGACTGAAAGCTATCCTGATCGCTGACTCTTTCGCATCAATTCTGCTACGTAAGCGATTAACCAAGTGGTATGGATATAGATTTTCAGTAATCAAAGTATATTTCCTATAGGTCATTATTGACTTAAGCCATTCGGTGCACTCACAAATAACTTAACCAGCTAATTATTTCAGCTTACATGTGTTAGCTGAATATCCGGAGTGTATCCATTTAAGAGAACCTAGGAAAGAAATAATATGTAAATTTTGTGCAAATGTTATGTCAGTTACAAAACTCACCATGATCGTCACCATGATGAGTAACTTATTGCAAATCTAAGCAGCGTTATTGTTGTTCAGAAAGTGCGGAAATCATCAGACAAAACTGTGTTTTCATCCACTGATGACCTTTGTCACGCGCCGTTGACTCATGCCACGTCAAGTAACATGGGCGCGTATTATCTTGCCAAGGTAAATCAATTGATCGCAGCTGAAGTTGGTTTGCATGATGGTCAACAAGCCATTTAGGTGCGATTGCCATTAAATCAGTTTGAGCGACAATATTTAAGACACTACTTAAATCAGTGCCTTGATAACTGACTGTATGTGATAGTTCCGTATTATAATAATAAGGTTTACTAAAAGATCCCATATTATCCATTGACATGATTGCATGCCTTTCATTAATTAATTCATCTTGCGTTATAGTATTTCCAATTCGAGGATGATTATCTGCCACCACAAGTACCAACTCATCATTAAATAAAACATTATGTTGATACTCGGATTTTTCGAATTGATTATAGCCAAGAAAAAAATCTATCTCTTGGTATTTTAATTGATGAGCAATATTGTTATCTAAGAATGAATGAATAAAAACATTAATATTCGGCGATACTATTTTAAATTTATCAACAATAATAGCCGCCAAACGAATATCTAATGGTGAACAAATTGATAAATTAAATGCTCTTTCACTTTGTTTTGGGTCAAAACCGGCCCCCGGTAATTCATTATGAACTAATTGAAGTGCTTGCCTAACGGGCCCAAAAAGTTGTTTAGCGCGGGAAGTTGGCTGAATTCCTCGGCCATAACGTACAAATAGTTCGTCATTAAACATGGATTTCAAACGTGATACCGCATTACTTACGGCGGGTTGTGACATTCCCAACACTTGTGCTGCTCTTGTCACATTTTGCATTTGCATGACAACATCAAAAACCGTTAATAAATTTAAGTCAACATTACGCAGATGAATATCGCTACTTTCTTTTTTTGCTGTTGAAATCGTTTCAAAATCAGTCATTTCATACTCCACTAAATATATTTATCATTTTTGATTAATAAAAAATAATTCATCAATACAGCATTGACGAATTGATAAATTCATTAAATATTATTCTTGAGATAGCTTATCGATGATAAGCTATTTCGCTTTCCCTGCATTTATTAAAACGACGTTTATATTATTTTATCCATTAATTAGATTCACAGTATAGATACCATCGTAAAACGAAAACATTCATCAGTGTAATGAGTTATAATAACGTATTTAAGCCATAACAACTCACTGTAAAATAATAAAACAATTTAAGAAATAAATCATAATAAATATCTTTCTAGCTTGCTAAACATACTCATTATCGGATTAATTTTTAATTATTCATTTATTAGATAATTAACTTAATTGAAGCCATTACCTAAATTAATCTATAGAGACCTTTCATCAACTCCCTAAAGAACAAAATCAAATAAAATACAACAAAATCAATAGATTAAATAAATACATAACGTGCACTACTTCACTAAAAGAATTTTACCCTTATTTTTACCGTTAAATATAGATGAAAACAGCATTAAAATTATGAAAATCAGTCACAATCGCTAAGCTAAGGGTGTCATTCATGTTCTGTAAAATTATGATAAAAATCTAAGATTGACATTAATATTAAGATCACGTATCTATAAATACAGATTAATTAAACGTTAAGTGAGAGACAGTTAAAATGACATTTTCTATCCGCCTACTAAGCCTACTACTACTCGCATCCAATATGCGCGGTATGCTTATGGACAGAAAATAACAGACACTGTCCACAAACATTAAAACCCGCGCAAAACGCGGGTTTTTTTATGCCTGCGGATTAGAAGGGAAAATAAATACCAAACTCGATACATACCAGATTCAATAAAAATAATATTCAGTCTATGAGGGACACAATATGAGCAACCAAGTCATCATCTTCGATACCACATTACGCGACGGCGAGCAGGCATTACAGGCAAGTTTATCAGTTAAAGAAAAATTACAAATTGCATTTGCTTTGGAGCGCCTCGGTGTTGATGTTATTGAAGCAGGTTTCCCTGTTTCCTCTCCTGGCGATTTTGAATCTGTACAAACCATAGCTAGTGAAATCAAAAATAGCCGTATTTGCGCACTGTCTCGTTGTGTTATCAATGATATCGATGTTGCTGCTGAATCTTTAAAAGTTGCAGAAGCCTTCCGTTTACATATGGTATTAGCGACATCTGCTTTACACGTTGAAAAGAAATTACGCAAAACTTTTGATGATATTGTTGAGATGGCAGTAGGCTCTATTAAACATGCACGCCGCTTTACAGATGATGTTGAGTTTTCTTGTGAAGATGCCGGACGTACTGATCCAGACCATTTATGCCGCATCGTTGAAGCGGCAATTAAAGCAGGTGCAACCACTGTAAATATTCCAGATACTGTTGGTTATACAACACCTTATCAATTTGGTGGCATTATCAAAGATTTGTTTAATCGCGTGCCCAATATTGATAAAGCCGTTATTTCAGTACACTGCCATGATGACTTAGGTATGTCAGTCGCTAACTCAATTAGCGCAGTCCAAGCAGGCGCACGCCAGGTTGAGGGAACAATTAACGGCTTAGGTGAACGAGCAGGTAATACGGCATTAGAAGAAGTGATTATGGCAATTAAATTGCGCGAACAAATGTTAGGCGTACATACCAATATCAATCACAAAGAAATTTACCGTACCAGCCAATTAGTTAGCCAATTATGTAATACCCCAATCCCTGCTAATAAAGCAGTTGTCGGCAGTAACGCCTTTACTCACTCATCGGGTATCCACCAAGATGGCGTGTTAAAAAATCGTGAAACTTACGAAATAATGACCCCTGAATCCATTGGCTTAAAAGAAGCTCAATTGAATTTAACTTCACGCTCAGGTCGCGCAGCAGTTAAACATCGTATGGAAGAAATGGGCTACAGCGAAGGCAAAGATTTTAAATTGGATGAATTGTATACTGCATTCTTAAGCTTAGCAGATAAGAAAGGCCAAGTTTTTGACTATGACTTAGAAGCCTTGGCATTCTTCGCTAAACAGCAAGATGAAACTGACCATTTTGTTATGGATTACTTCAGCACGCAATCAGGCTCAAGTATTGTTGCCACGGCTACAGTTAAAATGCACTGTGGCGAAAAAGAGATCTCCGAAGCGGCTACCGGTAATGGTCCTGTAGATGCGATTTATCAAGCCATCAGCAAAATAACCAATTACCCAATGAAATTAGTTTCTTATCAATTGTCTGCCAAAGGCCACGGTGAGAATGCATTAGGTCAAGTAGATATCGTTGTAGAATGCTTTAACCGTCGTTTCCATGGGATGGGTTTAGCAACAGATATCGTTGAATCTTCAGCAAAAGCGATGGTACATGTATTAAATAGTATCTGGCGCTCAGAACAAGTCGAAAAACAAAAACAAAAAATAAACCAACAAGAATCACAATCAATTACAAAGGAAGCTGTTTAACAATGTCTAAGAGCTATCAAATCGCCGTATTACCGGGAGATGGAATTGGTCCTGAAGTTATGGCACAAGCGAGCAAAGTACTAGATGCTATTAGCAAGCGTTTTGCTATATCTATTGAAACGAAAGAATATGATGTTGGCGGAGCCGCTATCGACCGCCATGGCAAACCTTTACCAGAAGAAACAGTAACAGGTTGCGAAAACGCCGATGCAGTATTGTTTGGTTCAGTAGGTGGCCCTAAATGGGAACATTTACCCCCTGATAGCCAGCCAGAACGTGGCGCATTATTGCCTTTACGTAAGCATTTTAAATTATTTAGTAACCTGCGCCCTGCTCGTCTATATAAAGCGTTGGAAGCATTTTGTCCATTGCGCGCCGACATTGCTGCACAAGGTTTTGATATCCTTTGTGTTCGTGAATTAACTGGCGGGATCTATTTCGGACAACCGAAAGGTCGTAAAGGCGAAGGTGACGATGAATATGCATTTGATACTGAAATTTATCATCGCTATGAAATTGAACGTATTGCACGTATTGCCTTTGAATCAGCTCGCAAACGCAGCAATAAAGTTACCTCAATTGATAAAGCAAACGTATTACAGAGCTCGGTTTTATGGCGCGAAGTTGTTAATACAATCGCAAAAGAATATCCAGATGTTGAAGTTAATCATATGTATATCGACAACGCAGCAATGCAAATGATTAAAGCACCTTCTCAGTTTGACGTGGTTTTATGTTCAAACTTATTTGGTGACATTATTTCAGATGAGTGCGCCATGATCACAGGTTCTATGGGAATGTTACCTTCTGCAAGTTTAAATGCTGACGGTTTCGGTTTGTATGAACCCGCAGGTGGCTCAGCACCGGATATTGCAGGCAAAAACATCGCTAACCCTATTGCACAAATTTTATCTGCATCCATGTTATTAAGATTTAGTTTAAATCAAACAGATGCTGCTGATGCAATTGAAAGAGCGGTAAATAAAGCTTTAGAGAATGGCTATCGCACCGGTGATTTAGCGGGAGATGGTGTTTCAATCAGTACCAGTGAAATGGGTGATATCATTGCCCGCTATATTGCAGAAGAGGTGTAACATGGCCAAAACTTTATATCAGAAATTATATGATGCCCACGTTATTCGTGAAGTTGATAATGAAATTCCACTGATTTATATCGACCGTCATTTGGTTCATGAAGTTACATCCCCTCAGGCATTTGATGGGTTAAGAACTAAAAATCGTCCATTACATCAACCGGGCAAGACTTTTGCCACCATGGATCATAACGTATCGACGCAAACTAAAGATATTAATGCATGTGGTGATATGGCACGTATTCAAATGCAAGAGTTGATGAAAAACTGCCAAGAATTCGGTGTTACCTTATATGATTTAAATCATGAATTTCAAGGTATTGTGCATGTTATGGGACCGGAACAAGGTATCACTTTGCCGGGTATGACAATTGTCTGTGGTGATTCCCACACAGCAACGCACGGTGCATTCGGCTCATTAGCATTTGGTATCGGCACTTCTGAAGTCGAGCACGTAATGGCAACGCAAACGCTGAAACAAGCGCGTGCTAAAACAATGAAAATTGAAGTTGTCGGTAAAACCGCGGTTGGCATTACCGCGAAAGATATTGTTCTGGCGATCATTGGGACAACAGGTAGTGCAGGTGGTACGGGCTATATTGTTGAATTTTGTGGTGAAGCGATTACAAATTTAAGCATGGAAGGCCGTATGACTGTCTGTAACATGGCCATCGAATTAGGTGCAAAAGCGGGTATTATTGCGCCCGACGAAACAACTTTCAATTATATGAAAGGTCGTCAATTTGCACCAAAAGATCAGCTATGGGATGACGCAATCACATACTGGAAAACGTTAAAAACCGATGATGATGCCCAATTTGATAAAACCATTACTATCCAAGCGAATAGTATTGCCCCGCAAGTTACTTGGGGTACGAATCCAGGACAAGTGATTGCCATTGACCAATTGATTCCGGCTCCTGAATCGTTTGCCGATCCAGTAGAACGTGCTTCAGCAGAAAAAGCATTAGCTTATATGGGATTAGAATCAGGTATTAAATTATCTGACGTGAAAATTGATAAAGTTTTCATCGGTTCATGTACTAACTCACGTATTGAAGATTTACGTGCCGCTGCGGTCATTGCCAAAGGGCAAAAAGTCGCATCAGGGGTTCAGGCGATAGTTGTTCCGGGATCAGGCCCTGTTAAAGCCCAAGCAGAACAGGAAGGTTTGGACAAAATATTTATCGATGCAGGTTTTGAATGGCGCTTACCGGGCTGCTCAATGTGCTTAGCGATGAATAATGACCGTTTAAATCCGGGTGAACGCTGCGCATCAACGAGTAATCGTAACTTTGAAGGTCGACAAGGCCGTGCTGGTCGAACACACTTAGTCAGCCCTGCAATGGCAGCCGCGGCAGCTATTAATGGCCATTTTGCTGACGTTCGTGATATTCAGGTTTAAAGGAGATAAATAATGGAAAAGTTAATTACCCATGTCGGCATTGTGGTTCCTTTAGACGCAGCTAACGTTGATACTGATGCGATTATTCCAAAGCAATTTTTACAAAAAGTTACCCGTACCGGTTTTGGTCAACACCTGTTTAATGACTGGCGTTTTCTTGATGAAGCAGGTCAAAAACCTAACCCTGATTTTGTACTGAATAAACCAGTTTTCAAAGGCGCGAGTATTTTATTAGCCCGTGAAAACTTTGGTTGTGGCTCCTCTCGCGAACATGCGCCTTGGGCTTTAACCGATTTTGGGATTCAAGTCGTTATCGCACCCAGTTTTGCTGATATTTTCTATGGTAACTCATTTAATAATCAATTATTGCCGATTAAATTAAACGAGCAACAAGTTGATGAAATGTTCAATTATGTCAACCACCATGAAGGTTGCCAGTTTACCGTTGATTTGGAAGCACAAACTGTCACCGCCGGTGATAAAACCTATCATTTTGAAATTGATAGCTTCCGCCGCCACTGCATGATGAATGGTTTAGATAGCATTGGTTTGACTCTGCAACATGTCGAACAGATTAAAGAATATGAGCAGAAGATCCCTGCTTTTATGAATTAATACATCCTAAATATAAGCGTTCATACTCAATGGACGCTTTTTACTTCCCTATAATACCTAGCTATTACGTATTTTATTGCGCTTTTGCTTCAAAAATGCGGAATTAATCACGGTTTCAATCTAACCCACCCAACAATCACTTCCCTATTAATTTCTTAGTGTATAATTGTCTTTGTCTTAAAAAAACAAAAACAAATTAATACTAAATCTATCCTCTAAATAGTTTGTTTCACAGCAAGGCGGCAAACGAGGATATCTCAGGGAGCATACACTAGTATGTGACCTGAGTAGCCGAGTGAAGCCAACACGGCTGTGGAACAAAATATGACGAGGATATATGACGAGGATAAAAAAAACCGGCTATCGCCGGCTTGGTAATATATACCATTACTCATAAAGGGGGAGTTGCCTACAAGTTGTAGACCAATCGAGCTACTTACTGGAACCTATTATCACCCGATTCTAGGAAATTAATATTGATGTAATACTTGTCGGAGTTCCTCTTTTATGTCTAGCCCACGTTTACAGACACAATTTATTCGCCTTTGGCAAAATTTTCAGGGGCAAAATAGTGAGACTACATTGCAGCATATTGCGGACACTTTATTTTGCTCTAGGCGCCATGTTCGTACCTTGCTTAATAATATGCAGCGGCAAGGCTGGCTGAGTTGGCAAGCGGAATCGGGACGAGGTAAACGCTCAGCATTACTTTTTCATGTCAATGGATTAGAACTACAACAAGCCCAAGCAGAACGTTTATTAAAAGATGAAAGTATTGATAAATTAGTTGCATTAGTCGGCGATAAAGAGACTATTCGGCAACTGGTTTTATCTGAGCTAGAGCGTAGTTATCGACAAGGTAAAAACCTGCTGCGCATTATTTATTATCGTGATTTCCCTATTTTACTGCCTGGAATACCGATTAGACGCTCTGAAATTCATTTAATCAGCCAAATTTTTAATGGTTTAATTCATATAAATGAGGAAAAAGGGGAAGTTGAAGATGGCTTAGCGCATCATTGGCAAAATCATAATGACAGTGAATGGCGTTTTTATTTACGTCCTGCTATCTACTTTCATCATGGTCGTGAAATGCTTGTCGATGATGTTATTCACTCATTGCTACGTTTGAAAAACGGTTGGCCGTTGTTTTCACATATTGAATCAGTGACTTCCCCACAACCTTATGTCATTGATATAAAACTGAGTCGGCCTGATAAACAATTTCTTTGGCTATTAGGTAGCCCCCACGCTGCTATTTTGCCAAAAGAATGGGAAAGTATAGAGAACTTCAGTCAATATCCTATTGGTACAGGGCCTTATCAAGTCGAAAAAAATCTCCCTCAAAAGTTGTCGATCACCGCCTTCGACCGCTATTTTGGCTACCGCGCCTTACTCGATGAAGTCACTATTTGGGTTGTGCCTGAACTTGCAGAACAAATGGTTTGTTCCACATTAAAAATGGATAGTGATAAAAACAATAATAATTCGTTAGAAAGTCGCATGGAAGAAGGTTGTTATTTTTTACTCATGGATAAACGTTCTAAATTATTTCCGCGAGAGGATATCCGCCAATGGTTATGTAGTTTTTTAACTCCAGTAAATTTATTGGCGCACTGTGAGCCTTATTATCAACGTCACTGGGCTCCGGCTTATGGATTACTACTGCATTGGCATCACAGTAAAATGCTCACGGCCCTTCCTAAACCTACCGATTTAACCGAGCTTACCGTTACGTTTTATAGCCATCATCATGAATTTATTGCGATCAGCCAGATAATGAAGCGAGTTTTGTACAGTCAAGGCGTCGAACTCAAAATTAACATCATCGATTATAATGATTGGTTCAATGGTAATGCTGATAGTGATATCTGGCTGACAACTGCTAATTTTTTCAAACCACTTGAGTTTTCCATTTTTGCGACTTTGTATGAAATGCCCTTATTACGTAAGTGCCTTGGGGAAACATTAGAAAATGAACTAGACCAATGGCGTAACAAAAAATTAGATATTGAATCATGGTGTAAAAGCTTAATTGATACGCACGTTTTTCACCCTATTTTTCATCACTGGCTAGAACTTCAAGGTCAACGCACAATGCGCGGCGTGAGAATGAATACTTTTGGCTGGTTTGACTTTAAATCAGCATGGTTTAAGCCCTCTGAGGATAATTAACAGAAATAGCAATAGTTATAAACAATAAAAGAGCGTAACAAGGATGTTATTCACTTTTTCTGTGGATATCTATGTTAACAACCAGATAGTAATCAGGGTATATCCCAATCCTCTATTTTTAGTACAGATATAAATAATAAAATTAATAATTAAAATTCAATAAGATATGACAAAAAAATCTTTTTTATCCACTGTTAGTTTTATCCTGAATTTTCTCCAAGACTTGAACTGAACAAAGATCAAACAATGTCTGATTTATCCACAACTAATGGGTTTAACTTAATCAAATTATGTGACAAAGTTCAAATAACCGCATCCGTCAAGCCTGTAAATGCACACAGTAATCACTGCTTTTGACAGTTATCCAGAAATCCTGTGGATAACCTAGTGCATGACCCTGTGATTATCTCGGGATGAAGTTGAATAACCCGAAAAATAATAAAATTTTCATTAACAAAATAAAGATTATATTCATATAAATCATGCCATTAAAAATAATAATGAAAAAGTGTTATACTCTATCCACATCGTTAATTATTTTTGATTAATTTTCATACAAAAATAATTCACAAAAAATAACTATCCCTAAAACATAACACTTAAAAATATTATGCAATTTACGTCACCACTACCGCCTGAAAATGAATCTATCCTAATGGATAGAGCGCGAGCGCTTGCTGGATATACATTAGGAGAATTAGCTCAAATGGCAGGGCTTCCTATCCCACCTAATTTAAAGCGCGATAAAGGCTGGGTTGGTATGCTCATTGAATATTTTTTAGGAGCGACGGCGGGCAGTAAAGCAGAACAAGACTTTGCCAATATTGGCATTGAACTAAAAACAATTCCCATTGACAGCCAAGGCATTCCACTTGAAACGACGTTTGTTTCTGTCGCTCCTTTAACAGGAAATAGCGGTTTAACATGGGAAAATAGTCATGTAAGGCGTAAACTATCTCGCGTTCTTTGGTTTCCCATCGAAGGAGAACGGCAAATTCCCTTAGCACTACGACGGGTAGCTAACCCATTAATTTGGAGCCCATCACCACTTGAGGAACAATTACTGCGACAAGACTGGGAAGAACTGATGGATTTAATTGTGCTAGGTAAAGTTGAAGCAATTACAGCGCGTCATGGTCAGGTACTACAAATTCGCCCAAAAGCGGCGAATAACAAAGCATTAACGGAGGCAATTGGTGAATTTGGCCAACCGATTTTGACCCTACCCCGCGGTTTTTATTTGAAAAAAGATTTTACAGCACCATTATTAGCAAGGCATTTTAATTTAAATTAACGAATCTAATTACCGCCTGTACCAAAACAGACGATAATATATCGCTATCACTGTTTAAAAATACTTAATTTTAAAGGTACAAAGATGTTTGAGTGGCTTCTTGATCCTCATGCTTGGATGGCATTAGCAACCTTAACTATTCTCGAAATTGTATTAGGTATCGATAATATTATTTTTTTAAGTATTGTCGTCAGTAAACTCCCCGCCCATCAACAGCACAGTGCTAGACGCATAGGACTGATTGCAGCAATGGCAATGCGCCTTGCTTTACTTGCCTCTATTGCTTGGCTGGCACGTTTAACAACACCATTATTTACCATCGCAGAACACATGGTTTCTGCTCGTGATTTAATTTTATGTGCCGGAGGCATCTTTCTTATCTGGAAGGCTAGTCAGGAAATTTTTGACACCATCGAAGGAGAAGAAGATAACTTTATACAAAAACCAATAAGCTCATTTTGGGCGGCTATTTTCCAAATTGCGCTGCTCGATATTATTTTTAGTTTAGACTCCGTCATCACTGCCGTTGGGTTGTCTGACCATCTATTCATCATGATGGCCGCAGTGATCATTTCGGTTTTAATTATGATGTTTGCCGCCAAATCAATTGGGGATTTTGTCGATCGCTACCCTTCTATTAAAATATTGGCATTATCATTTTTAATTTTAGTTGGTTTTACGTTGATATTAGAAAGCGTACAAGTTCATGTTTCTAAGGGCTACATTTATTTTGCTATGTTCTTCTCGATGGCAGTCCAAGTGCTTAACATTTTGCGCAGTAAAAAATGGAAAACTAGAGATTAAGTGTCAAAAAATAAAACTAATTAGCGGAAAGCTTAGCTGCTGCAATAGCACCTTCTACCGCTTTTTTAGCTTGAGGGCTATTTTTCCAACAACTTGAGCCTGTTAATGCTGCGCCTGAGATTAAAATCTCATCATACGAAGCCTCACTCAGCTGTTGCAATGAACTAAATCCCATTTGCTCAAGACGGCTAATAACCATGGGACCTACCCCTTTTACGGCTAATAAAATTTGCTTTTCAGATTCTGAGAATGCCATAGCACCACCTTTATCTATAAAATATTACTATTATGAAGATTAGATTTTGCATTTTACTTCTTTATTAATTTAAAATCGCTACTATCAACTTATCATTTGGATAAATGATAAGACTTACATTTTTCGCGACATTTAGAAAATAAAACTCATCGTGATGAAAGTGTGTTATCCCATTTTTAGGAATGTACAATGTATAAAAATAAACTCACGAATACACGACAACTATCGATGAGTCTTCCAGATGGACGTAATTTGTCTTGGTATGAGTCTGGCCCTAAAAAAGGTTTCCCTGTTATCTTCTGCACAGGTGCAGGTATGAGTGGCTCCCTAGGGTTCGGCATTGATTTGCTTGAAGCTCTTAATCTTCGTCTTATTGTTCCAGAACGAGCAGGATTAGGCTATTCAACACAAGATCCACAAAAATCACTGAAAAGTTTTGCTGATGAAATTCAACTCTTATTAGCCGCTCAGCACATTCAAGACTTTTCAGTAATCGGTTTTTCACAAGGGGCAGTCTTTGCAATGGCATTGGCCCATTATGCTGCACCGGTTTCCCTTTCGCTTGTTTCGGGTCAAGACCAATTTGAATATCCGGCCACTAAGGCGTTACTTAGATCTGATATCATTAATATGCAAGAGCAAGCAATTAATACCCCTGAAGCTTTATCTGATTGGCTACTTAGAAATGTCACATCTCAATGGTTATTAGCTTTTATTCTTAATTGTAGTGCTGAAGTTGACCAAAATATTTATAGCGAAGATAGCTTTCTTCCTGCATACAGCCAATGTATGGAACATGCATTTAACCAAGGTAATCAAGGTTATATACAAGATTTATTGATCACACTTCAACCTTGGCAATTTGATCCTGAAGATATTCACTGCCCAGTTTCTCTATGGTATGGCAAATTAGATGTCAGCTCGGTTCATTCACCTGATTTTGGTCAAACACTGGCAAAACGCTTCCCTAATTGTGAATACCATTTATTCGCCGATGAAGGCGGTTCATTACTTTGGACACAAGCCAACGCTATTTTGCAATCGTTAATTTCGCGATAATGATTAACAATAAATTTAGTATATCGATATCAGATATCACACATACATATTATTAAAGATAGCCTGCAATAATATAGCCGTATCTTATCTATTTGATACGGCTATTAACATTAACCAAAATAAATATTCGTCTTAATTAACGGTAAACTATACCGCCATCCGTTAAGATTGATTGCCCTGTAATATAGTCTGAATCATCACTAGCTAAGAATGTAACCAGACCCGCAACATCTTCTGGTGTCTGCGCACGTCCTAATGCAATCCCTTCAACATATTTTTTATATGTTTCACCTTTTGGTGTTCCGGTGATCTCAGAGAAACGTTCATCAATCTCAACCCACATATCTGTCCCAACAATACCTGGGCAATAGGAGTTGACAGTAATACCTGCGCTTGCGTACTCTTTTGCAGCAGCTTGGGTTAATGCACGGACAGCAAATTTAGTTGCTGAGTAAACGCCAAGCATCGCAAAACCATCATGACCCGCAATCGAGGATGCGTTAATGATTTTACCTTTTTGCTTTCGCTGTATGAATTTTTCACTAGCCGCTTGGATCCCCCACAGGGTGCCATCGACATTAATTCTAAAAATCAAATCCATATCTTCTTGGCGAACATCTGCGATAGGTTTTACTTGCGCAATCCCTGCGTTGTTGATCATCACATCAAAACCACCTAGTTGTGCCTCTGCATGAGCAACCGCAGCAAAAACCTCATCTCGTTGACTGATGTCGGCGGTAAATGTTGTCACTTTACGGTCTAGTGCTTCAATTTCTTTAGCTACATCACTGAGTTTGTCTTTATTCAGATCGACTAACGCAATATCCGCACCCTCTTTAGCCAAACGTAAGGCAATACCGCGGCCAATACCCTGTGCAGCACCAGTCACTAAAATCACTTTATTCTTTAATCTCATCTCTCTCTCCACCTGAGCGATAGCCAAAACGGCTGATTAATACTTAATAATAAGTTAACAATAATGACAACAAGTTACAAAATAATAATTTTAAACCATAATTATTAATTAAAATGAAACATTAAACTAAATTAATTTTAATCTCTGTTTAATCACGATAGAAAAACAGTATCTGAGCGGAATGAGAAGAATTTAACGTTAATAATTAAGGTGATATAAACAAGCAAAAAGTGCGATTTATTTTATTTGGTAGATTAATTGTACTAATAGGCAGGACATCAGAAGATATTTAAAACAAAGGCCATCGGATTAAGACGGCCTTTACGTTATAAATAATATTATTTTGCTATTTTTTTAGCTGCTTGAATGTATAACATTTCTAATGCGATAGTTGCAGCTGCCAACGCTGTAATTTCAGATTGGTCATAAGCTGGTGCAACTTCCACTAAATCCATTCCAACGATATTCAATGATTGTATGCCACGCAACAATTTTAGTGCTCTGTCGGTAGTCAACCCACCAATAACTGGCGTTCCAGTTCCCGGTGCAAATGCAGGATCAAGGCAATCTATATCAAATGTCAGATAAACAGGCATGTCACCGACGATTTGCTTGATTTGTGCAATCATGTCTTCAACGCCACGATCGTTAACCTGAGCAGCATCCAGTACAGTGAAACCATTATCAGTATCATGTTCTGTACGAATACCAATTTGAACAGAATGCTTTGGATCGATCAGACCTTCATTCGGTGCATGAAAGAACATAGTTCCGTGGTCAAATTTGCTACCGTTGCCGTAAGTATCGGTATGTGCATCAAAGTGGACTAATGCCATTTTACCAAAGTGTTTAGCATGAGCACGTAACAAAGGCAAAGTAACAAAGTGGTCACCACCAAATGTTAAGCATTGTTTACCCGATTCCAGTAATTTTTCGATATGTGCTTGCAGTTTATTACACATATCTTGTGCATCACCAAATGCAAATACTACATCACCGCAGTCTGCCACTTTCAAATAATCTGTTACAGAAAAATCCCACGGCCAACGTTTCTCTTCCCAAGCAAGATTGGTGGAAACTTGACGGATAGCAGCAGGACCATGACGGCTCCCCGCTCGTCCTGAAGTTGCCATATCAAATGGCACACCAGTAATGACCCAATCAGCATCTGAGCTGTATGGCTGAAAATTCAGAGGGAAACGCATAAAACCAAAAGCGTTAGAAACCAATGAATTATCGAACTGATTATCTAATGTACTATTAATCATTTCTGTTCCTCAAAGTGGACCTACCCGTTAGTAAGCCCTTTTAATATTTGGTTCGAGTAGTTTTACCTAATCAATTTCATTCAGTACAAATAATAAACAAACTATGTTTTTTTGCATAACCTTAGCTCTAAATAGTTCGAACTGTAGCTAGGCGGCAATTGAGGGCACCCGATGAGCATACATAAAGTATGTGATTCGGGTAACCGAGTGAAGCCAACAACGCTATAATGCGAAATATAACGAGCATTTACTCGTCTTCGAGATAGGTATAACCATACAACCCATTTTCAAATTCTTCTACAAAGTCTTTTTGTAACTGCTCGCTCAGACCTTTGCCTTTTACTTGCTCAATGAAGCTTTCTAATAGCACTTCCGGCACTAATTTGACGTATTGCAGCATGTCTGCGACAGAGTCACCTTCTTCACTTTGTAAGTAACGCGCATTGCCTTGGCTGTCTACCCATACATCTATCGCTGCGGTGTCACCAAATAAATTATGCATATTACCCAATATTTCTTGATAGGCGCCTATCATAAAGAAACCTATCATCGGTGGTTTTTCTGGGTCATAAGCTGGCATTGGCATTGTGGTTTCAATGCCATCGCCATCAACATAGTGGTCGATGATGCCATCTGAATCGCAGGTAATATCAAGTACGACAGCTCGTCGGTCTAAAGGTTTATCTAAGCCTTCAATTGGTAATACTGGGAAAACTTGATCAATACCCCACGAATCCGGTAGCGATTGGAACAAAGAGAAATTCACATAGAATTTGTCTGCCATACGCTCTTGTAGCTCATCTATAATCGGGCGATGTGCTCGGTTGCTTGGATCTAAGTCTTGCTGGATACGACGACAAATATTGAGGTATAGCTCTTCTGCCCAAGCACGTTGAGTTAAATCTAATACTCCGTGAGCATATTGGGTATGCGCTTCTTGCAAGTCAAATTGACTATCATGCAACCATTCGCGTAGTGAACGACTATTACCTTGATGCTGCATTGATTCCCACGTTTCCCACAAAGAAATCAGTGAGCGTGGCGCATCTTCACTTGGCGCAGAGGTTTTCGTAAATTCATTACGCTCTACCCCGATAACATTAGACACTAAGACCGTGTGATGCGCAGTAAGAGCACGACCCGATTCAGTGATAACGGTTGGGTGAGGTAGATTAAATTCTTCACAGGCGTCACCAATTGCCCAAATAACGTTATTAGCGTATTCATTTAGCCCATAGTTAACTGAACAATCAGATTGGGAACGAGTGCCTTCATAGTCAACACCCAGACCGCCACCTACATCAAAACATTGAATATTGACGCCAATACGATGTAACTCAACATAGAAACGCGCCGACTCTCGCACACCTGTCGCAATATCACGAATATTCGCCATCTGAGATCCGAGATGGAAATGTAATAATTGCAAGCTATCTAAGCGATTCGCATTACGTAAAATTTCGACTAACTGCAAAACTTGCGTCGCGGCTAAACCAAATTTTGATTTTTCCCCACCACTCGCCTGCCACTTTCCTGAACCTTGAGATGCGAGACGTGCACGAACACCTAAACGAGGCGTTACATTCAAGCTTTCAGCTTCTTTAAGCACCATTTCGATTTCGGACATTTTTTCGATGACGAGGTAAACTTTATGACCCAGTTTCTCACCAATAAGTGCCAATCGAATATATTCACGGTCTTTATAGCCGTTACAGACAATCACAGTACAAGTACGTCCCGCATTCGCGAGCACTGCCATGAGTTCAGCTTTAGAGCCAGCTTCTAGCCCTAAAGGCTCTCCTGAATTGACAAGAGATTCAATCACACGACGCTGTTGATTAACCTTAATGGGATAGACCAGAAAGTAATCGCCTTTATAGCCATACGACTCACGGGCACGCCTAAAGGCTGCGTTTATCGAACGTAAACGATGTTGTAGAATTTGCGGAAAGCAAAATAGTGCAGGTAAACGCAGACTCTGTTGCTCTTCTTTCACTTGATAAACAAGTTCAGCCAAATCAACAACGGTGTCAGGACTTTCAGGGTTAGGGCAAACACAGACATTTCCGCGTTCATTCACCTGATAGTAACCTCCGCCCCAATACGCGATGTTGTACGTCTGGCGCATTTTGCGAGCGATATTATCATTCATTATAAACTCCTAGTATGGAGGGGTGAGTGACGCGTTCTCTTTCCAGTCAAATATCAGTCAAAGACATGATACCGCTAGGCGGTTATGCTAGGGAAATTGCTATACTCAGATTTAAATTAAAAGTGCTTAGAACTTCTAAACGGTGACAATATATGCCCTTAAGCTTAGCTAATTACTGACTAAGATTTAAGGACATAAGATAGGTGTGACGGTAACTTCGTGATGAAGTAAAAAAAGACAGGAAAGTAAAAGCCAATGTCACGCGGCGATCCGCATATGACGGTTGGACACTGTTATTCAGTAGATTATGGATCATAGCCCATTAACCCCCAATATAACTGTTTATGCTTTAAAACTTCAAGTTAGCTGTGTTTTCAGCATGTTTTTCATTGAAATTCAAAAGATTATAAACATTCCTGATAGATAGCAGATAACTTGTTTGTTCTGCTGGTATATAACGGGAAACAAGAACCATCCGTTACGGTCGCAGTTTATACATCTATTAGACCAAAAATGCAAAACCAAATTGCATGAATCGAGATAATATTTTGCGAATTGCCATTTTATGCCCCACTTCGTTTTTAATATAAAAACAGCTAGAATTTTTTACGGTATGATACTAAAATAGATAAATAGACGTCTAGATGTTAAAACATCCAATTATAATTCTGCGAATTTTTAAGGTATCAATCTAATGGCCACACACCTATTTACCTCTGAGTCTGTATCAGAAGGGCATCCGGATAAAATTGCTGATCAAATTTCTGATGCAGTCCTCGATGCTATTCTTGAACAAGACCCGAAAGCACGCGTTGCCTGCGAAACCTATGTCAAAACAGGTATGGTAATGGTTGGAGGAGAAATCACCACCAGTGCTTGGGTTGATATTGAAGAAATTACACGTAAAACCGTTCGTGAAATCGGTTATACCAGCTCAGACATGGGCTTTGATGCTAATTCTTGTGCTGTATTGAGCGCTATTGGTAAACAGTCACCAGATATTAACCAAGGTGTTGACCGTGAAAACCCATTAGAGCAAGGCGCAGGTGACCAAGGTATCATGTTTGGTTATGCTACAAATGAAACTGACGTATTAATGCCAGCACCGATTACGTTTGCTCACCGTTTAGTGCAACGCCAAGCTGAAGTGCGTAAAAATGGGACACTTCCGTGGTTACGCCCAGATGCAAAAAGTCAGGTCACATTTAAATACGATAACCATAAAATTGTCGGTATTGATGCGGTTGTTTTATCAACTCAGCACTCTGAAGATATTCATCAAAAAGATTTGCATGAAGCCGTGATGGAAGAAATCATCAAACCTGTGCTACCCGCAGAATGGCTTTCATCAGCAACTAAATACTTTATTAACCCAACAGGCCGTTTTGTTATTGGTGGACCTATGGGAGACTGCGGCTTAACCGGACGTAAAATTATCGTTGATACATACGGCGGTATGGCTCGTCATGGTGGCGGCGCGTTTTCAGGTAAAGATCCCTCTAAAGTTGACCGCTCAGCAGCCTATGCAGCACGCTACGTAGCAAAAAATATTGTTGCCGCAGGTCTTGCAGATCGCTGTGAAATCCAAGTGTCCTACGCTATCGGTGTTGCTGAACCCACATCCATTATGGTAGAAACTTTTGGTACTGGTAAAGTTTCGGAAGAGCAACTCATTACGCTAGTGCGTGAGTTCTTTGATTTACGTCCCTACGGCCTAATTCAAATGCTTGACTTGTTGCACCCAATCTATCAACAAACCGCTTCATACGGTCACTTTGGTCGTTCCCTGTTCCCTTGGGAAAAGACAGATAAAGCAGAAATCTTACGTGCAGCCGCGGGTTTATAAATCGCTGCTTAAGTACGCTTAATTGACTATTTTATTGAGCTATATTTAACATTCTATCGCTCAACTAAAAACCCATCCTAGGATGGGTTTTTGTTTATCTATCTCATATCAAACTATCAGCTAAACTATTTTAATGTTTTTATTATCGTTATTTATCTAGCTAATTTTTTTGACTAAATTGAAAAATAGCCATACCCGCAATCATCGCTAGGGTAAAAATAACACCCTGAATAATCCCCATTCCAGTCAATAATAATGCAGGTCCCGGACAAATACCGGCAAGTCCCCAACCCACACCAAAAAAAATACTTCCGGTCACTAAACTTACGTCTATTTTTTGATTGGTTGGAATTTGAATTGGGCAATTTAATACACTGCTTTTACGCTTTTTAACTAACGCAAAAGCAATGCCGCTAATTGCCATAGCAACGGCCATAGTCACCAGCAAAGATGGATCCCAATTACCGGTTATATCTAAGAAAGCGAGGATTTTAGCGGGATTCCCCATTCCTGCAATAATGAGTCCTAATCCAAATAATAAACCTGAAATTAATGCGATAAGAATTGGCATAATTATTATCCCCCTAGTCCATAACTATTAGAGATAGCAACCGTAATAAAAGCCACAACCATAAAAATCAGTACTGCGACTATTGAACGACGGGAGAATCTAGCCATACCACAGATACCATGACCACTAGTGCAGCCGCCACCTAAACGAGTACCAAATCCAACAAATAAGCCAGCAAGAATTAAAATTGGCATACTTGTCGTTATCACAACCTCTGGACTATAAGCGAAATAAATGAATAATGACGGCGCTATCATGATCCCTAAAATAAATGCGACTTTCCATCCGATATCCCCTTTAATTGGTTTCAATATACCGGCTAAAATACCGCTAATACCTGCTATCCGACCGTTAAAAACCAATAATAATGCGACAGCTAAACCAATCAATACCCCACCGAGTGCAGCCGACAAAGGTGTAAAATGAGCCCAATCGATAGTCATTTTATTTCTCCTGAACAGGGCAATAAAGTTGATATAATGTGTTCAATAATATGAACAATTTTTCATCCGCAATAGCATAATAAATACGTTTTCCTTCACGACGTGTGACAACAAACGCTTCATTACGCAATACCGTTAACTGTTGTGATAAAGTCGGCTGTAGAATACCCAAGGTCTCCTCGAGCTCACTAACACATGCTTCCCCCTGAGTTAACTGACATAATATGATTAACCGATCAGGGTTTCCGAGTATTTTTAAACGCGCCGCGGTTTGAATCGCCGCCAGTTTCATTGCACTAAGTTGTGCTTCTGATGTGTTATTATTCATATTACCCACAAACATTGGCTATGTTATATATAATTACAATATATTTTTTAATATATTAAATGTCAATTATTGCTAGCTAGATATAATTACCATCGCGTACTATTTATAAAACAAAAACAATTTATAGGATAAAAACAATTCGAGTCCCTATCTTTTTACAACAGCGTGTCATGCAGACATTGCGAGCCAAAATTGCCCTCGCAGAGCAAAAATTGGAACAAAAATTTCCAGAGCCTATCGTTAACTATAAGCAACGAGGAACCACCGCAGGCAGTGCTTATCTCAAAGAATGGGAAATTCGTATCAACCCAATATTATTGATAGAAAACCCTGATAACTTTATTGATGAGGTTGTTCCTCATGAACTGGCCCATTTACTGGTTTATCGTGTTTATGGACGCAAGGGTATTTTACCTCATGGCAATGAATGGAAATGGATGATGCAAAGTGTGCTTGAAGTAAGCCCAAGCCGTACCCATAATTTTTCCGTCAGTACAGTAAAAAGTAAAACATTTACCTACCATTGCGCATGTCCTTCAAATCATGAATTAACTATTAGAAGACATAATAAAGTGGTACGAGGCGAGAATCAGTATTTGTGTAAAAAGTGCGGGGAAATTTTGCGAAGAAAAAATGAGGTTGCGGCAGAAAATTAGTCTTCTGCCGCACTAAATTATGGGCGTGTCTTTAAGCAAATTCTTTAAGCAAACTCTGTCATCACAAGTTTTGCAATTTCAAAGTAAATAATAAGACCCGTACCATCAATGAATGTTGCAATAAATGGTGCAGAAACCACCGCAGGATCAACTTTCAATTTTTGCAATACCATTGGGATAATTGAAGCAACAATCGAACTCCACACTGTAATAGCAACAATAGTTAAGCTGACAACAATAGTAACTTCATAGCCGACGCCTAGTATCCAAGCTCGAATCAATGCTGCGCCACCAATTGTGATTGCAACTAAAAAAGATGTCGAAACTTCCTTTCTCAGCACCGTACCCAAATTACGTAAACTCACTTCACCGAGTGCCATTGCTCTCACTAAAGTTGAGGTAATTTGCGTACCACTGTTACCACCGGTTCCAATTAACAATGGAATAAAAAATGCGAGTGAAATCGCCGCTTCCAATTGTTCTTCAAATGCTTTTAAAACAGTACCTGTATAAGCTTCGGCGACAAATAGCATTAATAACCAAACTACACGTTTACGCCATAAAGTAACTGGGCTAGTGGTTAAATAAGGTTCATCAAGTGGCGTTGTCGCACCCTGCAATTGAGCATCAAGCGTATTCTCATCTTCAATCAGTTCAGCAATATCTTGCGGTCGCAAAACACCCATCAATTTACCGAATTGAACTACTGGTATCATATCTAGACCACTATGATTAATCAGATCATAAACGGCATGACGAGATTGCTCAGGCGAGACGGAGAAATAATTGTGTCGCATAATATCGGCTACTAATAAATCTTCTGAAGCCGCTAATAATGATTTAACTGAAAGAATACCATTTAAATAATTATCGCTATCGACAACAAATAAATAAGTGGGAATTTGTTCGCCTTCGAGGTGTTCAATTAAACTAATCTTCACGCTAGCAATTGAGTCAGCAACCGAAACTGGCAAATATGATTGGCTCATATAAGCACTAACAGTTGTATCATCAATTTTAGGTTGCTGGGTATGATTGTTTTTTTGACGTACGTTTTTCACTGCGGACTGTGCAATTGCTACAGTGCCCGCTTTGTTCTGGGTAGTGAATGTCATTTTTTTAGTCCCTATTACTGTTGGTTACTCAAACAGTACTCACATAGGGGCGAAACCAGATGAGAGAATGCGATTGCTATCTCTTCGTCTCGGTTTTAGCACTATACAACGTATCCTGATTAATACAGGAAGTTACATGGGGATATACCTTCGGTCGATATATCCTGTCCTGATCTTGGGCGTCTCTCGACGTCGTCAGATCAGTAACCTATGTTTGTATAGGAGCCTCGCCTAACGAGTTACTGCACTTTGGATGCGGCGCAAATTATACCCACTTAATGATTAATTACTAGCTTTTAAATAAGTCATTATACTGATGGAACTAGGCCGTTTATGTTTTGTTTAAGTTAATATGTAATAAGGATTCATCATGTAACAAGATGTAACTCAGAATAAATTTTGTTATGAAAATTGATTAAAAACACATAATTGCTTTAATAGGCAAACACCATAATCATAAAAAACATTAATCAAATTAATGCGTTATTAAAGATAATAAGCCAGCCTAAGAATAATAAAAATATATTATAAGTTTTCATAAATTAAGCCTTATATAATATAAGCTCAACTCATTTGTCGAGTGGTTATATTACTTAGCTCTATAAAATTAATATTATCCATTTATGCACACTCATATTTAGAGTTAAATAGTATAAGAATAAATACTTACGTAATTATTTAGCTCTAAATATTCAATTAAAAATTTAACTTTTGAATTAAAAGCTTCATTTACCCTATTAATTTAGGATTAAATATCTTTAAATTTAACTTAAAATAATGTGAATTAATTTAACAGTGAATATTTTATTATGGATAAAGTAATCGTTGATATGTTAACAAACTTAACATTTCGAATGAATGATGAAATAAAAATTGCAGCGATATCGGCTTTAGGCGATTTTAAAGCGACAATTGAATATAATGATGCCATTATTCGGATCATTGACTTATGCCAAGACCCTAATAAGGAAGTTGCTATCTCAGCAATAAATACATTGAGTAAATTATCCATCTACTTTGTTTCAGGGAAATTTCCTGAACACTAATTTAGAGTAATAATTAAATTATATTTATTACTGTTATTTTTAATATTAAAAAATCATAAAATAATATTATTTACTGTCCCATTGTTCTAATCCATGAGACAGTCTATTTTTATTATCTTTACTCAAGCGATTTCAACATCACTCTGTAATTGGCAGCTACAAGCTAAAACATAACCCGCATCTATCTCATCTTGAGTTAATGTCATTGTACTCGTTGTCGTATAATTACCCGATAACACTTTTGTTTTACAACTACCACAAACACCGGCACGACATGCAGCAATGACAGGCTGTTTATTTTGTTCTAATGCACTTAGCAATGATGTACCAACGGGCACTTTAAAATCGATTAATCGGTGGCGAATTTTAAGCGTTAATACATCTTCGTTATTCACTGCTTCTGGTTCAGTTGAGAAACGTTCCATAAAAAAATGCTCCGCAGGTACACTCAGATTTTCTGCAAGTTTCTGCGCATTTTTCATATAAGGAACTGGGCCACAGGTCATCACAACCCTTGAAGCAATATCAGGTACTAATACTTTTAGTTTTTCTTCATTCAAACGACCTTCAGCAATACCCCCGTTATCTGGATTCTCTGCCATAATACAAAGTTGCAGTCTATCTGGATAAATATTTGTTAGCTGTTGCCACTCTTCGGCAAAAATGACTTGTTGAGCATCACGGACATTGAATAAAACTTTAACATTTGTTTCAGGGCGATTGGCCATTAACCAACGGGTCATCGACATAATCGGTGTCACGCCACAACCGGCAGCTAGCATCAAATACTGATGACTGTTGACATTCGCACAAGTAAACTCCCCTTGTGCTTCAGAAAGCCAAAGATAATCCCCAGGTTTTACCGCACGAGTTAACCAATTTGAACCAACACCATCGTCTAATCGTCTTACAGTAATAGAGATAAAGCGGCTTTTTCCCGGCGATGAAGAAAGGGTGTAGGCACGCATGACATCCTCACTATTTTTTATACTAACCAATGCATATTGCCCTGGTGAATAAGTATAAAAATCATGATTAATTAAATTAATTGTCCAAACATCCGATGTTTCTTTAATTATAGAATGAATTTGCATTCTATTCGGACATAAATTACTTGGCATTGTCATCCCTTTACTCCTTTAAAGGGGAGAAAACTCCCCTTTTCTCATAACGATATATTAGTTAATAACAACATATAAATAACTATGCAGGTAAAATCTCAGCAAGATCTTGTTCAACTGTCGTAATACTACGCATGCCAAACTTTTCATTTAACACATTTAATAAGTTTTCGGTTAAAAATCCTGGCGCAGTAGGGCCGGTATAAATGTTTTTAACGCCAAGCGCTAATAGTGTTAATAAAATAACAATCGCTTTTTGTTCGAACCAAGATAATATCAAACTCAGGGGTAAATCATTAATTCCACAACCCAATTTTTCAGATAAATTTACAGCTAACATAATGGCAGAATATGCATCATTACATTGCCCAACATCAAGCAAACGCGGCAAACCTTCTAAAGTACCGAAATCTAATTTATTAAAACGATATTTACCACATGCCAAAGTAAGAATTAAACAATCTTGTGGAACACTACGAGCAAAGTCAGTGTAATAACTTCTTTCACCACGGCTACCATCGCAACCGCCAACTAAAAATACATGGCGTAATTTTTTCTGTGAAACTAAATCAATCACAGTATCAGCCGCACCTAACAAAGTTTGACGACCAAATCCAACGGTGATTTTATGTTCTATTTCTGTGTATGGAAAGCCCGACATACCCAATGCTTGCTCAATCATTGGTGTGAAATCATCACCTACTAAGTGTTTCGCTCCTGGCCAACCAACAATACTACGAGTCCAAATTCTATCTTTATATTGTCCAACATCTGGGTCAATAATACAGTTTGAAGTCATTAATACTGAGCCTGGGAATTTAGCAAATTCCACTTGTTGATTTTGCCAACCACTTCCGTAGTTACCCACCAAATGTGAATATTTTTTAAGTTCAGGATAACCATGTGCAGGTAACATTTCACCGTGGGTATAAATGTTAATACCTTTGCCTTCGGTTTGCTCTAATAGCATTTTCAGATCTTTTAAATCATGACCTGAAATTAAAATACATTTGCCCGCAACAGGACGAACATTAACTTCCGTCGGTGCTGGATGACCAAACTCTCCGGTTTCCCCTGCATCTAATATTTCCATGATTTTAAAGTTCATCAGACCAATCGCCATGGAATTATCGAGTAACTCATTCATATCAGCAGGTAATGTGCCTAGCCAGGCCATAATCTCATGATATTGAGCATATATATCATTATCATATTGACCTAATACATGGGCATGTTCCATATAGGCCGCCGCACCTTTTAGGCCATATAGACATAGCATCCGCAAACCATGAATATCTTCACCAATTTGCGCTTTATCAATATCCAGTGAAAATTGTGCTGCTTGTTTTTGTAGTGTTGGGATATCGGTGCCATCTAATTGGAGGTTTATCAATGGATGATTAAATACAACTGCACTATTTACGGACTGACATTGTTTGATTAATTTATCGCGAAAATAGATGGCTTCACGCGCATAACCAATAATACGTTCTGAATCGAAATTTACGTTAGTGAGTGTTGAGAAAAATGCGAGTGGTGCAAAGCTATCGACATCATGATCAATAATACCAAGTTCACGTGCAGTCACTGCGCTTGCTGATAAGCTCTGTAATACAGCAACTAATAAGTCTTGTAGATCAGATGTTTCTGCTGTTTTACCGCACATACCCTGCGCGTATGCACAGCCATTACCCACTGGGGTTTTCATTGTTTGTTCACATTGCACACAGTACATGTTATTCGCCTTTTAAAGTTGCATTTTATATACAACATTAAGATTACCCCTTTCCTAGGAATAAAAAAGTAGATTTGAAGGCTATTTGACAGTTTATTGATCTAAGCTAATGTTTTATATTAATGAGAACTATTATCAATACAAAAAGTATGATATTGCCCAATACTCTTTCTATTTATAGAATTTATTATCACTTATTAATAAAATATAATGTCTATTCATTAGAGTATAATTTTCCTATGATGGGATTTATCATTCCTCTTGCTATACTGTAATCATAAGCTATTGTTATTTAATCGTAAAAAGAGAGTCAATTAAAGATGAAACAGGACAATTCGATAAGCAAATCCACGATAAAAATCCGTTTCGGAATACTTAAACGATTAAAAGAATCTGATAAAACCCCCATTAAAATCCTTATCTTAGCTGCTGTTATTGGTGCTACGGTTGGGCTTATCGGCTCCTTATTTATGTTAGGGACAACATGGATTAGCCATTATCGTATTCATTCAGTCGGCGAATTTGTTACCCATAAATGGTTAATAGTACCAACGATGTTTGTCGTCTCTGCTGTGCTTGCCATGATAGGTTATTATTTAGTGAGACGTTTCTCACCGGAATCCGGAGGCTCTGGTATTCCTGAAATTGAAGGGGCATTACAAGATCTTCGCCCTGTTCGATGGTGGCGAGTGATCCCCGTTAAATTTATCGGCGGTTTAGGCACGCTAGGCTCAGGTATGGTGCTTGGACGTGAAGGACCTACAGTGCAACTTGGTGCCAATATTAGCCAGATGTTTTATGATATTTTTCGTCTTAAAGATAATGAATCACGTCACACATTATTAGCCTCTGGGGCTGCCGCTGGCCTTGCAACTGCATTTAACGCTCCTCTTGCAGGGATCTTATTTATCATCGAAGAAATGCGCCCACAATTTAAATACAGCTTAATCTCCATCAAAGCAGTATTTATTGGCGCAGTCACAGCGACTATCGTATTTAGGATGATTAATGGGGATGCAGCACTATTAAATATTGGGCAATTTTCATCTGCACCACTAAATACCTTATGGCTATATTTAATTTTAGGTATGTTATTTGGTGTTGTCGGTATTTGCTTCAATCGCTTTTTATTATTCCTACAGACGAAATTCCTCGCCTTTTATCAAAATAAAATCTCGCGCTTTGTTTTAATGGGTGGATTGATTGGTGGAGCCTGTGGTGCGATTGGCGTCTATACCCCTGAGATTGTTGGTGGTGGTTATTCCGTCATCTATCAAATGGTCGCTAACAGTTTTACGGTCACCATTTTGTTAGTATTTTTTGCGCTTCGTTTTCTCACGTCAACAATCAGCTTCAGCTCTGGGGCACCAGGCGGAATTTTCTCGCCATTACTTGCTTTAGGGACGTTATTTGGTGGGATTTATGGCTATACCGTTTTGACGCTCTTTCCACAATACCCTATTGAAGTCGGCACTTTTGCTATTGCAGGTATGGGGGCTCTATTTGCGGCGACGGTACGAGCACCTCTCACCGGAATTGTTTTAGTTCTTGAAATGACCAGTAATTACCAACTCATTTTACCCATGATTATTACCTGTATCGGCGCAACAATAGTCGCTCAATTCTTAGGGGGAAGACCACTTTACTCCGTCTTACTTGAAAGAACACTTCAGCGTAGCGCTCAACAAAAGCCAACTGCAACAAGTTCTTCGACAACAAACTAGCTGAATACGGAACAGTATTATTTTATTGAAAGCAATGTTTAAATAGATAACGGGTTGCCAATAGCAACCCGTTATTATATGAAAATAAAACTATTTCTTTTTAGCGATCAAGGTAGCAAAATTAAGTTTGATTCGATTACCTTGCGCATCTGTTTTATGTAAATGCCCCGGATTTTCATTATATTTTAAAATTTCCCAATCCTTGTAGCATTCTTGCAATTCACCCGGCTTTAAAAAACATTTAAAAGGCACCAAGTCTAGTGGTGCATCGGGAGTTTCAACAGGACAAACAATCACATTGATACCACCAGCCAAAGTATGATCTTGCATATCAGCAATCACATTGGCAATTTTATCTCTTTGCAAAAACATCAAGACAACTGTCGATATAATTAAATCATAATCACCCTGAATTTGATGGCTATTAATGTCATAGACTGCGGTATTAATATTATCAACACCCGACTGCTTTTTCACAAACTCAATTGCTTGGATATGCTGTTCATTAATATCCACCGCGGTCACATCATAACCTTGCAAGGCAAGATAGAAACTATTACGGCCTCGACCTGAACCCAAATCCAACGTTTTACATGGTGTAGATAATTTCTGTTCACACAAATAACGTACTTCAGAATGCGGTGTCGTTAATCCATACTCTTTAAAAAATTTAAGTTCTGGCTGACATAAGAATGAAAGCTGACATTGCATATCATCACTACAAGCAGAAATTCGATGCCAAACTTGAGGTTCAATAATCGGAGGTTGGTTATTTACATCAAAAGTAAAGTGCTGCTCACTGTCGTCTTCACCAAAAATAATAAAATCTAGTGAACCTTGTAAGATTTCAAGTTGCGCATAAGAATCTTCTTTGGTGTTATGGCGCTCTTGAAACATTAAAGGAAGAGACGTTTTATTCCAAACAGGCATGGTTTTATAGCTAACTAACTCATTCATATCATCACCAATAAGTTGCATTTTAAATACATCTTATACCGTTCATTTTTTATCTGCAAAGCTTTCATTGATAAATAAACAATGATTTGACTAAAATCAACCTCCTGAAACAACAGGAGGTATCATCAAGATTAGCTTAATAGCCCAATTGCTTAGCACTCAGACCTAAAAATTCAAATGGTATCGTATCTACATAACTATTGGTCGCATCACCTGAATAAATATGGCTCTGCTCTTCACCTAAATCTAATTTTTTAACTTTACCTGTTTCTTTGGAAAAATCGATTTTAGCTAAATCAGTCCAAAAAATATTGGGCGTTAATGCAGATTCAAAAAAGTAAAGTTGGCGTTTATGGTCAACTAAAGTTCTCCAACGTGTTGAAGATATTTCAGGGGAGGTTTCTGACGTTAATCCATAAGGTACTGACACATTGCGAATAACACCAAAAACACTCGCAACAGCTTTATTCGCGGTAGTTTCTTGTGGAATAGCATTTACATAAAATTGTGCACGCGCAAATCTATCGGCTGAGCGATTTGTCCCTGGTAACATTACAGTACCACCAATACCTTGCCAATATTCCTGCATCGCTAACTGTTTTTCATAAGCGGGCGAATTCGTCATCACCTGATATTTTCGACTATGATGAATAACTTGCTTTCCATTAATATATTCGACAATTGCACTGTCGCCACTTGCGTCAGATAGTGATAAATGCAACGTTGCTAAACGTGCTTGCCCCGGTACATTATCCGTAGCAACCAATAATGGTATTTTTTCTAATGCAGTCACCGCTTCTTCAACGGTCGCATAATTATCTAACATGTATTGCGCCCATAACGAAATTGACAGCGCAGGTTGTTTGCTATTTAGTTGCGGATATTCTGATTCAGCTAGCCATAATAAATTAGCGACTAATCCTTTCTCATTAACACCATCTGTAGTCGAAATATCATAACCTGAGGCAATAACGCTACCATATTTTGATGTCCATTTGAGAGAGTTAGGACCCGCGATACCGTTTCTATCCATACCTCGAGGAAATACCCATAAATTAGTGCCGATATCATATTTCCAGTCCATTGTTCGTCCGGTCATTATTTGCTCATTATCCCCAAGATAAACAACTCGGGTACAAGCTTGACTGACCATGGCTGGAATAGAGATAGCCGCAACGGTTAATAATGTCACGATGCTTTTTTTGACTAATTGCATGGTTTCTCCAAGATAGTGAAAAATTAATTTATTACAAAGGTGAATATACCACACCATGAAAACGTGTTTGAGTTTATTTAAATATTGTCTATAGCGCCAATTTACGAGAGGATAGCATACTGCTATTTATAATTTAAAGGCTCTATCACTAAGTAAATTAATGATAGTTCATCTTTTCATGAGGGTTTTAAAAAATCATATTGATAGCAATAAAAATTGGAAGCTTCACTGTTTAGCAAAGCTTCCTCATTATTTTTAATAATTTTCAGTGAACAATTAGTTATTCACTGAGGAAAATAATGTTCTCAGTAGTGAGGCTTTCTTATCATTATCTGGCATTGCTAAAATTTCATCATAGAAACTGATTGAGATATTACAAGCCATATCAGGTGATTTTTGTCCTGCCTTTAAATTACCTAATATCGATACTTTATTACCATATTTTTCAGTTAGTCCGGCCCTTAATGTCGCTAATGTATTGCTGTATTCAGCTTTAGGCATTAATATTTGTTTTACGCCGGCCTCACTTGAAATTAATAACTCGTTTGTAGCTTGTATTTGTTTTAATAAAACCGCTTGGCTTTTTTGTGGTGGAATAATTTCAGCGGTTTCTCTCATGTGAGGAAATAAAGAATAAAAGCAGGTTTTACCTGATGGATCTTCTTCTAATAACACTTTTAAATAGTCATTTACTTTAGATGTAAAATTAATAACCGATTCATCAGACGCATATGGCATGCGCTCTAAAACAAGTTTCATCACACTTCCGACAACTTGATCAAATAATTGCCGACGCAAGTCTTCATTATCCGGATCATACTGAGTAATCAAATGCTCGAAACCTTGATAAGTTTCGGGGCTTATTTTTTTAACTGTCGCAATAATAGGCAACTCTTTTTCCACTTGAACAAGAGCTTTTGAGTGAATAGCAATATTATTTTCGGTTGAAAGTACATTGTTATCTTTGCTTATCCAGTAAAAACCGAATGCAAATGCAATGAAAATGATGATGACAATCAATGCCGTTTTACGTGAACTATTTATATTCAAGATTGCGCTGCCTTTTATTAATAAAACAAATAACGAACACTATTTCCAAGTCATTAATGATATAACCTGAAATAAAAATTATAGGCGCTATTCTATCCTGCAATTGTGTTAGTGAGCTATAGGAATAAGAGTAATTGGTATCCGAAAAAGCAAAAAGCCTTAGATGTTAACACCGAAGGCTTTTTGTATATAAATCATTGTATTACTTCGCTTGAACACCTTCTACTGAAATTAGAAGTTCAGCTTCTTGTGATTTAGGTCCAAGGTCAGACTTTATATTAAAGTCTTTTAACTTAATGTTACCTTGCGCTTCAAAACCAGCACGATAACCACCCCAAGGATCTTTACCTTCACCCATTAATTTCGCATCTAATGTAATTGGTTTAGTCACACCATTTAAAGTGAAATTACCGGTAATTTTATACGTTTCACCCTCTTTTTTCACTTGAGTTGAAACAAATTTAGCTTCTGGGAATTTGGCCGCATTTAAGAAGTCACCACTACGCAAGTGCTTATCGCGCTCAGCGTGGTTTGTATCGATACTTCCGGTTTTAATCGTGACTTCAACGTTATCTTTTGATGGGTCTTTTTCATCATAAGTAAATTGACCATCAAAATCTTTAAAGCTACCGTAAACCCAGCTATAACCTAAATGCTGAATACGAAACTCAATAAAAGCGTGTTGACCTTGTTTATCAAACTGATAAGTTGCTGCAAATGCTGAACCTGCTGTTAATAATAAAGCGCCAGATGCCAGACCAAGAACCGTTTTCTTCAACATAACTTTCTCCACGTTACTTATCGGGATTAAAACCCAATATTCTTTTTAAAGTAATATCACCATCAAAAATGTGATGTTTAAAAGCTGCAAATGCATGTAAAACTGATAACAAAACAACTGCCCAGGCTAAATATAAATGTATTTCACCTGCTGTATCCGCTTGTGTCGCTGCTCCAGTAAATAAAGCAGGTACTTCAAACCAACCAAATACACTAATTGGTTGCCCATCAGCGGTTGAAATTAAATAACCACTAATTAAAATACTGAACAAAATAATGTAAATCAGAATTTGAACAATAATAGAGCTCACTTTAGTTAATTTACTATAGCTTGCTAATGGCTTTGGTGGAGGTGAAATAAATCGCCATACCACACGAAATGCCATAATAATAAAGAGTAATATTCCTATACTCTTGTGTATCTCAGGTGCTTGATGATACCAACTGTCATAATATCCCAGAGAGACCATCCATAAACCTAAGGCAAACATTCCATATACGACGATTGCGACCAACCAATGTACGAGCAAAGAGATATGCCCATAACGGGTGGTATTATTTTTCCATTGCATAATTAAAACCATATAGATTTAAGGGTAATTATTTAATTAACAAAACCGTAACCATGATAAGGTTAATCTCTTGATATTCCTATCCCAAAGTTAAACAAATATTTTGTTGAAGATATTCAAATAGTATCAACATAATAAACAAATAGATTAAAATAAAAATTTGTCTAGCTAAAACACTAAAAGTTTAATAAAGATTCATCCATTTTTGTAAATAACAGTTACAAACCTAATATTACAATCAGTTGATTAATTCAATTTGAATATAACTTATAATTTTAAAATATATCACTTTATGATTTAATTTTTAAAATCATTTGTAGATACACAGATTACACTTTAGATTAGCTTATTGTATGCTAATTTTCCTATCACACTATAGGCTGATCTTATGTATAAACTTTGGATAGCAAATAAAAACTACTCTTCATGGTCCTTACGCCCTTGGGTATTACTAAAAACATTACAAATTCCATTTGAAGAAAATCTCTGTTTCTTCGAAAACGGTAAGAGCAGCCATGAAAAATTCAGCCGTTTTTCACCCACAGGATTAGTGCCTTGTTTAGTCGATGGTCAACAAACCGTCTGGGATTCCTTAGCTATTTGTGAATATGTAGCTGAAGAATTCCCTCAAGTTTGGCCTACAGATAAAATAGCAAGAGCATGGGCTCGAAGTGCCAGTGCAGAAATGCATTCCGGTTTTACCGCTTTACGCCAGCAATGCGCGATGAATGTGAGTATGCAATCGCCTATAGAGACCATTTCACGCGAATTACAAGCAGATCTCAATCGAATACAGCAATTATGGCAAGATGGACTTGATGCCTTTGGCGGGCCATGGTTAGCCGGCAGTAAATTTACCGCTGTCGATGCCTTTTTTGCTCCTGTTGCATTTCGAATTCGTAGCTATCAGCTACCTGTTAATGATACGGCCAATCTTTGGGTTCAGCGTGTTATCTCTCTTCCTGCTATGCAGGAATGGTATCAAGCCAGTTTACAAGAACCACCTATTACTCATTAACGCACTGATGAACAGCTAAAAAATAGCCGCGTTGTCAACAACACGGCTATTTAACTCTATTTCCAACTAGTTTTCATTGATGAATAAAAAATCATCTGTACGAACATCAAAATTACTATTTAATCAATAAGTTCATCTTTCAATCAGACATTGATTATGCTTTACTCACATCGCATTTTATAGGCTTTCATCCCAAGGATCAGCGGTCATAACATTGCCTGTTGGAGTATGCAAAGTCACTTGATCATTTTTAAACCATTGGGCTAAAGAAAAACCACCCTTTGGCGTTTCAACATAAATATCAATTGGACAATAAGGGGTATTTGCCTTAATTGCAAAATCAGCAAAATCTTCTTTTTGATGACGTGTTGGGCATTTAATGACTACATCAAGGTCGCCATCTGAAAGCATACTTTGAATATCTGTCGCCAACGTATATGCACAACTTCCCGTAACACCCCATTTCCATGGCCAATTATGCTGAGAAATCAGTAATAAAACTTGTACTGGCGGCAAAGCGATAAACATCGAACGTTGTAATTCAATAGAATTAGACACTAAAGATTCGATATTCATAATATGCGTGATTGCAGATTTATCGATTTGTGTTGTCACTCGTTGTGAAGGTCGTATCCCTCGAATTGAAACAGTTAATTTCCCATCGTCAGCTTTTTCCCTAAACACAATAAGAGGAAGTCGGCTGTTCCACTGAGATTTAACCCATTCAGGAAGTGATTCAATAGGGACGTCGCTATTGCTACCGACCCAAACAAAATCATGAGGGTTTATAATTTGCATTTATTCTTCCTTTATTATCATGACAACTTGCTCTATCACTATTATGCATTTTTTAGAAAAAAAAACACAACGACCTGAATAACAATATTTTATTGTTTACTACAAGTGCCTATTTTACTGACAATAAATTGAATAACATATTATCCTTTCATAATATGTTATTATTTAATTCTCTTAATAATTAATGAGTTAATCAACAAATTATGAGCATCTTATTGTGAGCGTCTTATTATGAGGACATTACCTGCCATCCATGATGGGATCATTTTCAGTTGCTGTATGTTACTAAGTGCAGGAGCAGCTTTTGCAATTTTAGATGTGCAAGCCGCCATGTGGGCAGCATTTTCTACTTTATACTCTTTCAATCTGTTTAATGCCGCCAAAGAGTATAAAAATTATGCTTATACCGCTTTTTGGTTAGCCATGATTTTAGTCGCCATTTTAATTGGTGATACACTACGTTTAGGTATAGGCTTTTATATCTATTTAGCTGTTTTTTCTTTTATTTATTACCAACTATACGGTACAGATCCTGCGATGGACTTGACGATGAAATTTATGATTATCATGTCAACCATCGGCACCATATTGCCCGATATATCAAAAAGCTTAGCACTCGGTTTTGTCATTGGTAGTGGTATTACTTTAGTGACCAACTATATATTGAGTCATAAAGTTTATCGCCATTCAGTTATTAGCAGTAGTTTAGTCGAACAAAACTTATTTACCCTGCGCAAAAATATTATTCCCCGAGCCATGACTTATACTCTCGGATTATTGCTAACATTAGCCATTCCAAGAATGTTCGATCTTGGACATTTTTATTGGACATTACTGACCTTCGTTTTTGTGTTACACCCTAAATCACAAAGTATTATTCACATCACCTTACAAAGAGTTGCCGGAAGTTTAATTTCCGTTGTACTGCTTTATTTCCTGTTTAATACTCCGCTCATGCCTTATATTGGTTTGAGCGCTATTGTGATTTTTGCGTTTCTCATGCCAATGAGTTTTCATCATGGCTATACATTTATGACATTTGTGGTAACTAGCCTAATACTGTCTATTCTTGAACAAGTTATTTATTGGCGTCATCCCGCCTATGTTCTACTGTTTGATAGAGTATTAGAAACAGCCCTTGGTGGCGCGATTGCTATTGTTACCAGTATTATTTTAAAGCTATTTAGAGAAGCAAAATAGCCCTAATAATAGGGCTATTAGAATAATTACCAAGGTAAAGGCGCTTTCTCTTCATTTGCATGCTCACCATAATACAGTGAAGGTAAAAAACGCGACAAATACGTAAATTCATTGTAACAATGGCGCATGAGTTCTAATCCGATTTCATCAGGTAACTCATGTTCTGGTGAAGATAACGATGCCCCTAATAAAAAACGACTTCGTAGCACACAACCAAACTCAGTATCACGCGTTAAATGCATCATTTTACCATCGAGTGGATAGCCATTCTTATCCATTAGCACATTGTCACCAAATCCAATTGATGCACAAACAGCACCCGAAATTGATTTGTTTTCAATTGCTTCATGTAATTTTTGCTCATCAAAAAAATCTTTTGCTTCTCTAAATTTAAGTTTTGCCGCAACAGGTGGAATATTGCCTAAAGACTCCACAGCATGAATTGATGCGCCAATAAAGCTTTGCCCTTTCTGCCATTTTTCATCCCAGCCTCTGTGCTCTACATGATCATGGGGATGCCACCAGCGAATATGTTGCGTTGTTTCAAAAAAAGTAAACCACCATTCAAGCATTCGACCTTTACAACCATGTAAGTCTGTACGTACCGCAATAGTTAACAAGCCCTCACTGTCACGCTCAATACCCATTTCAAGACGTAATGGCTTCGATAATAATAATTCATTGATGTTATCTACTGCCCATGTTTTATTCGTTGTCATCACTCACCTCATTTAGGAAACTAAATTTGTTTCTTAATTATATTTGATGTAAAATAAAACAAAGTCAAGAAAAAAATTTAAGGATATCCCTTTATGTCAACACCTGAATTACCTAAGCAAACCCGAGGTAGACCTAGCGTTCCAGAGAGTGAATTGAAAGAAAAAATTATTCAAGCAACGGCCGAATCTCTGATTGAAAATGGATACCAATTCACCACTATCGATAATATTGCAAAACGTGCAGGTGTCGCTAAAAAAACAATTTATCGTTTCGTAGATAATCGTGAAGCACTGATAGAGCTAGTTATTTTGAGTTGGACTGATAGTTTCGTCCCTCTGTTTGAACGTGAAGCAAGTTCCATTGATGAATTCTTTGATTTGTTAGCCTGTAATCTAAATGCAATCGCCCAAAAAGTGTTATCTCCCAGCGCCGTGGGTCTATATCGATTACTGCAAACAGATTTTAACCAAAAAAATATTCTGCTCGATAAGTATCAAAGAAGCGGTATAGAACGTAGTCGATATTTACTCAAACAATGGCTTGCTATTCATGCCGATAAGCAACTCATTAATAACCATGACTTTACGGTTATGAGTGATTTGATTTTATCCATGGCAATTGCGGAACCTTTAAGACAAATATCGCTAGGGATCATTCCCCCTGGTATGACACCTGAATTAGAACAACGAATCCAACACATCATCTGTTTATGCAGATTTGCGTTGCAGATAGTATAAAATACGCAAAGTTTTTTTAATTGATTGAGAGTCAGGACATAACGCTAACGGCAACCGTGCTCTATACTTTAAAAATGAATCTAAAGTATCGATATCATGAGAGGCAAAAAATGAAAATATCCATCATTGGCGCAACAGGGTTTGTGGGTAAAGCATTAGTTAATGAAGCCTTACTACGTCATCATCAGGTGACTGCCATCTCTCGCCATAGCAATCAACTACCACAACATGCAAGGCTCATCACCGCAACAGGTGACATCACGGATGTTTCTTGGCTCACGGCAAGATTGAAAGGACAAGATGTTGTCATTAGTGCCTTCAATGGCGGCTGGCAAAATCCTAATTTATATCAAGACACGGTGGCAGGTAATCGAGCAATTTTACAAGCCGTAAAAAACTCACTCGTTAAACGCTTTATTGTGGTTGGTGGCGCTGGCAGTCTTGAAATCGCGCCCGGTGTCGATTTAATTGATTCACCTAATTTTCCTGCGGAAATAAAACCAGGTGCAGAAGCAGTCAGGGAATTAAAGAAACAGTTACAAACTATCGACGATATTGATTGGACCTTTGTTTCACCTGCCGCAGTACTTGAACCGGGAGAACGAACCGAAACATTTCGTCTTGGTGGCAATCAATTACTGATGAATGGCAATGTACCCGCTAAAATCTCAGTCGAAGATCTTGCGGTTGCAATACTGGATGAAGCCGAAAATGCACAGTTTATTCGCCAGCAATTTACCGCAGCTTACTAGCTTTTGAATCATTTAAGCAAAAAAATGCCGGTAATTATTACCGGCAAAGAATAAATAACAGATTTGGTTTCAACTTAACGACATATTCTATAACTTATTTTTCACGATGCTTGGCTGCATATACTTCACTATTGACCCAATTGTGATCTTTTTCCCACGTAAATAACCATTTACGTGTTGGACCTGCCATCACATTCAAATAATAGTTATCATAACCCGCAACGGTTGCCATTGGGTGATATCCCTTTGGCACCATGACCACATCTTTATTATACACCGCCATACACTCATCTAATTCACGATCATCAGTGTATACCCGTTGCATACAAAACCCTTGTGACGGATTCAAACGATGGTAATAAGTTTCTTCTAAATAAGTTTCATTTGGTTCGTTATCCACATCATGTTTATGACTTGGATAAGAACTTGTGCAACCTTCATCAGTGAAAACTTCAACAACTAATAAGCTATCCGCCGCCTTATCATCAGGTAAAATGTTATGAACATAGCGCTTATTAAAACCATGGCCGCGTTGTTCTGCATTAATATCTTTAGGCTCAATTAAACGCGTTGGGTAAGTTCCTTTTCCTTTAGCACGACAAACTGCAAGCTCAAGTGCCGTTTCTGCTTTAACTTCAGCAAACTCATTAGCTGTCACATATACCGCATAAGGTTTCTTACGCTCAAATGGGTCCATGCGATCGCCGATATTTTCAAATGTTTGTGCAGGTGTTTTCACCGAAGCTTTACCAGCGACTAATACCAAACACATTTCATTATCCGATGCCGGTAAGGAAATTGACTCACCCTGCTTTAATTCATAAACATCAAAATGTACGTATCCCCAATGTGCGGACTCAGGCGTAATATGCTGAGTACGCTTATCTGTATCCGGAGCATGGTACTTTGATAATAATTTAGACATATCGCTTACCTCTTTATACCCGTCGAGCACTTAGACTTAAATCAGACCTGCATCTTTAGCAAATTTATGTAGGTTATTGTACCCTAAAGTCGCATAAGTCAATGGATGCGCAATAGAAGGGTCTTGCTCTGCTTCAACCACTAACCAACCATTCTCATACTGGCTATTTTTCAATACCTTAAAGACTTCCGGATAATTAACACAACCGTCACCCGGTACGGTGAACACACCCGCTAATACTGCATTCAGAAAACTGGTTTTCCGATTTTTGACATCTTTTAATACGTCTGGGCGTACATCTTTGCAATGCACGTGATTAATACGTTTCGCCCAACGTTTTGCCACTTCCACCGGATCGGCACCTGCAAAGGTTAAATGCCCTGTATCTAACAATAAACCGACTTCATCACCGGTATATTTCATCAAATTATCAACATCTTCCGCAGACTCAATTACCGTCCCCATGTGATGGTGATAAGCAATTTGTACACCTTGAGATAATGTATATTTCGCAAACTCAGTCAATTTTTTACCGTATTCTTCCCACTGATCTGCTGGGAATAATGGGCGCATATGAACAGGTTTATCTTGGTCACCGTGAATACAATGAGTCACCTCAGCAAAAACCATTACTTTAGCGCCAAGATCACGCAGTAATGCAAGATGGTCTTGCGCCGCTGCAATTTCTTCTTCCACGCTGCGAGTCAGTAATTCACCTGAATACCAGCCTGAAACTAATTTTAAATCGTGCTGCTCTAAAATAGGACCCAAAATTTCAGCTTTACGCGGAAATTTGTTACCCAATTCAAAACCAGCGAATCCTGCCTGACGGCCTTCTGTTAGACAAGTTTCCAGAGTCGTTTCCGCCCCCAATGTTGGTAAATCATCATTGGTCCACGTTAAAGGGTTAATACCAAGTTGGATTGCCATGATGAAGCTCCTGTGTAGGTAAAAGTAATATTATTTACGCTGACGCCATAAGGCTATCAGGTTGAGGTAATTAGTTTTAATCATCTGTACCAGCTCGTCATCGTTGATTTCCCCTTTCATCCACTCTAATGAAGGTTTACCAAACAATGTCCGTCCGACAGCAAATCCTTTTACTATGGATTTACCCGCTGCCGCATTGAAACCTGCCTGAAGCTCAGCTTGTGGCGCATCAAGGCCCAAAAGAACCACACCACGACAATAAGGGTCACGCTCTTGAATTAAACTATCAACTGCGTCCCAATTTTCGGCTTGTAAAGGCGGTAATTTCCACCAGTCCGGTTTAATGCCTAAATTATAAAAACGTTTTATTGCCCGTAGATAGAGCTCATCATTACGCTCCATATCAGCAGGTAGAATAATCTCTAGCAATAATTCATGCCCTGATTGGCAACAGGCGCTATACACTTCTTGAACCGTTTTTTCTTGTTCAAGACGCAGAGGATGATTATCTTCTGGATGGAAAAAGACTAAACATTTTACAATGTGTTCTTTCGGCCAGCTAACCAGTTGAGAGCCAATATTTCCATGCTCTAAACAAAGTGGTCTTGAAGCAGGCAACTCAATTGGACGCCCTATCCACCAGCCTTGTCCGGTCGCATCATTTAAAACATCTTGTCCAAAAGTACTGTCACAAAGTAATCCCGCTTTCCCTTTCAGGTTAGCTTCTTGAGCCACTTCACGGCTGGCTCGGAAAATGAGTTTTTTCAGATAGGGAATACAGTCAATGTCAACACCAGCAGTACGCGCCATATCGACAAATTGAATACGATGATCAAATGCCATGACACAAAGTTCTTCCCACTGTGTCCCCCGCGTAGTCACGCGATGCAAATGATTCAAGATAGGATCTAAATCAGGACGAGGCACTGATGCCGCACGTTCAAGGTAATTATCTAACTCAATTTTAGATGGCATTGCAGGGGCGCAGCCATGACGAGAAACCACCAAAGCGCCACAAGCATTAGCATAAGCGCAAGCTTTCTCCCAACCTTCACCATTCAAATAGCCACGTAGCAAGCCAGACATAAAAGCATCACCTGCGCCTAACACGTTTAGAACATCAACTCGAACGCCATGAACAGTAATACCTTCGTCTAAAGTTTCAGGAATTGCACCACTATATACTGAGCAGCCTAGTGAACCTCGTTTACAAACTAATTCAGCATGACTGATTTTACGAATATTTTTCAATGCTTGAATAGTGTCCGTTGTACCACCTGCAATGTGGAACTCTTCTTCCGTTCCCACAATCAAATCAAACATTGACAATACTTCTTGCAGTTCTTCTGTCACTTTGTCAGATGCAATAAATCGTGTTTCGCCATCCCCCAGAGAAGTGAGTCCCCACAAGACAGGGCGATAATCGATATCAATAGCCGTCTTAACATTATTACGTTTGGCATATTCCAGTGCTTTTAACACCGCGGCACGCGTTTTAGGGTTTGATAAATGAGTGCCTGTAATCGCTAAGCAACGAGCTGATGCAATGTACTCTTCAGTAAAGTCATCAGGTGTGATAGCCATATCAGCACAATTTTCACGATAAAAAATCAACGGAAAAGTATCTTGATCTTTGATGCCCAAAATAACCAATGCAGTTAAGCGATCTTTATCGGTAATCAGATTACTGGTATCACAGCCAACACGTTGCAATTCTTCACGTAAAAAACGACCCATATGTTCATCACCAACACGAGCAAGCATTGATGATTTTAAGCCTTGTATTGCAGTACCAAATGCAACGTTTCCAGAAGAACCGCCTAGATACTTAGCAAAACTACTCATATCTTCTAATCGAGAACCTATCTGTTGTCCGTAAAGGTCAACGGCAATACGGCCCATACAGATAACATCTAACTTCTTCTGCTTATCCATTAATCACCCCTTAACTACAACAGAATCAATTGATTTCATTAACTTTAACCCATCGCTGCTCATCATAAGAAAGAGCGATAGCATCTAAAATACGCGACACCTTCCAGCCTTCTTCAAAGTCAGGCCACATTTTTTTATTCGTCGCAACGCCATCAATTAAATCGCGAACCTCAACGGTCTTTTGATCGTTAAATCCAATACCATGACCCGCGCCATTACAAAAAGGAGCGTAATCAGGATGCTCTGGGCCAACTAAAATTGTTTTAAATCCTTGGCGATTTGAAGGCTCATCATGGCGATACAATTTCAGCTCAGCCATTCTTTCTTGTGTAAAGGATAAGGTTCCTTTCGTGCCCGTCACCACATAAGTCAGTCCCATTTTACGACCCGATGCAATACGAGACGTTTCAATAACCCCCATTGCCCCACCCGCAAAACGTACCATTGCGTGAGCTTGGTCTTCATTTTCAACTGTTACCATGACTGAGGAGCCCACTTTTTCCGGACGCTGTTTAATCACAATTTCCATATCGCCACAGACAGTTTCAATATCGCCGACCAAAAATTGTGCCATATTGATAATATGTGCAGATAAATCACCTAATGCACCCAAACCCGCTTTTTCTTTAAAACAGTGCCAATGGATAGGCGCTTTAGGGTCAGCCATATAGTCTTCATTATGAGTACCATAAAAATGGATAACGTCACCAATTTCACCATTAGCAATAATCTGTTTCGCTAATTGTGCCGTTGGGTTTTTCATATAATTGAAGCCTACTAAGGTTTTGACGCCTGCTTTTTCAGCCGCTTCAACCATTTCTTTAGCATCTTGTGAATTCAACGCTAATGGCTTTTCACAATAAACATGTTTGCCATGTTTAATCGCTTCCATTGCCATTTCTTTATGTAAAAAATTTGGTGAACAAATATCAACCACATCTATATTTGGGTCAGCAACCAGCTTGCGCCAATCATCTGTTGAACGATTGAAGCCCATTTCTTTTGCACGTTCTTGCGCCAATTCAGGTGTAATTTCAGCAATCATTTCACGAACGAGCTTTCCTTGCAGAGGAAAAACTGTTGGCGCCTGAGCATAAGCAATTGCGTGAGCACGCCCTATGTAACCGGTACCTATCATGCCAATACGAATTTCTTTCATTTTGAACACTCCCTCTATCGCTCATCATCTGCGGTGCGTTTATCAACCCGATGTCTGTGCTTGATATTTTTAATTTGATACTAATGTTATACGGAATATTCATTTCACTTTCAATAAAATAAGGAATATTAGTTTCATTTTGTGATCTGGCGTTAATTTTTTGTTTAATTGATTAATATATAAGGAAATTAATTATTGGAGTTGTAGCAATGAAATACAGAATGAAATGAAAAATGGAATAAAACCGATATAAATGAAATGAATTAAGCTAGAAATGGAATGTTCGCGTCAACAAATATCACACACGAATATTAAACAAGGGTACTAGCACGTTAATTATCAATATTTACATAATTTTTAATAGTATTTATCTAAAACAAACACTATTAACTTAAACATTAATTCAACCTATAAGTTAATTAAACTCTTGAATGTTACTATGCTTTACTCTATTGTGACTTATTCGGAGGGATGCTGATGTTTGAGATTGAAATTCACAAGGATGCATTACAAGAGTTAAAAGAATTACCTAAAATATTACAAGCTAAAATGACTAGGCAAATTGATAAACTCGCTATATATGCGATATCACTTCGAGAGCCAAATACAAAACCAATTAAAGACGGATTTTTTGAATTAAGAGCAAAAGCTGGGGATATAGGGCGTGCTATTTATGTTTATCGAAAAGGTAAGCGAATTTTCATCCTAAAAATCTTCGCAAAAAGTACCGTAAAGTTGCCTTCATCAATGTTATCTGATGCAGCTAAACGACTAGAGGAGATGCTACACGATGAGTAAAAAATCAGTTTCATGGGAAAGTGCACGTGAAGAAATTTTATCTGATCCTGATATTAATACTCTTTATGAAAAACAATTAAGATCAGAACGTGTTCGTGAACAATTAGTAGCATGGCGCTGTTCTGCAGGTCTAAGCAGCTCTCAGGTTGCGGCACGTCTCGGAATATCACCCGCAGCAATATCTCGAACTGAACGTAATGCTGAAAAAGCAACAATAGAAACATTAGCTCGCTATGCTGCTGCTTGTGGTGTTAAAAACCCTAAGATTATCCTATGAACTCATATGAAAAAACCATGAGCACCCCACATCGGTGCTCATGGTCATAACCTATCTAGCGATGTAAAATACTGAGGAACTCTTTCTCACTTGAAGTGATAGATAGCGCATTAGCAATAAACTCATCACTAAAAATCAACGCTATTTCTCTAAGAACATCAATATGTTCTCTTGATTTTGCAATCACACCGATAGCAATAAACATCACATTCGTTCTATCCCAAATAACGCCATCGGGAAATTGAAAGATCTCAATGCCTGTTTTAAGAATAATATCATTCGCAGACTTCGGTAGATGAGGCAGCGTAATGCCATTACCTAAAAACGTCGATATTTGCAACTCTCTTTCATTGAGAAAATGAACGCAATCTTGATCCACATAACCTTTATTCTTAAACTCGTGGCCGACCATTTTCAATACTTCGGCTTTGTTTTTGGCTTGGCAACCCAAATGTAAGTTACTTGCCGTTAGTTGTTCTATCATATACAACCCTCTTTATAGATAATTAGGTGTATTCATATCGCAAATGCAATTGCCCTATACTACCTTTATGACAATGCTACATTGATGATAATTCTTCTTCTAACTGTTCTAGTGACTTGTTTGAGGTCTCAGGCAGCAACTTAACAACAAATATTATCGCCAAATAGTTTATTATTGCGAAAATTAAGAATACTGGACCTAAGCCAAGTTCAGCTTGCATCACCGGGAATAAATAGCTCACGATAGCATTCATTATCCACATGAAAAATACGGATATCCCCATAGATAGACCTCGAATTTTCAACGGGAACAGTTCAGCTAAGACAACCCAAGTTAAGAAGCCCATAGTACCTTGCATTACACCCACAAAGATGGCTCCCAATAACCAAATCAACGTTGCTTTTACATCACCTGTTAAGAAATAGTCAGTGGCAGCAATTAATAAATGCAGTGATGCCATTAAAGCAAAACCGCCTACAATTAATGTTTTACGTTTAAAACGATCAACTAAGAAAAGTACGCCAATCACCATACCACCAACTGAGAACACCCCGTTCAATACGTTAAAAATCAACGAAGTTTGTTCAGAAAAACCCGCTGTTTTTAGGATTTCAGTTCCGTAATACATGATGACGTTAACGCCCGTGGTTTGCTGTAATGCCGCCCACACAATACCAATTAAGACGAGCTTTAAGATCCACGGTGTATTAAAAATAAGTGCTAAATTTTTCTTATGGGCATGCGGATTTCGTTTCAACTCTGCCGCTTCAACATCTAGCAACGTAACAATATCTTGATACTCTTGAATTGCTCTTTTTTCAGGGCGTATTTGTTTCAGAATTTTTAATGCTTCTTCACGGCGATTTTTGCTCATTAACCAACGTGGGCTTTCTGGTGCTCGCCACATACCAAATAGTAAACACAGCGCAGGGATCGCTTGAACCAATAACATATAGCGCCAAACTTCAGGTAAATGTCCCCAAATCAAGCCAATAACAGCATTAATAGCGAAAGCGGCAAGCTGACCAATAACAATGGCAACTTCATTTAGTCCCGTTAATTTTCCCCGCATCTCGGTTGGAGCAACTTCTGAAATAAATGTAGGTGCGGTCACCGAAGCGCCACCTACGGCAAAACCGAGTAAAAATCGAGCAATTAATAATACTTCAATATTAGGCGCGGCAGCAGATAAAAACGCACCAACCAAAAATAGAAAAGAGAGATACAATAGGTAGGTTCGGCGTCCAACAAAGTCAGCAATACGCCCACCACAAACACTACCCAAGGCTGCGCCAACGAGCAGAACACTCATGACTAAGCCTTCTGTCGTCGGCGTTAGCCCCATGTTTTCTTTCAATGAAGAAAATGCACCATTGATAACACCGGTATCATAACCAAAAAGTAATCCACCAAAAGTTGCAACCAATGTTATTTGATGCAATCTTTTTCTTTGTTGCTCATTGAGATTCATTATTAATGACATATTATTATTACCTTATTATCTGAATCACTATGTCTGCCAAAAAAAATCTTTCTCAGTATTTAAAATTTCATTGAACGTATTTAATATTAAATAATGAAAAGTTTTTGGCACTTTAATTGAATTATTATCAAGATAATTGTAAGCCGGATATAAAGAATAATTAAAATATGGCGCACTAACTCATTCTTTATAAAAACAAATGCATACACTTAAATAGGGTAAATAGAAATTAAATAAATAATATAAAACCTAGACTTATAGCAAGGTATAAATCATTTATATCATTTTAGATTAAGTGTAAGGTCTGCATTGCCTCTGTTAATTTTATTCCTTAAAATTACAGAGTTAATATATTCAGGCTTGTGTTATGAACGAGAGAATATCCCTCGTTCATAACATGACTCTAATTAGATTAAAAAGTCTAATCCAATTAAAAATATAAACTATAATTTGACTTCTTTACCTGTCTTTAATGACTCAAGAGCTTTATCTGCAAGATATAAAGCAAGTTCACCATCTGTACCGGTTGTTTCAGATTCAGCACGTCCAGCTAAAATATCAACAAAGTGATTCCACTCTGCTTTATAAGCTTCGTTGTAACGCTGTAAGAAAAAGAATTCAGGTTTTGCAGATAAACAGCCAACTTCGCTAAGTAATTCCACACTATTTTCTTTGATATTTCCCGCCGTTAATAATCCTTTTTCGCCATGTAACTCAACACGTTGATCATAGCCATAACCTGAGCGACGACTATTTGAAATCGTTGCCATAGCACCGGATGGGAATTTCAAAATTATAAATGCGGTATCAATATCTCCAGCTTGACCAATTGCAGGATCAACGACATTACTACCTTGTGCAAAGACAGAACATGGCTCTTCACCAATCATAAAGCGCGCCATATCAAAATCATGGATGGTCATATCTCTAAACATACCCCCTGAAACTTTCACATATTCAGCAGGTGGTGGTGATGGGTCACGTGAAGTGATAATTAAAGATTCAGCTTTACCAATTGCGCCTTGTTCGAATAAATTTTTAAGGTGACGGAATTGAGGGTCGTAGCGGCGATTAAAACCAATAAATAGAGGAACATTGTGTTCCTTAACGCTTTTTAAACACTGCTTAACACGTTCAAGATCTAAGTGGACAGGCTTCTCACAAAAAATAACTTTTTTATGTTTTGCTGCCAATTCAATTAAATTCGCATGAGTGTCTGTCGCAGATGCAATCAAAACACCGTGTACATTCGGGTCTTGCATTGCTTCTTCTACTGATTGAATTTTTGCCTGATACTTTTCAGCTAGCGCATCTGCATTTGGTTGGTATGGATCAATAACAGAATAAAGTGTGGTTTCTTTATGGCCGGCAATATTAACAGCATGCACCTGTCCAATACGTCCTGCGCCAAATAGTGCTATGTTGAACATTTAAATGCTCCTTGATACTTTAAATCCACTATTAGGATAGTATGGAATATACCAAATAAAACATTCATTTCAATTTATAATTATTTGAAAATTATATTTTTGAGCGCTAGGTAACAAATGTTATCTAAAAGTGGATTTTTAGTGTTATTAAGATCACAAAACAATAATGTAAACTCAATCAATTAGACGTATAAAAGCGCAATGGCTCCTTTTCCTATCGAAAAACAAACGATTTCAATCACAAACGAAACAAATTGAAATGAACGTTTCAATTTATTCTTCGATTTTAATCAACTACTGCATAGTTTTAAGACTGCTTTAGATCAAAAGAAAAATAAAAAAGTTCGAAACAGTTTACATTTACCCAGTTGATTTACAATAAATTAGTCATTGAAATGCAATAATGTAAGAAAAAAATCTCACATTAACGGCTAATCAAATCATTAAGCACAAAAAAGCTCAGCAAAAGCTGAGCGATAAAAATAAAACAACGGCATTAATTAACCCAATTAAAATTAAATAATATCCGAAAGCAATCCATGCAAATAATCCGACATTACCCTACCTCACGACCTTTAGGACAAGGGAATATACTCAAAGGCAAATTGCCTTCGAGTTCCCCTTAAAACTCATTTTCTAAAATAACGTGACTAATACAGGCGAACGTTATTATCCACCATGTGCTTAATTTTATCCGCAGCTGCGACTATTTCAGGTTTATTAGCAACCTGAGCTGTACCCGTTCGCCACCATGCCTCATAGCCATTTGTCATGGTTTTAGGTAAGACTTTAATATCAATTAACACACAGCCTAATTGCAGCTTTGCATCTTCAATAGCAGAGATTAATTGAGTTTCATCATGCACGCGATAGCTCTTACATCCATAACTTTCTGCATTCTTAGCAAAGTCCACTTTAACTAATGGACCATCCATTAAACCCGTTTGTGGGTTACGATGACGATTTTCGGTACCAAAACTCCCCATACCTTGGCTCATTTGCAGGTTATTAATACAACCAAACCCTGCATTATCAAATAATAAGATAGTGATCTTAAGGTTTTCTTGGATAGCAGTTTGTAACTCGCTGTGTAGCATCAGATATGAACCATCGCCGACCATTGCATAAACAGGTTGTGTTGGCGCTGCAATTTTAGCACCCACTGCGGCCGCAATTTCATAACCCATACAAGAGTAGCCGTACTCAAGATGATAAGTATCACGATGTTTCGGTAGCCAAATACGCTGAAGATCCCCCGGTAGCGAACCCGCAGCACCCACAATAATGGCGTTATCTTCCATATTTTGCTGAATAAGCCCTAAAACGCGAGTTTGTGTAAGCTCAGTGCCTAACACATTCTTGTATTCTTCCAACTTGTCATCAAGATGTCCGGCAACTTCAGGTACAAAATCCAATGGTTTATATTGAATTGAAAATAAACGCGTTAATTCTGTTTGCCACTGCTGTTTTGCTTTAGAAATAGCTTCGCCCCACTGCGCTTGATAGCCACTTCCTTGCATTAGCTTATCGATAGCCGAAAGTGCCTCTTTAGCATCAGCGATAACTTTTAATCCATCAAGTTTGCCTGCATCGAACTCTGCTACGTTAATATTCAAAAACTTGACATTGGGATGACTAAATAATGATTTAGACGCCGTCGTAAAGTCAGTAAAACGAGTCCCTACGCCAATCACCAGATCGGCTTCTTTAGCTAATAAGTTTGCCGCGAGTCCTCCGGTAGTCCCAATCCCCCCAACATTCAGAGGATGACTTGCCACAATCGCACTTTTACCCGCTTGGGTTTCCCCAAAAGGTATCGAATAACGCTGAGCAAAATCTAGAAAAACATCATGTGCTTCTGAATAACGAACACCGCCACCACAAACTAATAGTGGTCTTTTGTGACTTTGAATAAGACTAACAGCTTCATTCAGGCTGATCGTGGTAGCAGGACGTCGCTCAATACGATGAACTCGCTTTTCAAAAAAATAATCTGGGTAATCCCACGCCTCACCTTGAACATCTTGGGGTAGACAAATTGTCACCGCGCCAGTATCCGCAGGATCAGTCAGTACTCTCATAGCATTAATCATTGCTGCCATAAGCTGTTCAGGTCGAGAGACTCTATCCCAATAACGAGAGATAGGCCTAAAGCAATCATTAGTACTAATAGTCCCATCACCATATTGCTCGACCTGCTGCAAAACAGGATCAGGTTGGCGGGTGGCAAATGTGTCGCCCGGTAATAGTAATAATGGAATACGATTAGCTGTTGCTGTCGCCGCAGCCGTTATCATATTTGCTGCGCCAGGTCCCACCGAAGATGTCACAGCAAAAATCTGTTTACGTTTTTTTTGCTTCGCAAAACCGGTAGCAATATGAGCCATACCTTGCTCATTGCATCCTTGATAAACACGTAAATGACCCGGCGCTTCTTCAAGCGCCTGCCCTAACCCAACAACGTTACCATGACCAAAAATGGTAAATACCCCCTGAATAAACGGATACTGTTCACCATCGACTTCAACATACTGCTGATTAAGAAATTTAACCAACGCTTGAGCTGTGGTCATTTTCTGCTTATTCATAAGGGTCTCCATTTATTCCATAGTTGGCATTGTGAAACTACTTTCATGATGCTCTAAACGAACACTAGCAGGCCAACGACTTGTTACTGTTTTCATTCGTGTATAGAAACGAACACCGTCATTACCATGGACATTCAATGGGCCAAAAATAGAACGTTTCCAACCACCAAAGCTATGGAATGCCATTGGTACTGGGATCGGAATATTTATCCCAACCATCCCTGCAAGCACATTTTCTTGGAACTCACGCGCGGTTTCACCATCACGAGTAAAAATTGCAGTTCCATTACCATACTCATGTTGATTGATAAGTTTTAGCCCTGTTTCAAAATCAGGTACACGAACAATCGCGAGTACTGGACCAAATATTTCTTCTTTATAAATATCCATTTCAGGGGTGACATTATCAAATAATGTTGGGCCAACAAAATAACCATTTTCAAAACCAGAAACTTTGAAGCTACGACCATCAACTAATAAGCTCGCACCTTGTTTCTCACCACTGGTAATATAATCACAAATCTTCGCTTTATGTTGCGCTGAAATCACGGGTCCCATATCATTTTCTTTGCCTTCGGTAAGACCTGGGCCTACCGTCATTTTAGCAATTTGATTTTTGAGTTTAGCAATTAAAGAATCTGCGGTTTCATCACCAACAGCAAGAACAACTGACAATGCCATACAGCGCTCACCTGCCGCGCCAAACGCAGCGCCCATGATGGCATTTGTTGCTTGGTCCATATCTGCGTCAGGCATCAATATGCAATGATTTTTTGCACCACCGAGTGCTTGACAACGCTTACCATGCTTAGACGCAGTAGAATATATATATTCAGCAATCGGAGTCGAGCCAACAAAACTGACAGCTTGAACTTCTGGCGCTGTGAGTAATGTATCAACGGACTCTTTATCCCCTTGAACAACATTAAACACGCCATCAGGTAAACCCGCTTCTTTCAATAATTTAGCGAGTTCCAATGCCAAAGAAGGGTCTTTTTCTGAAGGCTTCAAAATAAAAGTATTACCTGTTGCTAAGGCAACTGGGAACATCCACATTGGTACCATTGCAGGAAAGTTAAACGGAGTAATACCAACGCAAACACCTAATGGTTGCATCAGTGAATGACTATCAACACCTGTTGCAACGTTGGCTGAATGTTCACCTTTTTGCAGATGAGGAATACCGCAAGCAAATTCAACAACTTCAAGACCACGCGTGACTTCACCCACTGCATCAGAAAATACTTTACCATGCTCTTGTGAAATAAGGCGCGCTAAGCTATCCATATTAAGTTCAAGTAATGCTTTGAATTTAAACAGAATACGAGAGCGTCTTAGGGGAGATAGTTTAGACCACTGAGAAAATGCTTTATGTGCAATCTCTATTGCCTGTTTAGTTTCATCGGCGCTACTTAGTACAACTTGTGCAATTTGCTCACCCGTCGCCGGGTTATACACTGGCGCAAAACGTCCACTTTTACTGGATACTATTTCGCCACCAATGAAATTTTGAATCTGTTTCATGTTGCCTCTCTTTAGCTGATAGAGTTACCTTGTTAGTAAAGGTATATGAAATATTCATTTCATTTTCAACTAAAATTGAAACAACATTCAATTTATGTGATCCAGACAAAGCTTTTATGAAATTATCAATTCAAGATTACGATTCTTGTTTCAAAATTGCATTTAATCATTTATTCACATAGATACTCATCTTAATTCACGTTACAAGTCATTATTTATAAAAATTGCGGCATTATTTATACTACCCAAAAGTTAAATTATTTAGGGCATCGGAAAAGGTCATTTTATCTGTTTGAACTAACTGTTTCAAAAAGATTCGACTAACAGCAGAAAACAACTACAATTAATGGCCAATCACGGAGGTTATATGTCCACAGCATCAAATTTAAATGAGTTTCAGGAGCAAGTTCGCTCCCGATATGATGAGTTAAGTAAACGGCTACAACAAGTGGCGAGATACGTGTTAGATAATACCAACAGTGTCGCATTTGATACCGTTGCAGTTATTGCTAAAGAGGCGAATGTCCCTCCTTCAACTTTAATTCGTTTTGCCAATGCATTTGATTTCAGTGGCTTTAATGAAATGAAACAATTATTTCGAATGAATCTTGTTGAAGAAACTGCAAGCTATACAGATAGAGCAAGACTGTTTCGTGAGATGGATAGCGACCAAGAATTGAGTGATGACCCTGCTCAAATTTTAAAAGAATTTGCTCACTCAAACGCTCAAGCATTACAGCAAATGGCAGCGAGAACACCGCCTGAAGATATGGAAAAAGCAGTATCTTTACTGGCAGAGGCTCAAAATATTTACATTATTGGCCTGCGCCGCTCCTTTAGTGTTGCCACTTATTTAAGCTATGCGCTTAGTCATCTTGAATGCCGTCCAGTATTAATTGATGGCCTCGGTGGAATGTTTAAAGAGCAAATAAATCGTATTAGTGAAAATGATGTCGTTATTTCTATTAGTTTCACACCTTACGCATCTGAAACTATTATGGTCAGTGAAAAAGCAGCACAAACTGGAGCTCGGCAAATCGTTATAACCGATAGCCAAATTAGTCCATTAGCCAGTTTCAGCGATGTGTGTTTTGTCATTAAAGAAGCGCAAGTTGATGCATTTCGTTCCCAGTCAGCAACACTTTGTTTAGCGCAATCACTGACGGTGGCCTTAGCATATCGCCAAGGCAGTAAAAAATTAATTTAACCATCAACGCCAAAGACTCTGTTACAAACGCCTCCATTGTGACAGAGTAATTTTTTTAAATTTTTTCATGTTAATTTTAATCATTCATATCAAACATTATTTAAATTTTTAGTATCTCCTAACCATACATCGTGATAACAATTTATAGTGACAACCACAATATCGTTTTTCTCTATTATTATATCTAATTTGTGAGTTCTGTCAGAAAATACAAATTTCAACGTAACAATAAAATGAAATTATTGTTTCATGCTGCTATGTTGAGATTATGTGAATTCTGAGTATAACGCTTATTATAGGGAACGACGATGATGAATACTCACTTCCTCTATTTACTTGGTCATCTTCGTTTACTTGAAGAACAGCATTCTCTTGTTTCATTAAATAGAGTGGGAATTGGCTTAATCGGCTCCACGGCTTATAACCACCGTTACATGCAAGCTATCAACCACAGTTCTCACCATTGCGAACTCAAAGCTGTTTGTGAGATTGATTCAGCAATGCCCTCTGCATCTTACTTTATGTGCCAAAAAAGAAAGATTGAGAATCTCATTAATAATGAAGAAATTAGTTCAGTTATTATCACATCTGTTTACAGTGATGAATTATTAAAATTTACGATCCACACAGCAGTAGATGCAGGTAAAGATATATTACTTAATAATATTCCTAACTACTGCGAAGATGAGCTATCGACCTTATTAAAATTAGCTAAACTTAACGGTGTCAACATAAGTCATAGCCATCCCATAAGTTTTGAGACGCAATTTTGTGATTTAAATTTAGAGTTGTTATCAGAGAAAAATTCAGAGGCGGGTTTATTGAGATTATCGGCTCATAGAAAAATTGAGCCCGATGATCGAATACCGTTCAATACATTACGTGCAGTAATTTCAGATAAAGTATCACTTCTTTTAACACTACTGCCTAGTTTTACATTAAGCACTGCGTCTATCCAATACTCTCATCCTTTTTCAAAAATGGAAGATGGTGACGTACTAATCATTAATTTACGTACTGAATATGGGTTACTCATTTCATTTGAGTTATTTTTCAATACGGGAAATATTTCAGACCGACTATCATTAAAACAACGCAATCATAACTTTCAGTTTGAGAATAATTTAATCACTGAACAAAAAAACCATCTAGTTACTGATGATGATGCAGTGATCAAGCAGCTTGACCAATTTGTTTTAAAGTTACGAAGTGAAACTAAACAAAGAAAAGCCACGCATTTTATGAATACCAACCTGATAACTGAAAATATTTTAGGGCAACTAAAACTCAAAGCGTTTATCTAATGAATTGCATAATCACCATCAAAAGGGGTAAGAGCCTAGGCTCATTGAATTACCCCTTTTAATGTTATCTATCGTCATCACATTCTTTATTGTTAAAAATTTTAATGTAAACAACCCAATACCTATGTAATTCAATATTACATTTAATACTTATAAACTGTGTTTTAATCAATGGTGCTTAAAACGATAGCACTTAAAAAGTGTACTTTAATAAATAATACTTTAATGAATAGTGTTACGCGTACCACTATTGATATTGACGACACTCGTTAAAAATACTGTTGGCTCTAAATTAAATAAATATGCAAATTGGAATAAAGAATCTATATCAATACAACTTTCACCACTTTCAAACCGATTCATTTCATCCTCTGAAACCCCAATTAGCAGTGCAGTCTGTTTTAGTGTCATCTTATGACTTTCTCGTTGCTTACGGATTTTAATGCCTAGCATTTTTGCAATTTCATCTTTATGCATAGATACTCCTATTATTAATATAACTGAACATGAACTGTCGGCGAGTAAATTATCACCACATTTAAATCAAATAATTGACCTACATTAATAAATGTGATGAAAATCACGTCCAATTTTGACTACTTTAAAAATGAAACAATCAAAATAATTCATAACCTATTGATTAACATCAAATGAAATACAATGTAATAATAATTAAAAATAGTGATGCAAGTCACTTAAAAACATTAATTAGGCGATATCCTAAGTCTAATTAAGACAGTCAACTATTGATTAAAACTTAAAGGCGTATTAATTGCTAGAATATAAAGTCTAGCTTATTCTATTGATGTAACAAATCAATTATCTAATATTAAGTATTAGTTTTTACAATAATTCGTCACAATTTGTATTTACAAGTTTCTAATGGTTTCTGCTTAATAGCATATTTTTTTAATTCTTAGATAATTCTTAATTACTATTTAAAAAACATATTACCCAACAAAATTAAATCATCTATCACTATTGGTCATATTTTTATAATTAATAGTTGCAATAATACACTTCAATTATCATCGTAAGAAAAATATTTGTTATTTCAATATGTTATTTAAATACTTAATGTCATAACGGCAACCAAAAACATAGCATACAAAAAAGGAGAATTTCATCGTATCAACTTATCTACCACTACAATAGCCCACATAAAATAATCCTAGAAGGATTTTTCTACCAGAAAGTACTAACTAAAGTCAATCCCATGTTACTCATGAGAAGCGTTATCTTTAATAATAAGAGTAAAACTTACTTAACTTCACATCTGTTTAAAAAAATTCTCAGTAGCTATGCTATTCTGTTACTGGTAACTATTATTTTTTATCAGATTCAATCCCAACAACCGATAACTCGGCTCTCTATATTTCAAGTTTAAGTAAAAATGACTAGAAAGGGCAACCATGCTACAAGAAAGTGTTATCAGGGAAATCATTCTCTGGATAGAGCAAAATTTAGAATCTCGGCTATCTTTAGATACAGTCGCTGATAAATCTGGATATACTAAATGGCACTTCCAGCGCCTGTTTAAAAATCAAACAGGCCTAGCCTTAGGCTCTTATATTCGAGCTAGACGTCTATCATGCTCAGCTGTCGCACTGCGTCTCACAAATGACAGCATCATGGACATCTCGTTGAGATACCGCTTTGACTCTCAGCAAACATTCTGCCGCGCATTCAAAAAACAGTTTAATATCACACCATCAGAATATAGAAAGCGTACAGGATGGAAGGTAGAAGGCTTTTGTTTGCCATTAAGAGAAAGTAAAGAGCTACAAGCAGAAGTTAAACTTGTTCATTTGCCTGCTATCAACCTTCTAGGTACTACTCATCGTTATGTACAAAACATTAATGAGTGGAATCTTAATACGCAAGAATTAAGAAAAAGCTATTGGCGAAATTTTCTTGATAAAAATAAGTACGTTACAAAAAATCTCTACGCTATACATGGAATTGATGCTTCTGCTACTGAAGAAGGTCGCTTTTTATATTCAACAGCTTTTGATGAGAACGAAGTTGATATCGTTACGCCTCAAACAAAAAGTTTAAAATTACCACAAGGGAACTACCTCAAAATCAAATTTATAGGGAGCCTTAAAGGTATTAATTACAATGATATTATTTATACGGTTTACGGAAAAGTATTAGCTGAAATGGATATTGCTCGTGGCGAAGGAGCAGACATTGAACATTATGTGTTGAATTCTAAACCAACCTATAATGAATTCATTGATAATTCACATAGTTATATTAAAGAATTAAATTATTACATACCTGTCATCGCTGAATAATCAAACTAGTTAGCCAGTCGATCCTTCGACTCGCTAACTATAGTCAGCTTATACCGATATTACAGGTATAACGATCAGCGTCACAACACCTATTATTTTAATTAATAACACACAATTAAAATGTCAGGTTCATTTTCGCCCAAAATGTTCTACCTGGCTCATTAACAGGACTGTTTGATGAATAACCAAAACCACTATTTCCAGCCAAATTCAAATGTTCGCTGTAGGTTTTATCAAACAAATTATCAACCCCTGCGCTCAATTTCACATTCTCATTTACTTTATAGGCAGTGTTGAGTGAGAAAATAGTAAAACCTGCACTTTTACTGAAGTCTTTGCCCACAACGTTTCCATCATTGATCGCAACACGATCTTGGCGGCTAACAACACGAATTAACCCCGTTGTTGTCCAATCTCCTTTTTCCCAAGAGAGACCAAAACGGCTTTCGAGTGGTGGCATTTGTGGTAATGCTGAGCCATCCGTTCTATTTTCCCCCCAAGAATAAGCTAAGCTCGCATCCGCTTTCCATTCGTCGCTGAGCTTTTGGGCAATACCCAGCTCCCCGCCCATAATCATCGCATTCACATTTTCAACTTGGCTCATTCTTGAATCCGTTGCGCTATAACGGAAAAGAATGAAATCATCAACACGCCCCATGTAAGCCGAAACCCAAGCATTAGTTTGCTCATTGCTGTATTTAGCACCAATATCTAACTGCGCGGTTTTTTCTGTCTTCAACGTATCAAAAACACGACTCGTGCCATCAGGACCTAGCTTAGGTGAAAAAAGCTCCCAATAATCAGGAAAACGTTCAGTATAACCGACCCCGGCGTACAACATCACTGGCACATCAGAAAGCGAATATTCATAACGAGTAAAACCAGCTGGCATCACCGTATTACGCCCTGAAGCACCTACGTCTTTATAATTATCGACAATAACTCTATCTAAACGCGCCCCACTCACCATTTTTCCTTGCTGTGTTGCGTTCCAAGATAGCTCACCAAAAACACCATAATCCTGAAACTTAGCATCTTTAATCCAACTATTATTGCTATTACTTCGATGCTGATTCGTTTGCATATCAGCACCTGTTCGTAACTCATAGTCAGACCAAATCCAAGTACTCATGACTCGACCGCCAATGGTTTCGCGGTCAACACGCATTTTCATTGGCATATTCATCATGCCGTGGCTACTAGACATATGACCGGAACCCATACCATTTGAAGTTGAGCGTAAAGAGTAATTATCCATAACATGGTCGGCATAGTTGTAGTACATACTCGCTTCAACTTTATCCAAAACAGTACCAATGTTACTTTTTTCAAAACGTAAACCTAAACTATCGCGCTTAAATTGTGAACCATCCATTCCTCTTCCCGCATAGCGTGCTTCACCATCCCCTTTGCCTGCGGTTAATTCTAATAACGTATATTCATCGGGAGTCCAACCCACCGCAATATCTGCATTCCATTTATCCCATTTTGATGGCACTTTATCACCATTGCCATCTTTGTAGTCATTAGAACGAGACTTATTACCTATCAAACGGACATAACCTTTTTCATTACCTATACTAATATCCGCATTAGTATCCAAACGGTGATTAGATGCAGTTAAAGCACTCGCATTCCCTTTAATTCCAGCTTCAGTAAAATCAGGTTTTTCTCTATCAAAACGAATAGTACCTGCTGAGTTACCCGGCCCCCACAACACAGTTTGCGGGCCTTTAATCATATTTAATACATCAAAATTTTCAGGTGAAATATAAGACGTTGGCGCATCCATACGTGATGGGCAAGCACCTAACATTTCACCGTCATTGGTTAAAATTCGTAAACGAGAACCAAACATTCCACGAAAAACAGGGTCACCGTTTGTCCCTCCATTTCTGATTTGTGAAAATCCTGGGATCGTTTTCAAGTAATCGGAGCCATCACTTGCAGGCACAGGCTGCCTTGGTGTTTTTGTTGATGTAGAAATAGTTAAAGGTGAATCAACCGGAGCCGTAACTATCATTACTGAGCTTTCTGATAACAAACTTTGATTAGCACTATTAGCCGCAGCGATAGATGTAGCAGAAAAAATCGCACCAATAACCAACAGAGTCACTGGAGTAAGCTTAAACGTTTGTGTGTTCATATATATTGCCTGTTTCTTTATTAAATATTTTTTGCCTTTGACTCACGGTATTTATTTCGTGCATTAGGGCAGCGCCTAAAAATGAAAGCCAAATTCAGGATGCACGAAACCACTTTGTACACAATGTGGCAAAAGTAAGATAAAAATTAGTTAAATACGTTAATTAAAGAAATCAGGTGTAAGGGGGGGCTCGAGCCAGACGTAATGACCATGGGCGAAATACCCATAACTGAATACAGCGCTCAAAAGGAATAAAGCGTGTGAGAGTAGCCAATTGTCGAATAGCAATGGCAATAAATAAGATTAAAAATGGAAAATGTACTAATAGCTGACAGTAGCCGCAGGCAATATCTTCCATCGGCGACTGTCCCATACCTGTCATTAGCATATGGTTCATCATACCGGTTGATTCGCAATTTTCAGGCGATGGGAGCCCCTGATGCTGATGCATCGAGTGCCCCACCATTTGACTATGGCTATCTGTGCAACTATTCATTTGTGCCATTGATTTTGAAATCAATGGTGCAATAAACAACATAGCGACGGCCAGTAATCCTAGGTAAGTTGCGAGTTCTCTGATAAAGCGGCGCAGGTGCAACGTTTTTCCGTCATTTTAGTACGAATTTATGGGGCAAAAGTGTATCTTATTTAGATGTTTATTGTTATTACTTTTTACCATTAATGTTAAGTATATGCTTTTATTTTTGCACTCCTATATAGATTAAATACTAAGCAGTTATTCATCAAATATTACTTTAGTCATAACAAGTAGAACATTTTCATTTATCTTAATCATAACCCCATGTTGTAATTGACCTTTTTATTCTTTCTTTTAGGCAGCTAATATAATACGAATAAATATTAATCCAATAACAAAAATATAATAACTAATAACATTTAGAATAAAAATGCGACACCACATATAATGAGTTGTCGCATAATTAAAATAGCAATTTTATTTAAGCTAATTATTCAATATTATAGAAAGATGAATATACTTAAATTAAGCATCTTGATTTAAGCCAATAAATTAGCAGGGTTATCAATACAAAGACGCGCGATAATTGCTTTATCGACACCTTTTTTTGCTAGTAACGATAAAAATACATTCGGTACGAAACCCCAACCATTCCCACCATTTTTTGCCCACATTTGTTTTAAAAACACATCGTGGCTTAGCACTATCTGATGTCCATATCCCATTTCAATCAATTGATAAACTGCATCTACAGTTTCTGTGACTGTCGGCGCAACACCTTCTTTTGGAAATGAAATATCGAGGCCTATCATATCAAATTCAAGCCATACGCCTCGGTCTAGCATACGACGTTGATACTCAAAATCTTTACCTGATGGGTCTGAATGCGCTAACGAAATTTTTGCTGGATTAACACCCATTTCTGTAATTAAAATGTCGAGCACTTCATCGCCACGGCGCTGCCAACCAGGCATATGAATATTCATTGATACATGATCATTCGCAAGTTGAGCTAGTGACGCCGCACGTAAACTATTTTTTTCACCATCTGTAAATGATGGAGACACACCAATTTCACCAATCATGCCCGCACAAATATTCGTGCCATCAATACCAATATTTAGCTCGTCATCAATCATTTTTGCCATAGCATCGATATCATTGACTAAGCGGTCGCCTTCAAATTTTTCAATATATAGGCCTGATGAAGCCACAACATTAATACCTGTTTTCACTGCAACGTCACGTAACTGAAGAACATCACGACCAATAGCACTAGAACCCGTCGCATCTACCAATGTTCTACCACCGAGATCTTTAAAATTATTCACTTCATAAATAACATCTTCAATCGGCTTTTTATCCATATTGTCGCAACAACAATAAGGATCATGTTTGAGCCCCCATTGAATATCAGCCGTCACTTTTTTATCAACTAACACATGGGAGAAATCATAAAAAGGCTGATCGACAACGGTTGAGAGATCATTAAATAAATGTTCATGTGGTAACGTTAGCCCCATATCTTCTTTTCTAACTGGACCTGTTACAGTTTGAATATACCCTTTCATAATTATACTCCTGTTGCTTTCGCGGCTTTGGCTTCTCTGAATTCAGGAATGGTTGTGATAATTGCACCCACTAATGCGAATAGCGTTCCAATTATGGTGACAAAGTAAACAGTATTACCTAGTGATGGTAGCAAAGTATCAATTAAGACTGACCCCAATAGTTGACCTGCGGTTGATGCAACACCCAACATTAAGAGACCTAATCCACGAACTAAGATAGCCATTAATGCGATTGACATCAGACCTAATGGGCCACCGAGATACATCCACCAAACACCAGGAAGCTCTAACGTAATGTGACCCAATGCCATACGAATAACCAAAGCAATGGTTAACACAGTAAAACCAACGATAAAGTTCCATGTAATTGAAACTAACATTGAACCTGTTGCATCGGCGACTTTTGAGTTACCTGCTGGTTGCCAACCCGCTAACAAACCCGCCAAGAATGGAAGGATAGCTAAATAAATGGCTGAGCTTGAATGCCATTGTGGTGATACCACAAATAAGGTCGCAATAACGGCAAACACAGCACCAAGAACACGGAAAGTTGTAAATGGTTTTTTCTCATCGATACCAATACCAAATCGGTCACACAGTAAACCTGATAACAAGAGTGCTGAAATAAGCGCTGTTTGGAATGTAGCAATACCAAGTGCACTTGCAGATGCTCCTTCAGAAAAAACGACCATCGCACCACAAAGGCCAGCAAACCAATTCCATAAAGGTATTTTCTTATTTTTAATTAAACTCGGAATTGCTGCAAATTGTTGGCGAGTTTGTTTTTTCGCTAGAATGACAAAAAACATAACAACTAAACCACTAGCAAAAGAAATAACGGCACTCGCATTTCCGTCTTTTAATACATCTCCAAGCTGCCCATTTACGGCGGATTGCATTGGTGACAGCATACCGGCCAAAACCGTCGCTATCATAAGAAAAGGGGTAGAATAACTTTTTGTACTCATAAAATATTCCTTATGGATTTTGACTATGAGTCATTATTATTGTAATCGGTAGGTTAAGCGCAGAGAAAACTCTGCACTTATTTTCTTTATTTTTAGAATTTTAATTTTATAAATTAGCGAGAAACTTGTTTTAAAATATTTACCCACATATCGGTATAATATTCCCAAGCTAAAAACTCACGACTTCCCCAGTGCGGCGAACAGTCACTCATAAAACAACCAGTTTTGCCTTTTTCATATTGGCCAAATACCAATAAAGGATCTTCACCAATATTTAATACAACTTCTGTATTTTCTTTAGCTGTAACTTTGTTATAACCCAAGAACATTGGCCAATTGCTAAAGCCTTTTACTGAATCATGTTCAGAATTAACGGGTGATGCAAAAATACCTTCTGGTTTTTCAACTCGATCATCACCATTAAGCATTTCTACAGGTAATACATCTGCGAGTAATGTATTTTTATAATTTGCTTTAGCCTCAATACCCATAAAGGATAAATAACCCCCTATCATTAACAAGCCGCCACCATTAATAACATATTGTTTAATGAGCTCTAAAGCATTTGGTAATACTTTCATATTGTAGAAAGTATCATTTTGTAATAAAAATGTATTAGCACCAATATCGCTAATCACAACTACATCGTATTTAGCCAACTCTTCAACTGTTTTAGGAAACGCCATTTGCACTGTGTGTGCTGGCATATAGTCAATTTCAATTCCTTTGCTTTTCAAACAGCCTAATAAAAAAGTTGCACCTTCTTCATATTTACTTGAAGTAAAGCTGTCATAACCTTTGGTATGGATCATGTGAATGTGCCATGATTCACCAATAAATAAAATTTTCATTTTCATTCCTCTTTCAGACTATTAATTTATTCAGGAGATTGAGTAACAACCTGAGAGTAAGTTGTTTGATTAATTCGATGCATGACATTAATGTCATCGGGCATTTCAGAAGCATTACCGGTTTCAACTGCAAGAGATGAGAATGCTGAGGCGTAACGTAATGCATAAGAAAATTGCTTACCTTTCGCTAATGATGCCGCCAATGCACCATTAAATGCATCACCCGCCCCCGCGGTATTCTTCACTACTGCGGTATAAGCCGGTGAATAAATAAATTTATTACCGTCATAAGCGATAGAGCCTTTACTACCAAGCGTAATGACAACCTTTTTAACACCTTTTTCATAGATAACTTTCGCTGCTTTTTTCGCTGTTTCTATATCAATCACATTAATATCAGAAAGCAAACTCGCTTCGGTTTCATTCGGTGTTAAAATATCTATTTTATCAATTAACTCATTCACTATATCGTTGTAAGGTGCAGGATTTAATATAATTGGAATATTATATTCATTACCGATGGAAATAATTTCTTTTAATGCATCAATATTTGTTTCTAATTGTAGTAGGATAATATTTGAATTAATCACCCTATCCTTTTGAATTTTAACCTCATCAGCGGTAATATCCATATTAGATCCAGGATAAATAGAAATAATATTTTCACCACTATTTTCGGATACAAATATTGAAGCTGTACCTGTTTGATATTTTTCTGTTTGGTATATTGTTGATGTTTTAATTTTAGATGATGAAATAAAGTTTATAGCATATTCACTAAATTGGTCGGTTCCTATTTTAGTAATAAAATGTACCTGAGAATCTGAATAGCTTGCAGCTAAAGCTTGATTACAACCTTTACCACCTGGGGAGAATATAAACTTGTTTGCTAATAATGATTCACCCGCTTCAGGTAATCGAGGCAAATAACTAATCATATCAACATTAAATGAACCTAATACGCAAACTTTACCTAACACGGCATCATCCTTATTTATTTTATCATTAAAGCTTTCATTACATTCAAGAAATTGAATTATTTCCTTTTTGGCAACTTTATCTAAAGTTTCAAATTCAATATAGGCACCGCCATGACAGCGACTAATAATGCCTTTTTTTGCTAAAGAATTTAAATCTGCCCTAATCGTTTCTTTAGTGACATTAAGTTCTTTCGATAAAACAGAAACTTTCGCTGAGCCTGTTTTTTTTAAAAAATTAATTATTTTCTTATGTCGTTCTGCTTTCATGCCATTTTACCTCATGGCATTAACTCTAATTTATACCTTGTTAAGTTAATGTGACTATAATCATATGTTCCCATTCAAAAGCAAAAAAAAGCAAAAAGCATAAAACTAAAAACAAAAAAAAACAAAAATGCAGTCTTAAAGCTAAATACATCATTTATATCAAGATAATATAGCAACCTATAAATTAGGCTAATTAAAATAAAAAAATATACAAATTCAGTTAATTAAAATTAACTATAAAAATATTTTTAATATTTCATTAAATGAATTAATTTAAATCCAATTTAAAGTCAAATAAATCTTAAATAACATCAATTATATTTATCTTTATTTTACTATAAAGATAAAATAACTAAATATTATCGAATTATTTTCAATAGAATTTATTCTTTGTATATTGGGAGGTAGATCACAAATGGAGAAATGCGTATTAGTGAAGATTATTATTACAACACTGATTAAAACGGACGCAATTGCGCCCGCTTATATAATAACTAACTACTTTTAAAGATTATTGGCTGCCTGCCGTACCTTTTTTCTCGTGTAGCAACACTAAAGCTTGTTCTACACTTCGCTCGATAATAGTTCGACGCTGATCGTTTTCAGGCAATAATTTTAACATCATTTGCCAAGCTGAAATGGCTTCTGCATATTGCTCTTGCTCAAAGGCATTGAATGCAAACAAACTTAATGCTTTAACATTAGTTCGATTTTCAGCAATCAATTTTTTCAGTAGCTCAGTTCCTTCACGGTTATCTTCCGGATCAGATGAACGGGTTAATACTTCTGCATAGCCCATCGCGACACTTTCATCATTCGGCGATAAACGATAAGCTCTACCATAAGCATCTGTTGCCATCGTCGCATTACTCAATACCATGCCGATACGCCCTAGCATTACCCATGCTTCTACGTTTTGTGGATCTTCTTGTAAACGAGTGCGTAAGCCTAATGCCAAACGTTCCATCTCTTCATTATTAAGTGGCGGTTCTTTTGGGTCAAGGGCTCTATCAAGCAAAGCGGGGGCTTGCTGGTAAGCAATATTCCAATCTGCAACTTTGCTATAGCTTCCGACTTGATAATATGCCACTGCACCAATACCAACGGCAATAAAAATACCCGGTACATAGACCCAGATACTCGCTCGTGATGATTCAGGTAAATCATCTTCATCATTTAGGGATGAATTTTTAATGCGTACCCGTTTTTTAGAACGTGCAAAAATAATCCACCCACCCACGGCTATAGCGGCAAATGGGAGCCCCCAAAGTATCACCGTTAAAGGAGTTAATGGTGGATTATAAGTGACAAAATAACCATATCGCGCCACCATATAATCAATGATTTCATCGCGATTTTTACCCTCTTTCATCAATTCATACACTTTTTGACGTAAATCTAGCGCAATCATTGAGTTAGAGTCAGCAATACTGTTATTTTGACATTTAGGGCAGCGTAACTCTTCCGTTAATTTACGAAACTGCTGCTCTTGTTGTTCATTATCAAAAGTAAACACTTCTGTCGCCGCAAAAGTAACGGTTGCACTGAGCGCAAACATCAGCAAGCCTAATAAATATTTCATTGGCTGGCCTCCTTGCTATAACGGTCCCACAGTGGCTTCAACTCTTTTTCCCACACTTGCTCATCCATAGCCCCTGCATGGCGATAACGAATAATGCCATTGCCATCAATAAGAAAAGTTTCAGGTGCACCATAAACGCCGAGATCTAAGCCCAACATACCTTCACCATCAAATAAACTCAGCGCATAAGGGTTGCCCAGCTCACGTAGCCAACCAATCGCTTTTTGCCGATTGTCTTTATAATTAAGACCAACAACACGCACGCCTTGCGCCGAAAGTGTATTCAGATATTGATGTTCGGCACGACAAGTAGGACACCATGTCGCCCAAACATTTAATAGAATTGGTTTACCTTGATTGAGCACATCCGATTCATAATGTTGCCCTGGATTCTCTAATGATTCCAAACGAAACACCGGCACGGGCTTACCAATTAATGCAGATTCTAATAAGCGAGGATCATCCCCTTCAGCATTACGCATCAACTGCCATAAAAGCACAGCAGCAATCGCCGTAAATATAATAAAAGGGATTAAAAATACTTTACGACTCATGCAGCCTCCCCTTCAGCTTTACGACGGCGATAGCGTGGGTCAAACAAGCAAAATAGCGCGCCAATAGACATCAAAATACCACCTGACCAAATCCAACGCACAAAAGGCTTATAATATAAACGCAGTGTCCAGACGTCTTTAGTAATTTCCTCACCTAAAGCCGCGTATAAATCACGGGTAAAACCACCATCAATAGCTGCTTCCGTCATCACTGCACGACTGGTCTTATAAAAGCGTTTTTCAGGCAGTAAAGTCGTTAATACTTTATCATTTTCTTTAACCGAGATGCTACCAATAACCCCTTGATAATTTGGACCATTAGCTTCATGTACACCGTTAAAAACAAAGGTATAAGCGCGAATAGAAATACTATCACCGGGCTTCATTTTGACATCTCGTTCAATACTATAATTTTGACTAAATGCGATCCCGACAATCGTGACGGCCAAACCTAAATGAGCCAACACCATTCCCCAATAACTTGATGTTAATTTAATTTTCTTGCTAATCCGTATTTTCATTTCGACGAATGCAAGAATGACTATCCAACTCGCCATCATCAAGCCAAGATAAGTCAGCGCTTCAACTCTATCTTCCATCAACCAAGGCAATAAGAAAGACAATATCAGTGCCATGACTAGAGCAAAAATCAATATTTTTCGAATAGCGGCTGGGCGATCGCGTCCCCAACGAACTAATGGCCCGATACCTAACAACAGAGCAAAAGGTACCATTAACACAATAAACATCGTATTAAAGAAAGGTTCGCCGATTGAGATAGTCCCTAAGCCAAGTTGCTTATGCACTAAAGGTAGTAACGTACCAAGTAACACGACTAACATTGCTGCGGTTAGGATGACATTGTTACCAAGCAACAAGGACTCACGAGACCACAGCGAGTTATTCACTTTCGAGCGAATTTTATGACCCCGAACAGCAAATACCAGTAACGATCCGCCAATCACTAAGATCATAAAGGCTAATATAAACAGGCCACGGGATGGATCAGACGCAAAGGCATGGACAGAGACCAACACCCCAGAGCGAACTAAGAAGGTGCCAAGCAAACACAATGAGAACGCGGAAATAGAAAGTAACAATGACCACGCTTTGAATGTCGCTCTTTGTTCCGTCACCGACAATGAGTGGATTAGTGCGGTGCCGACCAACCATGGCATAAACGATGCATTTTCAACTGGGTCCCAGAACCACCAACCTCCCCAGCCCAGTTCATAATACGCCCATGCAGAACCTAACATAATACCGAGTGTGAGGAAGAACCAGGCAGCCATTGTCCAAGGACGTGCAAAACGGGTGAAAGCGCTATCGAGTCGACCACTCAATAATGCGGCAATAGCAAAAGCAAAAGCTACCGAGAATCCAACATAGCCCATATATAATAATGGAGGATGGAAAATTAAGCCGGGGTCTTGTAACAGCGGGTTTAAATCTCGCCCTTCAATAGGAAATGCAGGCAACGTGCGTGAGAATGGGTTTGAGGTAAAAATAATAAATAACAAGAAACCGACACTGACCATGCCCATCACAGCCAATACACGCGCTACAATATCTAGCGGCATACGATAACTACAAAGAGCGACAGCAAATGTCCAACCGCTCATTAATAAAACCCACAAAAGCAAAGAACCTTCATGAGCACCCCATGTAGCGGCAACTCGATACCAGACAGGTAATAACGTGTTCGAGTTATTCGCCACATAAGTGACAGAGAAATCATTAACAACAAAGGCATTCACTAATACTAAAAATGCGCCCGTCACACACAAAAAAAGTAGCCATGCAAGAGGACGAGATGACGCCATCAGCCGAGAGTCATTACGCGCGACACCCCAGAGTGGATAAAAAGATAGCAATACCGCAATACCCAATGCCAAACATAGCAAGATGCTACCAATCTCAGGGATCATGATGCGTTATCCTTATAGACCGCAGCAGGCCTTCGATGATTTTCTTGCATCGCTTGTTCTATCTCTGGTGGTGTATAATTTTCATCGTGCTTTGCTAATACTTCTTTAGCTAAAACATGATTATTTTCTTCAAGCTCACCTTGCACGACCACACCTTGTCCTTCACGAAACAAGTCAGGCAAAATACCATCATAACTGACTTCAATTTCTGCTTCCGCATCATACACAGTAAAAGTAACTTTTAATGATTCAGGATCGCGAACCACCGTGCCTGGCATCACCATACCACCAACACGTAAACGCTGTCCTACCTCAGGAATTTGCTGTGTTTCCCGCTTACCATAAATGATTTCACCGGGTGTATAGAACAAGTCAATGCTTGAACGTAATGCATATAATATTAATGCTATTGTTAAACCAGCACCCACCAATATGGCACAAATTAACCATAATCTATTTTTTCGGCGTATATTCACATCCCCTCCCGGCGAGCTCTTGCGGCTTTTTGTCTAACTTCACGTGCTTGTTGCTGAATAATTGCCGTAAAAATCATTTTTCTTTGAATATAGGTATGCAAGCACAACAATAATATCGGCACCAATGCTAAAGCTACAGCTAACCATACATAGAATCCATAGCCACCCATGGCAAAAAAATCCGTCCAAGATGCAAAAGCGCTATTCATTATTTTTGTCCTCGCTTATTGACGATATCTAGAACCCATGGACGATTACGCTCTAACAGTAATAATTGGCTGCGTAAGCGAATTAATGTCAACGATATAAACAGAAATAGATAACCAAGGATAGCTAAACGCAATGGTGTCCGCATTGCTGGATTAATACTTTGCTGCATTCGAGTCGAAGGCTGATGCAATGTTTGCCACCATTCGACAGAATAATGGATGATAGGTAAATTAATAACACCAATTAAGACTAATATTGCTGCTGCTTTACCCGCAATGCGACGATCATCGAATGCATGCCATAAGGCAATAATTCCAACATAAAGAAAAAATAAAATCAGTTCTGAGGTTAGACGTGCATCCCAAACCCACCATGCGCCCCACATAGGTTTCCCCCATGTGGCACCGGTAACTAAGGCAATAAAGGTAAATACAGCGCCAATAGGTGCCATAGCAGCGATTGCAAGCTCAGATACTTTCATTTGCCAAATAAGACCAATAAACGCAGTGATTGCCATAGTCGCATAAATACCCATCGACCACATTGCAGCTGGCACGTGAATATACATAATACGGTAGCTATCACTTTGTGTTTTATCTGTTGGCGCAAAGCCAAATCCCCAAATCCAGCCAGCCGCGAGAAAAATTACGCTCAAGACAATAAACCAAGGTGCGAGATATCCGCACAAGCGATATAGGTTCACAGGAATGGCAAGTTGGTGAAGCTTTTTCCACATAGTTTAATAGCCCCAATTTATGTCGTTAGTTAGCTTTGTACTAGTTCAATCTACGATACACATAACTACAACAAATTTATTGATTTAACACAAATATAATTTAGGCTAGTCAAGCATTTAACTGCCGACTAGCCTATTTATCATCATTATTCGAACTGATTGTACGTTAACTACACGCTGTTATTCGATTCGCTGATCTAAATCAGTCCATCACAACCAATCAGAACAAGTCATTCTTCCTAAAAGCCCGGTTCAACATCACGCATATCCGGCAATTTATGTGCAATACCTTTATGGCAATCAATACAGGTTTTGCCATCTTGTACAGCTTGGTCATGCATTTTTGATGCGACACTTTTTTGTGCGGTGAAATCCATGTATTCAAAGTTGTGACAATTACGACACTCCTGAGAATTATTATCTTTCATGCGCCGCCACTCACTTTGAGCCATCGCTAAGCGATGATCTTCAAATTTTTGAGGCGTGTCGATAATGCCAAAGATTTTACCGTACAACTCTTTACTCGCCTGAATTTTTCTGACCATTTTAGGTCCAAATTCATGTGGTACGTGGCAGTCAGGACAAGTTGCTCTTACACCACTACGGTTAGTATAGTGAATAGTATCCATATATTCTTCATAGACATTTTCACGCATCTCATGACAGCTAATACAAAACTCTTCTGTATTGGCTTTTTCCATTCCCGTATTAAATCCACCCCAGAAAATCACGCCACTGACAAAACCAATCAGTAAAAGTGTTCCAAGTGCTAAACGGCTAGGACGACGCCACCACTGCCAAAGCCTGCGGATAAGCCCTATCAAGCCTGACTTTTTGGGTTTATCACTACCTGCTTGATTCTCATTTTTATTGGCCATATCTCCCCCTTATTTACCAAAGCCTTTGGATGGGGCAAAAGTATTATCAACAATCGGTGGTGTATCTGATTGCGGTACATGGCACTGCAAACAAAAATAACGATTAGGTGAAACTTCACCCAAAACTTTACCGCTAGCATCCATAAAGTGAGTCGGGCTCACTCTTGGCGCACCCGTAGTACGATAGTTTTCAACGCCATGGCACTGTAAACAACGGTTGGTATTTGTTGTGATTTGATACCCATCAACACTATGAGGGATCATCGGCGGCTGATTAACGTAGTTCAACGCCATTTTTTCTTGCTCTTTAGGAACATGGATGCCCCCTTCTGGCGTGCCTGAAACTTCAGGTGACTGATTAAAATCCACACCGTTAGCAGCTAAAACAAAACTACTTACAACCAAGGCCATACCAGCCATCCAACGGCTTATTGTTTTTTTCAGGGCATGATTTTTCATGATTTAGCTCCCGAACTCCATCGTAGTGTTATTTTAAAAACATCCTCAGCACAGACATCGATACAGCGACCGCAAGTGATGCAATCCATATCTGAAATCAGTGCAGGGGCTTGTTTATCGAGAACCGGCAACCGCAAAACATGCGGCTCCGGACAAACGTGAAAACAATCCATACAGCGGTTACAATTTTCTTTTCTTTCCGCTGTAACAGCCAGTGCACCTTTACAACCCGTAACGCCATACAAGGCTCCAAGGGGGCAAATGTGACCGCACCATCCATGTTCCACGACTAATAAATCGAATAAAAACAGTGCAACTAAAACCAAAGCACCACTGCCAAAACCAAAAATAAGGCTACGCCCCATTAACGAAACTGGATTTAACCATTCCCATAACAAGGTGCCTGTTATAGCTGAACCAATTAAAATCACACCCAACAATACATACCGAATATTGCGAGGAATTGTTGCAGATTGATTCAACTCGAATTTACGACGTAACCATGCGGCTGCGTCGGTGATTGGATTAACAGGACACACCCAGCTACAAAAAAACCGTTTTCCCAGCAATGCATAAACAGCAAAAACGAGAGCCGCACCAATTAATGCTGAAATACCAGGTAAGTAACCACTTGCTAAGCTTTCCAGCGTAATAAGCGGATCAGTTAATGGAACAACATCCAACAATATGCTACTGCTATAATTTCCATGTAAGATCCACACGCCAAACCATGGACCACTTAGAAACATAGCCAAGACCAAAAGTTGACTTATTCGCCTTAAAACCAGCCATTTATGGCTTTGCCACCACCCTTTTTTAGCCAGAGCCTCACGTCCGGCATCGTGCTTACGATTTGCCATTGCTTCCCTCCAACCAACCGAAACGGTAATGATGTCCTAACTCGCCCTTGGCTAATTCTCTTGGTAAAACTTTAATCGCGGACTCTTCCAGTACACAAGCCTGCTCACACTTTCCGCATCCCGTGCAGAAATTGCTATTTACCGTGGGTAAGAAGCGTGCATGCTTACCAGTGCGATGATTTTGTTCAAGTTCAAGTGTGATTGCTTCATCAATTAACGGACAAACGCGGTAACACACATCACATCGTAGCCCTTGAAAATTAAGGCAGTTTTCGTGATCGAGTAAAACAGCCAATCCCATCCGAGCATCATTAATCGATTCCATGTTTTTATCCAATGCACCACTTGGGCACACCTTGGCACAAGGAATGTCTTCACACATCTCGCAAGGAATTTCGCGGGCTATGAAATACGGCGTACCTGACTCAAGACCGGATGCCAACGTAGCTAATTTCAACATGTCATAAGGACAGGCTTGAACACATTGACCGCAACGAACACAAGCACTCGAAAATGCATTTTCAGCAAGCGCTCCCGGCGGGCGGAGTCGTACACTACTCGCACGGGAAGTTTGTTGCTGTAGCCCCAGTACCACACCAACCGCCGCCAGTCCGCCTGCTGTGCGAGCAATGTCGCGCAGAAAACGACGGCGGCTGTTCTGGGACTTAGTCTTTTGAGACTTAGCGTTCTGGGGCATTGCCAATTACACCTTTTCCAGTTTAACGGCACATTTTTTGTAATCCGTTTCTTTAGAAAGTGGATCTGTCGCATCCAACGTCAAGTTATTGACCAACTGGGAAGCATCAAAGAATGCCATATACACCAAGCCTTTAGGTGGTTTATTACGACCACGAGTTTCCACTATTGTGGTCACATCACCACGACGAGAAACCACTTTGACTTTATCGCCACGACGCAAGCCTCTATCTTTTGCGTCTAATGGATGCATAAAGACAACCGACTCTGGGAATGCACGGTGCAGCTCAGGGACACGGCGCGTCATGCTTCCCGTATGCCAATGCTCCAGCACTCGCCCAGTTGAAAGCCATAAATCGTATTCTTTATCAGGTGATTCAGCCGCAGGCTCAAATGGCAATGCAAAAATAACCGCTTTACCGTCTGGTTTACCGTAAAACTGATAACCTTGCCCGGCTTTAACATAAGGGTCATTCCCTTCGCTATAACGCCACTGTGTTTCTTTACCTTCTACAACTGGCCAGCGGATACCACGAGCTTGGTGATAAGCATCAAAATCAGCAAGGTCATGACCATGTCCACGACCAAAGCCGGCATACTCTTCAAACAAGCCTTTTTGTAAATAGAAACCAAGCTCACGAGATTCGTCGTTTAATTGGTCTTCAGCTAATTCAGTCACTGGGAATTTAGTTACCGCTTCATTAGCAAACAACACGTCATACAGTGTTTTTCCACGATATTCAGGTTTTTTAGCTAACAATTCTTCAGGCCATACTTCTTCAACTTTAAAGCGACGAGAAAACAGCACCATCTGCATTAAATCTGATTTTGATTCGCCTGGACCTTGAATTTGCTGACGCCAAAACTGAGTACGGCGCTCTGCATTACCATAAGCACCTTCTTTTTCGACCCACATTGCCGTGGGTAAAATCAAGTCAGCGGCTAGTGCACTCACGGTAGGATAAGGGTCTGAAACAACAATAAAGTTGCGCGGATCGCGCCAGCCCGGTAGGCGATCTTCATTGATATTCGGCCCTGCTTGCATATTGTTGTTACACATCACCCAATAAAAATTGAGTTTACCGTCTTTCAATGCACGGTCTTGCGCGACTGCATGTAATCCAACTTTTTCAGGGATAGTGCCCGCAGGTAGTTGCCAAACACCTTCCACTTTTTCACGGTGTTTTTCATTAGTCACTACCATATCCGCAGGTAAACGGTGTGAGAATGTTCCCACTTCACGTGCTGTACCGCAGGCAGATGGTTGTCCTGTCAAAGAGAAAGGACCACAACCTGGTTGAGAAATTTTACCGGTTAATAAATGAAGGTTATAAGCAAGGTTATTCGCCCAAACACCGCGAGTATGTTGGTTAAAACCCATCGTCCAATATGAAACGACTTTAATTTTTGGATCGGCGTAGAGTTTCGCCAATTCTTCTAGCTGATCTTTCGGTACTCCCGTCATTTCAGCGGTTTTATCTAACGTATATTCCGCAACGAAAGCTTTATATTCATCCCAAGTCATCGGTTCAGAAGCATCAGACCCTGGATTTTTAGCATTTTTTTCTAATGGATGCGTTGGACGAAGGCCATAACCGATATCCGTTGCACCACGACGTAAATTAACGTGTTTATCTAGAAAATCTTGGTTAACTGCATTGTTTTGAATAATATAGTTAGCAATGTAATTTAAGATAACCAAATCGGATTGCGGCGCGAAAACAATACCATTATCCGCTAATTCAAAACTACGATGTTTATAAGTTGATAAAACTGCAACATGGACATCAGGATTTGATAAACGACGATTTGTAATACGCGACCATAATATTGGATGCATTTCTGCCATGTTAGAGCCCCAAAGCACAAAGGCATCCGCATGTTCAATATCATCGTAACAGCCCATCGGCTCATCCATACCGAAAGTACGCATAAAACCAACGACCGCAGAGGCCATACAGTGGCGTGCATTTGGATCGAGGTTATTTGAACGAAAACCACCTTTAAACAATTTAGAAGCCGCATAACCTTCCCAAACTGTCCATTGACCTGAACCAAACATCCCAATACCTTCAGGACCTTTTTCTTTCAGTGTTGCTTTCGTTTTTTCTTCCATGACATCAAAGGCTTGTTCCCATGTAATTGGGGTAAACTCACCATTTTTATCATATTCGCCATCTTTCATGCGCAGCAATGGCTGGGTTAAACGGTCTTTCCCGTACATAATCTTTGGTAGGAAATAGCCCTTGATACAATTAAGACCACGGTTGACTGGTGCTTCTGGGTCACCTTGGCTCGCGACAATACGGCCATTTTGTGTGCCGACAAGCACGCCACAGCCAGTACCGCAGAAACGACACGGGGCTTTATCCCACTTGATACTTTCTTGTTGTCCAACGACCGCTTTCGCGATACTTGGTACACCAATGCCTGCCGCCGCAGCAGCGGCCGCTATCGCATTGGCTTTCATAAAGCTACGACGACTGAGTTTCATCATTTTCCTCACATTGCTCATCCTGCTGGTGATAAACCAGTGAAACATCTAGCACGCCTTCGATATTGCGTGCTAAATCAATAGTATCTAACAAAGTTTTACTATGCTGCCCTTCGACGACGACAATCAATTTCCCATTTTCAGGTGAACTAATAGCCACCTCACAATGAGGAAATTGATTCAGTTTTTCAGTCACAGCAGATATTCGTTCACTTTTTACTTGTACAATTAAACTGCACACTTGCCAGTTATCGTGCATGTTCACGCTCCACGGTTATGGCCGATACGGGGCATCCTGCAACACAGGCGCCACAACCTGTACAGCCCTGTTGTTCTATTTTTGGTTGATAAATACCGACCAGTGATGGACGAAAAGAAATCACTTGAGGCTCACAACTGTCTTCACAACGCCGACATTCGATTGATTTATAGGCAAGACAGCTTTGATCGATAGATATCGAGATATTCCAAGGTTGGGTTTGCTGAGGGAGGAAAATAGGTTCAGGGCAAGATGCTGCACAGGCATAGCAAAAAGTGCATTCCCCGCGCTTAAAATCAACGACAGGATATCCGCCAGATCCGGGCTGCAAAATAGAGGTCTCGCAACTCGCTAGACAAGCGTTGCAACGCGTACACAGCTCAATAAAATGCTGTTCAGTACCACTCCATGGCGGTCTAACTACCGGAGCTGCATTACGCCACGCACCAGTTAATACGCCCCTACGGGTGATATCAACCATGTTTTTTCCTTTACATTGCCCAACAAAAAAGTACTAAAAAGAACTGATAAACCGCATTTTTTATGCGTGTATTTAGCATGAATATTAACGAGTGAGAGGGCAAAAATACATACTACCTAATAGGTAACAGGAGTAATTTATTCACTATGAATATAAATCAGCCAGAAACTATTCAAATATTAGACTAAGCATTAACTCACTATAAAAAGAGGTATTATACGGTTTTCATAATTATTCATTAACAATCTGTAAATATAGAATCCCCATTTAAGCTTAAGTTGTAATGACATATTTTTTAATTAACATCGATATATACTACTAAAGTGGTATATGAAAGGTCATTTTAGTAAAATTTATATTTTATTTTTTTGATACTACGCACATTTTAATTTACGCGTCAAAAACAGAATAATCACCATTCGTGAGTTAAATAACATTAAGTGTTTAAATTCAATTAGTTATTAAATAATTATTTTAAATAAATAATAAGAATCATTCTTAACTGAAAAATACAAAATACAGTTTTTAAATTCATCTCTAATTACTATATAAATTCCACTATTAACGTACTTTTATTTAATTTTTGACATTAAATCACTTAATTCAAATTTACCTTTGATCAAAAACAATATTTTTTGTGTGGTTTTTTGTTAAACATATAAGTTGGCAATGTCATTGATGGCAAATGTGCGCTTGCTATCAAATTTATATAACTAAAAATATACCCTAAATAATTCGAATTGTAGTAAGACACAAAACCAACACAACTACAGCTCGAATAATAAAAGGTGTCAGCTTATGGGATGGCTGATTTACCCTACTCGAGGCTCTTATGGCAAAGATAAGAAATAACACTCTGTACTTACTGAGTTTGATTGCAGGAATATTTCTCTTTACTTCCGTTCATGCACAAACGCCGAATACAGATAATGTATCGACAATTAATACCCGAAACGAAACCTTTGAAGCGGCTTATCCAGATCAATACCATTCTTGGCGAGCTACATCAGAACAATCAAATCGTGAAGATGCCCTTGCTGAAGATCCACGATTAGTGATCCTTTGGGCTGGATATCCTTTCTCCCGTGACTATAACAAACCGCGAGGTCACGCATACGCAATCATTGATGTTCGTGAAACCTTACGTACTGGCGCGCCCAAAGATGCCCAAGACGGTCCTTTACCGATGGCTTGCTGGAGCTGCAAAAGCCCGGATGTCGCCAGATTAATTCAAGAACATGGCGAAGATGGCTACTTTCAAGGTAAATGGGCAAAAGGTGGACCAGAAGTAGTCAATGTTTTGGGCTGTGGCGATTGCCATAAGACCGATTCTCCTGAGTTTGCAAAAGGAAAACCCGAGTTAACCCTCACACGCCCTTATGCAGAACGGGCAATGGAAACCATTGGCAAGCCCTTTGATAAAGCGAGTCGTTTCGACCAACAATCCATGGTATGCGGTCAATGCCACGTTGAATACTATTTCTCTGGTGAAAATAAATCAGTCAAATTCCCTTGGGATAACGGTACCAAAGTCGAAGAAATGGAAGTGTACTACGACAAAATAGGATTCTCCGACTGGACCAACACGTTATCAAAAGCACCAATGTTAAAAGCTCAACACCCTGAATATGAAACTTGGAGTGCAGGTATTCACGGTAAAAATAACGTCACTTGCATTGATTGCCATATGCCAAAACTACAAAACGATAAAGGCGAATTATATACCAGTCATAAAATTGGTAATCCATTCGATAACTTTGAGCAAACCTGTAGCAATTGTCATACTCAAAGCAAACAACAACTACAAGACGTTGTTGCGGAACGTAAAAAAGCCATCCAAGAGATGAAAGTAAAAGCAGAAGATCAGTTAGTTCGCGCTCACTTTGAAGCGAAAGCTGCTTGGGACGCGGGTGCAACCCAAGAAGAAATGCAGCCAATCCTTACTGATATTCGCCACGCTCAATGGCGTTGGGATTTAGCTATCGCATCACACGGCATTCACATGCATGCACCTGATGAAGGGCTACGTATGTTAGGGGGTTCATTAGATAAAGCCGCTGACGCACGTACTAAACTGGCACGTTTACTCGGTTCAAAAGGCATTACTCATGAAATTGCTATTCCGGATATCTCAACCAAAGAGAAGGCTCAGCAAGCGATTGGCTTAGATATGCAGAAAATCAATGCTGAAAAACAAGAGTTCATGAAAACTGTCGTGCCAGAGTGGGATGCTCAAGCGCGTAAAAACGACCTGTTAGCCAAATAACCTCTACTCGCCTCTGTGCTATTAAAGACAAAGAGGCGACATAACCAATGGAGTGAATATGAGCGTATTACGTTCGTTATTAACTGCCGGGGTGCTGGCATCAGGCTTTTTATGGGCAGTATCAGCATTCGCGACACCTCAAATAGCTGAGGAAAAAGCCGCCGGCGATCGTTGGGTTGTCACACAGCAGCGCAGCGCAGATAGTGCTTGCCTTGATTGCCATAAGCCCGATAAAGAAGGTATGCATGGCACTCACGCATCAGTGGTCAATCCAAACAATAAGTTGCCCGTTACCTGCACCAACTGCCATGGTAATCCAGGCCCAGACCATCGGGAAGGCGTAAAAGATGTGATGCGCTTTAATAACCCGATGTATAGCGTAGAGCAACAAAATACGGTCTGTTTGTCGTGCCACTTACCCGAACAGTTGCAAAAAGCATTTTGGCCTCATGATGTCCACGTTACCAAAGTCGCTTGTGCTAGTTGTCATGACCTGCATCCGCAACAAGATGCAATGAAAGTACTAACCGATAAAGGAAAAGTCAAAATTTGCGTAGATTGTCATTCAGATCAACGTGATAATCCTAATTTCAACCCAGCAGCGGTTAAATTGCTTAAGGAGCAGCCATGAGTTGCTCTCGTCGTCAATTCATTATTTATTCCGGAGCACTGGCGGCGATTGGGGGGATAACTAGCCACACGCTAGCGAACACCATGAAAATAGATGGCGTTCGCTATGGCATGATCCACGATGAAAATTTGTGTATCGGCTGTACGGCTTGCATGGATGCATGTCGCGAAGTCAACCAAGTCCCCGAAGGGGTATCACGGCTGACCATTATCCGTAGCGAACCGATTGGTGAATTTCCTGACGTTAAATACCGTTTTTTTCGTCATTCCTGCCAACATTGTGAAAATGCCCCTTGCGTCGATGTCTGTCCAACGGGCGCTGCTTTTATCGATAAAACAACCGGTATTGTTGATGTTAATCCTGACTTATGTGTCGGCTGCCAATACTGCATTGCCGCTTGCCCATATCGCGTTAGATTCATTCACCCCGTCAATAAGACCGCAGATAAATGTGATTTTTGCCGTAAGACCAACCTGAAAAAAGGTAAACAGCCCGCCTGTGTAGAATCATGCCCAACCAAAGCGCTGATTTTTGGCAATTTAGATGATCCACAAAGCGATGTTTCCAAAATGCTTGGACAAAAACCAACTTATCGATTCAAAATTGCACTCGGTACACGCCCCAAAGTTTATCGAGTTCCCTTCAAATATGGGGAGGTTAGCCAATGAAAACTGCGTCCGCTTTCCATTTTGAATCTCTAGTATGGGATTGGCCAATTGCGGTTTATTTATTTCTTATCGGTATCTCTGCGGGCTTAGTTGTCATCGCCGTTTTACTCCGTCAGTATTATCCAAACGCAGCAAGTAGCGAAAGCACATTAATGCGTACCACTTTATTGTTAGCACCGAGTACCATCGTGATTGGCTTATTAATCCTCATTCTCCATTTAACTCGTCCATGGACATTTTGGAAATTGATGTTTCATTACAGCCCAACCTCAGTGATGTCGATGGGTGTCATGTTATTTCAAGTCTACATGGCTGTATTAGTCATATGGTTGGCTAAAATCTTTGAAAAAGAAGTTATTGCATTACAGCATCGGTGGCTACCTAAATTAACAATTATTCCTCGGTTATTAACGCTGTTAAATAAAGTCATGCGCACGCTTGATATTACCATGTTAGTTCTAGCGGTTTTACTCGGCGCATATACGGGGTTTTTATTATCCGCATTAAAATCATATCCATTCTTAAACAATCCTTTATTACCAGCTTTATTCTTATTTTCAGGAATATCATCGGGGATAGCTGTCTCATTAATTGCTATCGCATTACGCTATCGTAAAAATATTCATAACCAAGAATCTGCCTTTCTTCATCGAGTGGAAAGTTTTGTCGTTTGGTTAGAACTCTTCTTACTTGCGGCATTTTTTGTCGGACTCGCCTTAGGAGATGATGGCAAAGTGCGTTCATTAGTAGCCGCATTGGGCGGGGGCTTTTGGACGTGGTGGTTTTGGATTGGCGTAATCGGTATTGGCTTCATTATTCCGTTGGCGCTTAAAAAATGGCAGAACCGTGGTAATGGTGCATTTCGCGTTTTACTTGTTAGTGGGGCAAGTTTACTTGGCGTATTTCTACTGCGTTTCTTTGTCCTCTATGCGGGTCAATTAACCGTTGCGTGATTCATTAAATAATAAGGGTGATATTTGGAACTAATCATCCCGGAAATTGGTTTCATCTGCCTATTATTGGCGTTGTGTATCACCAGTTTTCAAGCGATATTAGGATTTGTGGGGATCTTCAAGCACGTTCCGAGGCAAATGTCTCAGAACGTGCTTTGGAGCCTGCTACAATTTTTATGCCTAGTTAGCGCCTTTATCTGTCTCACTATCAGCTTTATTCAAAGTGACTTTTCTGTGGTTTATGTGGCACAGCATAGCCATCGATTATCGCCATTAGCGATGAAAGTAGCCGCAGTTTGGGGCGGACATGAAGGTTCTTTATTGCTATGGGTCGTTTTCCTTTCGAGTTGGAGTGCGTTATTTGCTTGGCGCTATCGCCGACAAAATCATCCTATTTTTTCGCTAACACTTATCGTGCTTGCCGTTATTATCGCCGCATTATTACTCTTTATTGTTATCTATTCAGACCCCTTTGCCCGCATTTTTCCACCCGCCATCGAAGGACGCGACCTCAACCCCATGTTGCAACACTGGGGGCTTATCTTACACCCACCATTATTGTATCTAGGCTATAGTGGGCTCATTATCGTTGCTGCATTAGTCCTTGCGGCACTGTTATTCGGTAATTTTGGCCAATCTATCGCTTGGGTGTGCTGGCGCTTTGCAGTGCCTAGCTGGTGCATACTGACATTAGGCATTGTTTTAGGCTCATGGTGGGCATATAGCGAACTGGGCTGGGGCGGTTGGTGGTTTTGGGATCCCGTAGAAAACGCCTCTTTATTGCCTTGGCTATCATCCACTGCCTTACTCCATAGTTTAACGGCTTCACGCAAAACCGGTATATATCGTCATTGGTCCATATTATTGGCGATTATTACCTTTATTTTATCCTTACTCGGTACACTCATTGTTCGTTCCGGAATTTTAGTCTCCGTGCACGCCTTTGCACTCGATAACGTTAGAGCTGTACCTTTATTTTTGCTATTTAGCGTTCTCAGTATTGCCGCACTATTTATTTACGGTTGGCGAGCAAAATTCAATAATTCGTTGAGTCCTCCTAAGGGCAATAGGGAAATCTATTTATTACTGACTTTAATCTTATTCTCTACAGTGCTATTCATTGTACTGACCGGAACCCTCTACCCTATGTTATACAGCCTACTAGGATGGGGAAAGATTTCAGTAGGAGCACCTTATTTTAACCAAACCTTATTACCATTCGGTATTATCATGCTACTGGTGATAACGTTAAGTGCGTTCGCCTATCAGAAAAAAAGTAATCATACTTTTAAATGGCAAGCAGTTGTCATTTGTTTATCAAGTACAACTACTGCACTCATATTATGGTCTCATGGCTTAGTTATTACACTCTCTTGTTCATTACTTATTGCAGTTTTACTGATACTTTGGCTACGTCCATTAAAAGCCATCAATGCAAAAATATCAGTCTTAGTTGCGCACACGGGCGTGATTATCTTTGCGGCTGGTATTGCCTTATCCATTGGCAGTAGACAAGAAATTAGTGTCAATATATATCTAGGCCAAACAGTTACACTGGCAGGATATCAATTTAATCTTCAGCAATTACAGCTCGATGCAAAATCAAATTACACTACCGAAAAAGCTATTATCCAAATTAGCCAAAACAACCATCATCTACATAGCATCATAACTGAGCGCCGTTTTTATACTGCCCGCCAGCAATTAATGATTGAGCCAGGGATCTATTGGGGATTAATACGTAATTGGTATGCCGTATTAGGTGAAAAAACAGGTACAGACCGCTACGCCGTTCGCTTCTACGTACAAGATGGAATTCAATGGATTTGGGGAGGCGCATTTATTATGTGCCTAGGGGTATTAATAGGCTGGATAAAAGGAAGAACAAATAATGTTTAAATTTATTTATCTTCTATTCTTCCTTTCAATTACGTTTATTGCCCAAGCACAGATTGTGGATACTTGGCAATTTAGCTCACCTGAACAACAAGATTATTCTTTACAGATTGCCTCGCAGCTGCGTTGCCCACAATGTCAAAATCAAAATCTATTAGAATCCAATGCCCCCACAGCAGTTAGTATGCGCCATCAAGTATTCAAAATGGTTGAAGAAGGAAAATCAGAACCACAGATTATGACCTATATGACGGATCGCTACGGCGATTTTGTCCGCTATAACCCACCATTAAATAACGAAACACTTTTATTATGGGCACTTCCTCCGACCGCATTTATTTTTATTTTTTTTATCTTGTGGCGGACAATCAAAACAAAGCGCCTAGAACATACAGGTTCCCCGTTAACACAAATACAGGCAAATGATACAGAAAAAATTATCGGTACAGTCACCGAAAAGAATAGCAGCCTTAAAGGTTGGAATAAAAAAATTAATCTATTATTATTTACCCTACTTTTGTGTGCTATTGCAGGTTATCTCACCCTGCCACGCTTTCAGCAGGCTTATCATGAATACCAAAGAATTTCTGATCCCTTATTATCTTTCTCACCATTACAACAAGAACAAAAGGACCTGCTTCGTCTACAACAGAATATAAGACAATCCCCCCAAAATGGTGAGTTATGGGCAACTCTCGGTGAATATTATTTATATCAAAATAGTTATGAAAATGCGCTTTTAGCATATCAAAGAGCAATTAAATATAGTGGAGAAAATGCGCAACTGTATTCAGCTATTGCCACTGTATTATATTATCAAGCAGGCCAAAATCTTACGAATGACGCTCGAGCTGTGATCGATAAAGCTTTAAGTTTAGATAAAAATGAAGTCACCGCCCTCATGTTAATTGCCTCTGATGCCTTTATGAACGCTAACTATGAAAAAGCGATTAACATTTGGCAGGAATTACTCGATAGTAATAGCCCTCGGGTAAATCGGGCACAGCTTATTGAGGCTATTCAAATGGCTAAATTAATAAATTCAAATCTCAAAAAATAATGCTTTTATTTGACAAGAAAATAATGATTCATTAATGCCTGGTAAGTATTAATACGAGTGAAATTATCACTTTAGTCATCAAAAAGATCTTTGATATGACAATTCATTTAAAGATGTAATTTTCCGTTGCTTATTAACTACTATTGTGTCCCTCATATATTGTTATAAATTAATTTATGCTAACTTAAAGGTGATAACTGAAAAGATAAATATATTAAGAAACTTAAATTATGAAAAATAAAGTATTTTTATTTTTAATAGTGGGTCTTGTCGCTAGCGCATCCTTTATTGGCGGTGTAGCCACTAACTATACACCCGATTTAGATATTGTAAAAAAATCACAAAAAGCCGTTGAAGATTTTTTAGCTTTCCCCAAAACAGCAGAATATAAAAATGTAAGATATCATGAAATAAGAGAAACATTAGATCATGGTATGCTTGGCTATGTATGTGGAGATGTTTTAATATTCACCAGTCAAAATAACTATAGTTATAAACGTTTTATCGTCAAAACATACCTACATAGTGATGGCAGAAATGTCGTTTCAATTCCACTCATAGATAGAGATGATAAAGAATTTCCAAATGATGACTTTAATATTATTTGGACAAAATATTGTAAATTATAATTATCAAGTATAGTGTAATAAAAACATTTAATTACGAAATAATTTAAGATAAGTACATGCATTGTAACTCATCATATTGACGATAAGTCAGATATAAAGAATAATAATTTACCTTAATATAAATAATTACCTGTCATAAATATTCTAATTAGCAAAGTAATCTACAGTAAAATCAGATTATTAATTATTTAAATTCGCAGTGCAACATGATGCCACCCCAGAAAGATTAGCTTCTTGAATTGGCGGACATTTAACTGATCCGTAAGAACAAAAAACACAACAGTCACCTTCCAGCGGTTTCAATAATACACCACAATGTTTACATTCATAAAACCACTGACATGCATTCGTTGGCATTTCTTCTACCTGAGAAGCCCCACATTCAGGACATGTAATGGTTGATTTCAGCTCAATATTTGTTTTACTCATCTTATTCTCCAATCAAATTTAGCAAAATCGCAGGTAAGACTTTAGCCCATTATTATCATGATAACTTTGAGCAAAATAGGTTTTATAGCAAATTATTTAATTTCTAATCCCAGCAGATGGCCCATGAAAAAAGCAATAGAGGGTTTTTCTAAATAAAACCATAAATCCGATAGCAATTCACCGGCGCTTGATATAAAGTTTCCCCCCTTTTTTTCAGGCAAGTCCAAAATGTGGAGGCGAGATGTTTATTGGTTTTGACTACGGGACATCCAACTGTTCTGTCGCAATAATGAAAGATGGAAACCCAATGCTATTACCGCTAGAAGGTAATAATGTTTATATTCCCTCTACCCTTTGCGCACCAACAAGAGAATCAGTCTCTGAGCACTTATTTCGTCACTGCAATATCTCGCCATCTGATGAAGTAGGAAAACAAATACTAAGAAGATCGATTGCTTTCAATCGAGATGAAGGAATCGATTTAGTACCCGAAGATATTGTTTTTGGCCAAGCAGCGCTCGAATTATATTTAAGCGATCCGCGGGATGTTTACTATGTTAAATCGCCTAAATCCTTTCTTGGGGCATCTGGCCTCCATGAAGTACAAGTTAGCTTTTTTGAAGATCTCGTTTGCGCCATGATGGCAAATATAAAGCAAAAAGCTGAAAAAAATACCCTAGAAACTATTTCAGATACCGTTATTGGACGCCCAATCAATTTTCATGGTCGTGGTGGTGAATTAGCAAACCAACAAGCTGAAGCCATTCTAATTCGAGCAGCAAAACGTGCTGGATTTAAAAATATCGCGTTCCAATTTGAGCCCGTTGCCGCAGGCCTTGAATATGAAGCGACATTAAATAAAGATCAAATAGTGTTAGTAGTTGATATTGGTGGTGGTACAACCGACTGTTCTTTAATTCAGATGGGGCCAAGCTACCGAGCATCTCAAGATCGTACCGCATCACTTTTAGCGCATACAGGCCAGCGTGTTGGTGGTAATGATCTTGATATATTTATCGCGCTAAAACAGTTAATGAATCTTTTTGGAATGGAAAGCCAATCATCGTCAGGAATTAAAATGCCATTACTGCAATTTTGGAATCCTATTGCAATAAATAATGTCGAGGCACAAAAAGACTTTTATTCACGACAAAATCTGATGGCCTTAACTCGCTTAAAGCAAGAAGCACAAGAACCTGAAAAATTAGCTCGTTTGCTTGAAATCTATAATGAAACGCTCGGCTACAGTATTGTACGTAAAGCGGAAGAAGCCAAAATCGCATTATCAGATAATGAAAGTTATTTAGCAAAAATTTCATTAATAAATGAAAATTTAGAAGTTAATATTCAGCGAGAACAAATGGTTGAATCAATTGAATCGCCTAAAAGTAAAATGATTGAATTAGTTAAAGAGGCGGTCACTCAAGGTGGTATACAACCGGACGCTATTTTTATTACCGGAGGTAGTGCTCGTTCACCTATTCTACACCAAGCCATTAGCCAACAATTACCTAATATTCCTATTGTTCGAGGCGATGATTTTGGTTCGGTTACCGCAGGTTTAGCTCGCTGGGCACAAACTTGTTTTAAATAATATTCGCTTTTTTAGACCTTATTTTTAAATAAAGGGCAATGACGATATCTATCGCCATTGCCCTTTATGTTTAACGTAATTTGAGATTACTGATCAATCCCACTGTGGTGCTAGCCCTTCAGGATTTACTAAACGGCCATCACAATCGAGTGCGGCAATCGCTTTTTTATCATCAGCATCTAATTTAATATCAACACTCAATAAGTTACTTGCCAAATTTTCGCGCTTGGTGGATGAAGGAATAACTGAATACCCTTCGCCCATCGCCCAAGCCAAAATAATTTGTGCAGGTGTAGCGCTATGTTTTTTAGCAATGCTCTTAATCACATCATCTTCTAACGCTTTACCATAAGCTAACGTCATATATGACGTGATATGAATGCCATGCTTATTCGCCCATTCAACCACTTTTCTATTTTGAAGGTAAGGTGATAGTTCTATTTGATTAGTCGCAATATTTTCAGCCCCAACCGCTTCAATCGCTTTTTCCATTAATGGAATAGTAAAGTTAGAAATACCAATTTCGCGCGTCAACCCTTGCGTTTTTGCTTCTAATAACGCCGTCATAAATTCATCAACTGACACTGCATCATTAGGTGATGGCCAGTGAATTAATGTTAAATCCACATAGTCAGTTTGTAAGTCACTTAAACTTTTTTTCAAACTCGGGATCAATTTTTCTTTACTAAAATTCTCAATCCAAATTTTAGTCGTAATATAGAGCTCATGACGCGGTACCCCGCTTTCTGCTATCGCTTTTCCAACCGCAGCTTCATTTTCATAAATCTGTGCAGTATCAATTGCCCGATAGCCTAATTCTAATGCCGTTTTTACTGAATCAATTACGACATCGTCTTTTAAACGGAAAGTACCAAGACCCAACAATGGAACGCCCATATTATCCTCTCTTTAATAAACTTCACTAAAATTCATACCTTAACTTGCCCCATCACTGCCCTTTATGACAGAACAGATATTGATAAGCATATAAAATCATTGATGTATTTTTGTTAAAAATAATTTGGGTAGTCATAAATGCGTCAGACCACCCGACTGAGATCTATTGTATACCACTATATTTTGTCACCAAGTGTTAATATAACAAAAGACTTTTGCAAAATTTGCAACAGTAATGAATACAGTGAAACACAATAGGATGTTTAATAAAAACACTGAAATACAGTAATCAATAAAATTTCATTATTTATGAACAATTAATTTACCGAGGGAAATACAAAGAATAGCTATTATAATAATAGTGGAATTGAATTAATATAAGGATTTAATGCCGCTATATACAACACGGCATTAATCTATTTAAATTTTATTTTTTCACTTTATGGACGATATCAAAATATTTAGTCTTATTATCCTGTTCTGGATAAATTCTATAAGTGTACTCTTCAGGTGTTACCGTGACATTTTCGACAACACGTGTAAATAAAACATCACCTTTATCGTCTTTTGCTGTTAATGAACGTGTTTTACCCTCTTCACTAAATGACCAATCACCTTTCATTTTTGGTTTACCATCAAAGGTTGTCATATTAAACGATCCATCAGGGTAATATTCAGCTAAACCAAAAAAATTGGCAACTTGCTTATCATCTGAATTTACAGCTTTTTTATCTTGATCTAAAGCACCAGTTGTTTCCCATACTTTTCCAACCATAATTTGTTCATAAGCATTTAAATTATTTTTGACGACTTCTTTTTGGTTTTCCACTGGAGCAGAGGCAGCGTAAAGATTAAAAGACATAGTAGATACAACGGCTAACAGTGTAGGTACTAATAGTTTTTTCATTTTGCTCTCTCAATTATTCAAAATAACGATGTTGTGATTAATCAGACTAGCTTTATAATTCCATTTATCAAAACATTATTACCTATATTTACATGGTAATATATTGTTACAAACAGTTATTATTTATTAAACCCATTATCTTTTAGTAATTTGTCAATTAACCAATAACCGGCTTTGCCTGGAGGGCTATTTTTAGACCAAACTAAATCAACATCTATTTTTTTAGGCCATTGAGTATAATTAAGACTAGCCAGTAAATCATGGCCAAATTGCCTCACTAACCAAGTCGGTAATATGACCCATCCCATACCTTGTTCAGCCATTTCAAGTAATAATAAATAATTAGGAGCAAACCAATTTTTCTCACTATTAATAATTGTTCCTGTGCCACTGCTGAGCCTGAGCTGACGTGTTTTCGTTAAATCTTGGTGAATAATATTTTTTTCATAAGCAAGTGGATGTGTTTTAAGTACATATAATCCGAGCTCACCTTGAATAGGCAGACGAGCAAATGCGATATCAGCAGGATACTCAATTCGTGACTCCATCATACCAATATGCGCCTGTTGATTTTGCAGCATATTAATAACGTCATCATTTTCAGCAATCAAAAATTCAAATTCAATATGCGGAAACTGCTTATCTAACGTTATCAACAAATCCTCTGCGTGAGGAGGCTGATAAACATCAGAAAAAGCACAGCTTAATCGAGGTTCAATTTCAGGCGACAACTCAACTCTTAATGCCTGTAAACGTTCATCAGCTGATAATATATCTTCCACCAAACTCAATACTTTTCGACCTGCAAAAGTCAGCGTTGACTCTCTGCCCTGCCTATCAAATAAAGAAAACCCCATATCATCTTCAAATCCGCTGATAGCGCTACTAATTGTTGACTGACTTTTATTGAGCTTTCTTGCCGCCGCAGAAAAAGATTTAAGTGATGCGGCTTCAACAAAGGTACGCAATGTGTCTATAGAATAGTTCATAAGGTATCGGTTTTATCGATGGCTGCCATTTTGTATTTATATACAAAATAGAAAATAATTGCACTCGTTTTCTATTGAGTAATAAACATCTGAATAATGAACTTGAGGTAGGTATGAGCAAAAACAAAAAAACATTAACTGAACGTATTTTTCACGCAGTGTCATTTGAAGTCATCGCGATTGCGATAACTGCGCCGGTCAGTGCATGGCTTTTAGGACGCTCAATTTTTGAAATGGGAACCGTCGCCATTGTGTTATCAACTCTCGCGATGTTATTAAACTTATTTTATAACATGCTGTTCGATCGCTACTGGCCTTTATCAAAAGGACCTAGACCTGCAAAGGTACGCGTTGCTCACGCCATTGGCTTTGAACTCAGTTTTGTTGTCATGGGCGTACCAATATTGGCACTATTATTAAAAATGTCGCTATGGAATGCATTTTTATTAGAAGTCGGCTTCTTTGCCTTCTTCCTTTTCTATACTTATGCATTTAATCTGGCATACGATTTATTACGTGAACGCTGGTTTGCCAATAAAGAAAAGCAGACCATTATTGTAAAACAAACCACAAACTAAGTTTAATCCATTAAAGGCTCAGTATATTACCGCCCTTGCGACTAAGGTAATCTCACTAAAGTCGCGAGGGGATTTTAAAACATTGAGTCATAATAATTTTAGTTATGGTAATTAAGGCTGTCGGACGGCACCATTTCGCGCTCATTTAACCCATAATCACGGATCACGGAAGCGACTCGCAAACGATAATATTTCAAAATAGACTCTCGCCCCTTTGCTTGCGCTAACCGATGTAATTCAGTATTTCTCCATACCATGACTGCTTCCTCACTTTCCCAAAAAGAAAGAGACAACAATTTGTTATTGTCACTTAAACTTTGAAATCGTTCGATAGAGATAAAACCGTTAATTTCAATCAATGACTCTTTCAATTGTTGAGCTAGCGCTAAATAATTCTCTTGTTGCCCTTCATTCGCCTGTAATTCAAAAATAACAGCAATCATCTTTTTTCCTCTGATCAATCAATACTGCAATATTCATTATTTTGCATTTTAATACCTCTGATAGTACCTCAACTTTGCCACTTTTTCGTCTTTAATATCGGTAAAATCTGCACTATCTCATACTTAATCTTTCCACCTCAAAATAGTCGAATGCATCTTATGCATTCATTATTTGCATAAATGTCAATTTTAGCATCAATACCCATGACCTATATTAAGAGCGTGTTAAGAATAATTTTTTTGTTATTTTTATTTAATATAAATTAATCATAATCACCTGTATATATGAATAATAAATCACATTTATTTTAAATCAATTAAAAATGATAGTTATTAATTTAGCTATTGATTTAATTATTTTATTTAAATTCATGAAATTGAAAATACAACTTCATCGAAAGATGCTGAATTTCAAACATCATCTTGCAATGAAGTTATTTAACTCATTCTCAACCTGAGTATGAAAAATTTTATTTAATAAGGTTTTAAGATGAAGAAGTACATATTCCCCACTATATTTTCTTTGATGATGAGTGCGACTGTTTATGCGGATAATACATCTCATGAAAATGCAGTTATCTCATTAGGCTTTACTGAAAATAATACGTCTTATGCCAATCAAGCCGCAATTGCCGCACATATTAAAGCTGCCAATTTACCCGTCACTAGAATTAATGGTATTTCAAAACCGCTTTCACAAATGAATGCGAATGAAAAGGCTATCGTCGCGTTAAGCTTTACTGAAAATAATATGTCTCATGCAAATCAAGCTGCAATAGCCTCACATATTAAGGCTGGAGAAATATCTCACAGTAAAATTAACGGTATAGCAAAACCTTTCTCTCTAATGAATAGCAATGAGCGCGCAGCAATAGCACTTAGTTTTACTGAAAATAACAGCTCACCCTCAATTCGTCATTCTATCGAACAACATTTAATTAGGAGTAAATCACAATAAGAAAATTAAAAGCAATTTAATTTATCACACATAAAGTAAATAAGGCTTGGCGTTAATAATTAAGTTCAAGCCTTTACTTTTTAAAAGTTAGAGTAAAAAATAAATTCCACTCAAAATAAAATCACAATATATTCTATTATATTTTTAGCTAGTCATCACAATTCACTACAACTATTGCGTAAAATACGCATTATCGTCTCAGCACCGCTACGGTTAGGATTAATACGGATCATCCGTTCTTCCAAGTCTGGTGCGGCTTCCCTAAACGTGCCTGAAATTCGATAAAACAAAGGTGGAATTTCAAATCGTGATTCAGCTCCCACAGGATAAGGTAAAGCCCCCATCTCCGTCGCTTTAGCGAGTACCTGCTTGGCAATCGGTTGATTAAATTCAATTAACAATACTTTTGATTGTGCATTTGCTAAAAAAGCATGTTTAACCGCTCTGATTTCACCATGATTTAATCGTACAACTAACTCATCATTCACGCTTGCTTGGACAGCATGAGTCACAGGTGCAAACACTAAACCACGTAGCACTTCCATCGCCTGATACCCTTGGATCTGGCTTCCCCCTGAATACATTGTTGCACGTATCTTACTTATCCATTGTCGCTCCCCAACGATCACCCCAACACCTGCGGGTCCCAGTAATTTAAAACTGGAAAAGGTAGATAATGATGCGTTGGCTTCACAACCAATTTGAGATGTTTTCATTACTGCATAATTGTCATCAATAATTGTTGGGATCTGAAAGGAATTCATCAACTCAATAACATCAGGTAGATAATAGCTATCATCCATTTTTTGACGAGTATGCTGTATCAAACATGCTTTTGGTGAGTGTGCTTTTATTACCTTTTTAACCTCTGCTAACTGATTAAAATTCGCTGTGATTACTTTGATCCCCATTTGTTCAATCGAGACACGTGTTGTCGGATAAATAGGCGCATCATGAACCAGTAAAGTTTCACCTGATTTTAGCATCGCGGCAAGGCCAACTCTTAATGCTCCAGTCCCTGCCCCTCCCACTAAAGCGGCTGACTCGGCGCTAAAAAAGTCAGCCAAAACCTGTTCGACTCGTTGCGTGATTTGAGGCTGATTAAGACCCGGAACCAACCCCAAATCACCTTGAGTGAGAAAATCACTACCCGGAAAATGCTGACAAATAATATCAACCAAACGAAACTGTTTTTGTTGTGCCTGATCCATCGTCATGCTTTGTAACGGATATGTTTTCATTTTCACTCTCTTTTATCTAACGTATCTAAATTAGCTCAAACCAACGAGATGAATAATATTGGCAAGAATACCCACAATAATCGTTGCTATTGGGCCTATCGCCATCTCAACAAATGGTCGCTTAGAAGTTCGATTTAGTAGGTAAATCCCTGCAACAACCATAAAGCCCATTCCCGGTAAAATCGCATTTGATGCAATCATCCCGCCAACTAATAAGGAAATTTCTAACATACGCGTAATCGCAGTACGGATATGATCACCGCATGCTTTAACGCCAGGGTATTTATCAAGCCAAATTGCAATCTTTGCTAGCATAATGATTTCTAAGAACATAATCACACAACCAGCAATAAATGCTATCCAAGGATTACTCGTTGCTAATCCGGCAACAAAAACAAATTTCATGCCATCAGGGCTGTACACCCCTGTTGCTATAGCAGTCGTACCTACTAATGGGACAAAGCTAATGGCTCGCGCTAATGCGACCAACATTGCGCTACTTTGCTCTCCTTGAGCCATTAATTGCAGTGATACAGGTCCTTCTGCTAATAAACTAAATGACATCGTCGCCGCCACCGCGGTTAAACCACCACTGAGGATCAACAACCATTTATTTTTCTGAATACGTTCGATGCGGCTGGAAAATAACCCCACCAACATTTCATTTGCCCCTTTTTGACCGTCATCAGTACGTTGAGGAGGGCGTTCTTTCATCGCAAAATAGAACATTGCGACCATCGCCAGTAATAATGCGGTACCGTTTGGATCGAGTTTGACTGGTTTTTCAATTAGGCCACCAAATGTCAAGCTACCGACTGATTGTGTACCTAAATAACCAATAATAGTCGCAACTAGCACCCAAATCCCTTTGCGATAGCCATACTGATAACCTACAACAACCGCTGGGAATAATGAGAAACACACAACAATAGGGTCTCCCACTTTACTCAAGTTATTCATAAAGTTAACAGGTAGCATTGAGAAAATTTCAACGATAGAACGCAGACCTGTCAGTAATCCAACAGCATAAAGCGCACCAATAATACCCGATAAAATAAACCCTTTTTTACTATCCGCACACCAGATACCAATAACATCAGTACCGAGGAGCAAACTGTGAACAAGAATAATTGGTGCAGCTAATGAAAATGGAATACCAAAACCGATAATTAAACCAAAACTTAGCGCAAAACTGGTTGCAGCGAGAGCTTTACGGCTCATACGCCCTTCCAAATATTCAGGGATCAGTGGCCGCAAGCCATCATGAAATACTGCAATTCCTCGGTTTGCCATCATGGCAGATATTGCGCCAATCAAAGCAAGTAACATCGCTTTGAGAGGGTCGACTTCAATAAGCCGCAACAAAAAATCTTGAGCCATAACCTACCCCTTACTCAGAGAAAATGGCCTTAATAATCACAGGCAACACAACATCAATATCTTGTCCTGTAAAACCAAATGCTTTTTTGCCATTTTTGACATGCTCAATAATTTCATCATCAGATAAAATTTTTCCTGGCATACCCACAGTTGCACAAGATCCCATGCCAACAATAGCAATAGCCATTGCCAGTGCACCACCACCCCCGGTATTACAGGCTCCAAGGTAATAGTCTACAGTGCCACTTTTGAGCGCCATTGCAGCTTCTATATCATTCATAACAACAACAGATTCTGCTTTATCGCCAGCAAGTGCACGAATACTGTCTGCAATTTTTTCTTTTTCAATTTGTCCGCCAACAACGAATTTCATAGCTCCATCCTTCTGTTTTTATTTATGATTGTAATTAAAAAATTGAATCGGATTATCACGTAACATTAAATTGACATCTTTTTGAGTGAAACCTGCGTTTATCAACATAGGTACAAAAGTCGTGATTAAATAATCAAAACCTATTCCTCCATTCCCTTTTAAATGAGAACGTCGAGTAATATCCATAGAAAGCATTACTTGCCCTAAAAATCCTTTTGATTTCACTACATTTAACATTTCAATTCGTTTTTCATCAGGGTAATAATCGTTTTTACCAATAGTGTCGAATTGCACCCATCCACCCTCTTCAAGTATCGGTAAAATCACATCAAGATTGTCTTTCAAATCACAATGCCCAATCACAATACTTTTAGGTGAGATACCAAATCCCTTTAACATAACTAGCTGCTCATACCCCATAGTGCTTAATGTCGTATGTGTTGAAATAGGGCGTCCAGTTTCAAGACTAGCCATTGCCGCCGCTTCAAAAACTTTGCGTTCATCATCGGTTATTTTCTCAAAACTTGAGCCGATTTCCGCAATAACACCCGCTTTTAGCGTTGTACCATCAATGCCAATGACAATCTCATCAATCATCTCTTGCGCTATCTGTTTCACACTCAATGATTTAACGCTATCAGGATAAAATTTTTGTTGGTAATAGCCTGTAGAGGCGACAATATTCATTTTACTTTCATGCATAATATTGAGTAAAAACTGAGGATTACGCCCCATATAGCGATTAGTTACCTCAATAATATTGCGCACACCGAGATCATATAACCGGCTCATTTCTGCAACCAACAAAGTGTATTGATCTAAACGGCAATCAATATTATTTTTCTCACCGGATAAATCGATATGTAAATGCTCATGGGCATAGGTATAACCCGTAGGATCAAGGTAATTATTCATTTTTTATCCTTTCTCCTGTAAATTCATTAATGATAAAAATGAGGTACCATTTTGTGGCGATTTTGCATGAAAAAAGTCACAAACTGTCGCCCCAACATCTGAAAGTGTTGCACGATGACCAATATCAACACCGCGAATGCCGGGTTGATAAACTAACAGCGGAACTTTTTCTCGCGTATGCTTACTATGACCAATGGTCGGGTCATTGCCGTGATCAGCCATAACTACCAAACAATCTTCGCTTGTCATAACTTCGATAATGCGAGCTAAATTTTTATCAACAATAGCTAAACAATCCGCATAACGATCAACACTTTGAGCATGACCAGAAAGATCGGTCTCTTGAATGTTAGTACAAATAAAACGGTCACCTGGCACACACATTTCCTCAAAAGTCAGATCCATAATAGTTTGTGAATCGACTAAATTTTTGTAACTGGTGCCATGAGGGTTTTCAACAATATCCGCGACTTTGCCAATTAAGACCGTTTGAACCCCTTTTTTCGCTAATTTTTCTGGAACCTGTTGTTGGCTATCAACCCCATATCCCATATGAACAACCTGAAAACCCTTATCATATGCCCCTGATTTAGGGGCATTAATTCCAATATATCGGCCTTCTTTTTGCTCGACTGCATCATGCATTTGTTGGCTAGATACCATCAAACCACCAAATGCAATCACCCTATCAACTTTCACTTGCTGGCGTACAATCTCACCAATTTTACGTACCTCATCAAAGCCTATTTCAGTCAAATTAGCTGTAATATTAAATACTTGTCCTAAATCAGCTTCAAGATTATCGCCAATCGCAACATGTTGATTAACACAGAGATATTGCAACGGTTTATTTCCTTTTCGGCTCACCTTGAAGCCAGCAGCTATCAGAGCGGCTTCAACATCAGCAAGCACAACTGAAAAAGGGATACGTAAAGGAATTTTGGGTTTTGTGCCCATGATTTCCTGATGCCCCATAAAAGTGTCGCCGCCATCATGTTGAAGGTCAGCAGTTCCCACATTTGCTTCATCAGAAAAATTAATATTATTTGCCTGAAAACCTAGCGCATTAACAATGCCGAGCTTTTCCAACATCGGGAGCTGTAAATCAGGTTTACATTGAAAGATGTGCCCACAGGTATTAGCGCCAATATCTTGCGGCCGTACTGAAGGCACGTCATCCATACTACCAACACCAAAACTATCAATGACGAGAACTAAAAACTTAGCCATGATAACGCTCCTTTTTCCACTCGCCCTGACTGTTGTAAATCCCCTCTAATCTCGGTTTTCCTTGAGAAATACCTGAAATTAAAACAACGTCGCTACGAGTGGCAAAAATTTGTGTGCGAAAGCACATCACGACAGCTGAGCCAATAGGAAATTGCCCCGCTAATGGAATGTGATAATCAATACTTGAACTATCTAGTGGCAAAATATCGGCACTTTGATACTGGTTATCAGACATTCTAACCAGTGCATTCTTCGCGTTTCCTCTTCGATAATACCCGCCACCAAAACAATATGTTTTACCTGCAAATTGATGGGAAACTTCAGTCAAATAAACCATCGCTATCTTTTCAGGTTGTGTACCAAACTGGTTAGCAGGAATGGTGCCTGTAAAAGCATGCCCAGGCTCAGTATGAGTAATACCGTTCTGCGCCAATAAAGGAAGTGTAGAAATACTCGATGCTGATGGGCCATTAATTTGCTTCACATCAATACCCAGTGAACTTAAAGCCCTTGCCGATTCCATTAAAGTTTGAAGGTTCGGTGTTATCTGTGTCGTTTGTTGTTCTTCATTCCACAAAAGACAGGGGAAGTGAGTTAATCCCACAATTTGAATACCCGATAATTTTTTTATTTCAGTAACCGTTTGTTCAATTTTATTAAAATCGAAACCGGCTTCTTGCCCCGGATAAAGGTTGTCGCCATCACGGGTGAACTTTAGTAACACAGGCTGAACCCTATTTAAAGTCAGCGCCACCGCACTAACTTTAGCCGCTTTTTCTAATGAAAATAACGTGATAACCTCAGGTTCTGCTTGTAGTAATGGCTTAATAAGTGCGTCTGGGATCTGGACTAGATGACCGAGATGACTCAAGGGTATATGGTGCTCACTTAGGGTATCCGCTTCTTTAAAATCAACAGCAACAACACCGCGATAACCTAACTCAATCAATTTTTTTGCCAAAAATGGATTACGACCGATTTGCTTAGTCATTGCATAGAGCTCAATACCATTAACTTGCGCAGTCGCCAGTAATTTTTGCCCATTGCTTATGACCTGATCGACATCAATAATGTAGCTATCAGGAAGAATTTCTCCCCTTTGCCAGAAATGTGTCGCGGCCTCAATGAGTTTTGGATTCTGTTTTTTTAATGCCTCAATGAACATACATTTCCCTTAGTGTTGGCAAGAATAGGCGCTGATTTAAATATTCAAAATAATGAATATTTAAACTGAAAATTTAACTATGCTCATTTGCCAATATCAAACTATAAATATTTGCGAGTAAATAACCTTCTTCCGCAGGGTCTAGCGTTAATTGAAAATGACTAAGGAGTGACTGATGAATCTGCGTAACCAATTGGTAATTCTCAAATTGTTTAACTTCATCTAAAATATCACTATCAACAGGTTCAATTTTTTCCCCTCTTCGAGAACGCATCAATGCACTTGCCATGTGTGTTAGTGCCATGTTGCCTTGAGAGTGCCGAATCGTTATTTTCCAATCATTCTCCAAATTTGATATTACACACAACATGCCGTCATGAATATCTTGGTCAATGACACCACCTTGTAATAAAATAGCCAGCCTTTGCTCCATATTTCACTGCTCCCATAACTTAAATTCAATAAACTGGTTCAATTACGCCATCAATTACATTTTTTTGGTGGATTAACAAAGCATCAGGGTCAATCATTGTACTAATGAGTTGCTGCAATTGAGAATCATCTTTACGAGTCAAAATAACCGCTTCTGATGCCTTATAAAAACAATCATGACTAAGATTTTTATTCTCAATTAAAGATTGCGTTGTTAAGCCAAGTTGATCTAGCTCTTTACCCTGGCCGACGTTCCAAATAGCGGCATCAATTTCATGACTCATTATTTTATTAACGCATTCATGATATGAAACATCGACAAAAATATAGTCACCACCGGCACTCCATTGTTCCGTCATCATTTTCTGGTCTGTTGAGGTTCTGTCGACGCCCACTTTTCGAATGCTATTCAACTCACCTTGGCGATAAATCAATTTATGTTCTTGCGCATAGCTATATTTTCCAAGAGCTAGGGCAATATGCACATTATGCTCAGATAAATGCTGCTCAGCTGCCAAACGTGAAGTTACCGCTAAATCATAAATACCATTTTCTAAACACTCAATGCGAATATCAGACCCTCGCATATGTGCGAAATAGAATGGAACCTCTAAAAACTGTGCTTTCAAGCCACTCGCCAGCCCTTCATAAACTCTTGCATAAGGCAGCGGCATAGCACAAACAACGTTACCGATATTAGCAAATTTAAAAAGTAGCTTATGGTCAATCTTAGTAACGAAACTACCATTACGACCCCGTCGCTCAATAGTAATAGCGCCAAGAGCCTCTAATGATTTCAATGCTGATTGCATCAATCCTACTGATAGATAACTATCTTTCGCTAATTCATCAATGGTTTTAAGACGACTACCATTCTCTAAGACCAGTAAATAACGCGAGAGATAAGACTGCGCAATTCCTTCTTTTTTAATAAATGCTTGGGTCATAATATTATTCAAAAATTATATTAAATTTATCTTCATTAATTTGAAGATAAAATGCAAACAAATAAATGTCAATTAGTGACTATCATCACGAATGTGATATAAATGTATCGTAGACAAGAATGTATTAAACAATAACCTTATATATCAAACAATAAGATTATTAAATCTAAAAAAATAAATTTATATACATGATAAATAAGATAAACAATAACTAACTATTTATCTTCCGTTGTAAGAATCGGTGGGAATAGGCGAATAAGATAATTGCCAGATAAAAAAACGGTTCTGGCGTTATTGTTTTCATCGATAACGCAAAGTGTAAAACCACTAATAGCAGCACAGGGTAAAGTAAATTGTGTATTCTTTTCCACCATTTACCAAGCTTAACTCGTAACCAATTAAAAGAACTTATCGCCATTACAAATAAAAATAACCAACAAATTAAGCCTATTGCTAGATAGACTCTGGAATAAATCTCTGAGAAAAATAAAGCCACATTGCTCCAACCTATTTCAAGTAATAAATAGCTCGTTAAATGCAGTGTCGCCCAGACAAAACACCATATCCCTACCAGCTTTCTTACTTGAAATATATTATTCCATTTTAAGTAGTGAGCCAGCATAGGAATAACAGCAATCAACACTAATAAACGCAGTGCTGTCAGCCCAGTAAAATGCTGAATATCCTTTGCGGGATCAGCACTTAGCTGTTGAAGATTAACTGCATAAATAAGCCATGCCAGTGGCAGTAATGCAATTAACTGAAAAATACCTTTTACCAAACCAATTGGCATCTGACGTGGATCCATAAATTAAAAGTTTCTCCTTAAATCCATACCTGTATATAAACTCGCAACCTCTTCGCCATAACCATTAAAAGGCAATGTTGGCTGTCTTGTGACTTGTCCTAATCCCCCTGAGCCAATAAAACGCTCTGAGGCTTGAGACCAACGAGGATGATTGACATCTGGGTTCACATTGGCATAAAAACCATATTCATCTGGCGCAGATAAGTTCCATGTTGTAGGCGGGATGGATTCCGTCAATCTAATTTTGACAATCGATTTAATGCCTTTAAAACCATATTTCCACGGAACAACTAAACGAATAGGTGCACCATTTTGATTAGGTAATTCTTTGCCATACACCCCAGTTGCCATAAATGCTAGCGGATTCATGGCTTCGTCTAAGCGAAGTCCTTCAACGTAAGGATATTGCAGCCCCCCTCCCACAAAACGACTATTTTGACCCGGCATTTCTTCCGGCGCATATCGCGTTTCGAACGCAACATATTTTGCGCGACTTGTTGGCTCAACTAATGCAAGCAAGCTCGCTAATGGAAAGCCAATCCAAGGAATGACCATTGACCACGCTTCGACGCAGCGCATACGATATATACGTTCTTCTAGTGTAAATTTATGACGAATATCATCTAAACTTAACGTTATTGGGCGGTTAACTTCCCCTTCAATTGAAACCATCCACTCATCAGTTTTCATGGTATGTGCATATTCGGCAGGATCGGATTTATTTAAACCGAATTCATAAAAATTATTATAGCCTGTGACCTTATCCTCAGGCGTTAACACTAGTTCACTTTGGTATGCTTCAGGCTTTATAAAGGTGAGTTCTCTTGTCGCTATTTTAGGCGTAACGATTTTTTCATCACCCGAAAACCATGAAAAAAAGTCAGCTTTAACCGCCGAGCTAGCAGCTAATCCTGCCGCGCCAACCCCCAGTAATTTGAGTAAATTTCTACGCTTCATCATGAAAACAGATTCAGGTGTAATATCAGTATCTTTCGTTATTTTCGATTTTTTCATTATTATTTTCCTCAACTCAAATACATAAGTCAGTCACAAGCGTTTTATATAAAAACTGAAAACATAAAAGAAAACACATTGATGAAGAAATAAAATGCGCATTCTTATAATTTGATATTGTTATACCGAAAAATGAATGAAACAAGCTGACGGGTTAATGACAAAATTGTCATGTTAATCATTTCGCCTTATCAATTAGGGAAGGATAAGGTGACAACATTATATTTATCAATACGTTCAAAAATAACTTCACCGCCATGTAAAGTCATAATCGCTTGGACAATTGATAAACCTAATCCGCTGCCATCAGAACTGCGAGCGTTATCCCCGCGCCAAAAACGGGTAAAAACTTCATTTTTGACAGCAATCATGTCACCTTCATTGGTAACCGCAATTATTAACCTTTCATCATTGCGTTCAATATGCGTAGTAACTTGGGTATTAGGGTAAGAATATTTAATCGCATTTGAAATTAAGTTCATTAAAACTCGAACCAATAGCAAACGATCTGCATCAATATGAAGGGAAGACTCGTCATGGATTAGCTGAATTTGCTTTTCTTCTGCATAGTGAGAAAATAATTCATAAACCTCATCAATCACCCCGGATAAAAGAAGATTTTCTCTTTTTAGCGCGATATTTTTATTTTCCGCCCTAGCGATAAATAACACACTTTGAATAATTTTAGCGAGTTTATCTAGCTCTTCAATATTACTCACAATAATGGCTTCATATTCAGCCACAGTACGTGGTCGCTGTAATACAATTTCATTTTGCACACGGATCGCATTAATGGGTGTTCTTAACTCATGTGCCAAATCATCTGATAATTGGGTTAATTTAATAAAATCATTTTTCAGTCTTGACCGCATAATATTTAATGAATCACCTAAATTCTTGAGTTCATCCGGTAACTGTTCAATATCAATGCTCTCGGCAAGTGAATGGATATCACTATTAGCAGTGATCTGACTCAACAAGGTAATATCATGTAATCCACGTTTAATTAACCAAAAACTTAGAATACCCATAAATAAAATCGAGATAATCGGTATAAAGATACTTTTTTTCAAATATTCAGCTAGCACACTGTTACGATCAATAGAGACTTTAGCAATAACAACTTGAAGTTTTCCAATAGGTGATTGAATATCAAAACTAATTGCAGATACTGGCGTTCCCGATGTAGTCTCCCAATGAGTGATAGCATTTAATCCCAATTCATCCAAATTAATCACTTTAAGATGGGAAGTTAATAAAATATCTGAATTGGTTTCCACTATCACATGATTATTTAAATCTTTAATTTGAATAATATCCTGCTTCATATCCATCATACGCTGGAAATAAATAGGTAATGTTTTAATATCAATGCCGCTAACAATCAGTTTCGCCAGTTGATCTGCACGATTTACCAGTAAATTATCATCACGTGAAACCAACTCATTTTTTAGCGAGTAATATAATGTTAATGTCACAAAGCTAGTGTTAACCACCATCAGCAAGACAAATAAAGTGATAATTTTAAAGCGTAATGATTTTACTTTCATGTTGTTGGCCTATTGAGGCGATATCCCATACCTCGAATTGTTTCGATTAATTTCACATCAAAAGTGTCATCTACTTTTTTTCTCAATCGACGAATAGCAACATCGACAATATTAGTATCACTTTCAAAATCAATCCCCCAAACTTCACTGGCGATTAACGTTCGAGGTAAAATTTCATCCACATGCAACGCAAAAAATAGTAATAGTGAATATTCTTGGCGTGTCATAGGGATTTTCAAACCACCGCGCTCAACATCATGCCGAGTAAGATCAACTTTAAGATCAGCAATTTCAATTACTGTCGGCGCGATTTGATGAGTGCGTAATTGATTTTTAATACGTGCTAATAATTCAGAAAATGAAAAAGGCTTAACTAAATAGTCATTTGCACCTAGCTCTAAACCTTTAACACGGTCATCAACCGCATCTCGCGCAGTTAAACAAATAACCGGAACAGCTTTAGATGTTCGTAAAATTTTCAAGATATTCCACCCATCCATACCGGGTAACATAATATCTAAAATGATTAATTGGTAATCATTTTCTAACGCAAAATAGAGGCCATCCCTACCATCAGTCGCAATATCGACAGTAAAACCCGCCTCTTCTAAGCCTTTTTTTATCCAACTTCCTGTTTTATCATGATCTTCAATTAATAATATTTTCATTTTAACGATCCTAAAATCCTTTTTATTCATAATAATCTGAATATTTATAACGAGCTTTATAGTCTCTTTCAATCATTTGTTAATCGCTTTATGCGAGATTAGGGACTATTGATCTTTGATAGTCAATTTTCATTCGGATTAAAAAGCACGTTACATGCACCTCAGTCTGCACTTTTAAACTATTAAGCTATCGCACCGCCATTTGCATCTAGCATCGACAAACCACTCTCGTCATTTTTGACGATCGGCTCTACTTCATGTTTTTTTCGTCTATGAGAAAATAGGTATAAAAAATATCATTTTTAAATTCAATAGATTAGATAAGTTTAGTTTAAATATTAAAACTGGCATAAACCCTGCATATATAAGGGAGATAAGGCGGTATTTAACCGTTAAATGAAAAATATAGGAGCAATGTTGATGGAAAAAGTCATCACCGTCTGCCCGTATTGCGCCTCAGGCTGTAAAATAAACCTGAAGGTGGAGAACGGGAAGATCATTGGCGCAGAAGGCGCAAATGGTCACACCAATGAAGGAGAGCTCTGCCTGAAAGGCTATTATGGCTGGGACTTCATTCATGACACTAAAATTTTAACACCTCGCCTCAAAAACCCAATGATCCGCCGTGAACGTGGTGGCAAGTTAGAAGTGGTTTCTTGGGATGAAGCGATTGAATTTGCCAGCTCGCGGTTACTGGCAATTAAAGCAAAATATGGTCCAAAAGCGATTATGACCACAGGGTCTTCTCGCGGTCCGGGTAATGAAGCTAACTTTGTGATGCAAAAATTTGTTCGTGCAGCTGTCGGTAGTAATAATATCGACTGCTGTGCGCGTGTCTGACACGGCCCTTCGGTTGCAGGTCTGCAGCGTTCGGTCGGTAATGGCGCAATGAGTAACTCAATTGTCGAAATTGAGGATGCCAAATGTATTTTTGTCTTCGGTTATAATGCCGCAGACTCACACCCTATTGTCGCGCGTCGTATTTTAAAAGCGAAAGAAAAAGGGGCTCAAATTATTGTTTGTGATCCGCGTTATATTGAAACCGCGCGTATCGCAGATATTCATTTACCATTGAAAAACGGCTCTAATATTGCATTACTAAATGCATTCGCTCACGTGATCATTGAAGAAAACCTGTATGACCAAGCCTTTATTGAGGCTCACACAGATAAATTCGATGAATACCGTGCTTTAGTCGCACCTTATACACCTGAATCTGTTGAAGAAACAACCGGTATCAAAGCCGAAGATATCCGTAGAACGGCTCGCATGTATGCAAATGCCGAAAGTGCCATGATTTTATGGGGCATGGGTGTCACACAATTCTATCAAGGTGTCGAAACCGTTCAATCCCTCACAAGTTTAGCATTATTAACGGGTAACTTAGGTAAACCGCATGTTGGGGTCGGCCCCGTTCGTGGTCAAAATAATGTTCAAGGCGCCTGTGATATGGGTGCTCTGCCAAATACTTTGCCGGGTTATCAATATGTCGATGATAAAGCGGCACTTGATAAATTTGCTAAGTTTTGGGGCATTGAAAAAATGCCAGATGAAAATGGGATCCCATTAAGTGAAGTTCCACATTTCATCGATGAAGGTATTTTAAAAGCGCACTATGTCATGGGTGAAGATCCACTGCAAACTGAACCTGATTTAGCAACCATTCGTCGTACTTTCGATAAATTAGAGCTATTGATTGTTCAAGATATCTTTATGACTAAAACAGCCGCTATTGCGGATGTTATTTTCCCAGCAACCTCTTGGGGAGAACACGAAGGTGTCTATACCGCAGCAGATCGTGGATTCCAACGTTTTTATAAAGCGGTTGAACCTGTTGGTGATGTGAAAAAAGACTGGGAAATTATCAGTTTGATGTCCACCGCAATGGGCTATCCGATGCACTATAACAACACCAAAGAAATTTGGGATGAGCTACGTGAGCTTTGCCCTATTTACTATGGTGCTACTTATGAAAAATTGGCAGGTCTCGCCTATATCCAATGGCCATGTCGTACATTGGAAAGTGAAGGTACTGAATACTTATACGAGGGAGGCAATTTCGATACGCCAAATGGTAGAGGTCAGTTCTTTACTTGTGATTGGCATCCACCGATTGACCAAGTTAGCGCTGATTATCCGATGGTACTTGCCACAGTCCGTGAGGTTGGCCATTACTCTTGCCGTTCCATGACTGGTAACTGTAAAGCGCTTGCGGCATTAGCAGATGAACCCGGTTTTGTTCAGATAAATACCGCTGATGCGAAGAAATTGGGTATTAAAGATCAAGAGCTGGTATGGATAGCCTCTAAACAAGGTAAAGTTATCACTCGTGCAAATATTAGTGAACGTCCTAATAAAGGTGCGATTTATATGACTTATCAATGGTGGATTGGTGCTTGTAATGAGTTAGTAGCAGAAAACCTCAGCCCAATAACCAAAACACCAGAGTACAAATATTGTGCAGTCCGTGTAGAACCAATTGCGGATCAACACAAAGCTGAACACTATGTTGTACAAGAGTATACGGCGATTAAGCGTAGATTACGCGAGGCTGCCGAGGGAGTTTAGTTTTCCCTTCATTTTTTATACGATAAAAAATCTCACGGGTCACATGCATATAAGTATGTGACCCGATTTTTTTACTGGTAACCTAACAACAGTATCGATTACTTTCGAATCACAAAAACAATAACTTCATTTAATAGCTAAGCATGTAATTACCAATTAATGACTCTTCAACTAATTAACCTTAGCCAGTCCTTAATAATCCAATTCAATTTATTCAAATATTAATAAGAATTATTATTAGTTAGCATTCTAAAATTAATATTTAAAATAATTTAAATTGCAGATAATCAGAAAAGAAAAATATATAGTTAGGCTCACGCCATAACACAAAGAATGGCAACACTATAATTATAATAGTTCTCAATCATTTTTTATTTTAGCCACCTTACAAACACTCCCCAAAATAATTTGGGTTGTAGGTAGGCGGCAAGTAAAGCTAAGCCCTAGGAGCATACACAAGTATGTGACTAGGGTTAGTTTTGCGCGGCCAACACCCCTACAGCACAAAGTATGACAGGTATACGAACTAAAAAAGATCTTGGACACAAATCCCTAACCTCTGCATCCTCGACAACAACGTCGTCCGCTTCAACCCTAGACGTGTTGCTGCCCCTCTTGCACCAGCAACCACCCCATTCGTTGCTTTTAGTGCAGCAATAATTCTATCCCTTTCCTCGTCATCATTTTCAGGCGCCTCTGTTTGCATTCGCTTTTCGAGCAACGTCGGAGTTTGCAGTGCATTTTTAAGGCGTGATGGCTTTGGGATATTCAGCTCATGTAACTGTAAATTAAGTGTATTACCCCGTGTTAGGATCACTGCTCGTTCAATCACATTTTCTAGTTCTCGCACATTACCGGGCCATGGATAGCGAGAAAGCTGTTCCAGAGCATCGAGTGGAATGCAGTCTATTTTTCGGTTCATTCTCTGAGCAATTTTTTGCGTAAAATAGGTTGCCAGCAGTGCGATATCCTCTGGTCTCTCTCGTAACGGTGGGATCACAATAGGGAATACATTCAAACGGTAATAGAGATCTTCTCGAAATTCACGGTCATTGGTCATGGATTTAAGATTACGATTTGTGGCTGCTATTAGTCTAACATCCACGGGTATCACTTTATTACCGCCAATACGTTCAATTTCACGTTCTTGCAGCACTCTCAATAACTTGGGTTGAAGATCTAACGGCATATCACCGATTTCATCTAAAAATAACGTACTTTTATCCGCCATTTCAAAACGGCCAATATGTGTTGTAGTAGCTCCGGTAAACGCGCCTTTATCATGACCAAATAAATCACTTTCTAGCAACCCTGATGGAACAGCGGCGCAATTCATCTTAATCATAGTGCGTTGATGTCTATCACTTAAACGATGAATAGCTCGCGCGATAAGCTCCTTACCAGTTCCCGTTTCACCTAAGATAAGCACGGTGCTATCACTGTGAGCCACCAAATCAACTTGCTCTAATACATTACGCATCGCTTCGCTTTGAAAAATAATTTCACTGAAACTATCAGTACGATGTATCTGTTCAGTCAACCAAAGATTTTCAGTTTTCAGGCTGTCTTTTAAACGAGTAATTTCACCATAAGCAGCTGCGTTATCAACTGCAATCGCAAATCGTGCCGCTATTTGTTTAAGCAAATTACAATTATCTTCTGTAAAAATACTTTTATTTTCATGAGATAAAACCAACACCCCCAAAGGTTTATGGTTAAATGCCAATGGTAATAACAACGTTTCACTCATCCCTTGCTCACACACATGCCTATAGAGTGGGTCTTGCGTGGCAGAATCTAAAGTCAAACGCACAGGCTGATTACTATCAAGAGCCTGTGTTAAATCTGGATGTAACTCATTCAAATGATACTGCATTTTCTCAACGGGATGTGAACGTTGATAATAGCTGGAATAACAAAGGTATACGGCAGAACTATAATTATCACATAATGCGATGCTGATTTGACTTATACCGAAAAAACGGTAAATTTCTCGAGATACTTCAGCAACTAAACCATCCATTTCTAAATGAGAAAGCACCGAATTGGTAATATCAACTAATATTCTGTACTGGTCGCGTTCATGGCGTATACGTTCAGCTTTTTCAGATATATCCACAAAGTCTCCACTAACTCGTCATGGTTCAGGTTATCGCTGTATTGTCTTCACTTGGCTACTTAGATCACATACTAAAGTATGTACCCCAAGCTAACTTCGTTTATCGTCTTGCTATTAATTGAATTATTTATCGCTTATATATTCTAAAATACTCATCTATAAATAAACGCAAATTCAAAAAATTTAATGCCGTGATTAATATCATTTTAGCTAATACAATTTTTTAATCCTATTATTGTAATGACTCTATAAAAAAAGAATATCGCTGACTGATTTAAGTTTGATCCAGTCCCCTATTTTTAATATAACAATATCTTAGTATAGCCATATATATAACGATGCTTGTAATTATCGTCATATTTGTCGAAGCTTGTGACGAATATTTCAATTACCCTTTCAGCACCTTTTTATTATTTATTAATATACTGATTTAACTGAATTAAATTATTTTTCTGATCTGGCACGATACATGCTTATGAAAAGGTATTCGAACCAGAGGACGGTTACACCGGAAAGCCGGATGTGATGTCGTCGTATATCATTCAGGAGAGTATGATGAACCGTTTCATCATTGCAGACCCCAAAAAATGCATTGGCTGTCACACTTGTGAAGTGGCATGTGTAGTTTCTCATCAAGAACAAGAAACAGGTATTGAAACTGTCGTTAAAGATGATTTTTTCCCACGCATTCATGTTATCAAAGGCTATAACATCAGTACTGCTGTAGTTTGCCGTCAATGCGAAGATGCCCCCTGTGCCAATGTTTGCCCTAATGGTGCGATTAGCCGTAAAGATGATTTTGTGTATGTTGACCAATCTAAATGTATCGGTTGTAAAACCTGCGTCATTGCTTGCCCTTACGGCACAATGGAAGTCATTAGCCGCCTTGTTGCTCAACAAAATACTGCGCTAAATACCATTCCACAATACCGTGCTGAAGCACATAAATGCGATCTCTGCCATACTCGCGAAGGTGGCCCTGCTTGTGTGGAAGTTTGCCCAACCGACGCGCTTATTGTCGTAGACCGTAATCGTATGGATGAAATTATTAAAGAGCGTCGTCGCCGTGCGGCTTTTGAAATTCCTTACGATTTGATGTCATAAGAGAGTCCCGATGCATGAAGTTACCTTATGTCAAAGTGCGTTAGAAATTATCGAACAGCATGCAAAACAAAATCACGCACAGCGTGTCTGTGCAGTTTGGTTAGAACTCAGTGCGGTTTCTTGTATTGAAGAGTCTGCACTGCATTTTTGTTTCGATATTGTTTGCCGTAACACGCTCGCTGAAGGTGCAAAGTTACATGTCACCACCGTCGCTGCGCAAGCATGGTGCCGAGATTGCCAAAGCAATGTGAGCGTTACCCAATTTGATACGGGATGTCCTCACTGTGGCAGTCGTAACCTGCAAATAAACAGCAGCGACACCATGCAGGTAAAGCAAATTGAAGTGGAATAATCTTGTAAGACGTTTAAATCAAATCAGGAGTCAGTTATGTGTTTAGCCATACCCGGCAAAATTGTGTCAGTAGGTAATTCACCAATGGACAATGCACAAGTCGAAGTTTGTGGGGTCAAACGGGATGTGAACATTGCGCTGGTTTGTGACGGAGAAACCACCGACATGCTTGATAAATGGGTGCTCGTTCACGTCGGTTTTGCCATGAGTATTATCGATGAAGAAGAGGCCCATGATACGCTTGAAGCCCTAATGGCAATGGCCGAAGTCGAAGAAGATGTTTCTTACTTTTTGCATGGAAATGCTTGATATACAACATCCAAAATTTTATTCATCATCCTTAATCAATAAAAACCGCAGTGTTTTAAATAACCTCACTGCGGTTTACAAGTTCAACAACTAAACATCAACTATTTATAATGAAATTACTCGCCATCGAATAATTTGAATCCGCCGAACCCTTCCCAGAGAGGCAATGCAGCATAAACTTGTTGTACTGCATCAATCACCTGTTCATTCATTGGCATATAAAAACCCACTAAATCAGGTTGGATACCCAAAAAAATCACTTCATCAATATCGTCTTTTAATTGGTCGATTAAAAAATTCAACGGTAAATTATGCGTGCTCATGATAAACATTTCAGCAATATCATCAGGATCAATAACACGGATTTCACCTGGATTTAAGCCGATATCCGCAGCATCCACTATTAACAAACGTTTAGGTTTAAGCGCTCTTATCTGATGGGTCACATTTTCAGGACTGCTTCCGCCATTTATTGCTAGCCAATCTGCAATGGGATTTTCTTGCATCAAGTCATATAGCATCGGGCCTGCACCATCGTCCCCCATCATGCTATTACCAACAGCTAACATAATGTTATTGTTAGATAAATCTGTCATGATCGCCTCTTTACTATTAGGTAAATTGCAGGTTCTCGCTCAATTTCACCTAATAATCGAATCAGGGTTGAACTCCATTCACAATAAGGTGAATTTTCATCTTTCGCAAACCCATCGACAGCAAGTGCTAACATATTAGTATGAGTTGAATCGATATTAATTTCACCGAAAGTAATCAACCCCTGCAATTTGCGTCGCGCCTCTCCTTCAGGTATTGCATTAACCCAAGACTGGTAACCGTCTAATGGACACACTAATTCATTTTTCAGACAATCTATCATGCCAACATGGTGACCAATAGCCAATGAGTAATACATGACTTGCTGCGCTTCTTCGGGCACATCGTCGTCGCTATCGACAAACTTTTGGCGAAGTGACCAAAAATAAACGTTGCCTTTTGATGCGGGCTGCTCTGACGTAGAGAGCTCAATATTTGAGTTAGTCATCAACACCCCCTTGCTGTAACACGGTCACTAAGCGGTTAACAATGTCTCGTAAGCGAGGATCTTGCTCTTCGTTAATCCATTTTTGCATCGTTGCTTGAACCTGTGTTGGTGTTGCACCTTCAAGCAATGATAAAAAGTGATCGCTAATTTCTCTTCCTTGAAAATACCCAGCCTGACGACGCGCTTCACGTTCAATCATCACACGCGTAGCCAATGGGATAGAGGGTAACAATAATTCTACGCGTTCACCTTCGCCTTCATGGTGATCTTGTGCGGTTAATTTTTGATTTAATAACCCCAAGGCCACCGCAAATCCATAAATGGTTGCCGCAGGTGTCGGTGGGCAACCCGGTATCCATACATCAATCGGCACAATATGTTCACTGCCACCCCAAACGCAGTAAAGGTCATGGAAAATACCACCACCACAGCCACAAGCCCCGTAAGAAATACAAATTTTTGGGTCAGGAGCAGATTCATAAGCACGCAATGCAGGCATACGCATTGCCCGCGTCACAGCGCCCGTAAATAGCAAAATATCAGCATGTCGTGGTGATGCAACGACTTTGATCCCAAAACGTTCCGCATCAAATACAGGCGTGATTGCAGAGAAAATCTCTATCTCACACCCATTGCAACCACCACAGTCGACACGATAAACATAAGCTGAACGTTTGATATCTTTTAACAAGGTACTTTTTAATTTTGCGACCTGCTCATCCATGCTGACAGGCTGACTCACATGATGATTAACAGGGATCTCTGGAAAACTCATGATTTATCTCCCTCAATATGCAAACGGAAGTTTTGACGATTATTATTTAACAGGTTATTTTTCTGTTTGCAGGTCGGACAGGTTTCATACATTGGTCTTAGTGCTTCAATGCCACTCTCTTCAATACCCGACGCCACCATCAACGCCATTGCATAATCGACTGATTTTTTAGGGGCAAATGCTTCGCCACACTGACGACAATGCTGTAAACGAAAAGTCCCTTTCATATACAGATCGGCTTTATTCATCACGGCAGTTTCAAATTCTTCTGTCAGATGAATTGCTCGGGTTGGGCAAACCTCTTCACAACGGGCACAATAAATACAGCGCCCAAGAAATAGCTGCCAGCGACGTTCACCGCTTTCTAAATCTGTTTCCATCGTTAAGGCATTCGCAGGACAAGCCGAGATACAAGCGCCACAAGCAATACATTGCAATGGGTCATATTCTGGCTTACCACGGAAACCATGAGCCACTTCAAGTGGCTTAAATGGATATTTAACCGTTGCTGTCCCCGTTTCACGGAGGATTTTAAATAATTTAAGCATTAGTATTTCCTCCGATTTATTTCATTAACGATTTTTTACGCAGAATACTTTGTTGCTCTAACTCTTTGTATGCAATGGTTTTTGCTTTACGTTTTTTCACATCCACCAGCGTCACACGGTCAGTACAAGAGTAACAAGGGTCAAGGCTACCAATAATTAATGGCGCATCGGAGACGGTATTCCCTTGCAACATATAACGCAGTACTGGCCAGTTTGCATAAGTCGCCGCACGACAACGCCAGCGATACAATTTCTGATTATCACCTAACATGCTCCAGTGAACATCTTCGCCACGTGGTGCTTCGGTATAACCCAGCGCAAATTTATGTGGTTGATATGTAAAGCCTTCGGTCAAAATTGGGCCATCTGGCATATTGTCCAATGCATATTCAATCATGGATAAAGAATCTAATGTTTCTTTAATTCGCACCATCACGCGTGAATAAACGTCACAACCATCTAGAGTGAAAAGCGTTTTCGGTAAGTTGGCATAATCGGCAAATGGGTGATCAAAACGCACATCACGTTTGAATCCGCTAGCACGGATCATTGGGCCTACTGGGCTATAGTCTCGCGCAACTTTAGGATCTAAAAGACCAACCCCCACAGTACGCTGTTCCATATTCGGCGTGCTCAGCAACATATCCACCAGTTCGGTCACATCACGGCGCATTTCGCGTACCAACTGAATGGTTTTCACCCGCTGTTCTTTTAAGAAATCACGGCGAACACCACCAATCAAATTAGTACCGTAAGTTTTACGCGCACCAGTCAATAATTCAGCCATCTTCATAGATTTTTCACGCACGCGGAAAAACTGCATAAAACCAGTATCAAAACCGGTAAAGTGACTGGCTAAACCAATATTTAATAAATGGCTGTGTAGACGTTCCACTTCCAGCAATACGCTACGAATAGTATGTGCACGAGGTGGAACATAAATACCAAGGGCATTTTCGACTGAAGAGGTATAAGCCACGCTGTGAGTGAAACCGCAAATGCCACAAACTCGGTCAGATAAAAACGTGACTTCGTTATAGCCCATACGGGTTTCTGCTAGTTTTTCCATACCACGGTGAACATAGAACATGCGGTAATCCGCATCCACAATGCGTTCACCATCAACGAATAATCTAAAATGGCCAGGTTCATCAGAGGTGATATGTAATGGACCGATTGGCACAACTCGGCTTTGAGTTTTACTATCATTGATAAACTGATAAGTTTCAGTATCCGTGGTTGGCTCTGGACGCTGACGATAATCCATCGTGTCTTTACGCAATGGATAAAGATCTTCAGGCCAATCATCGGGGAGCACTAAACGACGTTCATCAGGCAAGCCTACCGCACGTAGACCATACATATCCCGTATTTCACGTTCCCCCCAAACTGCGGCTGGAACTCGCGGAGTAACAGAAGGAAATTCTTGAGTAATAGGGCTAACAAAAGCCTTTACTGTTACCCAGCATTTTTCACCTTCTTCCATTGAAAGTGCGTAATACACCGCAAATTGCCCATTCAATGGGCGCTCATCATTTCCCCATAATACTGGCAGCCAACCGCCGCAACCGTAATACAGAAATTCAACCACCTCTGGCAGCATTTCCGTTTTAATGGTGATGGTGACCTGATTTGCGGTTTGCCACTCTTCGTCCAGCACCGCATGAGGAAATTTCTCGCGGACTTTTGCCAGATAACCCGCGCCTTTACGAACGCCCTGAAGGGTATCTGCATAATTCTGATAGCTCACGTTATTTCTCCTGCAATGAGGTCGAAGAGGCGTTTACACCCCACGGCCAATGAAAGTTTAAAGTAGTTAATTCTGAATTAGGTAATGCACTGTCTTTCAACACAATAGTGGCCGCATTCTCAAGTAGATTACTAACAGACTGTGGAATGTGCGTACCCATTACCAACATCAAAACAATAAGAATTGCCATCGGTAAGGTCGTCAAAATGCCAAGTTCACCTTTTGAAACACAGTCAGGTTTCTCACCAAATAATGTTTTAGAGATCATTCTGACTAATCCGCCAAGAACGACAGTAATGAGAATTAAAACAAGCAGTGTCAGCCAGAAATGGTTAGAAGCAATACCGGCAACCACAATCATGAACTCACTTAAAAATATGTTAAACGGTGGCATACCGCCTAAAGCTAATGCGCCACCAGCGAACACGACTGCGGTAAATGGCATTGTGCGTAATAGCCCTTTAACAACGGTAATATCCCGCGTGCCATATTTAAGTAATACATTACCTGAACCACAAAACAGCAGCGTTTTCGCTAAACTGTGATTCAAAGTATGTAATAACGCAGCAAGTACCCCTAATGGGCCACCAATACCTAATGCGACTGCAATCAAGCCCATATTTTCAACGCTTGAATAAGCTAATAGTCGTTTCATATCTCGTTGAACTAAGATAAAGAATGCGGCGACAGCAACAGAAAGCAAGCCAAAGACAAGTAACAAGGTTTGAGTAAATTCACCACCAATCGCAGACGTGACGATGATGTAATAACGAATGATGATAAGTAGTGCGCAATTTAACAATACGGCAGAAAGCAATGCCGAAGTTGGGCTTGGAGCCTCACTATGTGCATCAGGTAACCATGCATGCATTGGAAACAGACCCGTTTTGGTTCCGAAGCCAATTAAAACGAATACAAAGGCTAAATGCATCAAAGTTGGGTCAAGTAATGAGGTATATTTCAATACTTCTGTCCAGAAAATCGCTAACTCTGGATCAGGCATGACATTGACCGCATTGGCATAAACCAAAATGGTACCAAATAGACCAAATGCCACACCGACACTACAGATAATGATGTATTTCCACGCGGCTTCTAAAGAAGAGCGTTGACCGTAAATACCCACCAAAAATGCAGAGCTTAATGTGGTAGCTTCAACCGCCGCCCACATGAGAATCAGGTTATTACTGGTAATAACCAATAACATGGTAAATAAGAACAGATGGAAGAAACCATAGTAATTGCAAAGGGTTCCAACGCTAATTTCCCCCTCTTCAACCTCATGGTTCATATAGCCAATGGAATATAAACCTGTCAGAAAACCAACAATTCCCAATATCGCTAAAAATAATCCAGCAAGACTATCAAGATGGATCCAGCGCTGCGCCATTAGCAGGTCGCCAACTTCACCAATGGTATTCACCATCCACAGCGATAATACCAACAATAAAGTAATCCCGATGGCATGCACCAAAGTAACCGCCATTTTGGCGCTATTTCCAAGTAAACGGCAGATAAAAGCCAACATAGAAATAACCAATGGTGTCGCCATTAATAACGTCAATAACATAGTTTGATTCATCTCATCACCCCTTCAGCGCGGTCAGTTGATCCACGTTCAGTGTGTTGAGCGTGCGATAGATTTTACGTGCCAGCACCGCCATGATAATCACAGCAAAAATGGCGTCCGTCGCGATGCCTATTTCAACTAATTCTGGCGCTTTATATGCCAGCAATGCCAATGTCAGATGTGAACCATTTTCCATCAAGCAATAACCAAATGCCTGCTTAAGGATATTTTTCTGGGTCACAATACATAGCAATCCCAACATAAAATGTCCCAGTGAAACCGCTAAAGCTGGCTTCAAATCTGTGGCTATTGGCAGTTTTATCGGTTCGACAACAAACCAACACAACACCACGATGACCGCTGCTGCTAACATCAACCATGCAGGACTTATCACACCGCCATTCGCTGACGGATCAGAGAGTTTGCGAAATGCATATCCCATAATCAGTGGTACTAAAATTACTTTTGTTGCAAATGCAGTGCCTGCCCACATTGCTAGCTCTGGCGCATTCAAGGTTTGAGAGAGTGTGGCAAAAATCGCCACCAGAACCAAAGATTGAAGTGCATAAAACCAACAAGATGCCACCGGACGTTTTGCGCCGATAACCAGTAGCGAAGTGATCATCATCAGCCCCGCTAAATTATTTACAATCATTGAACCAGTCATACTTTCTCCCCTTAATTGAGCCAGATGACGGCAATAACACTAGAACAGAAGGACATGATGATCAGTAAACCAATTACCCACTGCATCGCCCATGGAACAGCACTGCCATTTGCCACTTCTTCACTTGGTTCGCCAGGTACCACTTTACCGAACCAGTAAAGTAACCAAGCAAAACTCGCGACGGATTCAATCAACACCAAAATCATAATTGGCGTTAATATCCAGAATTTGTCAGACAACGCGAAACCTGCGGCAAAGATTGGAAATTTACTGAAAAAACCATTAAGCGGAGGAACACCGGCAATCGCCAATGCCGCCACACAAAATCCAACGCCCAAAAGTGGATACTGTTTTGCTAATCCACGTAAACGCGGCAGCATACGTGTACCGCAGCTATAGCTCAGCGCACCTGCAACTAAGAAGAATAAACTTTTCGCAAAAGCATGGTTAAAGATGTAAGCAATACCGCCATCAAACGCCTCTTTCGAACCAAAAATCGATAACGACAAGGCAAGAAAGATATACGCTAATTGGGTAATGGTTGACCACGCTAGCAATCGTTTCATATCTTTTTGTGGTAGATACATCAAGAAACCATATACCAAGGTGATCACTGCCATCGTCACACCAATCCAACCGATAATTTCCGGTACATGGGTTGATGACATAATGCTACGCGCAAAAATATACACGCCAACTTTCACCATAGAGGCCGCGTGTAAATACGCGCTGACCGGTGTTGGCGCTTCCATCGCATCAGGTAACCAAGCCTGTAATGGGAGTTGTGCAGACTTACCCCATGCCGCAAATAAAATGCCACCAAAAACAATCAGGCTTTGTGTTTCATTCAGCTGATTAATGGCACTTAGTGCGAATGTTCCTGTACTGATGAATAAGGTCGCTGCTGCCATGTACAGTCCCAACGAACCGATATGGGTGATAAGCAGTGCTTTCATTGCAGAACGCTGTGATTTTTCAGTTTGGTAATAACCAATCAGCGCCCAAGAACAGCCTCCGGTAATTTCGAAGAAGACCAGTTGTCCTAAAATGGTAGAAGACAGCACCACACCCGCCATTGCACCGATAAAAATCAGCAAAAATGCATAATAGCGGCGAGTTGGGCCGTGTGCGTGCTCACGGTTACCTTCAGTTAAATAGCCTGTAGAATAAAGGCAGATTAAGAAACCTAGGAATACTACGGCAAACGCAATTAATGTACTGACGCCATCAATGGTAAAACCAAATAACGCGACATCCCCTGCTTGTACTAATTCCAACGTGGTGGCGACTTTGCCACCGTCGAGATACAACCAACCCAATGCCGCCGTACCGAGCGATGCAAGCAACGCAACTAACGTACTTAGCCACGGTGCGACACGTGTTGGTAAGAAACTGACCAGCAACGCCCCAATAAACGGAACCATTAGAGTCGCCAGTGCAATATTTTCTAACATGCTTTGTCGCTCCTTATAGACCGGTGAGATAGAAAACGAATCCGAGTGCCGCAACACCGAATCCTAACCAAGTCACATGGTGCGTCAGTAAGAAACGACCACGAGCCAAACTATTTTCGACTAACGATGCCAGAACGAAAATAACCAACAATTTTATGAGCATGATGACGATGGCAAATAGCAAACTGACTATTGTCAATTCGCTCGCATTACCATAGGGAAAGAAAATAGACAGAAACAAAACTGCGACGATCACTTGTTTCAGACCTATTCCCCATTTTACGAGTGCTAAACCTGATCCTGAATACTCAGTAAGCGGTCCTTCTTGCAATTCTTGCTCAGCTTCCGCCACATCGAAGGGAATTTTGCCCATTTCAATAAAAGTGGCAAAACCACAAGCTAATAGTGCAAGGAGAGTTGCTGTTGGCGATATCCAGCCCTCATTCATCACCGCACTAATAGCGCCGATGTTGGTTGAGCCTGCAATTAATGCGACAACTAACAAACCAAGAAATAAAGTAGGTTCGACCAAAACACCAAGCGTCAATTCACGGCTGGCACCGATACCTGCAAATGGGCTTCCGGTATCTAAACCTGAGAGCGAAAAGAAAAAGCGAAATAGCGCAAAAACATACAACACAATAATGATGTCAGATGCGCCACTAAACAGTGAAGTGATCGTAAAGACAGGCAGTGCCATCGCTAATAACAACATACTACCGAGTAATACATAAGGCATGATACAAAAGACCATTCCTGAATCACGCGGTGCGACGGACTGACGCTTCAACAATTTAAAAATATCACGATAATCTTGTAAAACGCCGGGGCCTTGACGAGAGTGCATTTTGGCGCGAATTTGACGAGAGATACCAGTAAACAATGGTGTTAATAGCAGTAAAAATACCGCTTGAACCACTGCAAAGAGTCCTGTCATCAATGTCGGTGTTTCTTGAATAGACATGGTTTCTCTCTCCTTACGCCGCAATGACGACAAGTAAAACGACTAACGCCGCAACGACATAGAGACAATAAAGTCTAAAATCCCCACCTTGAAGACACTGCATTCGTTTGGCAAACCGATTGATACCGCGCACTAGAGGATAAATAATACTTTCATCCCAGAAAGGTTCGACTTTCCCTGCCCCTGCTTTAGTCACGTCTAAAGCCTGAGCCAATTTCGCTGACGGATCGAGCTGTTTACGCATCCGATACAAGGGTGCGAACATAGAACGAAGCGGCTGAGTAAATCCACCCGCAGATACGGACATATCGCTTTCCCATGCATAACCACAAGCCCATGCATCGCCTTTACGACGAAAGCCGAGTTGTTTGCCTTTGAAAACCATATAAATAATAAATGGGATCACAGGTAAGGCGAGTAGAAGCACAAAAGTCATAGCAGGTGATATCATCGCTTGAGACGCGCTATCAGGGATTAACATCGCCCCTTGAACAACCGTGATATCCGTTACACTGGTCAATGACATCGCGACATTGGCTAACACAGGTGCAATCACACTCGCACCCACACCTAAAATGACGCAAATTGCCGCAAGAATAATCATCGCGACAGTCATGGTCCAAGGTACTTCTCGTGCATGGGTTGCTTGTTCGCTACGCGCACCACCACAAAAACTCACGCCATAGACTTTCACAAAGCACATTGCCGCAAGAGCACCTGTGATGGCTAACATCACAATCGCAATTGGGCCACTGATACGCATAATGAAAGTGCCTTCATGGCTCATAGAAAATAAGGATTGATAGGTGTACCACTCACTCACAAAACCATTGAGTGGCGGTAATGCAGAAATGGCCATACAACCAATTAAAAAGGCCGTCGCAGTGAGCGGCATTAACTTGGCTAAGCCCCCCATCTTATCCATATCACGAGTATGAATACGGTAAATCACAGCACCAGCACCGAGAAATAGCAAGCCTTTAAATACCGCATGGTTGAGTAAGTGATAAAGCGCACCAAGTAGACCAATAGTCGCCAACACTGGCATGTTATTTGCCATACCGACCATACTAACGCCAACGCCCATCAAAATGATGCCGATGTTTTCTACTGTATGCCAAGCAAGCAAACGCTTGATATCATGTTCTGCTAAGGCGTACATAACCCCAAGAACAGAAGATACGGCTCCAAAAGCAAGTACTACAATTCCCCACCAACCTTGCGTTGCGCCTAACAAATCGATACCGACTTTGATAATCCCGAAGATACCTATTTTTACCATCACACCAGACATCAGCGCGGAAGCATGAGAAGGTGCGGCTGGGTGAGCTTGCGGTAACCAACTGTGTAACGGCAACATCCCCGCCTTGGCGCCAAAACCAAAAAAACCCAACAAAAAGACCACTGAGGCCATGGTAGGTGAAAGTGAAAGTTGTCGGAAGGAGTCGAAATCTAAGCTACCGCTTTGACGCCACATCAAGAAGAAAGCAATCATGATGAGGATAGAACCGGCGTGAGCAATAAAGAAGTACAGTAAGCCAGCACGGATAGATTTTTCATCTTGGTCAGCAATAACCAGAAACCAAGAAGCTAATGACATCATTTCAAATAAAATAATGAAATAGAAAGCATTATCCATAACGACCAGTGCAACCATTGATGCAACAAATAGGTTCAAAAAGAAACCCATGCTCCATGCGCCACGGCCACAATATTCCTGTACATAATTCAACGAATATAAAGCGCTTACTGTGACAAGTAATGAAATCACCATCACCATAAAAGCGGCGAGGCTATCAAAACGAACCACAAAATGCGCAAATGGGAATGGTCCTTGCGCAAAATAGGTCAATACCTCGCCATTCATCAACACAGGAATTGAACTCATTAAACCAAGGATCCCGCCAATTATTGCTGCAATACCGGCGACATAAATTGCTATTTTTTCTTGTCTTTTAAATAGCAATGATATGAAGCCACCAGCAAAATAAAGGGAGATTGACCACAAGAGTAACTGAAGCGACGTCATGTTATGAGTTCTCCTGTCCTGAGACAAAAATGTCGAACTCTGGCGGCATCACATTGACCGATGCATTGCGTCGTTTCGCATTTTCATTTTCTAATTGGTTCTCTTCAACAATATGGAGAGCGTCAGTTGGGCACACTTTCACGCAAGCTGGGCCCTCTTCGCTAAAGTCACATAAATCACATTTCACAGCGACATTACGAATACCAGCATTCCATGCCAAAAACGGGTTCATCGTTGGTAAGCTGTCAGGAACATCCAATAACATTTCTTTGGGAACATATTGTTCAAAGAAATCAGGCATATCCACAGGTTTACTGCCTGATGGGGTGATTGCCCCAAATGGGCAAACTAGACCGCATAATTTGCAGCCTATACAAAGACTTTCATTCAGCACAATCATGTTGTTCTCGTGGGTGATGGCATTCACCGGACACACACGAGCACATGGAGCATCATCACACTGGCGGCAGAGCATAGGTGCAGTCAGCTCTCCAATTTTCACCACTTTTAGTCGCGGATATGTTTGTAATCCCTGAACTTTATGCGTCTCTGAGCACGCCGCCATACAGGTATTACATCCGATACATAATTGTGGGTCGGCAATAACAAAGCGATTCATTCGCCTTACCCTCCAATAAAATCTGTCAAGTCATTAGGATTGATGCCATTAACTAAGCATTTTTCATGCCATAAATTATTATCAATAAAATCAATTTGTTATGAAATAATGGAATGATAAATACCGCTTAATCGACACTAATGACGACAAGCAGTGAAGTGAGGAAGCGAAATCTGTGAAAATGAAATGGACAAACTGAATAGCAAAATGGCCACGATGTGAATTAATCACACCGTAGCCACTCTTTATTTAGGTACTCTATTTAGGTTTTATTGTATTTGGCTTTCGGCTGACTCAACCAAATTAATCAGTCGCGAACGCATATCGACATATTTCGAAGTCACGAGGCTTTCTGCGGATTTTTGATCGTTAATTTTGACAATCCTTGCGGCGCAATATTTAGTTTCTGGCGTTTTTGAAATAGGATCAAGATTATCTTGCGTCAATTCATTACAAGCTCCAACCCACCATTGGTAAGTCATGTAAATGGCGGGCTTATTGATAGTTTCATTAATACTACAACGAGACATAACTTTTCCCCGACGAGACTCAACCCAAACGATATCTTGATCTTTAATGCCTATGTTTTTCGCGGTTTCGGGATTAACTTGAACATAACCCGGCTCATCCGCTAAAGATGCGAGCGCTTTACAATTTCCGGTCATTGAGCGACAAGAATAATGGCCAACCTCACGAACCGTTGAAAGGATCAACGGGTATGTTTCATCCGGTAATTCCGCAGGAGCGCGCCAATTGGTTGCAAAAAGTAGCCCTTTACCTGAAGGCGTATCAAATACATTGTCCTTATAGAGATAAGGCGTTCCCATATGATCTTCAGTTGGACAAGGCCATTGAATATGAGCTAATCCGGCTAATTTTTCATAGGTCACACCGAAAAATAGCGGACAAAGTTTTCTAACTTCATCCCAAATTTGTTTATTATCGGTGTACGACATTGGATAACCCATTTCTGTCGCTATCAAACAAATAATTTCCCAATCCCGTTTAACATTACCAACTGGCTCAATCGCTTTCTCAAATCGTTGAAATCCACGGTCAGCGCAAGTGAAGATACCACCGTGTTCACCCCAACTGGTTGAAGGTAAAATAACATCGGCTTGTTCTGCCGTTTTGGTCATGAAAATATCTTGAACGACAACAAACTCGAGTGCTTCAAAACCTTTTCGAACTAGATTCAAATCTGCTTCTGTCTGTAATGGGTCTTCACCCATGATGTAATAGGCTTTGACCTTTCCTTCAATAGCTAAATGAGGTACTTCAGTAATTCGATAACCTACGTTAGGGTCAAGCTGCTCAGACGAAATTCCCCACTCTTTTGCAAATTTTTGACGCACGCTTTCATCTGTGACCTCCTGATAACCGGGGAATAGATTAGGTAACACCCCCATATCACAGGCACCTTGAACATTATTTTGTCCGCGAACTGGCGCAACGCCAACATTCGGTTTTCCAAGGTTTCCCGTCATCAGCGCTAAGCTAGAAAGACCTTTAACTACATCAACGGCTTGTCCAAATTGGGTAACGCCCATTCCCCACATAATGGTCGCTGTTTTAGCTTTAGCGTAAGTTCGCATCGCCTGACGAATTTGTAATGCAGGAATACCGACAATATCCTGAACCGCTTCCGGACTATAATCCTGTACTATTTGTTTAACGTCTTCAAAACCTTCAGTAAACTGATTAACATAATTTTTATCATAAAGTTCTTCTTCTATCAGGGTATAAATAAAGGCATTCACTAATGCCATATTGGTCCCATTCTTTAGCGGAAGATATTGTGTGGCTATTTTTGCTGTTTCTATTTTTCTCGGGTCGCAAACAATAATTTCAGCCCCTTTTTCTTTAGCTTTTATCACTCGCCTAGCAACGATTGGGTGAGAGTCTGCGCAGTTATATCCGAAAACTAATAAACAATCCGAGTTCTCAATATCGGCGATTGAGTTACTCATGGCGCCATTCCCCAATGTGACCTGTAATCCCGCCACAGAAGGGCCATGGCAAACTCGCGCGCAGCAGTCGACATTATTATTGCCTAACACTGCACGGGTAAATTTTTGCATGACAAAATTGGTTTCATTACCCGTACCACGAGAAGATCCCGTGCACATAATGGATTTAGCGCCATACTTTTCTTTGATTTCTTTTAATTTATGGGCGGTATAATTAATGGCTTCACGCCAACTGACAACTTCAAATGGCGCCCCTTTTTCCCTGCGGATCATTGGCTGATTAATGCGAGCAGTTAGTAATTTATTATCATAAAGAAAATCCCAGCCATACAAACCTTTTAAACAGAGTTGTCCTTGATTTGTAGCGCCATTAGCGCCTTCAGCTTTGATTATTTTGCCGTTTTCAACACAGAGATTTAATTTACAACCAGCGCCGCAGTATGGGCATACAGATATAACTTTTTTCATTTGAAGTCCTTTCCCCTAACTAGGGAGTAAAAGAGTAAGAAAAAGAAACTCAAATAATGCACAAAATATGCCAATAAAATAATGAATATTAATCAATATGATAGGAATACAACTTAATGTTCAAACTGAGCGTCGACATTTTTGACGAAAATAATTTAAAGTTTAAAATTGGAATAAAAAGTATGCAAGATAGGGAATTTTTACTGTTTTGGAATAAAAAATTAATCATCTCATCAATAGTTAAATCTCCCGAGATAACAGATTTTTAATGATCCCACATTTATCATTAATATCCATATTCTTACTATGAACTTGTAAAATAACCAAATCTTTCTCTAACCGCTTCAACTTCTCAATATTTTCTCTAATACTGGATAAATGACTCAAAACGACCTCTTCGACTAATTCACAACCCGCATTATTATTATCAATAAGATTGAGTAGTTTTTTGATCTCACGATGCGACATATTAAAATTTCGACAGTTTTTTATAAACCTTAAACGTTCAACATGATTTTCACTATAACTCCGATAGTTATTATTATTTCTATTGGGAGGTAACATTAGCCCTTCACGTTCATAGAAACGAATAGTTTCCCTTGGAATTTTAAATAAATCTGACATCTCACCTATTTTCATTTATTCACCTCAAATAATTTCAATCTAAAAATATGCTAACAATCTTAAACCTTGCCGTCATTGTAAGGTCAAGAAAAATAACAAATAAGCATTTATTAATTTTTAATATCATGATTCAAATTAAGCATCGTAGCGTAGTACAGTTTCTTTTCGATACTTGCCCGGTGTCACTTTCAAGATTCTTTTAAATGCACGATTTAGCTCTTGCTGACTATCAAAGCCATATCGGAATGCAATATCAATAATTTTATCATTGGTTTTTTTTAGATCAGACGAGACCTTTAATAGCCTGATATTTAAAATATATTCACCTAAGTTAACGCCAACCACATGTTTAAATATCCGCTGAAAATGCCATTTTGAATAACCTGCTCTTTCAGAGATTATTTCAATATCGAGAGGTTTATCAACATTTTCATCAATCCAAATAATAATATCATTCACGATATTTTCTCTTAATGCATTATTATTCATCATTAAACACCTCAATGACCGTCATGATTGATTTCATTTTAAACTCTATTTAATTTAAATATAATTAAGTTACTTTAAAGTCATTTAAAACCTTAAAGTAGATACAAGGTCAATAGTTCAGAAGATTATTTTAATTTTTCATACAGTAGCCTTTATTTAATTCCTCATCAAAATAAAATAAATCATCATATTAAAAATCCATATCAAATGTAAACTTACCATCTTTTATTTTTTTGTTTTCATTTAATTAAAACTATTGACTTTACAGCGACTGTAACCTTTACCCTTGCAAAGAATTTATTCAATAACATCCAAATTAACAATTCCTTTATTTAATCAGGCAAGGTTTTTTATGAAAATGAAAATTGGCGTATATGCAGCGCTCTTTACAGCTATCACTCTGGGTGGGCAATCTGCTGCACAAGAAAATAATAATAATGATAGTCAGCCAGAAAGCACTAGCGCCATCATGCTTCCCCAAGTACCTGTCGCTGAGGTTATTCAACGGGATATTATTCCCTCTTCCGAATTTACAGGTTACTTAGCTGCACCTAAAACAGTTGATTTACGTGCCCGAGTCGGCGGTCGAATTAATGCGATTAACTTGCCTGAAGGGCAAATTATTCAAAAAGGGGATTTACTCTTTCAAATAGACCCTCTGCCTTTTCAAATTGCATTGAATAAAGCGATAGGACAACTTAGTCAAGCTGAAGCGTTAGCCTTTCAAGCAAATAAAAATTACAATCGAATCAAAGGTCTGGTTGATAAGGGCGTCGTTTCTCGTAAAGATTACGATGATGCACACGCTAATCGTACCGTCAATAATGCTCAAGTTAAATCTGCCAAAGCCGCAGTTGAAGCCGCTAAATTAAATTTATCGTATACGCAAGTTACCGCGCCAATAACTGGCCGAGTTGATAGAGCGTTAATAACAGAAGGCAACCTTGTGACAGGCGGTGATATCAATACTGCCACACTGTTAACGACAATTGTTTCAATTGACCCTATCTATGCCTATTTTGATATTGATGAAACCACCTTTCATCAACTTTCAGCTATACAGTTCACTCCAAAATCAAAGCAAGATGTCGCATTACCTTCGGTGAATATTCGTTTACCTAATGAACAAAATTATCCTCATTCAGGCACGCTCAATTTTATCAGTAATCAAATTGACCGAGCAACAGGGACAGTCAAAGTGCGAGCTTCACTTAAAAATGAAGATGGCAAACTCACCCCCGGCTCCTTTATTCGCGTTCAACTTCCTATTGGTAACAAAGCGCCATCAATTCTCATTGATGAGCAAGCAATCGGTTCCAACCAAGGACAAAACTATGTATTAGTGCTTGATAAAAATAACAAAGCAGAATATCGACAAGTCGAACTCGGTGCGATGAAAGATGGCTTAAGAGTCATCAATAAGGGCTTAGTACAAGGTGAAAAAGTCATTATCAAAGGTCTTGTCAGACCGGGAATGGAAGTTACGCCTAACGAAATTCCAATGCAATCACCATTGGCTGATAGCAATCTGGCTGAAAACAATATGACCAACAAAAATAAAACGGAGGAAAACAAATAATGAAATTTCCCCATTTTTTTATTCAACGGCCCATTGTTGCCATTGTCTTATCCATATTTATCTTGATAGCCGGTATTCTTAGCTTCTTTAAATTGCCATTAAGCGAATATCCATCCGTTACCCCCCCTACAGTCCAAGTGGTTGCAAGTTATCCGGGCGCAACACCTAAAGTTATCGCAGACACTGTTGCCGCACCGATAGAACAGGCCGTCAATGGCGTAGAAGGGATGCTCTATATGAGCTCTCAGATGTCAACTGATGGAAAAATGGTTTTAACCATTTCATTTGGGCAAGGTGTTGACCCTGACATTGCCCAAATTCAAGTACAAAATTTAGTTTCTAGAGTACTGCCAAGATTGCCTCAAGAAGTGCAACAAATTGGCGTGACAACAGAGAAAACATCTCCAGATGTCCTGATGGTTGTCCATATGTATTCCCCAAATGATGTCTACGACTCACTGTTTGTCTCTAACTATGCCATGTTAAATGTGCGAGATGAAATTGCTAAACTCTCCGGTGTCGCAAGCGCCGTGGTTTGGGGGGAAGGTGAATATGCAATGCGGGCTTGGATAGACCCAACAAAAGTGGCATCAGTGGGGCTGACTGCAAATGATATTGTCGCCGCTATTCGTGAGCAAAATATTCAAGTCGCAACAGGTTCTATTGGACAGCAACCGGATAGCACATCTTCATTTCAAATCAGTGTTAATGCTCTGGGCAGGCTGACAACAGAAGAACAGTTTGGCAATATTATTATCAAAGCTGGCGAAAATGGCCAAATTACGTACTTGAAAGATGTGGCTAGAATGGAGTTAGGTGCAGATAATTATTCATTACGTAGCCTGCTTGATGGTCAAAATGCCGTTGGCTTACAAATTGTGATGAGCCCAGGCGCTAACGCTTTAGATGTATCCAGCTCTGTACGCGAGACTATGTCACGCTTACAGGCTAATTTTATTGACGGTATCGATTATAAAATCGCTTACGACCCGACGGTTTTTGTCAGTGCTTCATTAAAATCAGTTGCGATAACCTTACTTGAAGCGACTATTTTAGTTGTTTTAGTGGTGGTTTTATTTTTACAAAGCTGGCGCGCCTCGATTATTCCACTGGTCGCCGTCCCCGTCTCATTAATCGGCACATTTGCCTTTATGTATTTATTTGGTTTCTCCTTAAATACGCTATCCCTATTTGGATTAGTCATTTCGATAGGGATCGTGGTCGATGATGCCATTGTTGTCGTCGAGAATGTGGAAAGGCATATAACCGAAGGGTTAGCGCCCAGAGAAGCTGCATTCAAAGCGATGGATGAAGTAACGGGCCCAATCTTAGCGATTACCTCTGTGCTAGCCGCAGTATTTATTCCCACCGCATTTTTATCGGGGTTACAAGGAGAGTTTTATCGACAATTCTCATTAACCATTGTTATTTCAACCATTATATCCGCGATTAACTCATTAACCTTAGCACCAGCACTTTGTGCAATGTTACTTAAGCCCCACGGTAAAAATGTAAAAACAGATTGGCTGACACGTATTATTAATCTGATATTCGGTGCTTTTTTTGCCAAATTTAATCTCTTCTTTAATAAGTTGTCAGAAAAATATGTTCAATTAATCCGTCGATGCATTCGAGGCAGCCTTATTATACTGACTCTGTATCTCGGATTTATTGGATTAACCGCACTGGGTTTTAACGTTGTCCCTAACGGTTTTGTTCCCGCACAAGATAAATACTACTTAATTGGCGTTGCACAATTACCGCCAGGTTCTTCACTCGATAGAACCGAAGCCGTAGTAAAAGAAATGTCACGCATTGCACTTGCCGAGCCCGGTGTTGAACACGTGGTCGCATTCCCCGGTTTATCCGTTAATGGGCCCGTTAATATTCCTAACTCCGCCTTGATGTTTGCGATGCTTAAACCTTTTGACGAGCGCACAGACCCATCGCTTTCTGCGAATGCCATTGCGGGTAAATTAATGGGGAAATTTAGTCAAATTCCTGACGGTTTCGTGGGTATTTTCCCACCACCGCCTGTACCAGGATTAGGTGCTATGGGCGGATTTAAAGTCCAAATAGAGGACAGAGCCGATCTTGGTTTTGAAGCGTTAGCTAAAGTACAAGAACAAATTTTAATGAAGGCGATGCAAACACCTGAACTCACAGGGATGATGGCCAGTTTTCAAACCAATTCACCACAAATAGATGTTGATATAGACCGCGTAAAAGCAAAATCACAAGGTGTGGAATTAACCGATATTTTTGATGCACTACAAATCAATCTTGGATCATTATATGTTAATGACTTCAATCGATTTGGCCGAACTTATCGCGTTGTCGTTCAGGCAGACACGCCATTTAGAATGGATGCTAAAGATATTGAATTATTGCAAGTACGCAATAAACACGGTGACATGATCCCGCTAGGCACATTAGTTAACATTACACGTACTACAGGGCCAGATCGCATCATTCACTATAATGGTTTTCCATCGGTAGATATTACAGGAAACGCCGCTCCGAGCTTCACTTCTGGACAAGCAACCGACGCTATTGAAAAAATCTTGCAAGAAACCCTACCGGAAGGTATGACTTATGAATGGACTGATTTAACTTACCAAGAGCAATTGAGTGGTAATTCGGCATTATATATTTTCCCATTAGCCGTTTTATTTGCCTTTTTGATCCTTGCCGCCCAATATAATAGTTGGTCACTTCCCTTCTCTGTTTTATTGATAGCACCAATGGCATTACTTTCTGCGATTGCGGGTGTATGGCTGTTCAATGGTGATAACAACGTCTTTACGCAAATCGCCTTTATTGTCCTTGTGGGACTCGCCGCCAAAAATGCCATACTAATTGTCGAATTTGCTATTGCACAAGAAAAACAAGGAGCCGACCCTATCGCAGCTGTTTTAGAAGCCGCCCATTTACGATTACGCCCAATATTAATGACATCGTTTGCATTTATCGCAGGTGTTATTCCATTAGTTTTGGCGAACGGAGCCGGTTCTGAAATGAGACAAGCCATGGGTATCGCTGTTTTCTTTGGTATGTTAGGCGTGACATTATTTGGCTTAATACTGACACCTGTTTTTTACGTTATTGTCCGTAAATTAACACTCAGAAAGTCGCTATAACAAATAATTTGATATAATACGGAAACCTTTATTCACTAGGTAGATTTTGCCTAGTGAATAAAATATTTTTTTAATACACTTTGTTACCTTAATTTTCATGACATAAATTAACCAATTGATTATAAATATAATAAAATAAAAATCGGTCATATTTCCATCTTAGAAACACACCATAATTGTTCAAACATCAATTTATTCATTAAATAAAAATAAAAAAACCTTGACCTTACCCTTAAGGGAAACCTTATGCTTTCACTCAACAACCTATTCAAGAAGGCAAAATAATGAATACGAATATCTCCCCATCCACATCCAACCGTATAAGTTTACCGGTTGAAGGCATGACCTGTGCATCTTGTGTCGGTCGTGTTGAACGTGCTTTAAAAGCAGTTCCAGAAATAAGCACTGCCGTGGTTAACCTTGCGACAGAACGTGCTGATATTACCTTCACTGGCGCGGCAGATCCCCTTGCAGCAGTACGAGCAATTGAAAACTCAGGTTATACGGTTCGCGAAGAAACCACCGAACTCATGATTGAAGAAATGACCTGTGCTTCTTGTGTCGGTCGCGTTGAAAAAGCTTTAGCACAAGTGCCCGGTGTATTGGAAGCTACAGTGAATCTAGCGACTGAACGCGCCCGTATCCGCCACCTTTCCGGTGCTGTCACTATTGATGATTTAGAAGCTGCGGTTATGCAAGCGGGTTATAAATCTCGTCGAATATCGGCGGGAACAACCAGTAGCAATGACCAAGCAGATGAGCGTCGTGATAATGAAGAGCGTTCATTACGTCGCGCTTTATTGACTGCCACTATTTTTACGCTACCCGTATTCATTATTGAAATGGGATCGCACTTTATTCCCGGCGTACACGAGCTCGTGTCGAAAGTCATGAGCCAACAAACGAACTGGTATATACAGTTTATCTTAGCAACGATTGTTTTATTTGGCCCTGGGATGCGTTTTTTCCGCAAAGGTATTCCAGCCTTATTTCGCGGCGCGCCTGATATGAACTCACTGGTAGCTGTTGGTACAATCGCCGCTTACGGTTATTCCGTTGTTGCTACCTTTATTCCACAAGTATTACCGGTTGGAACGGCAAATGTCTACTTTGAAGCTGCCGTGGTGATCGTCACGTTAATCTTGCTGGGTCGTACGTTAGAAGCGCGCGCTAAAGGAAAAACATCTCAGGCGATTAAACGCCTTGTGGGGCTTCAAGCTAAAACCGCTCGTGTTGAACGTAACGGCGAAACAATTGAAATTCCACTGGATGATGTGACAACAAACGATATTGTTTTTGTCCGTCCAGGCGAAAAAATCCCAGTCGATGGTGAGGTTATTGAAGGCGCATCTTACGTTGATGAAAGTATGATCACCGGCGAACCTGTTCCAGTATCAAAAGAAATTGGCTCTGATGTTGTTGGTGGAACAATTAACAAAACTGGCGCATTCAGTTTCCGCGTCACTAAAATTGGCTCAAATACCGTACTTGCGCAGATCATCCGATTAGTTGAGGAAGCCCAAGGTTCAAAATTACCGATTCAAGCATTAGTTGATAAAGTCACCATGTGGTTTGTACCAGCGGTCATGACGGGCGCAGTAATCACCTTTATTATTTGGATGATTTTTGGCCCAAATCCTGCGCTAACTTTTGCACTGATTAATGCGGTTGCCGTGTTAATTATCGCTTGTCCATGTGCGATGGGACTCGCAACACCAACATCTATCATGGTTGGTACTGGACGTGCAGCAGAGCTTGGTATTCTCTTTCGCAAAGGCGAAGCGTTGCAAGCCCTGCGAGATGTGAGTGTTGTTGCATTAGATAAAACCGGAACATTAACCAAGGGCCGTCCAGAATTAACTGACCTCGTGCCTGCGGATGGATTTGAATATGATGAAGTACTCAGTCTTGTTGCTGCCATTGAGACGCGTTCTGAGCACCCTATTGCTGAAGCCATTGTTGCCGCAGCAAAAGAAAAAGGCATCACCTTTGCCTCAATTGAAAACTTTGAAGCAGTACCAGGCTTTGGTGTTTCAGCTCAAGTCGGTGGCCGCGCAGTTTCAGTGGGTGCCGACCGATTCATGGCACAGCTAGGATTGGATGTTTCAAGTCTACAACAAACAGCTCAACGCCTTGGTGAGCAAGGTAAAAGCCCATTATATGCAGCAATTGATGGCCGCCTAGCCGCAATTATTGCCGTTGCTGACCCGATTAAAGAAACAACACCTGAAGCCATTAAAGCCTTACATGCACTGGGTCTTCGAGTCGCTATGATTACTGGTGATAACGCCGCTACCGCCGCTGCGATAGCAAAACAACTGGGTATCGATGAAATCGCAGCAGAAGTATTACCCGATGGTAAAGTTGCCGCGTTGAAAAAATTTCGCAGCAATGGTAGCAAAGTGGCCTTCGTCGGAGATGGCATCAACGATGCACCAGCACTGGCAGAAGCCGATGTCGGCCTCGCCATTGGAACCGGAACCGATGTCGCCATTGAAGCTGCCGATGTAGTGTTAATGTCGGGGGATTTACGCGGTGTTGTTGATGCGATTGCGCTGAGTCAAGCAACCATCCGGAACATCAAACAAAATCTGTTCTGGGCGTTTGCTTACAATGCCTTATTAATCCCAGTTGCCGCTGGTTTGCTTTACCCGATAAATGGTACGTTATTGTCACCAATGTTAGCTGCCGGTGCAATGGCGCTATCGAGTGTATTTGTACTGGGTAATGCCTTACGTTTGAAACGCTTTCAAGCACCAATGAAAGGTTAATATACCAATAAATACATGACGATTAGCCAGATTGAAAGATCTGGCTAATCTCTAAAAGTAAGTCTTAAAACACAAAGGGATAAATGATGGCGAATCAATCTCATTCCAACATTATTGTTTACACCACACCCACGTGCCCTGATTGTCATATGTTAAAAGAGTGGTTGACCCAAAATGCGTTCCCTTTTGAAGAACGCGACCTCACTGACCCTAAAATCATGATGGAAGCAAAAGAAAATACCGGTGTACGTGTTGCGCCAATTACACTTATTGGCGAACAAATATTTTACGGCACATTCGCATCACAGAAACCAAAACTCATGGTCGCACTAGGTCTAAAACATAGGTAAACATTACATTAATAAAGAAAATGTATCCGCCTACAAAATGGGAGAACATGATGAATATCGGTCAAGCAGCTAAACTCGCTAACATTTCAGCAAAAATGATACGTTATTATGAACAGACGGGATTAATTCCAAAAGCAAACCGTTCTAATGCTGGTTACCGCCATTATACTTTATCGGATGTAGAGAGCTTTCATCTTATTCGTCGTGCCCGAGATCTTGGCTTTTCAACTGAACAGATTTCAGCACTTTTACTGTTATGGCGAGATAGTGACCGAGCTAGCGCCAATGTTAAAGCCATGGCACTAACCCATCTAACTGAATTAAAACAAAAAATAACTGAATTACAAGACATGGCTCAAACACTTGAAAAGCTAACCCAACATTGTCATGGCAATAATCAACCTGATTGCCCGATTATTGCCAGTTTAACTGAACCGACAATTAATACAGAAAAAAACGTTACTAAAACCTCTCGATTTGGAGCTTATGCATCACTGCCATCAAATAAGCGGATTTCGTCTTAATCATTAAAGTATTAAATATAAAATCAATATTTAATACTATTGAAATAAATACACATTATTTACTAAAAATGCATTGACCTTGCTACGCTGGTAAGCCTTACATTACTCAGGAAACCACAATAATTAGGAGAGCAAAATGATTAATTTAACGATACCCAATATGACTTGCGGCGGTTGCGCTAAATCAGTCACAAAAGCATTATTAGATATTGATGCCCATGCACAAATAACCACTGAGCCGGAAACAAGAACTGTTAAAATTCACAGTAACCTCGAAGAGAGTATTTTCCGTACGGCATTAAATACAGCCGGATATCCCGCAGATCCCGCATAGTTTAATTTATTGAAAGATTAGTGGAAGATTAATATTACGATAATAATACAGTGGAAATAATTAACTCATATTTCCGCTGTATTTAGATGCTAAAATGATTAACGATATGAAAACAACACATTCACTGTATTACTAAACGGACCTTGTTTAATCGACTCGTTATTTCTATTTGATAGTTCAGCGCTGTATTGATAATTACCCGGAGCTTGTTGAGAAATAGCGCCTTTATAATAGTCTCGGTCAAACATAACTTCTTGCCCTAAACTTTTATCTGTAATAGTCGCTTGCAACCCGTTCTCAAAAACCAAATATTTACTGTTCACGACGCCACTATTACTTTGGAATTTAACACTCACTTCCAGCGCAGCTTGACAGCTTGAAACAGGTGTTAAAGTGATATTGAAATTTTCTTTAACCGTTTTACCACTATTAAATTGGTCTGGCGTTAACTCTTTAAAATCAACGATCTTATCACTCATAGTAACAATAGGCGTAGGGCAATAGTTAACTAATGTTCCAGTTATCCGAGCATGATAAAGGTCACCTAAACGACGTCCAGTACCATCAGCATGATACCCCACAACAAAAGTACCTGTATCGAATGATTTTAATGGTCCTACTCCTCGTTTAAGAGTGTAAATATACATGAAAGCAATATCAGCAACGGATTGACTCCAATAACCGACCGTTAACTTTGGTGTATTATTTGCTGTAATCTCGACAACTTCATGACTATAAATATTTTGATAAAGTCTAACACCACTCGATAATAAAAGAGCTTTCGTTGTTGCCGGTGTTTGATTATAAAAATAAATAGTTCTATCTGCATTAGACCCTGAAAAATTACAATGCCATGAAAAAAAACCAGTATATCCTTTACCTAATTCAGTTCCCGCGGAGATTTCACCTAAAGTAGTATTCATATCAATATTAATTTCAGGCACAGGATTCCACATATGCCCACCATTCGGAGTACATTCTGCCCCAGCTGCATAAGCAACATTACCTGAAGCTATTAGCAACAAACAAAGTGTACTTTGTTTGATTCGCTTTTTTATTTTTGCGCTATTTCGATAAAATAGTGTCATTTGCTTTTCGCATGAGATGACAATTGACAAGACTGTGACGCATCACATTGATATTGACTAAATTGTAATCCACCAAAATCATCGATATAACCAATATGAAAACTATTCCAAGCCGGATTTTTTAGTTTTACAACTGAATCACTAAAAGGTGCAACAATGGTTTCAGGAAAATCACTATCTTTACGCTGATCCACATTCAGGTTCGTAATAATAATATTAAATGGCGTTGGATTCGTTAGTTTGATATTCCCACCCTGCTTGGTGACTAAAAGATCACGTCGAAAGTCGTTACCCGCAGGCATTTTATATTCAATACCTTTTGGACGATAAAATAGTTTTAATCGTGATTGAATCGTAAATTGAACCACACTTGATTCTTTTCCTTGAGGTGGAATACCTAATAAATTGAAATAAAGTAAACTTTCTCTATCTTGTGGCAACAGGTTCTGCCCTTCCATATAAGTGATTTTTATTTGTTTTTTCTGTTTCGGACTTAATTTTTGTAAAAATGGCAGCGCAACCAAAGAGTTATTTAATTTCTCACCATTTGGTTTTTCAATCCAAGTTTGCGCTAAAAATGAGGATGCGCTGTCTTGATTTTCAATAACAACACTGACTCCTCCATCTTCTTCATTAAAAATAATACGAGTTCTATCTAAGCCCAGCACAGCATATGCTTGACTCATTACGCCAGATAACAAAACAACAAAAATTACTTTTTTAAATAGAGTCATTTTTTTCACCAACATTTTTTAACCACCTTAGTGATTACATAAAGTAATATCGCGGCTTCCAGCAAGAATACTATCTGCGGAGAAAGAACAAGATTGACCATCTCCCCAATTCACACTCAGCTGATCACCCATATTCAGCCCAGTTAAGTAAACAATGCCAGATTCAGCAATAATTCCTGAAATTTTATCATTTGCTCCATTAGTCACAATCGCGCCTAATGGAGGATATTTTCCATCAATAAGCTTTATACGCGTTATTAATGACTTCCCAATATTTGCATCCATTTTCACATAACCGATAGCACCATCAGTAAGTGTAGATTCAAGAATATTTTCTTCAATGTTTACATCGTCTGGTAACTTATTCATATCAACCTTATATTCCATATTATAGTAGGTTGGTACGTTACTGATTGTCGCTATGCCAAAACTATTTGTCGTTGTATTCCCATTTTCAATCACAAGTCCCTTAGTTTTAGGTACCTCAACAATTAAACGAGATTGGTCACGATATGTTAGACGATGTGCAGAAATACCATGTTGTGTCGCGGTTACTGAACCGCTCATTGCCACACTGGCGGAATTCATTGAATCAGACAACGAACCGCTCACTTGTACTTGGCCCAAATCGCCACTATGTGAAATATAAGTGCTCACCATGGCATCAGATAAACTATCTTGCGTTGAAGCAGTCACACTATAATTGGTATTTTTATCCACATAACGACTATAGTTTGCATTGTTCGCATAGCGCTTATCTTTATCACTATAAGAAGCAAAATATGACACTGATGCATTTCTATTATCTGAATTTAATGGCTTACTGATTGAAAGATAAACCTGATTATCTGTTTTATCATAGCCATTACGTATCTGATTTAAAGATAACGAAATGTTACCTCCTTTCATTATGCCTTCATCAAAATATTTATTCAGCCCAACGCTAAAGTAGTTATTTTGCTTACCATTCCAATATGTTTTACGAGATGCCGTTATATTGGCACTTGCATTAATAAAACGTAATTGCTGCGCATACGAAAGTGAGAAAACATGTTTATCTTTGTTGATGTCTTCAAAATTATTATCACTAAAATTCCGATCAACAAAGTTAGTCAAAGAATTAAACGTTTGATCAGCAAAACGATATCCCGTTAAAGTCAATTGGCCATCGATACTCGGTAAATCTTTTGCGTAGTTAATACGATAGCTTTTTCCTTGCTCTCTTCCGGTTAAAACATCTGCATAGGATTGTGTTATATCAACAGAGAGTGCCCCTAAAAAACCGAGGTTTTGCCCTATGCCAACGTTTATAGCTTGATATTTGTTTCCTTGAGTTGCAACAAGCCCACCAAATAGTGAGGTATTATTAAAAACGCCAAGAGAAGTTTCTAACGTAATAAAATTATCATCGGTATGATGACTGTATTTAGGCGCTAATTGACCTGCGTTTAACTTATAACGCACTTGCCCTTTACGAGTTAAGAATGGAATATTTGTTGTCGTAAATTGAAAAGTAGTTTCTTGCCCATTATCTTCAGTGACAGTAACATCCACAGTTCCTATTACCGACTGATTCAGATCTTTAATGACAAAAGGACCCGCAGGTACTTTCACCTGATTGATAATTCTACCATTTTGAGACAAAGTCACCGTTGCATTTGAAGCTGCAACACCGGTAATTTGCGGCGCATAACCTCGCAAATTCTGAGGCATCATGCTTTCATCAGTAAAGAAACTCACACCTTTAAAACGCACGCTATCAAATAAATCAGATCTAATAAAAACTTCACCCACAAATAGCTTTGCAGACAAACTCGCTACATCCCTAAATGCATATACTTGCTCCCAATCGAAGCGACTTTGCTTATCGCCATTAGGATCAACAAGTTTATTTTCATACTGATAATTTGCACGAAAACGCCACTGCGCAACATTGGCACCAATATTACCAAAGGCACTAACGCTATTACTTCTACCGCTATTTTTTCTATAATAATGACTATTATTTACAGTATAATCAAAAATTAACCCTGCAATACCGCTATCTCTCATCTCAGGGCTAACCCAAGAAGAATAAACCAAATTGGTATACTTTTGCGGCATTGAAATAGTCAGAATTTGTTCACTGTCATTAAAAGCCACCACTACATTAGGATCAAGAGAATTTAAGTTAATACAGTTATCTTCTTGAGTAGCAATTAATTTATCTTTTGCTTCATTCGTTAGCGGAAGACGTTTAAGTAATTCAGGAGTAATACAGGGCTCAATTACCCCATTATTATCAATAAATTTAATTTTTTCATTACGAATAATTCGTTTATCGTTAAATACAATATCTGTTTCATACAAACCTTCACTTAAATCGTTTTTTTCAAAATAACTTAAGTCAACGTTATCATCTGCGGATAAGTTAAGTGCATTGATATTAAATGTTTCAGCATTAGAATATCCACCACTAATAAGAAGTGAAATAGCATAGTAAATGCTTTTTTTCTTAAAATACATAAGCTCACTCTTATTATAATAGTGGAAAATATAATTAAACGTCTTACGCCGAAACGGCGTAAGACAATTAATTAAAAAAGTATTGATTTACTATAAATTTATTATTCGTAGCTTAATACATAGTTTGCAACAGAGCTGATAGTACCGGCAGTTGCTACACCAGTCGCTTGAGCTTGAGCAGATAAAATAATTGTTGTTTCTGGTGTTTTCATACCTTGTTCTAAAGTATCACCTGGTTTAATTGCTTTACCTGTATTATCAAAGAAAGCTACCGCGACGTTATCTGCGCTACCCGCATTTGCCCATAAAGTTGCTTTACTTGAATCAGATAGACCATTAAATGCAATTTTAACTTTAGAATAATCTGAACCTGTTGCTGCTGGGTCTAATTGGCAGTCTTGTAATTTTAATTCAAATGTATTTAATGGACCTACTTTACCATCTGCCGATAAGCTTGCTGCTGAAATACTTCCTAATTCAACTTCTTTATTAATATCAGAAGGAGAAATAGTACATGCACCGCTATTTACAACACCTTTGAATGTTATTTTTCCAGAACCCGCATCAGCAGCAATAGCAGAAATTGAAGTTGTCGTTAAAGCTAAGCAAATTGCGATTAAAGTTTTATTCATTTTATATACCTTATTAATTAATGATTTTTGAAAGTGTTTTCTATTATTGGGAACGAGATGAATGATACTGGCTAATATTAAATATAAATACACCCAAGTTGTGTATTTAGCTCGTAGAGTGTAACCAAATATATTCAGTTGAACTGCTAATAAATGCATAATTAAAAGACTCATCTTTATCCTATTAACAGCGAAAACCATAACAAATTAAGAATTAAATCTTGAAAATTTACAAATAAACGGATAAAAATATAAATCAATCAAAAATAAACAAAACAGCAAAGTTAGACGCTACATGTAGACTAAAAATCTATATATACTCACCACAGGAGTTTATGTAGATATTTACTTACATTCACACAAAATTTAATTACAAATTGAACGCAGTTTTTGATGATAGCGCCACTATGCAATGTTATTAAATGTAATCAATTGTTATATAATTTGGTTAATTTTATTTTTTTATAATTAAAACAAAAAAAATAAATTTAAGTTAATTATAATTATATTAACGGATCAATGAATAATGAGCTAAAATAAAATTTAGCTTAATGACAATATTCCACTTAAGGGAATGTAGACACAACGATTATGGACGCTTAACTGATACCTTACATCTTTCATCATCCATTTAATCAGTAGATATTCTTTAAATAATGTTAAATAAACAATGGGCAATATGACTAACTCTAACACTGCCCATTTTAAGTCAATATCAAAAACAATTTAAACATAAGTGATAAATCACAATATTTCTGTATTCAATATTAAAACTCTTCATAAAAAGAAGGGTCTTGATTTTTTAGTCTACCCTTTAATGAAGACAGCATATCGATGACCTGCATATCCTCAATAGATAATGAGAAATCATAAACATCGATATTTTCAATTTGCCGCGATGCATTTGATGATTTAGGTATTGGTAATGCCCCTAACTGCAAATGCCAACGAATAATAATTTGGGACACAGACTTTTTATGTTTATGAGCGAGTTCAAGCAATGCATTATGCGTTAACAGATCACCTGCGCGTCCTAGCGGGCTCCATGACTGAGTAATAATATTTTTTGATTGATCATACTTGCGTTGATCTAACTGATTAAAGTTTGGATGCAATTCAATCTGATTAATCACAGGCAGAATACCCGTTTCTAATTCAAGAGCATCTATATGCTCAGGTAGGAAATTACAGACACCAATACTTCTAATTAGTCCAGATTTTTGTGCATCAATCAAAGCCTGCCATGCTTCAATAAACTTACCCTGCTTGGGATTTGGCCAATGAATTAAATAAATATCGATATAGTCTAAGCCCATACGGGATATAGATTCTTGGACAGTTTGCAGCGCATTTTTATATTGCTGATGACGCCCTGGTAATTTTGATGTGACGGTTATTTTATCTCTAGGAACTGAACTATTTTTTATCGCTTTCCCAACAATACCTTCATTTTCATAATTAAATGCAGTGTCAATTAAACGGTACCCGTTTGACAACGCACTTTCAATTATGCGAGTACCCTGCGAACCATTAAGCGAGTATGTGCCAAATCCAATTTGAGGAATTTGAAAGCCATCCTGTAGTTCATATGACTGAATCATAATATCTCCTTAATTACATTGAAATATCTTATAGTTAAACATTCAAGACTACTAAAACTAGAATAGCATAAACAATCGCCATGTTCCTTTGGCTTAAAATTAATTAGGTTATAACAATAGGGCAGATACATCAGGGTTGCAGTAACTTGGTTGAAATGATGACAAATTGGAAGAGTGATAGCTAACATGATGAATAAAACATAATTTATTCAGTTCCACATATCGTCTTAAAACACTATCGCATTAATTTATAAATTTTTTTAATGTAATATTTTCATAACCAGATATATGAATTACTATAGTGGAAAAGAAACTATATAAAATAAGGACACAAAATATGTCAAAACTGAGTGTAACGTTATTATTACCCTCTGTTTTATTGCTATTTGCCTGTAGTACCCCCACCTTACCCTACGAGGAAATAAGTAAACATTATGTTTATCAGCTAGCAAGCTATGAATCTGACCCCAATTTTCAAACCAACATTCATACTTCAATTAAGCTCAACATCCCCTTTTTTAAGCAATTCTATGATATGGGAATAAAAGATAAACACGACAACATATCCAATGAGGGTTATGTGAAAAAAATTGCCTATTTTTCAACTCCAGAGTTCCTAAACAGTATAAATGCGAAAGAGCAATACATTTCAGAAAAAGTACATGTTGAAACGGTAAGTGGTGCTAACAAATCAAATATTGAGAAAAAAATAATGTCTGAATCAATCATTGCTGCATACAAGGCCGGATATCAAACCATCCAGTAAATGATGTCATGATTCATACAATGGCTTGGCAAAATTCGCTTTATCAGTCTATCGCTTACTTAGCCATTACTTTGCTTATTTTGTATACCACAGAAACAAATTTATGTGGTATACAAAATATCTTCAATTTATTAAAGTTTATCTTTCCTCCCATTTATGCAAAGTTAACGCAGAGAATCATAATTGATATAAAAATACTAAATCATTTTACAAATCAAACATGCTAGTATTAATATTACCCTATGTTCTTGATAGGGGTCACCATGCATCTCCCCTTCAAAATTAACAAATAATCAATATAAATACCGACAATTTTCAAATAAGTCTCATTTTTATTTTAATTATTCCCGTCATTAACAAATTATTAATTTTAAATTAATAGCAAATTAATTTACAAAAAATCAATTTAATTGAATAGCAATAACGAATGGTCATTAATTATATAAAATAACAATTTATTTCATTATAAGACAATGCCATCCTTTCATTTATATTCATAAAGGCAAACCCTTTATCATTACTCTTATTGTGAGTAAAATGGATATTTACCGCATTATTGACAAAAAAATGAACTGCAAGAAAAACAAACAATTAAATCACTTAAAATCAATACGTTGAATTAATTTACCTCATTAAAAACCCAATAAAATGATCGCTTTAAACAATTGATTAACTTTGAATTGATAGGTTTTATCTATCACAATGGTATTAATTGAATGATTTAAACATCTTTACTTAAATTAATTAATTGTATATTTTTGGTTCTAACAAATAATATCTATAAAAATAGTTAGTATGGGAATTCTTTATTATGAATACTATTGTTAACACTTTAGTTGGGAACTATTTAAAAAGTAAACGTATTGAATATGGGATGACTGGAGCTGAAGTCGGTAAGTTATTGCATGTTAGCCAACAACAAGTCTCTCGCTATGAAAATGGCGTAAATACAATATCACTAGACCTTGTTTTACTATTTTTAGATAAATTAGACTTAAGTGTTGAGAGCTTTTTCATCTATTTATTAAAAGAAATAGAGAATGATATTAAAGATAATGAAAAAAATATAAAGGATTGTTTATACACTGACCCAAAATTTATTTTGGTCTAATAAGTACTGTTATATTTAATATCTTTAAAAAACATTAGTTTTTTTTATGCAATACTTATTTCATCTATCATTTAATGCATTGAAAAATTATTAAAATGAATGTTTGGAATCTCATAAATAGATAAATATTAATCAATTTATACCCTGCAACTCGCTCATTGATATTTTGTTTTTTTGTATCAATAACTCAATATACAAGTAGAGATCCTAACTCATTTTACTGTAACGCTAAATGTGATTAGGGTGCTACCTTAAGTAATCAATGAGAATGAAATAACTAATTTTCCCAGTTGTTTTTAATCTCCCCACAGTGGGGGGATTCTCTCATTGATTGCCTAAGATTAAATAGATTATAGCCCATAAAATCACACTAATGCCGACTAAAATTGAATTAAATTATTCATGATAGAAATAGCACCAAAAAAATCAGACAAGCAGATACACTATTTCTATAACAAAAATCATCATAAAACGAGATTAGCTTTAGATACTAACCGGCAGCCGCTTTTGATGTAAAATTTCACAAAATAAGAGTAAACGATAGAATCCAGTCAATATTCACAAAAATGATACTCATAAGAGTATTAAATTCGTTATTTTTATACTCCAATAAAAAAATATTCCATATTGTGATCTGTATCTATATTTATAACATAGTGTGATCAATGTCTAATTTAGACATTTTTTTATAAGAATAACGCATTTTCTGACACTAGTTAAATGCTCTAAAAGTATTGCTAAAGTTAGATAAATACATACAAATATGCATAATTATCCATTATAAAGGCTCTATAGTTATAATTAGTTAAATTAATCGAAAAAAAATACACCATGTCGAATTAATAAAAAAACAGGCTCTAGTTCACATTTTAAGTTTATTTAAGCCTTCTTCTTATTATTTTAATAAATAAGCAATTCAACTTATCAAATAATATTCACCACAATATTACCACACCAGTATCCACATGAAAAACAAGGTAAATATTTTATATGAATTAATTAAAACCAAGCAATTATATTAATATTAATCAATAAACACTCATTAATTGGTTTTAGCCATTCCTTTTAGGCATGCTTGAGGAATTTTCGGAATATTGTCAGGAAAACGGTTTCATAGATAGTATGAATGCGGACAGGATACATTTTATATAAATAAATACGAATAATTCCTAATAACAATTTCTATAATAAAAGGTAACACTATGGGTATATTAAAAGATAGTAAGTTGCTTTTGGTTGGCTTATTTATCATTCTCCTTGCAGAAGCTATAGGGCAAATTAAACTCGGTTTAGTTATGTTTTTCCCGATGCTTTATTCCATGCTGATGGGTGGTATTATTAGCTTTCCAAAATTTAAAATCCTCAACGAAAAAAATATGGCACATGCAACCTCAATAATGAGTGTTGCATTGGTTATCTTGATCGCTAAATTAAGTACTTCTGTTGGGGCTTCTTGGGAAAAAATCATTCAAGCTGGCGGCGCATTAATTTTGCAAGAAGTCGGTCACTTTATCGGTACCATTATTATGGGTCTGCCACTTGCAATTATGCTTGGCATGGGCCGCGAGGCTGTCGGAGCCACATACTCTGTTGGCCGTGAACCGAATATCGCCATTATTGAAGCTAAGTATGGATTAGATTCGCCAGAAGGCCGAGGTGTGATGGCAATGTATATCTGCGGTACATTATTTGGTGCTGTCTGGATGGGAATCTTGGCTAGTGTAATTGCCGGTCTTGATATCCTCAGCCCACTCGCTTTGGCAATGGGTGCCGGTGTCGGAAGTGGATCAATGTTAGCCGCAGCAGTAGCACCACTACTCGAACTTTATCCTAATCAAGCTTCAGAAATTCAGGCATTTTCCTCTTCAGCTAACCTGATGTCCTCGGTATTAGGTCTGTACGTCTACATATTCTTTTCCTTACCATTTGCTTCTTTCCTATACAACAAATTTAAAAGAAAAAATGCAATGGCTGCTACGAATACCAATAAGGAAAGTTAATAATGAAAAAGATGACAGAAATTGCCGTAATCCTAGTTTTAGTCGCTATATTCACAGCTCTGGGTGATGCTATCGGTGGATCACTCTATGGTCGCGGTACATTCGGACAAGTTTTCAGCGATACATTACTCGCAATGGCGTTGTTAAGTGCGATGTCCTTTGTGGCCTATCTCATTGCGCTAATTCCGCCGTTAGGTAAATTGCCGGTTATTTTTTGGGTTTCCCTGATTGCCGCTGGACTATGTTCACCACTATTTCCGTATGATAAAGAAATGATTGCGATGACAGGTAAAGTCTCTATTGCCGTGATCAGTACGACAGTACTAGCATTTGCAGGTCTTTCTCTAGGTAAAGATATTGAAAAGTTCAAAGCCATCTCTTGGAGAATTATTCCGGTATCACTAGCTGTGTTCTCTGGGACATTTATATTCGCCGCACTTATTGGTCAAATAACACTCTCATGGAGTGGCGTTATCTAATTACGGGGAACATTTAACATGAAAATGACTAAAGACCAACTGAAAGCCAAAGTCTGTGAAGTAATTGCAAGCCATAAAGTCGACATTAAAAAACTTGCAGAAGATATTTGGGCAGAGCCAGAACTCGGTTATAAAGAAACGAAAACAGCAAAAAAAGTTGAAGCTGCATTTGATTCCTTAGGTGTTAGTTACCGTAATCAACTCGCACTCACAGGTGTCAAAGCGCGCCTTAAAGGTGGCAAAGGCAGTAAACGTAGTATTGCCGTGATCGGTGAATTGGATGCCATTCTCTGTGCTGAGCACCCAGATGCAGATGACCTAACGGGTGCTGCGCATTGCTGTGGTCATAATGCTCAAATTGCAAATATGATGGCAGTGACTATTGGGCTGGTGAATTCTGGTGCAATGGAATATCTGGCAGGTGATGTCGTCCCTTTCGCCGTGCCTGCTGAAGAATATGTAGAACTGGCTTATCGTAGCAAGCTCATCGAACAAGGAAAAATCACTTACATCGGCGGTAAGCCGGAGCTGATTTCTCTGGGGGAGTTTGATGATATCGATATGGCAATGCAAATTCACTTAACCAGTGTCAAACCGGAACGTGATAACGGCTTTATCGAAATGTCTACCACGACTAATGGCTTTATCGGCAAGCTAATCAACTATAAAGGTAAACCAGCACACGCAGCCGCTGCGCCCCATATCGGTGTGAATGCTTTAAATGCCGCAATGATGGGTATCATGGGTGTGAATGCTATTCGTGAAACCTTTCAGGAAAAAGATTACATTCGTTTTCATCCTATCATTACTCAGGGCGGCGACCTCGTTAATGTCGTTCCCAGCGATGTGCGTATGGAAAGTTATGTCCGCGCCTCAAATGTCCCTGCAATGATAGATGCCAACGAGCGTATTACGCGTGCGTTAGTAGCTGGGGCAATGTCTGTCGGAGCTGAGGTGGAAGTCAAGGATTTACCAGGCTATCTGCCACTGTATAACAATGCCATTCTGAATGACCTGTTACAGCAAAATGCAAATAATCTGATTGGTGACGAAAACGTCTGGATTGCAAAACACATGACTGGCAGCACAGATACTGGAGACCTTTCTCATATCATGCCTGTTAGCCACCCATGGATTGGCGCAATTCGTGGCGGTTTACACGGTAAAGATTATGTGGTCTTTGATGATGATATGGCCTACATCCGCCCAGCTCAAATGATGGCAATGTCTATTATTGATCTACTGTTTGATGATGCTTCGGGTGCAGAAGAGCTTCTTGCTGACTACACCCCACTCATGAGCAAAGAGGAATATCTCTCTTTTATCAGCTCATTTAAGAATTGAGTACAACGCATATCACCGAATACGTCACCTTAAATGGTGGCGTATTGATTAATCAATCGCTTCGGTCACTATTTTAATTTGTAATAAATAGATGATCATAGTTAGAATTAATTTTACTTTAATCAAGATTAAAGTAAAAAATTCATTAGATAATCTAAAAAAGTGGTATGCAATATATCTAAAAATTATTTCAAAATAGCATTTAATAAAGTCAATATTATTTAGCTATATTAATGAGAGCTATAATGAAATTATTAATCTAGGATATAAAAAGAAACAAAATAAAATGCAACCATTTGAAATAATTAAAATTTAAACCCATAACTGTTTTCTTAATTTATTTTCAATAGAACATCACAATTATTCATGCACCATGCAATACTGATATGATACAAACAAGATCTTCATCACGCTCACTTTTTTGAATTTAAAGTTACAATGTTATCTATAATTTATTACCTATAGATAAGAATATATAATTATCGCTTACCGAAACCTCTAGTTTTCGGAAGCCAAAATATTTTAGTAAGAATAAAATGCGCGCAAATTGAGTTTACGCAAAAACTATTCATTATCTTTGCTAATACTCACGCTTATATCAGGGATATTTTTATCAACATGCAAACCGGTTTCCGTACACAAGGTATAATGTAATGACAAATAAATATAACATCAGTGACAAGCTTTTTGCGCTTGAAGCGTTCAGTAAAAAAACACGTCAGGATTTACATAAAATCCCTGAGCCCTCCGGTCAAGAGTATAAAACCTCAGAATATTGCCGTGAACTGATGAATAGTTTTGGTTATACCATTCGCCAGTTTGAAGGATACACCGGTTTTACCGCAGACTTAGTTGTTGACCCTGCAAAACCGCTAATTGCTTACCGTACCGATATAGACGGCCTTGAAATGCCAGATCTCACCGGCAATGAGCACAGCTCAATACACGAAGGTTGTGCTCACAATTGTGGTCACGATACCCACATGACTATAGCGCTAACGGCGGCAAACTACCTCAGCCAAAATGCCACTGAACTCACTCATAACGTCCGCTTTATCTTCCAAATGGCAGAAGAAGATATGCGAATACCGGGCGCGGACAAAATGGTCGAAATGGGCTGCATGGATGGTGTTAGTGAAGTCTATGGATTACACAATGATGCTGCCGTTGATACGGGATACATTCGCTTTAATTCGGGTGTAATGTCCTCTTACGGCTCGGCCTGGACACTAGATGTTCACGGTGTTTCTGCCCATGGCTCCACGCCACATAAAGGGCTAGATGCTATCCGTGAAACGACCCGCATTATTGATTACATGGATTATATCGTCGCTAAAAAAACGGACCCATTTAGCCCTGCGGTATTCGGCTGCGGTATGATCAATGGCGGAACCATCCCAAATGCATTGGCCGACCACGTTCAAGCTCGTGGAACCATTCGCTCAATGGATGAAGAAACGAATAAAATTTTAAAAGAAAGTTTTAACGAAATAGTCGCTCGTAGCGAAGCTGGCGGATTCAAAACAACACTTGAAGCCTCCGGCTATCCCGCAGTTATTAACCACCCACAAGCAGTAAAGGTAATTTATAATGCAGCGGCTTCATTCTTACCAACTGAAAATATCGAGCCAAACTGTAAGCCAATGACAGGAAGTGAAGACTTTAGCTATATGATTAATGCCACTAAAGATAAATTAGGTGCAATGTACTTTTTAGGTAGTGGTAATAAAGCAAAAGGAATTAATAACTATTTGCACGCTAATCCCTATTTTGTCGATGATGACTGCCTATTAATTGGTGCTCAAATTTTTATTAACATCGCCACACGTTAAAAATAAAACACACAGCAAAACCAAAGCCCAGTAATCAATTCTTACTGGGCTTTTTTACAATATTGTTTATGTAATATTTTCTATTGAATATTATTTAGTTACTACAACAAGACGCTATCAAAGTTCAGGCAATGCAGAATAAAGCCGATCACGCGATTTTTGATCTGCAGGTAACCACTGAGCTGGCTGGTGAATATAATTCAAATCAAGATGAGGGGCATAACAAGAAATAAAATCAAGCATGTAATCTTTCAGATGCATATGCCGATTGATGCAAATATGCGTATAACTTGGCTTGACCAAATTACTGATATTAATGCAGCGAAGCGTATCACTATCTTCTTGCGAATCAAACGCAACCGATGAAATAATACCGACACCAAGTCCCCGTTTCACATAAAACTTAATGATTTCTGTATCAACTGCAGTTAATACCACATTTGGGGTCAGATTATTTTGATAAAATACTTGATCCAGCTTCGAGCGTCCCGTAAAGCCAAATACATAAGTAATCAAGGGATAATTCGCCAATTCTTCAATAGTTAACTGCTCATGCTGTGCCAGCGGATGATCATGAGGAACAAGTGCACTACGAGACCACTGATAACAAGGCATTGTCAGTAAATCATCATAGAGATGCAACGATTCCGTTGCGATCGCAAAATCCACATCACCATTATTAATCATTTCAGCCAACTGAGCAGGAGCCCCTTGGTGAAAATGTAATGAAACATTTGGGTAGCGAGCATTAAAGCGCTCAATGACTTTAGGTAATTTATAACGGATTTGCGTATGTGTAGTCGCGATATGAAGATTTTGTTTTATGGTGGTGTCATCATGTGAAACCAGACTTTTGATTTTATCAAACTGCGCAAGAATATCACATGCAACATGATGAACCTGTTCACCAATCGGACTAAGTGATAATAAGTTATTGTTTTTTCTATTGAATAAAGAAACGTTTAGTTCATCTTCTAGGATTTTAAGCTGTTTACTTACTGTTGGCTGAGAGGTATACAATTTTTCAGCGGCATTTGTAATATTAAAATCACTCCTGACCACCTCAACAAAACTTTTAAGCTGACTAATGTTCATTGCTTATTTTATCCTGTTATAAAATTATTAATAAGCAGAATGTAAGTTAATACAACATACTCTGTATTGTGAAGAGTAACACAAGGTGAATGATGAAGAAATAAACATGAGGATATGGTCGCTTTAGAGAAACTTTTGGGTTAGTTAAATGTAGATAAATAAACTAATAACCAAGAATAAATGCAAATAAAAATTTAATAGTGAATCTTACAAATCCAACTCAATTGACTACAACCTAAAGATGAAAAAGCCACCAGTAAGCTCTGATGGCCTAAAAAAATGAAATAGTTAATATTTATTAATATTACTCATAGTTCTGTTTTTATTTCTAATATTATTGCTATTTTAAAAAATCATTATCATCCAATATCCACAATGGTTCCATATTACTATCTTTTTTGATTACTAATGATGGGTCAGACCGTAAACATGCTCCACCATAATGACCACCAACAGTAAATGTGCAAACCTGAATATAACGACCAGCCACATTAGGCAAGCACCATAATTGTTGGTAAATATTTTCTTGATTATCAAAATTCCCAGATGTCTTATCTAAAACTTTGTCACTTTCACCAACCAAATCTATATTATCCCCACAACGACCAGCTATTGGTTTTATTGCATAACCACTCGAACGTAGTTCATCACTAATTTCAACACTTGTTTCTAAAAGATAAGGGTGATGAGGAAATAATGACCAAAGAATAGGTAAAATCGCTTTATTACTTGGAATAACTGTCCATAAAGGCTCAAAAACACAAATTTCTGGTTTTAATAGCACATCAACTAATCTAACGTCATTATGCTCTAAATGCCCAGTACGGATTTTCAACATTGAATATTCGTGCTCATCCTCATATTCTTGTCGAATTTGCTCTAAAGCCGTTTCCCATGCCCATGTTTTCCATACACATTGCAATACTCGACCATCACCATCAACAACTTGGCCTATCTCATTCCAAGTTAACTCATCCAAACCATGAATAATTTTATAATCAAAACCTGCTTCAGTAATGGCATATGCCATATATTGAGAATGATAATCTTCTTCGCTATCAACATCCTGCATAATGTGAATAAAGGGCTTAGCAGAAGAATGTTTCCATGTACTAGAAAGTAATTCAGTTAAATAAGCACTTGGATTCCAACCTTCATTGAGCTCAGCGACTTTTGCCCATTTATCAATTATTAGGCCAGCTTCAGTATGGCAGGAAGCTGAATCCGCATTATATTCATAAACCTTCAATCCTCGCTCATCCATACAAAAATCTAATCGGCCAGTAATCATATCATGGCGTCTATTCTTCCAAGATAGACGTATACGCGGCCAAAGTATCTTTGGAATATTAAACAATTGAAGCAAATCATCACTCTTTAGTACTTTCTCTGTTGCATGCAAATACATAAGATGGACTTCATTCGTGGCTTGTATCAGTTTGCTTTCAGCGGTATTCGAAATTGTAAAATATTCATGAAGAGCACCGTTAAGTATACTTCCATGCCTTGCTTGAATATATTTACTTTCTATAGGATCGGACTCATCCAACCATTTTTGACCAAAATCTATTCTATTATCTATTTGAGCAAAATGAAGTTTTAACAGTTCAGGATTAATGCAAGGCTCAGTATAAGCATATTCTTCATTATCGGTTTGTATCATCCAACCCAAAATATTCGTATCTGAAAAAGTATCTACAACTGTATACCTACCCTTATCATTTTCTAAAGGTAACTCTCGGGTCCATTGTTGCCCAATAGGTAATTTATGATGAATAACATTTTGCTCTGCAATGCGAATTCTATCATCATAAACTTGAGTTATAACGGCTATATGCCCTGTTTTATGAAATTCCCCACCCTCCGCCCAAATCAATAATCCGCCTACAACAGGTTTAACTTGGCTACCGTTAACAAACGCTTTCAGTGGTAAAAGTTCATCATCAACTACACGTCGCAAAAAGCGTAAAGAAAATATTTCATATGCCATTCCTACATCAGTAAAAACAACACCATAATTGAGATATAAAAAACGACGCGCAAACTCAACACATTGCCATTTATACCCCATGTATTCATTGCCTATATAACTTCGAAAAGAAATATCTTCCTTATTATCAAGTTTAGATAGCGAATCATAATCTGATGAGTATATTGGTACGCCCCCTGGAGCATATCCAAGTAATGATCCAAAATGCTCGTGTTCATTCATCATTAAATTCATGTCTTAGCTCCATCTTAATTATAACTATAGGCTTACTATCCTTTTAGTTTACGCTCACAAAATATAAAAAAACTATATTTTTGATATTTCACATCCATGAATAGTTAATTAAATTAAAACGGCAATAAGTCATAATATAAGAACAAAAATTAACACTATAAGAAATAGTACAATATTTTCAGTTCATTAGCACTCAAGTACCGACCTTATAAAATAGATATTACCCACCCAAAAATAAAAATAAGATTAACTGCAAACTTAAAGGAACCAATGAAAAAATCAGCTAAATTTATGTGATTGCAGTTATCTAGACTATTAAAGTTATCAATAACTAAAAAAATAATAAAGCTGTTAGCCGTATTATCAAAAGTAATATGGGTAGTAGTCTTAAATGCTATTTTAATCATTGGCTTATATCATAAAAAATGAATTTTCTAAGAGAGGAAAAACAAAAGACGATATGTTTTCAAGTTGCACAGAAAATGCTTATGAAGAGTGGGTTAGGAATGAAATAATAATACTAACTTATGGATTTTTTTGAAGATTAGATAAGTGATTGATTTTGAATGGTGCGCCCTGCAGGATTCGAACCTGCGGCCTACGGCTTAGAAGAGCGTAGAATTAATACTTTATAATCAGTTAATTACAGTCTCTTTCAGTGTTCACAAGCTACAAAGAAGATAAAGTAATTCAAAGTTGTTTAAAGTCGTTCAATCACACTTAAACTTGAACGTCCCAACCACGTCCCATCACCCCTCTCATTTTTGTGTCACAATTTCGGCACAGCTCGTCACAGTGTTTTTCGCTCCATGTTAAAACTTAATACATCACCCAGCTACCCGTACCAATACATAGGCACGTTATATTGCTCCCTCTTGCATTTATCGTTTTGCTTGTGCTTCCATCAATAAAACTTTCCCCTGCACGAGTATTTACACTCAAGTTAGTTCCTGATGTATTTACCAGCGTGTAATAGATTCCAGAAACGCCAACGGGTAATATGTATGTAGATGAGCTTCCCGATGAGACGTTTGCACAAATAGTTCCAGACTCGGACGCCGCAAGATTATAAGACGTTTCTTTTAATATCCGTTTCTTTTGACCATACACCGCTCCCGAACTTGATATGTTTAGCGTCACAGCTCCAAGCTGACTGTATTGAATACTACCGTCAGTGTTGTAATTGATTCTGACTAGCTGATTTAAACTGCCAGAGTAATACTGTTCTGAAACACCAAAACCTGTACGGGCAACTTTTCTGTGAATCTGTGCTTGGTCAGCCTTTGAGCCATAGAAATAATCAACATCATTCACGGGCTGAGCATTCCACGATTGCTCAAAATCCCCCGGTTCAGTGTTCTTAAATGCATACCTAGCACTCAAATCTTCGCCAGTGATGATAAAGTTAGTATCTGTATCGGAGGCACCAATGCCAAGTCGTGCCTTTAATTTTCCAAAAACTCTAAAAATAACGCTAGACCGATAATTCTCGCCAGCTGGGTCATTCTTGCCGCCAATATTATCAATCATAATATGAGGGTGGCGCTTAGCGAGGATGTGTAATCCATTGCCATTATGCTGATTGTCATCAGCAATATGATTCATGTGGAACTTGATATGTTCATTCCATTGATTGTATGCGTAGTCCCATCCTGAATAATCCAGCACATTAACACCATTTCGCATCGTTATTTTATCTGCATGCCACAAAATGTTCGGTTCAATAGTGAGGTAAATGTGCCGCCCTGAATAGGTATCAATTAATTGCTGAATGAGCGGTGTGTTATCAGTCAATCTATCATTTACACAACCAGACTCAAGAGCAGATACTGAAAATGCCCCTTGTTTTTTGTCTATTAATGGGCGTAAGGTTATATCGCCAACGTTAATCCATGCACCTTTCCCAATACCCCCCGCTGAATGTGGAGATGACCCCATAGGTACATTCTTTTCTAAATTACCATCCCAGCGATAATAATCCCCATCCCCATCTGGCAATTTCCATAACACAGTTTCGTTTCGTTCTTTTACTTCAGCGCCTTCTTGGAATGTTCCTGCTGGAGCATAACCAACAGCTAAAATCGCATTAAGTGCATCAACTTTAAACATCTCAACAAGTTGGTTAAATACCCACTCCATACCAGCCGCGGTTTTATGGCATTTTCCGAATCTATCTGTATATTCATGCTGTAACGAGTTAACCCACTCGTCGATTTTCCCTGAGTTAAAAAATAGGTCTTTGATGTCACTACTTGGAACTGGCTTTTGTGTTGGTTTAACTTCTCTCATGCTTATTTTTTCCAATAAAAAAGCCAGCTCTAATGGCTGGCTTGTTGGTTAATGATTGCTGTTATGCGTTGTAGTCTGATTTTGCGTCGAAATATTCGGTTGCAGTTATTGTGTAGCGCTCACCACCGAGTGGGCGTTTATCGGTTATCACCCATTTGATGTTTTCGAGTTCAATTGATGTTGCTATCACATATCTAGAAGGTGATTGCTTCTGGTACCCATCGTAGAAATTGAGTTCGATATCTTCTGGCACGCTTGCGATAAAGCCGAACTCACTATCTAACCTAGGCTCCGCTTTAAACTTCTGCGTTGTGTAGCCCATTGAATCAGTGAGATATACCCACATTTCATCATCAAATTTGATTTTCTCACTGGTTGTGAATACCTCGCCGTTTCGCTCAGTTAAATACCCAGCCTGCTGATTTGAATCGTAGGTATCGGCGATAAGCACCATGTCGGATGGGTACACATTCCCACCGTCAGCAAGCGTTGTAAGGCTAATATTTGTACGCTGGTAAATGAGTCTATTAGCCTCTAAAAGCGCCCTGTCCATTGCTTGATAGCGATTACGACAACCCTGTAGAACTATCTTATTCGGTGTGCGTGATAACCCTTCATTGATTCCGTTTTCATCAACGACAAAGCGGATATAGTCTTTCTTATTGCGAACAGGTTCTACATACTCAAGCTCAATTCCGTCATATCCACTCGGCATCGACATGTCATAGGATATTTTCATGTCATTACCAGTAATGTTCGAACGGTTGAAAGTGGTCATCGAAAATTCACTAGACTGCTCACGCGAGAATGTGAGCACTGCATTATCAAAATAAGCTGTTACCCTTGCGGCATTACAGATAGTTTCGATACGTTGCCCTAGAGAAATATCTTCATCGTCAAAGGTGTAATCGAAATAACCAAGCCGCTCATCTGGTAAGTTATCGTAAATCCGATACAACCCATCAATATCAATATTTCTTTCGCTTTCTCCGGCATCAACAAGCCAAGTATGCAATACGTTATCTGCAAAACTACGGGATGGCCTGAGTGTGTAATCGACTTGCTTTGATGCTCGGTCATACGATATAAGCATTGAAGTAGATAGTACGTTGTACTTACGCTCTCTTGCTCCCGTTGGCGCTTCAGTCGCCCTTACAGACACGCTAATAATTGTGTCACTCTCAAAAACAACATCTTTTCTCACTCTGACCATGTGCGCATTTTCTAACTTCATAATGCTTTGGTCATTGCTGTTTTCGAGTCGGGTTAGTTGAATTGCATAACGGCCACGACCTGCTAACAAATCAACCTTATCTGTCTTGTAATAAACTCTCGAGCCGTTGGTCTCTCTCAGTCCGGTAGTGAACTGCTGTCGAGTACCAGCTATCTCAATATTGTCGACATCAACTTTCCATATTTCGACTCGTGCATTACAGTAGTTACCGCCACCAAGTTGCCCTTGCGTATGCACCCACAATTGGTCTCCATCGACTGGCGCAAAGAATGGTCCTACTGTTAGAAATTGGTTATCGTACAAAACAAATTTCGTCGTGTTCACAACGGCATTCGGTGGTAGTTGCGCTAATTCAGTGCCGGATAGGTTAGTAAAGAAGAACTCGTAATATTCAACAGGCGAAATTAACGAACCGTCATCGCTCTCTTTCACATCCACTAATTGAGCGTCAATTTTCACATCTTTAGTTACGTTACCTTGCGGTGTGTCGTAGCTCACATTCACCGTCATTGATATCGAGCGCGGCTTAGTCAACTCAAAGAAGTATTCAAACTCATCTTGCTTGACGATTTTAATTGCCGCCTCACCGCCTTTTATCTCACCTGAAACCACTTCATTCGCTGTTGCGGTTTGCTGTGGGATATCTTTACTTTCATTAGGACCAGGCAATTCTTGCCCGTCGATATCAGGGAATTCAAATCCCTCATTAATCAGCGGAATCACTTCATTGGGCTGATAGATTTTATAGCTAGCACCTGCCATCGCGGTAAAATCTGACTCAGCGAACCGGACGCTCTCTGTTTTAAATCGCCCGACACCCAAGCACATAAACTCGGTAACAGTTTTAAGGTTTCCGCTGTACTCAAACATTGACTGCTGAATAAGGTCAGGGAACGCTCTCACTTGACCGCAAATTCTAGGCCTTGCTTGATACGCTCTCGCGATATTCGTTTGTGCGGTCAGTCGGTTATTTGGGCTGTCTTTGACGTTGGAATCAGCCGCAGAGAATGACGGTGTTTTTGGCGCAAGAAACGAGAATACTTTTGTGACCAAGTTAAACACGGGATTCAGGATGTCGCCGATGACACCTTTGGGTTGGTCGAACACTTGAATAAAGTGAACCGGTGTTATCTCGAAATCTAACTCATCATCTAGGCCAAGCTCGACGCCATTTACTGTCACCAGCACATCCCTTGATAAATCCTCTCGATGCACTAGAAAATCGCTATAAAAAAAAGAGCCGACTGTTAAATCGACTCTTTCTTTAGGTGTTCCAGCCACTCGCTGAATTTCAACTATCGGCATATTTCATAAACTCCAATTTCGTGAATTTCTTCTCAAGCACAATAAGCCTATCCATGCGTACAGCGCCATTCTCACCTCGACTATGAAACGCATTGCCGTCGATAATTAATCCGATATGGGCTGGTTGAGAGCCACGATAGCCAATGAATATCCCGTCATCAGTTGGATGCTCGGTAGGTTGCCAGAATTCGGCTTCATTCTCATAGCAAGTTACAAAATCATGGTCCGATTCGTAGCCTGCATCATGATGTATTTCCGTACCTAGTACGTACCTAAAATACAAGACCACCAAGCCCCAGCAATCGCACGCATCAAACGTACACGCGCGATTCTTCCACGGCTTGCCTATCATCCGATTAATAAACTCTAATTTCGTCATTAAACCGTCTCCAAGCCTGTGAATTCTTCCATCGTGTATATTCTGCCAACATTTTTATTCAGTGGGTTATTCATCGACAGCGTGACAGTGACCGACTCGGCATCAAGTGAGCAGTCCTTCACGTACAGCGACCATTCACTTATCGGGTTATCTTTATCAGCTGAATCAAATAACCTGAACGTTGCTACTATCGGTGTCATTCTCACATAAGAACGCCAGAGCTTAAGTTGCTGCTTAAAATCCTGAGCTACTCGGCTGAACTTAATCGAAGCGTCGATAATCGGCGTTTTGCTTTGCTGGCTTTCTGCAATCTCAAAGTTACACGGCTGATATTCAACACCGCCCAAGACTTTAGGCTCTATCTGCAAGCTGACTAAATGAATGTTTCCGAATGATGGGTGATAGAACTGGATAGTTTCGTAGAATGTTCGCATCGGTCGTTGCGCTCTGTACTCTCTTAACTTCATTCTCCCCCCTTGCACCGTGGCAATCGCTCGGTGACGACGATATCGAGCAAGCCCCATTCCTCAGGTAATAACTCGACAATCAGGTCTCCGAACTCATCATCTGTATTGTTCAGTTTTCGGCAAATAATGCTTCCCGTCCACGTCACCACGCCAGCAACAATTGAGGTCTGCACTGGCATTTGAACGAAGTGAACTATTTGTTCCTGTAGTCCACTCCCACCCAAATCAATTTCCATACGAAACCAGCGCTTACCGTTATCAAGATAGTTAGGGCTTCGCAGCCATTGAGCGAATCGTCTTTCCTGCTCTCGCCTCAATACCCACCGCACACTCCAAACGGTTTTTAAATCATCCGTCAGAGGCTGGAAAATAGGAGCGCCAATCTGTGGCTGGTCAGTCCTAAATCCCGTGTCGATGGTCATGTTTTTGTCTGCCCTAATCGGCAATGGCATACCGCGAGGGTAATCAATAATTTCGTCCATCGTTACCTCTATAGCCTTGTGTTTGCGGTAGTATTTTGAGTTATTGAACGATGCATAGGTCCCTTCTCGTGCATATCAGTTAAGAATGCCTGAACCGTTAACGTATCGCCGTTTTGCGTTGCTTGAGCTTCAAATTGATGATTTCCTGATGAGTAGTCATTAAAAATAACGCTCACATTAATACCTTTACTTCCATTCGCCTTATCCGCGGGAATAACCTTCCCTGACTTATTCGGAATGAAAGCCTGTTTCCCGTCGTAAGTCTGGAATATTTCAGATTCACCCGATTCATTAATACGGTATGGATTGCCGCCTGATACGTTACCACCGTAGCGACGACCGCCGAGTAATGACATTGCTTGACCGGATAACATGGATGTTTGGAAAGAAGCCAAACCGCTTGCCGCTGCTGCCCCGCCTGTTGCGATTGATGCTGCTATTGCCGCAGGTGTCCATGCTGCCAATGCCGCTGCACCCCCTGCAACTGCTGCCGCTGCGTTCGCTGCCTGTGCTGCTACTCCCATCGTTTTACTGATGATAAAGTTTTTCAGCATTTCAACGCCGACCTGCACGATGGAGTTAACGACACTGTTTAGAATCGTATTACCCAATGAGCGCATGGCATCAGCCGCCGACATAGTACCCGTCATCAACCCTGTCATTACATTGGAAGCATTACCCGCGAACGAATCAACCGCAGACGCCAGCATTTCGTAGCTTAATGATTGATTCCTCATTAGCTCCCATTGCGCGGCTGTTTGCTGTTGTTGGTACTGATTATCCATCGCTGTGATAAGCGCTCTGTATTGCATGTCAGTAGCTTGTTTCGCTGCTGTAAATTGCTCATGCGACATTTGCTGTTTAGCGTAGGAGTCTGCTAGAAGCTGCTGCTCTTGATTGTAATACTCTCTCATCAAGGCGAGTTTGCGGGTATTTTCGTTCTGTAATGCTTGTACAGGGTCGAACTTAGCGCGGTTCTCTGCTACTGGCGTGATGATGTTATTGGCTGTGGCCTCTGCAATTTTAGTGGCGTATTCAGACGCGATTCCCAACCTACGGCGCTGTGACTCTTCAAAGGAAATATCACCCGCTTTCAGTTGTCTTTCTATCTGAGCTAATTCATCCGTTTTCAACTTTTCAGCTTTGGCGATCACATTAGCTTCTAGCGCGGCTCGCTTGTCTGCTAATCGTTGCTGAATATCGTACAACTCACCAGCTAAACGCTCTGCTTGTGCTATTTGCTCAGGACTTGCCTTATAACCTAATGCCTTACCAGCATCATATTGCGCTAACTTCTTAGATCCATCTTCGTAGCTTTTATTCAAGCGTTCGATTTCCGCTACTTGACGCTTAATTGCTTCTGTTGCTGTATCAGTAGTTTTGGATGATGCTTTAGACTCTTTGCTCCGTTCTCTATCTGACTCGGCTAGGTCATAATTAGCCGTGGCCAGTGCGACTATATCTTTTGCCTGTCCATCATTACTAGTTAGCTTTGATGCTTCCATCTCAGCTTTTCTGATGGCTCTTTTTCTTTTGTCCTGAATCCCCAACAACTCATTTTGTTCTTTCAGGTTAAGTATTGCCTTTTCCCCGTCATCCGTTCTGGGATTATCTCTCATTGCATTGTTTAGGCGCTCCTTTTCATCCGCAGCGGCCTTTATTTTTTGCTGTAATACGCCAATAATGCCGCCCATTTTACCAGCGGCTCCAGATGCATTATTCATGGCATCATAGAGATCTTTATTTCTGTTTGTCAGTTCTACTGTAGCTTCGGCAGTAAACTCAATTGTCTTAGCTAATTTTGCCTTTTTCTCTTCTAATTCCGCTGTTTTTATTTTGAGCGTATCGCTCGCTTCTGCTAATGCCTTTGATTTATTACCAAATAAATCAAATTGGCTAGAAGCAGCTTTGTAACCATTTTTAAGTATTTCAATTTCGCTTTCTAGATCGGAGATTGCGTCTTTTTGAGCCTCTATCGACCTGCTAGCCTTAGCTATTTCACCATCTAATGCTACCTCGGATAGTTCTTTCATTTTGTTTTTTAATTCTTCTATTGAGTCGGCAAATGCCAATGCTTCTTGCTTGGCCTCCTGACTTTTTTGATAGAAGTAAAAAACCGCGCCAGCTGCTAACATCGCTACACCAGCAGGGCCTCCTAAAAGCGCCAGACCACCTTTAAGTAAATTCATTGCCACTGCCGCCGCTCTAGAAGCAAAATTAAGATTATTTTGAGCGATTGCTAGCTGATTTGTAACAACAACTTCAGCTTTAGTTAATGCTATTAATTCTGCCGAATTAACTGATAATTGCTTTCTAATTGCTGCTCTTTGCATCTCGGTCTTTGCGGTTGCTAGCTGCGTATTAAGAGACTGCTGGGTAGTGAGCGCAAATGTTTTCTCATTTCTAATTAACTCTAAAGATGCTTTAGCAGCATTTAGCTTCTCTGTTGCTAATTTCCGACTATCGATCGCTGCTTTTGCAGAGTCCGCTCCAAATTTAATTATACTATTAGATAAGTTTCCAAAATAGCGAGCCGCCCCTATGGCTACCAGCGCAGTTATAGCGCTTGATACTTTGTCAAAGTTCTCCGTTAGAACTGCGAACCCAGCTGATACTGATTTGGTAATTCCTAAGCTTTGGTTCATTTCGCCATAATATGATTTAGCTGAATTTATTAACTTAGTAAACCCATCAGCAACTGTGTTATCCATACTATCTGCCATGGCATTATTGGCATCTCGAGCTTTGATAACTGAATCGGCAAATAGCTGGAAAGAAATTTTTCCATCAGCAGCCATCTTTTTAACTTCTTGCTCTGTAACTTTTACTCCACCTCTCATTATGGACAGTTGCTTAGCAATATCACTAATCAAGGTAGGAGTAGCATTCATTATTGAATTCCAATTCTCACCAGCAACCCGTCCTGACACCATTGATTTACTTAAGGCATTTAACATTGATTGAGTTTGATTTGCGTTAGTGGCATTAGCTGTAAGAGATGATGAAAGCGACTCTATATAATCTATTGTTTGTTCTGTGTTATAGCCCAACTCCTTCATTGAGGTAGCCGCTTCCACATATAGTAGTTGTGTTGTTTCTATTGCTTTACCATTACGATTACTTATCTCTAAAAATCTTTCTTGAATATCACCATATTTTTCAACATCACCCTCTACTGACTTTAAGGCCATTTTTATTCGAGCGGCTACCTGCCCCCATTCATCAACAGCACCAACAATAACCCCAATAGATAAGGCGGATGATACCGCAGCAGCAGCCTTTGAAAGAGAAAACATAGCTTTTTCTGTTTTACCTACTGATTTCGCTGTTTTATCAAAACCAGCATCAAGATCACTTAAACTCCTTTCTACTTGCTTGTTAGATATAAGCAACGCATCAGTATCGGCTTTAATAATGAACTCAATCGAACCTGCATTTACAGTCATAATAACCTCTTAAAAAAGAAAGCCCCATCAAATGACAGGGCTATTAGCTAAAACAAAAAACCCCGCCAATTGGCAGGGTCTCTAAATTAATTTAAATAAAGTTTACTGAGTTGTGTCCACTAGAAATCTTTCGGATATCTCACACTTGCTTGCTAACTCATGATCCTTTTCTAGATCGCCACTCTCTTTCTTTTCTTTACAATATAGAGCTAGCGCCCCCTGATAATGGGAAGCTTTGATTATCTGGCTGATATTCTCACTACATTGCTTCGCATTATCAGACTTTGCACATACAAATTCTTTCCATTGATTTACAACGCATACTTCATCATTACATTCGTTATTTGCGTATACAGAAGCACCAAATAACAAACCAACAGCCACAGCTAATATTCTTTTCATCTCACCATCCCATCAGTTTTTATTAATTTAATTTATGATAGCCCGAGGTGTGTGCAAAACAAAGCAAAAGACCTCAATTAAGAGGCGTGGCGTAAAAGTTTTACGTGACGTGAGTTAATTACGATAAATTCGTAGTTTAAATATTGAGCGGTAAAAGTATTTCACCGCTATCTAGCCCATCCTTGGGCTATGTGTGGGTTAGGCTGCGGCCTTTAATTCTTTATCGTGAGTAAATAATCCATCCCAATTCTTTTTCATTGGTAACTCACCTGCAAGATAAAGGTCATAAATACGCTTATCACCCTTCTTCAATAACACAGGCTGATATTTAATGAATGGCTCGTACCCATGAGGATTGATTTCACTCTGATTTTCAGTCATATACTTATCACGAGCATATGAAGCTACACGCCAGCGAACATTTTTACCTGACTTACTTTCGTTATATAACCAATTGCGTTCTGCCAACCACATTTGAACTTGTTGAGTATTTACACCATTAAGCATTTTGCAGAACTGTGTTGGCGTCATGCCTTCTTTAAACAGGTTAGACATGCATTCAACTTTGTTACTCAGTTCTTTATTAGTGTATTCGAGTGCGATAACCTTTTCTGAATACGTGAGCAATGTTGAGCGTAAGAATTCAGGGTCATTCAGCGCAGCCATTGGCGTTACTTTTCCTGTTTCAAGCTCTCTCCAGCGTTTTGATACTTTATGGCGCAACGGCACACTGTATCCGGTCATCAACGTCATTGTAATATCTTGGTCTAGCCCTATTTCATCGATAACAGAACGACCTTTATAATTTTTACGTTTGATAAAAAACTCTTTGGAAACATAATCATCCGTGCTTGGATAATTAAAACCTAGTTCACTTAACATTTTTTCGATGTCACGAACCACGTGATGATGAGTCTTTCCTGTCAGCTCCGCAATCTCGCGGCTGGACATAGTGACATTTGTTTCATTTGATGCTAATGTTAATTCGTTCATTTAAATCTTCCTTTATGGATTGATTTGGGAAATAGCCAACAGTTCGCACCTGCTGGCTTTTCTGTTTTAATGACATCCGATATTTCTTTTCTTGTTACCACTAATCATCACTCCTTTGTCTTTTCCTTCAAATACTACGTTTGCACCTCCTAGTCTTGAGCCTACATCAAAGCTATCTTTCAATCGGTGTAGCATTTTCTTTGTGTCCACAAACAGCTCTTCAATTTGCACTGCTTGTTTAGCGCTGTTATGTAATGCATGAATACGAACCTTTGCACCTGTTACATCAAAACCATCACGCTCTAATTGCTCTATCAAATCAAGCTCTGGCGCAGGGTTTTCGTTGTCAATCAAGCTGCTAGGCGTTAACCATGCGTTATCAAACTTACGGTTATGAACATCAGCTGATTCAATTGGGTAGTGATAATTAAATACTGGTGAATGGATTACCTAACTCAACCTCGCGATCTAAAATATCCAACACCCATTTACGAAACTGCTTTGCCACTGGAGTGTTAGAAAACATTGCGATCAGGTGAGCACCACGAAGTGAGTAAACTCTGACCGTTTTGTTACGTAAGCTATTGTTTATCCCATTGAACGTCATATTGACGGTCATTGTCATAGAGTCTGTAAACTCATCAGCATTACGCGCATAGAGCTTGCTTACGTTATCTGTGCGGCTATACCCTAATACGTGCGCAATTTCAGTTGATGTTAACCACACTTGACTATCTTCAACTATTGGGTTGAATGTGAAGTTCTGGAAAGTTAAATCTGTTTTAGTTACAATGTTCATGTCACTTATTCCTGTCTAAGGGTTTACTTGGCAACTAGCCTCAATTGTTCGTGCAATTGGGGCTTTTTATTGAATAATACTTTCACCTTTCTGTTCCTTGTCGATCACGCTATCCATAATAGTATCCAACATTCCTTGTATAGAACGATGCGTTCTAGCAGCGTAACTTTCTAAAAACTCCTCTACCTCTGGACGTAGACGGTAACTAATCTGCTTGCTCTTAGCTGATTTTTGCTTCATTATTCACTCCATTATGTGTTATTGAATTTAATATACTCATTGATGAATTATCATCATACTCAAAATTCAAAATGAGTCAATGATTTTTAGGTGTGCATTCATGAACTTTAACGATAGTTTTCCTCGAAGAGTTGCCGCAGCAAGAAACGCACTAGGCCTAACTCAATCTGAATTAGCAAAAAAGGTAGGAGTTGTAACAAGACAAATTGCAGCTTATGAAGGTGGTGAGGCTCGCCCTCGCATTAATGCGTTGAATAATTTAGCTGCCGCCCTTGGAACCACTCCTGAATGGTTAGCTTCTGGCGTTGGAGAGGCTCCTGATATAGCAAGGGTCAGATCAACTATAACTCTGCCATTGATTCCTGTTATCACCTTTGTTCAAGCCGCCAACCTTTCTAGTGGTGATGATATTGTTGGATATGATTATATTCCTGCTCCAAGGCTTGCGCCTGATTCAGCCTTTGCTGTCAAGTTAGATGGTGACTCCATGCAATCTAATTCAACAATAAGCTTCCCTGCGGGATGCACAGTAATATTCGACCCAGAATCAGATGTCTGTAGCGGTGATTTTGTTCTATGTAAAATTGAATCAAGTGATGATGTAACATTTAAGCAATTGATAATAGACCAAGGTGAGTATTACTTACACCCTTTAAACCCAAGCTATATGAACATCTTAGCTGGTAAAAACATATCTATAATCGGGGTAGCAATAGAATCAAGGCACGAACTCTCGCCAGATGTGATTATGCTATCCAGAAGCGGGATGATATCCGACTTTATGGAAAACATCAGCGATAAGGCTAGAAAGCAAGAAACTGAATCCACAAATGACAGTATTTCTGAAAGGCTAGACAAAATAGAGTCTATGCTAGAACAGCTACTCAGTAAGAAATAACCAACCAGCCCAAGGACGGGCAATAAAAAACCTACTCGAAAGTAGGCCATGTCAGCAAGGTGATTAAATCACTTGCATCTAACATCCCAAATTTTCTGGAACTCTTCTTCAGGCATCATTTCACCTTCAAAATCAAACAAAGGGAAAGAGAAGATACTTTCACCGCTCATGCCTTCTGCAACTTGAACTATGAATCTTTGATGCCTGTAGGGCACGTCGTCTTTAAATGTAAATACTTCACCGCAAACATTGCCTATAGACTTGTTTTTCATGCTAGTGCCACTTGCGTAAAATGCCACATTTTTAAAATCTGCTGCCTTTGGTTGATACATGAAATTAGATACGGTTAGCTTAGCCTCATCAATGATGCTAGGAGCTTTACCATGTATATTAACAGAAGCCCCCAACACAAACGAAAGTAATACTAATAGTGAAATACAGAGCAAATATAGAATCTTAGTAGGCATATCAAATCACCTTTAATTTAATCACATGATTGAAATGTACTTTGCGCGTGAGTTTAAGGCAATAAAAAACCCACCGGAGTGGGTTAGTTGATACCATTAGTATCTTGGGTGTTTACCGCAGCTGCTTGGCAGTATCCAAGTTAGAACTAGATGATTTCAGTAGAATCACACAGTAAATTATTCAATTTCATCATGTCATCCTTATGTTGTGCTAGTTTCATCACTATCTTCATGTATGAGATTAAGTTCAGGCTCTTTTTGTGGAGCTATAAATAATATATAACCTTCTCCGGGAAGGGTCAAACCTTCAATTGGAGATATTATCACTCTTGTGTACCCATCTGCATCAATGTATTTATCTGGACGTGACTTGGGGCTCCCTACTGAACCTGTCGGAACTATCTTTACGTCACAATTAGTGGCTTTGTGTCTTACTGTTAAATGCTGTATGAATTTACTATTATTTACAATAGTAAGCGGGTCGTTAATGATATCTTGCGTTTTTTCGTAATACCTTTCCAGTATCTTGGATTTCCGATCATTTTTTAGATTGATTGTGACAGTAGCGAAGATAAAGTCCTCTCCATTAATCTTTATGTTTTCCCTTTCAACGCAGTTGCTTATATCTACAATTTCATTGTCCACATAAATTGCCTTTAAATCAGACTGTGTTCTATAAACAATTTTATGGATTATATTAGCGTCTTCTCTATTGTTGTTGATTACAACCCTATGGATAACCCTTTTTTTAATTCTTGCTGTCCTTAGATCACTTTCTAGCGTTATGTCATATATTTCAGTTGTTTCTTGAAAATAATAATGAATGTCGTCGTTAAAATATCTTTTAAGTATTTCATTGGCCACATCTTTATGAAGATCACCAGCTGTTCTTTGTAGTAAAAAGTGCGTTAGTGTCTTCCATTTGCTAACTAGCAAATCTTTCGGGACGCTTTTTTGCGGGGAATAAAAAACATCGTAAATACGGTCTTGGAAAAATTTTGTGTATTGTGATGTTTTGGTTATAGCAAGGAATAATGAGCCGCCGAGCAGAGCCATTCCAAGGCTTGAGACCATGGTAAAGAATTTAACCCACACATCATAAGCAATCATCACCTGACCTAAAAACAAGAAAAATATACCAGATAAAGGGAGGATAGCTACCGCATGTAAATCCCACAACTCAAACAACCTAGACAAGGAAAATTTTTTTGCATTATTATTCATAGTAAGTTTTTGATTAACGATATTGTATTTATGGATGTTAATTCATTACAAAAATAATTTAAACTCAATTAATCACATGCTCCAGATTACACCATGCGCTTAATTTTTATTTATACCCACCCAAACTACTGTATACATATACAATGATACCTACTTGGTACGCATTGATACCTAAAAAACACCTATCTAGAATGAGAGTTTTTGAGGATAGGTGGCATGGAAAGAAAATATAAGCATCCGCAGGTTAACCTCAGATTACCGACTGATTTAAAAGATAGAATTCAAGAGTTAGCTGAGTTTAATAATCGGTCAGCCAATCAGGAAATGGTCGCAGCTATCGAATACTGGATAATGCGTAATTCTCATGTTGAAGTATTAACAATATCTGATGCGGCTGAGCGCATATTTCAGCTTGAACGAGAGATGGATGTCGTTAAGGAAAAATTAGGGATTAAGAAGTAGTGGCATCAGGTTCAAAAAATACGACCATACCACTTAGATCTACATCTCTCTCATATAGCCGCTCAAAAAGGTAATCATTCATTGATGATATCTCATCTAAATTTTTACCTTTGGCGGTTGCTATGATAATTAAGTCGCCGTCCATATCTTTGGTTATCTGGATATTGACAGTATCATCAAGCAAGCTGTAATGTTTACACACTGAAATTAGCACGCTTATGCTGTTCGCCACATAGTCAACAGGAATATTAACATGTTGAATATCTGACGACGGAACGGGTTTTGTTGTTGGTTTTGGCTCTCTCATATCAACCCTCTTTTTCTTCTGTCGGCAGATGAAACGTAGTCTTACTTTCTTTGATTATCATTCCCATAGTCTGTACGCAATCACCAACGCAAGTGCTACAAATACCACCGGAATCGTCTTTAGCTAAAATAAGAATTGGTACTTTAGTTTGACTTCGCCCACAGAAATTACATTTTAACTCAGCCATATACTACCTCGCATTATCACGCATAATAATTTTATCAGCCCAATCCATAGCTTCTTCATACCGCTTATTGGATGGGATTTTATCTTTCTCGCTGCGGGGAAATTTAGCTTCCATAGCAGCGCGGAAACCTGTCATTGTCATTCCCCATGCTTCTTGTTCGCTAATGCCCAAATGGGCTACGGCAAGATAGACATAGACGCGCGGGTCGAACTCGTTTGTGAATTTACCCTGTGGTTCTTCGTCTTCATCAGGCTTTTGGTCGCCCATGATTCCGTGACGCATAAGGTGACGGGCAAGAGTGATGATATCCTGTAACTTCAAGCGCCCTTCTCGATAGCTTAACCAGCCTTTACGGTTGACGCTGAGATTGCCAATTAACGCACTGACTTTTTCGTTACAGCACTTTTCTATCACCTCTTTGCAATCCATGACCATGTTAGCAAAGCAGATAGCCTCTGCATTCTTAGCTAATTTAGGGTCTTTCAAACTGGAGAAACGACCTCCATATACTGTGACGAAAATATCAGTCAATCGCGTGCTTGAATCCTGAGACAGCCTAGCCATTGCTGAGAATGACGGTATTAAATGGTATGACTTACCATCGACAACAACCGCTATCTGCCCTATATCCGTTATTACTTGCATGAGACCTCAATAGAGGGGCTTGCGCCCCTTAGATTAAGAAATGGTGACTGTTGCCTGACTTGAAGTAACGCTACCCGCAGAAGTTGAAGTAATGACGCAAGTATATTCCCCTGCATCACCTACAACTGTTGATTGCTTGGTATACATTGCAGCAGTACCGCCAGTAACATTGCTATTACCTTTCTTCCACTGATAAGTCAGAGTCGAGCCATCAGTTGATTTAGCTTCAACAGAAAGGTTTAGTGTTTGGCCAACCGTTAAAGTCTGGTCTACTGGCTGCTTAGTGATGATGATTTCGTCTGGAATATCACGAATATCAACGCCACCTGCGCTATTAGCTTCAATAGACCAAGTCGCTACATCATCATGCGGATATTCATCACTCCAGCTCGTTACCAAAAAGCAGCCTTCAGTGATATCGATAGGGCTGATAATTTTGAACCATACATAAGGCTGACCTGATGTACTTTCAGGATTGTTAACGTGTCGTTTTAGTTCTTTCTGACCGTATAAGGCCTCTTTGCGTGATACACCATCACCAGAGAAAGTGACGTTTTTATACGAAACCAAACTTTCCTGCGTATTTTGTGGTGACATATCGCCCGTTGCGTCGACGGTTTCCCATTCGGTAGCAGACGACTTGCCGCGCATCATACCGAGGCGTCCGTATTCAGTTGGTGAAGGTTTATTCTCAGGGCAACCAATTGCATAAAATACAACCACGTCGCGGCCTGTGAATGCACCTGATTCACATCCTGCCATGTTTATTTACTCCGTTATCGTGAGATTATTGTGTTGAAATTAATTTCGAGGATTAAGCGGTTTCTGTCGCTCATTGATTGATTGATACTGCCGATTGGCTCAACGTAGGTCATACAGCCGATTTTGTGATCACGAATTAATGCATCTCTAATACTAAACGCTAAATCTTCTAATTCTTTCTGGCTTCCACCATCAGCAGAAATGAGAATTAATCTGTAAGAATCTCGGACTAACGCTTCCTCTGGATTACTGCCGCCCATTCGCTGAATAACAATGAATTTATCTAACTGAGCACCATCACGCCAAAAGCGTTCTTGTACCTTAAAGCCATCATCAAAGTTATTCTCCGTGAGCCAATCGCGTATCGCTTGATAGATATCACTAGGCTTCATATTTTGTAGCCCCGTTTAATGATTTCCTGTATTTCAGGTGCTGCGTTTTCAAAACCTTTACGCAAGAAATCAGGCTCTGCGTTCGGGTCCCAATAATTACCTTTACCTGTGCCGCCACCGAAAGAAATACCACTTCGAGTTTTACCAAAATCCTCTCTTGGCTGACCTTTAAGCTTGCCTTTCATCTGACTAACCGCAGCAGCATAATTAGCGGAGTAGCCCACCCTAGCTTCATATCCACTGGATATTTTGCTTAGCTGCCGATACTGGCTGTTGATAAGGTTGGAAGTGTCGATTGGAGTTAGTAGCGCAGCATGAGCAGCGCCAGTAATTGATATTTCCTGCATTACCCTCGCTGTCGTTTGAGTTGCAATTAGCTGCAATGTGCTGTTGATATTAGCCCTAACACTCTGGATGCCTTTTACTTTCACACCCATAGTTAAGTCCTTATCTCATAATCGAACTCTTCACCAAAAAAGCTCATATCATCTTCTTTAACCGTGATGATAATGTCAGCTCCTGCGACTCTCGGGTCAGATTGAGAAGTGGTATCGCCTTTGGCAATGTAGAAACCTCGCTCTGGCTTTTGTACATCCACGCCGTCACGCTTCAACTCAGTGTAAAAAACGTTATTGGTGACGAACTCTTTACCCATATCGTCTTTCACAACTTCATTGCTAGATTGCCATGTGCAGTCGATAAGATAAGGTGTGCCATAGGTTATCTCATCACCATAACGACCGCCGTAGATTACAGGGTAGATTGTTGCGAGTGAGGTATATGACCAGTTAGCCGTAGTGCTCATCGACCACCTCCGCACATACACCCACCTTTAGCTATCCACAATCCAGCATGCGCCGTTTGAGTCGGGTCAGATGGGATTAGACCATTAGCGCATCCGTACTTATCTAAGCCACGTAGAAGCGATGTAGCCGCTTTCCATCTATCACCAAAGGATTGATACCGAAATGACCGTGACGCACCGTTGGGAGCTGATTGTGAGCTGATATACTTATCACCTTGACCAAGTGCCATGAGCGCAAGTAAATACATCTGAATCAATAGCGCTGTCGCAGCTGGGTAATGCTTATCAAGGCATTCCTGAATACTACCGACCTGCTCAATCAATGCGTCGAGAATAAAATCAGGTAACTCTATTCCCTGCCCCGTCAGATATTCTTTGGCTTGCTCTTTTGTGATCATGATTACCTCACAAAGCAAAGCCCCCTTTCGAGGGCATAAAAAAACCGCTTTCGCGGCTATTCTTCTGGAAGCAGAGCTATTAGCTCATTGACCTTGGCTTTTTCATCAAACTCGATACTTAATTCTGTGAGTTTTTCGATTACCTCTTTCTTGGTTAGCTTTTTAGTCTGCTCAACCGACGGTGGTAATGCCGCACTCGCTTCATCTGACAGCAAGCGCACATTTGGCTTTAACACTGGATGCAATTCTTCAAGCTCAACTACTTGCCCGACGGTTACACCGAACCAAGGGATAATAACTTCATACTTAGCCATTCTTATCTCCTTAGCTCAGTTTCGCACCGTAAACCACACCTGACTTGCCTTCACCATCACGAGTAATTTGCAGACCTGCTGCGCTCATGATTTGGAAGTTGTAGTTATCCTGCGGCATAAAGCGAGGCTTAGGAACGACACCTGTTGCCATACCGACTAACGGAGTTACTACATCTTTGCGGCGCTGATACGCGATGAACTCAGAACCTTTAAGCGCATAAGTTGGGCGAATTTCTTTCACACCTGCATATGGCAGCAAGGTATCAATAACGCGACCATTCACTACGCTATTACCAGCACCTGCGCCAACCGCAACCACTGTAGGCTTAATCAGATTACCCCATGCTTCGTAGCTCACCCACATAACATCGTAGAAATCTACTTTGTTATTGAAAGCGGTTTGACCAAATGCACCTTTGAAACCAAAAAACGCTAACAACGCTGGTAAATCAGCAGTAGTTAAGTCGATGTTTGCACCAGATGCGCCTAAATCGATTTTTGCTGTGTTGCGGTGATTTTTCATGCCTTGGCCTTTGTAACCATCGACACTGATTTTGTCATCACCATTCAGGAAGTAATTAACAATCTTCTTATTGAATTGGCGCATCTTTGCAGTTTGAGAATCTAATACTAAGTCGATTCCCACAGTGCTTAGACCTGCCGCATGACGCCAGTTAACACCATAACCAGCCGTGAATACTGGAATTGGATCACCATCTGAACCGTATTCAGTGTGGTCATGTGAGTATGGCGCTTGACCATCGATACTGATTGATACATCGTCAGCAATATCACCAACCACATTGTACAGCTTAGCAGTCTTACCAATCGGCAATACTGTTTGCAGGCCCATTAGATCATTAACGATTTCCATGCCTGTTTCTTGGTCGCGGAGCTGGATAATGTTACGGTCAATTTCAGCCCAAAATTCACGAGTGAAGCCGCCAACTTGGTTTGCCGCTAGCGTTTCACCGTCCATCACGTTCTGATACTGGTTAATCATCAGATTATGCTGCGTGTTGTAAATATTACGTGTCGCCCACAATCCTTCCCACTGACGTTGCAGTCGGCTATTTGTTGCTAAAGTTTCAGCAGTATAAAACATAGTTTTTCCTTTTAATTATGCAGAGGCAACAGTGCCAACACGGAAGCGAACCCGAATGAAATCCGCGCTAGACAAAGTTACTTCATCTTGGCTGTAGCCAATAACCGAGTCGGTATCAGCAGTTGCTAAAGCACCTTGACCATCTGCACCAAATTTAATCGGTGAGTCTTTTTTGTAAGTGCCAGCAGGAACCAATAAAGCAAGCTCTCGCCCCTCTTCTACATACTCACCGACAGCGGAATCGCCAGCAGGAATAGCATCACGAATTGTCAGCCCTTGGTGGTATGCTGGATTGGTAATGTAGATGCGACCTGTTAACGCTGTCGCTTGTGCAAACTCATCATTTGCATCAATAACTACGAAAGTCCCGGGCAACACATTAGCCTTTGCTGCGCGTGTTTCCGTGATTGATTTGCCGTCGAGATTTACACGGCGGTAACGATTAGTAGCCATTATTGAGCTCCTTTAAAGTATTCCGCTGGGTTTGGGGCGCCAATTTGTTCCTGTTGCGTGCCAGAATTACCAGCCAATGATGCCGTTTCACCAAGTTGCTTGTGCATATCGATTAACGCTTGGCCTTGTAGTGAATTTGCAACCACTTCGCCATATTTAGCCGCTACCTCTTTGCGCATTTCTGTTTCTTCAGCGCGTTGGTTAGCGGTTAAGCTTTCTGATAATTGCGATTGATTCGTTTTAATTTCACTGAGAGTTTCTTTGATTGGGTTAATTACACTCTCATTGTTTGCGGCAATCGCGTTGCCAATGATAGTGCTTAGTTGGTCTAAATCTTCTTTAGTTAAAGGCATGTCGCCCTCCGTGCTATTGTTGATTGCAGGGCTTGCCTGCGGTTTACTGAATACCGATTTAAGTTTATTTGTTACCACTTTGACCCATGACTCTTGGCGCTCTACTTCTTCACCTTGAATGTCAAATGTGATAACTCCATTTTCGTTAGTGTAGGAGTGTAATTTAGCTGTACCGTTATCCACCATGATGACTGCGTGCGTATCAGTGAAATCAGAAACCCATACATATTCGTCACCAGCAGCAAACTGCTTGCGAGCTGCCATCGTTAACTTATGTTCTTTCTCGCGATAAGTTTCGCCAGTAAGCGCACCGTTGTTAATTTGCATCTCGGTTGCTTGGTCAGCGTTTACCATCATTCCAACGCCTTGAGTTGGTGTTGCTGCACCAGATTCATGAAGTAATATTGCGTCATGGTCCATACTGTGAATTTTTGCAATCCAGTTATAACCTTGTACTTTCTGCTCTTCGTTAGCTTCGAGCTGCTCCAAGAAAACAGCCACACTGGTATGAATTGGCTCTGAGCTTTCGCCGCTTTCCAGCGCTTCCACTCTTGCCAACACTTCGCGCCCACCTTCAGATTCTTTTGCCTTGTTTACATCAATCCACTTTTCGACATAAATCCGATTGCCGACTTTCGCAACATTACGATTCCATGCCCCTATATGCCCCTGATTAATGCCCTCGGCCGATAAAGCAGATACGAACTCACCATTTACCGTTGGGTGACCAAGTGGCGCGAGAGTGCCTTCTAGGCCTCTGTAATGAGCATCGATTTCTGTGTTTGGATATAAGCCGCCATTCATGATGACGTTTGCTGGCAGTGTGTAGCTTGGGATGATGATGTGCTCACGGCCGTTATAGGTTTCACGCCTGATTGATGCGCTGTTAACTTTGGTCGTAACGTTTACTTGAATCGGCATCGTTATTCCTCCGCCCATTGGTAACCACGTTCTTTCATGGCTTCTTTTTCCTCTTTCAGTTTATTGAGTAACGTATCGTTGTACGGCCTGCCTTCTTTGTCGGTCAGAATAGTCACCGTCGAGCACTTACAGTTGATTGAGTTTCCATCTCTAGCCCACCAATCACGCTGTTCATCAGTGGTAAATATTTTGCCGTGTCGTGATGCATGATTAGGTCGAGTTGTTGGGCTAAGCGCGGATATGTGGACCTGTCGAGTTTCAAGATTGAGAGCTTCGCTAGCCTCATCAGCTTCATCCATTCTTGCCCTGCGTAATGCCGTTGTGATTTCCGTTCTGGCCACTCGATTAGCACGGCGAATTTCGATACCTGATTGCTCATTCAGATTTCTAGCTACCTCACGAGGATTCAGCCCCCTCGCTATGCCATCGGTAAGAATACGCGCCATATCTGCCTTGACTTGTGCTGACAGCCCTTTCATTTCCTCAAACACACGAGCACGAACTAATGCCATCCGAAGCTGATAAGGCTCACTGAGTAATACCGTTGCCACGCTTTGCTGTGTTGCTGCGTATGCCGTCGATTGCTGCGCTAAGTTTGCATACTCTTGCGCCGTTCCTCGCTCATATGCTGTGCTGACGTACTCATTGAAAAAGAAGTTATTGAATTCGCCACCCTGCAATAACACTTCATCGACCATGAGCTCACCGTCTCTCAAGATGATTGAAAGATAGTTAGGGTCTAGGTCGAATTGGTATTTTTTATTAACTACAGGCTCGGATGGGATTCTATTGAGTAGCTGTATGTAGCCTTGCGATACTTTTTTCATGCGCTTTGCAAATGCTTTCATTGCTCCACGCTCTAATTTATCAACCGCTGTCGGATCGGCTTTCGTTCCTGCCCTTATCGCGGTCCTTATCTTTTGTATCTTCATCCAATTCACCTAACGGTTCATCACTTTCGTTCTCATACCCTGCCGCCGTCCTGATTTCCTCAACAGTAAATACAGGCTCACCAGTTGCTAGTGATGTTTGATTTATACGGCTCATCTTTTCACCACTATCGAGTTTCTCAGTGGCTGATTGCTCGTTTAAGTCATCCCAAATAACCGTTTTCTCAGGAATAGGCTCTAGCACCTTTATTCTAGTTAGGTGGTCAATGAAGTCCTCTATCTCGAATGAGAGTTCGCTTTCCCTGCGTGACTGACAGCGTGAATTGAAGTATTTCTGATCTTCAGTGCTAGCTCTTTCTCCCGTCTGCATGCCAACAAGTATTTTGGATGGGATATCGAGAGCTGCCGCAGCTGTTTGTAAGTTGACTGTGTATGTAGGGGTTGGATCTGAAACCGGACTAACTAGTTGAGTAATGCTTGCGCCTTGCGTAGTTAATAGCGTGTCGTTGCCTCGGTTTATCTCCGCGGCGGCTTCATTGAATTTTCCTTGCAAATCTTCAACGCTTACTCCGTACATCGAAGCTAAGTTGCTAAAATTGATTTCTTTGTCAAAGTTGATGTTCATTTGACGGGCTGCATTTTTAAGAAACGACTCACCAGAACCGCCTTCAACTTTTTCAAGGCTCACAAATGCGTTATAAGCTGGCTCAAGAAATCCGATAGCATCAATTGAATAATCACCTAGAATGAACACGCGATCAGGATGGATGTTAATATTTCTAGTGCCACCATTAGGTAGCGACTCTGTGTATTGCCACAGCTTGGGCTGACCATAATCAAGTGAGTTGATATCAGTCACCCACCCAGTAGGCTTAATCGCGCTAGCCCACGCAGGCGTTACCTTTTTTAGAAGCTTCGATGTTTTCACTGGCTCATGCCACTTACTGCCATCATTGATATGTAATATCAATCCTGAGTATCGACCAACCAATCGACGCTGATCGGCTTCTTTAAACTCTCTCCATATGCGCTTAGTCACCAACTTCTTAAGGCTAGCTTCCCATCCAGTTTCTTTCTTCGATTTATCGGCTTTATCACCTTCAATAACCTGTGGTGATGTTTTCCAACAATGTCCGTTTAACTTTGTTACTCCCCCATAAGCGATACCGCCACGGCGAAATAAATTATATAAATCATCAAATGTTAGTGTTTGCTTAAATCCATACTCGCACCATGCTGATGTGCGCTTGGCGTCAATCCCCATAGTCGGATTAGCCATAGCCATACGAGCACGAGATATCGCGTCATTCATTGCGTGATTGACGGCTAATTGTAATTTGTCGGTCATGTGTTACCTCAGTAACCGTTTGGGGATCATCATTCCGATTGCGGCAGGCTCACTAAGCTCAGTCAGAGCATAAACTGTGGCGTCCATCCTATCGGGTGACTTCTTGGCTGTTTGCGGTACGTATTCCATCATCTGGTTTTCCAGTGTGAATAAGTTACCTCTGTGTCCAACTCTACCCTGTGCATATAAGGCTGATATTGGCTCAGCTCTGGCAAACTTGCCCTTACTGGCATGGATGCGAATGATACGACCTTTGAAACCTGCATTCTTCAGCGTATCTTCAGCCATATCGCCACCTTGGTTAGTTTCAATGACTATCGCGTCAGCCTTATGATGCTCATAGGCCCATATCGCTTTTGTCGCCCAACCATTCGGAGAGTATTTGCCGCTGTAATCACCATCGACAGTGAATTGACGTTTATCACCACCACCGTATGCGCTAGCCACTGCAATTCCGCTTTCGTCACTCTCATCTGAATTTGTCGCTTGCGGGTCAATGGCTACTACCGTTCGAGCTAATGGCTCTATGATATTCAGCTCACGAGCCGCATTAATCATCTGCTCATTCCACAGCGCGCCTTCCTCATTAAATCTGCGAGGTCGCTGCATATACTGCGCTTCAAATGTTCTGCGGTGTGACTCTAAAGCCGTTCTGTGTGATTCATTGTGCTTGAATTCCCACAACCAGCCATCATCGAGGCCATGCTCTATGGGTATAGAGTGAGTGTTTTCAGGGAATAACTCTTGATACGATTGTGAATTATCAATGACTACGGGTAAGTAAAGGTGATGCCACTTCTCACCAGAGCCACCGCGCAATAGATAGCCGCTTAAATCGTGGTAATGAATACGCTGCATAATCACAATCATCGGAGTAGTTTCGATAGCCAATCGTGATTTTATTGTCTCGTTAAAGCGATTATTTACACCGTCACGAACAGTCTCACTGTATGCATCATCGGGCTTAACTGGGTCATCGATAACCAATGCGCCTTGCCAGCCTGACTCCATGTGACCCGCTCGAAAGCCTGTTACCTGACCTGCGGCTGATGAAGCATACACACCACCGCCAAACTCATTCCACCACATGGCCTTACTGTCAGCATCATCGCGCAAAGTCATTGGCCACATAGATTGAAACGCTTGTGACTTAACCATGCTGCGAGTTGTCGATGAGTTAAGTAATGCCAAGTTATGTGAGTATGAGAGGTGCATGAAACGGGCGCGGTTATTTATTGCCATCCCTCGCCCCATCATGTTGATAGTTGCAAGTTCTGTTTTTGTATAACCAGGAGGAACATTGATTATTAGCCGTGTAATTTCGCCACTAATAACCCTATCAAGCGCGTTCTGTATTGCATGGTGATGAGGTGCGACAATCATCTTACCGCCAGTGCGTTGCTTGAAGAAGTATCGAGAGAAGTATAACCCGTCCTCTTCACACTCTAATTTACGTGCAAAGTTTCTTTGCTCAACAGTCGTCCTCATTTAACATCTCCTGTCGAGCGTTCCTGTATTCTTCTTTTGTTAGCGTTGCGGTTTCTATAGGCCCACCGTTTTTCCCTGTAAGCTCGGTGGTTGTTTTGTCTCCATATTTTTTTGGTGCCACTTTAGTTATGTACCATTTGCGAGCGTCCACTTGTAACTTAGCCTTTGCTACCGCAGCAGGGTCTGGCGAACAGTCATCAGCAATCTCAAGTATTTCCTCAAGTAGAGATTCAGCCTGACCCTCGCGCGCGCGCACGTACTGTTGCATAAAGTCATCGTGTTTCTGCAGCCAATACATCACCGTTCGTATTGCTGGCATACCCTGTCGCTTGCATATTTTTCTTAAGCTTTCACCATTAGCGAGCAATGCGCATATATCGTCCGCCACCTCTGGTAAATAATCAGAAGGACGACCCATTTTTGTTTTAGTCGCCATTATTTAACCTCAATCAGAACAATTAACTGGTTATGTTTATATACCATCGGCAATCAGTGATACCTTTGCCGTCACAAACTTATATAAATCTCTATTAACGCCACTCTATGAATGACGTTTGTAGAATTTTATAAATTGGTTATTCTGCTACTTCATCGTTGAATAACGTTTTCTTAGCTTCTTGAACACGTTGATAAACAGTGTCTACTTTAGTCACCGTATCGCCGTCCCCGTTGCTGTTCATGCTTGAATTAGTGTTCCAGAGTAATGTGAATAACTCATACTCAAGCTGTACATCGTTAATTAGCTTAATGGCCTTAGCCGTCGCCGTAGTGTTATTGCCTGTTAGCTTAAGTAAACCTAAGCGGATTTTCTCTTTTGCTGTTAGTTCAGTAGTCATAAATTGCCTTTCTTTAGGTAATAAAAAACCCGCACTAGGCGGGTCATTGTGAATTCTTGTTGTTTATTTAATATCTAATGGCATATCGCGCATTGATTTAGGAATTTCCCTTTCAACATACTCTTCGGCTATTGCCATTATCTCTCTGTATGGTCTAGCGAATGGGCCAACTACTACAGTAATGTTCTGCCTTTCCGCTTCCTCTGGTGTTAGCTTCATTGTTTCTACTGTCATTACCAGCGCTACTTTCAATGCAGCACCAGTCCACGGTAAGCGCTTAATTGAATCGTCTTGCTCACTCATTACTTGCACCTCATTGGTTAAATTAATTTGCGCTATTTCATCATAAAAAAGGCCACTGAGCGACCTATTCCTTCTTGCCAAATATCGATTTAAGAACCCACAGAATTACTGATAATCCAACCACGGTTCCCCAGTTAATACTTATTGCCAAATCGAACCCTGCTGAATCAGCAAACCAATTCCAAATATGCAGCAAGCACCATGACAAGAAGAAACTTACTGATAGGGTTGCGATGATGCATATAGCTAAAATTGCGAAAGATTGACCTGTCGTTAGTCCACTTGTATTTATTTTCATGGTGATATCCTTATGCGTTGAATTCAGGTAATCGTAACTGGCCTTTTTCTTCAATCTCAGCGATGCGATTAAGAAGTTGTGGTTTTTTAACCCTACCCCATCGATTTAGTAATCGGCCTGACATGCTAGCCACATCTTTCTCTTTCATGAATTCAAGAATCACTTCGTTTCTCTCTTGTTCCATGGTGCGGATATTTTTGGTAATAACATCAGCCATCCAGTTAAATGCATTGATGAATGCTTCTTTAAGCTTTACAGCCTCATCTCCAGTAAAGCCCATTACTAGCATCATCCAACCATCACGAGTCATCTTGTAAAATGGTTGAGGCTTGCCGTTCTGTAAGTTATTGTTTTCATGGCAAAGCGTAAAATTGCGCTCTGCAAAACTAGGCGAGCACGACTTAATGACTGACCTTGCCTTTCTCAATACATCCTTGTGACTCTTCTTAAATGCTAAAGCCACCTTGAATGTATCTGTTTCTGCATTCGAGCCACTTAGAAATACAAGCTCACGAAAATCAATACCATTAACTACCATTAAATTATTCATACGTATTACCTACATTTGAAATGAACCCTCGTTCACATAGAAAATCAGCCCGTCGAAGCTCGCCAGCTATAACTGACTTCCTCGAAGGCTCATATCAAAGTGATTGGATTCGACGTTTTAGAATTGCTCTGTGAATGAGCGGTGAAATGCGTAGATTTCGCAGCCTAGCGATACACTGCTAAGCCACTTCTAGTCTGTTCCTAGCAGTCAAGATAGCGATCACCCCCTTAAATGGTGGGATAATTACACCTATTAAAAAGCCTCTGATTCATTGGAAGATAAATAAATTTACATAATTAAACTTATTTTTAACTACCATGTAACTAATTGAATAAACTCTGTATAGAATTAGTGCCGTCCTTAAGATGCACACAGCAAAGATATTTTCCTTTTCAAGCCTCAACACCAGGGGCTATTTTTTTATTATTAAAAAGTCCTGATTTCTCAGAGGCTCGAACTTACGTTAAAGCTTTCTTAAATGATGTCGACAATTAACTTGTAACGATGAAATTTATAACCCTCATTTATAGCCCCCTAATTGGCTATTTTTATTGGATTGATTCAAATGCATAAGTCATATATAAACTCACCTACTGTTCATTCAGCTGCCTACAACCATGAGACTAAAACTCTCTACATTGGCTATCACCACGCAAGCACAGATAAATATGCAGACGTTCCTTTTATAATATATCAAAGGCTAATAACCTCTTATGCGCCACAAAAATACATAGATCGTCGTATTGTTAATAAGTATGACTCAGTTAAAATGAGTTAGCTTTTATTGCCGCCGTTGTTGTTCAATTTCCCGTATTGCTTTCTTGTCCAAGTTACACGCCTTAATTACCGACATCAGCTCAATGTTATATTCAGCGATATCACCCCACGTCATTTTGTCAGGGATATCTGGTATCGGGCAATCAGCTAGTAGGCTTGCAGGAGTGGGGACGTGAGGCGCTAATACATATTCAGTCTTTGTATTGCCGCATCCTGTTAATAAGGCTATCAGGAGCAGTAACGGGAGCGCAGTCATTATCCACAAGAATAGTTTTGACGTCTTTCTTGGTTGTCTGTGCGTCCAGTGTGTTTTGTTGTTTAGCATCTATGGTTGCTCCAGAGATACGGTCAAAGATAGATATTAAGGTGTAGGCGTTATCAGATATGAGGCGTTGCTGTGACAGTTCGCCATTCAACGATTTAATTTCACGTTCTAACTTTGAGTTTTGATAAATGAAAAAGAGCGCAACAAGTATTGGAATGAAGGCAATTAAATACTTTATCAGTATTTTTAATAACTCTTTGGTTACCTCGCTCATATCACTTCACGCCATTGTGCTCTAACGAGTAATGATTGCCGTCATTGAATCGACCGCCCCACGTACCGCCGATAGATTCCCAATATTCGCCAAGTAATTTATGGTCACTTGATGCGGTTAGGTATTTGCCATCTTTAAACAGATTGAAATCCACCGCCAATCGCTGAGTGTGTAGGCTGTTTTTAATGCCGGCACCCGATTTAGCATTTAACGCCGCTTGCTCTGGTGTTCTGTATGCTTCTGAGAATGTCAACTCATAGCCTTTGTCGTATGCGAAGATAATCAAATCAGCAACCATACGAGTAAACTTGCGTTGTTTTTCACCTAATGTCATTTGCTAACTCCAAATTTGTTTTTAAAGAATGTCATTACCGCCTCGACAATCGCCCCTATTTTCTTGGTACCTAAGAATCCGATAAAGACACCACAAAATTGAGCAAGGCTAATTGGCAACTTTGCATATTCCAGTGCGGTAATAATCCCAATACTGATACAGGCACATATAAAAGCCTCAGCTAGTGATGACTTCCATCCTGCCCCATCTCGTTTCTCTCGTGTAAGCGCGGTCATGGCGGCTAACAACACGCCAGCGATGAGTGGCGCATTTATTGTTATCCAGTCCCAGACCTGCACCCAGAACTCAGTATTTTTATCAGGCATGCGCATACTCACCCCCTGCGGAGTGTTCCGTGATTAAAGTTAATAGATAGCCGCGCACAATCTCTATGCGTCAATTAAGTGTGTGTGATTAGAATTCTGTGGCGGCGTATACGAAAAAGGCCGCACTAGGCGCCCTCTTGAATGTGAACTATCCGGAAATTCCGGAGAGTTGGAAAGCAAAAAGCCCCACCGAAGTGAGGCTCTAAATTGTTGAGCGGTTCATGGATGGTTTAAAGCTGACGCTCCCCAGCTTCTCATGACGCCTTACCACCAAGGCTACACGTCTTTCCGTAGTGTCAATCGACCTTTCAGCCGATGCGGTTGGAATCCCAGTCCAAATAGACGAAGTGACCAACTAGACGGTATCGATAACAAGCGCCGCCTCTTTTGCCTTGTTACCTGCTCTTTGCTTTCACGACCGAGCATGACACAAACAGTATACTATTTAGGCGCAGAATGCAACATATTTCTCCTATTGATATTTTAAATAGAAAATAATACTACTTTGAGTCGCTAATTATAGGATGAATAGCGTCTTCTATCATTGCACAAGCCCATCTAACGCGACGCTTTGCAGAGTCTAGGTCTATGCCTGTCTTTCTGGAAAGCTCCTCTAAAACATTTTGCGAGCTTTTGCACTGCTTATAGCGTTTAATAACTACATCCCGAAGCGGATTGCTAATTGGTAAAATTACATTAATACACTTTTCAACAAATTCGGCGTCATCTTTTTCTTTGGCGAGGCTAAGTGCGCCGAGTATTGATTGATTAGGTGCTACAATTTCTTTTACCTTTTCAAGTAACTCATTGCCTGTATATCCCATTCTTCGGCAGTTATCGAAAGTAGCTCTAATTAAGGTAGCTGAACCATCGTCCCATTCATCCCTAGTCATAAGTCTACCAATGACATTTATATTTAGGCCATCTGGTGATTCATCCCCTCGATGATTTCTACCCCAAATAGTCAGCATGTATCTAGTCCATGGCCTTTCTGATGGGCTGAGCTTTGGAAGTGATCCGAAAAGCTTTTTTCTCATTTCCTTTTCAGTTCTGAAATAAGCTATTTGTTCAAATGAAGCCTTTCTCATCTTACCTCCGGCAATACTGTGTGATACCTATCGCTTTTAGTGGTGAACATGACGCCTAGCCTTGGGTATTTGTTAGCCCTGTTATCAGTTTCAATTTTTAGCTCTGCACCTTTAAGCTGAACGACTGCATAGTTAAATTTGAATTCTGACTTTAGATATCTAGCCTCTTCAATTGCCGCTGATATGTCAGTGAACATCTTTCAGCTCCTTCAGTTTCTTCCGGTAGTCGTCACGTATTCGCTCGTAGTCCTCACGTTTCCACTTGGGTAGCTCATGAAATCCCATCAAAATATCGAATCGCTCCTGTCCGATTTTCTCTATCAGATTGGGGGTGTATTTTTCGATATTTCCGGAAAGGTGGTTGTTACATGGGGCGCATTGCTTATGAGTATTGTCCTCATTGAATCTAAGTTCTGGATTGGCTCCCGTTGTTCGGTAATGTCCAGCGTGATATTGACCGTCGTGAAATCGCTCACAGGAGATGCAAGGCTCGTTTCGGTCTCTGTATCTAATGAAGGCGTTAAATGCGTTCTGAGCTTGCTGGGTGAAGTATTTGAGGGGTTTTACTGCTAACTTTCTAACTTTAAGTTTATCGCGGGCTTTTACTTCTTTTTCTCTTTGTTCCTTTTTGAGTTTAGCCTGTGCCTTTTCATAATCCTTTTGCCTTCGCTTAATTCCTAATTCTGCTCCATGTTCTGGGCTGCACCACTCGATATTGTCATACTTGGGATGAAACCACTCTCTACATATTTTACAGCGCCGTCGTCTTTGGTTAGCCATTAAATAAACTCCTTCACATGAACTCGCTGACACTCTTTCTCGCCATCATCGAGCAACATTAACTCACTTTCAGAAAACACACTCATGCCACTAAATTTGCCATCCAAATAAATCGAAACATCCCCACTGACTAGCCACTGATATGTTTCTGTTGCGTTATCGCATCGATACTCAGAACCGTCTGTAGCTTTGAAGTACTCCCCATCATGTAGCCTTCTGGTGAGCGTGACGCAGCGACCAATTTCCGATGTATTTGGAGATGAAATAACTAAGGCTAGCTTTCCTGCCTCATAAAGCGCCATCTATGCCCCCATAAATCCCATCGCTAAAGTAACAATCGAAAAGAATAGAATTACGTGTCGGGTTCTAATCATCACAATTCCTTAATTTAGTTACTTTTATTAACCACTTATCAACGATTTTAAGCACTGACCTATATCTAGAATCTAGGCTCCAGAAAAAATCACCTATCCATGAAAAGATTTGTGCTAGTAAAATAATCAATCCATAAAACGGGAGTACAAACAAAATCCATAACGTAGTTACGGAGTAAGCGATTAGATAGCTCTTCCAGTTCTGCTTTAATTTCTTCCACCTACTCACTTTCTCTCCCTCCGCTTCTTGGCTGCTCGGTTTATCTTTGCGTGACCTGTGATGCGTTTAGTTGATGTGGGGTAGCTGTACCAATAGCTGTTACGATTGATAGCCCATAAAGCGTTCTGTGATGCTAGTGACGCCATAGCGATTGCCATTTTTGATATGATACTCATTTAATCTCCCTATCAGTATTCCAGTGAGTTATCGTTCTTTAACTCATGCTCTGCGCAAAATTTCTGCCAATTCCTTTCAATGCGCTTACTCATGAATTTAACTCTGCAAGACTTTGCGTGATGAATTGTCACGTAAAGACCATCGTTCATTGGTCTATCTGCTTTAAAGTTTTTAGCTACTGGAATAAGCACTAAATGTAAGTAATCAAATGTATTCATCGCTCTTGCTGCTCCTTGAGTTATTCCCTGTGACCGTAGTAGTTATATTCATAACGAGTTGTACGCAGTTTCACGCCACTTTCTACCGCCCAAGCTGTCGAGTATTCAATTAAGCTACTCATGCGCTTCTTGCCCATTTGAGATGTGCTCTCACGTATGTTTAATAGCTCACCTTCGATACCCTGAATCAACGGTGACTCTTTCGCCCCTGTCGTAACCATCCAGTGACCAGACACAAATACATTCTTCCACTGCCATAATTTCAGTGGTTCATTATTGAGTGTCATTTGCTTTGATACATCACCACATAGCGCATGGAACATGTCGTTCTGCGGTAGCGTTCGGCTGGATTCTGAGATTTTTACTTCTAAGGGTAATTCTTCGTTGAGGGGTAAGGCGTTTAGTGCTGCTATCAGGTTATCTCGTATTCGTTTATTTCTTAGAAGAAACTTTGTGGCTTTCTCCAAGTTAACCTCCTAATCAACTATCAATATTTCTCGCTGGTTATTACTGCATACATCATCGCGCTCTGGCACTATGCCGAACCAACGAAGAAAGGCTTTGCCGCTTGGAGCTACTGCTTTCCACATCTTTCCAACATAAACGCCTGATGGCACTGAGCATGAGTAATCGGCTAGCAATTCATAATCTGAACTACCCATCATTGCGTGAGTTTCGTCAATGACGATATTACTAGGGTTTGGCTGCTTCCAATGCTTTCCTAGTGGATTTGTTATTGCGGGTATTTTATCACTCACTGTTAGCTCTCCTGTTCCACCCTAATAGCCTCAACTTCTGCAAGTGTCAGGCTATCAACTGAATATGGTTTACTGAAATAAACCGTAGCTTCTTTGAATGCCGTAGGAAATCCAGCTACTAGCGTTCCAATGACAACAATTGGTGTGAACAAAATAACTAATAACCACTTATCCATGTAGCACTCTAGCGAGTTCCACTCATCGACTTTTGAGTGCTGATAGAATGACAATTTACGAGTTGGAAATAGTTTATTGTGAACTTTGCGTTTTATCTTCATCATTCACCCTCTGGCATTGGTGGGAGTGGCATCCAGTGAGTAACATCTTCAAGTGGGATGCATGAGTAAAAATCGCCATCGTCCCATAACCCAGTTCTAGAAAATAAACATAGAATCGTTGGCATTCCATTCCAAACTGCCATCACTCTAACGTCTTTCTCTGGCATTTTATCTGAACACTTAACCCAATTAGCTCCCTGCATTAGATGCCTCCCGTTGGCTGGAATTTCCTGTTAGCTCGTTTAGCTGATTGGCTAATCGCTCTGCCGATTCCTTATCCATTTCAACTTCGAATACACTGCCATCAGACCTACAGATAACATGTGGGTCTATTTCTATCTTCCATGCCGACTTATCCAAAAATAAAGCCATGCGAAATGCTGTTTTCATGTCATCAGCTTTATCTTCTGCATCCAGTTTTCGAATATAGAACTCATTCAGCTCTGTTAACGTTGTTCCTTTCATCACTCAACACCTCGCTTAATTTCATCTGGCTCAATTCCTGCTTCAAAGAAGCTCAATTTCCCTTTCATTTGAATGAAATCTAGCGCCCTTGCATCAGTTAATACGAAACCTTTCTCACCGAAAAACCATGGTGAATCGCTTTGTTCTACGCAATCAGTAATCGTTGCCATGCCAACAATCCCGCCCGTGTCAAAATCATCAATTTCTGGCAGTGTTATCCCTAATCTATTTGCCAGTGTCGATGCTCTAACATATTCAATGGTCTTAACGCCTTGTGATGCATGAATCAATACTTTGCCTCGGTACTTAGTGCGCCAACTTCGATTCTCAATATCCTTGTGGCCATTAACTATTAGCCACGCCCAAGGCTGACGAATTGATATTGCTTTCATCTAGAAGTCCTTATGATTTGGTGTGTTAGGCTGCTTGCTTGCGTGATCGGTAACTATCCCAGGTGAAAGCTAATGTACAACCGCCGCCGTCGCTCATACGGTCAATGACTCGCTCTCCGATAAACGCGCCTAGTTCTTCCCTGGTTTGGTTGCTGATTAGAATGGTTGGTTTCATTCGTTCATACCTGGTGTTGATGATTTCAAACAAGATCAACTTTTCAGCTTCAGACCCGAATTGAACACCTACTTCGTCGATTATCAGTAAATCAGGGTTGGTAAAAATTCGAATCACCTCTGACTCAGTTTCAGTCGCAGTTTTACTCCAGGTTGACTTGAATTTTCTGGCAACACGCAACGCTGTTGTGAATAAGGCTGAATCTTGGTGTTGTTCGATTACATGACGAGCAATAGCCAGGGCTAAATGATTCTTACCAGTACCAGGCTTACCGCACATAACTAAACCGCCGCCTTGGCGTAGTCTATCTGTCCACTTACTTGCATAGGCTTTGCAAACACTTAGATTTCTAGCCGCATCCTGGTTAACGGATTCGTAATTATCCAGGGTGCATGGAACAAAACGTTCGGGGATATTTAGGTCAGCTAAAAGATTTTCGATAAGTCGCTTCTTGCCACGCTCATCACTTTGTTGTTTTTCAGCCTTTAACTTTTCCAGCTCTTCAAGCAGGCACTTAGAGCATGGTGATGGTCTAGGTGTGAGCTTTAATCCACTTGTGCTTACTCGCTTTCTAGCCTGGTATGTTCCGTGAGTTTCACATTCGATATCCAGGTAATGAATTTCTGTATTTGGTATTTCAGCAGGTTGTTTATCAATCTCTGCCAGGTTCTTTTTGATTTCTTGAATTCTTTCTGTCAGGTTCATAATTTAATTCACCCATGTTGGCATATCCGTTTGACCATAATCCTTGGCTCCAAAGCTTTCACTGGCTGCTCGCTTGTTAGGCGTCCAGGTTGGCTTAGCGTTTTTGTTCTGGTAATTCAGCTTAGCGCTAACTGTGCTAAACCAGTTCTTAGGTTTTACCTTTTCAAACTCCAGATCTAAACGTGTTAACTCTGATACCAAATCGATGTTAGGAAATAATTCTTTCCAGGAGTCAAAGTCCTTTTGGTTAAGGCGAATCACCTGGCCTTCGAATGCGTATTTTTTTGCAATCGACTGAACATTGTCTGACGATTTTTTCTCATCACCAGAACAAGCCGGATTTTTGGCTTGGGTGTTATAGGGAATCAGGTTAAGGGAATCAGGATGAGGGATGAGGGAATCAGCAGGGATAGTTTTGTTCTCTTCTGATTCTTGCACCATGCTAGAACTGTGCTTTTCTGGTGCTTCTTCAATATCAATAGGTTGCGTTACTTGTTCTGGTATTTCACTAGCCGCTTCTTTCATGTGAGGGTTTTGGTGTTTCTTCCAGTTATTAATCTGGATAAACTCATTCCCATCTACTGCATATCTAGTGATGAAGTTTTTACCATGCAATTGCGCGAGTAATTTGTCACAATCAACATCATCATATGGCAATACCATAGCTTTAATTTTACGGGGCTTGTCTTCAATTCGACCTTCGCGATCGGCAACTGTCCATAAGCCTACGAAAAGAATACGAGCCAATGGCTCGCATTCTGCTAAATCATCATTAGTAAAAAAGCCCGGCTTAATATTTCGTGCTCTGGCCATTAGAAAGGTACCTCCAGTTTGTGTGCTAATTCAGGGTTATTCTTTTTCCACTCCTCATTTTTTAGATATTCTTCATATAACTTTCCCATAGTGCTTTGCACCAGGTATGCAGTGTTTCCTTTGAAGTAAAGAGAATGTGAATCAGCAAATTTATTTTTAGAAAGGTGAGCCGCAAGTCTTATCATTCTTTCTGCTGCGGCTAATTTGCACCCAAGTACGGTTATTCCAATAGACTCAAATAGCTTATCCAGCTTCAGCTCATCAAGCCTGTCAGTGCAAATAACATCAAACGAGTCAGCAATGTCTTCTATTGGGTCGCCAACCTTCGCCATGCAAACCTCTGAACATGTATCTATAATGTCTTCGAGGTCACATTTAAAAAACTCTCTCGATTCATTTATCCTGTGATCAGATAAGTACTCATGAATTTCAGCTTCATTATCTCCAGGAGAGTCAGAATAAAATGCAGCTTCGATTTTAAATTTATCTGGAACTCCTGTGGCTGATGAAAGTTCTTTCGCTCTGTTTTCTGGCGAGATCGTTGTCATCCCGACTTTGTAGATACCAGGCATGTACTCATTGCTAAGAATGTATACCCAGCCTTCTATCCTAAAATCATCAGGTATAGCGCCAGGGTTGACTTGGTCTCGATTTAATTCCAATTCTCCTAAGTGACCTATACCCATTACTCTCGACCTCCATATCGATTTGTTGTGTAATTAATATTCATGTATAATTACCTCCTTAAAGTTGATCCCTTTAAATTGACAGTTCTATTTGAGCCTCGTCCGTCCTAGCGGTTGGGGCTTTTCTTTTTATCTTTCCTTTCCCTTCGAGTACCTGAATTAACCTTTCTGCATAATCTCCCTCAATAACAACCTTCGTTGGCTTATCACTGATGTGTACTGAATCAGGGGGCAATCCAAGTTCAGTTACCGCTAAACAAGCAAGCTCAAATATCCGGTTTTTATCGCGACTTGAAGTTGATGGGTGAACGCCTAGCCGCTGAGCCAGTCCGTTATTTCCAATTGAATACATTTGTTTTAGGTAGAAGCTCATCAATTCGTTAGGTGAACAATCCACTTTGATAGTTTTTGCGTAGTCCATAATTTATATTCCATTAAATAGTTGCAGTTAGTCCGTTGCTCACGATCCTGTGAGTTGTGGTTTCTCCCGTTTGCAAGGAGAGCGGATGAAATGTTAAAGAGCGGTATTACTATTTTTTATTGCTGGGGAATGGTTTGATTTCAATTGCTTGAATTCCACCCTCGGTTGTTGTTAACAAAATATTTCTACCCTCTCTGAGGGCTTTACTAATTGCGGTCTGATGCACCCCAATTAATGATGCTGCCTTTTCCTGACTGTTATTTTTTACATACTCAGACAAAGGAATTCTTTCCATGGTAAATCTCCTTTTTATTCCACACCACAATAATACTGAAAGTATTAATAAAGGTCAATACATATGGTATTAACACTTTTAATAGCATTGGTATTAGAATTGAGACAATGAGCAATAAGAATAAATTGACGACAGAACAGCTTAATGACGCCAATCGTCTAAAGGCTTTGTATGAGTCCAAGAAAAAATCGCTAGGAATAACACAACAGCAAATTGCTGACATGCTTGATATAAGTCAGGGCGGGGTTGGTCATTATCTAAATGGTAGAAACCCACTTAACGTTCAAATCGCTTCAGTGTTTTCTAATTTACTGCAAGTACCTATAAGCGAGTTCAGCCCATCCCTTGCTAAAGAAGCTGAGCTGATCACTAACGCATTATCTCCAAATGTGTCTAATCCAAGGCCATATCGTCCAGCGCCTAAATATCCAGTAATTAGCTGGGTTCAAGCAGGGTCTTGGAATGAAGCTTGTGAGCCATACACACTAGATCAGATAGATGAGTGGTATGAGTCAGAAGTGCATGTGCAAGGCTCCGCATTCTGGTTAAAAGTCGAAGGCGATTCTATGACAGCAGCATCAGGCCAAAGCGTTCCTGAGGGGTCGTTAGTGCTCGTAGATACTGGTCGAGAGGCTATAAACAATAGTTTAGTCATAGCTAAGTTAACTGATTCGAATGAAGCGACGTTTAAAAAACTGGTCATTGATGGCGGTCAAAAGTTCTTAAAAGGCTTAAACCCTGCATGGCCAATAACGCCAATCAATGGAAATTGTAAGATCATCGGCGTAGCTGTTCAGATGATGATGCGCTTAGTCTAGTGGCCTGACGACACGTTTTAGGGTGTGGCAAAACCTTTATTTTTTCACAACAATTGAGGGAACTAATGAAGTTATGGGAAAAAGAAGTTAATGCTCATAAATTAAAACGAGCACTAAAACGATTTACTAGAGGATTATCTAAATCTGCAGCAAAAAAAACTCAATCCAGCATGACTCGAAGCGGTAAAAGAAAAAAAAATACAAAAAAAGATAAAATAGTAGCACCAAATATCATGGACTTATACACAACTAAGTATCATGATAGGATGGTAGAGTTTGTAGTTGAAGTGGAAAAAAGGTCACGTGAAATTGGTGTATCAACAAATAGAAAAGTTCATATTTGCTTTAGGAATACAACCACGATCACTGCAGCAGCTGGTATTTGGCTATTAGCCAAAATTGAGTCAATCAAAGTCATGTTTCCTCATGTGAAATATATCGTCTCTCGCCCATTACCAGTAAGAATAGCGCCTTCGCATGAAAAAAAACCTGTAGTAGACAGCGTTTTAAATAGAATAGGTTTCTATGAAGCGGTAGGTTTAAAAACAAGAAATATGCAAGAAATCGCCAATGTTAAATGTTGGGAGGTATTAAGAGGCGAAGAGGTCATGAGTAGCGCTGTTGGACGGCTGCTTGAGAGCGTTACAGAAAAATTAAATGTAGATTATAGCGGACTTTATCGACCTTTAATTGAGGCAATGGCTAATTCTGTAGAGCACGCATATAGAAGTGACCTTTATAAAAAAACAAAGCTATCTAATACAAATAAATGGTGGTGTTTTGCTGCATTGTTAGAAAATAGACTTACTGTTTTAATTTGCGATCTCGGTGTGGGGATTCCAAATACGTTAAAAAAAACGCAGCCATCTAGCATTATGCGTAAATTAATTGAATATATAGGTAAAAATCTGTCTTCCGATAGCGATTATATTAGAGCATCATTGCAAGTCAAAAAGACTCGAACTAAACTAGCTTACAGAGGAAAGGGCGGCACAGATTTGCAATCAATCATAGAAAATGTAGAAGGGTCAAGGTTGAGCATTATGTCAAACAAGGGTAACTACCGATTTACCAATAAAGGCATCAAAAAGAAACCAGAAATTTGTTGGGATGGTAGTCAATCGATATCAGGAACGATAGTCGAATGGAGTATAACTTTACCACCATTAGGAACTCAAGAATAATGAAAACTATATATATAAAAGACTTTTCACGGTTTCCGGGGCCAAGATACAAGAATTTAGGTGAATTTAGTGGTGAAGAATTTAGAGATGACATTCTAATCCCTGAAATAGAAAAAAATAATGGCGATATAGAGGTTAATTTAGATGGTGTCTTTGGATACGGCTCATCGTTTTTAGAAGAAACTTTTGGCGGACTTGCTCGCCATGGTGTAGATAAAAATTTAATATTAAAATTAAGAGATAATATTACCTCTAACGACGAATCAATAAAGCAAGAAGTCATTAGCTATATAAATGATTCTTTATAAAGGGATATAGTTCATGGATAATGAGTTTAACCCTCAGTGGCTAAGTTTTTTCACTGCTTTAGCTACAGCTGTAATTACAATAACCGGCTGGATAATTACCTCTAAGTTGGCGTATAGTAACAATAGCAAAAATGAAAAAAATAAAGAAATCAATAGATTAATTGATGAGCTATATCAAGTTTTAGATGTAGTATATTCTGAGATGCTAATTTTATCAGAGATAACAAGAAGCCAAAGGTCAAAGGTTAAAGCTTATTTTAGATTTATATCTTTAGTCCGAAAAATACAATTCCTTTGTGAGAGAGTCCAATGTCTAGATAATCAACAATTAGTGCAAAACCACTTAATAACTGAACTAAGACAAAACTGCACCGATGAGCAAAAGTATGAAAAAGACAAAATAATTTTTACTCTAGCAGAGTTACAAAGAATCCAAGAAGAAATAAAGAAATCTTACAATAAAAAATTTTCATAACCCACCACCTCTAACATAGACTATAGCCCTCCCCGCGAGGGCTTTTTTGTGCCCTATCCAATCTTCCCCATACTTCTAACTACCTGAGCAGCATCACGTAAAGCGCCTTTATGTAGCGTGTTCGTTACCTCTTTACGGTATCGCTCAAGTTCATCAATAATCATTTCTTTGGTTATAGTGTCGGTATTGTCCAGCAGTCGAAATACCGCGCCGCCCACTTCCATTACTACTTTTACAACTTCCTCATCATCTAAATTCATAAATCCTCCTGAGTTTTACCCAATAATTTAGCATATGTTCCGCTGATTCGTGTGATTTTCCTCGCAAGATAAATAATTTTTGAAAATAAATTCCGTTTAAATTCAATAAATTAATACTTTCAGTATTTATTTTAATATCATTAGTATTGACCACAAGTAATACCTTTAGTATTATTAACTCCATCGAAGGCAAGCAACATGAAATATACGCCTTATGCTCTTTAATAATTTAGCTTCCTCCTTGAAAACGGGAGGCCAAAGTAAAGTTAGCTTTGGGATTGGTATAGATGATTGGCGTGACATAAGCCAACTTCCGGACGCCGGATCATGATTTAGTCACATGACTATGCCAATCACCAAAGTTAACTAACTGAGGATTTTATTATGAACTCAAGACAGCGTTATAAATTACGCAGGAAAGAGAAGCGCATGGAACAGCGCAAAGAAGAATCACGGAAGGTTAATTCATTCGATGTTATGGCTCAGATAATTTTTGAGTTGAATAAGTTACCAACAGCTCAGGCTAAGCCGCTAAGACTACGCAAGCCAATCATGCCAAACGGCGATATTACAGCGAGGGCATAACGTGACTGATAACTTAAGTTGGCTAACGGCTCGTGACCGCCGGAGACTGAAAAGACAAAAGCTAGGTGAGCAATACAGAAAAGAAAATGGTCTTCCACCGAGTTTTTATAAAACAAAAACAGAGCTTCAGGATATTGACTTAGATAGAGAATCTATGGATAGAACTGACAAAGCCATAATAAGCCCACCAGTACCAAGAGACTACGCATCAGTGGATGACACATCAAAAGACGACATCATGTATAGAGTCGTCAATCACGCACACCAGAGAAGCGCAAGTAAGAAATGGTGACGCAAGCAACCACGGCTACGCAAGCCGATTATGAGTGATGGAAGTGTTACGGCAAGATAAAGCCCACGGATGGGCTAAATATCAAAATACCCTGTAAATTGATTGACACATTCAGAATAATAATAGGGGTTAATTATGTAGCTATTCATATGCCTCATATTTAAGTGCTTAGAATAATCATGAATAATATTATTATCTAGCAAAGACTTAATTACTGGATCGCTTCGGTTGCCGCCCACATATCCACCGCCTATATCAATAATCATTGCTATATATCCTTTTTCTCCTTTCGAGAGGTTTGATATTAACTGCGATATTTTTATTTTTTCATTCTTTAATTTTCTATCGCGGATAACACCAATAATTGAATCACGCCCCATCATTACAAGTCTTTGCGTATTAACTGCAATGACAAAAGAAATGGCAAATATAAACACTTGCCAAACATAAGGGATCCCAATTTTTGAGTTAAAGCTAGCGCCCCAAGAATCAGGACTAATCATCAATAATGACACCCAAACAATAATAAACCACATAACACGCTCCAATGGTTCGCTTTTTAATACACGTCCAATAATGGCTAATAATTCCATTTAACTAACTCTCATATTGTGGGGGTGAGTTAATTATAACCGATTTCATTTGTGGGGGCACAATGAAACCACTGACGCCCTAAGTGGATAAATAAACGGGCACAGTTAACTAATTACAGTCCATCAAGGTGGGCTGTGCTGAGATAGCTTTTTTGACAGCACGACAATAAACATAGGCGTTAAATCGGTCACGCCATAGATGTAAGTACCGTTTGAATCGGAGGATTTATGTAGTGATTAAATTTAACTTATCTAAATAAATTTAAGAGTGCGGTGCCATGGTCTGTGAGACCCGCAGCCTAGAGCGATATCTAGGCGACTAATCAGAGTCCATTCTGTGGGCTGTGGTGAGTTGATTAATAGATAGGAGATAGAGATGGATGATATAGAAATTCCAGAATCTAACGACCCTGAATGGCAACTCGTGATGCTAAGGGAGTTAGACGCTAAATTTGGCATATTGAAAGAAAATTTAGATACATGCGTAGACCAAGGATTTGAAGATGTTATTCAAAATGCATATTGGGAATGTCAAAAAATCATTTCTGCTTTGCGCGAATATTCAGGCTACTAGCATCGTGTTTAGTTAATAACGGAGGGAGTATGACAATAGATGAGTATCACAATGGAAATCTACCCATGCCGAAGTTATTCAGACCTGTTCGAGTCGAGTTTGATTCACTGAGTGGCTATGGTGGATATGAACATTGGGTTACTACAATCAGGTATGTAAGGCGAGTTAGACACGCTGACGGTTGGCGCTGGCAATTGGTCAGGACGCATCATAAAAGTCTGGATAGATGGGACTACTACTTGGAGTCAGACAGGGAAGGTCTTAATGATATCAATTATGAATATGGATTAATGCAATAGCTTAGGAGGGAGTATGACAGATAAAAAGAATTTACCGTGGCAACTAGAAGAATTGCGAGACAAGTTCGCAATGGAGGCTATGAATGCAATGATTAGCACAATACCGCTACCATGGTCTTTAAGGGAGCAGTGCGAAGGAGATTTCTACGATACAGCACTATCAGCCTACCGCATGGCAGATGCAATGTTAAAGGCTAGGGGGTGATATGGAATTTAAGCATACGCCAGCACCGTGGCTAACGGATAGGAATAATACCCATACTGGGCAAATCGCTACAGTTCATGGATGCGAAAATAACAGCTGGGTTGAAATCTGGTCTACTAATTGGCCTGAAAGTGAATCTGTACAAGAAGCCAACGCCAATCTAATCGCCGCAGCACCAGAGTTATTAAGTGAGCTCATTCGACTACGAAACATAGTTGCAAGCTACAAACAGGACAGTGGCGACAATTTAGATATCACTGACGCTGTAATAGCAAAAGCCCTCGGTCAGCAGTAACCCACCACTTAATCGTTCATATCGCTATTAATAGTGAGGAATACGCACATAAGGAACAATACATGAGTCAGTGGATTAAATACTCAGAACAAAAGCCAGAAAAGGAAGGTGTTTATCTCTGGCGAATGGACAGTAAAGCCGTTGAAGGCGAAAAAGTAATTGCAAGAAAGCGGATGCGAACTAGAGGGGCTGGCTATCAATCAGTCCTATCACCAGAGTTTGATTATTGGGATGGGTATCGGCTACATGTTCCGGAAGGCCTTGAGTGGATGGAAGATGACAAAACAAAACCAGAGATAGATTTCACAGGATGTGAGGATATATCTGAGTGTCCATTTTGTAAAAAAACTCCATTACTACATGCGTACAGCCCTTTTGTTTTACCTAGTCCACAGGGTTTAAATACATTCAACCTAAAGTGCTGTGCTTGGAATGGATCTCCAACCTACAACGACCCAAGAGAGTTAATCAAACGCTGGAATAACGCAGTATCTAAGTAACCCACCGCGCCAACACCAGAACCTAAATAACTATCGCTATCGAAAGATACGTGAGGACTAATCATGCATACAAATCAGAAATATAACCGTGCAATGCGAGATGGATTCATGGTTAAGCCAAGCAAACCGCAAGCCATTCGAGCATCAAGAATTAGTAAGCGTAAAACAGCAGATGACGAGCCAAGCTGGAAACTCTATTTCGCTGTAATTGTTGTGATGTTCTTTGTTGCCCTTCCCTTATTCGCGAGGTGACTTATGTCAGTAAATATTTTAACTGATGGCTATAAGCCCGAAGTGAGCTTTTATAAAAACCTTTCGATAACTATGGAAAGTTACGAACTAAAGTCATTAACAGGTGACACTAACGCGATATTTGGGGCAATGGAAAGCCCTCTTGAAGGTGCCGTTGAGTTTGCAGCTAGCAAGGGAACGCTAGATGAACTCATTCAAATGGCAATTGAGAAGAAAGGTAAGGACGCAGCATGAGAATTTCAGAATATGAAAATTTCGTCACTATTCCAGACCGTGAGCACCTAGCAAATCAGGATGATGAGCTAACTAATGAAATGGCTCGGGTTATATGGGATTCAGTAACAAATGCGTCACCAACAATAATTCAGTCACTAACTGAATCTCAACTTGCAGGTATTTGGGATGGAGCCTTTAACGCTGCAAAAGACATAAGAAATGAAATATGGAGGCAATAATGGAAGCTCAAAAAACCCATTATAGAAAAGCGTTTGATTCCCCTTATTTAAGCAGTGCTGACATCGTTGATAGAGTTGATTTAACGATAGTTCGCGTTGTTTTGGAAGGTGATAAAACTAAAAAAACAAAAGATTTATTTAATACCGCTTATTTTGCAGAGAAAGAACTTAGACCAGGAGAAGCATTAAAGCCAATGATACTTAATGCCACAAACTCAAAAATGCTTCGTCGCCTAACTGGATCACCATTCATTGAAGATTGGTGTAATCAGCGCGTCACTGTTTATGTTGATACTAACGTAAAGTTTGGTCGTGAAGTTATGGAGGGGTTAAGGATATCTCCTAACGCACCTAAAGTCTTAGTTCAGGAACTAACACCGAACATGGAAAAGGCTTGGAATAGCGCTAAAGAAGCATACAAGAGAGATGGACATCTGAATGCTGTTACTGCCCGTTTAAGCATATCGCCCGAAAACGAGAAAAAACTAATTTCGGAGTGTAATGATGAAGCCAATATTTCATGATGTTGAACAAAACTCTGATGATTGGGAATCGTTACGGGTAGGAAAAGTAACATCTTCAAACGCACCGCTATTCATGGCTAATTATGGCAAGGCATTTGGAGACCCTGCAAAAAAATATGCTCTACAAATAGCGCTGGAAAGGATAACTGGCGCTAAAGCTGAATATAACTATTCAAATAAACACATGGAACGCGGTCACGAACAAGAGCCTATAGCAAGGATGCTGTATGAAGATACTACATTTTCATATGTTTTAAATGGAGGGTTCTTTGACTGTGGTGATTATGGTGATAGCCCTGACGGTATCGTCGAAAATTCAAAAGGCATTATTGAGATTAAGTCAGTAATCGCTTCAGTTCATTATGCCACTCTAACCAGAAAAAGCTTTGACCCATCTTATAAATGGCAACTAATTAGTCACTTAGATTGTACTCAAATGGATTGGGTAGACTTTGTTAGCTACTGTGCTGATTTTCCAGAGGGTAAGCAATTAATAATTCACAGACTGAACAAGGATGATTTTCAGGATGAAATTTCACAACTACAGGAACGTAGAAATCAGTTTTTAGAATTAATTAAAACAACTCAGGAGGTAGTGTTAAATGGCTAGTCGTGGAGTTTGTAAGGTAATACTCATTGGTCACTTAGGCCAAGACCCTGAAATTCGCTACATGCCTAACGGTGGCGCAGTAGCGAATCTCACACTAGCCACATCGGAATCGTGGCGTGATAAGCAATCAGGAGAAATGCGCGAGAAAACCGAATGGCATAGAGTGGTAATTTTCGGCAAGTTAGCTGAAATTGCAGGTGAATACCTGAAAAAAGGCTCACAAGTCTATATCGAAGGTTCTTTGCAAACGCGTAAATGGCAAGACCAAAGCGGTCAAGACCGATACACAACAGAAGTCGTTGTAAATATCGGCGGCACGATGCAAATGCTAGGCGGTAACGGTGGTAATCAGGCAGGAAGCCAGCAACCAGCGCGACAGCCTCAGCAACCACCACAGCAAAATTTCGAGCCGACACAGGACTTTGACGAAATCCCATTCTAACCCTTCCCTATGTGATTTAACCAAAGGATATAACCATGAAAACTCTACATGGACGCTGTATTCGTCGCTGGAAATTACGCTTTAAAGATGTTTGCGATTCAAAGGTTTCATCTTATTTCAGAAAGCGCGACTTAAAGGGGTTTTGTCGTGAATCTGGCATCATTACTTCCGATATGATGATTCAAAATATGGCTGAAGATAATGCCGCCGCAGATTTTCAAGGAGGTAAGCGTGGTTGGTCGCCTGAATGTTCAAAGTTCTTTGACGAGAACCGAGAAAAATATATGACCGAGGCACGCTTATTTCTCAATGAAGAAGCCACTAACGACGAAATAGACGATTTAATCGAAGAAGAGATTTCTAACTGGAATTAGCTCATGGATATATTTGCAAGGATGCAAACAGGAGATAGATATGACTATTACATTAACAACAAAGCAAATAATGGCTATGGCTGAATTTGCTGGCTTAGAAATAAAGTACCAAGGGTCAGATGATGAAGCAGAATACACGCTAGATGATGAGCATCATTTAGACTATTTCGATAAATCCAAGCCTATTTTTTACTGCACCGAATATCCAGAAGAAGGCGCTATTCAGTTGGACTAATTTAACTCGCAGGGATGCAATAAAAGGAATGAATATGAAAGGCAGAATCAAGTTTAACGATGCAATGTTAGCAGCTGTCATGGATGGTAGAAAAACGCAGACACGTAGACCGATTGAGCCACAGCCAAAAGTAACTGAGGAAGAGCTACGCAAGTTAGGTGCATGGCAGGAAGGTTACACACTATCAGAGCAAGTATGTGCAGCATGGCGACATGGATTTGTTGATGTTGATTGCCCGTATGGTGAAATTGGCGACATCATTAGCGTTACGGATAAAGACGGTGATATCAAAGGGAAAATTGAAATTACTGATGTTTGTATAGAGCAGCTTAATCACATAAGCGAAGAGGATGCTAAGGCAGAAGGCATTCTGATGTTAGATAACAATTTTGGCAATGGAACTGCTTATTGTGATTACACCTTGGCTGATTTGTATGATACCGCCGAGTGGTTTAACCGCGCTAGTGATAGCTTCATAAGCCTGTGGCAATCAATCTATGGAGCTGAAATTTGGCTAAATAATCCGTGGGTGTGGGTTATTGAGTTTAAAAAGGTGGAGTGATGGATAAATCAAGACAGCAATTTGAAACGTATTTTTTGAAGAAACCGCAGAATCATATAGACCCGCTAAAGAAAGACCAATTTGGATATTACTATTATCTTGTGACAAGAGAAGCATGGGAGGCATGGCAAGCATCACGCGAGAGTTTGGAGGTTGAATTGCCAGACTCAAAATATGGCAGCGAAGGATATAAAGGCATGATTGAGTTATTTCGAAATATATTAATCAGCAACGGAGTGAAAATAAAAAAATGAATAAGAATGAGGTATTAGTATTAACATCTTATCTCAAGGGTATGATTGCAGATAACAAAGAGCCAGAAAAGAAAGTTATTGTTGCTTTATGTAATGAGTTGGAGCGAATTATTAATCAATATCCAACTGGGTTTGCATCTGAAAAAGAACTTAGAAATTTAGATATTAAATTTACTACGTTATATCCATTAAAAAATAGCAACTATAATATCCCACTCTACCGATTGGATTAACTAATAATGAAACTATTCGTACTGTTATTAATTTGGCAGGGATATGTTACGCCTGTAACTAATACATTATACACACAGCAAGAATGCGAGAGCCGTGCTAATCAATTAATGGCGGTGTGGGATGTTGAGATTAAGTGTGGTGAGGTGTTCGGTGAGAAAACTATCAACGCTGGATGAGTTAGTAGAGTCTGATTATAACGAGCATTGCAGAATAATCGTTAACTACTATTTCAGCGGTAGGCATGGCAATAAAAAGAATGAGCCTAAGCTTCCTAAATATAGGAGAGATAGGATTATAAATAAATTATCAAGAATAGAATTGGGGGAGATATGAAATTTAAAGTCGGCGATAAGGTTGAATTGCAAAACTGCGACCACTCCGCACATTGCGGAATTTTATATTTAGATGAAATGACAATTATTGATATAGACGAGTTCAAGCACAATAAGTTTCCATATAAATGCATGGTTGGAAATACTGTTTGCGAATTTAAAGAAGATGAACTGGAGTTAATCAATGAATAAATACACCGAACTCTCTGACTTCGAGATTAATAAAAAAATATTCATCCTAGATTGTAAAGAAAATGGCATCCAATATAAAAACATTGAACAAGGGAAAGGAAAATTTAGATTCTTTACTCGGCGATTAAAAGCAGAAATAAAATATGATAATGAGGAAGAATGGGTAGAAACTGAATGGATTGATGTATTTAGCAATCAAATGGCAATGAATTTAGCTGAAATGAATAAAATAACCATGATACCGAAAGATGGACTTTGGCAATGTGGCTCAGGCTGGAATATAGCAGAAGATAAAAAACTAACTCGTGCAATATGCCTAGCATATTTATTAATGAAGGATGCGGAGAATGAAATTAATAATAAAAGGTGACGCATCTGATATAGAAAGAATTGCAATTAATGCCGCGCTAGAAATACACAAAAATAATCATAGTCGAACCGGAATAATCGTTAATCACAAAATAAAGATAGGAAAGAATATCTACCCTGTCGAAATTAAAAACTGTCAAAAATCTTATATGGTCACAATGAGAAATAAAAGGCAGAGAATATGACACCACAAGAGCATGAAAACGGATTGCGAAGTGTGGCGAAAAGGTGCCACACAGAATTAAAGAAATACGACAAACTAACCGCCGAATTATCCAAGCAAACAATAAGCAAATACCTTCCAGAATTCACAAACCTATTACCACCCGATAAGAAATTAAAATACACACCTAACATGTGGTTCAATCACTATGTTATGACTATTGATAAGGAGATTAATGATGATAGGAATAACTATCTCTAGGAAAGAAGCTGCAGAAATAATAGGCATATCAGAAAACACTTTGTCCCAGTGGTGCAAGCAAGGAATGATTGCATTCACAAAGAAAAATCCCCTTAAAAGAAACTCACCTTACCTATTCACTAGAGCTGCATGTATTGCAGCGGCCAACAAATCAATTCACACTATGCCAGTGAACACTGGTGAGACAGGAGAAAGGAAATCATGTCAATATTCCAAAGAGGAAAAATATGGTACGGGGACTACACGACGCCAAGCGGCAAACGTATCAAGGAGTCTCTTGGCACAACGATCAAGAAGCAAGCACAGGAGCTACACGACAAACGAAAGTCTGAACTGTGGCGCATAGAAAAACTTGGTGACTTCCCCGAGGTTACATTTGAAGAGGCTATTGTTCGCTGGATTGAGGAGAAAGCTGATAAAAAATCATTGGATGATGATAAAGGTCGGCTTTCCTTTTGGTTAGATCACTTTGAAGGTGTGAAGCTAAAAGATATTACAGAAGCAAAAATTTATGCAGCTGTAAGCAAGATGAGAAATCGAAAGGTTAAAGAGCGATGGGAGAAGCAAGCGGAATCAGCAAAGCGCAAGGGAAAGGAAATCCCTGCTTACTCAGAAGCTCAAGTAACAACAGCTACGAAAGCAAAGCATTTGGCGATAATGAAGTCATTGCTACGCACTGCAGAGAGAGAATGGAAGTGGCTGGAAAAGTCACCCGTTATTAAAGTTCCAACAGTAAGAGAAAAACGGGTTCGGTGGTTAGAGTATCACGAAGCACAAAGGCTGATCCGCGAATGCCCTGAACCACTGAAATCCGTAGTTACATTTGCTATTGCTACTGGCTTGCGACGTTCCAATATTATCAATTTAGAATGGGGACAAATTGATATGCAAAGAAAGGTCGCTTGGATAAATCCAGAGGACAGTAAATCAGGTCAGGCAATTGGGGTTGCTTTAAATGATACGTCCTGCCAAGTGCTTAAGGCTCAAATAGGAAACCATCATAAATGGGTATTCGTTCACACGGATCCGAAGAAAAGACCGGATGGAACTTTAACGCCAAGCGTTAGAAAAATGAGAGTCGATTCTAACACAGCATGGAGAACCGCACTAAAAAGAGCTGGAATAGAAAACTTCCGCTTTCATGACTTGCGGCACACATGGGCGAGCTGGTTAATTCAGTCAGGTGTACCACTTTCAGTTTTGCAAGAAATGGGCGGCTGGGAATCCGTTGATATGGTGAGAAGATATGCGCACTTAGCACCTAATCATTTAACTGAACACGCGAAGCAAATAGACACTATTTTCGGTACTTGCGTCCCAAATACGTCCCAGTTAGCAAAAGTGGAGAATTTTAAATGAAGGTAAGTGATTGAAAACTAATGGTGCGCCCTGCAGGATTCGAACCTGCGGCCTACGGCTTAGAAGGCCGTTGCTCTATCCAACTGAGCTAAGGGCGCATTGTAAATGCGAACAGCCTATTAAGCTGATGGCGTTGGATTATACGGTTGCTGAGCGCCGAGTCAATGGCTTTTCGCTACTAAAATAACTATCTGCTCATTTTATGTTACAGATTGACCTGACATTGATGCTAAGTTCTGACAAAATAGACGCATCCCCGAGTCTCATATATGGATTAAGTTACAGATGTTAGCAAAAATTATTGATGGGAAAACGATTGCGCAGACCATAAGGCAAGAAGTTGCCCAAAAAGTACAGTTACGTTTATCTAAAGGTAAGCGTGCGCCCGGACTTGCTGTGATTTTAGTTGGCGCAAATCCAGCTTCACAAATTTATGTCGGCAGCAAACGTCGTGCCTGTGAAGAAGTCGGTTTTTTATCTCGCTCTTATGATTTACCCAACACGACATCAGAAGCAGAACTGTTGAAACTGATTGATGACTTGAACCAAGACTCACAAATTGATGGCATCTTAGTTCAGTTGCCACTCCCTGCGGGTATTGATAACGTCAAAGTTATTGAAAGAATCCATCCTGACAAAGATGTCGATGGTTTCCACCCTTATAATGTCGGTCGACTATGCCAACGAGCCCCTCGCCTGCGCCCGTGCACACCTAAAGGTATCGTCACCCTGCTTGAACGTTATGACATTAATACCTATGGGTTAAATGCGGTAATTGTTGGCGCTTCAAATATCGTTGGTCGTCCAATGAGCCTTGAATTATTATTAGCGGGCTGCACCACAACGGTAACTCACCGGTTTACCCAAAACTTAGAACAACATGTTCGCAACGCAGATTTACTCGTTGTTGCTGTTGGTAAGCCTAACTTTATACCGGGTGAGTGGATAAAACCGGGTGCAATAGTAGTTGATGTGGGCATTAACCGCTTAGACAACGGCAAAGTGACTGGCGATATTGATTTTGATGAAGCCTCGAAATTCGCCTCTTGGATAACCCCTGTACCGGGCGGTGTCGGGCCAATGACCGTCGCTACACTTATCCAAAACACGCTGCAAGCGTGCGAAGAATATCACGATATTTAATGAAATCTGGAGCAACAATGGAAATTTTCAATCTTGATGGGCATCCGCATGTTGAGTTATGCGATTTGCTAAAAATTCAAGGATGGGCAGAAAGCGGTGCAATGGCTAAAGCAATGATTGCGGCTGGCCAAGTAAAAGTTGACGATGTAATTGAAACACGTAAACGCTGCAAAATTTTAGCGGGCAAAATCGTGTCACTTGGTAGTGAAAAAATTAAAGTCCAAGACTAATTCACCTAGGAACTACTTTTTTCAACGTTAGTATTAGCATCTATTTGGTTGGTTATTGCTTAAATCATCTTTCACTGACTAATTAAACGCTATCATTGGCAATAATAAACTCGAAAAAACTAGTCCCAGAGTAAGCTGAAGCGTCATTCAGCTTACTCAACTTTTAACTAACCTCCCTATTTACCTCCCCTCCTCCCCCTGTATTTCCTGTATAAAATCGGTTATTTCTCACCTAGCGTAAGTCAATTTAAGTCTTTTAATTATTCAACATTCTCGCCTAAAAAAGCAAAATCAGTATTTCAGCTAAACTTCAGCCAGACTTCAGCTTTTTCAATTAACCAATTTTTAAAAATATAAATTTGCGCTAAAAATCTCTTTTTGCCAGCAAGATCTCATTTTTCATCCGCCTACTTCATAGACAAGCTTTATCGATTCAGCTATATTGTTAACGATAACACGCATAACAACTAATCAATTTGGCACGTTTTGTCTGAATTGGTTCTTAAAAAGAATAATCAGGAGAAATCATGTTTAACCTGTCAATTAAAGATATTCATCTTGCAGCCACCGCGCACAGCAAACAAGATGCAATTGAACAAATTGCAGCGGCACTAGCTGAAGCCGGATATGTTAAAAGCGGTTATGTTCAAGGCATGTTAGAAAGAGAAAACCAAGCGCCAACTTTCTTAGGTAATGGGATAGCTATCCCTCATGGCACAGTAGATACGCGCTCTCAAGTATTGAAAACGGGTTTTGCTGTATTTCAGTTTCCTCAAGGAATCGACTGGGGTGAAGACCAAATCGCTTATATTGTCATCGGTATTGCCGCACAATCTGACGAACACTTAACACTATTACGTCAATTAACACACATTATTAGCGATGAAAATATTGCCCAAGAAATGGCAAAAACAAATTCCGTGGAAACGTTAAGAAGCTTACTTATGGGCGAAAGTCAGATTCAGCCTCTTAAATTTGATGACACCATGGTTACCCTGAATATTGATACTAATAATATCAATGCGTTAAAAATGCAGAATATTATTAGCTTACAAAACTCAGAATCTATTAGCACTGATTTTATCACTCGAGTATTAACTGAAACCCCCTATTACTTAGGCCAGAGCATTTGGTTGAGTGATAGTGTCACTGGTAATATTCACAGTGCTATTGCATTATCAACGGTAAAAAACGAATTCACGTATCAAAATAACCCCGTCAAAGGTTTAATTACCATTTCCTATGCAAATAGTCAGGTTGATGATTTTTTATTTAAAATCAATCAATTATTACAAAATAAAAAAATAAATGATTTATTTAAAATAGATAACGTTGATAACCTTATCTCACTCTTTTACGCCAAAAATGATAACCAAGAAAGCGACACATCAGAACAAAATGCCGTGACAGAAGAGTTTATTGTTCATAATCCACATGGACTTCACACACGTCCTAGTACCATGCTAGTCAGCAATATTAAAAAGTTCAAAAGCGCAATCACTGTAAGTAATCTCGATGGCACCGCCACCCCTGTAAATGGACGAAGCTTGATGAAAATCGTCAGTTTAGGCGCTAAATGTGGTCACCGCCTGCGTATTCATGCTGAAGGTGCTGACGCCCAAGAAGCGATATCCGCGATCGGTAACGCCATTAATTCAGGTCTTGGAGAGGAAATAGCATGAGCAGGAGAGTTGCAACCATCACTTTAAACCCAGCTTATGATTTGGTTGGCTTACTGCCTGAAATTGATACTGGTGAAGTGAATCTGGTCAAAACCGCAGGACTTCATGCGGCAGGTAAAGGTATTAATGTGGCTAAGGTTCTAAAAAATCTTGGTATTGATGTCACTGTTGGCGGCTTTTTAGGTAAAGAAAATCAAGACGGCTTTCAAAAAGTGTTTAGTGAAACCGGCATTGCCAATCGCTTTCAAATTGTAGAAGGTCGAACACGCATCAATGTAAAGTTAACTGAAAAAAGCGGTCATGTGACCGACTTTAATTTTTCAGGCTTCAAAGTCACGAAAGCAGATTGGCAACGTTTTGTCGCAGACTCACTCAGTTGGGCTGGCCAATTCGATATGATTTGCGTCAGCGGCAGTATTCCTGAAGGTGTTGATCTCGAAGATTTCACTAAATGGATGCTACGCCTACGTAATGAATGTATGTGCGTTATTTTTGATAGTAGCCGTGAATCTTTTGTTGCTGGATTAAAATCCTCACCTTGGCTAGTCAAACCAAATCACCGCGAATTAGAAATCTGGGCCGGTAAACCACTACCGACACATAAAGATGTCGTGGAAGCCGCGAATCAATTACGCAGCCAAGGCATTGCCCATGTTGTTATCTCCTTAGGTGCAGAAGGAGCAATGTGGGTAAATTCATCTGGTGCATGGTTTGCTAAACCACCTCATTGTGAGGTTATCAGTACTGTTGGTGCCGGAGATTCAATGGTTGGCGGTCTAATTTATGGTCTGATGATGCGACAAACCAGTGAACATACGCTGCGCTTAGCAACTGCAATTTCAGCTCTTGCCGTTTCCCAACCGAATGTCGGTATCACAGATAGAACGCAGCTAGCTCGCATGATGGCGCGTATTGATTTGCAACCTTTCACGTTGTAGTGAGGATAAACATAATGAAACTATGGATTACTGCAAATAATCATCAAGGCCCCGCAGCGATAAAGCTTGCCTTTGATGCACTAAAAAGTGCGCTTTCCACGCAAGATATGTCGATTACCGATAAAGCAGCAGATGCTGATGTGGTTATTATTTTTGGGGACGAGTTGCCTGAAAATTTTGAAGCTCTGGATAAAAAAATCTATTTTGGCCATCCTGATGAAGCCATCAGACAGCCTACCGAATTTTTAGCTAAAGCAAACGCTGAAGCCACAATAATAGAATCAACAACATCCGCACAAACAAATTCAAAAACGCTTTCTGTCCTTGCGGTTACCGCTTGCCCTACAGGGGTTGCTCATACTTATATGTCCGCTGAAGCGCTCGAAGCTGAAGCTAAAAAACGTGGCTGGAAAATCAAAGTTGAAACTCGCGGTTCTGTCGGTGTCGGTAATGAGATCACGGCAGAAGATATTGACCAAGCTGATTTGGTGATCGTTGCTGCGGATATTGAAGTGAATGTCGACAAGTTTGCAGGCAAACGCATGTATCGCACCTCCACCAGCGCTGCACTCAAGAAGACCGCCCAAGAGATGGATAAAGCACTGAAGGAGGCGACGGTATTTAGCGCTCAAAGTACTGCTAATTCTGAAACACATTCACAAGGTGAAAAACGCGGTGTCTATAAGCATTTACTGACTGGCGTTTCCTATATGCTACCGATGGTGGTCGCTGGGGGTCTTTGTACTGCGCTGTCATTCGCTTTCGGCTTAGACTCGGCTCAAGTACAAGGTACTTTGGCTTGGGCACTTAAAGTTATCGGTGGTGATACCGCTCTCGGCTTAATGGTGCCAGTGCTTTCCGCTTATATTGCTTACTCAATAGCCGATAGAACCGGTTTAACCCCTGGTTTAGTCGGTGGTGCCCTTGCCGTCACCTTAGGTGCAGGTTTTCTTGGCGGGATAGTGTCAGGGTTTTTAGCTGGTTACTGTGCACTATTTCTTAGCACAAAAATTAAATTGCCACAGTCAATGGCGGCATTAAAACCAATTTTAATCATACCGTTACTTTCCACATTAATTACCGGACTGGCGATGATCTATGTCATCGGTCAACCCGCTGCATTTTTAATGCTTAAACTAACAACATGGTTGATCTCAATCCAAGGTACTAATGCCATTATTTTAGGGGCTATTTTAGGTGCCATGATGTGTACGGATATGGGTGGACCAATTAATAAAGCCGCTTATGCTTTTGGTGTGAGTTTATTAAGTTCGCAAACCTATGCTCCAATGGCCGCCATTATGGCCGCAGGTATGGTACCACCACTAGCAATGGGGCTCTCAACATTACTTGCTCGCCATAAATTTGTGCAAGCTGAGCGGGAAGCGGGTAAAGCATCCTTTGTTTTAGGCTTATGTTTTATTTCTGAGGGGGCAATTCCATTCGCCGCTAAAGACCCCATCCGTGTGCTCCCAGTTTGTATTATCGGTGGAGCGATAACAGGTGCGTTATCCATGTTCTTTGGTATTCAATTAATGGCGCCACATGGTGGTTTATTCGTGCTGCTAATACCCGAGGCGGTTAACCATGTTCTGATGTATTTATTCGCGATTATTGCCGGTACGTTGGTTTCAGGTATTTTGTATGCTTTGATTAAAAAAGCCAGCTCACCAGAAGCGGAACAAGAAATGGCAAGTATCGCTTAATATATTGTGAATAAAAATGTTTGATTCCCCCTTAATTGGGGGATTTTTAATAGGTATATCTGTTTATTGTTAAACTAGCTTATCCGTCTTCATGATTTTTTCAACTTCCTGTAATGTATGATGCTGTTCTCTAGTCTGAACCATAGTTGGTGTACCACTTTCACGTAAATCTAAGATAATTTCTGTTGCTGATAATGTATTTTCTGATTTCATTAATTGCATTGCACCAACAACCAATCCTGTACGACCAACACCAGCTTTACAGTGAATCAACGGAAGTTGTTCTCTTGGGTTATTCTCTTTGTTTCTATTACTTGTGGCCCATCCATTTAACTTTGTTTTAGTCATTAAATTAACTTCTTTTGCTAAAGCGACTACATCCATTGCTTTTACTGTTGTTTTATCTTCCCAATTAGTGACATGACTCACCGGTATATAATGATTTTTTTTAATACCATCTTGGGCATAACTTATTTTCATTTTATAACGTTCAATGATTAACTCCCCTTTCTTAATAGTGATATGTTTATTAGGGCGAGTGACAGTTACCTCAAAAGCTCCAATTTTTTTATTTTCCATAAAATAGGCTGGGAGTTTGCCTTCTATATCATTTTCTGACGCTAAAATCAGTATGGCGGGAACTTTATTATCCACAATCATTCGAATATGGTTTTCTAAATTTTTGCTATCATCTTTAGGATACTGAGAGCGAATAGCAATATTTTCACCATTAATTTGCAAATGATTAGCCGGTAAGCCTATTTTTTCATCTAGTTCATCAATGATATGTACTTGAGTTTTTTTAGCTGTGGGTATATCACTATACCGAGCGCCAAGAACACCATTACTTTTATTTACATAAACAATTTTCTGATCGGTAATCCTTTGGCTTGTCATAGCCTTTAATTGTTCAAAACTTAACTGTTCATCTAGTGCCAGAGGAGAATTACTTGGTCCTTGAGTTAAAGCGATAGCTTCATAATTTTGCGATGCTGTTGAGCTAATATTCGGAGTATCAGTTGGTACATGTTGTTTTCTGATTCCAATTACCTTATCAATAATCGAATGGCTCCATTGTTTTAATGTGTTAATGGCACTTTGTATTTTCGATAAAAATGGTATTTTTATCGTTGTATTTTTAACAGACTTCATATTCGCCAATAAAGTTGGAGGTGCAGTCTTTTGCTCTTTAACACCAGCAATATCGCCTGTAAATTCAGTAGAATGAGGAAAAGAAGTAACTTTCGCCATAACATCTTGTTTTTTAAATACATTCACAATCAACTATCCCCTTATATAAATAAAATGTTGTTCAAATAATAATTATCTTGTTTATTACTTAATCTTATTATTCATTATAGGAATAATTGTTTCTTTCAAATTTAGCCATAAATTAGTTATGACCATACAAAAGTGACAAGATATCGATCTCTGTTTAAATTACGATGGATTATCAATAAATTTTCACCTACTCCTTCTAACTAGCACGCCTAAATCAATTTAGCATTAAAACTTTCAAAAAAAGTATCAGCTTTATTACTTTTAAAAGAAAGTGCAAATAGCTCTTTTTTTGGTTCTGGAAGTTTCCTCTCATAACCAGATTGTGGTAAAGATAGTTTTTTCCGATTATTTATTGTTTCCGTTATGTGGCCTAATAGGTTTTGTTTATCATCTTCATTTAGATAGGAAACATCCAACCAATTAACAACATGAATAACGGGTATTGACGTAACCACCTTGTCACCACCAAGTGTAATATTGTAGTTATCGATAGCCAATCGGCCTATATTCTGAGTATTTGAAGTTTTAACGGAAAGAATATTGATATCGCCATATTTTTTAAATTTTTCACCTTGAAAAAAGATAGGTGCATGAGCATCATCACACGTTTTTTCCTCAAGTTCTGTATTTGTAGCTAAAATTATCAATGCACTTGGTGCCTCATTGAGTAATATTTTTAAATATTGTTCAGTATATTTAGACGCACTTAAAAACTCATTCGATTTTCTTATTAAATTTTCTTTGTTTATAATAGATAAGCCATTTTCTTTTTTATTCACAACACTAATATCTTTAGCGAAATCATTACCTTCATCCTTAATATAGCTAATAAAACTAGGTTTTAAGATTGTCATAGATGAAGCATGTTTATTAATAATGCAATGAATAAATCGATGCCATAAATTAATCATCTGATTTTTTAATCCACGAAAACAAGAAGGTCTATTAATATTGGTATTTTTCACCGATGTTATACTCATATTTTGCTGAGTATCACTATTTTGTCGATTTTCATTTTGTAGGGGCATATTAACTGGGTGTCTACCTAATAAACTGGCCGCTGTTGTCATAACTTTGTTCCCTTATGTCAAATAATTGCAGATTGTATGTAATTCATACACATTATTTGACAACAAAATAATTATTTCTTGCAGATTTAGAAACTAACCAAGCTATCCCAATGAACATACACAAGTATATGATTCGGTTAGACGAGTGAAACCAACGACGCTAAAACTGATATGTTATTTACACACAATATTTGAAAAGAAAATAATTATTTCTTGTTCTTGAATATTTGAATATTTGAAGGTTTGAAGGTTTGAAGGTTTGAAGGTTTTATAAAACCATTAGCTATTTTTTATCATTTATGACCATTGAATACGCTAAATAATTCATACTGTGGGTAGGCGGCAAGCAAGGGAATTTCAGGGTATACATAAGTATATTATTCAGGTAGACAAATGGAACTAACAAAACTATTAATGACTTTTAATAAATTATATTCATTAAATACTCAAAATAGTTCGAGTTGTAGCAAGGCGGTAAAGAAGGCTATCCCGATGAGCATACACAAGTATGTGATTCGGGTAGCCGAGTGAAACCAACGCTGCTACAGCTTGAAATATGATGAGTATTTTTATTTACGGCGCCAAATCGTGCCAGCAGTGCTATCTTCCAGTACAATCCCCATGGCAGTTAGCTCATCACGCGCCACGTCCGCTAATGCCCATTCTTTATTCTTACGCGCATCATTACGTTGCTTAATTAACGCTTCGATTTTAGCCACTTCAGCGTCATCTTCCGTTTGTGCGCCGCCTTTCAAAAAGGTTTCCGGATCTTGCTCTAAAAGACCTAATACCCCCGAAAGCTCACGCAACTGAGCAGCCATACCGTTTGCCGCAGCCATATCTTCAGCTTTTAAGCGGTTAATCTCACGTACCATATCAAACAGTGCGGAATAAGCTTCTGGGGTATTAAAATCGTCATTCATTGCGGCACAAAAACGTGCTTTAAACTCCTCACCACCTTTAGGAGTCGCTGTTTTATCCGTTCCGCGTAAAGCCGTATACAGGCGCTCTAACGCAGTACGTGCTTGCTTTAAGTTTTCTTCTGTATAATTAAGCTGGCTGCGATAATGACCAGATAATAAGAAATAACGCACTGTTTCAGCATCGTAATACGCTAATACATCACGGATCGTAAAAAAGTTATCGAGAGATTTAGACATTTTCTCTCTATCGACCATCACCATACCCGAGTGCATCCAATAATTAACATAAGGACCATCATGGGCGCAGGTGGATTGAGCGATTTCATTTTCATGATGTGGGAACATTAAATCAGAACCTCCACCATGAATATCAAAATGATGACCAAGGGATTTGCTATTCATTGCAGAACATTCAATGTGCCAGCCTGGACGGCCTAAGCCCCAAGGTGATTCCCAGCTTGGTTCACCTTCTTTCGACATTTTCCATAATACAAAATCCATTGGATTACGTTTTACATCAGCGACTTCAACACGCGCACCTGCTTGTAATTGGTCTAAATCTTGGCGAGATAATAACCCGTAATCTGGGTCAGTTTTTACTTCAAACATCACATCGCCATTTTCAGCGACGTAGGCGTGGCCGCGCTGAATTAAACTTTGGGTTAATTCGATAATTTCTTCAATGTGCCTTGTCGCTCGAGGCTCACTATCTGGACGCAGAATATTTAATGCATCAAAATCTTTATGCATTTCAGCTAACATACGTGTCGTTAACGCTTCAACAGTTTCATTATTTTCTGCTGCGCGCTTAATAATTTTATCGTCAATATCCGTTACATTACGCACATAATTTAAATCGTAACCTAAATAACGTAAATAACGGCTAATTGCATCAAAAGCAACAAAGGTACGTCCGTGACCAATATGGCACAGATCGTAAATGGTGATGCCACACACGTACATCCCAATTTTCCCTGAGTGGATGGGCTTAAATTCTTCTTTTTGACGACTTAGTGTGTTGTAAATTTGTAGCATCTGAATTTTTCCATTTGTTAGCACAATATGTGTTATTTATCATTTAGTTGAAACATGTCACAGATTAAGACAGCGATCATATCTCATGACTTAAAATACTTCGGATCGCCACAAGGCGAAAAGTTGAACGATAACCACGATATCCACATTAGCTATCTGTGAATAAAAATACCATGATATTGAACCCCGATCACCCCCAGAATGCAAGGTCTTGAACAGGGTTTATTCCCCGATACTGGACTTATTTAGCGCACAATAAAATTTTTACAAAATGCGCTGTCGCTTCAAGTCAGGTTTCATCTGTGATATAAACTTTCTGATCTCAACGCTTTCATCAGAGAGCGCATAAAAAACAATTATTCAGGATAGCTATTATGGTTACATTTCATACAAATCACGGTGACATTGTTATTAAAACTTTTAACGACGAAGCACCAGTAACTGTCGAAAACTTCTTAGCTTACTGCCGCGAAGGCTTTTACAATAATACCATTTTCCACCGTGTTATTAACGGTTTCATGGTTCAGGGCGGTGGTTTTGAGCCTGGCATGAAACAAAAAGACACGAAAGCCATGATTAAAAATGAAGCCAACAACGGTTTAAAAAATACCCGTGGTACATTGGCGATGGCACGTACTAATGATCCACACTCTGCAACTGCACAATTTTTTATTAACGTTGCAGACAATGACTTCTTGAACTTCCGTTCAGAGCGCCCTGATGGTTGGGGTTACTGTGTATTCGCTGAAGTTGTTGAAGGTATGGACGTTGTTGACAAGATCAAAGGCGTAGCAACAGGTCGTAGTGGTCACCACCAAGACGTACCACGCGAAGATGTCTTGATCGAAAAAGTGACTATCAGCGAGTAATCTCAGAAGATATGTCCACTTACATCATTGCAGATTTACATCTGAGTGAAGATGAACCGGCGATCACCGCCGGTTTTATCCATTTTATTCAGCAGCAAGCTATCCACGCTGAGCGCTTATACATTCTCGGTGATTTTTTCAATTATTGGATTGGCGATGATGACGATAATCCGCTTCATTTACAGGTAGCTCAAGCGCTAAAACAACTGACTGAGCGCGGTATCCCTTGCTATTTCATTCATGGAAATCGTGATTTTTTAATTGGTCAACGTTATGCTAAACAGTGCGGTATGACTATCTTACCTCAAGAAACATTGTTAGAACTGTATGGTAAACGAATATTGATTTTACACGGCGATACCCTGTGTATTGATGATGCAGCCTATCAAAATTACCGTAAAAAAGTACACACACCTTGGATACAAAGGCTTTTTCTCACTCTGCCCTTGTTTATTCGCCGCCGAATTGCACGAAAAATGCGTAGCAATAGCCAGCTCGCAAGCAGCATGAAATCTGAGTCGATCATGGATGTTAATCCACAAGCTGTCATTACTGAGATGCAAAAATATCATGCTGACTGGATGATCCACGGACACACCCACCGTCCTGCTATCCATGAAATTGCCATTAATGACAAACCACATTATCGAGGTGTGCTCGGTGCATGGCATCAAGAAGGCTCTGCATTTGTGATTAATGAACAAGGTATTGAGCTCATTTTTTTCCCATTCTGATTAATTTATCTCTCATTATTTTTATCGTTTACGTCTACTGTTAGCTTAAAAAACAACCACGCAAACGTTTTCCTTACCGCATTACCATGATATGATCGACTTAATTCCATTTCCCACCTTACCGGTGATATTTTTTAAATACAGGGAAGCACTAAATGACTGCCCAAGTTCCTGCTCAATCTGCGGCAAAAATCGCCATTGTTATGGGTTCTAAAAGTGATTGGACAACCATGCAGCATGCTGCTGATGTGTTGACTGAACTGCAACTGCCTTTTCATGTTGAAATTGTCTCCGCTCATCGCACGCCCGATAAACTGTTTTCATTTGCAGAACAGGCTAAAAAAAACGGCTTTGATGTGATCATTGCAGGTGCAGGTGGAGCGGCACATTTACCCGGTATGTTAGCAGCAAAAACCCTCGTGCCTATTCTAGGCGTTCCTGTACAAAGTGCTGCGCTTAGTGGAGTTGATAGCCTGTATTCTATCGTGCAAATGCCAAAGGGCATTCCTGTTGGCACCTTAGCAATAGGGAAAGCTGGAGCCGCAAACGCCGCACTATTAGCGGCACAAATTTTGGCGATAACCAATCCGGATATTTTTAAACGCTTATCAGCATGGCGTGAAACACAAACTCAAGATGTGCTAAATAACCCAGATCCACGGGAGGCATAATGAAACCAGTTTGTGTCTTAGGAAATGGTCAGCTTGGTCGTATGTTGCGTCAAGCCGGTGAACCGCTGGGAATAGCTGTCTTTCCAGTAGGCTTAGATGCGGAACCAGAAGCTGTTCCTTACCAACAAAGCGTGATCACCGCAGAAATTGAACGTTGGCCAGAAACCCCCTTAACCAAAGAATTAGCGCGTCATAATGCGTTTATTAACCGTGATATTTTTCCACGTTTAGCAGACAGATCCCCACAAAAAAACTTATATGATTCATTGCAACTTGCCACCGCCCCTTGGGCTTTACTTGAATCCCCTGAACAATGGCCTGAATTATTTGCCACATTAGGTGATTTTTTGATTGTAAAACGCCGCACTGGTGGCTATGACGGCCGTGGGCAGTGGCGTGTAAGACCCGGCGATGAAACTGATTTACCTGCTGAAATTTATGGTGAATGTATTGTCGAACAAGGCATTCCCTTTGATGCCGAAGTCTCTATTATTGGTGCTCGAAACCGAGTCAGAAAATCTGTTTTTTACCCAATTACACATAATCTTCATCAAGAAGGTATTTTACGCACCAGTGTCGCCTTCCCTAAATCAAGCAATGCCCACCAGCAACAAGCACAATCGATGTTGAGCGCTGTCATGGATGAACTTGATTATACTGGTGTGATGGCAATGGAATGTTTTGTCGTCGGCGATAAATTACTCATTAATGAGATTGCACCACGAGTGCATAATAGCGGCCACTGGACACAAAATGGCGCATCTATCAGCCAATTTGAGTTACATTTACGCGCTATTTTAGATTTACCCATGCCCTCCCCTGAAGTCGAGAGCCCAGCGGTAATGGTCAATTTAATTGGAACCGACGTAAATACTGACTGGCTAAGCTTGCCATTAGTTCATCTACACTGGTATGAAAAAGAAGTACGCCCAGTACGCAAAGTGGGACATTTAAACCTGTCTCACCATGATTGCGACAAACTCACTTCAACACTTGATGCACTAACAACTTTGCTGCCAAATGAGTATAAAAGTGGCATTGAGTGGGCAAAAGTAAAATTAGACTGGTACTCTCGCCAATAAATAGCGAAAATAGCCCCTATTCGATGCCCGAATATTTAATTTCGGGCATTTTGTTATTTTTGCCGTACTCCTGTTGATAATAAATATCAAAATATAAAGGCATACGGTTTTACTGGAGCCGACATGCCAGACGTACAAGCCGCACCCTCTCCAACTTTTAGCCCTTTCTATCAATGGAGCATTTTAGTTCTATTAGGGATGGTTTATTTTTTAGCTACTGCGACCACATTCACCTCTTTAGGCGTGGTATTGCCCGGGATGATAGAAGAACTAAAATGGAGCTGGACGGAAGCAGGGTTTGGTTTTACTTTGCTTGGATTAACCTGTGGGCTAGCCAGTTTCTTGCCTTCTTTACTCATTCGTAAGGTGGGTGTCCGCTTAACATTATTGCTAGGCACGTTATTCTTTATTGCCGGTTTCTATAATCTCTATTCTACCGAAATCATCAGCACTTACTTTCTTGGTACCGCCTTAATTGGGGTAGGTTTTACCTTACTTGCCACGGTGCCAGGCACCTATGTACTTTCCCGCTTATTTGAAAAGCAATCTTTAGCATTCGGTCTTTATTTTACGATTGGTGGTTTAGGCGGCGTGGCAGGGCCTTGGATCTATTTTTATGCCTCTAATCAACTCGGTTCTTGGCGGATGCATTGGGTACTGTGTGCGATTTACTTGAGTGTCATTACATTAGTCACCATCTTGATGCTGCGTGAAGGTAAAAAAGAACAAGCTCACGCCAAAATGGTGATGCAAAAACAAGTCAGCAATGCCAACAAACCTGTTTATCGAACAAATCAGGTTTGGACCGTAGGCCGAGCGCTACGTACTTGGCAATTTTATTTAATTGCCGCAACTTACACTTCATTTTTATGGTGTGGTATTACCGTCAATAGCTTTGCGGTCGCGCATATTGAAGAACGAGGGTTTAGTATGACGGTAGCGGTGTCATTACTCAGCACCATGGCTTTCGTAAATGCATTTTCTCGATTTATTGGTGGTGCCGCTGGCGAATGGCTAGAACCTAAAAAGTTACTGATTGGTAGTTTAATTATTATGGTATTGGGTGTGGTTTTCTTAAGTATTGCTACTTCTTGGTTCTGGTTGATTTTATTTGTTATTTTTGTTGGTATTGGTTATGGCATGACTTTTTTAGCATCCAGTGTCTTATTGTCTAACTATTTCGGTCGCGGCCCTTATTTAGAACTTTTTTCCATCGTTAATTTATTTTCCACGATTGCCTGTTTAGCCCCTTTCATTGCTGGTGCAGTAAAAGATTATACTGGCAGTTTCACGCCTGCATTTTTGATTATTGCAGCGCCGGTTATTGTGATTTTGTTACTAACATTACGAATGAAGCCCCCAACTTTAAATCACTCATAATATATAATTCAAATAGTTAACTAGCGATATCCCGATGAGCATACATAAGTATGTGATTCGGGTAGCTAAGCGCAGTCAACACCCCTGCGGCTTGAAGTATGACGAGTATAAATAAAAAAAGCCTGAAAACACACTCAGGCTAATACTAAAACCAAGGGAAATTAAGGATTCAAAAACTCGGCATTTTGAACAATATCAATAGCTAAATCATTCGTGTCGTAGCTATCCAACAATGCTACAACACGAGATATACGGATTATTAAGGTGCTAATAGCTCTGGTACTTTGAGTAAAATAAACTCATTATCATCTGCTTTATTTGGTTCACGGCTCGATGAGAACGGATAATTATTATCGTTACCAACAATAATATGTTCGCTATCAACTACATCAACATTTTCGATAGTGAAGAATGGAAAAGTGAAAACACCCTCGTTTAATGGTTTTCTTGCTAAGCTATTTGGGTCTTGTATATTCATCAAATCAATATAAGCTTGCTTATCTACCGCAGATCCAACATTTTTATCTGAAAACTCAATACGATAAACGCGTTTAAATTTAGCTAAATTGCTAAAGCAATTCTCTGTATTTGTTGCCCCTTGTGCACAAGCTTTATCAGCCGTACCTTCACCGTTATCACGTTCGATAATCAGCCCATGAGTAGCATCAATTAAGTTAAAATCACCAATCGCATTTTGATTGTCTTCAAAGACATATAACCAGCTACGGCCTGTCCAATCTTGTTTCTTCACATCAAATTCAAGAATGCGTGCAGCGCGTTTACCATCAACATTTTCATAATCTTGCTTGTCTTCATTCCAAACTGCCCCTTCTAACATTGGGTACAATTTTGAACCATCTGGTGATGAAGCCATCCCTTCAAAACCTTTTGACCGATTAACTTGAAAGCTAACTTTATCAGTAGGTTTACCCGGTGTAGTAACTTGGTAGTGATCTGGAGAAACCACTTTCTTGCCATCAACTTGGGTTTCAAATAAGGCTAAAACTTTACCGTCTAAATCCATTTTGATTAAATACGGTCCAAACTCATCCCCTACCCATAACGCACCATCTGCAAATTGAAAACTTTCCGGGTCAAAATCACTACCAGTTAGGTAACGTTCTTGAGAACTTTCATTAATGATATGGAACGGAATAATTTTATTTGGATCTTGGAAGAAAACAGTTTTCAGCGGATTGGCTTTGCCTGTTTTAAAATCGATATCGTATTGGGTTAGATAAAGCATTGAATCAGGAGAATTAACTTTATTACCAAAACCATTGTCCGTCAGTACCCAATAAGTCCCATCAGCCATCCGCTTAATACCTGAATGTCCTTGTAAAGGCTGCCCTTTAATTGGGATATGCATACCTGTTGGACGATCTGCGGATTTTCCTTCAATTTGCCCAAGGGTATCAACACGTTTAGCAGTAGTAAATTTACCACTAGTTTGTAGATCCGAAGGGGCATTTTCAGGTGCAGGAACACTTGAATTCACGGGTAAAATAGCATGTCCAGCCAATGAAGCCGGAACTTGTTGTTGAGCAAACCCTGTGGTGCTAAATGAAATTAAAGTAGCAAGTAAAGATAATGAGCCAATCATGCGACGATGCAACATTGTTATGATCCTATTATTAGATTATTCAATAATCGACGACGGAATCATAACTACGGCAAATGACAGTTTAGTGATGAATTCAAGACAGTTATTTTACTTGAAAGATTGTAGCGAATTTATTTTTCACAGAAGAAAAATAGGTAGACATCACGGTATTTAATACATTGATATCTACCTGAAGTTTTATAACTCAACCATTCGATAAACGTCGGTGCTGATTACCAGTGCCTAATAAGCGCAAGCCTAACCAACCTCCGCATATTGATAGCAACAACGCAGCGCTTAGCGGTAGTATTAACCAGATACGCCACTCTGGTTGCCATGGAAAATCAAACACTTTAGTTTGTAATAACCACAGAGCAATTTCTGCACCAAAAGCCGCAGCAAAACCGGCCATTAGACCTAATAATGCAAACTCACTCCAAAGTGTTCTTCGCATCAGCTTTTTACTGGCACCTAGCGTACGGTAAACCACTAACTCGCGTTCACGTTGACTCATACCGACTTGGACTTGAGCAAGTAATAGCAGCAATCCGCATAAAATCACTAACACCACCATCACTTCTAAAGCCTGACTCACTTGTTGGAGAATTTGCTGGATTTGGGTAATAATTGCGCCAGTGTCTAGCACATTAATGGTTGGATAGTTACGGCTAAGCTGCGTCAATAACTGACCATCACCGTCATAATGAAAACTACTCAACCAAGTGGCTGGCATTTGAGATAAACTTTCTTCAGAGAAAATAAAGTAAAAATTAGGTCGTAAACTTTCCCAATCTACCGTTCGAATACTACTCACCGTCGCAGAAAAAATTTGTGCCCCAGAATTAAACGTTAGCTTATCGCCAATTTTTATTCCAAGCTCTTTCACGACGGTCTGTTCAATAGACACCTCACCCGCTTTTGGTGGCCAAGTGCCTTTATCCATTAAATTGGCCGGTGGTAAAATGGATTCCCAAGTCAGGCTAAGCTCACGTCGTACCGTGTTATTGTTTGGATCGCGTTCATCTGCCCATTCAATCGCTGATCTATCGTTAATCTCAGCCAGACGCGCCAATACTACAGGGTTAAAGCCTGTTGGTTTGACTTTATATTGCGCCAAAAGCTCTGTGACTGGCTTAATTTGTTCTTGAGTCATATTGATCAAGAAATAATTCGGACTATCGGCTGGAAGCTGCTGCTGCCAACGGTCGAGCAAATCACCTCGAACCAAAACTAATAATGCTAACAACATAAACGAGAGCGAAAATGCGCTCATTTGTGTGATTGTTTGCATTGGTTGGCGCAATAAACGGCTGACCGAAAGCCGTAAACTTAACTGTTTAAACTTAATATGACGTAAGCCCCACAGCCCTATCCAACCAATAAGTGCTAGGAGAATTGCCAAAACCACGATACCAATCAGGATTGACCATAGTAAAGGGTTCACACCCGCAAATAAAAATAATCCTCCCACGACAATGAGTGTGACTATGGGGAGATAGTAATACAAAGGCCAAACGGGTGATTGTGCATCTTCACGTAACACTCGCGAAGGTTGCGTTGCCATTAATTGATAATAAGGACGAATACCCACAATAATCGCGATGATAAATAATGTGCCTATCGCCCAAACCCAAGGCCATAAACTTGCTGAAGGTAATGCTTTTGGAAGCATTGCGCCTAGAATTTGCATCAAGATGCCTTCAAAGGCGAGCCCAAGCAATGAACCTAATAGCGCAGCGGCAATTAAAATAACCAACCACTGACCAATAATCCATTTTCGCAGCGCACTACGCCCTGCTCCAAGGGTTTTTAATACCGCAATCAACTGGTGTCGACTACGACAATAATGGGTCATTGAAACAACAACAGCAGCAATTGCCAGTAATAACGTCAATAAAACAGACAATAAAAGAAATTGTTGTGCACGTTGGAATGTCTTTCCTACCGCACCATTATCTTCATTTAAGGTATACCAACGTTGATCAGTTCTTAAATCTTTATCAAATTTTGCATGGAAAGCCTCAATAGCGTCACTATCTCCGGCGAACATGTCTCGATACGTTAATCGGCTTCCTAATTGAATAGCGCCGGTCAATGCAGCATCTTCAATCGAAATAAGTGCTCTTGGGGCGATTTGAAAAGGATTAAAGCCACTATCCGGTTCTTGCTCTAAAGTACCTGCAACTTTTAATGTGGCATCGCCAATATCAATATCATCGCCTAACTTTAGGTTTAATAGCTCAAGCAATCTAGGGGCGACTAATATTTGCCCTTTTGTTGGCTGTAACCCCGCAGGCTCAGTGACTAATCCACCATATAACGGATAGGCACTATCGGCGGCTTTGATCAGCACTAATTGTGGTCGAGCATCTTCATCTGCCGTTGAGTAGGCCATAGTTGAAAATGAAATTTGCTGACTCACTTTCAAGCCACTATTTTTAGCATCCTGTAACCAAGCAGGATCGCTCGGCTGAGAAGATCGCAACACTAAATCACCCGCTAATAATTCGCGGCTCTGATAGCTCATGCTATTTTCAATACGGTCGCTAATACGTCCTAACGCTAACACGCAAGCAACCGCTAGCGTCAGTGCCAACCAAACAATTAATAATGATGGCGTTTTCCACTCACGCCAGAACCAGCGCCAAATCATGCCTCTTCCCTTAATAGACCATCGACCAATCTTAAACGGCGTTGACAGCGGGCTGCCAGTTCATGGTCATGAGTAACGAGGATCAAGGTTGTGCCATGCTCTTTATTCATTGAAAAAAGCAAATCAGCAATTTTATCCCCTGTCTGACGATCAAGATTCCCCGTCGGTTCATCTGCAAACAAAATTTCAGGACGGCCATTGAAAGCTCTGGCTAATGCAACTCGCTGTTGCTCACCACCGGACAATTGTGCTGGCATATGTTTGAGTCGATTACCGAGACCTAATTCAGTTAATAAACTAACGGCATGTTGCTGGCTGCTGGATTCTGATTCACCCCGTAATAACGAGGGAAGTTGTACGTTTTCAATGGCATTCAGTGTGGGGATCAACATAAAGGATTGAAAAACAAAACCCACACTTTGTGCACGTAGACGCGCCCGCTGTTCTTCATCCATTTGCGTTAACTCTTGCCCCAGCAAACTGACACTTCCACTGGTGCCGTCATCAAGTCCGGCAATGATCCCTAAAAGGGTTGATTTACCTGATCCCGACTCGCCGATAAGAGCAATTGTTTGACCGGGCTCGACAATTAGCTCAACACCTTGCAATATAGTCAGTTCATGTTCACCTTGGCCAACACGTTTAATGAGATGATGAACTTCAAGAATATTTTTCGCCGACATATATTGGTTTTTCTCCTGTTATTGATTGCAAGTGGACAGGCACTCGCAACAACAAAACTATTGATCCTCGGTGATAGCCTGAGTGCAGGTTATCGCTTACCGGCAGAGCAGGCTTGGGCCTCTTTGCTCGCCAGTCGTTGGCAGAAATTGTCACCGCCTGTAACTGTGATTAATGGCAGTATCAGTGGAAACACTTCAGCTCAAGGGCTGGAACGTCTTTCTACCTTACTTGAACAACATAAACCTAATTGGGTATTGATTGAGCTTGGTGCAAACGATGGTTTACAAGGGCTAGCTGTAGAACAGTTAGAGACTAATTTACAACAAATTATCGATAAAATAGAGCAATCTGGTGCTAAACCGCTTTTAATGCAAATTCGTATTCCACCAAACTATGGAAAACGCTATACATCAAGCTTTGAACGCGTGTATTCAAAATTAGCACAAGAAAATAATATTCCACTATTACCATTTTATATGGAAACTGTGATAACCAAGCCTGAATGGATACAACAAGATGGTATTCATCCAACAGTAGAGGCTCAGCCTTCTATTACAGATTTCATGGAAAAACAGCTTTCTCTCTATATTTTACCGCCTAAGAAGTGAAATATATACTTAACACATTAATTCAAATTAGAGTGAATAATCAACATTCTGTTTAAATAACATTATGAAAACAACAACGCTACAGCGCAAAGAATGACGAGAACACTACAGCGCAAAGAATGACGAGCATAGGTAAAGTTATGAAAAAATCCGTACTAATTACTGGCGCCTCAAGCGGCATAGGCTTTTGTGCTGCACAAACTCTCCGCCAACGCGGCTACCATGTCATTGCTGCCTGCCGCAAAGAAGCGGATATATTGCGCTTAAAAGATCTCGGTTATGACACTGTTGCTCTTGATCTTGATGATAACGATAGCATAGATGCCGCGGCTGACGCTGTGCTTTCATTATGCCATGGACGTCTTTTCGGATTATTTAATAATGCCGGATTTGGCGTTTATGGTGCCTTAAGTACTGTCAGCCGTCAGCAGCTTGAAGCGCAATTTTCCGCTAATTTTTTCGGTGTTCATCAATTAACCTTCCGCTTGCTCCCCGCCATGCTTGTGCACAATGAAGGCCGTATTGTACAGACCAGCTCAGTGATGGGAATTATTTCAACACCGGGGCGTGGTGCTTATGCGGCCAGTAAATATGCATTAGAGGCCTGGTCAGACGCCTTGCGATTAGAATTAAAAGGCAGTGGTATTCACATCAGTTTGATTGAACCCGGTCCTATTCATACCGCATTTACACAAAATGTGGCACAAACCCAAAAAGATAAACCCGTTAAAAATCCGGGGATTGCGGCTCGTTTCACCTTAACACCAGAACATGTTGTTGAAAAATTAATTCATGCGCTCGAAAGCCCACATCCTCGTATACGCTACTCTGTCACACTACTGACGGTATTTGTGCGTATACTTAAACGAATACTGCCTGATAAGTTAATGGATAAAATACTGTCTAATCAGGGTAAAAAAGCTTGAAAAATCAAAAAACGCCCCCATTTTATAGACAACAATTTTAGTATTAATAACAATTTACAAAGAGATACCTTATGTTAGCTAACGCTCAAATTATTGATATTAACGAAACCAATTTACATCAAGTCATTGAACAATCGATGACTTTGCCTGTCATGTTTTATTTTTGGTCTCCGCGCAGCCCACATTGCCAAGATCTTGGACTAACACTTGATAAGATCGCCAATGAGTATGCAGGCTTATTTATTTTAGCTAAAGTTAACTGTGATGAAGAGCAAATGGTCGCCAGCCAATTTGGCCTAAAAGCGATCCCAACCGTCTATATATTGCAAAATGGTCGTCCTGTTGATGGCTTTGAAGGCCCGCAACCAGAAGAGGTTGTGCTGGAAATGCTTTCTCGCGTACTGCCAAGCCCTGAAGAGCTAAAAGCTGCACAAGCCGCTGAATTACTCGCAGAAGGTAAAGCTCAAGAAGCCCTGCCGCTGCTAAAAGAAGCTAATCAAATCAATCCTAAAAATAGTGATATCACGCTGTTATTAGCAGAAACACAAATTAATTTGAATTTGACTGATGATGCACAAATCACCCTTGCCACTGTACCGATGCAAGACAAAGATAGCCGCTATCAAGGGTTAATTGCACAAATCGATTTATTAAAGCAAGCTGCTGATACGCCTGAAATTCAGCAATTGCAGCAAGAATTTAATCAAAACCCAGCAGACACCACCCTTGCTGTGCAGCTTGCCCTAAAACTACATGAAGTAAACCGTAATGAAGAAGCACTAGAACTGCTACTGGCATTCTTGAAAAAAGATTTAAATGCCGGAGACGGTGCAGTTAAGAAAACAATGATGGATATCATGTCAGCAATGGGTACCGGCGATTCATTGGCCAGTAAATACCGCAGACAAGTTTATTCATTACTTTACTAATTAAGGGCTTAATATGGACTTGTTCGCGTTTGGTGCTATACCGATTATTATCTTTTTCGCCATTGTTATTGTTTTTACCTGTGTAAAAACAGTGCCGCAAGGATTCCAATGGACTGTTGAACGTTTTGGTCGTTACACTCGAACGTTACAACCGGGTTTGCATTTTATCGTTCCATTTATGGATAAAATAGGCCGTCGCATCAATGTGATGGAACAAGTCCTTGATATTCCATCCCAAGAAGTCATTTCACGAGATAACGCCAACGTCACTATTGATGCTGTGTGCTTTATTCAAGTGGTTGACCCGGTTCGCGCTGCTTATGAAGTCAGTAATCTTGAGTTATCTGTACTTAATTTAACCATGACCAATATTCGTACCGTATTGGGTTCAATGGAATTAGATGAAATGCTTTCCCAGCGTGATTCCATCAATAACCGCTTACTGCATGTTGTTGACGAAGCGACCAACCCTTGGGGCGTGAAGATTACTCGTATTGAAATTCGTGATGTAAAACCCCCGAAAGAATTGATTAGCGCGATGAATGCTCAAATGAAAGCTGAGCGGACTAAACGTGCCGATATTCTTGAAGCTGAAGGTATTCGACAAGCCGCCATCCTAAAAGCAGAAGGTGAGAAGCAGTCTCAAATTCTAAAAGCGGAAGGTGAACGCCAATCTGCGTTTTTACAAGCAGAAGCTCGTGAAAGAGCGGCAGAAGCGGAGGCTAAAGCCACTCAAATGGTATCAGAAGCTATTGCAGTTGGTGACATGCAAGCGATTAACTATTTCGTAGCACAAAAATATACCGATGCTCTAATTAGTATTGGTTCTGCTGAAAATAGTAAAGTGATCATGATGCCACTAGAGGCAAGTAGTTTAATGGGAGCAATCGGTGGTATCACTGAACTTATTGGCGACAGTACTAAAGCTAGAGCTGATAAGAAGCAGGTAAACAAATGATAGAACTCATCAGCACTCAGCCCGCATGGTTTTGGCTATGTCTCGGTGGTTTATTGCTGATTGGTGAACTCATTGGGACTGGCGGCTACCTATTGTGGACAGGTATTGCTGCCGTGCTGGTCGGTTTTATCGCCCTCGTATTGCCATTTCTCGGTTGGGAATGGCAAGGTATTTTGTTCGCTATTTTTACCATTGTTTCTGCTGTGCTATGGCGAAAATGGCTTAGTGGGCGGCAAAACACTAAAGCTGACGATGTAAACCAAATTAGCCACCAGCTAATAGGTATTAAGGCACGTTTACTTACGGATACCGAAGAAGGTTTCAGCCGTGTACGTTTGGCCGACGGAAGCTGGCGTATCTATTCAGATATCCCACTTTTAGCGGATACCGAAGTGGTTGTTATTGCTGTCGACGGTATCACGTTAAAAGTTAAGCCTTACTCTGATGACAGCAACCACGAGCAAGATGGTCAATAATCGGGCAGTCTGCACCATCATCACCGGGACATTCATCCACTAATTTTTGCAACGTATCTCGTATGGCAGACAATTTCACCATTGTCTGCTCTATTTCTTGCACTTTGGCAATAGTCGTCGTTTTCACATCCGAGCTATGTCTGGTTGGATTTCGAAATAATCCCAGTAATTCACCGCATTCATCGAGGGTAAACCCAACATCTTTAGCTTGTTTTAATAACACCAGCTCATCAAAGTGTCTATCTTGATAATAGCGATAACTATTATCACCGCGTAAAGGAGGAGTAATTAAGCCTTTATCTTCATAAAAGCGAATCGCTTTTGCGGTCAAACCTGTTTTTTTCGCAATTTCACTAATATTCATAATTTTCCTTGACCTTAACCTTGAAGGAAGGTTTAACCTCTACTACATAGTTAAATGATAGATTAAGTTGATGCCTAATTATACACCCTAAACCATTCGAATGCAGATAGGTTGTCGGTAAAGCCAAAGTTTTATGGCTATGACTGAAAGTTTTACACAGCAAACACCCCTGTAGCTCGAAGAATGACAGGAAATCCAATGTATACCGCAATGTATACTTGAAATTTACCCTAAATTATTCGAGTTACAGGTAGGCGGCAAGTGAAACTATCCCGATGAACATACACAAGTATGTGATTCGGGGAGTTGAACGCAGCCAACACCCCTGTAGCTCGAAGAATGACGGGTAAAATGGAGAATAAAATGAATAAGATAATACTTTCCCTACAAGGACTCACTTGCAGCCACTGTGTGGGCTCCGTGACTAAAGTACTACAAGCTCGTGATGATGTTGAAAGTGCTAAAGTCACTCTTGAGTATGCTGTTGTTGAGGGTAGTGCTAGTGCTGATGCATTAATTGCAACTATTGAACAAGATGGATATCAGGCGGCTGTTGCTACAACGCCGGATGTTGAGTTGCAATTGTCAGGTTTGAGTTGTATGAAATGTGCGGGTAAAACGCAACAAGCACTTGAGGCTGTTGAAGGCGTTGCTGGCGCTATTGTTGATACTGAACGCGCTAAAATTTATGGCAAAGCTTCAACTGACAGCTTGATTAAAGCGGTTGAGCAAGCGGGTTATCAAGCGAACGCAATCTAAATATTGTTGTTTTGCATTAAAGTACGCCAATATTAAATGAAAATAGCCCTAGTTCGATATCGGGCTATTTTCAATTTAGAATCAAATTTTTACTCTTTAGTTTTTCTCTGCCACTTTTTTATGCAACATGATGATTTCACGCCCTAATTCAGTCAACATAATCGCATTCATTAGGTGGTCTTGAGCATGAACCATGATGATATGAACGGGAACTTTGCCAGTTCCTTCATCCATTTCAATTAATCGTGTTTGAGTGTGATGCGCAATGGATAATGCATCTTGAGCCTGTTGCATTAAACTTTCCGCTTCAGCAAAATCATTATCTTCACGTGCAACCGCAATGGCTTGAAAAACTAAGCTTCGTGCATAACCTGCATTAGTAATCAGCTCCATGACTTCATTTTCGAGATCCATACTGACTCCTTAATCAATCAGCGCTAATGCTTGGTCTAATACTTTATCCCCTTTCAGGGTTCCATAGGCCATCATATCGATGCACTCAACTTTTTTACCTGCCGCATCGGCAATTTTTTGACATTCTGCTAGTTTGTAACGAATTTGTGGACCTAAAAGCGCAACATCAAAATCATTTACACAGGCTTTATAATCACGCACCGACTTTGCCGTAATTTCAGCGTCAATACCACGTGTTTTAGCCGCTTCTTGCATTTTTTTAACCATCAGACTTGTGGACATTCCTAAATCACAAATCAATAAAATCTTTTTCATATTATTTCTCCAAGTCATTCATAATATGTTGAATTAAAAGCGGAATCGGTCGACCAGATGCTGTGCTATAACCATTCTCACGCCATAATGCTGTTCCACTAACATCTAAATGCGCCCAAGGTAAATCGGTGGGGCAAAATAGACTTAAAAAGTAAGCAGCTGATGCACTGATTGCCGCATTGTTACTCGGTGTATTACACGCATCCGCAATATGACTTTTCACCTGTCCTGCAAGACGTTTATCCAAGGGCAATGCCCAAATCTCATCACGACTATCCAGACCTGCCTGATGCAAATCAGCACTCAATGCCATATCTGAGGACATGAGTCCGGTTAAGTCATAACCCAATGCTTTCACAACAGCTCCGGTTAACGTCGCCACGTCAATAATATATTTTGGCTGTAATGTGCTGGCGTAAGCAATCCCATCAGCCAATACCAGTCGACCTTCTGCATCTGTATTATTAATTTCTACGGTTAAACCTGAGTAACTCGTCGCAATTTCACTCGGGCGCATAGCCTCTGGACCTATCATGTTCTCTGCCAGCATCAAGATCCCAACAAGATTAACTGGCAATTTCATTTCTGCTGCGGCAACGAGTAAACCAAAAACGTTAGCAGCGCCGCACATGTCATATTTCATGGTATACATGCCATCACCACTTTTTAACCAATAACCACCAGTATCATAGGTCACACCTTTCCCGACATATGCACGGCAACGATTATTAGCATCATCGCTACCTTGATAGCGAATAATAACAATACGAGGCGGATTCTTAGCGCCCTTACCAACAGCATGAAGCAAACCAAATCCTTGGGCTTTGACTTCTTTTTCATCTAAGATTGAGGCAGAAAGTGAAGGATAGTTAGCAATCACAGAAGTCACAGTGTCTGCCACAAAAGCAGGCGTACAAATATCACTCGGGATATCCGCTAATTGCCGTGCATCAATCATACCTTTACTCACACAAAAGGCGTGTTGTGCTAATTTATTTAACTCATCTACTTGCTCAACATGACTATAAAAAATCAAATTTTTAATTTTCTGAGTCACAGTTTGAGTGGTTTTAAATTGTTGATCATCAAGGCTATAACTTTGATTAAATAGTAAAATCAATAGCTGCTGGCAGGCACCACGATGTTTCGCTTGGCTAAGGTCAAATAACCGACAATCTACGCATACATTGGCTAGTGGCGCTTTAACCAAAGAACGAATATCTGTAAGTAATTGCCCTTCAGGCCATGATAACCAATGATTTTCAGGAATTAGCGTCAAACGCCCCACGGGCTCACAGCCAAATTGGCAATCGGCAACTTGTCCATTCGCGCTGTAATTATTAAGCTGTTCCACTAATGGACTACGGAGACCTAATTGTTTTAACAAGTCACTTTGCGGATAAGTAATAACTTGTGTCGTAGAAAGTGCCTGAGTAAACGCTTTGCTCTCAATAATAATTTGATAATTAATCATAATGTAACGCTCCATCGATAGGCTCTCTGATCCGCGTTTCATAATCTTGTAACCAATTGCTATCGGCTAGCCTATAGGTCGTGTGCTCATCATGGCGATCCGCTAAATAAACGGTTGGTGACATATTGGCGGTCGCCACAACAAAGGAGAAAGTTTTGATATTCGTAGCCACGCCAAATTCACCCAGTGCATTCATACACACCACAGATAAATCACCACAACGGCCAAATCGCTTCATTAATTTATCTTCTAGCTCAAGTACCACTGAATCCGCGGCCTGTTGTGGAGTTAAACCGGCAGCCATACGTCGAACAATCTCATAGCTCGTACAGCCTTTCATTAGATCTTCACCAACACCCGTTGCGGTAGCACCGCCAATTTCGCTATCACAATAAAAACCGGAACCAATTATTGGTGAATCCCCGACTCGGCCTCTACGTTTCATAAATAGCCCACTGGTAGAAGTTGCTACGCTCATACTGCCTTGTAAATCTAACCCGACCATACCGACAGTATCGTGGCCATCATATGGGCTCAATCCTTTATCGATGGTCTCTCTACAACGCTTTTTATAATGTGCAATTGATCTTTGCGTTAGCATTTTTTTCTGCGCAAAACCTTGCTCGATAGCCCACTCTCTGGCTCCACGTCCAACTAATAGCGAATTAAATCGTTCTCGGCTTAATGCATGTGCGACACGTACGGGATTCGCAATATCGCTCAAATTACCGACTGCACCAAATGCGAGAGAATCGCCATCCATAAAAGCTGCATCTAACTCAACTTCACAGTTTTCACTGGGTAATCCGCCATAACCGACCGATTTATATAGAGGAAAATCCTCAACATCAGAGACTGCCTCTACGACAGCGTGGGATGCGCTTTCACCATGGTTCAACATGCCTGTCGCTCGAGTGACACCTTCTAAGGCCATACGCCATGTTGCTATAATTCCCCACATAACAGCTCCTTGAATTTCTAATAAAACAACAAATTATACTTTCTGTTCAGTGGCTAAATACTGTTTATCAATGATGCGCAAGAAGGGTAAATAGATCATCGCGCCAATCAATAAATTAATAATTTGCATAATACTGCCGCTTATATGCCCCGTGACGATGAAACCACTAATTACCGGTGGCAATGTCCATGGAATAAACACCCCGGTCGTCGAAGCCACGGCTCCTAGGCTCATTGCGATATATTGCGTCGTGATAAGCACAAGTGGGACGAGATTGAATGGGATCAACATAATCGGGTTCATAATGATAGGTAGCCCGAAGAGGATCGGCTCATTAATGTTGAAAATTGAAGCGCCAGCCCCTATTCGTCCAACTTCACGAATACTTTTACTACGCGCAAAAATCAGCATTGCAATCACTAAAGATAAGGTCGCTCCTGCCCCGCCCATCCAAACCATGTCAAAAAATTGTTCTGTAATAACATGAGGAGGTGTTACACCAGCTTGAATAGCGGCAATATTGTCTGTCTGATTTTCCATCCAAAGTGGACGAATAATACCATTGACCATCGATCCTGAATTTATTCCTACAGACCATAACAAAGTAATACTCAACCCAGTTAACAGCGCGCCAAAATATGAAGTCCCAAAGTGGCGCATCGGTGTTGCAAGCGTTTGATAAATAAACTGATGAACTGTTTCATAACTGGTTTGGGCAACTAAAGTGCGGATCGCTAACACTAAAATCACCACTAATAACGCAGGGATCAGTGCCGCAAAAGATTCTTGAACAGCAGGTGGAACGCCTTCTGGCATTTTGATCACCCATTTTTTGCGTTTGATATAGCAAAAAAGTTCAGTCCATATTAATGAACCAATCATCGCTACAAACAGACCTTTACTACCAATCCATTCAGTCGAGATTACAGTGACATTCCCTAATGATTCTGCTTTTAAAAAAGGGGTCAAAATTAAAAAACAGATCAAACCCAAAATTCCACAAGAAACTTGGTCTTCCTCATAATGCTCCGCTAAACGGTACGCGACCATAAAGCTGATAAATAACGACATAGTCGAAAATACGGCATTAAAAGGGATTTCAACAATACTGGTCCAGCTCTCGCCAAAAATACCACTCATAAATTGTTGATAGGCCTGATTCGGAAAGGACGAAATAATTAGCATCACCGAGCCGACGATGATAAATGGCATAAAAGAGACATAAGCCCCGCGAATTGCGCATAAATGCCGTTGTGATGCAGCTTTTGCAGCTAACGGCATCAGCTTAGCTTCTAAGTAATCAAGTACCTTACTCATGGTAAATCTCCCATAAAAGGCGATATTGGATATAACAGACGAAAGTTATTGAGCATTTTAGTTACGTTGTTTTGGTTAATTATCTGTCTATTTGCCAGCGTTTTGATTATTGCCTAAGGCAATTTAAATAAAGTTGCGATACGTCACAGTATTTAGTACCAAATAAATTAGTCTCATAAGATTGAATACCACCTCATTTAGAAGAGGAGTTTGAGATGGAAATAAAATTACATGCTAACGCGACAACGACACCTCGAGTTCGCCGCTACCTGCAACAGTCAGACAAAAGTGACCGCGAGCTTGCTAAAGAATTAGGTATTTCGGTTTCTACCGTACGACGTTGGCGCATAAGGCAAGATGTTGAGGATCAGAAATCCACCCCACGAAATGTACACAAGGTAATGAGACAAGAACAAATTAATCTAGCCCTTTGGCTAAGAACACACTTTGTTTTACCTCTGGATGAGCTCATCACTTATGTTAATGATGGCATGGGACAAGCTATTTCACGGGCAAGTTTAGATAGGATGCTGAAAAAGGGGAATATGGTTCATATGAATATTCTTGGCACCCGAGTTTTAAAAGGGAAAAAAGCCTTGAACAGTGGCCTGCATTGCGGAACATTGAAATTACGCTATCGTCGATTGAATTTACTACCTCAAGATGATGGGCAACTTCATTTACTCTGGTTAGAAGAACAGGTCAGCAGCTATTTGTGCATCGCAATCTTTCAAGGAATATCTGCACAACTCGTCGTCAATTGGTTAAATGAAATACAACCCAACTTACCGGCTGCTATACAAAGTCTTGAGACTGAAAATAAAACGTTATTTTTAGAATCTGTATTTGAAGAGCACCCATTGCAACAATGGTGTAGCCAGCAGAATCTCAATTTAAGTTATTTTGATGTTGAAAATGAGGCATCAATACGACTTGAAATACCATTTTCTACGCTAATACCTGCGGCACAAAACCTAACTGTAGCCGAGTTTTTATCAAGCGTTATCCTTCACCATAACGCGCACTGGCCTCAAAAGAAATTGGGCGGTTTAACACCAGCAGAGTTCTGGCGTCAAAATAGCCACTTATGATTATAGTAAACAGAACAACACGTAAAGAAAGGAAATAATCCCTTGAGTTATTCGCAAATCCACCCAAGATTGTTTAACCTAAGCAACTGAAACTTAAAGTCGGTGGGTTACACATGGGAAAGCTACTCGAAAATTTGAAAAATTGGCTACATACTGAAGTCGCACCAGTATATCCCTATCCTGCTGCTGATATTCGTTTATCAAAAAAACTAAAGCTGCATATTGTCGGTAGCATTCATATGGGAACAGAAAACATGTTTCCTTTATCTGCGGTACTTTTAGAAAAACTCAACCAAGCGGATGCGTTGATTGTGGAAGCAGATATTACCGATAATTATTCCCCCTTCCCCTCACAAACCATAGCACAGGTGAAGGTAGAAGAACGACTTACCAAAGAAGAGTATGCGTTGTTTTTACAGTATTGTCAGGAAATTCGCCAAGAACCAAGCCAATTCGATAGACTACCCGCTTGGCAAATTGCACTGATTTTGCAGGCGACTCAAGCTCAAGAACTGGGTTTAAGGGGTTACTATGGCATTGACTATCAACTCTTACGCAGTGCTCAATCGCAACAAAAAGAAATGATTGAACTTGAAGGAACTGATTCGCAAATTGAGCTACTGCTCAAGCTACCGAATCAAGGTTTAGCGCTATTACAAGACTCCCTTGTCCATTGGCGAGCGAATGCACGCTCTTTGCAAACCATGATTAGCTGGTGGCTTGATTATCAACCTAATCATTGTGCGACATTGCCCAATACCTTCAGTGAAGATGTTTACCAAGCCTTAATGGTTAAGCGCAACCAAGCTTGGAGTGAAAAATTAAAAGCACTACCAGATGGAAACTATGTGGTGGCTGTTGGTGCTTTGCACCTATTTGGTGAAGGCAGCCTTGTTGATTATTTACGTAAGTAGTTGATTAGAAAATAGCAGGTATAAATATGACACCCGCAGTAAAATTACTCGAAAAACATAAAATTCAATTTATCTTACACCCTTACGACCATGACCCAAATGAGCATAACTTTGGTGATGAAGCCGTCAATAAATTAGGGTTAGATGCTAAACAGGTATTTAAAACCTTGTTAGTGGCATTAAATGGCGATCAAAAAACGCTGGCAGTCGCAGTCACACCGGTTTCTGGCCAATTGGACTTAAAACTGGTAGCTAAAGTCTTCAAAGTAAAAAAAGTCGAAATGGCCGACCCGCAAATAGCACAAAAAACAACAGGCTATTTACTCGGTGGGATCAGCCCTCTTGGTCAGAAAAAACGTCTGCCTACCGTTATTGATAGCCAGGCCAAACAATATGACACGATGTTTATTTCAGGTGGAAAACGCGGGCTTGACATTGAATTAGCGCCAAATGCCCTTGCTGAGGTATTAAACGCGACTTTTGCGGAGATAAAAAAAGACTAACCTAGCAAAAAGCCCCATCTCTGGGGCTTTGAATATCAATCTATTACTGCTGATTATTTATTTTTATAAACAATCTCACCTTTCGGCTCATAATCAGAAGCTTTCAATGGAGAATGTTTCTCAATGTAGCCTTTGAGCACTTCTGCATCAACAAAACCGGTATTGACATAGTTTGGATGATTATCAATTTTAGGGTAACCATCGCCACCGATAGCATTAAAGTTCAATGTCGCCATGCGATAAGTTTTTGATGTATCTACAGGTTTACCATCAATCTTAACATCGCTAATAGTGCCATCTGCATTTAATGTCAGATTAACATTATAAAATTGTCCATAAGCGCCCGCGTCAGGTTTCATATTGGCAACCGCTTGCAGATAAGGAATGACTTCATCACCTTTAAAATCAACATACACCAATTCATTGGCAAATGGCTGAACTTTCAGCACATCTTTATATGTTATCTCACCGGCTTCAATTGAATCACGAACACCACCACCGCTCATAATGGCAAAGTCAGCACCCGCACGCTCTTTTTGTGCCGCTAACAACAAATGACCCATGTTAGTTTGGACAAAACGAACTTTACTACGATCACCTTCTAATTTACCGTCAACTGAACCTACTTTCACGCCAAGTTGTGTGTCACCTTTTTCTTGATAAGGCGTCAACAATTTAGTCATTTCAGGATTATGTGCAATTTCTTGAGTGTAATAGACGCGCTCAGTCGTCCCATCTTCTTTAGTAACTTTTTTCTTTAAATTTACAGGGATCAATTGATAATGTTTTAGTGTGAATTTGCCATTTTTAAATTCAAAATCAGCACGGCCTACATATTTACCCCATTCATGGGCTTGAACAATCCAAGTTCCATTTTGGTTATCAGGTGCACAAGGTGTTCCCGGTACATAATCAGCTTGTTTGTAATCTTTATTTTCTTTTGACATACAAACAGGATCTTGTGAGTGTCCACCCACAATCATATCTAAATAGCCCGCAGGTAAACTACGCGCCATTTCCACATCGCCGGGTGCATTTGAACCGTGATTACCATTGTCATAATGTCCCATATGGGTTGCCGCAATGATAATATCTGGTTTTTCAGTTTCACGAAGCTCATCAACAACTTTTTTGGCTTCTTCTGCTGGAACACGAAATTCAACATCAGGGAAATTAGCCGGATTACCAATTCGAACAGTATCATCCGTTGTCAGCCCCATCACCGCAATTTTCACACCTTGCTTATCAAAAATTTGATAAGGCTTAAATAAACGTTTACCAGTACTAGTTTGATAAATATTAGCGGAAAGGAATGGGAAAGTAGCCCATTTTTCTTGTTGGCGTAATATTTCAAGTGGATTATCAAATTCATGGTTGCCCAGTGCCATTGCATCATAACCCACTAAATTCATCCCTTTAAAGTCAGGTTCTGCATCTTGCAGATCAGACTCAGGGACACCTGTATTAATATCACCACCAGATAGCAGTAATACACTGCCGCCTTGTTTAGCAACTTCATCACGGATTTCATCAACAACCGTTTTTTGTGCCGCTAAACCATACTCTCCATTATCATTGTGCCAAAAGTGCCCGTGATGGTCATTCGTATGTAAAATAGTAATATTATAGGCTTTATCTTTTTCCCATGCGTTTGCCAATGCCGCTGGTAATAGCGCCAAAGACACAGTTAACGCACATACTGATGCCTTAAATGTAAACTTCATACATTTCTCCCTGCTGATATAGGAATTTTCTACAGTGTGTGTAGATTATAGTGAGTAATCGAGTTCTGTTTTATAGCATAAAAATTTGAGCAAGATTTGATACCTCTTGCATAATAATAAATTCGTTTCATAAAAATGAGATCTACTTCAAATAATTCATTGTTATGCTTTTTGAAACTTCTTATTTCTCCATTTAAATATAGGTGAAATACGGCGAATTATAGACAAGCTGTAGATGATCAAGATTGAATATAACCACTAACTTGAAGTATGCCAAGAATATCGGATATATTGATAACAATTATATAACACAATAATAAGTTGATAATTATGAGTGAGCAGACCACAACACCAAACAACATCAGTCCACCGAAACCGTCGAGCAAAACAGGGAAAACTGTTTTTAGTATTCTCACCGCAATCAGTTTTTCTCACCTGTTAAATGACATGATCCAATCGCTAATCCTAGCGATTTATCCATTGTTGCAAGCTGATTTCTCGCTGAGTTTTGTTCAAATAGGAATGATAACCCTAACTTATCAAATTACGGCATCATTACTACAGCCAATAATTGGTTATTACACGGATAAGCACCCACAGCCCTATTCCTTACCTATTGGCATGACCTTCACCCTTTCAGGATTAATACTACTAGCGATAGCTGAAACTTTCCCCATGATTTTATTAGCGGCGGCGCTAGTGGGAACTGGATCATCCGTATTTCACCCTGAATCGTCTCGCGTCGCACGTATGGCATCTGGTGGACGTCACGGTCTTGCCCAGTCGTTTTTTCAAGTTGGGGGTAATTTAGGAGCTTCATTAGGCCCATTACTTGCAGCGCTGATTATTGAACCTTACGGCAAAGGCAATATTGGTTGGTTTTCGCTTGCCGCACTACTGGCGATTGTCATTCTATTACAGGTTAGTAGCTGGTATAAGCAACAACACCGCACAGCAAATAAAAAGAGCACTTATGACGCTAATATTAAAGTTTTACCGCGCAAGGCAGTAATCGGCTCTTTGGCTGTCCTGCTGGTATTAATCTTTTCTAAATACTTTTATTTAGCGAGTATTAGCAGCTATTACACATTCTATTTAATCGATAAATTCGGTGTTTCGGTTCAAAATGCCCAAATTCACCTCTTTGTATTTTTATTTGCTGTTGCTGCAGGCACTATGATTGGTGGCCCTATCGGTGACAAAATTGGTCGTAAGTATGTTATTTGGTTTTCTATACTTGGTGTTGCGCCATTTACCTTAATTTTACCTCACGTATCGCTCTATTGGACAGGCGTACTCACTGTGATCATTGGCTTGATATTAGCATCTGCTTTTTCAGCGATCCTAGTTTATGCCCAAGACCTGATCCCCGGTAAAACAGGAATGGTTTCAGGCCTCTTTTTTGGACTAGCCTTTGGCATGGGTGGTGTTGGCGCAGCAGTACTCGGATATGTTGCAGACCAAACCAGTATTGAACAAGTTTATCAATATTGCGCCTTTCTACCATTACTTGGTATTTTTACAGTATTACTACCAAATATTGGCAATAAATAGTTTTATTTTCTTATTTTACCCATACTTATTAAAATATAAGTATGGGTTACTACCGCTATATTTGACTCAAATATTAGCCCTAAATCTCAAAAACTCAAACCTTTAAACTATTTATCACCTCTAGTCCGCTTTTTTTTTAAAAACATTGCATTTTTTTAAGGCAATTTATCTCAAAAAAAGATAAAATACCTAAACATGAAATTTGTATTTCAAAATGATAGTCAATGCGTCACCGTCATTTTAAAAGTCAAAGGCATGTACCCACCTTTTTTATTCACGACCCAGAGGAGACTAAATGGAGCATTCAACGCCCTTAATTACAACCATTGTTGGTGGTCTCGCCCTTGCATATTTGTTAGGAATGATAGCTCAACGATTAAAAATTTCCCCTTTAGTTGGTTATTTAGCGGCTGGTGTACTAGCCGGTCCTTTTACACCTGGATTCGTCGCCGACACCACCCTGGCACCAGAGCTCGCTGAAATAGGTGTTATCCTATTAATGTTTGGGGTTGGCCTTCACTTTTCACTTAAAGATTTGCTCGCAGTTAAAGCGATTGCCATCCCCGGCGCAGTGGCACAAATAGCGGTCGCAACGATATTAGGCCTCGGCCTTTCCATGTTATTTGGCTGGGGAATATTTACTGGTATTGTTTTTGGTCTCTGTTTGTCTACCGCCAGTACCGTTGTACTACTTCGAGCCTTAGAAGAACGACAACTAATAGAAAGTCAGCGCGGACAAATTGCCATTGGTTGGTTAATAGTTGAAGATTTAGCCATGGTGCTAACTCTTGTACTATTACCTGCTGCTGCTGCCATCATGAATACCGATGACGCAAGCTTTAGCGAGCTTATCCTCGGACTTGCTTGGACAGTTGGTAAAGTTGTTGCCTTTATTGTTCTTATGGTTGTTATTGGCCGTAAAGTGATCCCATGGATTTTATCGCGTACTGCTTCAACGGGTTCCCGCGAGCTCTTTACCTTAGCCGTCCTTGTTCTTGCATTAGGTATAGCTTATGCGGCGGTGGCAATATTTGATGCCTCATTTGCCCTTGGTGCTTTCTTTGCCGGAATGGTATTGAATGAATCTGAGCTTAGCCATCGTGCTGCTCAAGATACCTTACCGCTACGCGATGCATTTGCCGTACTGTTTTTCGTTTCTGTCGGTATGCTATTTGACCCAATGGTACTATTACAGCAACCGCTGGGTATTTTAGGTGTACTTGCGATTATCATTATCGGTAAGTCAGCCGCAGCATTGGTGCTTGTACGCATGTTTGGTCATTCACGGCGAACAGCACTAACCATATCAGTCAGTCTTGCACAAATCGGTGAGTTTGCCTTTATCTTAGCAGGTATGGGATTAGCACTCGGTGTGATGGATAAAGACGCTCAAAACCTTGTATTAGCAGGTGCAATTGTCTCTATCATGCTTAACCCTATCTTATTTACCTTATTAGATAAGTATCTTGAAAGAACAGAAACTATCGAAGAGCAGCTTCTTGAAGAAACCTTAGAAGATGAAACTCAAGTTCCTGTCGATATCTGTGGTCACGCCATTATTGTTGGTTATGGACGTGTTGGTGGGATGCTAGCAGACAAACTACGTAGAAAAAATATCCCACTGGTTGTCGTTGAGGACACTCGAGCTAGATTTGAAGGTCTTGCCGAAAATGGATTTAGCGCAATTTTAGGTAATGGAGCAAACAAGGAAACCATTAGCTTAGCGCGTATTGAATGTGCGAAGACCTTACTTGTGACCATTCCTAATGGTTATGAAGCTGGTGAAATTGTGGCAACAGCCAAAGAACTAAACCCTAATGTTATCGTGATTGTCCGTGCTCACTACGATGATGAAGTTAGCTTCATAAAAGAGCGTGGAGCGGACCATATTATTATCGGTGAACATGAAATTGCTAAATCAATGGCAACCTTCATGTGTAACGATGTCGAAGAATTTGGCTGCTCAATTGATGACAATTCGGATAGTAACCATGATGGAAAAAATGAAGGAAAAAATTTAGATGAGTATCTAAAACCATCTCATTAATTACTTCTTGGTTTAAAAAAGTAAACAATAAAATACAAAAAAGGAAGCCATTTGGCTTCCTTTTTTTATCTTGAAATTCACTCAGTCTTCTTAAACCACAATTCCACCTTAAATAATTTGAACTACCGTTAACTCTCTGAGCGTCAAACTATAATAAATCTTTAAATTTTAAACTCATCGTAAGTCCAAACAGGTAATCCTTTATCCTTCATGAATTGAATCTCAGCAGCAACACCACCACTTTTCTCCCATCCCGGGAGCGTCAATACAATTAAGCCATCACAGCGATCTAAAAATGCCATATCAATAGATGACCAAGCGACTTTTTTATTCTGTGTTGCAAGATATTGGTTAATTGGGTGTGTAATAGTAATTTGGCTATAAGTTGCGATGCCTTTTAATGCCAATTCAGCGGCAACCTTAGTACATTCTTGAAAGCGCATTTCAACCACATTGCTATCAGGGTCTGAATATGGGCAAGCAATAAAATAGATTTTCATATAATTTCCTGGTTATAAAATAACAAATTTTGAGTACAGTAAACCTATGAAGGAATATTAATATTGTTCTTCATAGGTTTGTATTAACGATTTTTAAAATTAACTCTTATTCAATTTCAGCAATAATAATTTTTGTTTTTGGTCGTTTTTTATTTTCAGATAATTTAAAGTCTTTGCAGGTTGTCACTAAAAAATCAATATTATCCCACCCTGTTACAAAGTTAATTGCATGCTTATTTGCTTTAGTACCATCGGCTAAAACAATTAATTTATCGCTATTTTCCATCATTTTTTGTGCAATAGCCGCTTCATCAACATGTTGATCCATCACGCCATGTAATGAATGAATTGCGCCAACACCAATAACGGCATAATCAGCAAAAAACTCAGCGATATTTTTCAGTGCAATAACACCTAAACAGGCATTTTGCATCGCATTAAATTGTCCACCAATTAGAATTGTTTCAATTGTTGGATTTTCCTGCAATGTATTGGCAAGCAAAGGGGAATTAGTAATAACCGTTAAATTATCAATTAATTTAACCCGCTGGCTAAACTCAAAAGTTGTTGTGCCAAAATCAATAAACAGCGTATCACCCGGCTTAATTAATTTCGCGGCTTGAAAAGCTATTGCTTTTTTTTCATCAACGGCAACTTGAGCTCTTTCTGTAAAATTACGCTCAAATTTGGATTGAATATTAACGGCACCACCATGGACTTTTTTCAATAATTTTTGAGTTTCAAGCTTACTGAGGTCGCGACGAATAGTTTCTTGTGCAACATTGAAATACTTAGCAAGCTCTTGCACATACACCTGACCATGAGTTGATAATAATTCAATAATGGCTTGATGTCGTACTTTTGAAGAACGCCCCTCACTCATCTATTTACCTTTATAACTATTTAACATTTTCAGCACTATACAACAGTGATACGAATTTCAGTAGCATCCGGTTGAATTTTTGTTAAATCGATGCCTTTAAGCAATATACGTCTTGTAGGCAAACAACGATGATGTTTCTCATACAAAACATAATCTCCAGCCATAACTTTGACAGTACCGGTAATAGCGTGTTTAACTTGAATATTAAAATCAGTTTTATCCATATTCATCACGGATAAATCAATACAGGCAGGCACACTAAAGCGAATCGAAGAACCAATACTAACGGGTAATCTTACCGTATTATTAATCGATAACTTATGGTGATGAGCTAAAATATCATCTGCTATATGGCCTCCAATAATGAGGCCTTCTTGATAGCATTGGTCGCCCATATCCGCAGGATGCAGCATATTACCCGCAGCATAATAATGTATATCTGAACAATGCCCATATTGATCAGTAACGGGCTTACCTGTGTTCGCGTCAAAATCAAGATGACTTTTACGAATTAAAGTATTTTCCCCAACAAATCCACCCGTAAAAATAATGGAATCACACATAATTTTGTGAGATTGCCCTGCGGTTTCGACTACCACATATTCAACACGTTCAAGGCCACCAATTTGGGTAATTTTACTATTTAGGTACACAGGCGTACCCATTGCTTTTGCAAATAATACCGCAGGTTTATAGGCAAGAATGCGTGAACCACTTTCAATCATACCTTGTGCTTTTACACCTGCATTTTTCAATGTCCACAATGCGGAAAAACTGACAAGTTCACTTCCCACAATCACAGGGTTACGACAAGGTTTTTTACCTTTCAAATAGACAAATTGCTGCAATGCTCCTGCGGTAAGTATTCCTTGAGGACGTAAGCCCGTGACTAATCGTGGGTGGCGAGGTGTTTCGCGCACACCAGTGGCGACTAACACACGCTTTGCATGCATTTCAACAATTCCGTCTGGCATTGACACGGTCAGTATTCCATTAGGTTGAAAACTTACTACGGTACTGCGCGTATAAATTTGAGTATCACCCACACGTTTAATAAGGGCCTGTGCAAATTTATTGCCTTTCATTGGACGCTTAAATGCTAACAAACCAAATGTAGGATGCTGACAATGACGAGGAACTCCACCGGCATGCTCTTCACGCTCTATGATAGCAATATTGTGAATACCGCGACGACGTAATGTTTGTGCTGCCGCTAACCCTGTAGGTCCTGCACCAATAATAATAACATCGTAATTCAAATTCATTTCACCGCCTCCACTGCGAGTGTGTTATCGAAGCGAGAATTAATAATTTCTTCTACCTGACTACTACAATAAAACCCATTACAGCGCCCCATCATGACACGTGTTCTACGTCGAAGTGCGCCTAAACATTCAGGGGGAATATCCGAATCAAATGTGGCTTCAATTTCTCTTTGAGTGACTAACTCACAGTGACAGACAATCCCACCATTACTTTTACATTGGTAATCACGTTGATGATACTCTGAAATCATTGGCATTTTTGGCCATATCAACGCATCTGGCGGAGATAATTCAAATAAAGGCGTAAAGTTTTTTTGATAAAGTTGACTTAAATAATTAGCCACCCCTAACGCTGAAGTCAACCCCGTAGAACGAATTCCACCAGCACACAGCCACTGTTTTTCAGGGTAATCATTAATACGATAATATTTTTCTTCTGTTGCTGGACGTAAGCCTGCATAAGTCGCGGTAACGCTATAATTATGCAAGGAAGGTAACAAGCGCGAACCTTGTTCAATCAAGTCTTGCAGCACCTCTTCTTTGACTTCCGCTTTCCAACGATCTTCTTGTTCCTCAGCCGTTGGCCCTAGTAATAAATTACCAAATATTGTTTTTGATAACAGTACACCTTTAGTTATCGCAGTCGGCACAGGTAGAATAATGGCATTAACGTCTGCCGCCGCAGCTTTATCATAAACTAAGAACTGTCCTTTACGCGGTTTGATTTGAAATGGCGATGGATGACAAATAGATTCCACAATATCACCATTAATACCCGCACAGTTGATCACTAAACGGGCAGAAAACTCACCTTTTGATGTCAACAAATGCCAAATTCCCTCACTTAATGAGCCCGATATCACCTCACTATGAAAATGATACTGCGCCCCATGTTTCACGGCTTGTGTTAAATAAGCTAATGGGGTGCTCCAAGGATCAATTACCGCTTCTCCGGGAACAGTGACAGCCGCCATCGCACCTTCCGCTAAATGAGGTTCTCGACGATATAATTCGTCTTTATCTATAATTGCCACATCTAATACGTTGTTAGTGTGTGCTTGTTCCACAATACTCGGGAGTTTGCTCAGTTGCTCATCATTCCAAGCAACAACTAACGCCCCAGTTTCTAATATAGGTAAATTCATTTTTTCTCTAATATCAATGAATTCGCGATATCCATCTTGCATACAGGTTAATTCGAGACTCCCTGGTGTGGCGTCAAATCCTGTATGCAATAGTGCACTATTTGCTTTACTTGCCCCCGATAAAATATCACCACCGCGTTCGAGTAAGAGTGTCTTAGCCCCCATTAAGGTAAATTTTCGGGTCACTGCACAACCAATGACACCACCACCGATAACAATGACATCCCAAATTTTTTTATTATTAATATCCATGGCTGAAATCCTTTACTTAAAACTTTCACACATAAAACCACACAATAACCACAAACTCAACAACCAAAACAACACAAATTAAAGCAACAAACCAAAAAACACCCACATTGTTACTTTATTGTGATTTTTATCACAATCATGAAACTTATTGTGAGTTTTTTGTGGATTTTATTTCCGATTGAACGATAGTAAGCAAAAAAACAGACTAGTTTACAACATTTATAACACTAGGAAGAAATGCGATGCTCAATCAACGCTATGCTGCTATCGATCAGGGAACAACGGGAACCCGGGTCGTGGTTTTTGATGAAAGTGGCCATTATCACTCCCCGATGAGTATCCCACATAAGCAAATCACGCTAAATAGTGGTTGGGTAGAGCATGACCCTGAAGAAATATTGGCAAATATTATTAAATGCCTACATAGCTGTGAAGTTGTTGATGCTATCGGTATTGCTCATCAGGGTGAAAGCATTGTGGCTTGGGATGCTGACAGCAAACGTCCGCTTTACAATGCCATAGTTTGGCAAGATCTGCGTACCGAAAAAACGATCCAAGAACTCAAAAATGCAGGTTTTGAATCTATTGTGCAGTCAAAATCAGGCTTGCCGCTAGACCCTTATTTCTCCGCTAGCAAAATGGGATGGATTATAGAGAATGTTGTAGGCGCCAAAACACTGGCAGATAAGAACAAACTACGCTTAGGCACTATGGATGCTTTCTTCCTTGATAGATTATGCGGCGTTTTTGTCACAGACTACAATTCGGCATCGCGTACCTCATTACTGAATATTCACACATTAGAATGGGATCCCCAACTATGTGAAATCTTTGGCGTACCTATCCATTGCCTTCCAACGCTGAGCGATAATATTGGCAATTTTGGCGCAATTAATCTAGATGGGCACTTAACCCCAGTTACCGCTGTTATTGTCGATCAGTTTGCAGGGACTTTTGGTCATGGCTGTCGCAATAAAGGGGATGCCAAAATTACATTTGGTACTGGCGCTTTCCTACAAGCACTCACTGGCTCTGAAATTCCACAAACCCACGAGACCGGTCTTTTACCCACACTTTGTTGGAAATTTCCTAAAGAAGCTGCTGTATTTGGTCTTGATGGTGGTGTTTACAATGCCGCTTCAGCCGTGAACTGGGCTCGAAAAATAGGCTTATTTGATCAGTTTGATGAACTGAGTGACTTCAGAGCCGAATCTGCCATTCAACGAGGTCTAGCATTTGTACCTGCTTTATCGGGTTTAGGTTGCCCTTATTGGGATCGAAGTGCTGCCGGTATGTGGGCGGGTCTTTCACTTGATACAGATAAAAAAGATATGATGCAGTCTGTATTAGAAGGGATTGCGGCGCGTTCAGCTGAAGTTATTTTCGCAATGGAGAAAATTTCGCCGTTAGGTCAGTCCATTTCTGTTGATGGAGGATTATCATCAAATCAATACTTTAAACAATTTTTAGCCAATTTATTACAAAAAAATATTGAATCGCCAGCAAATCGCGAAGTCACCGCTTTAGGTGCTGCATTGCTAGCCCGTAAAGGTTTAGGTATAAGCCACGAAATGCCTGTAAAACGCAATTCCACAATAACGCGTCCCGATGGGACAAATATGCAAGGCGTTATGGCGCAATATCGCGACATCATCGCCCGTTCTCGCCAATTAAGACACTAAATATAAGCAAAATAATTCAAGTTGTATGTTAACAACATGCTGCTATCTCCAAAGTCACATAGTAATCCAGTGATTTAGGCATGCGGTATAACCACACTGATTAAAAAATCATGCAATTTGAAGCATTACGGCTATACACAATAATAAAAGGAAACCCTACTATGGCTGAATTTGGTAATTATATTATCTACTTAATTATGTGCGGAGCCATCATTGGCGCTGTCGCATCAATAGTAAGACCCACCAGCGACCTTGGAAAAGAATTTGTTAACGGTATTTTTTCAATTGGCCCCGTATTCCTTGCCCAAGCAGGGATCATGGCAGCTGTTCCTTTACTTTCCCAACTGATTTCTTATGTACTTGGTCCTATCTTCTCATCAGTAGGATCAGATGTCTCTATCGCGGCCCTATCAATCATTGCGGTTGATATGGGCGGCTACCAATTAGCAGACGCTCTTACTACTAATCGAGATATGTGGATCACTGCGATGCTAATAGGCTACACCTCTGGTGCAACTATTGTGTATCTGATCCCTGTTGGATTGACCATGCTCAACCGTAAAGATCATAAATATCTAGCATTAGGTGCAATGGCTGGTTTGATTTCCATCCCATTTGCTGTATTAGCATCACTACTTTTGATCACTTTTAGTAATATCCCAGTAAGAGACATTATTTCAACTAACTCACCTGCAACTCATCAGATAGCGCTCGACTTTCTAACCATGTTGCAATACTTAATGCCATTATTTATTTTCTGCTTTTTATTAGCGGCAGGACTTAAATATCGCCCAATGTTGATGGTAACAGGCTTCCTAATTTTTGGTAAAATTATGGATGCATTCGTTAAACTTGTATTAGCGTTTTCAATTGTTGAACACTTTACAGGTGTATTTACTAAAGTGTTTGGCGCTTGGGGATTTGATCCTCTATTTGCAGACCAAAATGAGTTGTTTAGAGCGATTGAGATTGCAGGTTATATCGGGATCATGTTGGCAGGCACATTTCCTATCTGCTACCTATTTCAACGCTATTGTAAACCATTAGTCCGTGCATTAAGTAACCGTTTAAAACTAAGCGATACGGGTTCTTTAGGCTTTATCATGGTCATGGCGAATATTATTGCAACCTATCATTTATTCAAAGATATGAAAGCAAGAGATAAAGTTTTGTGTGTAGCATTCGGTGTTTGTGCTCAAGCAACTATTGGCGACCATTTAGCCTTTACTGCTAACTTTCAACCGACACTCGTATTGCCTATTTTATTAGGTAAGCTAGTTGGTGGTTTCTTGGCTGTTTTCATTGCCATCAAAATTTCAGTTCCACAAGCAATACGCTACGAAATTGAAGATGAAAAAGAAATTGAATTCACAAAAGTAAATGTGGAGTTAGGGCTCACTAAACAAGCTTAAATATATTAATAATATTTATGTATTGTTAATAACTCGCTCGAATTTTAATTATCAGAAATAGGCGCATTAAAGTTAAATTTCATAATCAATTTTTATAAACACTCATATTTGATATCACCATCCAAATATGACTAAAAATTATTCAACAATAATACGGTTTTTTTGATTAGTTTAATTTCAACTAACTTAAGTGGCTATTTTAGCCTTCAAATAAGTATTTTTGTTAATACCTAATCTAGTAACAATAGTATAGTGATTAACTTGAATGCCCCAATGTTGATTTAAACATTGGGGCATTCAATTACACTCAATAGTATTAACTCATCTAATAATCACTCACGATAATAAATTTATCTTTCCCAATAAGATTCTTCTAAGCTATCTTCTTTCTCAGGTAAACCACGAGTCAATCGTGGCGAGTGTTGGGTTAAAACCTGATAACTGACACGGTTTGCATATTTGCACACTTGCGCTAATGATGAGTAAGTTAAGTATTGGCGCTCATGCTTACTTGAATTTGGCACATTAGAGCGGTGGTAGGAGTTCGCCGTAATATCATGAAGCAATGCAGATAAAGCCCCATCCCCTGCACCATTCGTATTCATTATTTTCTCTGGCCCCCCCATATAAGGCTCAATATGAGAAAAGATTTTCAATGGGACTTTGCAATCTTGCTGACGCATAGCTCGGCTAAACTCATACAAATTAAACTCAGCAATCGCACCGGGTAATAATGGATGTTGAGTCACCCGTTTGACGGCTTCTTCAGTATAACCCGCCATATATAGCCCTGAAGGGCCCGCGGTGCATAAAACAAGGTCAACCCAATCTAATGCCATATTAGAAGCAAGCAAAGGGTCACTAAAGCCTGTCAATTCTAATGCTTCGTCCTCATTCATTGCCACGACAGATATATGTTCTGTTAGGAAGTCACGCCAAAATTGAGGATCTTGAGCAATAACAAACTTAGTCCCCAAGGTTAACACGACAGGAACATTATGTTTTTTAGCATAGGTGATTGCTTGCATTGTGGCTTCAGGCATCGTTTCGCCCGGCTTACAACGCACTAAATACGCTGTTAAAACCAAAGCAGATGCATTTGCGATAATATCTTCTGGAATACTATCAGGGTGCAAACGATTCATATGACCAGGGCTAATGGCAAAAGTCCGCTCACCATTTTCTGTTATTAACGTAAAACAGCGGCCAATAGGTCCATCAACACCTTGTAAATAGTTAAGATTAACGCGGCTAGAGGTATGGCACAAATAACGATATGAATAACTACCTATTCCTATGTTATTACACATAGTTCCAAGCAATACAGATTTATCATCAGCCAGTACAGAATAGTTATGTAGTGTATTACCAATAGTGCCACCGGCAAACTCATGAGTAATCAATGCGTTGTCTGTAAGTTCTTTATAAAGCGATTCAGCCGAATCGTCTTCAATAACTAATGAATGACCTTTACTTAATTGATAACGCTGAATAAATTCATCATCAACTTTAGCTTCTATATCCACTAATGTTTGATCGATACCAACAATATAAGATTTACAATTTTCGTCTTCGCTCATTCTCTCTTTAATTGGTTGCAAAAGAGGATCTCTGAGGCTGACAGGGAAATAGTGTTTTGATTTGCGTTGACCGGGGAATTTCATAATGAAAAAAATCAGAAAAGGAACATTGGTCTATTCTAGCACGATAAAAGAAAACCAGCACCCTTGTCTCAAGGTGCTGGCTTCATTATTAATTATTTAGCAATTTACTTAATGTGTATTTTGTTTGTTGTAATCACGAAACAATTCACGACTTAACACAAAAGCACAGCTAAGAATAAATCCAAGTATTGCGCTCAATGCAACAATCAATGAAGATTTAGGTGAGTCTTTACGTAGCGGTAAATCTGGCGTTAGAATAAATTTCACTGGTGTAAAATTTAATTCTTTGCTCGTTAACTCATTCAAATTATTAATATAGTGTTGACGATTTTGTAAGTCTTCACTCATTAATTCAATATCTCGATTTTGTGTTTCAATCAGTAATTTTTGCTCTAACGCTTCAGTTCCCAATGCAATTGGATAATCAGGATCATCAATAATAGAAGCCGCTTCACTCGAAATCGGTTTTGTTACACCTGCCGCTTTCGCAATATCAATAGCGCGTTTTAATCTTTCAACTTTGACATCATACTTAGTACGAATTTTAGTAATTTCCTGCTTGAAAGATTCCGTTGCATATACCAATTGGCGAGCAATGGCATTTTCAATTTCTATTTTGATTTGCGTTCTGACTTTTGAAGCCGTATAACGAACATAGCCTTCAAGTAAGTCTTGAGCTTCAATAGGTTGAGGGGCAGTAAAAGTTAAAACAATATCAGTAGAATCACTGTTTTTCTCTTTTGACTTATCTTTAAGTTGAATACCATTTTCAATGATTTGATTAACCAACCTTTGCTGGCTAAGCACTTCTTCTTTTGAATCTATTTTTTGTGAAAGCTTTTTATAATAATCAGTACTTCTCACATAGGCTTCTTGATTTACTTTCGAACGAAACTGATCAATGAAAACATTGAATATACGTTGTGCGCCTAAATCAATATTAATATCTAATACACTCAATTGTGCGCCAATTGAACTAATTTCTTGAATCTCTTCAGACGTTGGAGGGATCACAACGGCTGTGCTCGTCCACTTTTGTGGTAAATAACTGACGACAACAATACTTATAATTGTCATTACAACTGTAAAAGCAATTATTAGAAATTTATGCCTCAGCAAAACTGCTAATAATGCCATTAAGTCAATTTCATCACTTGGTTGCATATTGAATTGCGGGCTTTGCACTAGTGCCTGTTTTAAGCCACCTTGTGATTCTTTACCATTGCTCATATTAATTCCAAATGACATATAATATTTTATATAATTAAGTTATAGATAAGTATTATAGTCAATTTTGAAATTTTTGATATATCGATAACAGCAGATTATTGTATTAATTTAAGCCATAGATTATTTAATTACACCTTTTATAATTAATTTAAGCATGTCAATACTATTTTGACTATCATTTAACGCAGGAATGTAATGATAATTAGTACCGCCGTTATTGATAAAAAATTCTTTATTTTGCTCGCTGATTTCCTCTAATGTCTCTAAGCAATCCACTGAAAATCCTGGACAAATTACCTGAACGGATTTTACGCCTTTTGCGGGTAATTGCTGCATAGTTTTATCCATATAAGGCGTTAACCATGGCTCACGACCAAAACGAGACTGATAAGTTAATAACACTTTTTCACTTGGAAAATCTAAAGCTTCTCTCAGTAATTGTGCCGTTTTTTCACATTCCTGCTGATAAATATCGCCTGTATCACAATAACGCTGAGGGATGCCATGAAAAGACAGCACTAATCTATCAGGCTCACCATGTTCAGAAAAACTGCTTTCAATAGAAGAAACCAATGCTTGAATATACGCAGGATGCGTCGCATAGCTACGAATAAACTGTAGAGATGGGATAGTCCTCATCCCCTGAAATACTTTCGTCACAGCATCATAGACGGCCGCTGTTGTAGTACATGAATACTGAGGATATAACGGTAATACGATTAAATCAGTAACATTTTGGCTCATTAAATTATCTATCGCACTTTTCACTGAAGGTGAACCATAACTCATGCCTAATTCAACCGGTATCTCAGGAAAACATTGCGCTAATTTTTCTTTCTGACGCAAAGAGTAAACTAATAAAGGAGACCCCTCTTCTTGCCAAATTGATTGATATAGTTTCGCCACTTTAGACGAACGCAAAGGTAGAATTGCACCATGCAAAATGGGTTTCCAAATAATGCGAGGAAGATCAATAACACGAATATCACTCAAAAATTCGGCCAAATAACGTTTAACTGCGGATGTTGTTGGGGCATCTGGCGTGCCTAAATTAACTAACAGAATTCCGGTTTTTTTTTCTAACATTATAATTACTCCTAATTGATAATCATTCCCAACTTTATCACAGATAAATAACTATTTTTGACAGCAAGTGGCACAAAAATAAAGGCAGCGGTTATCGCTGCCTTTATTAATAATCGATTCTAAAATTAACCGAGAATTTTAGCTAATTCTTCGCTCACTTCTGAAACTTTACGCGTGCCATCTAATTTAAAGTATTGAGTATTACCCGCTTTGGCTTCTTTTTGATAATAAGCAATTAAAGGTGCGGTCAAATCATGATACTCAACTAAACGCTTACGTACGGTATCTTCTTGGTCATCTTTACGAATTGTTAATTCTTCACCGGTAACATCATCTTTATTCTCAACTTTTGGTGGGTTGAAATTAACATGATAAACACGACCTGATGGTGCATGTACACGGCGACCGATGATGCGTTCAACAATAATATCATCAGGTACAGCAAATTCCAGAACGCTATCAACCGTGATACCTGCTTCTTTCATTGCATCAGCTTGAGGAATTGTACGTGGGAACCCATCCAACAAGAAGCCGTTACGACAGTCATCTTGTTTGATACGCTCTTTAACCAACGCGATAACTAATTCATCAGTTACTAACTTGCCGTTATCCATCAGATCTTTAGCTTGTTTACCTAACTCGCTTCCTGATTTAACAGCGGCACGTAACATGTCACCAGTTGAAATTTGTGGGATCCCAAATTTCTCCATAATAAATTGAGCTTGAGTGCCCTTGCCTGCGCCTGGAGCGCCGAGCAGAATGATACGCATTGCGTAAACCCCTTGCTTTTAGTTTTTTATAATTTGAAAAGAAAACAAGCTACCATACCATTAGCATAGCGCTCGACTCAAGAAGACACGTAAACGTTTTCGCATTTAACTTTCTTCGCAAAAGAAAAAAACCACGCTAAAGCACAAGCTAAAACGTGGTTTATGTTCAAAAACGAAAATGAGTCACTTAATTATTTCAAAAGTAATTCATTGATTTTGCGAATGAATAAGTTTGGATCTTCTAATGTGCCACGTTCAGCAAGTAGTGCTTGATCCAAAAGTACATCAACCCAATCAGAGAAAACAGATTCATCAGTCACTTCTGATGCCTTTTTAACTAATGGATGTGCAGGATTTAATTCGAAGTTATATTTAACTTCAGGCGCTGCTTGCCCTGCTGCCGCAAATAGTTTGGCCATCTGCGTACTCATTTCATCTGCATTAGTCGTTACAATTGCTGGCGTATCAGTTAAACGATGAGTTAGTTTCACATCATTAACGCGTTCACCTAAAAAGGTTTTTACACGCTCTACAAATGGTGCTAATTGCTTATCCGCTTCTTCTAACTCGGCTTTATTTTCATCGGCTAATTTATCTAATGACTCATCAGCTTTACTAACTGACTGGAACTGTTTACCATCAAATTCAGATAGGTAATTCATCATCCATTCATCAATACGATCAGATAGCAGCAGAACCTCAATTCCTTTATTACGGAATAACTCTAAATGTGGACTTCCTTTCGCAGCAGCGTAACTATCAGCAGTAATAAAGTATATTTTGTCCTGCCCTTCAACCATACGGCTTATATAGTCTTCCAAAGAGACATTTTGCACACTACTTTCTGAGTGCGTTGTCGCAAAGCGCAGAAGTTTAGCAATCGCTTCACCATTGCTTGTATCTTCCGCAGGCCCTTCTTTCATGACTAAGCCAAATTGTTGCCAGAAAGCTTGGTATTTTTCAGGATCATTTTTTGCCATTTTCTCTAACATTTGCAAGACACGTTTAGTCAACGCGCTACGTAAATTACGTGTTAGTGCGCTATCTTGCAAAATTTCGCGAGAGATATTCAGTGGCAAATCGTTCGAGTCCAGCACACCGCGTACAAAACGTAGGTAATTAGGCATAAACTGTTCAGCATCATCCATAATAAAGACACGCTGTACATACAGTTTTAAGCCATGCTGTTGGTCACGATTCCATAAATCAAATGGCGCTTTCGATGGGATATACAGCAAGCTGGTATATTCTTGTTTACCTTCAACGCGATTATGGGTCCAACTTAACGGATCAGCATAGTCATGAGAAATATGTTTATAAAATTCGACATATTCTTCATCTGAAATTTCAGATTTATTACGCGTCCACAGTGCTTTTGCTTGGTTAATTTTTTCCCAAGTGACTGTGCCATCTTCTTCATTTTTATCTTCAATTTCAACAGGCAATGCGATATGGTCAGAATATTTGCTAATCACTGAGCGTAAGCGCCAATTATCGAGATATTCTTTTTCATCTTCTCGAAGATGCAAAGTAATTTCTGTACCACGTTGTTCTTTTTCGATATCAGCGATGGTGTAGTCACCTTCACCAACAGATTCCCAAAAAACACCTTGGTCAGGGGCTGAACCTGCCGCACGGGTGCGTACAGTCACTTTATCAGCCACAATGAACGCAGAATAGAAACCCACACCAAACTGCCCAATCATTTGGCTATCTTTGGCTTGGTCACTACCTAATGATTCTAAAAATGATTTAGTACCCGATTTTGCAATAGTCCCTAAATTATCAATCACCTCTTCACGGCTCATCCCGATACCGTTATCACTGATTGTTAACGTTCCTTTATCTTTATCGGCACTGATGCGCACATGCAATTCACCATCATTTTCATACAGTTCAGGTTTTGAAAGTGCACGAAAACGCAGCTTATCTGCGGCGTCTGACGCATTTGATATAAGCTCACGCAAAAAGATTTCTTTATTTGAATAAAGCGAGTGGATCATCAATTGCAGCAGTTGTTTAACTTCTGATTGGAAACCGCGAGTTTCCTGTCCTTTCATACTCATTAATGGCCTCTATATCTTTAATCTAATTGAAGAGTTTTAACTTATCGATAGTCCAATAGTTGGGGGCATAAAATGAGAATTCAAGCTCACCATATAAAAAATCATACAAATCACAATAAAAAGCAGAGAGCTAAAATAACAAGATAAGCTTTGACGGTTTTTAAAATTTTGAAGTTTTTGAAGTTTTTGAAGTTTTTGAAGTTTTTGAAGTTTTTGAAGTTTTCTAGCAAATCATATTTAACAACATCCTCTAAATAATTCGTGTTGTAGCTAGGCGTCAAATACGTTAAGCCCTAGGAGCATACACAAGTATGTGACTAGGGTTAACGTATGAAGACAACAACGCTACAGCGCGAAGTATGACGAGGAGATCAAATACGTTAAGCCCTAGGAGCATACACAAGTATATGACTAGGGTTAACGTATGAAGACAACAACGCTACAACGCGAATTATGACGAGGATATCAAAGCTTAAGACGGCCAGAGAGAGAATGAGACAACGTCGTACTATCTACCAGCTCCAACTCTCCACCTACCGGCACTCCATGAGCGATGCGACTTGCCATCACGCCATATTGCCCACATATTTGAGCAATATAATTAGCGGTCGCTTCACCTTCAACAGTTGGATTAGTCGCTAAAATGACCTCAGTAATAGATTCAGAAGAAAGACGCTCTTCTAGTCTATCCAAACCGATATCCATAGGACCGATACCATCAAGAGGTGATAAATGCCCCATTAAAACAAAATAACGCCCTGAAAACTGGCCTGTTTGTTCAATGGCATAGATATCCGCAGGGCTTTCCACTACACAGATTAGCCCCTGTTGTTTACGGCGTGGATTATCACAAATATTACAGACATCTTGTTCTGTAAATGTTCTGCAATCACGACAATGCCCTATTTCAGACATTGCCCGTGTCAGCGCTTGTGCTAATCGCATACCGCCACTACGATCACGCTGTAGTAGCTGAAAAGCCATTCGCTGCGCTGACTTTGGTCCCACTCCGGGAAGGCAGCGCAACGCTTCCATTAATGATTCAAGAAGCGGACTTGTCTGCATTAGAATGGCATCTTAAAGCCTGGTGGTAGCTGCATACCACTTGAAACGCCAGCCATTTTTTCTTTCTGGGTTTCTTCAATACGGCGAGCCGCATCGTTGAAAGCAGCAGCAATCAAGTCTTCTAGTAAATCTTTATCATCTTCAAAAAGACTTTGGTCAATCTCAACGCGGCGGCAATTATGTGCCCCATTGATAGTCACTTTGACTAAACCTGCACCAGATTCGCCCGTTGCTTCCAGTTGAGCGATTTCTTCCTGAACTTTTTGCATTTTATCTTGCATTTGTTGGGCCTGTTTCATCAGGTTACCCAATCCGCCTTTTCCAAACATATTTTTCTCACAACTGAGGCCACAGCTTACTTTATATAACAGTAATCACTGTAGCGTTAAACGGGGCGAATACTCTCTTCATCAAGCTGCGCATCAAACATTGATCGCAATTTTTGAATCGTTTTATCCGCAATAATAGACTGACGAGCTTGCGCCAGTTTTTCTTCGTAAATCGCTTGTCGCCATTCAAGTGGTGTTTTTACCGCTGTATTATCATCTTGAACGATTTTTAGTTCAACAGAACGACCATAATGTTGGCTCAATGCTTCTTGCAATACTGCATGAGCAGCGGGTTTATCAAGATGACGCTGAACCGGTCGCAAATGTAAAATAATTTGCGACTCATTTAATTCTTCTTTATATGAGTTCAAAGCCAATTGTTCAACTAGCTTTGGAATATTTAATTTTGCAATTTCACCTGACCAACTATCCCGCTCTCGAGATTCTTCAATAATTTTAGCCGCCAACTCAGGTGTTTTTTCATACTCTAAAGCTTCTTTAATTTCAGTTGGCGTTGTCAGGGTATTTTTAGGTTCTAATACCTCTTCATTCTGTGGACGCCACTGATAATGCTTCGGCTTTACGGATTTCCCTTTTTCCGAAGCTTTACTTTCAATATTTTGCTGATATTTGCTGGTCACCGCGGCCAGCCTTTCAAGTGCTGATGCCGCCGGCTTAGCCTTTTGAGGCATCGCCGGTTTAGACTTTTTTGAGTCAGGATCCTCATTTTGAGGAACTTGAAGCGCCTGCCTTGCTTTTAAGAGCTGTAAGGTCGGGCTATTCTCAGGTAAGTTATCAGCACTTGGACTTGATAAAGCTTGACGATTAACCGCAGTTGGTGCGGATTGCGCTGGCACGCTTTGCACTAGCCTTGGCGGCGTTTCAACTTCCTCAATTATACTTTTAGGATGAAAAGCTAATGCTCTAAGCAATGTCATTTCCACCCCCATGCGCCGCTCTGGAGCAAAAGGCATCTCTTTACGCCCAACAAGTAAAATTTGATAAAAAAGTTGTAAATCCGCAGGAGAAACGACTCTTGCAACTTGCCTTAAACGACCTTCCGTTGACGATGGATCTGTTTCTTTTTCTGCTGGTAATAGCTGGATCATCGCAATTCGATGTAGTAAAGATAAAGTCTCAACCAGCAAATTATCCCAATCAGCACCTCGAGTACCAGCCTGTTCAACTTGCGCCATCACCGCCATACTATCTGCACGTACTAAGGCTTCAATAATTGCCAATGGTTGTTCATCATCAAGTGTACCAAGCATTTGGCTAACGATATCACCCGTGACCACACCTTGCCCCATTGCAATGGCTTGATCCGTCAAACTTAATGCATCACGTAGGCTGCCGTCGGCTGCACGTGCTATTAGCTGACGAGCACGCTTATCATGTTCAATATTTTCTGCATTGAGAATAACTTCAAGCTGCTCTGCAATCTGCGTCACATCAAGTGCTTTAAGATGAAATTGCAAACAGCGCGATAATATCGTGACAGGTAGCTTTTGCGGATCCGTCGTCGCAAGTAAAAATTTCACATGCTCAGGGGGTTCTTCAAGCGTTTTTAATAGTGCATTAAAGCTATGACGAGAGAGCATGTGCACTTCGTCAATAAGATAAACTTTAAAACGACCTCTTGCTGGCGCATATTGAACGTTATCAAGTAATTCACGCGTATCTTCAACTTTAGTGCGAGAAGCCGCATCAATTTCAATCAAATCAACAAATCGCCCTTGCTCAATTTCAAGACAATTAGCACATTGACCACAAGGCGTTGCCGTAATGCCAGTCTCACAATTGAGTCCTTTCGCAAACAAACGCGCAATCGTCGTTTTTCCGACGCCGCGAGTACCTGAAAAAAGATAGGCGTGATGAAGCCGCTGATGCTCCAACCCATTAGCCAGTGCGGTCAAGACGTGTTGTTGACCAACAACATCTGAAAATTTTTGGGGGCGCCACTTACGGGCAAGTACCTGATAGCTCATGGATTCCACAGTTATTAAACATGGTCATTAATAAAGTACAATAAATGGTACGGCGATTAAATATAATGAGTCATTAAATATAATATTAGTACCATGCTATCACAGCCTCAACCTCTACGGCGAGGCTGTGATTAAAATAGTGGGGAAAAGAGGATTAATGGCCTGGGAATTCGACAAGGCTATATGAACTAATACCCTGCTCAGCCAAGCGTTCAACGCCACCTAAGTCAGGTAGACTGATGATAAATGCCGCTTCAACAACTTTTGCGCCAAGTTGTTTAATCATTTTAACGGTCGCTTCAATTGTGCCACCAGTGGCCAATAAATCATCAACAACTAAAACATTATCTTCAGGAAGAATACTGTCTTTGTGGATCTCAAGTGTATCAGTGCCATACTCAAGATCATAAGTCATACTTAATACTTCGCGCGGCAATTTGCCTTTTTTACGTACAGGTACAAAACCAACACCTAAACGTAATGCAACCGGAGCCCCAAACAGAAAACCACGAGCCTCAGTACCAACGATCTTAGTTATTCCTTTGTTTTCATAATGTTCAACTAACATATCAATCGTTGCTTGGTATGCAGCTGGGTTATTTAACAATGTAGTTATGTCACGGAATAACACACCTTCCTTCGGATAATCAGGAATAGATGCGATACTTTCTTTAATCAATTGCAGTTGTTGCTCTTTAGCAGTCATAATAAAAGCCAATATAGTAAATACGAAAAGGTAGAATCTATGTAAAGTACCATAAAAATGCAATAAGAAGCCGTCTATTTGCGGTGAGTTTTCTTGTTGGATATCAATATTCCGTTATTTTTCACCTTTATTGAGCACAAAAAATGAAAATACAGGCGCTTTTAGATGCGTTAAAAACGCAAATTATTGAGCTAGAAACTCGAATAGAACCAATAAAAGACCAAGAATTTTCGCAATCTCGTTTTGATCTACAGCTATTTAGTCATAAATCGGCACGCCTTGGCGATTGCCAAAATGAATTAAATAAACTCTACCAGCAACTTTGTCACAGTGTTTCTTTAAACAACAATCAACAAGTCAATTTTCTGACCGAGAAAATTGTTCATCAAATACAAGCTATTTCACGTGAAATTTCAACACAGCCATTACGCGAAAAAGAGACCTCTTTCACGAAGAAAAAAGAACATATTGATTTATACGAGCGTTTATCTCAACATCAAGACTTCGAACGTCGTTTACAAGCTATGGTCAGTGAGAAAGAATTGTATTTAAGTGGCTTAACCAATCAAACACAGCAATATCAATGTCAAAAAGAACTGGCAGTTTTAGCGGGGCGTTTATATCGCTGTCGACAAGCCTTATTACGTATTGAAAAAGCCATTGAACATCAAGAAGGCCAGTTTTTAGAATAAACGCACAAATGAAATAAACCAGAATCTGAAAATAGATAGATAAAGGAATATCGATGAATTCATTAAAGGACGCCCCAATTGAAACCCAACTCGCCGTTGATCTTATCTATTTATTAGAGTCATCTGACATTAAAACAGAGATCGTACTGAAAGCCCTTGATATTGTGAAAAATGACTATCTCAGCAAACAAGCAGCAGACATCATCGATGAATGCCCAAAATCACGCTAACACTCATTAATCATCCGTTTTATCATTATTTTCTTTAGGTACGCGTTTAATTTCTTGCACTTCATCGCCTTTATTATTATGCAGATGCACTTCCAACTGATTAAAGGCAATATTGATATCATTCTCTCGACATAGTCTATCAATTTCCCGATTAACTTCATCGCTAGTTGTCCCACGATCGCCTATTTGACGGACGTAAAAGCGCAGCTCATGATCTAAAGTACTCGCACCAAAGGTGGTAAAATAAACGCCTGGCGCGGGTTCTGTCATTACTTTGCTATTTGATGTCGCTGCGCTCAATAAGACTTCTTTCACTTTATCTAGATCCGAGCCATAAGCTACACCTAATGCCACGGTGATCCGAGTAACCGTATCGGAAAGAGACCAGTTGATCAGCCGTTCTGTAACAAAAGCTTTATTTGGGATGATCACTTCTTTGCGATCAAAATCAATAATGGTAGTCGCACGAATTCGAATTTTACTCACGGTACCTGAATAAGTACCAATTGTAACGGTATCCCCAATACGGATCGGCCTTTCAAACAATAAGATGATCCCTGAAACAAAATTAGCAAAAATTTCCTGCAAACCGAACCCTAACCCCACCGTTAACCCAGCGGCAAGCCATTGTAATTTATTCCAAGTGACTCCAATCATCCCCATCGAGGTTATAGTACCAATACCAATGATTATGTAGGTCAATATAGTGGTGATAGCATAAGTCGAGCCTTGTCTTAGCTTTAAACGTGATAACACCAATACTTCTAATAAACCGGGTAAGTTCCTCGTCATAATCCAAGACACCACGATAATAACCAAAGCGAGGATCAGATTAGCCAAGGTAACCGATTGAAGAATATTTCCCCCTTCAGGAGAAGTCGTGGTAAAGCTCCATAAATTCACACTGTCTAAAAATGAAAATATAGTAATAAAATCAGACCAAATAGCATAAAAACCAAGGGCAAAGATGATAAATAGCACCATCGTGGTTAAGCGCAATGACTGTTGACTAATCAATTCAATTGTCATTGGGGGTTCTTTGATTGGCTCATTTTCAGTATCTTCTTGCTTAAGCATCGCACGACGCTCAAGAGCTCGTTGATACGCCAGTTTCCGCGCAACCAGTGTTAAATCTCTTAAACAAGTGCTGTAAGTGATATACCACAACAATAAAAGATAAAGGCTATCAAGCCAGCGATTCGCTAATCTTAATGTGGTGTAATAGTACCCCGCCATCATGAGGCCAATCAGTATCAAAGGGGAAAACGTCAGCATCGTTATCACAACTGAGCGTGTCAAATGACTGCCTTTTTCTCGCCAAACTTCTTTGCAAAATGGGATAGTAAAAACACACAACAGCAATAATGAAACCAACACAACGAGCTGCCCAATCACATCATCAGAGACCTTAAGTGGGTTAGTCACGCCATAAGTTGAAAAGTAAATTAATGGAATTAGAGGGATGGATAGTCTAAGCATCCTGCGCCGAATTTGGGCCGCTTTTTCTTTTTCGATTGAAAAATGTTTCTCAGCAATACCTTCTGGTTTTAATATTCTAAAGGTCAGTTCAAACAAAATCCAAAAAATAGCAAATTGTAAACAAAAAGCCCAAACAAATTCACCTTGTGCATTCCCTGTTTTCAAAAACCAATAACCCGCAGCAATCACCACAAGAGAAACAGGTATCGTCTGTAATAACGTCAATAACAAGGCAAAAGGCGTATTTAAAATACTATCTTGCCTAAGACTAGAAAGGCTTTTATTTATATCATGTAACTTATTGCTAATTTTCCGATTTAACCAAATAAAGGCTAATGCAATAAAGAGCAAGGGAATAACAACCAACATTGAGTTAGTAAATCCCTTTTTAAGACTGCCAGTAGACAGGTTAAAATCAAAACTACTGACTTGTGCTGCCGCGGCTTCAGGGAAAGCTTTCACCCATTCAATATCAATAGGTTTATTACTATTAACCCAAAATATTTGTTGAGCTAACGTATTTTCAAGCGAACTTATGACACTCAATAATTGATTTTGATCTAACTGTAAATTAATCGCTTGAGAGATTTGACTACCTAACTGAAGATTTAATTCATCCAGTAGTTCACGACGGACATCCAGTAATCTCACTAATACCGCTTTATCTTCCGATGAAAAAAGATCGGATGTAACGTGTTCATCTCCCGATGTCGCAGCCTGCTGGCGCTCTAAATTAGCAATATAATCATTAACTTGATACAACACATCCCGTTGCTGATTAACATCAAATTGCTCAAGACGTAAATCAGCAATAGTAGCCGGTAAATTTTTGGTTAAAATATCAGCAGGTAAATCAATTTGTTGCTGAAATAAAATACGCGACAATAATAAACTTCCCCGTAGAACATTAATTTGTTCTTTAAGATTGCGTTCCGATTGAGTCGCTCTTTCTAACCAAGCTTTTACCCGAATACCATTTTGTACTAATTTATTGCTACCTTGTGTTGCTTCAATCAACCGATTACTCAGTTGATTATTAATCGCAATTTCTTTTTGAATAATCGGATTTTGTTGTACCTGTATACCAGCCTCAGAGGTACTCTGAGCTTCTCTCACTGTGGATTGAGAGTCATTAAGGCGCTTATTATTAATCACCTCTTGAATAAGTTGGATATGCCCTTCGAGTTGTTCAATATAAACCGCGGTATAATCACGCTGTTTCTGTAAAACATCTTGTAGCTGCGTATTAACCTGTAATACACGCTTTTGAAATTCATTTTGTTGCTGCAATAAATACTGTTCAATTTGCAGCATATCAATTTGCGTCGGCCGTAATTTTACCGAGTCGTTTATTGTGCTGTTTAACTCATTACGGATTTCTTGTAATCGTCTCGCATTATCTAGCATCATAGCCTGAGCACGTTCGGGCTGAGTCTGTAAACCAATTAATTGACTATTATAAGTAGCTAAATCATTTTGCTCAGATTGTAAATTCTCCAAATAACGAGTTAGCATCTCTTCTAACTGAGATAGGCTGACATTTTCAATTTTTTTGGAAAAGTTAGCAGCTTGGTTTTCACTTTGATTTTTTAATTGAAGTAATCCTTGAACCGCTTGTTTGGACTCTTCATTGGCACGATTGATTTTTTTTTGCAGTTCGTCTAGCTTTTGATCTAACTTATCTAGCTCATCATAAAAAGAAAGGGATTTTTCAAGATCAGCAATCGCTAATTTATTATCTTCGCTCACATTACTTTTTTTATTTAATGTATTGAGCTCGGCTTTAATATCGTTTTTACTCGGAAAATTATTAGTGGTTATTGCCATTGCATGAGCAGAGAAAAAGAGAATAAGCGTCAAAAATACGCCCACTGAGTATAGCCACCTATTTTCTTGTTTCATCATAATGTTCTGTTTCATTACAACCCAACTCATGATACTTCATCTAAAATGCGACTTAATGGCAGATATTGCATGCTAGCAATTTAATTGCAGCACGCAATCTCATCATTAAAAAGTGAGAACTTTATCAACCTCGAGTGTCCAATTAGCCAACTCAACGAGAGTACCAATTTCGACACCATCAATTAAAGGTAACTCACTTATACCTCTTGCATCAGTGCAAGTTTTACAAAGCTTAACAGGTACCTGTTGAGCCGTTAAAATCTCTAACATCTGTTGAAGATTATAACCCTCTTTTGGTTTTTGCGCAGTGATACCCGCGCTCACCGCATCTGACATCAAAAATATTTTTAAATCCGTTTCTGGATGCAGCTCTTTTATGGTAATTGCTAAACGTAATGAATTGAATAATGTTTCGCTACCATAAGGTGCGCCGTTGGCTATAATCAGAATGGATGACATTTTACTCTCCAACTATTGATTGTATTTAAATTGCTATGTTTAATTTGCTATATTTAAACGGCGATTATGTTCAGATTTCGTTTAACCGTATTGCTGGGTTATGTTTAAACGTTTCTAACAGTGTATCAACCAAAGTAATCGTATATTGATTCATATTAAAACTTTCGGGTTGTAATAACCAAGTTTCAAGTAAACCAGACATTAGGGAACGTGTCATTATAGCCGCACATTCAATATTAAGGTTGGCTGGAAGTTGTCCTGCATCAATACATGCACGTAAAATATCTAGAATACGACATTGGCTCGCAACATAGTTTGCTCTTTTAAAGTCAACTAAAGTAGCCATTTCACCAACAAGTTCGCATTTTAAAAAGAAAATTTCCATCAATGCTCTGTTTTTAGGACTCTCAATAAAATCAGTCAAAATATAAATGAGTAATTCTCTTAGTATTGAGAGCGGATCGTTGGTATATTTAGAGCGATAATATTCTTCAGCTTGTATTATTTGATTATCACCAAATTCACAGGCTTGATAAAAAAGATCGACTTTATTTTTAAAATGCCAGTATATAGCACCTCGGGTAACACCCGCTGCCGCAGCTATATCAGCTAATGATGTGGCAGAAACGCCCCGTTCAGAGAATGTTTTGATAGCAGCATCTAAAATCTCTTGGCGGGTTTCTTCAGCCTGTTGTTTAGTTTTTCGTGCCATCTTGACTCGTTTTTATCGAAAGCAGATTTACATACATTCGTGTATGTTTGTATTATAGCATAGTGATAAATCTTATTGTTTACCATTTTTCCTATTTTTATTTTAAAACTCATATTGATTAATTGAGGTTACTTATGCGAAAAAACAGAGGGGTGTTACCTCTGGCTCTGTTGGTTCTTTCAGGTGGCTTAGCTTTATCAGGTTGTAACGATGAACAGAAAGGTGGCGGTGAACGCCCGGCGCCTGAGGTAGGAATTGTTACGCTTAAAGCTGAACCTCTGACTGTCAAAACCGAATTACCAGGTCGTACATCTGCATTTCGTGTTGCTGAAGTTCGCCCACAAGTTAGTGGGATAATTTTGCAACGCAATTATAAAGAAGGTAGCGATGTCGAAGCAGGTACATCTTTGTATCAAATCGATCCTGCACCTTTCCAAGCTACCTATGACAGCGCAAAGGCAGAACTTGCAAAAGCACAAGCGAATGCAAATTTGGCCGGTTTGACCGTTAAACGTCAAAAACAACTCATTGGTACAAATTACATTAGCCAACAAGAATATGACCAAGCGACCTCAACTTACGCACAAGCTTTAGCTTCGGTAAAAGCAAGCGAGGCGGCTGTTGAAACTGCACGTATTAACCTGAACTACACTAAAGTCACAGCTCCGATTAGTGGCCGTACAGGCAAATCAAATGTAACTGAAGGTGCTTTAGTTTCAAGTGGTCAAGCAACTGAATTAATGCGTGTTCAGCAACTTGACCCAATCTATGTAGATGTAACTCAATCAAGTGATGATTTTTTACGTCTAAAAAATGAGATTGAGCAAGGCTCGATTCAAAAAGAAGTGGGTAAAGCGCCTGTAAGCCTAGTCAATAATAACGGCAAGGAATATACGCAAAAAGGAACGCTAGAATTCTCTGATGTGACTGTTGATGAAACAACGGGTTCAATCACAATGAGAGCTGTATTCCCTAACCCGAATAAAGAGCTTCTTCCTGGCATGTTCGTGCGCGCTATTTTAGATGATGGCGTTATTGAAAAAGCAATTTTAGTTCCACAGCAAGGGGTGTCTCGTACAGCTCAAGGAACGGCTCAGGTCATGGTTGTTGGCGCTGAGAATAAAATTGAAGTTCGAAATGTTAAAGCAGCACAAGCTATTGGCAACAAATGGCTGGTAACTGATGGGGTGCAGGCAGGTGAACGCGTCGTCGTCATTGGCTTACAAAAAATCAAACCTGGCATTGTTGTTGTTCCTAAGGAAGCTAACTTAGAAACGCAATCCATAGACAATCAGGCTAAACCTGAAGAAAAGTCTAAATAAGGGAGCGGCTGATTAATGCCTAAGTTTTTTATAGAAAGACCAATTTTTGCGTGGGTAATTGCGATTATCACCATGCTTGCTGGTCTGTTGGCAATTATCCAGTTACCTGTTTCTCAGTACCCGACTATCGCACCTCCTGCTGTTTCTATTTCAGCTAACTACCCAGGAGCCGATGCCTCAACGGTACAAAATACAGTAACTCAAGTTATCGAACAGAACATGAATGGTATCGATAACTTGGTATATATGTCATCAAGCAGCGATTCATCGGGCTCAGCAAGTATTACACTAACCTTTGAAGCAGGCACAGATGGCGATATTGCGCAGGTTCAGGTGCAAAATAAATTGCAGCTAGCTATGCCATTATTGCCACAAGAAGTACAGCAACAAGGTATTAGTGTTGATAAATCCACAAGCTCATTTTTGATGGTTGCAGGTTTCGTTTCTAATGATGGTTCCATGGGGCAATATGATATTGCCGACTATGTGGGATCAAACGTTAAAGACCCACTTAGCCGAGTCAACGGTGTTGGTGAAACCCAACTGTTTGGTACCCAATATGCAATGCGTATTTGGCTCAAACCAGAGCAACTTGTTAAATACAATATGACGACAACCGATGTCATCAACGCGATCAAAGTTCAAAATAACCAGGTCGCAGCGGGACAACTCGGGGGGACTCCTCCTGTTGGCGGACAACGTTTAAACGTTTCCATCATCGCTCAAACTCGTTTGAATAATGTTGAAGAATTCTCCAATATTTTACTGCGTGTTAACCAAGATGGTTCCCAAGTTCGCTTAAAAGATCTTGCAGAAGTTCAGTTAGGTGCAGAGAACTACAGTACTATCGCTCGCTTTAATGGTAAGCCAGCTGCTGGTATCGGTATCAAATTAGCCACAGGCGCAAATGCACTAGACACATCAAACAACGTTCGTACAGCGCTTGAAGATATGAAGCCATTCTTTCCTCAAGGCCTAGAGATTGTTTACCCTTACGATACAACGCCATTCGTTAAGATTTCCATTAACGAAGTGGTAAAAACGTTAGTTGAAGCAATCATGCTCGTTGTTGTGGTTATGTATTTATTCCTACAAAATATCAGAGCAACTTTAATACCAACGATTGCGGTTCCAGTCGTATTGCTCGGTACCTTTGCCATCTTATCGGCATTTGGTTATTCCATTAACACCTTGACCATGTTTGCGATGGTACTCGCCATCGGGCTACTCGTCGATGATGCTATAGTCGTAGTCGAAAACGTTGAGCGTGTTATGCAAGAAGAAGGCTTATCACCAAAAGAAGCGACCAAAAAATCAATGGGTCAAATCCAAGGTGCATTAGTCGGTATCGCATTAGTACTATCTGCCGTATTTATCCCAATGGCCTTCTTTGGAGGAGCGACAGGGGCAATTTACCGTCAATTCTCCATTACCATAGTTTCATCAATGCTTTTATCTGTACTGGTAGCAATGATTTTAACACCAGCACTGTGTGCAACGATGCTTAAGCCAATTGAAAAAGGCAGCCATGGTAGTCAAAAAGGTTTCTTTGGATGGTTTAACCGGACATTTGAAAAACAAGCTCACCACTACACTGATAGCGTAAGTCGTATGCTTAACGGCACTGGCCGTTACTTATTGATTTATCTTGTCTTAGTTGCGGGCATGGCGCTAATGTTTGTTCGTCTACCTTCTTCTTTCTTACCAGCAGAAGACCAAGGTGTATTCCTTTCTATGGTTCAGCTACCGCCGGGTTCAACACAGGAACAGACGCAGGCTGTACTAGATGAAGTGACTAAATACTACCTAGTTGATGAGAAAAAGAATGTTGAATCTGTCTTTACCGTTGGAGGCTTTAGCTTCGCAGGTCAAGGACAAAACATGGGTCTTGCTTTCGTCGTTCTGAAAAACTGGAGCGAACGTAAAGGTGATGAAAACCACGTTGATGCTATTGTATTACGTGCAAATATGGCGCTTTCCAAAAAGCAAGAGGCTATGATCTACGCCTTTAACCTACCGGCAATTGTTGAGTTAGGTACTGCTGATGGATTTGACTTTGAGTTAGTTGATAGAGCTAACTTAGGACATGAAGCACTAATGCAAGCCCGTAATCAATTACTTGGACTCGCGGCCCAACATCCAGAAATGCTTCAAGGTGTCCGTCCAAATGGGCAGGATGATACATCCCAATACCGTGTTTATATCGACCAACAAAAAGCTCAGGCTCAAGGTGTTGCAATCAGCGATATCAACGCAACGCTAAGTTCTGTCTTTGGTGGAAGCTATGTAAATGACTTTATCGACCGCGGTCGTGTGAAGAAAGTTTATGTACAAGGTGACGCTGAAAGCCGTATGTTACCATCCGATATTAGCAATCTATATGTCCGTAATAACCTCGGTAAAATGGTGCCATTCTCTGCATTCTTGGATACATCTCAAGATCCTTGGAAATTTGGTTCACCACGTTTAGAGCGTTATAACGGCGTGCCTGCAATGAATATTCAAGGGCAAGCTGCACCTGGTAAGAGTACAGGTGATGCGATGTTAATGATGGAACAACTGACCACCGAAAACTTACCTGCTGGTATCGGTTATGAGTGGACAGGTATGTCATATCAGGAACGTTTAGCAGGTAACCAAGCTCCAGCCCTGTATGCAATATCATTGATTGTCGTATTCCTATGCTTAGCTGCATTGTATGAGAGTTGGTCTGTTCCGTTCTCTGTCATGTTAGTTGTACCACTAGGGATCATCGGTGCATTACTCTTTACCTCTATACGAGGCTTAGATAATGACGTTTACTTTAAAGTGGGACTCCTTACAACCATTGGACTCTCGGCGAAGAATGCAATCTTGATTGTTGAATTTGCCAAAGACTTGATGGAAAAAGAAGGAAAAGGATTGGTTGAAGCAACATTGAATGCAGTTAAAATGCGTTTAAGACCAATTTTGATGACATCATTAGCCTTTATGTTAGGTGTTATTCCTCTGGTATTTAGTAATGGTGCGGGCTCTGCATCCCAGAACTCTGTAGGTACAGGCGTTCTTGGTGGTATGTTTGCTGCAACATCACTAGCTATCTTCTTCGTTCCAGTGTTCTTCGTGGTGATCCGTCGCCGTTTCTCGAAGAAATCTGAAGATGTAGAACATAGTCATCCACCGACAACGAATAGCTAATTGTTATCTATAAAATGCCAGTCAGTAGACTGGCATTTTTTATAGATTAATATACTTACATTCCTCTACCAAAAAGATGATTTGAAAGATTAGTTGTTCTACTTAATAGCTCTGTTGTTTTAAAACCACTAACCATCCCGATATCTTTATCCGCTCCTATAGACGATGTAGATTCAATCAAAGTAGAGGTAGTAACATCTTCATTACTATAATAAGTCTGCAATGTCATAAGGGGCCCACGTTCTTGATATACTTCTATTAATTTATCAAGTCTGACGCTTTCTTCTTCATTAGGTAAGATTATATTTAAATGTTGGTGCTGCTTTGCCTGAGGGCCAAATACTTGCCGAAAAATTAATTTTGTCTGATACTTCACATCAAAAAAAACTAGATCATCTTTATTTCGATCAACTACAACTTGATTCAGATCTTTTATTATCAATACAAGGTCATCCGTCTTCATATCGATAGCATTATTATCAATAATAATTGTTTCACTTTCTTTCCACATTGACTCACTAATAATGTAGGTATCATGCCCCTCTTTACCATTAAAAATAATTTTTCGAATACCACTACTTTTATACATAGTTAAAAAGTTATCAACATTGCTACCCGATTTAATAAAAACTGAGCTTTTTTCATCAAGACTATTTTTATTAACTGAGCTATTAATAACATGGATAATCACATCATCATTTGAGGTTTTTAAAATTAAATTTTCACCACTCCTTTTTATATCTTTAATTTTAAATTCAGAATATAGCTGACTAGGACTGTTAATTAGCTCTGGATATATCAAAGCACCTTCATTTGAAAATGCTTGGTTAACAATGATAGAATTTATTTTTTTTTGTGAATATAATTTTCCATTCTCGCTATCAAAAATAAATATCGACTCCTTTAAACGATCATAACCTAAAAAAGTTAATTTTTTACTCGAAGAAAATTCAGTAGAAACAAAAAGTCCCTCATTTACATACCAAGCATAAAGGGAGTAATCATTATTTTTATCCGTTAATCCAAAAATTGAAATAATAGTATCATTATCAACACGAACCATTAGTTCATTAAACCACATACTGTATTTTTTTAACCACAACTCATTTACTGCTATGATACTCGGCAGCCCAGTAGTTGACATATGATATATACCTCCATCTTTGGTTATTGCGATGCAATTGCCCTCCCAGTTAATAGCATTAATCACATTTTTAAGATCAATTGCTTGCGCAATAGGCCCACTGTCATCTTGAAGCTCTAAAGGTAAACCTTTTTGCCAATAAACAGTATGATCACTAGAATTATAAAAATAAAAAACCTCTTCTCCTTCATCATTATATTGACTATTAATATAAATTAAATCCTCATATACATCACTATGCGATACTTTTTTACTCTCTTGATTAGCTAATTTATATGAAATATCTTTTTTTATATTGGCCTTTATTACTACACAATCCTTTATCCGTAACCAAACTCGTATATTTTCATTACTATTTAATTTCCCAAAAAGCATAATGGTATCAGATAGTTTTACTTCTTTATTTTTTAACCGTTTACCTTTAACATCATAATTAAATGCCATTTTAGGATATAAAAGAGACAACATCTCATTTTTATTCATCTCATTCTTAAATATATCAACTTGTTCCGAATCAAAATAAGATGAAATCTTCCCCCTAGTAGATACACTCACTAGGTTAAGTGTATTATTACTATATTGATACACACTTTTAATTTCATGACTATCTTCTTTTGAAATGCAGCTCATATAAATATAATTGTTCATTTTCCATATCTTAATATCTTTAATTTTTTCTCCAAAATCATTGTCAAAACAGTACTTGACCAATGTTTTATTTGAATCGATATCAATAATAAAAAAAACTGACTCATCTGGTAAGCTAATGTATGCATGACCATCCGCGACTAGCGATAATACCGCATTTGCCCCCGATGCATAGCCTAGTTCAATATAAAACATTTTACTCTTTTCAACATCGTAAAAGGCTCTACCTATATCAATCCCATTATGCTGATAATTATCTACCGTAATATATTTCTCATATAATCGATGATTTTTAGATAACATATTTAAATGTTTATCAACCGATTCTTGATTTCCTGTCCAGTTACTAGCATCTTCTTTAATAATTTTTACCATTTTATGGTCTAATTCTACAAAACTAGTTTCATTATTCTTACCAACAATCATAATCGAGCCGATATTTTCAGGAGATATTAGATTAATAGTTACGCCCCCAACTTTTATTTTACCTGAATAAAATTCAACATCATTATTTGGCAATGAATTTACATTAATAATCCAATTAGATTTCTTATTATTAAATTCATGACTTAACAATGTTAATTCCACACCCTCATTAAGATAAATTTGATAGTTACTATTATATCCTTCTATTTTATAATTTAATAACCCATGCCATTCTTTAGGTATCGTCGGGATAATTAAATGCCTTTCATTATCATCTAATATAATATCAATTTTTGTTTTAATATATTCTTGCTTAATACTAGATATGATATACTCAGATGGAAATGTATAATAATCAAAATCAAATTTTTCACTTTCCTCTATTCTTCTCAAAATATTAAATCCTAAATCATTTCTGCTAGTTGAACCCGGTAGCATACTATGCTCATAATTAATATAAGATCGTGGTGTATTCGGTAAAATAATAGCCTTGGATTTATTATAATTTACATAATGCGTATTTTCTGTATATCCCATTTCTTCGCGAACATTTAATGAATCTTCTCTGTCATGATTTATCACATTCGCATATGACGGCCAAAAAAAATAATTCCGCTCCCCCCCACCTTCTTCATGTTCTCCTGAACGATATATATACTGGCTACCAAAGACCATACGGCTATTTTTAAAATCAATTAGCTCTATTATCCCCCCTTGCCGAGCCACTAAAAATTCGCTATCCGAAATATAATCAAATCCATTCCCTTGATAAGCTTTATCCAATAAATAAAAATATCTCCCTACAGCCTTAGCATCTTCCGTAATCGTTGCAAAATTTGCAGCAAGTGAAGCAAACCCTATAGCTAAACCACCGAATATCACCCCACCGCCACCACAGAATGCTGCAACGCCAGTTGCACCAGCGGCACCAGCCGACATGGATGCGATACCAAACGTCAGTGATGCAGAATCAAATGCTAGTTGTGTTCCAAAAATAGTTTTTTGAGGCTCTGTTTCAGCCTGCGTCAATTCATAAATATCTAACCCGACTAATGTGCCATTAAAAATAAGTCCAATTCCTTCATTTGCAGTCCGAGCTACACTGGAAGTAAAGGTATTCATACTACTTTTAAGTGTACTGGCATCGTCCTGCCATAATAATTTAACGGCATTACTCACTTTAAACATATCATTTATAGCACCATGCGACATCATAGTGAAACCAACGTAACTATGTATTTTTAATGCAATACCTAAATTAGATTCAGCTCCCAGTGAAGAACCTCGATTTTTATTATTAGCCCATTGAATTAATGTTTGAATCTCAATTCCCATATTTAAACCATCTGCAGCTTCAACATCATCTATACTATCTTCTCGTATAAACCTATCTTTAGATAAAGTATTATGATTTTTTATTTTATCTATTTGTTGACTAAAATAATGAGAAAATTCCAGAAATGTACTATCTGATGTTTCTATCCAGCGAGGCTCCACAGTTTTATCCTGATGCAAAAATTGTATTAGATAATCACCTTCTGCTAATTTTTTAATATTAGAGAAATTAATTAACCATTTATTATCAAGATGATTTTCATCCGCAAGTCGCTTCACTGCATCATCAATTCTTTCTCCCCACTGTTTTGCATCAATAACTTGTAATGATGCTTGTAATTGTAGATCATGATAGATAGCATTTTTTTGTTCAGCAACTAAACTCACTTTTGCTCTTCGTTCACTTATTTCATTTAATTTATTTGCATCATGTAAATCATCAACAATCAAACCAGAACCTATAGGAACATCTGCCATTTTATCTATATCAATAGTAATTAATTCAAACTTGGGATCTTTTTCATTCCCCATAGCATTATAAAATGCCGCCATTTTCTTTTTTAACATATACTCTTTAATTCCACTAAATAACTTAGCTTCATCATTAAATCCAAATATCCCAAAGTTTGGATCATAAAAATAATATATAGCTCCCTCCGAATTCACAATTTTCCCTAACAACATGGCATGCTTTGTCGTATTAAGAGAATACATCTGTGTTGTATTAGACTCTGAAATTTTATGCTGAATTTCAGTCAAATTTAATATACCATTTGAAATAGATGCTTGATTCGCTAACACATTAGAATGTAAAGTAATTAAACTTGTTTTTAATCGTTTAGAACTTTCTTCATCAGGTAAAGATATTGCATAATATAGCTTATCAATTAAATGATCTGCCCCTGTTTTCCCTTCTTTAGCTAGCGCCACTGCCATAGCTCTAACTAATGGATAACAACGACCACCACTATTGTCCTTTACTGACAGTAGATAGAAATCCTGCGGAATAAGTCGTATATTGTCACAACCTGAATGATGAAAAAACTCTTTTATTTTTTCACCTTTTATTAAAATTAGTGCAATATATTCTTTCTCAAACTCAATTTCAATATAACGACTTAAAGCCCCTCTCTGCTCTATTGTTAACTCGCAATTTAAGTATACTTTTTTTAATTCAAGTGATGGTAAATTTTCCAGTGAAATAGGGAGCCTGATCTTACTATAATTATTATAACCATAAAAAAAATGACTATTATCACGATTCACATCATCCATAAGCAAAAATTTAAATCTCTGCTCTACTGAAGAGTCAAACTCCTCACCTTTGCCTAATTCAACTGATTCATCATAATTATGATCTATAACTGAGCTACTTCCTTCCATATTTTTTATTTTTAACCAAAGCCAATTTCTTTCAAGTATCAAGACTTCAGATAATAATTTATTATATTTTACTTTAAAATAGTCACACTTAGTCTCAATCAAAAAAATATCATTTTTTAATTTTTTATATCTATCTATTTGAGAACCAGATTCAAATTCAAGCTCACTCAACTCAATTTTTATTTTATTTATTTCAACAAAATAAGCGCTAGTTTTAAAGTTTATTACATCCTTTACTTCCTGAACTAACTTAGACCACGTTCTTGTTTTCATATTATATAATGAAAACTCTCCAGGGTTATATTCTATATCATATATATTTTCAGTATTAACGCCAAGTTCTTTAGCTGCGTCAATTAACTCTTGATGTTTCATATCACGTTCTATTTTAAATTTATTTACATTCTCTATCTGATCTCGTATTAAAGGAAATTGAACTAAAAGTGAAGTTGTATTATCTCTTAAATGAACTTTTGGTACACCGCTAATAACTTCATACTTTTGTTTTTGCAATACTAATTGCCAGGTTTCATTTTCATATTGCATATATGCCATCCCAATACCTACATCAGCACCTTTAATTTGATAATCCTTATAATCTACAGCCATCACTACATTATCATAGAGTAGCGAACTATTAACTCTCTCATCATGATAAACCCGATATGTTGTTTCATTTAATTCTGTAACAACTACTGAAGAGCTAGAAAGTGTACCTGTAAATAAGAACTTCGTTTTAGATGGATGCTTTGGTATATCAATATATGCAGGTGATTTATTTGACTGACTAGTCTCGCTATACCCTAGAAAATAAGCTTCAACCATCATAGATGCGTCTTTCTTTGAAGCATTGATTACGAACTCTATTTCATAGGAATAACTGCTAATTTTAACAAATTGAATATCTACTATAGAAGATTTTTTTATTTTATTAGTGATACAATCTAAGCTAATTGCATTTTTAATCACAAACTCTGATGAGTTAGATTTGAATGACTTAATATCCAAACTGGCAAGCCTATTTTTTAATCTTACACCACTAATCATGCCTGACTTTAATTCCTTATCATTAATTGCTTGTAAAATAAAACTATATTTTTTCATATTTGAAAATTTATTTTCATTTTTAATTATTAAAAATGAATTAAAATATGAATCATAAAACATTTCCTTGCTTTCATTTTCATTTATCACATTAAGCATATTAATTCCCTTTTATTATAGATAAAGATCATTTTAACGACTAAACAGATTGTAATTGAAAACAATGAAATTTTTATGTAAATAATAAAATAACATAAATCATTACACCTATATTATTTTTTGATACAAGAATAAAAATAAAAAATGAGTTATGGTTTATGACTTCAATTAGGATTATTATTACAAGGAGATGTAATAAATAATGAATCTTTTTTTATCTATCTAGCAACTACTTTTCTGTCTTGCTTTAATTTCCCGGTCTTTGCTCAACCTGATGTAGCCAAAGCGAAAGTCATTAATATTGAAGCCCCCCTTAAAAATGATATTTCATTCAATTCATTCGATAGTTTATCATCTAATGAGCATGGACTTATTTTTAATAATGATATCAGTGATAATATTAATTTTACTGATAAAGCAGCAAAATTAATATTAGCCGAAGTGACAGGAACTGAAGAAAGTAAAATTCAAGGAATACTAGGTATTAAAGGACAAGCTGCTAATCTTATTATAGCCAACCCTAATGGAATTTCATGGGTTGATGGAACCGTAAGCAATATCAATAGTCTTTCTCTTATCGCAGGTAGTATGGATAAGCAATATATAAAAAATAAAGACAAACAGTTAGAAGCTAAACCATTAGAAGACTATAGCCAGTTAAAATTTTCAGTTAGCCCAACAAGTCAAATCAGTATTAGTCAGCAGCAAGCGCAGCCAATTCAACTATCTAAACTAAATGTATTTGCTGATCGAATTAAATTACAAAATGCGATAAATATTACCTCTGCCATACAAAACTATTTGAGTACATCGGGAAGTGCTTCCATTTCACCAAGAGAAGGTATTATTCGTTCAGGTTCTAAATTTAAAACAAGTATTCCCTATAGCGAAGGTAGTCAATTAGAATTAAGCGAGAATGCAAAGCTACTCGGACGCTTGATTTCATTTGAAAGTCATCAATATCAATGTAAAGATAGCTTTTTATGTCCGCAAAATAACATTGATATAAAAGGGCTTATTCAAACCATGAATTTTTCATTACGCGGAGATGCTGATTTTTCAGTAGCTAGTTCAGGAAAAATTCAAATAGGGAAAAACCAGCAAGTACTCATTGCAAAACCCGTACAGTAATACAAACGGCCTCATAAATTATGAGGCCGTTATATACTAAAGATACAATACTAAATTAGTGTCTACTAGAGCCAGAAGAACCATGCAAATAGTGAGATAACAATGATACAGGCAACATTTAATACCGCACCGACTCGTACCATCTCAATTTGCCTTATATAACCAGACCCAAAAACAATTGCATTTGGTGGTGTCGCTACAGGCAACATAAAGGCACAAGAAGCACCAATACCAATGATCATTGTCAATACGATTACAGGCATACCTAATGCTTCTGCAACTGTTGCAAAAATAGGTACCAATAATGCCGCACTTGCCGTATTACTTGTAAATTCAGTTAATATAATAATGAAGGTCGTAACAGCTAAAATAATAATAAACCAGTGGCTCTCACCAAAAGTTAATTGCATCCAGTCGGCCATAATCTTACTGGCTCCTGAAGTACTTAAAATTGCACTCAAAGTTAAACCACCACCGAATAGCATTAATACGCCCCATTCAGTATTTTTTTGAATTTGAGACCAAGTCGCAACGCCTGTTATAGCGATTAAAATTGCCGCACTCATTGCAATAATTGTATCTAAATCTTTAATGCCACCGAGTGCTTCACTAATAAAAGTACTCGTAATCCAACAAACTACTGCTAATAAGAAGATAGTCATTGCTGTGATGCGTTTTCCATTCCATTCAACCTGTTCTAATTCTATTTCAAAACGGTGTTTAAGATTTGGGCGTAGCATCATATACATCAAAGCAAACATCATTGGTAACAACACTACCATGATTGGAATACCGTATTTCATCCATGATAGAAAATCTAAACCTAACGCCGCAGCCGCAATTGCATTTGGAGGGCTTCCAACAATAGTTCCTAAACCACCAATACTGGCACTATATGCCACTCCTAATAATACAAATACAAAAGTGTTTCGTTCATGGCGAACATCAAGGTTAGATAAAATACCAAGCACTAATGGCAACATCATTGCTGCCGTTGCAGTATTACTAATCCACATTGATAACAGTGCCGTTACGCCAAACAGCAGCAAAACAGCAACAGAAAGTCGTCCACGAGCAGCCATCAGTAATCGATTAGCAATCAATCTATCTAAGCCTTGAATATGCAAAGCGGTTGCCAATGCAAATCCACCGAAAAATAAGAAAATGATCGGATTTGCAAAAGATTTAAGCGCATCACCAGTATTCATTAGCCCTAAACCAACTGCTAAAATTGGAATACATAGAGCAGTTATCGTAACGTGAATCGCCTCAGTTAACCAAAGGACTCCCACAAAAACCATCATTGCCAAGCCTGCATTGGCTTTATCGTCAAAAGGTAAATATTTCAAAAGTAAAATTAATATTACTATATCAACAGCTAAGATAATCCATCCCCTTTTATTTGGTGGGGTAGGTCCTACTGCTGGTGTCAAAGATTCAGAAGCGTCCATATAAACTCCATAGCTCGGAAGCAAATTGATTTCGAGTTTTATTGTTAATATTTATTTACGAGAAGTGGAATATAGAGTTAATTGAATGGGTTTAAAATGTGGATAACTTAGAAATGCGATCTATACCGTATAATTTAGTTGTATTTGTCATTAATTCCAAAAAACCTACCTGTTAGATCGTAAAATTCGAAGCATTAAATAGCGAAAATCACTATAAGACAGATATATTCAGCTTTAAACACAATCTACTATTTTGGGTTTTAACTTACTGATTTAATGAAAAACAATAAAATTACATTACTTAATCAGCTAATTTAATTGATATTAGTTAACTTGAGTAACTTAAAAATTTTTAATTAAATTAAGCTCAGGATAAAAATATAACACTAATAAAATAGTGTAAAAATAATAGCAAACAATAAAATTGAACAAGTATTGTATCGAACATAAACAAAATAAAGCTTTGATAGCTGAGTCAGTTTTATTTTTGATAAAAAAGAGGGAAGCACTTAGCTTCCCTCTTTTAAAATCAACTAATTATAATCAAAATTATGCTTGGCCTTTAACTTCTTTTAGGCCATTGAATGGTGCATTTTTACCTAGAGCTTCTTCAATACGAATCAATTGGTTGTATTTAGCAACACGGTCAGAACGGCTCATAGAACCTGTTTTGATTTGGCCTGCCGCAGTACCCACTGCTAAATCAGCAATAGTTGCATCTTCAGTTTCGCCTGAACGGTGAGAGATAACCGCCGTGTAGCCAGCATCTTTCGCCATTTTAATTGCAGCCAAAGTCTCAGTCAGTGTACCGATTTGGTTGAACTTAATCAGGATTGAGTTAGCAATACCTTTATCAATACCTTCTTTCAAAATCTTGGTGTTAGTAACGAATAAATCGTCACCAACTAATTGAATTTTATCGCCAAGAACTTTAGTTTGGTATGCAAAACCGTCCCAGTCAGATTCGTCCAGACCATCTTCGATAGAAACGATTGGATATTGCTTAGTCAACTCTTCTAAATAATGAGTGAATTCTTGTGAAGTGAAAGTTTTACCTTCACCTTTCAGCTCATAGTTACCTGTTTCTTTGTTATAAAACTCAGAAGCTGCACAGTCCATAGCCAGAGTCACATCTTTACCTAGAACGTAACCTGCTTGTTCAACAGCAACTTTAATCGCAGCAAGTGCAGCAGCGTTTGATTCTAAGTTAGGTGCATAACCACCTTCATCACCAACAGCGGTGCCCATACCTTTAGATTTGAGCACTTTCGCTAAATGATGGAAAATTTCAGAACCCATACGAATCGCTTCTTTCAGCGTTGGTGCACCGACAGGCTGGATCATGAATTCTTGGATATCAACGTTGTTATCTGCGTGCTCACCACCATTGATGATGTTCATCATTGGCAAAGGCATTGAATATTGACCATGAGTACCATTCAGGTCAGAAATATGCTCATACAGAGGCATACCTTTTGCCGCAGCTGCCGCTTTAGCATTTGCTAAAGAAACCGCTAAAATTGCATTTGCACCAAATTTAGATTTGTTTTCAGTGCCATCAAGGTCAATCATGATTTTATCAATGTTGGCTTGATCTTTTGCATCTTTACCGAGCAGTGCTTGAGCTAATGGGCCATTTACTGCACCAACTGCTTTAAGAACACCTTTACCTAAATAACGTGCTTTATCGCCGTCACGTAGTTCTAGAGCTTCACGAGAACCCGTAGATGCGCCTGAAGGAGCAGCAGCTAAACCAACAAAACCACCTTCTAAATGAACTTCAGCTTCTACAGTTGGGTTGCCACGAGAGTCAATGATTTCACGACCGATCACTTTAACAATTTTAGACATTAGGTTTTCCTCAGTACAAGTTAAATTTTGGGAAGTTAACAACGATTTGCTGACTTCCCCATATCTTATTTCAACTCACCTTTCTGGTATTTTCCAGCGGCTTTAACAAAACCTGCAAACAACGGATGACCATCTCTTGGTGTAGAAGTGAACTCTGGATGGAACTGACAAGCCACGAACCATGGATGGTTTGGATTCTCAATAATTTCAACCAGCTTATTGTCTACTGAACGGCCCGCAACTTTAAGACCTGCATCTTCAATACGCTTCAGTAGCATATTATTCACTTCATAACGGTGGCGATGGCGCTCAGTGATAGTCTCTGAACCATACATTTCACGTACTAAGCTGCCATTCACTAAATGACAAACTTGACCACCAACACGCATTGTTCCACCAAGATCACTCTCTTCAGAACGAACTTCAACGTTGCCGTCTTCATCACGCCATTCTGTAATCAGCGCAACAACTGGGTATTTACAATCAGGCTTAAATTCTGTGGAGTTCGCATCTTTCATGTTGGCAACATTGCGCGAAAACTCAATCAGAGCAACCTGCATACCCAAACATATACCTAAATAAGGAATTTTATTCTCACGTGCATATTGTGCTGTCAGAATCTTACCTTCCACGCCGCGTTCACCGAATCCACCCGGAACTAGAATTGCATCTAGATTTTTGAGTAATTCCACACCACGTGTTTCAATATCTTGTGAATCAATCAGTTTAATATTAACCGTTAAACGATTTTTCAAACCCGCATGTTTTAGGGCTTCAATTACTGATTTATAAGCATCAGGTAATTCAACATATTTACCGACCATCCCAATGGTCACTTCACCAGCAGGATTAGCTTCTTCATAAATAACCTGTTCCCACTCAGAAAGGTTCGCTTCTGGGCAATCAAGATGGAAGCGTGTACAAATATATTCATCCAAACCTTGTGATTTTAACAAAGCTGGAATTTTATAAATGGAATCAACATCTTTAAGTGAGATAACCGCTTTTTCTGGCACATTACAGAACAGTGCAATTTTTGCACGTTCATTAGCAGGAATAACACGGTCTGAACGACAGATTAATACATCAGGTTGGATACCAATCGACAACAGTTCTTTCACTGAATGTTGAGTTGGTTTCGTTTTCACTTCACCCGCTGCCGCAAGATACGGCACTAAGGTCAAATGTATGTATAACGTGCGCTCACGACCAACTTCTGCCGCCATTTGACGAATAGCTTCAAGGAATGGCAGAGACTCAATATCACCCACTGTACCGCCGATTTCGACCAATACAACATCATGACCTTCACCACCACGGATGATGCGATCTTTGATTTCATTAGTAATATGAGGGATAACTTGGATCGTAGCGCCTAAATAATCACCACGGCGCTCTTTGCGCAATACTTCTGAATATACACGTCCGGTCGTAAAGTTATTACGACGTGTCATTTTAGTACGGATAAAACGCTCATAATGACCTAAATCTAAGTCAGTTTCAGCGCCGTCTTCTGTAACGAAAACTTCCCCGTGTTGAGTTGGGCTCATTGTACCTGGATCTACGTTGATGTAGGGATCCAATTTCATCATGGTTACATTGAGTCCACGGGCTTCGAGTATAGCCGCCAATGAGGCTGCGGCAATGCCTTTACCCAGAGAGGATACGACCCCGCCGGTCACAAAAATATAATTAGTTTTCATGCTGAACCTGAAAGTTTAGGTTTAAAAGATGATGGATATAACAGGACGGGAAAACAGTATACCCGAACCTTAAATTCGCTACAAATGTTCTAAGCACAATAAGGCCACTTTTCATCAATACTCTAATAATATCAGCAAGTTAAAATAGAAAATATATTTATGCTCGATAAATACACATCCAACACTATTTCTTAAGACTAACACACTTTAAAATCAAAAGCTAAATCCTTTCAGCTCTTTGTATACCTTAAAAAAGATGAATTTGAACTTATTTTGATCTGAAACACGGCTATCAGTTAGTCGCCCTAAATAGTTCATGCCAAAATTAAGATTAGCAAGCGCAGCCAACAACGCTGTAGTGCGAAATATGACGAGCCACTATTCTTGACGCTTAATAGAAACCCACAAAGCCTCCATCTCATCAAGTGTAGCACTTTCTGTTGATTTGCCACTTTCTGCTAAGCGTTCTTCGATTTGTCTAAAACGGTTCTCAAATTTCTGACAAGCTTTTTGCAGTGCCATTTCAGGTTTATGACCTAAATGACGAGAAAGATTAACTGTAGCAAACAATAAATCACCTAATTCTTCTTCAAGGCGTTGTTCATTGATAACCACTTGCGTCGCCTCTTCCATCACCTCTTCAAGTTCTTCATGTACTTTGCCAACAACTGGACCTAAGGTATCCCAATCAAAACCCACGGATGCGCAACGTTTTTGAATTTTATAAGCTTTCATTAACGCAGGTAATGCACTCGGAATATCATCCAGCACGGAAAATTGTTCTTTTTCTGCTCGCTCCTTCGCTTTACGCTTTTCCCAACCCGCGATAACTTCACTACTACTCAGCTGATTTTCGGCATCAAATATATGTGGATGGCGACGTTCTAGCTTGTCACTCACCGCTTGGCAAATATCGTCAAAATCAAACAAAGACTGCTCTTTAGCCATTTGAGCATAAAATACGACCTGAAATAACAAGTCTCCTAGCTCACCTTTTAAGTCACTAAAATCTTCGCGTTCAATTGCATCTAGCACTTCATAAGTTTCTTCTAACGTATAAGGTGCTATGGTTTTAAACGTTTGCACTTTATCCCACGGGCAGCCATCCTGTGGGTCACGCAACTTATTCATAATATTTAATAATCTTTCAATTTGTAGTTTTCCCTGACTCATTTTACTAACCTTTGTTTTGCTTAATTACATAAACCGCTATTTTTATATCAAATGAATAGCAAGTGGAATTTTATTTATTAAACCTTAAATTAACCATTTATTACAATAAGTTAATTATTCCAGTCATATGAAAATTTAGGACTAACTTTTCTATATCCAGACTAAAATTTCGCTAATATTTTAGTCATTAAACAGATGGAAAGGTTTCAAGTATGACAACGGATTACCATAACACACCCCATGACTCCGCATTTAAAGGCTTTATGTCTAAAGTGGGAAATGCGCGAGATTTTTTTGATATTCATTTACCTAAAAATATTAAACAATTATGTGATTTTAATACATTACAACTTACCAATTCATCGTTTATTGACCATAAGCTACGTTCTCGTTTATCGGATGTTCTGTATTCTATCGAGACTCATCATGGCGACGGTTATATTTATGTTCTTGTAGAGCACCAATCTGTACCAGATAAACTAATGACATGGCGTCTCATGCATTATGCCTTTCTTGCTATGAGCCAACATTTGCAACAAGGCCATAAAACATTGCCTTTTGTTGTTCCAATGTTGTTCTATAATGGGAAAATTACGCCTTACCCCTATTCACAAATGTGGACCCATTGTTTTCAATTTCCAGAATTAGCTAATGAACTTTATTTTAACCCTTTACCTTTGATTGATATTACTGTTATTGATGATAATGAACTACTGAAACACCGTAAGATAGCCGTGATGGAGCTTGCCATGAAACATAAAGATTTGCGGGATGATGTTAATCAGATAATCGCTAATCTAGCCCAAGCAATAAATCAAGACTATAATGATGAAGATGACATCGATAAAATATTCTATTACTGGTTTTATACAATTGATTCGCATAGCTTTACTCAAATTATAAAACAGCTAACAAATCAAATTCACAACCATCAAGGAACTATTATGAATATTGCACTACGTTTACAAGATCAGGGACGTAAAAAAGGACATAAGGAAGGGCATAAGGAAGGACATAAGGAAGGACGTGAATCAACCCAATTAGAAATTGCTGCTAAATTGTTAAAATCCGGTATCCCTCTTGAATTAATTATGGAAAGCACAAGCTTAAGCAAAGACCAAATACGCCAACTACAATAAAACCTTGTCTGCACAATAAAATAGAAACAATCTAAAAATTCATTTTAGTGACCCAGCAGTGCTCTATAGCTCGAAATATATCACTCACGAATATTCAAAATAGTTCGAGTTATGGCTAAACGGCAAAAAATAAAATTCATAACATCAAGGAACTATTATGAATATTGCACTACGTTTACAAGATCAGGGACGTAAAAAAGGACATAAGGAAGGGCATAAAGAAGGACGTGAATCAACCCAATTAGAAATTGCCGCTAAATTGTTAAAATCCGGTATTTCTCTTGAATTAATTATGGAAAGCACGAACTTAAGCAAAGACCAAATACGCCAACTACAATAAAACCTTGTCTGCACAATAAATAGAAACAATCTAAAAATTCATTTTAGTGGCCCAGCAGTCCTCTATAGCTCGAAATATACCACACACAAATATTCAAAATAGTTTGAGTTGTGGCTAGGCGGCAAAATGAGGTTATCTCGGGAAGCGCACAAAAGTATGTGACCCGAGTAACCGAGTGAAGCCAACAACGCCACAGCTCGAAATATACCACACACAAATCACAAATATTCAAAATAGTTTGAGTTGTGGCTAGGCGGCAAAATGAGGTTATCTCGGGAAGCATACAAAAGTATGTGACCCGAGTAACCGAGTGAAGCCAACAACGCCACAGCTCGAAATATGAAGAATATTATTGGGAATGGCGTTTCGCTTCAATAACATCTGGCAACTGATTCAGCTTAGTAAGAACCCGCGCCAATACCTGTAAATTATGAATTTCAATCGTCATATCGATAGTTGCTAGCTGCTGTTTTACATCACTGCGGCTGCTTACTCCCAATACATTCACTTTTTCATTAGCTAAAATAGTCGTGATATCACGCAATAACCCACTGCGGTCATTTGCGACGACCCTGACAACTAGAGAATAGCCACTTGAATAGTTCTCCCCCCAGACAGCGTCTATAACACGTTCAGGAGCATGACTTTGTAAGTCAGCTAATTGTTCACAATTAATACTATGAATAGAAATTCCACGCCCTTTCGTGATAAATCCTGCGATTTCATCACCGGGTATTGGTTGGCAGCAGCGAGCGATATGGTGCATCAAGTTACCGACACCCTCGACGACGACACGGCCGCTATCATGAGAAGGTGCACGTGGTACCGTTGATTTGCTTTCCAAGGTTTTCATTGCTGCACGGTCAGCTTCTTCAGCAGTCGTTTTATTAAACTTACCTTGTAAGAAATTCACCAGTTGATTAATACGAATATCACCACCGCCAATACCTGCTAACACTTCATCCAATGAATGAACGTTATAACGAGCTATCAGCAATTTCTCTGCATCTTTAATGCTAATTTCAAGCTGTGCTAATTCCCCATCTAAAATCTGGCGTCCTGCGAGGATGTTTTTATCTTTGTCTTGCTTACGGAACCAATTTTGAATTTTTGCTCGCCCACGACTGGTCGTGACATATCCAAGATTAGGATTAAGCCAATCACGACTAGGATTAGGATGTTTTTGGGTAATAATTTCTATCTGGTCACCCATCTGCAATTGATAGCTAAATGGAACAATACGCCCACCTATTTTTGCACCAATACAACGGTGTCCAACATCACTATGAATATGGTATGCAAAATCAAGTGGCGTTGAACCTGTTGGCAAATCAACCACATCACCTTTTGGCGTAAAGACATACACTCTATCATCAAATACTTGGCTGCGAACTTCATCCAACATTTCGCCAGAATCTGACATTTCTTCCTGCCACGCAATTAACTTACGCAACCATGCAATACGGTGTTCATAGCCACTATCTTTTCCAAGACCGGTTGCACCTTCTTTATATTTCCAGTGCGCCGCAACGCCCAGCTCAGCATCTTCATGCATCTGCCTAGTGCGTATTTGTATTTCAAGGGTTTTACCATTAGGGCCAAGAACCACGGTATGAATAGATTGATAACCATTTGGCTTTGGATTTGCGACATAATCATCAAATTCATCAGGAAGATGACGAAAATGAGTATGCACAATCCCTAAAGCGGCGTAGCAATCCTGTAGACGCTCAACCACAATACGCACGGCTCTAACATCGAATAACTCATCAAATGCCAATGCCTTTTTCTTCATTTTTCGCCAAATACTGTAAATATGCTTAGGACGGCCATAAATATCAGCCTGAATCTGCTCTTTAAGCATATATTTACGTAATGTACTGACAAAATTATCAATGTAATCTTCGCGGTCTATACGCCGTTCATGCAGTAATTTAGCTATTTTTTTGTATTCATCAGGGTGCAAATAACGGAAACAGAAATCTTCTAATTCCCATTTTAATTGGCCAATACCCAAACGATTTGCTAATGGTGCATAAATATTAGAACACTCTTTCGCTGCCAGTACGCGCTCTTCTTCGCTAGCATCTTTAACTTCACGTAAATGGGCAATTCGCTCAGCTAATTTGATAACAACGCAACGAAAATCTTCCACCATCGACAACAACATACGACGAATGTTATCAACTTGAACGGAACTAGTTTCACTCGATTGAGTCGCTTTAAGTTGGCGAATGGCGTCCATCTCCAGTACGCCTTTCACTAACTCATAAATGGATGACCCAAACTCATCAATGACGGCTTGATCATCTAGTTTTTTTTCATCAACTAAAGGAAATAGTAAGGCCGCTTGCAGACTTCCGATATCCATACTCAATGTGGATAAAATTTCGGTCATCTCGATGCCGCGCCATAGCAATAGAGGGCCTATTTCTTGTCCTGATAATTTATCATGACAATACTGCCAGGTATGGATGAGCTTTTCTTCTGATTGTTTATTATTTAATCCCAGACCGCTAACCCACTTTTCTGGGGCGAACTCACCTGCTGGGGTAAGATGTGCACTTCTTACTGCAACCATATTTTTTCCCTACCTGTTAACCCTCTGGGCTAAGAATAAATAGCGCCATTGACTCCAGATGGCTGGTGTGCGGAAACATGTCCAACATCCGCAAATGTAGCAACCGATACCCTGCCTCAAGCAATTGCTTGCTGTCTCTGGCTAATGTTGTTGGGTTACAAGAAACATAGACAATTTTTTCTGGCATCAGTTTAATTAAATGTTCCATTACGCCAGCAGCTCCTGCTCTGGCGGGATCAAGCAATACTTTATTAAACCCTTCGGCAGCCCAAGGTTGCGTATCAATTTGTGCTTCCAAGTTTTCATTATAGAACGCTGTATTATAAATAGAATTGCGCTTAGCGTTATTTGTTGCTCGTTCGACTAAATTTTCAACACCTTCAACGCCAACGACAAATTTAGCCAAGCGAGCCATCGGCAACGTAAAGTTACCCATTCCACAAAAAAGGTCTAATATTCTATCGTCACATTTTATATCTAACCACTCTATCGCTTGCTTCACCATATGCTGATTTATTTCAGCATTGACTTGGATAAAGTTAAGGGGATTAAACTGTAATACCTCGCCTGCGACTTGATATTCAGGTATCAACGTTGATGGTGTCAGCGACTGTAGTTTATCTTCATCACCCGCGAGCCAAATTGACACGTTATTTTGTTGTTCAAAATCCGCTAATAATTTTCTATCTGATATCTTAAAGGGAGCCAAATGTCTGATAAGTACTATTTTACTATTATCAGCATTAATGAGCTCTACATGCCCTAATTTAGGTGCAATGCTAAGTTGATTTAGACATTCAGATAAAGGTTGAATGAGCGCATCAAGCGCAGGATGCAAAACTGGGCAAGTTTTTATATCAACTAAGGTATTCGATTGTGTTTGACGGAATCCCATCACCAAATGTTTATTTTTTAGTTGATATTGTAATCCAAGACGAGCTCTGCGGCGGTAACCATATGCTTCACCACTGATAACAGGGATTGCTTCTAGGTTACTTCCCGTTTCTCTTGCCATTAAATGCTGTAGCGCTTTGGCTTTGCTTTCTCGCTGTAATGAGATATCTACATGTTGCTGCTGACAACCACCACACTGGTTAAAATAACGGCAATGAGGTTTAACTCTTTGCAAACTATGATTAAAACGTTTGATAACTTTTGCTTTAGCAAAATGACGTTTATCCTCGGTCAGTTCTACTTGAGCTTCTTCTCCAGGTAATAGTCCTGTTACAAAGATAGCTTTGCCTTCAACGCGGGCAACACCTTGCCCCGCGGCATCAAGACTATCAGCAATTACCGTTAATTGACGGCGCTGGGTGGTACGGCGATTCGGCGAGTAAAATTGGGCCATAATAGTCACTACGAGGTAATAAGTTGCAAAAAATAATATTATATTTTCTCAATTCTAAATTACAGCTAATTTATGCTGTCGCATTCGAATTAAGAATACAGCTGATCATAATAGCAGCTTTTTAAGCAAAATTATTTACCACTGATAAGTTTTTCTCGCTTAATGCTCTTTCAAAAATCAATTATGTCTAATTACTCACCATAAATTTACGATATTCTTCATAGGCATAGTGATCTGTCATGCCGCTAATATAGTCTTGAATTAATCTTGCTCGATAATAAAACTCTAGGATGGATTTATCTGATTCATTCGTTGCCGACACTTTTTCTAAAGCTTCAGCATAGGATAAACGATGTTTGTTTGACAATTTATGAAATAGACGTGTTTCAATAAAAAAATGTTTATGGAAATTATGTTCTACCAGCGAAGAAAATTCCGCTCTATCCATCATTAATAACGGGCTATAAACATCTAATAAGCCACTAATAATGCGATAACCTTGTAACTCCAGCTCTTCAACTTCATGATGGTTAAATACGTGTTTAAAAGCGACCGTTTTCAATACTTTTAATAACCGATGCTCAGGGCTTTTATCTTCCAATAATGCGCTATTAAAACGCCCATGATAAATTTCAGGGAGGTTTTGAATAAAACGCTGCGCACTGTAATAAGCTAATTTTCCTGTAATATTGACACGTAGATACATAAAAAATTGATCTTGCTGAATGCGCCTAGTATGGTTTTCACTAATATTATTATAAGCCCGCATGATGGTTTGCTCGAACAAATCACCTTGTTTGACCTCCCCCCACTCGGCTTTCAAATGATCAATTAACTGCTCTACAGTAAAAATACCTTTCTCAGCAGCATCATCCAAATCAGCTATACAATAAGAAATATCGTCAGCTGCTTCCATAATATAGGTCAAAGGAAAACGGCAATATTTCTCCATATCTAATTTTTTAGTCAGTTCACTCACAAAATCAGCTTCAGACCAGTAATAACCTGGCTTTTTCATCAAATAATCAAATTCGTCAGGGATAGGCTCAAGATCGTAGGCGCCTCGGGTATATTTCAAAATAGAACCAACCTGAGCGTAGGTTAAATTCAATTTCAATAGTCGATGAGCCATTCTCAGCCCTTGTGCATTTCCCTCAAATGAACAGAGATCTTGCTTTAATTGCCTGCGAAACAAATCTTGTTTTTTGTTTCCGGTTAATTGAAGTGCTTTGATTCGACAAGGGTCTGGTGTTTCTTCGGTAAAAATATAACTTGGTGCAAGTAAGGCGCTAAACCAACGTTGAATTGCCGCTTCGCCAAAATGTCCAAAAGGGGGATTACCAATATCATGCATCAGACATGACATTTCTACGAGGCTTTCAAAGGCATCACAACGTTCAGTTAATCCGTACTCTTCGAGTAATTTTTTCTTTTTTAAATCACTCAGTACAGTTTTACTAATGTACCGTCCTACTTGCTGAACCTCCAATGAATGGGTCAGTCGACTGCGCACAGCGGCATTTTGTTCTAGAGGAAAAACTTGGGTTTTTTGTTGTAAACGACGAATAGCAGCAGAATTAATAATTCGTCCGCGATCACTTTCAAATAAACGATTTACAGCGTCTTCATCATCAGCAGAAACTTTTTGACTGATAGCACTTTTGTAGTTGCGCTGAAAACTCAGTTTTTTTAAAAAGTTAATATCGTCCACATCTGCCCCTTATCTTTTTATTTATTAGTCTTCAAGCATTGGAAAAACAGCCCAAAATTTACGTTTCAATGTTACACTTTGTGTATCTTTTTAATATATATTCGCAAGCTCAATTCGTAGTAAAAATCTACAATACAAAGCATCGCGGATATTTTATCTCGTTCGTGTTATAGCACGATGGCGAACATTTACCCTAAATAATTTAAATTGCTGCTAAGCAAGGTAGATAGGGAAAGGAGAAATAATGAAAATCGGTATAATCGGTGCAATGGAGCAAGAAATAGCTATTCTTCGCTCTCAAATTGAAGATTGTCAAACACTCAGCCGTGCAGGTTGTGAAATTTATACGGGTAAAATTAATGGTGCAGATATTGCTTTACTAAAATCAGGTATTGGTAAAGTTGCAGCCGCGATTGGAACGACACTATTAATAGAACATTTTCAACCCGATGTAATTATTAATACGGGCTCTGCCGGCGGATTAGACTCACGTTTGAATGTAGGGGATATCGTTGTCTCGACTGAAGTACGCTACCACGATGCTGATGTCACCGCTTTTGGTTATGAACCTGGCCAAATGGCACAATGTCCTCCTGCCTTTGTTGCTGACCAAAAACTCATTGAAGTTGCTGAAAAATGTATTTCACAACTGTCGATGAATGCAGTTCGTGGTTTAGTCTGTAGTGGTGATGCTTTCATCAATGGCGCAGAGCCTTTAGCTCGCATCAAAGCCACTTTCCCACAAGTTGCAGCCGTTGAAATGGAAGCGACTGCTATCGGGCAAGTTTGCTATCAGTTTGCCGTACCTTTTGTCGTCGTTCGCGCAATTTCTGATGTTGCAGATAAAGAATCCCATACAAGTTTCGATGAATTTCTTCCTGTTGCTGCACGTCAGTCATCATTAATGATTAATGCCATACTGACTGAACTCGCTTAATATATTCAATATTAGCTTAATAGACTTAGCTATCTATTCACTAAGTCTATTAATTCAATATCATAATTAAACAAGATGATAGCGATGAAAAGAATCAACTTTATCCTACCAGCAGCAACTGCTTTATTATTTTTATTTTTTACTTCGTCAGCGCTTTGTGCGCCAAAACAACGTGTTATTAGCCTTTCACCCGCTAATACTGAGCTAGCCTATGCAGCAGGACTCGGTGATAGCTTAATCGCCGTTAGCGCTTATTCAGATTACCCAGAACAAGCCAAAAAATTAGAACAAGTTTCTGATTGGCAAGGTTTAAACGTCGAACGCATTATTACACTCAAGCCTGATTTACTGCTAGCTTGGCGAGGTGGTAACCCACAGCGGCCACTGGATCAGCTCGCCGCATTAGGTATTCCTATTGTCTATTTAGATCCACAAAGTATTGACGACGTGATTTTCGCTATCGATGAATTAGCACAATACAGCCCTAATCCTGAGCTAGCACAACAAAATATCACGAAAATGAAAGCTAATTTAGCTCAACTAAAACAGCAAAATACATCCAATAAGCAAGCTAAACGCGTGTTTATTCAGCTAGGAACACAACCACTTTTTAGTGCAGGCGATCACACCATTCAAAATGATGTCGTGACGTTTTGTGGTGGTGAAAATATTTTTGCAAATAGTGCAGTACAGTGGCCACAAGTAAGCAGAGAGCAAGTACTCACTCGTAAACCTGATGTGATTGTCATGACTGGAAATAAAACACAAGAAGATGCTGTCAAAGCATTTTGGCATTCACAATTAGATATACCGATTATTCGTTTAAATGAAGATTGGTTTCATCGCGCAGGACCACGCATTATCAATGCCACACAAGCATTATGTGAACAACTGAATCACCAAAAATAAATATTATTAGTTAGTTGATGTGTTGATGTGTTGATGTGTTAAAAAATTATCTAAATATAGCTTATTTTATAGTAGGTTATAATCCAAAATAGTTCGAGTTGTGGCTAGGCGACAAGCGAGGATATCTTGGGAAGCGTACATAAGTACGTGACCCGAGTATCCGAGAGAAGCCAACAACGCCACAGCTCGAAATGTGCCAAATTAAACGCTAAAGGAAGAACCGCATCCACAAGTCGATTTAGCATTTGGATTTGTGATAATAAAGCGCGAACCTTCTAAACCCTCGGTATAATCGACACTTCCGCCGACCAAATATTGTAGGCTCATAGGGTCAACAACAAGTGCCACACCTTGTTTTTCTATAGTCATATCACCGTCGTTAATTTGATCGTCGAAAGTGAAACCATATTGGAAACCACTGCAACCGCCACCGGTGATATAAACACGTAGGCGCAGATTCGGGTTGTTTTCATCAGACACAAGATCTTTAACTTTAATTGCTGCCGCGTCAGTAAACTGCAATGGTAAAGCTGCATCATTACTCATTTCTTACTCCAGACCGGTGACCGGTAAATACATGTGTAAGCTATATTCATTATACATCAAACCACAGCATTGTTGATTACACTTAACTGCGGCTGAATGTTTTAAAGCAGATAACCTACTCAGATCAATTAACCTAATTATCCTTCACATGATTAAATCGTTCAAGTGTTGTTATCGAATTCGCACATTCTACATAACTTGGGTTCAGTATTTGGTTTAATTGGTTCAGTGCTTTAGAATATGGAAAATATTTTTGTTTAGCTTTTTTAGGAGCCCTGCAATGCGCCATTCTGTCGAATTATATGAAGAAGCACAACGCTCTATCCCTGGTGGTGTTAACTCTCCAGTGCGCGCTTTTAACGGTGTTGGTGGTACCCCGGTATTTGTTGATCGCGCTGATGGCGCCTATATTTATGATGTCGATGGTAAAGCCTACGTCGATTACGTGGGTTCTTGGGGACCTATGGTGCTTGGTCATAACCATCCGGCTATACGCGATGCAGTGATTAAAGCTGTCCATAAAGGCTTGAGCTTTGGCGCACCCACAGCTGCCGAAGTCGAAATGGCTGAATTAGTCTGTAACTTAGTTCCCTCAATGGACATGGTTCGCATGGTGAACTCAGGTACAGAAGCCACCATGAGTGCTATCCGTCTTGCTCGCGGCTATACAGGGCGCGACAAAATTATCAAGTTTGAAGGCTGTTATCACGGTCATGCAGATTGCTTATTAGTAAAAGCGGGTTCTGGCGCACTGACGATGGGTGAACCAAACTCTCCAGGTGTTCCTGAGGATTTCGTTAAACATACATTGACCTGCACCTATAACGACCTTGCTACTGTTCGTCAGGCTTTTGAAAATTATCCAGAAGAAATCGCTTGTGTCATTGTAGAACCTGTCGCTGGTAATATGAACTGTGTACCACCAAATGCAGAGTTTTTACCCGGCCTTCGTGCCTTATGTGATGAATTCAATGCACTCTTAATCATTGATGAAGTTATGACGGGTTTCCGTGTCGCATTAGGCGGTGCACAAGACTATTACGATGTTCAACCTGATCTTACCTGCTTAGGTAAAATCATTGGTGGTGGAATGCCTGTTGGCGCATTTGGTGGTCGTCTTGACGTTATGGAAAAACTGGCACCTATTGGCCCGGTTTATCAAGCTGGTACATTATCAGGTAACCCTGTCGCGATGGCCGCAGGCCTTGCGTGCTTGAAGGAAGTATCTCAAGTTGGTGTTCATTCACGCCTCACCGAATTAACTGAAAAACTAGCTCGCGGGCTAATTCGCGTATCACAAGAGCAAGGCATTCCAATGGTGATCAACCATGTGGGTGGTATGTTTGGAATTTTCTTCACCGATGCAAAAAGCGTAACTTGCTATCAAGACGTGATGAAATGTGATGTTGAGCGCTTTAAAAAGTTCTTCCACTCAATGTTAGAACAAGGCATTTATTTAGCACCATCCGCATTTGAAGCTGGTTTTATGTCAATTGCTCACAGTGATGCAGATATTGAAAAAACCATTAAAGCCGCAGAAGTCGCGTTAGCAAAAATCAAAGCCGAATAGTTTTTTGCCCTTAAATGAAATAGGCGCTATCAAGCTCATGATAGCGCCTATTTTTTTATTTAAAAATTCCAGTTGCAGCTAGCCAACATACCTAATGCTACAACTTAAAATATGTCAAAAACTACTGGCTAGGCGTGTCACCAAACATATCTTTAACCCAATCTGGCGCATCCTCTTCCTTCGGTTTTTCATTTGAACCATTCAAATCCCAAACAGGATCTTGCGCTGTAGATGTTTGGCACAAGCTTTGAGGATCATCAGTCCAAACCGGTAATATTCTACCACCACCTAAATCTGAGCAGCTAAATTGCCCGTCCATCATGACACGCATATCCACAATACCTTCTGGCGCTCGATTGAACAGAGCCAAAGGTGCTTGGTTATCAAGGTAGCGCTGATAAACTTTCAATGCGCCTGTGGAACCCGTCAGTTGAGTCGGCGCATTGTTGTCTCGCCCAACCCAAACAATAGCAACCTCTTTACCGTCAATTCCGGCATACCAGCTATCGCGTAAATCGTTGGTGGTTCCGGTTTTACCCGCTAAATTGTATTTACTGTATTTGGTTAATAAAACACGCCCTGTACCTTGCTGAACCACTTGTTGCATACCATATAACGCAAGATATGCGGCTTGTGATGGAACTGCACGCTCCGCAGAAGGGTAGCTTTGGTAGATTTCCTTACCATCACCATCAATAACAGAACGCAGTGCTGATAATTTCGCACGGTTGCCGTCGCCACCAATCGTTTGATAAACCTGCGCCACTTCAGCAGGAGTTAAATTTATGGCGCCTAACAGCATTGCAGGTACTTTTTCCATCGCTGCCGATGGTGCGCCTAGACGCACAAACGTATTCACTATCTGATCAAGGCCGATATCTAGCCCTAAATTTACGGTTGGAATATTTTGTGATTTAGCCAAAGCATCCACCAGCATCATTCGGCCATTAAAGTTACGGCTATAGTTTCTTGGGCTCCACGTTTGATTTCCCACTTTTACTGTCAATGGTTCATCTTTGAGCCAAGTATTTAAACGATAGCGATCTGGTTCACTCAATGCCGCTAAATAAACAGGCGGTTTTGCTAACGATCCAATACTGCGACGCGCATTTAGTGCACGATTAAATCCAGAAAATTGAGGTTGAGATCCCCCTACCATGGCTCTCACTTCGCCATTGATACGATCAACAACAACCATTGCACCTTCAAGATCATCTAATTTCCGAGTTTTACGTAAATCAGCAACACCCGCCTCTACTGCATTTTCTGCGGCAGTTTGTGCGACAGGATCAAGGGTCGTGAAAATTTTCGCCCCTGAGAGCTCTTTAATTTGATCGCCTAACTTTTCATTTAGCTCTAAGCGTACCATTTGCATAAATGCAGGCTGAGAAGCAACAAGCCCTTCTCTCGATTTAACCCCTAATGGCCTCGCACTGAGCAATTCATACATGTCTTTATCGATAACATTACGTGTTTCAAGTATTTTCAACACAATATTACGACGTTTAATCGCATTTTGAGGTTTAGTCCAAGGATTATAAGTTGATGCACCTTGAACCATACCTACTAATAAAGCTTGTTGGTCAAAGCTCAATTCGTTAATCGGACGACCAAAGTAATACAAACTCGCTAAAGGGAAACCGCGAATTTCGTCATTACCATTTTGCCCTAAAAATACTTCGTTAAGATAAAGCTCAAGAATACGTTCTTTGCTGTAATTATAATCCAACAACACAGCCATATAGGCTTCAGTCGCTTTACGTTTCAAGGTACGCTCATTGGTTAAAAATAGGTTTTTAACCAACTGCTGAGTTAAGGTACTTCCCCCTTGAACAGAGCGCCCTGCGGTCAAGTTTGCTACGACTGCACGACCGATAGAATATAAGCTAACACCATCATGCTCATAAAAATTTCTATCTTCAGTTTCAAGCAGAACTTTAACCAATGACTCCGGGAAATCAGCTAATGGCAAAACCAAACGTTGCTCATTATTCGCTGATTGCATCATCGTAATCAGTTTAGGATCTAAGCGGAAAAAGCCAAATGAGCGACCATTTTCCATGTTCTCAATTTTACTGAGAGCATCATTTTCAAACACTAAGCGCGCCAGTATTTGCCCTTCTTTTTGGTCAGGGAAATTAAACGGGCGACGTAAGATTTCAATACTATTTCCACGCACTACAAATTCGCCAGAGGTGGTTATTTTACTGACTTTTCGATATTGCATACCTTCAAGCAAGCGTGCCATCTCAGCCTGGCTATAATCCATGCCTGGTTCAAGGTTCACCATGCGCCCATAAACGGCAGCGGGGAGATCCCACACTTTGCCATCAAGGCGTTCTTTAATTTGTTGATTCAAATAAAAACCATAAGCCGCCAGTAAAACAGCAGCGACGACCATTAGTTTGACTAATAGCCAAAACCAACGCCATTTGCTTTTCACTTTACGTGGTTTTTTATTGTTTGAACCTTTTTTAGCCATTTGCTCTTCTTCATCTTCATCATCGAGATATTGCTCATCAATATCATCATCGTCTTCGAATAAATCTTCATCATCATAATCATCACGATTTCTACGACCGCGTGATGCGGATGTTTTTTTCTCAGCAGACTTTTTTTTGCGTCTACCGATTGGTTCATAATCTTTACCGGACATGGTTACTCCATATCACTTATTGCTTAACGACTAATAGGCAGCTCTAGGCACATAGTGATGAATTTTGGCTCATAATGTAAGAGGTTTCACTGGGGAAAGCTCTTAATTACATTTCCTTACTCAATGACAACCTATTGCGACCTTTCATTTATGGGCTGCTATTAGAGCATAAAAAAAGGCTATTTCGCACCCATCATTGCTTTTTTTGTTTGTCTTGTTGGCTCTGTGTTGACCGGATCATCAGGCCACAAATGTTTTGGATAACGGCCTTTCATCTCTTTTTGCACTTCTTTATAACTACCTAGCCAAAAAGCGCCCAGATCTTGCGTAATTTGTAATGGCCGCATTGCAGGTGACAATAATGATAATGTCACCACCACTTTACCTTCGGCTACAGTTGGATTTTTGGCTTGTCCATACATCTCTTGCATCCGAATCTCAATGACAGGTGGCTTTTCAAGTGAATAGTAAATACTTACATTTCGTTGAGATGGCGCATGGTAATGAGTCGGAAAGGTACTATCAAGCCATTGCTTTTGCTGCCAATCTAATCGATTTAACAATAATTGCGTTAAATTAATATCCTGTAATTTCTGCTTGTTTGTCACCCCATTAAGATAAGGTTCCAGCCACTCTTCAAGTGTCGACAGCAGCGTTTCATCATCAACGGCGGGTAGGTTTAAATCAGGAAAATAATATTTCGCTAATTGATTGCGAATACGTAATTGCAAATCAGATTCTTGCCAATTAAGCTGTGCTAAACCGTTTTGTCTTACCCAATGAATTAATGCCTTTTTAATTTCAGCTTTATCCGGATTATGTAATCGTTCTGATTTAATCACCAATTGACCACATTGAAGTCGCTTCCACGCTATTAATGAGCCTCTTTGTTCATCCCATTCAACTGTTTCCTGCTGAGAAAACAAGCGTGGGCAATCACGTTGTAGCTTTTCAATTTCAATAGGATAAGCCAATGTAATACGCGCGTCAGCAGATGATTCCGGCAGCCAAACAGCCGCGACTATTACCCATGGTTTACCAATTAATGCATCCATTTCATTAAAAGAAGCACCTAAACCACTTGCGAGTTGATAGCGAGCATGATTATCTCGTGCTTTAGCGATACGGTCTGGATAACCCGCAGCAAGCAATGTTGGTAACCACTCACTTATCAGAGTAAAGTCTCTGCCAACAATCGCTGTCACTTTTTGCCCACTTAATATCGATGCTCTTTTGCACCAATTTTCAGTAGGCCTTTCTAAGTAAGTCCTAATATCACTCTCAGTAGCACGCGGTGGCTCTTCAATTATTGCCACTAATAAGCAGGCAAGTTTAATCACTTCTTTATTATTGCTTTTTTGTGCTTCATATAGCATCGCAGCAGTGCGACTAGCACTGCCAGACTCAGCCATTTTTTGCCCCATCAAAGCAAGTTTACCTTGTTTATCCGTTGCACCGAGTTTAAACAGTAAATCCTTTGCCGCTGAAATTGCAGTATCAGGAGGAGTATCTAGCCAACGTAATTGAGCGGTATCTGAGCAGCCCCATTGCAATAAAGATAGCCACAAGTCACTCAAATCACTTTGATTAATTTCCGCTTCACTAAACTGCGCCGCTCTTTGGGCTTGTTCTTGACTAAAAAGATGCCAACAAACGCCCGCTTCTAATCGGCCTGCACGTCCTGCTCTTTGAGTCATTGACGCTTGGCTAATGCGCTGTTTGACTAACTTTGTCAATCCTGTTCGAGGATTAAACTGCCCAACACGTTCCAATCCGCTATCAACCACCAATCTAATTCCTTCAATGGTTAGACTCGTTTCCGCTATATTGGTTGCTAAAACGACCTTTCGCTTACCTTGAGGTGCAATTTGAATGGCTTGTTGCTGAGCTTGAATAGAAAGTGCGCCATACATCGGACACAAAAGTATGTCCTCACTAACCATAAGCGCTAGTTCTGTTCGTGTTTTTTCAATTTCACCTGCGCCTGGTAAAAAAAGTAATAATGAGCCTTTTTCTTTTTGTAATAGTTTCCAGACAGCACTCGCAACTTCTTTATGAAATAATTTATTGGGATTGATTGGGTGAAATTGTCGATCAACTGAAAACATACGCCCTTGAGAGGTAATAATAGGTGCATCTGGAAATAGTTCAGTTAATCCCTGATTATCTAACGTCGCAGACATTAATAGAATTTTAATATCTTCCCTAATAGCTTGCTGTGAATCTAATAACAAGGCCAACCCAAGATCTGCCTGTAAATTACGTTCATGGAATTCATCTAAAATAACCAATCCCACACCTTCAAGCATCGGGTCATTTTGTAGTTGTCGCGTTAATACTCCCTCAGTAACCACTTCAAGACGAGTATGTTGGCTGACCTTTGTTTCAGAGCGCATACGCAACCCAATAGTATTACCGATTTCCTCACCAAGTTGCTCAGCTAAACGAGCAGCAACCGTTCGCGCGGCAATTCGACGAGGTTCTAACATAATTATTCGCCCTTGAATAACACCACTATTCAAAATGATCAACGGCAATACAGTCGATTTACCTGCACCCGTTGGTGCATGCAATAACACTTGAGGGGAATTTTTTAAGGCCGTGAGTAAGTCATCACTCACATCTAATATCGGTAACACTTAGGTTATGACTCCATGGGATTTAACTTTTGCTATCAGACACTGTAGCATTAGCGCCACTATTCGCGTTAGTAAACGTTTTGGAAGTCTACTTTGGAGCTGATATGGAATTTATTCCCCCATTAAAACCTGCCACCTTAATTAAGCGCTATAAACGTTTCTTAGCCGATGTCACGACGCCTGACGGTGAAGTAATGACAATTCACTGCGCTAATACGGGTGCGATGACAGGTTGTGCCACTCCGGGTGATACTGTGTGGTATTCAACATCTGATAACATCAAACGCAAATATCCCTATAGTTGGGAAATCACACAAACTGCCGACAATCATCTCATTTGCGTAAACACGCTAAAAGCGAATCAAATCATTGCAGAAGCGCTCGCCGCAAAAAACATTCCAGAATTATCTGAATACAGCGAAATTAAACCAGAAATTAAATATGGGTCAGAAAATAGTCGCATTGATTTTTTTCTGTCTAAAAAAGACCTACCTGATTGTTTTATTGAGGTAAAATCAGTTACCCTGCTCGAGCGTAATCAAGGTTATTTTCCGGATGCCGTCACACTACGAGGACAAAAGCATTTACGCGAGCTAACACTCATTGCCAAAGAAGGAAAAAGAGCCATACTATTGTTTGTTGCTTTGCATAGTGGAATCCACGTAGCATCTGCGGCAGCGCATATTGATAAAAAATATGCGTTACTTTTAGAGGAAGCCATTAACAATGGCGTTGAAGTTATTTGTTATCAAGCAGATATATCCGTTCAACAAATAAAATTGGGAAAGAAATTAAGCTTTACGTCTGATAAATAATACCTATTTAACAGATATTTGTACGAGGAAGCTGAGTTCTGGGGGCTAAAAGGGAATAAACGCGCGCGCCTTCACAGCATTACAAAACTCATTGCAGGAACGATTGCCAAAAGGGCTCTCTTCTGCTATTTATAGCGACCTTATTTTTCCCCCCTTGGGGTTTTTGTAAAATTTGCGTGTGTAGGAGAAGCATTATGCAAGAAGGGCAAAAACGTAAGACATCGTCCTTAAGCATTCTCGCCATTGCAGGGGTTGAACCCTATCAGCAGAAAGCTGGCGAAGAGTACATGAACGACGCCCAATTGGCGCATTTTAAGCTCATTCTCGAAGCATGGCGCAATCAACTCAGAGATGAAGTGGACCGGACAGTTACTCATATGCAAGATGAGGCAGCTAACTTTCCAGACCCTGTTGATAGAGCCGCTCAAGAAGAAGAATTCAGCCTTGAATTACGTAACCGGGATCGTGAACGTAAACTGATTAAGAAGATCGAAAAAACGCTGAAAAAAGTTGAAGATGACGACTTTGGTTTTTGCGAATCATGTGGAGTAGAAATTGGTATCCGCCGTTTGGAAGCCCGCCCTACCGCTGATTTGTGCATCGACTGTAAAACATTAGCTGAAATTCGCGAAAAGCAAATGGCTGGCTAATTGCTAAATGGAGTCCTAAACGGCGCATTTGTCATGCGCCGTTATAAGGAAACTTTACCTCCAAAATCCCCTTCCTCTGCGCTTTGATTTTATCTTTTCATGAATCAATAAAAATTTAATTTCACTAAATGGATGCTTTAATCTAATACATTTAGCATTGATCCTCGGACAAGATAGAAATAAACTCTCTCATAAAATTATCTTGCGATATGCGCTGATTACTTTGCATAATGTTAAGTTCATTGTACTGCGAGAACAGCTCAGGCAAAGGGTTTCTACTATTATTGAGAACGGTAAATTGAGTGCAATTTTAGCCCTCTACCGATAAAGCTATTGATATAAAAAATGATTAGATAGCACTTTTATTCGTTTAACCATTCTCAAAGAAACCTCAGTAAGCTATGATTAGCCGCTTATTTTGTTTAATGAATATTCGTAACGACATCGAGGTGTACTATTTTTAACCGAGTAGCAAATTTCTGCCGTAATATATTGTCGCGTAATGGCAATGCATCCCGCAATGATAATGTCGAGCAAGATCCACGTGCAGCCGGTGAAAAACCAGTCACTCATTCTGCCCCAGTGGAAGTATTGCCCGTGGCGCAGAAAACTAAACAAATGAAAAAAACGGTTCGTCAATCCAAGCGTGCCGACGTACAGGCAGAGAAACAATCCACAATGACAACCGGAAACGAAGAACATATCACTATAATTCCACGTTCTGAACATAACATTTCACGTAACGATATCAGTGATAACGCACTCAAAGTGCTCTACCGCTTAAATAAAAGCGGCTATGACGCCTATTTAGTGGGTGGCGGTGTCCGTGATTTACTTTTAGGCCAAAAACCAAAAGATTTCGACATCACAACAAATGCCACCCCAGAACAAATTCGCAAGCTATTTCGTAATTGCCGCCTTGTAGGTCGCCGATTCCGTCTTGCCCATATTATGTTCGGCCCAGAAATTATTGAGGTTGCCACATTCCGTGGTCACCATGACCAAAATTTGTCAGACGATAAAAATATGTCTTCGCAAGCACAAAACGGTATGTTGCTGCGTGATAATATTTTTGGTTCTATCGAAGACGATGCAATCCGTCGCGACTTTACGGTCAATAGCCTTTATTACAACATTGATGATTTTTCATTGCGTGACTATGTCAATGGTATGAAAGATCTTAAAGACGGGATTATTCGTCTTATTGGCGATCCTGAAACACGCTATCGTGAAGATCCTGTCAGAATGCTAAGAGCGGTTCGCTTTGCCTGTAAGCTTAATATGACGATTGAGCCAAACACCGCAGCGCCTATCCACCACTTAGCACCGTTACTCAAGGAAATACCATCGGCAAGGCTATTTGAAGAATCATTAAAACTGTTACAAGCAGGTCATGGCTACGCCACTTATAAAATGCTACAAAAATATAATTTGTTGGAGCAATTATTCCCAGTACTGACTAGCCGATTCAGTGAAAATAATGACTCGCCAATGGAAAAAATCATTGAGCAAGTATTAAAAAATACAGATTTCAGACTAAAAAATGATAAGCGCGTCAACCCTGCTTTTTTATTTGCAGTCATGTTATGGTATCCCGTCACTGAACATGCAGAGAAGCTATCCCAAGAAGGTGGACTTGCATACTATGATGCATTCGCTCTTGCGATGAATGATATTCTTGATGAACAGTGCCGCTCAATCGCCATACCAAAACGTATTACGACTACGATGCGTGATATTTGGCTATTGCAATTGCGCTTACCTCGCAGGCAAGGTCGCCGTGCAAATAAATTAATGGAGCACCCTAAATTCCGTGCCGCTTTTGATTTACTCGAGCTAAGAGCAAGTGCAGAGCGCCGAAATGAGCTACAAGAGCTCACGCAATGGTGGGCAGAATTCCAAGAAGCCAATAACTTAAAACAGCGTGAAATGATTTCAGAATTAGGCAATGCGCCAACACGTCGACGCCACCGTCCTAATCGTTCATCGCTACCAGGGGCTCGCAAACCAAACAAGCCACAATAGAGAGATAGTGTCATGGAGCAAGTTTATATTGCTATTGGAAGTAACCTAGGTGAGCCGTTAACGCAAGCACAGCAAGCTATCCAGGCATTAAATGCGCTCCCAAGCAGCCGTATTGCTGCCATATCGTCTTTCTATCGCACAAAGCCACTTGGACCACAAGATCAGCCTGATTATCTCAATCTGGCGGTCTTGCTTGAAACCGACCTTGAGCCTGAAATATTGCTCGACTATACGCAAAAAATTGAGCTCGACCTTGGGCGAGTGCGTAAAGCTGAACGTTGGGGTCCTAGAACCCTCGATCTTGATATCATGCTTTTTGGTAACTGTGTTATTAATACCTCACGGTTGACTGTACCCCATTACGGGCTAAAGGAGCGTGAATTTATGCTGTATCCGCTCAGTGAAATTTCCCCTAACCTTGTTTTTCCTGATGGCGAATTGCTCTCAGAAAGGCTTACACACATCCCTCGCAATGGCCTGATGCTTTGGGACATTACCCCCTAAAGTGTCCAACCTTAAATAAGCCATTATCAATAGCGAGATCATTTCCGGAGGTTATTATAATGAAACCAATTTCTCTGGCTGATTTGGGTCAGTTTAAAAAAGACAAACACAAATTCGCAACTATCACCGCCTATGATGCAAGTTTTGCTCAACTATTTTATGAGCAAGGTATTCAAATCATGTTAGTTGGTGACTCCCTCGGTATGACTATTCAAGGTGAGTCCAGTACGCTGCCAGTCACCGTTGAGCAGATTGCCTACCACACTCGTTGCGTCCGTAAAGGGGCACCCGATGCCTTTATCATTTCCGACATGCCTTTCATGAGCTATGCCACCCCTGAACAAGCTTGCCATAATGCCGCTATTTTGATGCAGGCAGGCGCTAACATGGTGAAAATTGAAGGTGGTAGTTGGCTATGTGAAACCGTTAAAATGCTCGGTGAACGCTCAGTCCCTGTTTGTGGGCACCTTGGATTAACCCCACAAGCTGTCAATGTGCTAGGGGGTTATAAAGTACAAGGTAGAGATGAAGTCACAGCAAACCAATTAGTCAAAGATGCCATTGCATTAGAAAATGCAGGTATGCAGCTATTAGTGCTTGAGTGCGTACCAAGCTCACTCGCAGCGCATGTCTCCGAAGAGCTATTGTTACCAGTTATTGGTATCGGTGCTGGTGCACAAACCGATGGCCAAATTCTAGTGATGCAAGATGCATTGGGTATTACCGCTCGCCCACCCAAATTTGCTAAAAACTTTCTCGCTCCAGCAGGCAATATACATGATGCTATTCATATGTATATTCGCGAAGTTGAAGAAGGTATTTACCCTGATGAGTCTCACTCGTTTTCGTAACTCATTCTATTAATTATGACTGTAGACTATAAGGATTGTACTTATGCTTATCGTTGAAACGGCACTGATACTACGCCGTGAAATCCGTCGCTGGAAACTAGATGGCAAACGTATCGCGCTCGTCCCCACTATGGGAAATTTGCATGACGGGCACTTGGCGATAATTGATCAAGCAAAGCAACAGGCTGATATTGTGATTGTCAGTATTTTTGTCAATCCAATGCAATTTGATAAACAATCTGATTTAGCGAATTACCCGCGAACATTGCAAGAAGATTGTGAGAAACTAAAACGTCGGGGGATTCATTTAGTTTTTGCACCATCACCTCAAGAATTCTATCCTAACGGGATGGAAAAACAGACTTTCGTTGAAGTTCCTGAACTCTCAACCATGCTCGAAGGCGCTAGCCGCCCAGGTCATTTTAGAGGTGTTGCCACCGTTATCACCAAATTGTTTAATTTAGTGCAACCTGACATTGCGTTATTTGGCGAGAAGGATTATCAGCAACTACAGCTTATTCGTAAATTAGTTAATGATTTATCTTTTGATACACAAATTATTTCAGTACCAACAGTCAGAGCCAAAAACGGCCTTGCACTGAGCTCTCGCAATAATAATTTGTCTGCCGAAGAATTTAAAATAGCTCCTCAGTTATATCGTATCATGACAGAAGCTGGTCAAAAATTAGTCGCATCACCCAGTACTTCCGAGTCTATTATTGCAGAAATAGCAGAAGACTTGCGTGCCGCTGGCTTTACTCCTGATGAGCTATTCATTCGTGATGCAGATACATTGGCTGAATTAAGTAATTCAAGTAAACGCGCCGTTATCTTAATGGCAGCATGGCTAGGTCAAACCCGTCTCATTGACAATTTACAAGTTGACCTACAAAGCGATATTGCATAGAAAGTAATACAGTTAACATAACTTTATAATAACAAGCACAGCAAATACAACACCAACAGCGTTGTGGTTCGAATGAAATTAGATGTATTTGAGTTACTAACTATACTTATATATTTTAGTCTTTAGTTTATTCAAACTCATTCGAATTACAGCTAGGCGGCAAGCAAATGAGAACCTAGGAGCATACATAAGTATGTGACTAGGGCGAATGCGTGAAGCCAACAACGCTGTGGTTCGAATGAGGAAGAATAAAATGTTAAGAAGAATGCTACAGGGCAAACTCCACCGCGTCACCGTCACACAGGCAGACCTTCACTACGAAGGATCTTGTGCCATCGATCAAAACTTCATGGATGCCGCGGGTATTTTAGAATATGAAGCGATTGATATTTATAACGTTGATAATGGCGAACGCTTTTCCACTTATGCAATATCGGGTGAAAGAGGCTCTAAAATTATTTCGGTTAATGGTGCAGCTGCACGTCGCGCTGCTGTTGGCGATAAACTCATTATTTGTTCATATGTGAATATGGAAGATGAGGATGCTCGCCACCATCAGCCTAAAGTGGCTTATTTTGATGCCAATAATACGATGAGCCGAATTGCTAAAGCAGTTCCAGTACAGGTAGCTTAAAGCTAGAATATTCCCACATTGATACCTTGATATAATCGACACTGTATTAAGGTATCTATCAAATAATGAATACTTAGTTATAAGAAATATCAATGCCTAAATTACCATTTGCGGGTCCTGGGGTTACAACAGCCGCAGTCTGCTTATAACGAGATTTAAATAACACTTTAACTGGCCCTGCTGGCCTACCGGCTTTAGTCACTGACCTCTCACGATAAAATGGTAAAATATGCCAGTCACTACCGATGTTATCATTAGCCACCGTTTCAATACCTAGCCCTTTAGCACTATTATTCGAATCTAATCGTAATACTGTATTATTATCAGGATCATTGTCCCCAGTCAGGTATACATAAATGATAGTATTGGCGTCACAATCAAAATTAAGCTCCCATTGTACATCTTTAGTCGTTGAGCCTATCTTTTGACCAAAGCCATTCGCACCAATTGTATGATCACCCAAATTAACATTTTGTGTTTGAGACGATTTTATGGAGCAAGTACCAGCAGCCACTTTTCCTGTAACATTAAATACAGCATCATAGCTCACTGCGGGTGTAGAAAAAATTAGAGCAGCAATAGGAAACAAATATTTATAACCTTTGATTATTTTTCTCATTATCATTCCTTAATTATTTTGTACAAGAAATGTGATAGATGCATTTGCTTTTCCCGCAGTTGCATTATCAGCTAATGATTTATAACGCGCCCTCAATTTGATACTATTCGAGCCAACAACAGTTGCTCTACTACCTAATAGCGTACTAACTTCGTTCACATTCTTAGCTTCCCATTGTTTACGCTCTGTAGAATAAGCCTCAATTTGAATTCCCATTCCCGTCGCTTTACCTTCAACGTTATCTAGCGCAAATGACTTATTATCAGATGCAGGAACTCCTCGTAATGAACCTGAAACTTGGTTATTTACTGAGTTACAAACAAATTGCAATTCAAACTCCACCCAATCAGTTGTATCACCCACAGGAAAATTACTACCTCCTCCTTTTAATAACCAAAGACCTAAATCAACATTTAAATTATTAGTCTCAATGCTACATGTCGTACCTCGAATAGAACCGGTAAAATTGACCTTTATATCAGCAGCAGAGACCCATGTTGAAAAAGATAATATGAGTAGCATTAACAAGTTAAATATATATTTCATTATTAAATTACTCATTTTATTTATACACTAGGGTAACAGTGACCTGTGCATTACCATCGGAAGCTTTCACATTGTCAGATAATTTAACATACCTAAAATCAAAGGTTTTGGTGATAACTTGACTTAAATTAGCAGTATTAACCAATGAGTAAAGATGTTCATTCGACAATGACCTATCACCACCTAACCGCAATGGGGTTGTTTTACCCGCTTCGAATACTTGTACTGCGAAACCAGGCTTTTCACCTTCATTCTCTAAGTAAATAATATTCGTACTGACATTACTTGGGTGAAAATTATCGGCTATAGTATAAAAAATAGACATTTGACTTGGGCAATCAATAGTGACGGATTGTTGAGCATAGCCAAAAGTATCTCCCACTTTTAAAGCCTGCACTTTTGCTAATTCATGAACACCTAAATTAACCGATTGACGAGCACTCTTGATTTCACAAGTACTCGCTTCCCATGTCACCATCGCAGGTGCAGGTTGAATCTCACCATCCCCCTGTAAATTACCACTACATTGCACTTTTAAAGGATCAAAACGAGCGACTGCATTTTCCTTGCCTTCAATTTTGCCTTGCACTGTTTTTACATACATCATTTTAGTTTCAAGGAATAATTTCGACGTTCCATCAACTGCATTAATTGGGCTATTACTATCCGCTAAAGGATACCAACGACTGGTTCCTTTTTGACGTACACCAACCACATAACCAATACCTTCAATACCCGTGCTAAAAATTGGGTAATTATCAGCACCATCGTTAATCGATAAACCGGTTGTTTTGCTATTTATCAATGGTTGAAATTTAAGATCACTAGGCTCATTTGCTATACACACTGCATTACCAGATTCAAGATCAAACTGTTTCCAACCATTACCTAGAATTGCTTTTTGAGGAAGCTTATGAGTTGCATTATTAATATCTAAATTCCCTAAATTAACACGATAAGATCCACTACTTAACGCATTAAATGAAAACAAAGTGATACCAATAGAAGTCATAATTTGTTTTATATTCATATTAAAAGCTCATTTAAGTGTTTAACGGCAATTGACAGGCAGGATAGGCAAATGCTGCTTCAACTGCTCCGCCGTTAATTGATATTCTGCTGTGCATTGGTCTTGAGCATCGTTACCCCATTTAATCTTTAAACGCCCTTTTTCAGGCATCCCACTAAGGTAAACATCCCCATTTTCATCAGCAATACCAGAACTTATATCCTGCCCATCAGTTTGATCCAATTGAGCTATGGCACCAAAGGGAACGGGTTTACCATTGTGATTCGCATTAAAGAGTAAGCGATAACCAACATGCGTTTGATAGTTAACTAATATAGCGGCACCTTTTGTTGGAATAACAGTCACTGTATTGGTCTTTAATTCAACATTGTCAGGCAATGAGTCCACATCAAGTGAAATTTCATTTTTAGTATAAGCACTTAAATAAGGTACGATGGCATAACCACGCCCATCGGTAGCCACCCCAGTGCGGTTAGAGATATTCACATTTTCTGCGCCGGGTGCTCTAATGATGCCAAAAGAGTCATAGATAGGCTGCGACAATGTCACACCATAAGGATGAGCGACCACTGCGCCCGTTAAGCCGTAATTAGCACGTTGTGAATATCGGTCATAACCATAACCTACGTTAGCAACACCGAAGCTACCTCGATAAGATGCAGCGGCGTTTCCACTCGCTTTAGTTTCTTTATTGCCGTATGACTGTTGAATGGAATAACTTAAATTCTGACGCTCAAGTAAGCTGCCACTGATCCCAACCATCGCATCTGTATTGCCATTATTATCGGTGGTCATATTGCTATTTAATGACGTGTAGCCACCAAATGTATTATCAAGTGGAATTGTTATTGAAAATGAAAAATGATTATCAGCTTTATGTTGGTATGCGTTATCAGAATAACTGTAATTTAAATTATAAGTGATCCCGCCATAACTATTATTATAACCTGCGCTCATTGAACGTTCTTTTCCTGAGCGATTCCAATAATCTTGCTGATAAGAGGAAAAATAGATACTGCCATATTCATTAAGCGATTGACTCAATGTGACTTGGAAGCGGTTTTTTTTGTTATCTCGATATAATTCAGAATTATTGCTATTAGCTTCAGTAAAGCTGTAATAACCCTGAGTGGAGTAGCGATAATTTGCTAGTGTTACTGACGTTCCCGTTGTCATCATGTTTTTAGAATACTGAAAACGATATGATTGACCACTGTCTGTACTCTCTCGGCCTTTTAAGTTTTGTGTACTAGCTTGAGTTACATCAGTTGATAATGCACCAAAATTACCTAAGTTAATGCCAAGACCTGCGGCATAGGATTGATAATCTTTCGAAAGTAATGTTCCTGCATAACCTGTAATACCTTTAGGTAAGCCATAAATAAATGTGCTTTGCATAAAATCGGGTTCATTAGCATTTGAATTTGATTTATATTTCCCGCCGGTAAGAGAATATTTTAATTGTCCTTCACGTTGCATAATGGCAATTGATGAGAATGGCACAATAAACGAACGCTCGGAACCATCGGCTTCTTTGATTATAACGGTCAAATCACCACTGGTTCCGGTTGAGTAAAGATCGTCAATTTCAAAAGCGCCAGGGGCTACATAGGATTGATAAATCGTATAATTATTTTGCTTAACAGTTACTTCTGCATTGCTTTGAGCTATCCCCCTAATAATAGGTGCAAACCCTCTCATCGAGTTTGGTAACATAGACTCATCACTTTGCAGTTGGATACCACGAAATTGGAAGCCATCAAAAACTTCCCCTGGTGTTGTGGTATCACCGACAATTAACTGAGACTTTAAGAAATTAATCCCACGCTCTAGGCTGGTTTCAATATTATTCCATTCTCTTTGCCCTGAATTATCACTGTAAGTCGAATAATTTTTGAGCCTCCACGGACCTATGTTTAGTCCGCTACGTAAATTAAAATAATGGGAATTGCTATCTGCAGAACTATTACGGTTCCAGTTATTTGAACCACTATAATAATAATTTAACACTAATGCTGGAACGCCATTTTCCCATTGGCTAGAAGGTATTGCGCCTGCGACTTGTTTATCCATCGCTATTTGAGGAATAGAAATAATAAGTTTTTGCTGGTTGAGTTCTAAAATCGTTTTTGCATCCGGAATATAATCACTAATAACACCGATACTTTGCTCAGCCGTAAGAGAGGAAAAAGTAGCAATTGACTTAACATTAACGCCCCAAGATTCTAATTCGGCTTTAGTCAAAATAGGTATTAATTGTTTGCTCGTTTCACTATCAACAAATGTCACTTCTCTCGAATCAACAAATACCCCATTAATAATGATATCGACGTGATATTTTCCTGCAAGTTGCCCACCTGCGGTTGAAAAATGATCGAGATTTTGTAAATCAGCAACATTTGTCCCATCGACTGCACTGAGTGAATTAGGACTAAAATAATCCTCTGCAATGGCACAATTGATACTAGCGCTGACAACCATTATTGCCGTAATAGCCTGACAAATTCTTTTTACTTGAAAGTTTAATTGCCCATTATGCGAATATGAAAGATATTCATTACAATGTTCACGTAAGTTTTTTGGTTTTGTAATACGGCGCATAATGAATAATCTTCCAATTATTATTTTAATTTTTGTGTTTTAGCTTGCGTGATTGTTCCGTGATCATTAACAGCACTCCAAGTCACTTGGTTTGCTTGCATACCAGAAATACTCCATGACGCTTCACCCATTGGAGGAACCATTCCTGGATTTTCAATCCCTTTATTGCCGACTTTCAATTCACCAAACGAAACATAATAAGGTGTCGGATTTTTCGCTTTTAAAGTATTACCTGTTTTTTCAAAACTCAGTTTTTCATATGCATTAAATGCATCTGAACTTGGTAAAGTTATAGGTCGATAAATCAATTTTATTTTGTTATTAATCGAAATTGTTAAGCTATTAGTTGAATTTTTATCTGATGGTGGAATCGATTTCACATTCAACCAATAAACCGACTCTTTATCTGTAGGCAGTCTTGGGTCTGTTAATACAATACGAACCGCATTAGCTGACTCAGGCTCAATTCGAAAAAGGGGTGGGGTCACAGAAAAAGGTGGTTTAGTTTTGTCCGTGTTATCGAAATTATCAATCCACGATTGAACCAAAAAAGGTGTTTTATCATCATTTCTGACCGAAATAGAGGCTTCTTTTTTATCTCCTTCATAAATCACACGAGTTCCACCCAATACTACGCTTGCGTTAGCATTTACTGCTGCTGTGCTCAAAAGAATTAAAGCAATAAGTGATTTTTTCACACTATTCCCCTATAGGAAAAAAGAGGGAACACGTAAAGTCCCCTAATAATATAATTACTGAGTATATTTAATAGTTACGGTTACATCAGCGTTAGCGGTTCCAGGAGTTACTGCATCAGCGGTCGTTACATAACGAGCAAAATATTCTTTTTCACCTTTATTACCTTTACTTAAGTCAATAGAACCAGCTGGAGAGTTTGGTTGATAATAAGTAGAACCGACATTATCAGAAGAGAGTCCAATACCAACCCCTGTAGCCTTATCTACGTTATATAGTTCTGGGTTGTCTGAATTAGCAGTACCACTAAAAGTAACAATGGCTTGATTTAAGGTTGCAGGGCAGCCACTAAGACCAATTAAAAATGGTATTGCATCTGTTTTCTCGCCAACTTTATCAAAGCTGTTTGACATCCAAGTACCTAACTGAATAGTGCCTTCATTTTTATTTGCATTATTAACTTCAACCATACAAGTTGAATCAATAAATTGACCTTTAAAATGAATTGTCCCATTAGCATCTGCAGATGCCGCATTTGCCATACCTGAAAATGCAGTAGCCATAATTGATGTAATTAATAATGTTTTTTTAAAATTCATATTTAACCCTTTATATGTCAGTAAATATTATTTAATTATCAACGTACGCAATATTACTGATGTAAATTTAAATATTATTGCTCTACGTTTTAACTCATCAAAAGTATATTAGCGTTTCTTAACTAAATCCATAATACGTGTAATTAATATTAATTTAATATAAGTTAATATATTTAATGTCAAAATATAGCAAATTAGTGGTATCTAAAGAGCAAACAACTTAAAAATATGTTATAATTGAAATTAAAAACCAAATACCACCTTAGTGGTAGTGTTACAGTTTGTATTTTAAACTGTAACCTCATATTTCGAATGAAATATAAATTCATTACTACTGTCATTACGCTGCAATTTATTAATAAAAAAACAAATATAATTAACACTTCATTAATAATGTTAGATTTTAATATCGATAACAGAGGGATTATGGGCGTTAAAAACTGGCTAGATATAATTCTCTAATTGCTCTATAAAAATGAAAAAAATTGAGCGCTAAAAAAATAAGACTAATCTTAAGTAATTTTTATGTTAGTGCATAAAATTAAACTTTTAAAAAAATATTTATATAAGAGAAAAAAAGTCACCTATTAGAACTATTTTCTTTTCATTAAATTAGTTTAAGCAAATAAGCAACAACCTGCATTTTGGCTCACTAGAATCATAAAAATAGGTATTGTTACTTATTTAATTAATAAAAAACCGCACTTTAATTGATTTTTTATTAATCTTTAAAGTGCGGTTTTTAAGCGTCTAATAATAAATGGTTTAAGACAATTAATGACCTTAATAATTAACTACGTAATCCTCTACCTTGCTCAATAAGATACCAAGTTAGAATATAAAAGATGACTAAGAAAATCATTAAAACACCCAATGTTACCATGACAGAAACATCGGCAATACCTAAGAAGCCATATCTAAAACCACTGATCATATACACGATAGGATTAAGCTTGGATATCGCCTGCCAAACTGGAGGCAATAAAGTTAATGAATAAAAAACACCGCCAAGATAGGTGAGAGGCGTTAAAACAAAAGTTGGCACGATACTGATATCATCAAAACTTTTAGCAAAAATTGCATTCAATAATCCAGCGAGTGAAAATACAATTGCAGTAAGCAACAACGTAATTATGACCATCGACCATGAATGAACGTGTAATGGAATAAAGAACAGCGAAATTAAAGTCACTAAAAAGCCAACTAAAACGCCTCGTGCCACACCACCACCAACAAAACCAGCAATAATGACATGAGTTGGCACAGGGGCTACCAGTAATTCTTCAATATTCTTCTGAAACTTAGCACCAAAAAATGAAGAACAGACATTTGAGTAAGAGTTTGTGATCACCGCCATCATAATCAGACCGGGGACAATAAACTGCATATAATCCACCCCACCCATTTCACCAATTCGAGAACCAATCAAGTTACCGAATATCACAAAATAGAGTGACATCGTAATCACTGGTGGTAACAATGTTTGTACCCATATCCGACCAAAACGAGTAACTTCCTTTATCCAAATCGTTTTTAATGCAACCCAATATAATGAAATCATTGTGCATCCTCCTTATGGGCGGCATCACTTTCTTTTCTCACTAAATTGACAAATAATTCTTCTAAACGATTCGCCTTATTACGCATACTCAAAATTTGAATGCCTTGTTCGCTTAATTGACTAAATACCCCATTAAGTCCCTGCTCTCTTTTCACATCAACTTCCAGCGTCGATGTATCAATTAACCGAGCGTCATATCCTGCTAATTTAGGTATCGGACTTTTAGGTGTTAGGTCAAAAATAAATGTTTCTGACTCTAGTTGACTTAATAACTGCTTCATACTGGTATTTTCCACCAGCTCACCGTGTTGAATAATACCAATATTCCGACACAGCATTTCAGCTTCTTCTAAATAGTGGGTTGTCAAAATAATGGTTGTTCCTTGTGCATTTAGCTCTTTCAGAAAGCTCCACATAGAACGACGTAGCTCAATATCAACACCCGCTGTCGGTTCATCTAAGATCAATAATCGAGGTTGATGCATTAATGCCCGAGCAATCATCAAACGACGCTTCATACCACCAGATAAGTTACGCGCCCGTTCATCTCGCTTTTCCCATAAATCTAATTGGGTTAAATATTGTTTCGCACGCTGTAAAGCGATATCACGCTTAACGCCATAATAACCTGCTTGATTGAGTACAATCTGTAATACCGTTTCAAAAGGATTAAAATTAAATTCTTGTGGAACGAGACCAAGTTGCTGCTTAGCCTGCACAACTTGCTTTGAAAGATCATAGCCAAACACTTTGACTGAACCACTAGTTTTATTGACCAGTGAGCTAATAATCCCTATTGTGGTTGACTTACCTGCGCCATTAGGTCCGAGCAATGCATAAAAGTCACCATCTTCAACGTTCAAATCGATTCCTCGCAAAGCCTTCACGCCACCCGAATAGGTTTTGGTCAGTTGCGATAACTCAAGGGCATACGTCATATGTAAAAAACACCTTTATTCTTGTGATGGTTTAAGGGCAATATGGGCCTATGATGCCACTTTTTTCTATTCTATGTTATGCAGAAAAGTGATAATAAACCCAAAATAATTTGAGATACAGATAGGTAGCAAGGGAAAATAGCCCAAGAACTGCAGTAATAATGTCATTTGAAGTATGATGAATATAAGGTTATAAAAGATAATTCAACATGTTACTTATTTAGGGTTGTCTTGTCTAAATGAGTGGTTCATCATAATGAAATTGAATTAATATAACTAACTATTAATAAATCAATATACTCTAAATCAGTCAAGGTGCAGCTAAATGACAAGTAAATGAGTCGCTAGGCGCTAACTAACATTGGTAACTAGAACGAATGAACACAGTCAACAACAATGCAAGTTGATGTATGACGAGTTAAATATTGTATAAATTTTTATCGCAAAGTAACACAACCAGGCTATAAGTCATGATGAAAAAAATCGAAGAGCTATTTGCAAATAATGAAGCATGGTCAGCCTCTGTAAAAGAGGAAAATCCTGAGTTCTTTAAAGAATTATCAAAAGCTCAAAAACCTAGATTCCTATGGATCGGCTGTTCAGATAGCCGTGTACCTGCTGAAAAATTAATTAATGCTGCGCCAGGTGATTTATTCGTACACCGTAACGTTGCCAATCTTGTCATTCATACCGACCTTAACTGTTTATCCGTTATTCAATATGCGGTAGATGTTTTAGAAGTCGAACACATTATCATCTGTGGCCATTATGGATGCGGTGGTATTGAAGCGGCTGTTGATAATACTGAGTTAGGATTGATTAACAACTGGTTATTGCATATCCGTGATATATGGTACCGACATAGCTCAATGCTAGGTGAATTAAAGCCTTGCGAACGCCTCGACCGTTTATGCGAATTGAACGTTGTTGAACAAGTTTATAACTTAGGCCACTCAACTATTATGCAGTCAGCATGGAAACGTGGGCAAAAAGTGATGATCCACGGGTGGGTCTACGGTATTAACAACGGTCGTTTGCATGATTTGCATACCACTGCTGATAGCCGTGAAAAACTTGAGCTGTGTTATCGTGAAGCAATAGCGAAACTCACGCCAAAAATATAGCAATCGAATATCAATAAAAAGGACAGCCTTAGCTGTCCTTTCTTTTATAGCATGAGAGATTGATTACTCGTCAAGTAGAGTCACATGCCCAATATAAGGTAAATGGCGGTACTGTTGAGCATAATCAATGCCATATCCCACGACAAATTTATCTTCAATAGAATAACCAATCCATTCGACTGGTACATCAACTTCACGACGTGAAGGTTTATCAAGCAACGTACAAATCGCAACAGATTTCGGGCCACGTAATTCGAATATTTCACGCACTTTATTTAAGGTATTACCCGAATCGATAATATCCTCAACAATCAGAACGTGTTTACCCCGAATATCTTCATCTAAATCTTTAACGATTTTCACATCACGGCTGGATGTCATTGCATTACCGTAGCTTGATACCGTCATGAAATCGACTTCATGAGCTACACTGATTTTACGGCATAAATCAGCCATAAAAATAAATGAGCCTTTTAATAAGCCAACGAGTACTAATTCGCCCTCTATTTTTTGGTAGTGAGCACTAATTTCATTCGCTAATTCATTAATTCGCAGAGCGATCTCTTCTTCAGAGATCATTACTTCAAGGGTATGTTTCATCTTTAATTACGCATCTATGGGAATGGAAAGCACGTAATTTTAGCATAAAGCTCTCTAAGACGCGATATCTTCACAGACAACCTAAATTTAAGTTAATGATGATAATGATTTTAAATTATACCTATAAAAACAAAAGGGCTAGAATCTAACAATCCTAACCCATGAGATATTTAGCTTAATTTAATTAATATTAGCTAACCGTGAAACCCATCATCATCCCAGTATCTTCATGCTCTAATAAATGACAATGCGCCATATAAGGATGCTGCTGTGTTGCTGGATGCTTAAATTCTACCAACACTTCACTCACTTGCCCTTCCACTCTTACAATATCTTTCCAGCCTTGGCGATGTGGCTCTACCGCTTTGCCATTTTCTTTCAAAATTCTAAAACGTGTACCATGCACATGGAATGGATGTAACATCATGTCACCGCGACCTGAAATGACCCAAATCTCTTGTTTATTCATCGGTGCATTAAACGCAGGATGTGTCATCGAGAAAACTTGTCCGTTAATGGTATTCGCGTTATGAATGTCTAATTCACCAGTCCCCGTACCACAATGACCACCACCATTTCCCATCCCATTCATTGGCATGTTATTCATCTTGCCCTGAGACGCATTACCGTCACCCATACTACCGTGATTCATATTGCCGTGATTCATATTGCCGTGATTCATATTTCCCTGCCCCATGGAATTATTATTTCCATCAGACATCATATTTTCCATCATTGCCCCGTGCCCGCCCATGTTACCCATAGCTTGGTCACCATATTTTTCACGTAACATCATCATGCCTTGCATATCTAAGCGCATATCCATCATTAAATGGAAGCGGCGACGAGTCAGCCCTGCAAGTGATGGAATCGCGGGCAACGCGGCCAAGACAGGTGGTAATTTACCTTCACTAGCACTGATCGTCGTTTCAATATGAAGGACAGGCAAAGGCTGATCGAATGGTGCAATCGTCATGCCCATTTGGCCAACAGGTAAGGTCACTAAATCAAATGAGCGGCCATCAGAAGCATCAATTAATACTTCAAAACGCTCACCCATTAAAATAGGTAATTCTGTTAATGGAATAGGCTCTGCGAGTAGGCCTCCATCACTTGCCACCACATACATTTTACGGCCATCACTGGTTGAAATATTTAAGCTTCGTGCATTACATCCATTCAACAACCGAAGGCGTATCCAACCTTTTGGAGCAATGTGCTTAGGAAGAACTGCACCATTAGTCAGCATCAGTGAACCAAACCAGCCCACAGCAGCACTCATCACATCCAACTGATAATCTATCTGGCCGTCATCATTCAAACGTTTATCTTGTAAAATCACAGGAATGTCATCAACGCCCCATGAACTTGGTAAGCCATGTTTAGTGCTATCTTGGTCTTTAATTAATACCAGTCCAGCTAATCCCATCGCAACTTGGTAGCCTGTTTGTCCGTGTGTATGAGGATGGAACCAGCACGTTGATTCAGGTTGTGCGACGGTAAAATTTACTTTTCTGCTCGCGCCCGGACGAATAATCGCTTGTGGACCACCATCTTGCTCACCTGATATTTCTAATCCATGCCAATGCACTGTTGTTTCTTCAGGTAGTTGATTTACAATATTAATATTAACATTTTGTCCGTTTTTCAAACTAATTGCCGGACCAAGTAAATCACCGTTATATCCCCACGTTGTCGTTTTTTTACCGGGAACAAACACAGAAGTCCCTTGCTTAATTGCAATTTGGATATTACCTTGAGCATCTGGCTCTAACAATGCAGGAATAGCAAGAGTTGGATAGTTTTCAGCCGCTACCGCGATACGGCTCCAAATAGGTAGCGCACTTGCAGCGTAAGTAATAGCGCTTAATTTAAGAAAATCGCGACGTAACATTGATAACCTTCCTTTATTTATCAAAATAAAAAATCTGTGAGAACAAAATAGGATGGCAAATAGCCAATTACCTTTTCCGGCGAAAACGTGCTTTAATAGTGGGGATGATAAAGCTTCCCCCTACAGGAAGGTCAACATACCCACTCAATAAATATGGGTTTATTACATTGATTTAAGAAAAATATAGTTGACTAACAATTCTATTCTCATGCTAACGTAACTTTACAAACAAATCCGATAGAATACTGAATGCGCAAATTTATAGTAATGTCATGCTTAATGACTCTGTTAGGGATAACCCAATCTGCCAGAGCTCTTTCTACAAACGAAGCTGAAGATCTTGCCGATCTCACAGCCGTTTTTATTTATTTAAAATATGACTGTGGATATACACAAATACCCGATAGGGAAATTGAACGAGCTATCGTTTATCTTGCAAAGAGCAATAAATGGGATCTCAGTGATTATAACTCCACAAAAATGACAGAAATGAACAAAGAAAGTTATGCTGATCTAAAAGGTATTCCTTTAGATAAAGACTTTAAATGTCAATCATTAGCTCGTGACTCATTGGGATTATTTGCTTACGTCAAATAAGTTAAATCATCACCTATTGGGAACAACAGTTAACTTAAAGTAAAGAAACATGTTAATTGCCATACATGTTTCTTTTCAGTTTAGGGTCTCTTCGCTCTTTTTTCCTGCCAAAATAACACCAAAGATGGAATACTTTGAATTATCACCATTCTGATAATGTGATTCGACATGACAAATCCAGCATCGAGATTCATCGTAATTGCAGCGAATGTCATCGCTTCCATACTACCCGGTGCCCAGGCTAACAGCAAAACTGAGATATCGTAACCGGTTAACCATGATGCAAACACAGTAACAAGAAAAGTTAAAAAAATATTAATAACAACAACTTGAGCAGAAGAGTAAATATTTTTAATTAATGATGACAATGGGAAAACAATAAAATGATTACCAATGTTCATACCGATTAATACCATACTAAGTTCTGTTAGCATTAATGGAAAATGAAGCGGCACATCCAGCCAACCTTGTATTAAAGTTGCCGTGGCTAATGAAGTCAGCATAAAAGGTGCAGGAACTCTTAAACGCTGTAATATCAATCCAGAAATAACACCTACTGCAACAATGACTAGCAACCAAAAAGTAGATTCTAATGAAAGCTGGGGTAATTGAAAAATAGGTTGAGGGTCATTATTGCTACCCACAACAATACCAGCTAAAAATATTAAGATAATTAAGCGAATGGTATGGGAAATAACAATTTTCTGTGGCGGGGTATGCGTATGGTCAGTCAGCGCTAAAATGGCGGCCATTGCACCAGGAACTGATCCTAACATTGCTTCTTGTTTAGTCCATCCTACCTTGCGGTAAAACCAAAAAAAACTGAATGAAAATTGCACGGCTAAACAGACAACTAACATAACTAATAAAAGTAATAAATTATCGACTTCTTTTAACGAAACCTGATTGAACATCAAACCTACAGATGTCCCTAACGCGACTTGAACAAAGGTGATGGTATGCTTAGGAATAGGAAAAGAGAAACCAAATCGATGAAAAATAATAATGGCAATAATGGGACCAAACATTAATGCGAGTGGTATTCCAAAATAGGTTAGTAGCCCACCAATAAATGAGCAACTCACTATCCCGCCTAACATTTTTATGAATTTCATCATCAAAAACTAACCATTAAGACCCCATGTTATAGCCTTAATTTATATCACAATATAATGCCATCAACGTTTAGTTTTCGCCTATTTGTCACCTAAGTGATTATTCACTGAAATTTCAATTTTTGACCGATATTCATTTTGTATTTTACTAATTTAGAAGCATAAATCAGTGATGATAAAATCAGTTAACTGAAGCTCAGATTTACTTATTTCTGTTATCAGCGTCGGCTTGGTTAATAACGGCTTTTGCCATCCACTGCGCAATTTCTGTGACTTGCTGATTATCTAACATCCAAATATCTTTTAGCACTAAGAATATTTCCGAGCCATAAATAACCGAAAAAGCTTTGATAACTTTATCAATCGTTTCTTGCGGATATTCACCTTTCATCGGCGTTGTCACCATTGAAAGAATATCTTTTCGATTTCCTCGCTGAAGGCGTTTAACTTTCGGGACATCTACATTTTGCAATGATGAGCGGTCAGAAGCCCATTGCTGTAGTGAGACTTGTAATGCCGCTCTTAGTACTCCTTCATGCTCAAACATTCGAGGAAAAGCATAACGCAATAACTCGTCAATACGTTCACTGGTTTTTTCACTTTGCGGTCGCCATGTTAAAATAGGTCCCAAACTGGCATTCACGGTAGCGGTAATTAAGTCGCTCTGTGTGGGAAAGTAGCGATAGGCTGTTGCACGAGAAACGCCGGCTTCAAATGCAAGCTCAGAAACAGAAGGCATTGCACCCTTTTCAAATAAATCTAAAGCCGTCGTTACCAATAAAATATAGGTTCGTTTACGCGTACCTTTATATTCTGAAATATTTTGAGTTTGCGGCATTTATTCATCCTTAAAATACTGTCTCTGAGAATAAGTTTAATCAGCTTCATAAAAAAAAGAACTCGAGTTGACATGCACTTTTAATCTATTAGATTTTCTAACATCTCTCAATTTTAATTTAGCTTTAAACTAATTACTCAATATCATAGGTGGATCATGCTAATTAAGCTACAAATTATAGATATTAATATTTAATGATAGTGATAATAACCCATATTAAATATTATTTTTTAATTTTTATCAATAAGATACAATCATTAACACATTTTCCTTATCTTAAATTTAAAAACGAGATAATAATCTCATTTTACAAACCTAAAAAATGATACTATAGTCTCATTAAGATGAAAAATTAAACTCCCGACCCAATCTGAAAGGATTTTCCATGAAAAAGCACCAGGGATTTATTTACATAGCTACTACGTTAGATACTAAAAGTGCCGAAATTTTTTATGTTAGTGAAATAATAAAAAATGCAGGGCTTTCTGTACGAACAGTCGATTTAACAACGCAACCAACTCAATTAGAAAAAAATGCGGATGTTAGTGCTGATACTATTGCGAACTATCATCCTCTTGGTGCTAAAGCTGTTTTTTGTGGCGATAGAGGTAAAGCTATAGAAGCTATGGCGCAAGCATTTAGTCTTTATCTTGCTGCACAAACCGATGTTGCTGCTATATTAGGCCTTGGCGGCTCAGGCGGCACAGCATTAATTACCCCAGCGATGCAAATATTACCTGTCGGTATACCTAAACTAATGGTTTCCACCATGGCCTCTGGCGATATTTCAGGCTATATCGGTGCCAGCGATATCTCAATGATGTATTCAGTAACCGATGTCTCTGGGTTAAACATTATTTCCCGTAAAGTATTAAAAAATGCAGCCAATCAAATTGCAGGGGCAGTTTGGTTTAATCAAGATGATGAAGATACCACCACCTTAAAACCGGCTATTGCATTAACTATGTTTGGTGTCACCACATCTTGCGTGCAACAACTTACTGCTAAGCTAGAAGATGAGTTTGATTGTTTAGTTTTTCATGCTACTGGCAGTGGCGGGAAGGCAATGGAAAAACTCATTGATAGCAATCTATTGCATTCCGTTTTAGACATCACCACTACGGAAGTTTGTGATTTTCTATTTGGTGGCGTACTTGCCTGTGATGAAGACCGTTTTGGTGCAATTGCTCGTACTCAAACCCCTTGTGTCCTTTCCTGTGGTGCTTTAGATATGGTCAATTTTGGACGACCGGCCACGGTGCCCGAACAATATCGTGATAGGCAATTTTATCACCACAATTCGCAAGTTACTCTCATGAGAACTACCCCAGAAGAAAATCAACAAATGGGTCGTTGGATTGCACAAAAACTTAACCGTTGTGATGGCGAAATTCGCTTTATCATTCCAACCGCAGGATTCTCAGCCTTAGATATTGAAGGCGCACCATTTTGGGACCCACTCGCTGACCAAGCATTTATTGATGCACTGACCGAAAATCTAATTACAACAGCAAAAAGACAGTTAATTTTGAGTCCTTATCATGTTAATTCCGCTGAATTTTGTGAACAAGTGATTCAATTACATCAGGATATATTGAACAAATAATACAGAGGTCTATTCATGAAACATAACCGCGAAAGTTTACTGAAAAAATTCAGAGATATGATAGCCCGTGGCGAACCGATTATCGGTGGTGGTGCGGGAACTGGGTTATCAGCTAAATGCGAAGAAGCTGGCGGTATTGATTTAATCGTTATCTATAACTCAGGCCGCTATCGCATGGCTGGTCGTGGCTCACTCGCTGGCCTTCTTGCCTATGGCAACGCCAATGAAATCGTTATGGACATGGCAAAAGAAGTGCTACCGGTCGTTAAACAAACCCCTGTGCTTGCAGGTGTCAACGGTACGGACCCATTTTGTCAGTTTGATAAATTCCTTGATGATATCAAAGCGACAGGCTTCGCTGGTGTGCAAAACTTCCCAACGGTCGGTTTAATAGACGGTAACTTCAGAGCAAATTTAGAAGAAACAGGAATGGGTTACGCACTTGAAGTCGATATGATCCGTATGGCTCACGAAAAAGACTTATTAACCACACCTTATGTCTTTAGCAGTGAAGATGCTATCGCAATGACCAAAGCCGGTGCAGATATCATTGTGCCTCATATGGGGTTAACAACAGGTGGTAATATTGGTGCAGAAACAGCTCTGACACTTAAAGATTGTGTGGCCCTAGTTAATGATTGGGCGAAAGCGGCTAAATCGGTTCGCGATGATGTGATTGTACTTTGTCATGGTGGTCCTATTGCTACACCAGAAGATGCTCAATATATCTTAGCTAATTGCCCAGATTGTCATGGTTTTTATGGTGCAAGTTCGATGGAACGTCTACCAACTGAAATTGCCCTCACAGAAACAACACAAAAATTCAAATCAATTACTCGCTAGTATTTTTATTTTCCATTTTGTTTTGCCAACACCAGGCGCCTACTTCGGTAGGCGTTTTTTTATTGCTTATAGATTATTTATTCATAATAAAAACTGTCATTAAATATGATAACGCAAAGCAAAAATCATACTTAAGCGCTAACCTTACTAGCCTGTTTTTTACGGTATCGATAAGTAAAATACTTAACAATAATAGGCATCACCACTGGCATAGAAAAGTACATAACACCAAAAGCAAATGCAACATGGGGGTTTTCAGGAAATTCTCCACCTGAGGTCATGGCAGTATAATAGTCAATGGAAGATAAGTAGCTAGGCGTTAGACCACCATAAGGCACCATAAAAGATAGGATCAGAGCGGCGAAAATACAAAACATAAAGTTGAGCGCCATTAATGCGGAATAGCCCATATTTTCTTGTCGTTCTTGCGGACTACGGCTACTCAAACCAAATATCATTCGATTTATCACTGTAGCACTGTAAAGATAAAGAATAATTGGCGCATCACCAAGTACCGAAGTATTTATTGCAAGGGCAAATACTCCATAAAATAGAGCAAAACCCACCAAGGCAATTTTATTTTGAATTACCGCCATAAAAACGCCAGAGTGCACGAGAATAAACTCAAAAATAAGAATAATTGTCAGATTATAAATAATCTCTGCATTATAGTATTCAGGGTAAAACCATACTGAGAGAATAAACCCAACATAGAATAACGAGAAACCATAGTTAACCATTTTCGATAATGCGCGAATAACATTAAATGATTGTTTGCTTTCAGTCAGACTTTTTGTCGAACTGCTCTTAGAAAAAAAACCGCTCTCGCTTTGCTTATCATTGCTACGATTATTTCTATTCGTTTTTCTTTCACTCCTTGATTTTTTATTCATCATTTTATCCTCAAAAATAATCGTGCCAATCATTAAGCTTGGTAGACTACTCAATCAGGTGAAAAATAAATAGTGGCTATAATCTGAATGTTGAAATAATGAGAGGATTAAAACAGAGAACGTAAATGAGTAGAAATGGCATGAATCATCTCAATCGTTATTCATGCCACATAAGTAAATAGTTAAACCAATTTAGCGATTAAACTATCTAAATCACCTTGTAGAAAATTAACCGGTGGGATTTCAATAACCGTATAAGCGCCTGCGGCTTGTTTCATTGTTGCTCTAGCAGCAGAAACCATAAATTGGGACGTTAATGCAGGGTTATTGATACGCATTGTATATTCAAATAATTGATTATGCGTCGCACCTGAAACTCCTTTATGGGTCATATGTACCCCATGACCCACATCTTTAAGCGCATCAATGCTATCAACTTGACGGATATGCGTTTCATCTGATGAGAAATAGCTATCCGCTTTGATTGCACGAGCCACATCGTCAAAACTAGCCCCAGAGACCAATTCAATATACACCATGCGACGATGCACACCGGTTCCCAGCGGAATAGTCACTGACAGCGCATCTTTTACACCCTCGACTGCCTTAGCTGCAACGCTATGCCCCATACTCATACCTGGACCAAAATTGGTAAAAGTCACGCCTTTCGGTGCCATCGCTAACATTAATGTACGCATGATGGAATCAGAACCAGGATCCCAACCAGCGGAAATAATTGCGGTACTGTTATAAGCTTTTGCGACTTTATCAAGGCTATGTTTTAAATCTACAATGCCTGAATGCACATCAAAACTATCCACGGTATTAATACCGAGGCTTAAAATTTTTGCAGCCAAAGGCTCAATTGCACGAGTTGGTGAGCACAATAATGCAACATCCACTTTTCCCAGTTTTTCAATATCATCTACAATTTTGTAAGCAGAAAGTTCAGCAGGAACATCTTGCGTATTACGGCGCACTATCCCCACTAATTCAAAATCTTCAGCGGCTTGAACAGCTTCGAGTGCATAACGGCCAATATTGCCGTATCCCACTATTGCTGCTTTAATTTTAGTCATTTGTGTTCCTTAATTTAACGTCTTCTGATGTTGTTCGCACGTATTAACGCTATACCTTGAATCTTTCAGGCCTCAGCAAATATATCTCATCGCAATAATACATAAATATGTAGTAAGAGTGAATAATTAACAGTCAATAGCGTTATAATAAACACTATAATTCGAATTGTTATGAATATATTGAATCTAACAGAATCGTTGAAACTAAACAAAGTATTCACTTTATAAAAATAGGGCATGCCAAACGCTATTATACCTCAGCAAATCCATGTAGAATTATCGTCCAATTTATTTTCCCTTAATTCTAATTATATAAAGGTTCTTGATGCATCAGTCTGATGTCACTGAGAGATCGCTATTTTCTCTTAGTTGGCCAATTTTTATTGATATTTTTCTTCATTTGGCCACTTTACTTATTAATACCTACATGGTGAGCCATGTATCAACAGCCTACCTCGCTGCAATGGGGGTGGGAAATCAGGTATTTGATCTTTTTATCACTATTTTCACTTTCATCAGCGTCGGGTGCAGTGTTGTTATTGCTCAATATTTGGGCGCGGGACGTCGTGATAAAGCAGGTCAAGCCATACATATTTCGATTGCGTTTAACTTCATACTTGGTTTTTCAAGTGCGTTAATTGCCCTCTTTTTTGGCTATAAAATCCTTAGCATCATGAATACACCATCACATTTAATGGATGATGGTTATGCATATTTGCACATTTTAGGCATTTGCTTAATTCCTGAAGCAATTTCAATCATATTAGCAGCATGTTTACGCGTATACGGCAAGTCACAGCCTGCAATGTGGGTGACTTTGATAGCCAATATCATTACCGTATTTGGTAACATGATTGTGCTATATGGCTTCTTCGGTTTACCGCAATATGGATTAGAAGGTGTTGCATGGTCAACTGTTGTTGGACGTGTCATCGCGGTTATTTTACTTTTCTGCCTATTATTTTATGGACTGAGAATTAAATTTTCCCCGCTACAATTAGTACGTTGGTCTAGCAGTATGTTAGGTAAAATTCTGCATATTGGATTACCTTCTGCGGGAGAAAACTTGGTGTGGATACTACATTTTATGACCGCATCCGCATTCATCGGCTTGATGGGAGAAACCGCACTTGCGGCTCAAACCCTATACTTCCAGCTTTCTCTTTTTATTATGCTGTTCGGTATATCTATCAGTATTGGTAATGAAATTATGGTTGGGCATCTCGTTGGAGCAAAACGCTTTGAAGATGCTTACCGTCGTGGCATAAAAAGCTTAAAAATGGGCTTTTATGTCACTATCGGTGTCGTTATTATTTTCTGGCTACTGCGTGATCCTATCATTACCAATCTGACTGAAGATCAGGGAATTATTACGCTCTTGCTACCACTGTTCCTACTTTCAGTGTTCTTAGAACCAGGTAGAACACTGAATATTGTCATGGTTAACGCACTCAGAGCATCTGGTGATGCACGCTTCCCATTATGTACGGCCATTATCTTTATGTGGGGCGTCGCGATCCCATTGGGTTATTTCCTTGGTATTAAAATGGAAATGGGGCTACTCGGTATCTGGATTGGCTTCTTTGCAGATGAATGGCTACGTGGTTTAACCAATGCTTGGCGTTGGCGCTCGCGTCGTTGGCAAAGCAAACGACTCGATTTAGATAGCTAGGGATAAAGATCAACAGCCCTTAGCACCCCTATCCTGCCTAATGTCTTAGGCAGGATTTTTTGTGATACACATCAAACTTAAAATTTTTTCGCCTTTGTAACTTAAATAAGAGATTATTTTTCTCTAAAACCCCCTCAACACCTTAAACATAGTGAAACTTTTCTCCCACTTTTTTATTAAAATAATTCCATCAAAAAGATTCCGTTGGGAAAACTCACTATGCACACACAATCTCAGCCATTACTGTGGCAATATTTTATTAACGCAGTCAAGCAAGAGGTTAAACCTGCTTTAGGCTGTACCGAGCCAATTTCATTGGCACTAGCGGCAGCGAAAGCGGCTTCGTACGTTAATGGCGAAGTGATCCGTGTATGTGCCTTTGTTTCCCCAAACCTGATGAAAAATGGTATGGGTGTCACCGTACCTGGAACTGGCATGGTCGGATTACCTATCGCTGCCGTTCTTGGCGCTATTGGTGGTGATGCAGATGCAGGTCTTGAAGTGCTAAAATCAGCCACTCCCGATGCGATTGAACGCAGTAAGGTCATGCTTGCGGCAGGTTTAGTGACTGTCGATATTAAAAAACCCTGTGATGATGTAATTTATTCCGAAGCCACCGTTTATACCGAAACGGAATCCGCAACAGTGATGATTGCGCGTACTCATACGCACATTGTCAAAATTATCCATAACGATAATATTATCTTTGATATCACTCAAGGTGAGCAACAAAGTAGCTCTCCTGTTGACTGTGCTGCCGATATTCCATTACCTATAGTTACCGCTAAAGCGGTCTATAATTTCGCAACTCAAGCCCCCCTTGAAGATATTTGTTTCATTTTAGAAGCCGCGCATCTTAATGATGCGTTATCTCAAGAAGGCTTGCGCAATGTTTACGGCTTACATATTGGTAGAACGCTACAGACTCAGCGCGATCGCGGTTTATTATCGAAAGACTTAATGTCAGAAATTATGATCCGTACCTCTGCTGCATCAGATGCACGTATGGGCGGTGCAATTCTTCCTGCGATGAGCAATTCAGGTTCAGGTAATCAAGGTATTGCTGCAACCATGCCTGTCGTCGTCACGGCTGACTACCTTCAATCAACAGAAGAACAGCTCGCACGTGCATTAATGCTATCCCACCTAATGGCTATTTATATTCACAATCAACTACCTGCATTATCAGCTTTATGCGCGGCAACCACCGCCGCAATGGGTGCCGCCGCAGGAATTGCGTGGTTATTAGAATCGCGTTATGAAGTAGTTGCGATGGCTATTAGTAGCATGATTGGGGATGTCAGTGGCATGATTTGTGATGGGGCGTCAAACAGTTGTGCGATGAAAGTCTCTACGGGCGCGAGCTCAGCATACAAAGCCGTACTAATGGCAATGGATAATAGCTGTGTTAGAGGCTCTGATGGTATTGTTTCTGATGACGTTGACCAATCTATTGCAAATTTATGCGCATTAGCCGCAGGGTCGATGAAGCATACTGATGTGCAAATCATCGAAATTATGGCAGCGAAAGCGCGCTAACTGTTCTTATAACACGTCAGCTTAATCCATACGGGTCATATACTTATATAGATGACCCGATATCCTAGCTTATCACCTTGTTACCTCTGAATTACTCTTAGCAACTTATATTATTTAAGTTCAAGCTGTGCAAATTTTTCGCGGATAATCTCTTCAGGAAGCTTAATTCCAATAAATACCAATACACTGTGGCGTTTTTCATCATCAAGCCAATCTTTATCCCAATCTGCGCTATATAGGCGCTGAACGCCTTGAAATAATAAACGCTTAGGTTCATCTTTGATGGATAAAATACCTTTATAACGTAATAAGTTATCAGCGAAACTTAACAATAAATCTTCCATCACTTGAGATATCGCCATCAACTCAACTGGGTAATCAAATTCAACCACTATCGACTCCACCTCATTTTGCTGTTTTGGTGCAAAACGAAAAGTCGGTTGTTTAACAATTAACTGTGAATCTAACAAAAACCCTTCAATATCCAACAATAACTTTAAATCTATATCACCATGAATAACTGGATAAATCGGTGCTCGTGCGTTAATTCGTTGTATACGCTCAATTAGTGCCTCTTTTTGAGCAGTATTGTTAGGCTCGATATCTGTTTTGGTGAGTAGAATTCTATCGGCATAACCAATTTGGGCCTGTGCTATTGCAAAATCATTTAACTGTTTATCTGCATGAACCGCATCTACAAGCGTAATGATGCCATCCAATAAAAATCGTTCGCACAAGACTTCATGAGAGAAAAAAGTTTGCGTAATCGGACCGGGATCTGCCATCCCCGTGCATTCAATCACCAATCGGTCAAAATCAAGTTTGCCGCTATCTAGTCCATCTAATAGGTCTAATAATGCATTTTCTAATTCACTTGAACGACTACAACAAATACAGCCATTACTTAATGTAGTGATTTGAGTGGCTCTATCACCTATTAATGCATTATCAATAGGAACTTCACCAAATTCATTTTCAATAACTGCGATTTTATGCCCATGATCAGCATGAAGAATATGACTCAGTAGTGTTGTTTTACCTGCACCTAAAAAACCGCTTAGTATCGTGACATTGATTGGTTTCATTATTATCCTCATTTCTTCATCAATTTATCGGTTAACTTCGATCATTAACATTAATCATTACTATTGATCATTAACAACAGCGAAATCCACCCTTTCCACTACCACCATAACGCGCATCTTGTCTCTCACGGAAAAATTCTTTATAAGTCATGACCGGTTTATCGGGATGGTTATCTTTCATATGTTGTACGTAAGTATCATAATCAGGAATACCAATTAGCATACGTGCCGCTTGCCCAAGGTATTTTCCTGTTTTACCTAAACTTCCAAACATCGCCTTCTCCAATACAAATGCCCTACATCATGTTATCGCACAATGTAGGGCACCATTTTAGACTTTAAAGATTAATGTGAAGATGAAACTTTCACACCCTCTTTAGGTACCGGTACATAAGGTGTTTCCATATCGGTGCGATTTGGGTTTTTATTCGCCTTCATTGCAACACGGATACCAAAGAAAATAATTCCGTATACCACAACTAAGAATAGAATACTTAAACCCGCATTCGTATAGTTATTAATAATAATGTGGTTCATATTCGTCACGTCTTGTGCTGTTAAATCAGCACCACCAGCGGCGATTTTATCTTTATATGATTTCGCTAAATAAAGGAAACCTTCCAACTGAGGATTATCACTGAATAATTTCAGACCCAGCGCCCAAGTGGTACAGATTAATAACCATACAGCTGGTAAAACAGTAACCAAAATGTATTTGCTGCGTTTCATCTTAATCAAGACAACGGTACTTAAGACTAAAGCTACTGCAGCTAACATTTGATTCGAGATACCAAACAGCGGCCATAGGCTCTTAACGCCACCTAGTGGGTCAACAACGCCTTGATACAATAAGTAACCCCAGAGTCCAACACAACCCGCGGTACCGATAATCCCCGCAACTAATGAGTCAGTTTTCTTCAAGAATGGAACGAAGTTACCAAGTAAATCTTGCAACATAAAGCGACCTGAACGCGTTCCCGCATCTAGTGCAGTTAAGATAAACAGCGCTTCAAACAAAATACCGAAGTGATACCAAAAGCCCATATTAGCGGCAGGCATTATTTCGTGGAATACAAATGCAATTCCCACAGCCAGTGTTGGCGCACCACCCGCACGGTTCAAGACAGAAGGTTCACCAATGTCTTTCGCAGTTTGCATAATTTGCTCAGGAGAGATAACAAAACCCCATGAGCTAACCGTTGCGGCGGCTTGTACTGAAACATCTTTCAATTGAGCCATGATCATTGCAGCATCAGAGCCACCCAATTCATGCAAGTTAGGCATCGTAATACCTAAAGCCGCAGGAGGGGTGTTCATTGCAAAATACAAACCAGGTTCAATAATAGATGCGGCAACCAATGCCATGATAGCAACGAAAGATTCCATTAACATCGCACCATAGCCGATATAACGTGCATCTTTTTCATTCGCTAACAATTTAGGCGTCGTACCCGATGCTATCAATGCGTGGAAACCTGATACCGCCCCGCAAGCAATAGTAATAAATAAGAATGGGAACAACGTACCTTTCCAGACAGGGCCTGTACCATCAACGAATTGTGTCACGGCTGGCATTTTCAGTTCTGGATTTAGGATCACAATACCAATCGCCAATCCAACAATAACACCGATTTTTAGGAAGGTTGCTAGGTAATCACGTGGAGCCAGAATCAGCCAAACAGGTAATAATGCTGAAACAAAGGCATAACCCACAAGCGTATAAGTAATCGTGGTGTCTTTAAATGTCAGCGCTGGGCCCCAGTACGGGTCGTGTGCAATAACACCACCGAACCAAATTGATGCCACCAATAATACAATACCAATGACGGATATCTCAGCCACGCGTCCCGGCCGGATAAAGCGCATATACACTCCCATAAAGAGTGCGATTGGGACTGTAGAACAAACTGTAAATACACCCCAAGGGCTTTCTGCTAGCGCTTTAACCACTATCAAGGCCAATACAGCCAGAATAATGATCATGATAAGGAAACAACCAAACAAAGCCAAAGTCCCTGGGATAGGCCCTAGCTCTTCTTTAATAATTTCCCCTAGCGATGCACCATTACGGCGTGATGAAATAAACAGCACCATAAAATCTTGTACCGCACCGGCAACAACAACACCGGCAAGTAGCCATAATGTTCCGGGAAGATAACCAACCTGTGCCGCTAATACTGGCCCGACTAATGGGCCAGCACCTGCAATCGCAGCAAAGTGGTGACCAAATAAAACATTTTTATTTGTCGGTACATAGTTTAAACCGTCATTATTAATGACCGCAGGTGTTGCCCGAGTTTCATCGAGCTTCATCACTTTAGTCGCTATATATAAGCTATAGTAGCGATATGCAATTAGATAAACTGACACCGATGCGACCACTATCCATAGCGCACTGATGTTCTCACCACGTCTGAGAGCGACAACGCCCAAACAAACTGCACCAATTATCCCAAGGATCATCCAAGGAACGTGCTTTAAAATACCATTCTTGTTCATAGAACACCTTTCTGAGGTAGAACGAACATGCCATTAATCCCTGATTTACCATTAGTTAAAAACACATTGAATCTGCTTTTATTACTTTGAATGAATAACTAATGACTTTATTATTGGCAGCGGTTGACTTGTAGTAAGTAAAAAATGAACTCTGCCATAGTGTATATGGTAAGAAATAACTCACCCTAAAAGGCGAAAGTTGGACTAAGCGGTGGCATAAAGAATTAAGCGGTTAGATTTTTGACGCGAATGGTTTTGAGCGTGACATGAGCGGATGAAAAACGTGATGTAGATAACAATAATAACAGCATTTCAATAAGTTAAACAATTACATCAATCTAGTTAAAATTGTCATTATTGTTAATAAATATAGAGAAAAAAGTGAATTATTACTGTTAATTAATAAAGTGATTACAAAAACTAATAATGTAGTGGTTATTCATTGATAACTTCCCCTTTCAAAGAAATCCATTGCCAATTACCACCAACCCACCAACTGTGTTCGCCATCCGTTTCTATTTTGCACCCAATACCAACATGCGCTTTGCTGTTTTCAAAGGGATGAGCACAATCATACTGAGCTTCAATCACAATTTTGCCTGTTATTGCATCGGCATAGCCAATTTTATTGTTCTTAATAATGCGATACACCCCATCCTTAACTGCATCTGGCCAATTATCAAAATAATAAATTTGATACATTTCATCGCCATTAATATCGACGATTGAAAATTTTTCATTAGGAATATCAAGTAGGCAATATAAGTAAGGCGATTTAGGCTCGAAACAGTGACTTTGCTTACCTTCAACCCAATTTTCAAATTGCTTTTCAAGATTATCGCTAAGCGAACTACTCGACATAAAAATTAATGACACCGCGCAGATTAAAAATCGGATCATTTATCACCCTTTAGCTTTATCATTTTGCTGTATTTATTCACTCTGAAAAATCATCGATATAATATTAAATAACAAAAGATGAAATACCAAATGAAATAAATAAGCCCATCGTTATTTTAATGGGCTCACTTAGTCAATTAATAATTGAAAATTAACCTGTCACTTTTACTGTATTTGCCGATAATTTTGCCATATCTAAAGCTTTTTCGATTGTATCACCAATAGCAAGTGCCACGCCTAATCGACGCGTTCCGGCAATTTCCGGTTTACCAAATAGTCGTAATTGAACATCATTTGATAATGCCTCACCAATACCTGAAAAAACCACGTCACAACTATGTAACTCAGGTAAAATAACGGCTGAAGCGCTTGGACCATATTGGCGAATATTACCAATAGGCAAACCCAAAAAAGCCCGAACATGCAAAGCAAATTCAGATAGATTTTGAGAAATTAGCGTCACCATTCCGGTATCATGAGGGCGAGGAGAAACTTCATTAAAAATAATTTCATCGCCACAAACAAACAATTCCACCCCAAATAAACCATAGCCGCCAAGCGCAGTGACTATTTTCGCAGCCACTTCCTGTGCTTTTTTCAGGGCGATATCATTCATTCGCTGCGGCTGCCAAGACTCACGATAATCCCCCTTTTCTTGGCGATGCCCGACAGGTGAACAAAAATGAATACCGTCAACAGCACTAATAGTAAGTAACGTAATTTCAAAATCAAAATTAACCATTTTTTCAACAATAACGCGACCTTGTCCTGCTCGACCACCTTCTTGAGAGTAATTCCAAGCTTGTTCAAGTTGTTCCTGTGAACGAATAATACTTTGCCCTTTACCTGATGAACTCATCACCGGTTTTACAATGCAAGGAAAACCAATTTCAGTTGCTGCACGGATAAAATCTGCTTTATTTTCAACGAAAAAGTATTCAGAGGTCGGTAAGCCAAGCTCTTCAGAAGCAAGACGACGGATACCTTCTCTGTTCATCGTTAAAGATACCGCCTTTGCGCAAGGCACAACTTTTTGTCCTTGTTGTTCTAACTCAACAAGGGTCTGAGTCGCGATAGCTTCAATTTCAGGTACGATAAAATCTGGTTTTTCTGCTAAAACTAACTGACGTAGCGCTTCACCATCAAGCATATTTATCGTATAGCTTCTATGTGCAACATGCATTGCAGGTGCATTTTCATAACGATCAACCGCAATAACCTCAATCCCTAAACGTTGGCATTCAATCGCCACTTCTTTACCTAGCTCTCCTGAACCGAGAAGCATGACTTTTGTAGCAGAGGAGCAAAGAGCAGTACCTAATTGATTCATGATTGATGGCCTTTGTATGCGGACAGATGAAAATAATGAAGTAGATTATATACGCAATCGTTTGCTTTCGCTATGCAGAAACTTTTTAAAACAATAACTATGCCATGATAATCAGAGTTTGGGGGTTTCATCACGCCCTGTTACAAATGGATCTCTACGATGAAATTCACTATAGCGTTTATGTAGCAGAGCAAGAATACAACATAATAAGCCAAGCCAAATGAGAGAGAAACTAACCCCTTTCACCCAATCAAAAAGCTCATTAAATAAGAATACTGCCAATAAAAATTGAATGGTTGGTTCGATATATTGTGCAAGACCAATAACCGTCAATGTTGTTCGTTTAATTGCAGCCGTGAAGAAGATCAGTGGAATAATAGTCACGGGCGCTGCGAGCATATAAAGTAACTTGGTTTGCCAGTCGCCATTCATAACAGCGCTCGTTCCGTTTGCAGATAACCACCATGTAATGGCGAGTGCAACAGGAAATAACCAAAGTGCCTCTAGTAGTAATGAGGTAAAGACATCAAAACGAATAAACTTACGAATTAGGCCATAAATTGCAAAAGCACTTCCCATAATTAAAGCCAGAATAGGTAGTTCGCCATACTGCCAAATTTGATATCCCACTCCTGCACAAATAAAAATCACAGCTAGTTTTTCTGCAAAGATTAGCCGCTCACGTAGGAATATCACACCTAATAGAATTGAAAAAAGTGGATTGATAAAATATCCAAGGCTTGCCGCTAATACCTGCCCATGCGTCAAAGCATAAGTAAAAGCAGTCCAAGAGACAGCCATAATTGATGAGCTGAATAAGCATAAAATAATCGAACGTTTGTCAGCCCAAACTTGCTTCCATAATGATTTATTTTTGATGATCAGGCGGATAAGAAATAGGAAAGGAATTGACCATATCAGGCGTTGGGCTAAAAGTTCTAATGCCTGAGCGCCGGGAAGCAGGCGATAAAACAAAGGGGTAATCCCCCATAATATATAAGAAAAAATAGCTAAAGCTACTCCCGAACGCAGTAACATAGTTTATCCATAGTACAAATGTCAGAGTATAAATATAAACAAGTGAAATACATTCAATATCATACGCTAATATCAAGAAAATAGAACTTTCAGTCATGATAAAACATCACATATTTGCTTAATATTAGTCAATAAACAGCCTGATTAAATCAAGGTGACATATTTATATCACCTTGTTCCACTAGCGTTATAATTCCCTTTGATGCAACGGCGGCTGTTGAGCAATAAAATCAATGAGCTCTTGTTGGGTTGGCGCTGCACTAATCGCACCTTTTCGAGTTGTAGCTAATGCACCGCAAGCCGCGGCTTGAGTCACTATTGTCATAAAATAATCTTCATTATCCGAAACACCATATTGAGCAATAGCTGCGAGCAAACCCGCCATAAAAGCATCACCAGCTCCAGTAGTATCAACGCTTTCAACCTGATAAGCGCTGATCGCCACTTTACTGTTTGGTGTAATCACCAAGCAACCTTTTGCACCCTGAGTCACTATTTTCAAACGCGCTGGATATTTTTTAAGTTTATCAACAGCATTGTCTAAAGAGATCTCTTTGGTTAGCCACAACAATTCATCATCTGATAATTTTAAAATATCCGCTTTATAAGCAAATTCATCAACAATACTGTGCATTTCATTAGGATCAGCCCACATTTGAGGGCGGATATTAATATCAAAACTCAATAACCCACCCGCCTGCTTCATTTTGTCTATTGCTTGTATTAAAGCCTCACGGCATACAGTATGCACTAAAGCTAATGAGCAAAAATGTAAAATATCTTTATCAAATACAGGTAAATTTTTATTTGATAAAAACTGATCCGCGGAAGGTGAAACAAGAAAAGAAAACTCACGCTCGCCGTTTTCATGCAAAGAAACTAAAACGGTACTGGTTCGATGTAACTCATCAAATTCCATCGCACTGGTATCAACATTTAAATCGAATAAGGTTTTCTGCATAAAATGCCCAAAAGCATCTTCCCCCACTCGGCCAATAAAACCACTTGGCTGACCTAACTTTGCAACACCAGCAGCTACATTGACAGGAGCACCTCCTGCACAGGCTTCATATTGCATATTTTGTAAGGGAATTAAGTCTACTACTGCATCACCTAATGACCAGACTTTCATAGATTTTCCTTTAACTGTCGTTTTAATTGTCGTTTAACTGAACCCTAATAATTTTCATTGATAATATGATAAACCATATAAAAATTAAGACTGGTAAATTTATTTTGTTAACGTTAACATAAAGTATAAATAAAGCACGATAAGAACGCACGAATTATCTGCTAATAGTGATTTCCCTAAAGCATAATTCGAGAATCCAAATAAATTAGATAGCCCTACAGCTTAAGCCACACGGAAAACTATTAATGAAAAATCCAATTGAAAATTCAAGAAAATCATTAAATAAACAATTTTATCCTAATTATCATCTCGCCAGTTATACCGGCTGGCTCAATGATCCAAATGGATTAATTTATCATAATGGTTTATATCATGCTTTTTATCAACATCACCCTTATAGCGCTGTTTGGGGCCCCATGCACTGGGGTCACGCAACCAGTAAAGATATGGTTCATTGGCAACATCAGCCGATCGCCCTAGCCCCCGGTGATGAATACGATAAAGATGGCTGTTTTTCGGGATCATCGATAAGCCATGAAGGTAAATTATATTTATTCTATACAGGGCATATTTGGTTATCAGGAGAAGGTGACGATAGCCAAATACACCAAACTCAGTGCTTAGCGGTTAGTGACGATGGTATTCATTTCGAAAAGAAAGGCATTATTATCCCATCCCCTAAGGGCTATATGCACTTCCGAGATCCTAAAGTTTGGCATCAAGATGGAAAATGGTGGATGGTAGTCGGTGCTCGAGATACCCTTGATCAAGGACAAATTTTACTGTTTAACACTACAGATTTGCTAAATTGGAATAATGACTACCAGATCTTAGCCAAAACAGACGATAAAAACGTCTATATGTGGGAATGCCCCGATTTTTTCCCATTAGGCGATCACTTTATCACCTTATTTTCACCCCAAGGAAAAAAAGCACAGGGTAATCAATACCGTAACCTGTACCAAAATGGCTACCTTGTTGGAAACTGGGCTCCAGGGCAACCTTATGAGGTAACCCATCAATTTACGGAACTCGATTTTGGCCAAGATTTTTATGCGCCTCAAACTTTTTTAGCGCAAGATGGACGTCGTATTGCAATTGCATGGATGGATATGTGGGAAAGTCATATGCCATCACAAGCACATGGTTGGTCTGGTTGTTTTACCTTACCAAGAGAACTTTCTCTTAATGAACAAGGTAAAATTATTGCTAAGCCAATTGTTGAGCTCAAAACATTACGTAAAGATCCCATCCATATTCCAGCCGTCGTTATGACAAAAAATACAACGCAACTCATTGAGAAAAAAGCGACTAGCTGTGAAATAGAACTAGTTTGGGATCTACAAAATAGCCCAGCTGAAAAATTTGGCTTCTGGATTGGAAGTGGTATTCAATTTTATATCGATAACCAAAATCAGCGCTTAACATTATCTCGTCACTATCCCGAATATATTATTAGTGATAGCCGAAGCGCACCGCTTCCTCAAACAAAACAACTTAAAATACGCGCATTTATCGATAAGTCTTGTCTTGAAGTTTTTATCAATGATGGAGAGCAAACTTTTAGTAGCCGTATTTATCCGGCAGAAAATGATTGTAGTTTAAAGTTATTCGCAATAAATCAGAACGCAAAATTAGACAAAGCTACGTACTGGCCATTAAAGAAAGCAATTAAATAAATAACCGACCGCAAATAAGGGTTACAATTTGTAGCCCTTACGCGATTAAATCTTAAAAAGATTTGCGCTCGAGTAAGTCACAAGCAACATATTGTGTATCGCAATGTGACCTTTCTTCTATGATGTGTAAAGCCGCTTCTTGCCCTAATTGGTAATGTGGTAACACAACCGTACTTAACGGTGGATAAAACAACTCCCCCACACCAATCATATTATCATAGCCCAATACCGCTATATCCTCAGGAATACGGAGACCCTTACTCAATAATACTTGATAAGCTAAAAAAGCAATTCGATCATTACCGCAAATTACCACATCAAAATCAGGTTGACCATTTTGACAATGGGAATCAATCAACTCAATCACATCAATATAATGTTCATCACCGGACTCTAAATGATATTGCATTAAAGATTCAAGAGGTAGATTTGCCTCTGACCAAGCGGCTTGAACAGCCTCTCGACGCGTTTTTCCCGCTAAGGTATCTTTAGGAATATAGAGACATAATGGCTTTCGATACCCTTTCTCAATTAAACGACAGACTGCTTTATATTGGCCATTAAAATCATCAGGTATATAAGTTGGAAATTGTTTATTTTGACTAACGCAGTTAGCTAATACCAAACGACTTTTATGCAACGATTCTGGAATAGTAACTTCCCTTAATCCCATTGTCGTATAAATAATACCATCTGGCCTCTGGGATAATAATTGGCGAATAGCCCGATCATAATCATCATTCGATGTAATATTAACGACAAAGCTACTCCAACCAAATTGCCTTGCGGTTTGCTCTATTGATAAAATCATTTCAACTGAAAATGGCGTTGTTGCAGTATCAAGCGCTAAAACCCCGACAGTAGAAATGCGCGAGCTTTTACCTCTGATTTTTCGAGCAGAGAAATCAGGAACATAATTAAGCGCATCAATGGCCTGTTGTACCTGTTTTAGTGTTTCTGGCTTCAACAACTCAGGACTATTGATTGCCCTTGATACTGTCATTAAAGAAACACTCGCGAGTCGCGCCACATCTTTCAAAGAGGCCATGTAAGTATATTCACTCAGTATAAAGACATAAAAATAAATTCTATCATGTTAATGATAAAAAGCACTCACTCTTAGTGCGCAAACGAATTTAGTGTGACTGCTTAATAAAACTTCATAAAATCTACGTTTCAGGCTTTTTATGATTATCATTTTGATATATTATTACGCTATTGTATAAAATAATTTTATAAGAAACTTGCAAAATAAAATACCAGAAAACAAGTAAAAGCACCTACATTGTTACAAATCAGTAATCGTTTCTTACGCTTTGACACCAACTTTAACCATTGTTTCTATTTTTATATTAATTTTAACTAGATGATACATTTAATATAAATTATGGTCAGTAATACATTAATAAAAAAAACAACGTCTAGTAGAAAATATTACTGCCTATTTGACTGGGCATTTTATTTATCTACCTATTTTATCAAATTAATATGAATATCAAATCAGTTTAACAGGAGTATGGTGATGAATTGCACCATTCATGTAATTATAGAAAATGATAATGTCTTTAAGAATAAGCTGAAATTAATGATGGAATCTTTTGATTACATCTTTAAATTTTATAATAATGAAGAAGTATATATTAGTAATTATACTTACCCTTTAGAGGAGGGAGCAAAGGAATGTATTTTATTATTTTTAAACAATGATGGAAGTCATATTAATAGATTAAATAACATCAATAATAATTTTGGTATAGTTCCTATTATTATTTTATCAGATGAGCCTTCTATTAGTCTTTGTAGAGAGAGTTTCAAATCAGGTGCCTTTGATTTTTTTCCTTTCCCATTCAAAGATATAGAAATATCAAACTCAATTAATTGTGCGGCTGAACGCTTTACACATGAGCTTGAAGATTACAAAAAATACATATACTTAACCAATAAATTTGATCGACTTTCTATACGCGAACGCGAAATTATGGATATGATCCTTGATGGCAATACAAGTAAGGAAACTGCCGAGAAGCTCTCATTATCACCAAGAACTGTCGAAGTTCATCGTTCGAATATTTACACTAAATTAGGAATAAAGTCATTACCTCAACTTATTCAAGAGTATGATTATATTAATACTTATCCTAAAAACATGTAATTTATATTATGCATTACCTATTTTGCTATAGTTATTATATTCTGATGGTTTAACCTTAAATCATCAGATATTTTAAATATATAAATGTTTTTATACCTGAAAAAAATCATATATAGATAAAAATTCTAAAGAAACAACTAATGACTAGTTTATTTAGGTTTATAGGTACTGTAACTATATCGATTTATATCGATGCTTTGTCGTAAACTAAAGTCTCAATATAACTTATGTACATTAATATTTCACCTATGAAATAATCACTCTGTTTTTTACAGATTCAGCGTAAAATGAAATGCTAAATTTAACTTTTAACTTACTACACTAAAAAGATCCAACTTAAGTTAAACTCTTTTCTAAATTAATGTTATTTGATTTTAATCAATTTTACATTCTAAAAATTTAAGACTATATTTGATATAACTATCCAATATCTTCATTGATAATGCCCCCTCTTGTTCATCTCTTTTTACTTATTAGTTTGTATATTTAATTACTATCTATAAGAAAGCCAACATCGGAATACACACATTTCTGGATGTTGGTTATCTCATTTACGCTTTGACAATATTTTTCAAATTATTGCAGAATATCAGTAGAAGCGTACCTTTTTTCATGTAAAGTTTCCTATGGCTTCAAAAAATAATGATAACATATCGTTACTTTTCCTAAGGAGAACTAAGTGATTGGTTTAATTATTGTTTCTCATAGCAAACAGCTCGCCGAAGGATTACTTCAGTTAGCAAACCAAATGCAAAATACGCAACATTGTCAAATCAGGATTGCAGCGGGTATCGATGATGATAAACACCCAATAGGCACTGATGCAATTAAAGTGATGGAAGCAATAGAATCCTTAGCAGATGCATCTCACATCATCCTCTTAATGGATTTAGGAAGTGCAATACTCAGTGCTGAAACTGCCCTTGATCTTATTGATTCTGAGCTCGCTAAAAAAGTACATCTTTGTTCTGCACCTTTAGTTGAAGGTACTATAGCAATGACGGCCGCAGCTTCGGGTGGCGCACCAATAGATACAATTTTATTAGAAGCAAAAAATGCCCTACAGGCAAAGCAACAGCAGTTAAATGAAGATATTAATTTAACTCCCTCAATGCCGAACCAGCTAGCTCCTACATCTAAGTATGCAATAAAAACCCAATGTATAATACAAAACCCAGCAGGCTTACATCTTCGTCCAGCCGCTAAAATTTCATCAACTCTGGGCGCTTTTAAAGCCAATATTCAACTTCGCCATGGCAACAAAATAGCCGATGCCAAAAGCATGAATCAAATTACACTCTTACAAGCTTATCTGGGTGACAAAATTGAATTAATCGCTGAAGGTGAAGATGCACAAGCAGCAATTGACGCTTTTAATCTATTAGCAGATGAAAATTTCGGCGATGACATTAATACTATTGGCAATTCAAATTTAGTAGGAGAAGTTGTATTTCTGCCGAATGTATCAGGCTTAGCCTATCACCTACCGACTTGTATTGGGCACGATAATAAATCACCACAAGACAATGCTACAGAAATCCAAAGAATGACGCAGGCGCTAAATCAAGTATGCACATATCTCGACACCTTAGCTGATGAGACCGCAAAAATAAGGAACAATAATATTGCAGATATCTTCCACGGTCATAGTTTATTATTGAGTGATGAAGCGCTACTTGAGGATTTAACGCAGCATATTAAGCGCAATTCTACCCATGCCGAATCTGCGATATTAACTGTTTTTAATGAAATGGCAGCTCAATACAAACAACTCTCTTCTCCTTATCTCAAAGCAAGATTTATTGATATTGAAGATTTAAAAAATCAATTATTAAAAACATTGGCTCAGCACACAGCGACGAAATACGCTTTTGCTGAACCAATCATTTTGATAAGCCAAGATCTTGGCCCAATAGAATTAATGCAACATATTCAACCCATGCTTCGTGGTATTGTATTAGCGCAAGGATCGCCATATTCACATACAGCAATTATTGCGACAAAGATGGGCATTCCTATGCTGGTTAATCTTGGTGAAAAGGTAAATCAAATTCCACCGAAAAGTAAGTTAATTCTTTCACTTGAAAAATCCACTTTATCTATTGATAAATAAGATATTATGGCTCATCCCCTATTCATTCATTATGAATAAATGAGCCTATTTATAATCTTTAATATTAATCTCATATTGCTTTAATTTGCGCCACAATGTCGTTCTGCCCATATTCAAAACTTGATGCATCTGTTGAACTTTTCCATTACAAGAATTGGCAGCTTCAATAATTAAAGCTTTCTCAACTTTTTGCATATTAAGCTCTTTAAAAAAAGGGTTAACTTTAGGCTCGCATGCTAATTGTTGTAAATAAAAATGACATTTTAATTTTTCACTCACTTCTCTGCCCAACGAATGTGCTAAAGCCAGTAATATAGTGCTATTTATCTCATTCGTGGATAGTGCAACAACTGCAAGCAAATTACTTTTCTCTAAATAAATTGGGGCTAAATAATAAAATCTACCGAGCAGTTCAATCGAATGTATAAATAACTGACTTTGGGTCTCTTTAGCGATATATTCCGAAAGTGAAGCAGCAATATTGGACGATTTTTCACAAGAATGACTTAACCAGAGTATTTTTCCTTGTGGCTCCATCAACGAAACATCAACTTGCATATCATTTTTAATCAATGCTAAGCCGTCCATTATCGTTACACTCGCAAGTGTAGTTAATAATTCCGATGTTATTGAATTTAAGGCTTTATCTGATAAGTTGGCCACAATGGAACCCGTTGTATTGAGAAGCATAATCACCCTTATAATGAGTAAGTCTTATTTGATTATGTCTACTTAGGATTTAATTTTCATATTCTAGATCAATGTATTGTTTGATAGATTTTTAACTATTGATCTAAATCAATATTCACATATTGGAAGTGAAAACATTCGATAAAAATGACGAAAAAAAGCCCACTTATTTAGACATAAGTGGGTTTTAAAATGAATTAAAAAAGGGTAAAACTGTTAAGCTATACCGATTGAACTCAAACACCTGTTCGCCAACACGTTCGCCATTGAAATAAACCATATCAGCAATTTTTTGCCAATTTTTACCTAAAGAATAAATAAAATTGTATTTATCGACAAAAATGATTTTCCGAGTAAATTGAAACTATTAACGATTAATTGAGCGAGCAATACGTGAGTAGGTATGTCTAACACCACGAATAACAATGCCATAATTTAAAATGTTTTCGGGTAATGCAATGCCGTTATATCCCGAATCACCAATATGATGTAAATCGGTTCCAGCCATTTTACACATCAGCGCAATTTGCCTAATAGTTTGAACATCAGCTCCTTCTTGTGAGGTCCCGATAGCCGTCATCGTCATCACGCCTTGAGAGTGACAATAACTCACCATTTTTTGGACAAACTCTAAAGAAATCCCGGGAACAGTGCCTGGTGCCGGTAGTAAAATAATATCTGCGCCGCTACTAATAAAGGTACGAATATCTTCCTCAGTAATTAATTGCTCAGCAGATGCATTTAACACTCCAGCCGCATGCATTTTTCCAGTAATCAACACCACATCATTGCCGACAACCGCTTTGAGCTCTTTCAAACTTTGGTTAATTTCTTGGTTAGTGACGCCATTGCCCGGGTTTCCGGTTAACACAATGATATCAACGCCCATTTCTTTTAATTTTATCGCATTTTTAACCGTCGCTAACCGCCCTTCTGATATTTTCCATTGCACATCTTGCGTTGGATTATTAAAGCCTGCGGGGACAGGCTCTAGATTGACACCAATAGCACGACCAGTCAGACGCTTTAATGTCCGAATAATATCATTCGCAGGGATACCTTCGGGTAAACCTTGCATAATAGGATTATTCACATCAAATACATTCAACAATAAAATATCTGCGCCTTGACTTGCCGCTAACTCTGCATTTGTGACAGTCATCAATACGGGTTGTAATGTGCCGATTGTTTCTGACACTAATAGACGCCCTTCACTCCCTTTAATCGATTCTAATAAATCCTTTTTACCTAATCGTAAAATTTCAGAAGCTGAACAATCAAGATAACGTTTTTGCATTTACAATACCTTCATGAGTCGATGAATTTTAAATAAGTTAATTATATTTATTCGAATATATCACGGCAGAAATAATAAAAATCCCATACAACTCACTTCTCATAAAGTTATTTTGTTTAAATTAATAACTTCATCTAATAAATTGATTATTATAGTTTTTTAATAAATAGATAACCCATATCGAATTTTATCTAAAATTTTCACTTGTATTCATTGAATAGTAATGATTATCATTAAAGTTCTATATTAAATAATGGTAAGGACGTATCAATGAAACTCGCCTATCAAGCCGCTGTTTCGGGTCTAGTATTATTTTCAGTTACTGCATTCGCTCAAGAATATCCACTCGGTCATCCTATTATTAAGAATGGAATGGAGATTCAAGGTGTCTATCTACAACCTATCACGATGGATACCGAAGAAGGGCATCATGCGATGTCTCACCTAGCAGCGGATAAAGCGGATATTCACTTAGAAGCGGACATTCATGCTGTTGAAGATAATCCAAATGGCTTTGCAGAAGGTGATTGGATCCCTTACCTCACTATCGAATATTCTGTGACTAAGCTGGGTGATAAACCACAAACTCAAACGGGCACTTTCATGCCTATGGTGGCAAGCGATGGTCCTCATTATGGGGAAAACATCAAATTAGATGGCAACGGTAAATACCGTGTGACTTACAAAATCTACCCACCTTCATATAATAAACAAGCTGCATTTGGCCGCCATATTGATAAAGAAACCGGTGTTGCTCCATGGTTCCAGCCTTTTGAAACTACTTGGGATTTCGACTACGCAGGTGTAGGTCGTAAAGGTAGTTACTAATTAAATTCAAATTAGTAAAGGGCTTACCGTGGGCTATTTTCTCACGTAAGCCTTTTTTGTTTGTCGTTATTGATTAATTATTCGAGCTCATAATGAAAACATTACTCAGCCTTTTACTGGTTATCATTTATGCATTAACCCCTCAGACTGTATTTGCTGCTGAGAAATTTACCGTTGAATTAGAAATGAAAAATGGGGATTTAATTCCACGTGTTCTTGAAGTCCCTGCAAAAACAATTATTCGCATCAAAATCACCAACACAGGTACAGAGCCTGCCGAATTTGAAAGTCTTCAACTACGAAAAGAAAAAGTATTAGCCCCGGGCGCAAGCTCAGTTGTGGTCATTGCACCGCTCAAACCTGGCACTTATACCTTCTTTGATGACTTTCACCTTTCTCACCCTAAAGGTGAGATCATTGCAAAATAGTAGGATTTAAAATGGGGCAAGTTCTCTTTGTAGTATGGCGTGAAAGCTTTGAAGCACTTTTAGTCATCGGCATTATTTATGCTTGGATTAAACGTCATCCAGATGCACGTAATGGTATGAAATTCCTCTGGGGTGGTGTTGCACTCGGAATTATTATCTCAATTGTTCTCGCATTGCTTATTTATGGTGTCTTCAATGTTCTTGATGATACTGGCCAATCCCTGTTTATGATATTTATGGAAATACTCGCCTGTATTTTGATTGTCCAAATGGTCTATTGGATGAACAAACATGGCAGTTCCATGAAATCTGAAATTGAAACTGGAATTAGCCGCAATGCTGAACACCATAACTGGTGGGGAGCCACAATTATTATTGCCATCGCGATCGCACGTGAAGGCAGCGAAATCGTCGTCTTTCTCTCGAGCTTTATCATGTCGCTCAATGCTGAAAACGCAAGTGAATTTTTCTTAGAGGCTGGCGGTGGCATTCTTATTGCAGCGTTAACATTATATGCCTTCCTTTTAACTAATCGTTTTGTTTCTTGGAGAATTTTCTTCAAAGTAACTGGAATTATTTTACTCTTCCTTGCGTTATCGTTATTACTAAAAGGCGTAGAAGAAATCGCTAATTTGCTAATTGAATATGATTATTCAATTCCTGAGTTTCTGATTTACCCCGCTTGGGATAGCACCGCATTTCTAGATGATTCAAATATTGCAGGTAATTTCATCTCTTCATTTTTTGCGTATCGCTCTCAGCCTATTTGGTTAAGTGTTATTACCTTTGTTGTTTACTGGATTGTCGTTATTACGTTATTCACGCGGAGCAAAAGAAATGCGTAAAACAATAACCGTAATTTTCAGCTTTCTTTTACTGACAATCGTATCCCTGCCTGCCTATACCAAAGCCCTAAGATCCCCTGTGCAAACAGGGGACGATATTGTGATAGCCAAAGGTGATATCGCAACCCCAGAAAAGTATCAGCAAGCAATTCGAACCTATTTGCTATTTGCAACTAATGAACTTGGTGAGATGGTTTCTCAATTAGAGATACTAAATCAAAGCTTAAAAAAGGGTGACCTACAAAAAGCGCAAAATGCTTACATCACAGCACATCAACATTATGAAGCGGTTCGTCCTATCATCATGCTATTTGGTAATACGGATAGGACGATTAATCCACGAGCTGATTATTTTCTTGATAAAGAAAAAGATTATCGTTTCACCGGATTCCATTTAGTTGAATACCGCTTATTTGAGCAAAAAGATGTTAAAACTGCGTTACCTGCTGCCGAAGAATTATTCCTCAAAGGACGTGATCTTTATAAACGCGTACAGACTGAAACGATTGAAATACCTAAACTTGTACAAGCTTCCGCTGATTTTATTGAAATGATCCTCGAAACAAAACTTGCGGGAAAAGAGAATATTTATAGTCAGTCTGATTTAGCCGATATCGCGGCGAACCTCAGAGGTGCTCAAGAAATCATTGAGGTCATTTCACCTTTTATTCAATCTAAAGAGCTCGACCAAATAAAAGAAAATGACCAACACATAAACAAAATAATACAGTCGTATCAACTCACTAAAGGTAGCTATTCACCTTATAGCCAATTAAATCAAAAAAATAAAATGCGGCTATATTCGCTACTAACGCAACAAGCTGAAGCACTCGCAACATTACGTGCGCAGCTAGATGTTGATGTTTATTATAAATATTAAGGCATATACTTATGCGAGCTAAACGTAAAAGTGAACCACAATCTGTCAATTTTTCCAGACGAAGCGTATTAAAAACCTTAGCTATCGGCAGCGCAATTTTTGCGGCGCCTGCACTTAAAGCAAAAGAGCAAATCAATAACTGCCAACTCACTTATGATAAAGCCATCAATTTTCTGGGTGAACATCAAGCAGGGGTATTAACACCTGAGCAAAAAAATGCATCATTTATTGCCTTTAATGTTACAACAACTTCAATCGAAGAGTTACAAACACTCTTCACAATACTCACACAACGTATTGCCTATCTAACTCAAGTACAAAAAGCGGCCTCAACCTCAAATGATAAAATGCCACCTGCTGAATCGGGTATTCTCGGCACGCTATTACAACCTGATTCTTTAACTATTACGGTATCACTAGGTAATAGCCTTTTTGATTCACGTTTTGGATTAGATAAAATCAAGCCCCATTATCTGGTTGAGATGACCAGTTTTCCCAATGATAGGCTAGAGGAAAAATGGTGTGGTGGCGATATCGTGCTGCAAATATGTGCAAATAGCCAAGAAAGTGTCATTTATGCATTACGAGATATTTTGCGAAATACGGGGCAATTATGGTTTCCATTGTGGAAAATTGATGGTTTTCTCCCCTCACGAGATATCGACCAACGCACTACCCCCATTAATCTTTTTGGCTTTAAAGATGGTACAGGCAACGCGCCAACAAATGATGCGGCGCTTATGAATGAACTCATTTGGATAACCGCAGAAAATAAAGAACCTGCATGGTGTGCAGGGGGCACATATCAGGCAGTGCGCTTAATACGTTTCAACCTTGAATTCTGGGATAGAACCCCGCTTGAAGATCAAGAAAATGATTTTGGCCGCCACAAAAGTACCGGCGCGCCTATTGGTATGAAACATGAAAATGACGACCCTAGCTTTGAGAAAGACCCTCATGGCGATCGTATATTATTTGACTCCCATATGCGCCGTGCTGAACCCCGTAACCCTGAACGTTATACGGCAAAATTAAGGCGTAGAAGTTACAGTTATTCACTCGGATTAACCGAAAGTGGAGTACTTGATATGGGATTAATTTTCGTATCCTATCAAAAGAACTTAAAAACAGGATTTATTGATACACAAAAACGCCTTAATGGTGAACCCTTAGAACGCTATATTAAGCCATTTGGTGGTGGATATTACTTCGTGTTACCGGGTGTTCAATCTGCAACAAATAACTTAGCACAAGGTATGTTTGAAGCCCTAAAACAAGCCTAATAATATCTTAGGCAAAATACTTTGCCAGAAACTAAAAAATGACTAAAAAAAGGGAGGCTAAGCCTCCCTTTATCAATAACATCACTAATTCAAATTATTTTAGCACGTTATAAATAACCGTTTCACCCGCAACCACTTGGCCTTCAACTAAAATCTCAACACCTGCAAAATCATCGATATTACTGATAATTACAGGGCTTATCATTGATTTAGCATTAGCTTCAAGGAACGGAAGGTCTAATTTTAGAATCGGTGTACCGGCTTCAACTTCAGCACCTTCTTCAACTAAACGAGCACAGCCTTCACCTTTAAGTGCCACAGTATCGATACCCATATGAACAATGAGCTCAACACCATTTTCAGTTTCTAGGCAAAATGCATGATTAGTTTCAAAGATTTTCACAACAGTACCCGATGCAGGGGCGAGAACTTCGTCACTTGTCGGTTTGATAGCAATACCATCACCCACAATACGGCTAGAAAACGCTTCATCAGGTACATCATCAAGTGAATAAACTTGACCGCTTACCGGTGCCACCAATGACAGAATGGTATTTCCTTTAGCTTTGGTCGGTTCCGCCACTTTAGCCACTGTAGGTGCAGCCGTTGGCGCTGATGCTGCGATAGGACCTTTTGCAATCACATCACCCATTGCTTTAGCAACTAGCTCTGCTCTTGTTCCCACGATGACTTGTACGTTTTGTTTATTCAAACGAATAACACCAGATGCACCAATACGTTTAGCCATTGCATCATTTACAATCGCAGAGTCTTTAACCGTTAAACGTAGACGTGTAATGCAGGCGTCAATATTAACAATGTTATCACTGCCACCAACTGCTGAAACATATTGGCGAGCTTCTTTTTGAATATCGCTATCGTTGTGGCTTTCTGGACTTAGATTTTCATCATAGCCATCAATAGTTTCATCACCTGAATCTTGTTCACGACCTGGGGTTAACAGGTTGAATCTTAGGATCATGAAACGGAAAATGACATAGTAAATACAGAAGAAGACTAAGCCTTGAACAATCAACATGAACCACTTAACAGCAAGTGGGTTACGTGTTTGTAATAGCATATCCACAAGACCCGCACTGAAACCGAATCCTGAGATCCATTCCATCGAAGCGGCAATATAAACAGAAATACCTGTCAATAATGCGTGGATAACAAACAGAACAGGTGCAACAAACATGAATGAGAATTCAAGTGGTTCAGTGATACCTGTAAAGAATGCAGCAAAAGCACCGGCAATCATAATACCCGCAACTTTCGCTTTATTTTCAGGACGTGCACAGTGATAAATAGCTAATGCCGCACCTGGTAAACCAAACATCATGATTGGGAAGAAACCAGCTTGATAGCGACCAGTAACCCCTATAGTAGCAAGACCTGCCTCAATTGACTTCGCGCCGCCAAGGAAGTTAGGAATATCATTAATACCCGCAACATCAAACCAGAACACAGAGTTAAGAGCATGGTGTAAACCAACAGGGATAAGCAAACGGTTAAAGAATGCATAAATACCAGCACCCACAGAACCCATATCCTTAATGCTTTCACCGAATGAAACTAATCCATTAAATACGAGAGGCCAAACATACATCAGTATGAATGCCAAGAAGATCATTAGGAATGAAACTAAAATAGGGACAAGACGACGGCCACTAAAGAATGACAGCGCTTTAGGTAGCTCAACGCCACTATAGCGGTTATATAATTCAGCGGACAACACACCGACTAAGATACCGACGAACTGGTTATTAATTTTATTGAATGCAGCTGGTACAGTTTCCACAGGCACATTCATAATCATGGAATAAGATGCAGGAGAACACAGTGTTGTAACAACTAAGAAGCCAACAAAACCGGTTAACGCAGCAGCACCATCTTTATCTTTTGACATCCCATAGGCAACACCAATCGCAAACAGCACGGACATATTTTCAATAATCGCCGCACCAGATTTGAGTAGTAATGCCGCGATTGCACTATTAGAGCCCCAACCATCTGGGTCAATCCAATAACCAATCCCCATAAGGATCGCGGCCGCTGGTAATACTGCCACAGGCACCATAAGTGCCCTACCAATCCGCTGTAAGTAGCTAAGAATATTCACAAACTCCCCCTTTATAACCCTGTTTTGCCCCATACGCGGGATCTTATTTTTCATTCAATTAAAGAATAATTTAACTGAATAATAATATCAATTTCATAGTGTAAATTAATTCTTTCGCGATACAAAATAAATAGGTGAGATTTGTGATAAATGTCAACGAATGAAGCTGTTCATTGCTTAATTTAGTAGCTATTATGCAAAACTTATTTTATGATTAAAAATAACTTTTGCAGTGAATTTGACTGCCTATTTTTAATATACGTCAAGATACATTCAAACAATTGGTGTCGCTAATACTCCTGCAACTCAATGTATAAATTACGATATACTGTTAATTCAAGTTGCAAAAAGACACCAAACAAAACGCGCTCTAATAGCATACTGATGTATGTTGTTTAGCTAGATGAATGTTGCTAACGCACATGCAGCTTGAAGTATGATTACGATATACTCTACATAATTTAAGTTTATTAAAGGTAACTTACATGAGGCTTCTTCCACTAAATAATGCATATGATGTCGGTGTTTGGTCTGCTCAATTTATTGCCGATAAAATTAACGCATTCAACCCTACCGCTGATCGCCCTTTTGTTCTTGGCCTACCTACGGGTGGAACACCATTAGCGACTTACAAAGCATTAATCGCGTTATATCAAGCAGGTAAAGTTAGTTTTAAACATGTTGTCACATTCAACATGGATGAATATATCGGTATTCCAGCTGATCACCCGCAAAGTTACCGTACTTTTATGTACGAAAACTTTTTCAATCATGTTGATATTCAAACTGAAAATGTCAACTTGCTTAACGGTAATGCAGCGGATGTTGATGCTGAATGCCTCCGTTATGAAGAAAAAATGAAATCTTACGGTAGTGTGAATTTATTCATGGGTGGCGTAGGTAATGATGGTCATATTGCATTTAACGAACCGGGTTCATCGCTAAATTCTCGTACACGTATTAAAACGTTAACACCAGAAACTCGCCAAGCAAATTCACGCTTTTTTGATAACGACATCAATCAAGTTCCTAAATTTGCACTCACCGTAGGCGTTGCTACGCTTATGGATGCACAAGAATTGATGGTACTAGCAACAGGCGCAAATAAAGCAATGGCAGTGCATGCTGCGGTTGAAGGTCCTATAAATCATTTATGGACTGTAAGCTGCGTACAAATGCATCCAAAAGCACTTATTGTCTGTGATGAACCTGCAACACTCGAACTCAAAGTTAAAACGCTGAAATATTTTAAACAGCTTGAGTCTGAAATTCTTGGGCAATTTAACTAAAATTATATTGATTAACCGATCAGCTCAAACTGATCGGTGACTGTTTTCCTTTCAGAGGTCAGGAGTTATTAACTTATGTATGCACTCACTAATTGCATTATTTATACCGGTCATGAAAGGCTGGATAACCATGCTGTTATCATTGATGGCGAAATCATCAAACATGTTTGTCCTGTCTCTGAGCTTCCTTCGACGATTAAACAACACGATCTAAACGGAGCAATACTTTCTCCTGGATTTATTGACCTACAAGTCAATGGTTGTGGTGGCGTCCAATTCAATGATAATAAAGAAAATGTAACATTGAAAAATTTGGATATCATGCAAAAAGCCAATGAACGCACTGGCTGTACGAGCTACCTTCCAACTTTAATTACGTGTTCAGATGAACTCATGAAGCATGGCATCAACGTCATGACTGATTATCTAAAAAATAATAAAAATCAGGCGCTTGGTTTACACCTTGAAGGGCCTTATATAAACGTCATCAAAAAAGGGACGCACAATCCTGACTTTATTCGTCAACCTTCAGCGCAGATGATCGATTACTTGGCCGCACATGCAGAAGCCATTACTAAAATCACATTGGCGCCAGAAATGGTTAGCGATGATTTCATTCATCAATTAAAAGATGCGGGGATCATTATTTCTGCTGGGCATTCAAATGCGACCTACGAAGAAGCGAAGCAAGGTTTCAAAGCAGGTATTCGTTTCTCTACTCACCTTTTCAACGCAATGCCTTATATTTCAGGGCGTGGACCAGGCCTAGTAGGTGCGATTTATGATACACCTGAAGTTTATGCTGGCATTATTGCTGACGGCCTCCATGTTCAATGGGCCAATATCCGTAACAGTAAACAACTTAAAGGCGATAAGTTAATTTTAGTGACAGATGCCACAGCACCTGCCGGAATTGATCCTCAAACTGGTGAAATGGATCATTTTATCTTTGCAGGTAAAACAATATACTACCGGGATGGATTGTGTGTTGATGAAAACGGCACACTCAGCGGTTCATCACTCACCATGATCGATGCCGTTAAAAATAGTGTAGAACACGTAGGCATAGCATTAGATGAAACATTAAGAATGGCAACACTGTATCCCGCAAGAGCGATTGGTGTTGATGATTCTTTAGGTTCCATCGTCCCGGGTAAAATTGCTAACTTAACTGCGTTTAACCACGACTTCAAAGTCCTAGCCACTTATGTGAATGGAGAAGAAGTCTACAAAAATGAGTAAATAGCTAATGAATCAAAGCCACACACTAAAGCAAATTGGTAATATTGATCTGGTAAAACAACTAAATAGTGCCGTGGTATATAGCCTAATAGACCAAAATGGGCCAATATCAAGAATTCAAATAGCGGAACAAAGCCAACTTGCCCCTGCAAGTGTGACTAAGATTACACGTCAATTACTCGAACGTGGTTTAATTAAAGAAGTTGACCAGCAGGCCTCCACTGGAGGCCGTCGCGCCATCTCCATCGTCTCTGAATACAAAAACTTTCACACCATTGGTGTTCGTTTGGGTCGTTATGATGCAACCATTGCGCTCTATGATCTAAGTGGCAAGATGATTGTCGATGGACATTACCCCATCACAGAACCCTCCCAGCAAGCTGTAGAGCAAAAGTTGGTAGCGGCTATAGAAGATTTTATTGATATCAACCAACGACGTATTAAAGAGCTCATTGCCATTTCTGTTATTCTCCCCGGCTTAGTTAATCCCAATCGAGGCATTGTTCACTATATGCCACATATCAAGGTCGATAATTGGCATCTCATTGATAATTTACAAGATTACTTCAATATCACTTGCTATGTTGGTCATGATATTCGCAGTTTGGCGCTAGCGGAAAGCTATTTCGGGGCAACTCGTGATTGTGAAGATTCACTTCTCGTGCGTATTCATCGTGGTGCGGGTGCCGGTTTGGTGATCAATAAAGAGATACTTCTCAATCATCGCGGCAATTTAGGTGAAATTGGTCATATTCAAGTCGATCCTCTTGGTGAACTTTGCCATTGCGGTAATTTTGGTTGCCTGGAAACAATCGCATCCAACCAAGCTATTGAAAATCGAGTCAAACAACGTTTAGAACAGGGTTATACCAGCTCACTAACGCTTGAAACTTGCACCATTTCTCATATTTGTCAGGCGGCGAATAAAAGTGATTCACTCGCAACTGAAGTCATTCAACACGTTGGGCGACAAATAGGTAAAGCAATTGCGATTACAATTAACTTGTTTAATCCTGAAAAGGTTGTTATTGCTGGTGATATCACAGAAGCCGAACAGATTTTATTGCCTGCAATTCAAAGCTGCATTGATACTCAAGCACTAAAAGGGTTTCGTGAAAACTTACCCATTGTGACCTCTCAACTCGTTCATAATTCAGCAATCGGTGCCTTTGCCCTCACCAAAAGAGCCATGCTCAATGGTGAGTTATTACAAAAACTGTTTGACCAATAAAAATTGATTATTTTTGCCGAAAGTTGATCTTAAATGACTTTCGGCCTAATCTAACATCTCATATTTTTGGATTTTTTTATGACTTCATAACATCCGTTTTATTTTTCAGCACGTGATATCGAAGCTATCAAGTAGAAACGGGGGAATTAGCAAAAATCACCTTTTATCAATTATCAGGTTGTTTTTTTGCTGTCTTTATCGACAAAGTGATTATTCATCAAACAAACAGACGGGTTTTCTCAAAAATAGTGCAAAAAGCTGTTGACTGTCCTGCCTGTAATTAGCATAATGCGCTCCGCAACGCCGATGAAGGTAATGCAAAAGAGTTGGCTATGTAGCTCAGCTGGTTAGAGCACAACACTCATAATGTTGGGGTCACAGGTTCGAATCCCGTCATAGCCACCATATTTGCGGGAGTGGCGAAATTGGTAGACGCACTAGATTTAGGTTCTAGCGCCGCAAGGTGTGCGAGTTCAAGTCTCGCCTCCCGCACCATTTCCTTCTCGGTGAAATAGATTTTAAGATTGGGGTATCGCCAAGCGGTAAGGCACTAGGTTTTGATCCTAGCATTCCCAGGTTCGAATCCTGGTACCCCAGCCAATCTTATCTATTTTTAATTTAATTAGTTGTGAGTATCCTCGGATGGGGTATCGCCAAGCGGTAAGGCACTAGGTTTTGATCCTAGCATCCCCAGGTTCGAATCCTGGTACCCCAGCCAACTACTTCCCTGTTAGGGTTGTCTTAGTAAAAATATCTTAAAGTTTTAAAATATTGAATGGCTATGTAGCTCAGCTGGTTAGAGCACAACACTCATAATGTTGGGGTCACAGGTTCGAATCCCGTCATAGCCACCATGATTGCGGGAGTGGCGAAATTGGTAGACGCACTAGATTTAGGTTCTAGCGCCGCAAGGTGTGCGAGTTCAAGTCTCGCCTCCCGCACCATTTCGCCTTCTAGGCAAGTAGAAATTTTAAAATTGGGGTATCGCCAAGCGGTAAGGCACTAGGTTTTGATCCTAGCATCCCCAGGTTCGAATCCTGGTACCCCAGCCATCTTCTAAACATATTCCCCTTTTAAAAAAACACCCAAATTTATAAAATATATTTCTAACTAACCTTTTCATACACCGTTAACCACAAATTCATTATTCATAACGTTAGCTTGTTGAAACTTAACCATTCGATATTTAATGTCCTTTCTCAGGTTTGATCCCCAACTCGATCTATCTTTTATATTTTTATCACTTAATTTCATATAAATAGCGTAAATCTCTTTTCATAATCTGTTTTATTTAATACTGCAATTATAATTTAGCTAGCCCTTTGTCGTCCTGTTTCATTCCATATCAACATTTCGCATACATTATTTACCTTTACATAACTTTTCTGTCAATTATGTGACTTTAATCATTTCAATTTAACGAGCTAAAATGGTAATCTGCCCTCGAATTGTAGTTAGGTAAGATTAGTGGTAAGTAAAACCAAAACGTTTTCACCATTATAAATTTCTGTCCAATCTTCCATTCCCTAAAATCAGATCTCAAGCGCTAAAATAAAATTAGTTAAAAAACCTAATAATTATAAATTGCCATCACGCAATATTTTTACAGAGAAAATTTATGCGAAACATAATAAAACAACCATTATATAAAATCTTATATGTGCAGGTCATTGTCGCCATCGCGCTGGGTATCGCGTTAGGTCACTTTTACCCAGATATAGGAGAATCATTAAAACCGCTTGGTGATGCATTCATCAAAATCGTTAAAATGATTATCGCACCTGTTATCTTTTTGACTGTTGTTACTGGCATATCTGGCATGTCAAATATGAAGGCTGTGGGTAGCGTTGCGGGTAAATCAATGCTTTATTTCATTACCTTCTCCACGATTGCATTGGTTATCGGTCTTATCGTTGCCAATATTATCCAGCCGGGTTCAGGTTTGAATATTGATCCCGCGACACTTGATAGCAGCAAGGTTGCTGGCTATGTAGCAAAAGCACACGAATCATCCATTGTGGGCTTTTTGATGAATATCATTCCTGATACGGTTATCAGCCCATTGGTGAATGGTAATATTTTACAAGTTCTATTTATTGCGGTTATTTTTGGATTAGCGTTAGCAGCTACGGGTAAGCACGGAGAGCCAATCGTCCAACTGCTGCAAAACTTCTCTGAGCCAGTCTTCAAAATGGTTGCGATGTTGATGAAACTAGCACCTATTGGGGCATTTGGTGCGATGGCCTTTACTATCGGTAAATATGGAATTTCATCCATCGGCAACTTAATGATGCTGATCATGACTTTCTACATCACTTCTTTATTATTTATTTTGGTTGTCCTTGGCGCCGTCGCGAAATACAACGGTTTCTCAATTATTGATTTGATTAAATATATCAAAGATGAATTGTGGCTTGTGCTAGGAACCTCTTCTTCGGAAGCGGCATTACCAAGTCTGATGAGAAAAATGGAACACGCAGGTTGTGAGAAATCGGTTGTTGGATTAGTGATACCAACCGGATATTCATTTAACCTCGATGGTACCAATATCTACATGACCATGGCGGCGCTTTTTATTGCGCAAGCGACTAATATCGAGCTCACTATCTGGGAACAAGTTTCATTGTTACTGGTTGCAATGATAAGTTCTAAGGGTGCAGCAGGTGTCACCGGCGCAGGTTTTATCACCTTAGCCGCTACATTGATGGTTGTGCCAAGTATCCCAGTTGCAGGTATGGCGCTGATACTCGGTATCGACCGCTTCATGTCTGAGTGTCGTGCGTTGACCAACTTAGTCGGAAACGCTTGTGCGTGTATCGTTGTGGCTCGTTGGGAAAAAGAGTTAGACACTGAAAAATTAGCGCATGCATTTTCAGCTAAAAATGAAACTCTCGACTCAGTTCTTACTGAAGAAAGCACCATCAGTACTAATGTAAAAGACACTTCAACTGTTGAACTTCCTAATAATAAATAACATCTATTAAACTAAAATAAGCCGCAATTGCGGCTTATTTTTTATATCAAAAAACAATTAACTACAAACCTAATGCATATTTCAGCGCAAGTTTCTTTGCCTCGCCCGCTCTTTGCGCAGCCATCAATCCTAGGTTTCTCAGTATTTTCAAGCCCGGTATATTTTCACTAAATGCCATATAGAAAATATCCATACCTGCTTGCATGACTAAATTATCCGGTAAACGTCGACGCTGATAACGTTTTAAAACGTCCAAACTAGACCACGGCTCAAGATATTCTCGCGCACGGCTTACTACACTTAAAAGTGCATCCACATCACGATAACCAAGATTAACCCCCTGTCCTGCAAGTGGATTAATGGTATGCGCTGCATCGCCTATCAATGCTAATCCATCAATAACATAGCGATTAGCATGATGGCGTGTTAATGGGAATGCGCCTGAGGCAATTACAGAGACAGGACCTAAACGCTCAGGAAACGCGCCACACACGGCGTCATTGAGTTGTTCTACGGTCATTGCCTGTAATCTTCTGATTTTCGCTGGACTGTCATACCAGACCAATGAGGCCCAATTATCATATAGTGGTAGAAATGCTCTTGGCCCTGAAGGGAAAAATTGCTGCCACGTTTTATCTTGCTGCGGTTGTGCCGTTTGTATCGTAATTAACATACACGACTGACGATACTGCCAACCACGGCTACCAATACCCGCCAATTTACGAACCTGAGAGTTAGCACCATCTGCGCCGACGACTAATTTTGTCTGTAGCACCCGATTATCATCAAGCTCAACCATCCACTCTTTTTGCCCTTTCGGTTGAGACAAGTTAATCAACTGAGCAGGGCAAATAATCTCGAGATTGCTGTATTTTTCACATTCCTGCCACAAGGCTAATTGCAAAACGCGATTTTCAACCATAAAGCCCAATTCGGGTAACCCTAAACTTTGAGCATCAAAAATCACATTACTGCCCGGCTCTTCCCATGTTTCGAGTGCTCGATAAGGCGCACTGCGCATCGACTCAACATGTTGCCATGCACCTAATTGTTTAAGTAATTCAACTGATGAGCTGCTGATAGCTGAGATACGAACATCTGGCGCACTTTGTGAATCAAAGGCGCCAGGTTTTGCTTTTTCAAGTAAAGCGACTCGCAGTCCTTCTTGGGCAAAACCCAATGCTGCCGCTGCGCCGGTCATTCCTGCGCCAACAACGACAACATCATAAAATTCTGTTAATTTATTCATCATGTTAGCTACTGTTAACTGTTTGATTTATGTAGTGTACCGAAAAATTGTTCCCCTCACAGGGAATATCTGCGCCTGAACGCTAGTCACTGATGCCGCAAATGAATACAATACTCGTCAATGTTTAAAACAATAGGCGAATAGCCTGCCCTTAAATACCTCGTAATGATATTATTTAGACAATGCGATTACAGGGTAAATGTTGCATTTACATCATCATTTCATGATGTCTATACACGAAATAATTCAAGATGCGTGTAGGCACCATCTAATGATAACACCCCTACAACTCGAAGTATGACGGGTATATGAAATAAATGCATACAAGCTCTCATAATAGGGTAGGACTTTGGATTTACAACGCGTTTCGGAGTCCATTACTTGCCACTTCGAAAACACCGGATACACGACATGTCGACGAATAAAAAGTTATATATTAAAACTTGGGGTTGCCAGATGAATGAGTATGACTCATCCAAAATGGTTTCTTTATTAGAAAATACCCACGGATATCAGTTAACTGATATTCCAGAAGAAGCTGACCTTTTGTTGCTAAACACCTGCTCTATCCGTGAAAAAGCGCAGGAAAAAGTTTTTCATCAATTAGGCCGCTGGAAGTTTTTCAAAGATAAAAACCCCGATATTATTATCGGTGTTGGCGGCTGTGTCGCATCACAAGAAGGTGATTTTATTCGCCAACGTGCGCCCAGTGTAGATATCGTCTTTGGCCCACAGACACTTCACCGCTTACCTGAAATGATTAATCAAGTTCAAGGTACTCGTAGTCCTATTATTGATATCAGTTTCCCTGAAATTGAAAAATTCGACAATCTACCTGAACCTAAAGCAGATGGCCCAACCGCCTACGTATCCATTATGGAAGGCTGCAATAAATACTGCACATTCTGCGTTGTTCCTTACACTCGTGGTGAAGAAGTCAGCCGTCCTTGTGATGATATTTTGTTTGAAATTGCACAATTAGCGGCGCAAGGCGTACGCGAAGTCAATTTATTAGGTCAAAATGTTAACGCCTATCGTGGTGCTACTTTTGACGGTGAAATTTGCTCATTTGCAGAATTACTACGTCTCGTTGCCGCTATCGATGGTATTGACCGTGTCCGCTTTATGACAAGCCATCCTATTGAATTTACAGACGATATCATTGAAGTTTACCGAGACACACCAGAACTTGTCAGCTATTTACACCTTCCAGTGCAAAGTGGCTCAGACCGTATTTTAACGATGATGAAACGGGCACATACCGCGCTAGAATTTAAAGCCATCATTCGTAAATTACGTGAAGCACGCCCAGGTATTCTGATTAGTTCTGACTTCATTGTTGGCTTCCCCGGCGAAACCACTGAAGATTTTGAAAAAACCATGAAACTGATTGCAGACGTTAATTTCGACATGAGTTTCAGCTTTGTTTACTCACCTCGCCCGGGTACGCCAGCAGCTGACTTACCTGATGACGTCAGCGAAGAAGAGAAAAAACAGCGTTTACACCTGCTACAACTTCGCATTAATCAGCAAGCCTTGAGCTTTAGCCGTGCAATGCTAGGTTCTGTTCAACGTGTTTTAGTTGAAGGAATTTCACGTAAAAATGTAATGGAAATCTCAGGTCGTACCGAGAACAGCCGTGTCGTGAATTTTGAAGGCACACCGGATATGATAGGTAAATTCGTCGATGTAGAGATTGTCGATGCCTTTGCTAACTCCCTACGCGGTAAAATTATCCGCACAGAAGATGAGATGGATTTACGCTCTCAAGAATCTCCGGCGTCTGTTATCGCACGTACCCGTAAAGAAGATGAGCTTGGTGTAAGTAACTACCAGCCTTAACGATAGGATACTCAGTGACCAATCAAAAAACGTTGCAAATCGCAACACAAGAAATTTTTTTAGAGCCCGCAGATAATCAACGTTTAATGAGCCTTTGCGGGCCATTTGACGATAATATCAAGCAGCTTGAACGTCGCCTCGCAATCGAAATTAATCGCCGTGATAATCGTTTCAAATTATCAGGTAAGCCGCTTAATATCCAAGCTGCGAGCAAGATTTTGCGTCAACTTTATGTTGATACCGCACCCGTTCGTGGTGTAACACCAAACATTACCACTGAAAATATTCATTTAGCGGTAGTCGACAGCCGAGTACTAGAGCAATCTGCCGATAGCGTTCCTGATTATGGTAAAGCAGTCAACATTAAGACCAAACGTGGTGTCATCAAGCCACGCACTCCAAATCAGGCGCAGTATATTGCTAATATTTTGGATCACGATATTACTTTCGGTATTGGTCCTGCGGGAACGGGTAAAACCTACCTTGCAGTTGCCGCAGCAGTCGACGCTTTAGAGCGTCAGGAAGTACGTCGTATTATGCTAACCCGCCCAGCGGTTGAAGCAGGTGAGAAACTCGGGTTTCTACCCGGTGATTTAAGCCAAAAGGTGGACCCTTATTTGCGCCCACTTTACGATGCTCTGTTTGAAATGCTTGGTTTTGAAAAAGTTGAAAAGCTCATCGAGCGCAATGTTATCGAAGTGGCGCCATTAGCTTATATGCGTGGTCGTACGCTCAATGATGCATTTATTATTTTAGATGAGAGCCAAAATACCACCATCGAACAGATGAAAATGTTTTTAACCCGCATTGGTTTTAACTCAAAAGCGGTTGTTACTGGTGATATTACACAAGTCGATTTACCTCGTGGCAGTAAATCAGGTCTAAAACACGCGATAGAAGTGCTATCCGATGTGGATGACCTCAGTTTTAATTTCTTCCATAGTGAAGATGTTGTGCGCCATCCAGTGGTAGCGAAAGTTGTAATTGCCTATGAAGCATGGGAAGAACAAGACAATAAACGCCGTCAACAGCTAAGAGAAGAAAAAGAACAAAGAGAATTTGAAAGGCAGGAAACTAACTAAATGAGCAACGTTATTCTTGATTTACAAATAGCTTGTGAAGATACGGAAGGTTTACCTTCCGTAGCCTTGTTTCAACATTGGCTAGAAGCTGTTTTGCCTAAATTTCAAGCAGAAAGTGAAGTTACGATCCGCATAGTTGATGAAGCAGAAAGTCATCATTTAAATCTAACATATCGAGGAATGGATAAGCCCACAAATGTGCTTTCATTTCCTTTTGAAGCACCACCTGAAATCGAGCTATCTTTATTAGGTGATTTAATTATTTGTCGTCAGGTCGTTGAAAAAGAAGCAATGGAACAACAAAAAACTACCGAAGAGCATTGGGCTCATATGGTGGTGCATGGTTGTTTACATTTGCTTGGCTATGACCATATTGAAGATGATGAAGCAGAAGAAATGGAAACATTAGAAACTGAAATTCTCGCTGAACTAGGCTATGCCGACCCCTATCTTGCAGAAAAAGAATGATCTAACTATAATTTTTCAAGAACTGCTTTAAAAATAAAGCATTTTTTTACAAAAAACTGACTGGATTTCTCATGATAAACAGTCAGTTTTATGCTAAAAAGTATATATAAACTATTTTATTAACTAACCGATATTCTAAGTACTTCAATAATATATCTAAGCGCAGCAAAAACGCTGAGGTAGCCAATAACGCTGAGAGTAGCCAACAACGCTACAGTTTGAAGTATGACGAGTATAAACTGAGGAATAAGAAATTAACCGCCATGAGCGACGATAACTCTTCGAGTAACGATAACCCTGGCCCTAAGAAAGGGTTCTTTGCACTTTTAAATCACCTTTTCCACGGTGAACCTAAAAATCGTGATGACTTAGTCGAATTCATTCGCGACTCTGAACAAAACGATTTAATCGATCCTGATACCCGAGAAATGCTTGAAGGTGTGATGGATATTGCGGATCAACGCGTACGCGACATCATGATCCCGCGCTCCCAAATTGTTACCTTAAAACGTAATCAAACACTTGATGAGTGCCTTGATGTCATTATCGATTCCGCACACTCACGCTTTCCGGTGATCAGTGAAGATAAAGATCATATTGAAGGGCTATTGATGGCAAAAGATTTACTGCCATTTATGCGTACAGATGCCGAACCTTTCAGTATTGATAAAGTGTTACGTCAAGCGGTTGTTGTACCTGAAAGTAAACGAGTAGACCGTCTACTCAAAGAATTTCGCTCCCAGCGCTACCACATGGCTATCGTTATTGATGAGTTTGGTGGCGTGTCTGGCTTGGTCACCATCGAAGATATTCTTGAATTAATCGTGGGTGAAATTGAAGATGAATATGATGACCAAGGTGACGTCGATGTACGTCAATTAAGCCAACATTCATATTCAGTTCGCGCCTTAACGCAAATTGAAGACTTTAATGATATTTTTGGCACTAATTTTAGTGATGATGAGGTTGATACTGTTGGTGGTTTGGTGATGCAAGCATTCGGACATTTACCTTCTCGAGGTGAAAGCATCACGATCGGCAATTATCAGTTTAAAGTCGCCATGGCTGACAGTCGTCGAATTCTCCTATTGCATGTGAAAATTCCTGACGATGCCCCAATTCCTACTTTGGAAGAAGAACAGGCTTAATGAACTTACCGTCAATCTATCAAAGCCAGTGGTTACGACTGCTTCTGGCTTTATTATTCGGGGCCAGTGGAACACTGGCTTTTTCGCCTTTTGATCTCTGGCCTGCTGCGCTTCTGTCCATTTTATTTCTCCAACTATTAACGTTACAAAGAAATGCGAAGCAATCTTTTGCTATCGCATTTGCGTGGGGATTTGGTTTATTCGGTAGTGGTGTTAATTGGGTTTACGTCAGTATCGCTGACTTTGGTGGCATGCCTGAAGCCGTCAATATATTTATCGTTATCTTACTAGCGGCATATTTAGCTTTATATCCGGGGCTATTTGGTGCATTACTTGCTCGCTTATCACCAAACCCAAATATCTGGCGATTTGCCTTTGCTGCCCCCGCACTTTGGCAATTAACTGAATTTTTACGTGGTTGGGTTCTCACCGGTTTTCCTTGGTTACAATTTGGTTATAGTCAAATCGATGGACCGATGAAAAGTTTGGCACCAATATTTGGTGTTGAAATGATGACTTTACTGTTATTTAGCACCAGTGGACTTTTGGCTCTCGCCATTGTTCGTAAGAAGTTTATCCCGCTCGCAGCAGCCGCAGTAATCTTATTTGCGCCGCTACTTCTTAAAAATGTTCAATGGTTCACCCCACTTGAATCAAACAAAATGCAAGTTGCATTAGTACAAGGTAATATTCCCCAATCAATGAAGTGGGAAGCCGGATTCTTGCAGCAGACCAAAGATACCTATATGGCGCTTTCTAGGCCTTATATTGGTAAAGCGTCATTAATTATTTGGCCTGAATCGGCAGTACCTTCTGTCGAATTAGACAATCAAGTTTGGTTAAAATCTCTTGATAAGCTGCTACTCGAATCGAATACTCAATTAATTACAGGGATCGTCGATGCTAGGCCTATCGATGGTGAGTATGAATTTTATAACACTATCATTGTACTTGGTGATAAGAAACCGTATCTCTATCCGTCTAAAAATCGCTATAACAAACATCACCTAGTCCCTTTTGGTGAGTTTGTACCATTAGAGGATATTTTAAGACCAATTGCGCCTTTCTTTAACTTGCCAATGTCAGGTTTTAGTCGCGGTGATTACGAGCAAGCTCAGCTAGCCGTTGGTAATATTCATCTCACAGCCGCAATTTGTTATGAAATTATTTTGGGTTCCCAAGTTAGAGATAACTTTAAACCCGACACCGATTACTTACTGACAATTTCGAATGATGCGTGGTTTGGACAATCAATCGGTCCATGGCAGCACTTTCAAATGGCGAGAATGCGCTCTCTAGAACTTGGTCGTCCATTATTACGTTCAACGAATAATGGCATAACCGCAGTAGTTCGTGCTGATGGTACCATTCAAGATATGCTGCCACAGTTTAAAGCCGCCACACTTGCCACTGAAATTACACCAACAACGGGGCTAACCCCTTATGCACGTTGGAGTAACTATCCTATGTGGGGAGTAGTTGTTATTTTTGGTATTATTGGTTTTGCATTTAATCGACGCCAAAAACGTTAGTATAGAATTGATTTAATTGATAATTGGTTAGATAAAATTAAAGCCTAAATTAGCATTATGGAATTACCCCCAATAATTAATTATCCAACTATTGGGGGTAATTCATTGAGTTGATGCAAAAAAGTGTCCAACCATAAGATTGCTCACCTTTTTATTTTAGAATGATGCAATCCACATGCGAGCTCTAAGTCCTAATGAGCTTGTCCAACCTGATGTAAAACTCACTAGCTCACCGTTATCGATAATCATAAATGTCGGTGTTGCACTCACTCCAACAATATTAGCAAGCTGTCCATTGATGTCATTAATAACGGGGAATACTAAATCCTTTTTTTCCATTCCAGCCAATAATCGTGAAGTTTCCCCCGAACGAATAGCAATAGAAATAACGGGCACTCCTGATTTAGCTAAATCGGAAACCGTCGGCGAGGTAATTTTACAAATCCCACACCACGTTGCCCAAAAATAAACCAAAATAGGTTTTTCTTTACTCAGTTCAGCCAACGAAACCGTTTCACCACTCGCCAATGTTTGCGATTCCAATAATGCAGGGGCTAGGCTTTGCGGTTTACGCCAAAGATCCATCACTGTAAAAACAACAAATAAAATAATTGCTAAAACAATGAGTTCTTTAGACCACTTTTTTAGTCTAGTCATCATAATAATTAACCATTAATAAATTAAATTATTCAAATCATAGATACACTAAAGCCAAACATCTCAAAAAATGAATGTTTGAATATTGTACTAATATTTGAAATGCAACGAAGCTCCAACCCTCTAAGATTTATCCTCTAAATAATTAGAGTTGTAGGGTTCTCTATAAATTTATCCTCGAAATAGTTCGAGTGGTAGGTAGGCGGCAAGTAAAACTAAGCCCTAGGAGCATACATAAGTATGTGACTAGGGTTAGTTAAGCGCAGCCAACACCCCTACCGCTCGAAATATGAAGAGGATTCAATTCTCGAAATAGTTCGAGTGGTAGGTAGGCGGCAAGTGAAACTAAGCCCTAGGAGCATACATAAGTATGTGACTAGGGTTAGTTAAACGCAGCCAACACCCCTACCGCTCGAAATATGAAGAGGATTTATTTGAGCTTAGCCAGCTGCTCCTTAACTATGCTCTCAAACTGCTGAGCATCAATCGCTCCGGGGATCAACTCATCACCCACCAATGTTGCTGGCGTTCCGTTTACACCCAGTTTCTCTGCTAACATCATATTACTGCGAATGCCTTCACGGCTCTTATCACTAGCTTTGAGGTTTTCATTGCCTGTGGCTTTGAGCGCTTCTTTGATATTTGCATCCGTTAGCATGCCTTGCTTTTGCATAAACTTATGATGCAGTGCTTCAAACGCTTTTGGATTTTCTTGCCATAGGGTCATTACTAGTTGAGAGGACTCTAAAGAAGTTTGTCCTTTGAATGGCAAATATTTGATGACCACTGCAACATCTGGATTCTTTTCCACCAGCTCAATTAATTGTGGATCAAAGCGCTTACAGAATGGACAGTTAAAATCAGTAAAGTTAACAAGAACAAGCTTTGCATCCTTTGAGCCAATTCGTGGACTTGTTGGATCATTAAATAACGCATTGTGCTCTTCTTTGAGCGTTGTTTTCATTTGAGCTTGTTGCTTTTCACCTTGCTTAGCTTGTAACGCTGCTATTGCTTCTTCGAGGATCTCTGGATTTTCAACTAAGGTATCACGAACCAATTTACGAACTTGTGCTTCTTGATCTGCCGTTAATGGAGCCGCATGCGCAGTTGCACCTAGCATTAGCGATGAGAATAGAACAGCTAAAATTGTTTTTTTCATTTTTCGGCTCCTTTGGCCTCTTTCATAATTGATAATAATGATTCACGATCAAGTATCGTTGACAGTATTTTTCCCTCTGTCAAATTAGGGCCATAAATTTGATTAAATGGAACCGCGACTTGCCCACGCTTTTGTAAAAATGCAGTAATTTCAGGTGATGGTTTAGTCCAATCACCTCTTAATGCAACAATGTCGGGCGCACTCAATGCTTGCTGAACTTCATCTCTTAGCAATACATTATATTTATTTGCCTTACAGGTTACGCACCAATCAGCAGTAACATCAATAAATACACGCTTATTGTCAGACAACGCTTGCACAATCGCTTGCTCAGTTAATGGCTGCCAGTTAACACTGTCTTTAACCATAGACTGACTTCCACTTTTTTGCTCAAGGACCATCCAGCTAAAACCACTCGCAAGCAATGCAAATACAATGAACGGAAGGATAGCTTTACGTAATCCATTATTTTTTGCGATAAATATGATTAATAAAACTAAAAAGGCAATCGCGATAACAAGTGTATAAGTTGCACCAAAATGAGGAATTAGTAAGCTTATTAACCATAAACTTGATATCAACATCATCATACCAAGTACAGCGCGTAGCTTACTCATCCAAGCACCAGGCTTTGGTAACAGTTTTGCAATAGCAGGAAAAGCAGCTATCAATAACCAAGGTAAACTCATCCCTAACCCGAGAGCGGTAAATATTAGCCATAGCTCACTCATTGGTGCCGCAAGTGCGAACGCTACCGCCGTTCCCAAAAAAGGTGCTGAGCACGGTGTTGCCAGTAAGGTCGCAAAAACGCCTTGCCAGAAATGCCCACTATTGCCATGACCACCCGCGGTAGCTAAACGCGTATTCGTCTTACTTCCGAGATTAATTTCAAATAAGCCAAATAGATTAGCGGTAAAGAGTGCAGTAACTAACACCATAAATCCAATAAACCACGGGTTTTGAAATTGAATCCCCCAACCAACCGCTTGTTGACCGACTCTCAATAGCGTCATTAACAGAGCAAGTAACCAGAAAGAAACAAGAATTCCGGATGAAGATAATAAGAATTGACGACGAATCGTTTTTTGCTCACCTTGAGGCACCATCAAGACAGAACCAAGTTTCATGGCGAGAACAGGTAAAACGCAAGGCATCAGGTTTAAAATAAGCCCACCGAGTATTGCAAATACGATTATCTGCCACAGTGGAATAGATGTCCCACCCTCTGATATACCTGAGCCAGTATAAGGTGTAACTTTGGCGGTAATTTGTTGAGAAACATCGCCATCAGTGACAACAAAAGAGATATCTTTACCGATTAAATTAGGTGATTCACCACCCCAATCATCATTCACTTCTATTGATGCGATTAAACTATTTCCTGATATTTTAATTTTGGGTACGCCAAGCGCTGCCCCGTCAATAACATCAGTGAAAATATTGGGTTTTCCCCACTCCGCATCAGTACTCTTTTGTAATTCAACAATTAACTTATTGCCCGAAAACCCAGCTAACACTTGTTCAACAAGGCCACTGGTTGGCGGTACGCCACCTTTGGCTTGATTGAAAGCCCAAGCAAAATCAGCAGAGACGGGTTCGGTTAAATCGAGTTCAAATGGATAGTCGGTCAAAATACAGACATTACTGCAAGTCGACAGTGTTAAAATGCCTGACAACTTGTCGAGCTTTTCGTCACTGGTGACGGTAATAGGAAAAACGATATCGCCCATGTAGCCTTGTGTTGATACACCAGCAACATCAAAGCGCCCCGGTGCTGGCCATTGCCAATCTACCGAGCTAACAGGTGATGTCCACTTAATTTCAGGCGCAACGCCCCCTTCTCCCGGTGAGCGCCAATAGGTCTTCCAACCCTCTTCTAACTTTACATCCAATAATATGTCAATCTTGCCATTTTCTTGTGTCGAGCTTAGTAAGCGAACATCCACATGCCTTGGGCTATTCTCGGTCATCCAACCTGTATTTCCAGGTTGTAACCAGCCCGTATCGGCAGCGTGTAAGCCACTCGAAAAAATAGCAAATAAAATAAATAACGTATTAATCAAAAAACGCATGTTTCCTCCAGAATAAATGATACCACCCAATTAAAAATCGTGGTTTTTTAATTCCGAAGATTACAAAACTGTAAGTGGCGCCGGACTCTGGGAGGGGCATGTTTCTCTTCACGATTTGCTCTATGTATAAATAGGTTAGTGCAAAAAATAGCTAATGCAGCCAAAGAAAGAAACACAAAGAAAAAAGGTTCAATGACCGCAGGTATCAATGTCATTAATGATTTAGCGCTGAGCTCACAGGTTGAAAGATTTGAGTCACTTTGACTTTGTTGTTCAGTATAGGAAAAAGAAGATTCAGCAGTCGATGACATTTGCACAACAGGCGTTGTTACAAAAAAATGGGCGAACAGACGTTCTCCGACGGCTCGTTGATTCATGCAAACCAATACCATCAGACAGGCGAGTAATACTAATCCATTGCCTAATTTAAAATGTCTGTTCATGCGTTTTTTCTATTTACTTTCCTGAAATTACAATCATTCGTTGCTTTTTATTTCAAATCATCAATCTATGCAAGTTACTTATCTATAAGCTAAATACAGGCTACATCTTACACAGCAAAACACCAGGCACAAGTGGCATCATCTAACTTTACAAATACGCCTTATTTTTATTTAGTTTTATTCCTATCTTTATCTAAATTTAGGCACAGTAATTGCAACATGAACATTAGAAAACAAAAAGTGAGGATAATTTGCACTTTGTCAGTGCATGACTATCAATTTAAGGCACTTACTCACCATATTAGTGCAGTAATTCAAAAACTGCCCAAATAATATGCGAGATGGCTCCCGAATTTGAAACAATTCATTTTCATTATTTAACAAATTTAATTACTTTTTAACAATAATAAAACATATAGCCGATGACTGCAGTATTTATAAATCTGCGAAACATCAGCAAACACAACATAACAAAGCCAAAATAATTCAAATTGCGGCCCCAAAGGCTACAAATTGAAATATAACAGTTATACACCGATGTTCTAAAGGAGCAGTAATTATGCGTATAAGTAAGCTTGTATTATCAATGATGATTTTGGGTGCTACCTGCGCAGTTCAAGCAGACGAATTAAACGGTACTTTGAAAAAAATTAAAGACAATGGCGTGATTGTTGTTGGTCATCGTGAGTCATCAGTTCCGTTCTCTTACTACGATAACAGCCAAAAAGTTGTCGGTTATTCACAGGATTACTCAAACGAAATCGTTGATGCTGTGAAAAAGAAACTCAACATGCCTGACTTAGACGTCAAACTTATTCCTATTACCTCACAAAATCGAATTCCTTTGCTTCAAAATGGAACTTTTGACTTCGAGTGTGGCTCAACCACAAACAACTTAGAGAGACAAAAACAAGCCGCATTCTCTAATACCATATTTGTAGTAGGTACTCGCTTACTAACAAAAAATGACTCTGGTGTTAAAGACTTTGCTGATTTAGCCGGAAAAAATGTGGTTGTTACCTCAGGAACCACTTCTGAAATTCTGCTTAATCAACTCAACGATGAAAAGAACATGAAAATGCGCATTATCAGTGCGAAAGATCATGGCGATTCATTCCGTACTTTAGAATCAGGTCGTGCTGTTGCATTTATGATGGATGACGCACTTCTTGCCGGTGAGCGCGCTAAAGCGAAAAAACCTGAAATGTGGGAAATTGTAGGAAAACCGCAAACAGAAGAAGCTTATGGCTGTATGTTGCGTAAAGACGACCCGCAATTCAAAGCGCTTATCGATGAGACCATTGCAAAAGCTCAAACATCAGGTACAGCAGAAAAATCCTTTGACCGTTGGTTTAACCAACCAATTCCACCTAAAAATCTTAATTTGAAATTTACCTTGTCTGATGAAATGAAAGCGCTATTCAAATCACCAAATGACAAAGCATTAAACTAATAAAAAGACAAACAGGGTGTTACTGAAGTAAGAGTTGCAAGGCGGTCGTTCCCGCCTTGCATCCTCTTCACAGTATTCGGGACAATCTAATTGCCCACAGGAAGTGAGATTATGTCTATCGATTGGAATTGGGGGATTTTCCTACAGGAAGCCCCGTTTGGGAATACCACCTACTTAGGGTGGCTAATATCTGGCTTTGAAGTTACTGTTACGCTTTCTATTTGCGCATGGATTATTGCGTTTTTAGTCGGCTCTTTCTTTGGTATTTTACGTACCGTACCTAATCGCTTTTTATCTTTCTTAGGCACCGCCTACGTTGAACTATTCCGTAATGTCCCGTTAATCGTTCAATTCTTTACTTGGTATTTAGTGGTTCCTGAACTTTTACCAAAATCTATTGGCGATTGGTTTAAGATGGAATTAGACCCGAATTACCAGTTTTTCCTCTCATCGATGCTATGCCTTGGCTTGTTCACCGCTGCTCGAATGACCGAACAAGTTCGTGCTGCCATTCAATCTCTACCTAGAGGGCAAAAAAACGCAGCTTTAGCGATGGGGTTAACGTTGCCTCAAACTTATCGCTATGTATTACTGCCAAATGCCTATCGGGTTATTTTGCCACCTATGACATCCGAAATGCTGAATTTAGTCAAAAACTCAGCCATTGCATCAACAATTGGATTAGTGGATATGGCTGCGCAAGCAGGAAAATTGCTTGATTACTCCGCTCATGCATGGGAATCATTCACTGCAATTACATTAGGTTATGTCGGTATCAACGTTGTCATTATGATTTTAATGACTTTGCTTGAGCGTAAAGTTCGCTTACCTGGCACACTAGGAGGGCGATAAGATGATTTATGATTTTGATTGGAGCTCAATAGCACCAAGTATGCCATTTTTGATTGATGGCTTCATTGTAACTGCCAAAATTACTATAACTGCAATCGTAGTAGGGATTTTATGGGGAACTGTACTTGCAGTAATGAGACTATCTCGTTTTGCCCCTATTCGTTGGTTTGCAGCGCTGTATGTAAACACTTTCCGATCAATCCCTCTTGTCATGGTATTGCTATGGTTTTATTTAATCGTGCCTACCTTATTACAAAATGTTCTAGGCTTATCTCCAAAAAATGATATTCGTTTAATTTCAGCAATGATAGCCTTTTCCCTTTTTGAAGCAGCCTATTACTCCGAAATTATTCGTGCAGGTATTCAAAGTATCTCTAGAGGGCAAGCTTCAGCAGCACTCGCACTTGGTATGACACATATGCAAACCATGAGGCTGATTGTGTTACCTCAGGCATTTAAAGCCATGGTACCGTTACTACTAACTCAAGGCATTGTGTTGTTTCAGGATTCATCACTCGTCTATGTATTGAGTTTGACTGATTTCTTCCGCACCGCTACCAATATAGGTGAGCGTGATGGGACACAGGTAGAGATGGTATTATTTGCGGGTCTGGTGTACTTTATTTTCAGTTTTGGCGCTTCCATGTTAGTGAATTATCTTAAGAAAAGGACTGTTTCATGATAACCCTGAAAAATGTATCCAAATGGTATGGCCAATTTCAGGTGCTCACTGATTGCACAACTGAAGTCAAAAAAGGCGAAGTTGTGGTTGTTTGTGGCCCATCTGGTTCTGGTAAATCCACATTAATAAAAACAGTGAATGGTTTAGAACCCATTCAACAGGGTGAAATCTTTGTTAATGACATTCAAGTCAATAGTAAGAAGACTGACCTTGCAAAACTCCGCTCTAAAGTCGGCATGGTGTTCCAACACTTTGAACTTTTTCCGCACCTATCTATTATTGAAAATTTAACACTGGCACAAGTTAAGGTGTTAAATCGAAATAAAAAAGAAGCGGAAGTAAAAGCGTTAAAGCTACTTGAGCGAGTAGGCTTATCAAGCCATGCAAATAAATTCCCTTCACAATTATCCGGTGGTCAGCAGCAACGTGTCGCCATTGCTCGTGCTCTGTGCATGGACCCTATTGCAATGCTATTTGATGAGCCAACTTCGGCACTTGATCCAGAAATGATCAACGAAGTACTCGATGTAATGGTTGAGCTAGCGAATGAAGGAATGACCATGATGGTGGTTACTCACGAAATGGGCTTTGCTAAAAAAGTCGCTAATCGCGTTATCTTTATGGATGAAGGCAAAATTGTTGAAGACAGTAAAAAAGAAGACTTTTTTGCTAATCCAAAAACGGACCGCGCCAAAGATTTCCTTGCTAAAATTTTGCATTAATTAATCTTTAACTATAATTAATTATTATTCATTGTAGTGGTGTTTATTTAAACACCACTACAACATAAAAGCCTATAATATCAATCCATCCCCCTATCATCTAACGTTTATGGTACTGTGTCGTTTAGACCATAAAATGATAAATAGATAATTCAATAATTAAAATATGACAGGCAACGTTGCTTAAGGCTTGTTGTTATTGGGCATGATCCGTTATGCTATAGCGATCTCATTCATAGAAAAGAAATTAACGCTACTTTTGTTGTAGCCTTTACTCGCCATAGGATTATCGGTGCCATGCAAGAACAATATCGTCCAGAAGATATAGAGCCTAAAGTACAGAGTCACTGGGATAAAAAAGAAACATTTAAAGTGACTGAAGACAACAGCAAAGAGAAATACTACTGCCTGTCCATGCTACCTTACCCTTCTGGCCGACTACACATGGGCCATGTGCGTAACTACACCATTGGTGATGTTATCTCTCGCTACCAACGAATGTTAGGCAAAAATGTACTTCAACCTATTGGTTGGGATGCATTTGGCCTGCCTGCTGAAGGCGCCGCAGTTAAAAATAATACGGCACCAGCACCTTGGACTTATGCCAATATCGATTACATGAAAGGCCAACTGAAAATGTTGGGCTTTGGTTATGATTGGAGCCGTGAAGTCACGACTTGTACACCTGAGTATTATCGCTGGGAACAATGGTTCTTTACTAAACTATATGAAAAAGGCTTAGTTTATAAAAAAACCTCAGCGGTTAACTGGTGTCCACACGACCTGACCGTCTTAGCGAATGAACAAGTGGTTGACGGCTGCTGCTGGCGCTGTGATACCCCTGTTGAGCGTAAAGAAATTCCGCAGTGGTTCATTAAAATCACCGATTATGCAGAAGAGCTACTTAACGATCTGGATAAACTGGAAGATTGGCCTGAACAAGTTAAGACGATGCAACGCAACTGGATTGGTCGTTCTGAAGGAACTGACATTACCTTTAATGTTGCCGATCGTGATGAAACTTTAACCGTTTATACCACTCGTCCAGATACCTTTATGGGCGCAACTTATGTTGCTGTTGCCGCAGGCCACCCTCTGGCACAAGAAGGTGCAGCTAACAATCCTGAACTTGCTAAATTTATTGATGAATGCCGTAATACCAAAACTGCCGAAGCAGAAATGGCAACGATGGATAAAAAAGGCATGGCGACTGGTCTTTATGTTATCCACCCATTAACGCAAGAAAAACTGCCTATCTGGGTCGCAAACTTTGTCTTAATGGAATACGGCACTGGCGCGGTAATGGCCGTTCCTGCTCACGACCAACGTGACTGGGAATTTGCGCATAAATACAATCTGCCAATTAAAGGCGTTATTGCGGATGCAAATGACAATGAGCCAGACTTGTCACAAGAAGCAATGACAGAAAAAAATTCCCTGATCAATTCAGGTGAGTTTAGCGGACTAAGCAATGAAGCGGGCTTTAATGCAATTGCCGATAAACTGGTCGCTATTGGTGTTGGCAAACGTAAAGTTAACTATCGCTTACGTGATTGGGGCGTTTCACGTCAACGTTATTGGGGCGCACCAATTCCAATGGCAACATTGGAAGACGGCACTGTCGTTCCAGTTCCAGAAGACCAACTTCCGGTTATTCTGCCTGAAGATGTCACCATGAACGGCATTACTAGCCCAATTAAAGCCGATCCTGAGTGGGCAAAAACCACGATTAACGGACAACCGGCTCTACGTGAAACAGATACCTTTGATACCTTCATGGAATCATCTTGGTACTATGCACGTTATACTTGTCCACAACATCAAGAAGGCATGTTAGATCCTGCGGCTGCAAACTACTGGCTGCCAGTAGATCAGTATATTGGTGGTATCGAACACGCTATCATGCACTTAATGTATTTCCGTTTCTTCCACAAATTAATGCGTGATGCAGGATTAGTTAACTCTGATGAGCCAGCAAAACGCTTGCTGTGCCAAGGCATGGTACTTGCGGATGCATTCTACTATACCGGCAGTGATGGTCATCGAGTTTGGATTTCACCGGCAGATGCTATCGTTGAACGTGATGAAAAAAATCGTGTTATTAAGGCAGTAGACAGTGAAGGCCATGAACTGGTTTATACCGGTATGAGCAAAATGTCTAAATCTAAAAACAATGGTATTGACCCACAGTTGATGGTTGAAAAATACGGTGCTGATACTGTTCGCTTATTTATGATGTTCGCAGCTCCACCTGAGTTAACCCTTGAGTGGCAAGAATCGAGCGTTGAAGGTGCAAACCGCTTTGTGCGTCGTGTCTGGCGCCTAGTCCATGAACATTCACAAAAAGGCGTAACACAACCTTTAGATATCAGTACATTGACAGCTGAACAAAAAGATTTACGTCGTGACCTACATAAAACTATCGCTAAAGTGACTGACGATGTGGGTCGCCGCTATGCATTTAACACTGCGATTGCTGCTGTCATGGAATTCATGAATAAATTAGTCCGTGCACCTCAAGAAACAGAGCAAGATCGTGCCCTGATCCAAGAGTCACTTGAAGCAATTACATTAATGCTATCACCAATTATCCCACACGCTTGTTTCGAAATGTGGCAAGCACTTGGTCATAATGAAGATATTGATTTTGCTCAGTGGCCTATTGCCGATGAAAAAGCCATGATTGATGACACCAAACTGGTTGTTGTCCAAGTTAATGGTAAAGTTCGCGGCCGTATCACTGTCCCTGCAGATGCTAATCAAGATTTCGTTCTTGAAATGGCATCACAAGAGGCCAGCGTTACAAAATACCTCGAAGGCGTTAATATTCGCAAAGTTATTTATGTTCCAGGTAAATTACTGAACTTAGTTGTTGGCTGATAAGGAGGCCAGGTGCGTTATCTGATAACTTTACTATTAAGCCTGTCGGTGCTAGTCACCGCAGGTTGCGGTTTTCGTCTACAAGGAACTACGCAAATTCCTGAAGAATTGAAAACGCTACAACTGAGTTCAAGTGATCCTTATAGCTATCTCACCAGAGCATTAAGGGAACAACTTAGACTAAATAACGTCACAATCCTTGAAAATGGTAGTGCAAGTGTACCTATTTTGAAAATTACAACGTCATCTGAAAAAACAGAAACAGTGTCGATTTATCAAGATGGTAAGGCTGCGGAGAAACAACTGACTTTTGTCATGAATGCGCAAGTATTAATGCCAGATGGCTCAATTTATCCGATACAAAGTCAGGTTGAACGAACCTTCTTTGATAACCCATTAGAAGCGCTTGCAAAAGATGCTGAAAATGAATTGGTTAAACAAGAAATGCAGCAACAAGCCGCACGTATCTTAGTCCGTAAATTGTTGGTTGTTCATACGGCCGAGCTTGAAAAAACGAAAGCCAAAGCTGCTGAGCCAGTTTCTACACCATAATGACGCGTATTTATCCTGAACAGCTGGCCTCTTCGTTGCAAGAGTCTCTTAGAGGCCGCTATTTAATTTGGGGCAATGAGCCCCTTCTTATTCAAGAAAGCCAAGATGCCATTCGTAAAGCGGCACAACTACAAGGCTTTGAAGAACATTTTGTCTTTTCATTAGAGCAAAATACTGACTGGGATGAGATTTTTAGCCTCTGTCAGGCACTTAGCTTATTCACTAGCCGTCAAACACTCACTTTATTTTTACCTGAAAATGGGGCTAATGCAGCGATGGCGGAAAAGCTAATTCAATTAGCTCAGCTACTTCACCCTGATTTGCTGTTAATCTTACGTGGTCATAAACTCACTAAAGCACAAGAAAATAGTGCTTGGTTTAAAGCCATTAGCCAAGATAGTATTTATATCAGTTGTTTAACACCTGAATATCAACGGCTACCTCAGTGGGTATCTAAGCGTGCTTACAGCATGCAACTAACAATAGATACTGAAGCAAATCAACTATTATGTTATTGCTACGAAGGCAATCTACTCGGGCTAGCTCAAGCACTCGAACGGTTATCATTACTTTACCCCGATGGTAAATTAACCTACCCCCGCGTTGAAAATGCAGTTAATGACTCCGCTCATTTTACCCCATTCCATTGGGTTGATGCACTGCTAGCCGGAAAATCTCGTCGTTCATGGCACATTTTAGAACAACTTCGACAAGAAGATGTCGAGCCTGTCATTCTTCTTCGTTCTATTCAACGTGAACTACTATTACTGATTACCTTAAAACGTCAATCAAAGGTCACGCCGCTAAAAACCTTGTTTGATCAACACAAGGTCTGGCAAAACCGTCGTGGGCTATTAGGTGAAGCATTGCAACGTTTGAGTTTGCAACAATTACAATCAGCATTAAAATTACTCACCCAAGCTGAAATACATATCAAACAAGATTTCAGCCATTCTGCATGGCCCGACCTTCAGACTTTATCCATGTTATTATGCGGCAAAGCACTGGCAGAAAACTTCATTCATAATTTATAAGCTGTCATAACTCGTACACTTTCATAATCTACAGATAAGACGATTGGCAAACTAATGATGACAAATAATCAGCAAGGCCTTCAGGCGTTATTTGGTGGAACTTTTGACCCCATTCATTATGGGCACTTACGTCCGGTTGAAGCACTTGCTAAGCAAGTCAATTTGCAAAAAGTCATTTTATTACCAAATCATGTCCCCCCTCATCGCCCCCAGCCTGAAGCTAGCCCAATACAGCGGCTCGAAATGGTGCGATTAGCGATTCAAGGCAATCCTTTATTTACTATTGACACTCGTGAACTCGAAAAAAATTCGCCATCATACACCCTTGAAACTTTAATTGCGTTTCGCCAAGAATTGGGCCCAAGGCAACCTCTTGCCTTCATTATTGGTCAAGATTCGTTACTATCAATTCATACATGGTATGGGTGGGACAAGTTATTAGATAACTGTCATTTATTGGTTTGTTCACGCCCCGGTTATGCGACCCATTTTTCCGATCCCATTATGCAAAATTGGCTACAGCAACATAAAACGGAAAACCCAGACCAATTACGCCATACTCCCCATGGTTATATCTTTTTAGCCGACACACCTCTCGTCAACATTTCAGCCACTGAAATACGTCAAAATTTAAGCGCGGGTTTGAATTCAGAGAAATCATGTAATGAATTAATCCCAGAAGCGGTCATGAACTATATTAAGCAACAACATTTGTATCAGAAATAGGGTAACTCTCTGACCTGTTCGCAGTTTGGATACGGTTCAAAATAATATTGAGCACTCAAATAATTATCTGGATATTGATTCAGTAATTGTCGTAGCATAGCCAAAGGTAAATTTAGGGATATATTCCCTTCTCTATACTCATCAATCAAACATAATAGGTGTTTTTTTTCATCTTTAGTCGCCTTATGTTTAAAATATCCTTGAATATGGCTCAGTGCATTTATCTGTATATTTCTTGCGGGTGTTTGCGACAAAATGGTCATTAGCTGAGTTTTATATTCAATCAGAAAATTATTTAACTGACTAAGTTCATTTCTTTTACTGCTAATATTTGCAACACTTTTACCCGTTAATTGATAACCTTTTGGCGAGTATGCCATTATTAAATATTTGTATCGGCTATGAAATTGAATGATTTCATGATGAGTCAAATGGAGTGATAATTGCGCTAATCGCAGTAAGGTGTGAATCTGAATTAAAAATCGATCAAGATGTTCAGGGCTCTGCCATTCATCATCAATCAAAATCGGCATATTTTCAGGAAAACTTACCCGCTGCTGCTCATAAACACCGCTGCTACAAATAATACCAACACCATCAAACTCGTTACCGACGACCGAAATATCCTGAGGCACTAATTCAAAAAATGAAGCTGTTAACTGCTGAACTTGTTCGGATGGAAAATTTATTTCACCTAATAGAATAATTTTTTGTTTTATTAATTGCACAATGTCCCTCTTATCCTAAAATACGTTTAGAGCATAAAAATAGTGGTTAACTTTGTAAAGTTAATACAAATTCCTTGCTCAAATGACGAGATATCCCTATAAATTCCCAACCACGACGAATAAAAAATAATTTAGCCGATTTTTATTAAAATCTAGGGTAAAATGGCTGCGCTTTAAATGGGGCTAATCCCTCACTCACAGCCTTACTATAAGCTATATTTTGCTTTAAGCTGTATTTAACATGATATTTTGTCAATTTGATTAAAAGGTGAACCTTTTGCAAGGAACTGAACTCCAAAAATTTATAATCAACCAACTTGATGATGCTAAAGCTGAAGATATCATCACTATTGATGTTCATGAAAAATCAAGTATTACTGACCAGATGATTATCTGTTCAGGAACATCAAGCCGCCATGTAATGTCTGTAGCCGATAGATTAGTTGACGCTTGCCGTAAAAATGGTCTGATACCTCTAGGCGTTGAAGGACAAGGCGTTTCTGATTGGGTTATTGTTGATCTTGGCGAAGCTATCGTGCACATCATGCAAGACGAAAGCCGTCGCATGTATGAACTCGAAAAGCTTTGGAGCTGAGTTTGAAATTACAACTCATTGCTGTTGGTACAAAAATGCCGGACTGGGTACAGACCGGCTTTATGGATTACCTCCATCGTTTCCCCAAAGATATGCCGTTTGAATTAACGGAAATTCCAGCAGGGAAACGGGGAAAAAATGCAGATATTAAGCGAATTCTAGAAAAAGAAGGTGAGCTTATGCTCGCTGCGGTAGGTAAAGGTAATCGAATCGTTACTCTCGATATTCCCGGTGATAAGTGGGATACCCCAAAACTTGCTGTACAGTTAGATAAATGGAAGCAAGATGGCCGTAATGTTAGCTTGTTGATCGGTGGTCCTGAAGGCCTCTCACCTGCTTGTAAAGCAGCAGCAGAACAAAGCTGGTCACTATCTGAACTAACGCTACCTCATCCTCTCGTTCGTGTCCTTGTTGCCGAAAGTCTTTATCGGGCATGGAGTATTACGACTAATCATCCTTATCATCGGGAATAGTCAGGTTTTAATATGTTCAATATGGTAATGGGATGAAAACACAACACACCCCTTTTCGCGACCATACCGCTGAGTCTGTCTTATTTATTCGCCGGGCATTAATTGCTTTTGGCATTATTATCATTTTACTCTCTATTCTCATCACCAATTTGTATCACTTACAAATCGTACGTCATGAGGATTACCAAACTCGTTCAAATGACAATCGTATAAAATTAGTGCCTATCCCACCTAGCCGTGGAATTATTTTTGATAGAAAAGGCACCCAACTGGCTCTTAATAGTAGCTTTTATCAGCTTGAAATTGTCCCTGAAAAAGTTGATAACCTTCAAGATACCTTAGAAAAACTAAGGGATGTAGTTGGCCTCACAGATGAAGATATCACCAATTTTGAAAAAGAGCGTAAACGCTCCCGACGCTTTACCTCTATCGCCTTAAAAACTCGGCTAGATGAAGTACAAGTTGCTCGTTTTGCTGTCAATCAATACCGTTTCCCAGGTCTTGAAGTAAAAAGCTATCAACGCCGCTCATACCCTTACGGTTCTGCATTAACCCATGTTATCGGCTATGTTGCTAAAATTAATGATAAAGATGTTGAACGTCTTGATAAAGAAGGTTTATTACCTAACTATGCGGCAAGCCATGATATTGGCAAATTAGGTATCGAGCGCTATTACGAAGATATATTGCATGGTAAAACAGGTTATGAGGAAGTTGAAGTTAACAGCCGCGGTCGCGTTATCCGTCAGCTGCATGAGCAACCCCCTCAGGCTGGACGCGATATATACTTAACTATCGATCTTGAGTTACAAATTTATATCGAGAAACTACTCACCACCAGCCGTGCCGCCGTGGTTGTCACAGACCCCCGTAATGGTGAGATACTTGCATTAGTTTCTAACCCTAGCTATGACTCCAATCTGTTCGTCAATGGAATATCAAATAAAGATTATCAGGCACTACTAACTAACCCGGATAGGCCATTGATAAATAGAACAACTCAAGGTCTCTATCCACCTGCGTCAACCGTTAAACCGTTTATTTCAGTAGCTGCATTGAGTGAAAAAGTCATTACGCCAAACACCACTATTTTTGACCCGGGTTGGTGGCAACTTCCAGGCTCCGAGAAACGTTATCGTGACTGGAAACGTTGGGGACATGGCAAACTAAATGTGATGAAATCCATCATTGAATCTGCGGATACATTTTTTTACCAAGTCGCCTATGACATGGGAATTGACCGATTATCAGCCTGGATGACGCGATTTGGCTTTGGTACCTATACCGGTATTGATCTACTAGAAGAATATTCTGGCATAATGCCAACTCGTGAATGGAAACAAAATCGCTATAAAAAGCCTTGGTATCAAGGTGATACTATCCCTGTAGGCATTGGACAAGGCTATTGGACTGCGACGCCAATTCAAATGTCTAAAGCATTGATGACGTTAATTAATGATGGGCAAGTCAAAACACCTCACTTACTGTATGGTACCAAATTAGGTAATGCTATGGTGCCATATGAAGATAAAGAAACTACGCAAATAGGTGATATCCATTCTGGGTTTTGGGAACTGGCCAAACAAGGCATGTATGGCGTTGCAAATGCACCAAACGGCACCGGACGTCGTAGCTTTATTGGTACGCCTTATAAAGTTGCGGCCAAGTCAGGTACCGCTCAAGTCTTTAGCTATGAAACCTACAATGCGAGCAAGCTTTCGGAACATTTACGCGACCATAAACTAATGATTGCCTATGCACCTTATGACAAGCCGACTATCGCTGTAGCCATTATCCTTGAAAATGGTGGTGCGGGTCCGGCTGTAGGCGATCTTGTTCGTCAAATATTCGACCATGTACTTTTAGGTGATAATACCACGCAAGTTAAAAGCTCAGAGGCTAGCGCTGAGGAAGACCGTTAACTCTATGATGATAAATGAAATAATATGACAGACGATAAGAAAAAAATATCGCTATCAATGCGTCTCCACATTGATTTGCCTATGTTATTGATCATACTTGCCTTACTCGCCTACAGTGCTTTTATTATGTGGAGTGCAAGTGGTCAAAACGTCGATATGATGGAAAGAAAGTTAGGGCAAATCGCAACTGGCTTTATTGTCATGATTGTTATGGCTCAAATTCCACCACGTATGTATGAAAATTGGGCACCTCATTTATTTATTTTTTGTGTCATTTTATTGATTTTTGTAGATGTATTTGGGCAAATCAGTAAAGGCGCACAACGCTGGCTTGATTTAGGTTTTATTCGCTTTCAACCATCTGAAATTGCAAAAATTGCCGTTCCTCTCATGGTTGCTCGATTTATGAACCGAGATGTTTGCCCTCCTTCATTCAAAAATACGATGATAGCGCTAGTGCTGATTTTCGTACCGACTTTACTCGTCGCTGCACAACCCGATCTTGGTACGTCTATTTTAGTTGCAGCCTCAGGCCTGTTTGTTCTTTTTCTTGCCGGTATGAGTTGGCGATTGATCACTGTCGCGGCCGTCGCGCTCGCCGCATTTATTCCTTTGTTATGGTTCTTCTTGATGCATGGCTATCAAAGAGCTCGCGTCATGATGTTACTCGACCCAGAAACCGATCCGTTAGGCGCCGGATACCATATTATCCAATCTAAAATAGCAATTGGCTCTGGTGGATTAATGGGGAAAGGTTGGTTACAAGGAACACAATCACAGCTAGAATTTTTGCCCGAAAGACATACCGACTTTATTTTTGCAGTATTAGCCGAAGAGCTCGGACTGATAGGTGTATTAATTCTACTTGCACTATATATGCTTCTAATTATTAGAGGATTATATATTGCAGCAAGTGCGCAAAACACATTTGGCCGTGTTATGGTTGGTGGCTTAATATTAATTCTTTTTGTCTACGTGTTTGTCAATATTGGTATGGTCAGTGGTATATTACCTGTCGTCGGCGTTCCTCTTCCACTTGTAAGTTATGGGGGATCGGCCTTGATTGTGTTAATGGCTGGGTTCGGTATTATCATGTCTATCCATACACACCGAAAATTTCTTTCTAAAAGTTTATAATATGAGGCTTAGTATGCGTTTACAATGGATTATACTTGGCATCACAGCCACGCTACTGGCGGGCTGTGTCAATGAAGAGCCCAAGCAACCCACAAATGTACCTACAAATGTGCAAACACAAGATGTGCTTGGCGCAGAACCTCATTATGAGCCTTATCACCCAACGGCAAATAGCGACTACCAACGTAATGGTCAACAATATCAAGTTGTTCGCGACCCATCACAGTTTTCACAAGTTGGTTACGCCTCTATCTATGGCACTGAATCCGCAGGAAATATGACTGCTATCGGTGAACGAATTAATCCTGCTGAGCTAACCGCCGCTCACCCAACACTGCCAATACCAAGTTATGTGCGTATCACCAATATGATGAATGGCCGTATGATGGTAGTGCGTGTCAATGACCGCGGCCCTTATGTTCAAGGTAAAAGCATTGCACTTTCTCGTGCTACTGCTGATCGCTTAAATTTGATGCCGACGACACGCATCAAAATTGATGCCATCCAAGTTGCTCAAGATGGTTCATTATCAGGGCCAGGAACCGTGGGTTCTAATTTTATTAAGCAAAGTTATGCGCTGCCAGGTAGACCACAACTCGGAGCAGGCCCAATGGGCACCCCAGTAATGGAAAATTTACCTACACCAGAAAATGCATTGCCTGTTCAACAACCTAGTGAACCTATGCAGCCGACGATGCCTGATATGGCACTGAAAACACCGGAGCCTGAGACTGCACCACAAGCCGCAGCCACTGAAACAGTGCCTGAACGTGGTTTCTTAGTCCAAGCAGGTGCAATTAGCAGCCAAGATAATGCGAATAAAATGCTCAATGATTTGAAAAATCAATTTGGTGTACCCGGACGTTTGCAACCCTATAACGGTATTTATCGCGTTCAATTAGGGCCATTTACCAGTAGAGAAAAAGCGGTCGAAATCCAAGGTCGCCTACAATCTGAAAGAAATCAAGCATCCATGGTGGTTGCCCCTTAGAATGAGTCATATACTCTACATAATTCAAGTTGTATGGCAATAACCAATAAAACCATACAACTTGAAAGATGACAGGTATAAACTAACGTAAAATTATTGGCGCAAAGCAAGTACTTCTTTTATCCATCCCAGCACTTTTGCTACACTGCGCCTCCTTGTGTTTACCGAATTTCGGATGTAATGATACAACCATGAAAAATGTCTCCCCATCACGCATCGCGCGTCAGGCTTTACTGGGTTCTGCGCTGCTGTTTGTTACTGTCACTACTGCCAATGCAAATGAAGCTTTTCCAAATACATCAATACCCGCAGTCCCTAATATTGATGCGGAAGCTTATATCTTAATTGATTATAATTCAGGGAAAGTCCTCGCTGAAAATAATGCGGATCAACGTCGCGATCCCGCCAGCTTAACTAAAATGATGACAAGTTACGTTATCGGCCAAGCTATCAAATCAGGAAAAATCGGTGCCAATGATATGGTTACCGTCAGTGAAAATGCATGGGCAACAGGCAATCCTGTTTTTAAGGGCTCTTCATTGATGTTCCTAAAACCAGGTGACCGAGTGAGTGTCGCGCAACTGACGCGTGGCATTAACTTGCAATCAGGTAACGATGCTTGCGTCGCAATGGCAGATTATGTTGCAGGGGATCAAACTAACTTTGTTCAATTAATGAATGGCTACGTCGGCAAACTTGGTTTAAAAAACACCCATTTTGAAACTGTGCATGGCTTAGATGCTGATGGCCAATATAGCTCTGCTCGCGATATGGCATTGATTGGGCAAGCGCTTGTTCGTGACGTCCCCGAAGAATACGAAATCTATAAAGAGAAAGAATTCACCTTTAACAATATCCGTCAAACCAACCGCAATGGTTTATTATGGGATAAGAGCCTAGCCGTTGATGGCATCAAAACAGGCCATACCAATGCGGCGGGTTATAACTTAGTTGCATCCGCTACCGATGGTGATATGCGTTTAATTTCGGTTGTTATGGGTGGAAAAAGTAGCAAAGGTCGCGATACCGAAAGTAAAAAATTGCTGACTTACGGTTTTCGCTTCTATGAAACAGTAAAACCACTACAAGCTGGTGTTGAATTTGCAACAGCACCCGTATGGTTTGGTGATGACAGTGAAGTGAAATTAGGCGTGACCGAAGATCTGTTCCTGACGATCCCTCGCGGCCGCTTGAAAGATTTGAAAGCTAGCTATGAATTAACTAACACGGAATTAGAAGCTCCACTCACCAAAGGCCAACAAGTGGGCGTGATTAGCTTCCAATTAGATGGTAAAACGGTTGAGCAGCATCCGTTAGCTGTCTTAAAAAATGTTGAAGAAGGTGGCTTTTTCAGTCGGTTAATTGATTACATTAAACTGATGTTCCACCGCTGGTTCAGCTAACCCTTGAATTGAGATTAAGTTAACCCCATATATTAAGGTATCTTAAAGCCTGTCATTAAACTGACAGGCGCTATTTATCGAAAATTAGGAGTGCCCATGAAAACCAAATTAGGTGAACTGCTTGATTTCCCATGCCCGCTGACTTACAAAGTAATGGGTGTGGCACATCCTGAGTTAGTTGATCAGGTTGTAGAAGTCGTTCAACGCCATGCTCCGGGTGATTATTCCCCAGAAGTTAAACCGAGCAGTAAAGGCACTTATCACTCTGTATCGATAACTATCAATGCGACACATATCGAACAAGTTGAAACTTTATATACTGAGTTAGGTGCATTAGAACTCGTTAAAGTTGTCCTTTAATTAGTTGGCATTAAAAAAAACCGAATAGACCATCTTGGCTATTCGGTTTTTTCGTTATTATCGTCCAATCTAAATTTGCCATCCGCACCTAAATAACAAATTTATAACAAGACAAACTGGCGATATAAATTTTGCAGCGTTATACTGCCCACAAATCACGGATCACAAACCGCTTGGATGTTAAAACTTTGTCAGAAAGAAACATAATCATACGTCAATTAGGGCTTGCGCCTTATCAGGATGTTTCTGATGCGATGCACCAGTTTACGGAATCTCGTCATCAAGATACATGTGATGAGGTATGGCTCGTTGAGCACCCTCCCGTTTTTACCCAAGGCCAAGCTGGAAAAGCAGAGCATGTCATCGCTCCCGGTGATATCCCTGTCATTCAAAGTGATAGAGGTGGACAAGTGACCTATCATGGGCCTGGTCAACAAGTGATGTATGTCATGATTGATTTAAAACGCAATAAAATCGGCGTTCGTGAATTAGTGACTGCGCTTGAAAATACTATAGTGAAAACCCTTGCTCATTTTCATATCGAAGCCTATCCGCGCCCCGATGCACCAGGAGTCTATGTAAATGGTGATAAAATTTGTTCTTTAGGATTACGCATAAGACAAGGCTGTTCATTTCATGGTTTAGCATTAAATATCCATATGGATCTTGAACCCTTTAATCGTATAAATCCTTGTGGTTATAGCGAATTAAAAATGACACAGATTAAAGCTCTAGCTCCAGAAACATCATTAAATGATGTTCAACCTGTGCTAATTAAACAATTCTGTGACACACTAGGATTTCATATTGTTCAATAATAATGCTATAATTTTTTAACATTTTTCAAATAAATTTTAATGGATAGGTAACAGATCCTTATAAACTCGAATGATCAATACCTATAATTCTAGTCTGGTAAATATAAGCATTAGAACCTGTCCATCAGCTCAAAAAATAACTGGAACCGGCATATTATGAGTAAACCCATTCTGATAGAACGCGGAATTAAATATCGTGACGCCGATAAAATGGCGCTGATCCCAGTCAAAAACGTCGTTACCGAACGTGAAGAGATTCTACGTAAACCTGACTGGATGAAAATTAGGTTACCTGCTGACTCAACTCGCATCCAAGGCATTAAAGCTGCCATGCGTAAAAATGGCCTGCATTCTGTTTGTGAAGAAGCCTCATGTCCTAACCTTTCTGAATGTTTTAATCATGGTACTGCCACATTCATGATTTTAGGCGCGATTTGTACCCGCCGCTGCCCGTTTTGTGACGTTGCCCATGGTCGCCCGAACGCACCAGATGCCAATGAACCTGCAAAACTTGCACAAACAATTAAAGATATGGCATTACGTTACGTTGTTATCACTTCTGTTGACCGTGATGATCTTCGTGATGGTGGAGCTCAACACTTTGCTGACTGCATTAGCGCTATTCGTGAAAAAAGCCCTAATATCAAAATTGAAACATTGGTGCCCGACTTCAGAGGTCGAATGGATCGTGCATTAGAAATATTAACCGCAACGCCACCTGATGTATTCAATCATAACCTTGAAAATGTCCCACGGGTTTATCGCCAAGTCCGCCCCGGCGCAAACTATGATTGGTCATTAAAATTACTGGAAAAATTCAAAGAAGCACACCCTGACATTCCGACCAAATCAGGTCTTATGGTTGGGTTAGGTGAAACAAACGCAGAAATTGTCGAAGTTATGCGCGATTTACGTCGCCATGGCGTCACCATGCTGACACTTGGACAATATTTACAGCCAAGTCGTCACCACCTGCCTGTAAAACGCTATGTAAGCCCTGCTGAGTTTGATGAAATGAAAGATGAAGCAATGGCTATGGGTTTTACCCACGCAGCCTGTGGGCCATTTGTACGCTCTTCTTACCATGCTGATCTACAAGCTAAGGGTGAAGAAGTTAAATAATGGGCAAGCCTGTTCATTCAGGCTTTTTAACTACCTACCAATAACGAACTTTTTGCACTGAATTTTAGATAATAAAAAACTCGCTCCGATATTAACCAGAGCGAGTTGATAGCTGTTCGTTTTAGTTGTTTAAATTACAGAGCGACAACGTTAACAGCAGATGGGCCTTTAGCACCTTCAGTGATTTCAAATTCAACTCTCTGACCTTCAGCTAAGGTTTTGAAACCGTCGCTTGTAATAGCAGAAAAGTGAACGAACACATCTTTGCTACCATCTTCTGGAGTGATAAAACCGAAACCTTTAGACTCGTTGAACCACTTAACGTTACCTTTAACTTTAGACATCAAATATTACCTTTAAAATAAAATAGACACACGATGTATCATGCTCAGTACATCAGATATCTAAGTAACTTGTCTACAACCTAGATCACGAAAATTGATAAAAAATGCAAAAAAATATTATTTATAGGTTTAATTGCCTTTAAATCGACCAATTATTCTTATCGATGGTCATTTTATCGCCCATTAAAATCGTCAAGAGTTAATTATTTAGACATTACTTCTCATGATTGAGCAACCAACCTTTAATATCTAACCCTCCAGTATACCCCACTAGCTTTCCATCGTGCCCTAATACTCGATGACAAGGGACAATTAGCGAAATTGGATTACGTGAATTAGCCATTCCAACCGCACGACAATAATTAACAGAACCTAATTTTAGCGCCAAATCTTTATAGCTCCAACGCTCGCCATAAGGTATATCACTAAGATGTTGCCAGACTTTTTTTTGAAACTCAGTTCCCTGTGGATTTAATGTCACCGTAAAAAATTTTCTTTTGTGACTAAAATATTCTTTTAATTCTTTAGCGCATAGCTTGGAATGCACGTTTTTTTGCTCTTTTTCCGTTTTTTCATCCACAAAATAGAGGCTGGTTATCCCTACATCATCAGCCGCAATATGTATCCACGGTTTAGGAAATTTTTCCGGTGAAGCTAAATATTGATGAAACATATTATCTCCTTAGTTGGATTCAATTACCTGAATGTATATACAGTTATAAACTGTGTCATTTCTACTTTGCAATAATCTTTTTTCTCAGTGTGATTAATTGCACCATCAAGCGCATTATTTTTTATTCTCAATGTTAATAACAACCTAGCTGATAATTAGAATAATTATCATTCAATATTTTATTCACACTATATATTGTGTGGTTGATAAATTTTAAATCTATATATAGTATTTATCCATAAGTAACACTCTTCCTAATACTTTCAAAAAATGAAACGGTGACTAACATGGCTCAGATTATCATTTATAGTAAACCCAACTGCGTTCAGTGTAATGCTACCTATCAAGCCCTAGACAGAAAAAGCATTCCTTACCAAATTATTGACCTTACTTTAGATATTCAAGCCTTTGAACTAGTTAAGCGATTAGGCTACCAGCAAGTCCCAGTGGTCATTGTTGGCGATCAACATTGGTCAGGTTTTCGTCCTGATATGATAAACAGCCTAGTTTCTTAGGAATTGAGATGACAAACCAATCATTAATCTACTTTTCGAGTCGCTCGGGTAATTGTCATCGTTTTGTTGAAAAACTTGCGATACCCGCTACTCGATTATCAATAGGTGATGAAGGTAAACCACTTATCGCAACTCAACCCTTTGTTTTACTTCTTCCAACCTATGGAGGAGGAGGAACACAAGGCGCCGTCCCCAAAGAAGTTATTCGGTTTTTAAATATTGAATCAAATCGATTACTTATTCGAGGTGTTATTGCCGCAGGCAATACTAATTTTGGCGAGGGCTATGCGATTGCAGGAGACATTATTTCCCAAAAGTGTCATGTCCCCTACCTTTACCGATTTGAACTGTTAGGAACGCAGCGTGACGTCGAATCTGTACGTGATGGACTGCATTCCTTCTGGCTAAATACCCAAAACTAGAGTTATTCCCAATGGATAAAATACAAAATACAACGACGGTTGATTATCACGCACTCAATGCCATGCTAAATTTATATGATAGCGAAGGACATATTCAATTTGATAAAGACAAAGAAGCCGCTCATCATTATTTTCGTCAGCATGTTAATCAAAACACCGTGTTTTTCCATGATTTAAAAGAGAAACTTGATTTTTTGGTCAATGAAAATTATTACGAAGCACAAGTGTTAGCACAATATGACTTTAAATTTATTAAAAAATTATTCAAACAGGCCTACGCTCATAAGTTTCGTTTCCAAACTTTTTTAGGTGCTTTTAAGTATTACACTAGCTACACATTAAAAACCTTTGACGGTAAACGCTATCTTGAACGTTATGAAGACCGTGTTTGCATGGTCGCCCTGACACTCGCCCAAGGTTCTATATCGCTAGCTTCCCTTTTAGTTGATGAAATGATTAGTGGTCGCTTCCAACCTGCGACCCCCACGTTCCTTAATTGTGGAAAAAAACAGCGAGGTGAGTTGATTTCCTGTTTTCTATTACGCATAGAGGACAATATGGAATCTATTGGCCGCTCAGTTAACTCAGCGTTGCAATTATCTAAACGCGGTGGCGGTGTCGCATTTTTGATGACCAATTTACGGGAACAAGGCGCACCAATAAAGTTTATTGAAAACCAATCTTCAGGTGTTGTTCCTGTGATGAAAATGCTTGAAGATGCCTTTTCTTACGCGAATCAATTAGGTGCGCGCCAAGGTGCTGGAGCTGTTTATTTACATGCTCATCACCCTGACATTATGCGATTTTTAGACACGAAACGCGAAAATGCAGATGAAAAAATTCGAATAAAAACACTGTCTTTAGGTGTTGTTATTCCAGATATCACATTCCAGCTTGCAAAAGATAATGAAGATATGTACCTGTTCTCGCCTTACGATGTTGAGCGCGTTTATGGTGTGCCAATGTCTGAAATAAGTGTTTCAGACAAATATTATGAAATGGTCAATAATAAAGCGATAAAAAAATTTAAGATAAACGCCCGAGAATTCTTCCAAACTATAGCCGAAATACAATTTGAATCAGGCTACCCTTATATTTTATTTGAAGATACCGCTAACCGTGCGAATCCAATTGCGGGTCGGATTAACATGAGTAACCTGTGTTCAGAAATACTGCAAGTAAATCGCCCAAGTCTTTATGAAGATGATTTAAGTTATAAAGAAATAGGGAAAGATATTAGCTGTAATCTAGGTTCGATGAATATTGCCAACACAATGGATTCTGACAATTTTGCCATATCTATTGAAACTGCAATTAGAGCACTATCTGCCGTTTCTGACATGAGTGATATCCGTTCAGTACCTTCCATTGCTCAAGGTAACCGACAATCTCATGCTATTGGCCTTGGTCAAATGAACTTGCATGGTTACCTTGCTAGAGAACATATTTATTATGGATCTGAGCAAGCTCTCGATTTTACTAATATTTATTTTTATACCGTCACTTATCACGCTTTGAAAACCTCAAACCAATTAGCGATTGAGCGCCAAGAAGCTTTTCTCGGTTTTGAACAGTCAACTTATGCGACTGGTGAGTATTTTGATAAATATATCAACCAAGTCTGGTTACCAAAGACACAAACCGTTCAAGAACTATTCCGACGTTCGGGTATCGAAATACCAACACAAGAAGATTGGCACAATCTAAAACAGTCAATAATAACTCATGGGATTTACAACCAAAACCTACAAGCGATTCCACCAACAGGATCGATTTCTTATATCAATAATTCAACATCCAGTATTCATCCTATCGTATCGCGTATTGAGATCCGTAAAGAAGGAAAAATTGGACGCGTCTACTATCCCGCCCCCTTTATGAATAATGAAAACCTTGAATACTACCAAGATGCTTATCATATCGGTCCTGAAAAAATTATTGATACCTATGCCGTCGCGACACAGCATGTAGACCAAGGTTTATCATTGACACTATTTTTTAAAGACGATGCAACAACAAGAGATATAAACCGCGCCCAAATTTATGCGTGGAAAAAAGGAATCAAAACCTTGTATTACATTCGGCTACGTCAAACTGCCCTTGAAGGTACTGAAGTTGAAGGTTGTGTGTCTTGCTCACTGTAAAAGGAAAAATAGGTATGACTACCCACACATCTAATGGCCCAATTAAGGCTATCAATTGGAATCGTATCCAAGACGATAAAGATCTCGAGGTTTGGAATCGTCTCACCACCAATTTTTGGTTACCCGAAAAAATTCCGTTATCAAATGATACACCTTCTTGGAATACATTGACTCCCCCTGAACAAAAACTAACCATTCGTGTTTTTACGGGACTAACGTTATTAGATACACTGCAAAATACGGTCGGTGCGCCTTGCTTAATGGCTGATGCTCAAACCCCTCATGAAGAAGCGGTGTTATCTAATATTAGCTTTATGGAAGCAGTACACGCTCGCTCTTACAGTTCTATATTTTCAACCTTGTGCTCCACCGCCGATGTCGATGATGCCTATCGTTGGAGTGAGGAAAATACTGCATTACAAAACAAAGCTAAAATCATTCTGTCTTACTATTGCGACTCACATCCTCTTAAGAAAAAAATTGCCAGTGTATTTTTAGAATCATTCCTGTTTTATTCCGGTTTTTATTTACCTATGCATTGGTCAAGCCGAGGAAAATTAACCAATACAGCAGACTTAATTAGGCTAATTATAAGAGACGAGGCAATACACGGATATTATATTGGCTATAAGTTCCAGAAATCCTTATTACAATATGATGAGACCACTCAGAATGAAATTAAAGACTTCACATTTTCATTATTATTTGACTTATATGAAAATGAAGTTAAGTATACTCAAGAATTATATGACACGGTAGGATGGTCTGAAGATGTCAAAAAATTCCTTCATTATAATGCAAACAAAGCGCTAATGAATTTAGGCTATGAAGCCTTATTTCCGGATACAGTGACTGATGTGAGTGCAGCAATATTATCTGCACTTTCACCTGATGCAAATGAAAATCATGATTTCTTCTCTGGATCAGGCTCTTCATATATCATAGGTAAAGCTGTAAGCACAGAAGATGATGATTGGAATTTTTAATCAATTAATTTAATTGACATCTAAGCACGGAAAAGCCCAAAATCATATCTTACTGAATAATAAAAATTTTATTTGGTAAGATTTTTTTGGCTCAAAAAACAGCCTAATATCATCGGTATTTATATATTATTTTGTCAAATAACTCATTTTTAATGAGCTATTTAGGTAAGAAGTGGTGATGTACTAACTCAATTAGCACAAATAACATTAATAATTTTAATGATTAGTGTGATTTGATAAAGTTTTTTACACCTATTAAGTAACACCCTATTTAGATTTTCATTGGTTTAACATCTTATCTAATTCAACAAAAAAAATAAATAATGCTCATTTAATAAATATAGGCTCAACAGCAAGTTATCACTATATATTGATGATACTAGCATTAACTATTTAGTATCTAAATCAATTATTCATATCAATAATTAACACTCAAATAATGACTGTTTTTTTTGATTAATTATGCTTAACCTAGGGTTGTCAGAGTTTTTTATTATGCTAGGTTATATTGCTGACAAAAATTATTAATACTTTCATGAGAGGAAATTAAATTAAAGCGATAATAGCTAAATAAATAGTAGCTAACTAATAATATAAAAAGGAATCTCTGCCCTGATAATTTTCAAAGATAGAAACAGCAGTTATTAACATTTTTATTTTTTAATCTGTAATTATTGAATTAGTAACATTCGATACAGGCTATCTTTTTCTGTTCAAATGAAAATTGGGTAAATAATGTATGGCAATAAAATTAGAAGTTAAAAATTTATATAAAATATTTGGGGAAGCTCCTGATCAAGCTTTTAAGCTTTTAGAATCAGGTATGAATAAAGATGATATCTTTGAAAAAACGGGTCTAACCGTTGGTGTTCAAGATGTGAATCTGGCGATTGAAGAAGGCGAAATATTTGTTGTTATGGGGCTTTCTGGTTCAGGGAAATCCACGTTGGTGCGCCTCCTCAATCGCCTGATTGAACCCACTATTGGCCAAGTATTGATTGATGGCGAAGATATTGCCAGTATCTCTGATAAAGCACTTCGAGAAGTCAGACGTACAAAAATCAGTATGGTATTCCAATCTTTCGCACTCATGCCGCATATGAATGTAATTGATAACACTGCTTTCGGTATGGAATTATCCGGTATCTCAAAAGAAGAACGCCATAAAAAAGCTATGGATGCGCTTCTTCAAGTTAACTTAGATAAATGGGCGCACTCCTATCCCGATGAATTATCTGGCGGAATGCGACAACGCATCGGCCTTGCAAGAGCACTCGCAAATGATCCTGATATTCTGTTAATGGATGAGGCATTTTCAGCCCTTGACCCGTTAATCAGAACAGAAATGCAGGATGAACTCCTATCTTTGCAAGGCGACAAACAGCGCACCATTGTGTTCATTTCTCATGATCTTGATGAAGCCATGCGAATTGGTGACAGAATTGCCATCATGCAAGGGGGTATCGTTGTTCAAGTAGGTACTCCGGATGAAATTCTTAATAATCCAGCAAATGATTATGTCAGAACCTTCTTTCGTGGTGTTGATGTTAGCCAAGTTTTTAGTGCCAAAGATATCGCTCGTAGACGCCCTAATGCACTTCTTCATGTTGCGCCAGGCTTCGGTCCTCGCTCAGCCCTTAAAGTGCTCAACGATGAAGACCGCTATCACGGGTATTTAATCTCCCGAGGCCATACTTTTGCAGGTGTCGTCTCAGTAGAATCTCTCGAAAAAGCATTGCACGATAAAACCGGTATCGAAGCCGCCATTTTAACAGATATAGACCCCATTCAAGGCGATACTCCGCTTAATGAAGTTATCTCAACAATTGCACAAGCTCCCTGCGCCGTTCCTGTCATCAATGACAAAAATCGCTATTTAGGCGTGATATCAAAAGGAATGCTGTTACAAGCGCTAGATAAGGAGACGCCAAATGAGCAATAAAAATAACGCACAGACCACCGATCAGCAGCAAGTGAATGATTACCAAGATCCATGGGCTGATACGCAAGCAACCACAGCATCACCGCAAACTAATACACAAGAAGCGCCTCCTGCCGACGATCCTTGGTCGTCAAGCTCTGATACAACGAGTACATCAGGTGACGATCCTTGGGGTACAGCTTCAAGTACAGATGCTCCAACAGATACTGGTTCAAGTGATTGGCTAGATGCAGCTCCCACTGACAGCATCACCCCTGAACACTTTAATATTATGGATCCGTTTCAACACACGCTGATCCCTTTAGATTCATGGGTTGCTCATGGTATTGATTGGATAGTGCTGCATTTTCGCCCACTATTCCAAGGAATACGTATCCCTATTGACTTTACCTTAAGTGGTTTTGAACAATTTCTAACATCGATGCCCTCTCCTGTTGCAATCATTTTATTTACGCTCTTAACATGGCAATTAGCAGGTCGAGTGATGGGCGTGACAACCTTTGTCTCAATGATAGCCATAGGCGCTATTGGGGCTTGGTCTGAGGCGATGGTGACTTTATCCCTCGTGCTGACTTCTCTATTTTTTTGTATCGTTATAGGGCTTCCCCTTGGTATTTGGCTAGCTCGTAGTGATAAAGCTGCCAAAATTATTCGACCACTCCTTGATGCAATGCAAACTACACCAGCTTTTGTGTATTTAGTACCCATTGTCATGTTATTCGGTATTGGTAATGTTCCCGGGGTCGTCGTGACAATTATCTTTGCGCTACCACCGATAATCCGCTTAACCATATTGGGTATTAAACAAGTTCCCGCAGATTTAGTTGAAGCGGCGGAATCTTTCGGTGCTAGCCCACGACAAATGCTGTTTAAAGTGCAGCTTCCTCTTGCCATGCCAACCATTATGGCTGGCGTCAATCAAACCTTGATGTTGGCGCTTTCAATGGTTGTTATTGCCTCAATGATTGCAGTTGGTGGACTTGGACAAATGGTACTACGCGGAATAGGCCGTCTCGATATGGGTCTCGCTTCTGTCGGAGGTGTCGGTATCGTGATATTGGCGATTGTATTAGACCGCTTCACACAATCGTTAGGGAAAGATACGCGTAATAAAACATCCACACGCTGGTATCAAAAAGGGCCTATCGGGTTAATTGCTCGCCCATTCTGTAAAAAAGCAGATAAATAGTTAGAAAAGTAACAATTTCCTCCATTCACAATAGGGTCATTAACGCGTCCCTTAGCTTGCAAGCACAAGCTGCGAAATAAAACAGAGGTAACAATAATGTATAAGTTAACAATGAAAAAACCAATAATTATAGCATCTGCACTTACAGCGATCCTTACCGTGCCCCTTGCAGGCGCAGCCGATCTTCCCGGTAAAGGAATCAAAATCAGTCCTGTTCAAAGTACAATTAGCGAAGAAACCTTTCAAACTTTATTAGTGGCTAAAGCACTTGAACAATTAGGTTATGACATCGACTCAATTAAAGAAGTCGACTACAACGTTGCATACGCTTCCATTGCCAATGGTGACGCCACTTATCTCGCCACCAGCTGGGTTCCTTTGCATAATGCTCAATATGATGCCGCGGGCGGAGACAAAGTCTTTTATCGCCAAGGTAATTACGTAACAAATGCTGCTCAAGGCTATTTAATCGATAAAAAAACAGCCGAAAAATACAACATAACCAACGTCGAGCAACTTAAAGATCCTAAAATCGCCAAAATATTTGATGCGAATGGTAATGGAAAAGCTGATTTAACGGGTTGTAACCCGGGCTGGGGTTGTGAAGCAGCAATTAATAATCATTTAAAAGCCTATAACTTAGAAAAAACCGTCGATCATAATCAAGGAAACTATGCAGCGATGATGGCTGATACCATTACGCGCTATAAAGAAGGCAAACCTATCTTTTATTACACTTGGACCCCATACTGGATCAGTGATGTGCTAAAACCGGGTCGTGATGTCGTTTGGTTAGAAGTTCCGTTCTCTTCAATGCCTAACGGCGAGAAAACTGATACGGCACTACCGAATGGTAAAAACTATGGTTTCCCACCAAATACCATGCACATTGTCGCGAACAAAAAATGGGCAGCAGATAACCCAGCCGCCGCTAAACTATTTGAAATTATGAAATTACCAATTTCAGATATTAATGCGCAAAATCTAAGAATGCATAATGGGGAATCTTCTCAAGCTGATATTCAACGTCATACCAATGCTTGGATTAAAGCGCATCAGTCTACCTTTGATGGTTGGGTTGAGCAGGCTCGCCAAGCAGCGAAATAGTTTAATTTTGACTTAATAATCAAAGCCATTTTCAAATTGAAGATGGCTTTTTTATTATCAACAACCAATCAATAAATATTTCCCCCAAAAAAATCGCCCCATTTCCTCTTTTTATCAATAACAAAAAACGATAATCAAGCTTAAATTATAGATATAATGGATTGTTAAAATTATTACACCCTATAACTTGAAGTCAGGGCGATATACATACCCTAAATAATTCAAGTTATAGGTAGCCGGCAAATGAATGAGTCACAAGGAGCATACATCAGTATGTGGCTTGGGTTTATGAATGAAACCAACACCCCTACAATTTGAAAAATAGCGGGTATCCATACCCTAAATAATTCGAGTTGTAGGTAGGCGGCAAATGAATGAGTCACAAGGAGCATACATCAGTATGTGACTTGGGTTTATTAATGAAGCCAACACCCCTACAATTTGAAAAATAGCGGGTATCCAATACCCTAAATAATTCGAGTTGTAGGTAGGCGGCAAATGAATGAGTCACAAGGAGCATACATCAGTATGTGGCTTGGGTTTATGAATGAAACCAACACCCCTACAATTTGAAAAATAACGGGTATCCATACCCTAAATAATTCGAGTTGTAGGTAGGCGGCAAATGAATGAGTCACAAGGAGCATACATCAGTATGTGACTTGGGTTTATTAATGAAGCCAACACCCCTACAATTTGAAAAATAGCGGGTATCCAATACCCTAAATAATTCGAGTTGTAGGTAGGCGGCAAATGAATGAGTCACAAGGAGCATACATCAGTATGTG